>NZ_JBFUEZ010000001.1:0-1133589 GCF_056403675.1 Pedococcus sp. P2_F6
TCCTGGCAACAGGTCTCCGTCGGACGCCACCGGGCCGGTGAACGCTGCGACGTCCACGTCGGCCCCGACACCCTCCAGTTCTGGATCGGCAACGAGCTGCTGCGCACCGTGCGACGCGACAGCACCGGCCCCGTCCGCAACAAACGACCCTTGGGAGGTGCACTGACCAAGACCCGCAGGACAAACTGACGTAAGGAGTGTCAAGGATCAACCGACGTAAAACCGTCAACCATCAGCCGAATGCCTACAGGGGCGCTCACGGCCAACCGGTTCAGCCGGCCAGCTCGACCACGGCGATCGGCTCGTAGTGGGGGCGCCCCTGGCCTTCGCCACGGTGCGACGCGAAAAGGGTGACCTCGTCCGCCGTCCACGCCGGGCCGGCATACGCATCGAGCACGCGCAGCCAGCGCGTGGCCTCGAAGGGGTGGCGTGAGCGGGCCACCGTGAGGTGCGGCGTGAACGGCCCGCCCTCGGGGCTGGCGCCGACATGGCTGCAGGCGCGGCGGACGGCACGCGCCAGGCCGGCAAGGGACTCCAGGGACTCCGGGTCCCCGTCGACGCCCATCCAGGTGACTCTGGCCTCATAGGGATTGGGAAAGGCGCCGCCACCCTTGAGGCGCAGCGACATGGGTGGACGTTCGCCCACGGCCTCGGCGATCCCGTCGACCAGGGACTCGACCAGCCGGCTCGGCACGTCGGCCATGAAGGCGGTGGTGACGTGCCAGAGGCTGGAGTCGGTCCACCGCAGGTCCGGGCCGGCGTCACGGCGGGGGTCGAGGAACTCGGCGAGGTCCTCCAGGGCGGTCTCGGTCGGCACGACGGCCGCAAAGATGCGCATCAGGCCATTGTGGCGGCGCTCCCCTCGATTAGATTGGACGCCGGGAGGAAGGGGCCAACCATGCAGCTGACGTCGTTGCGGCAGGACTGGACCCTGCCGCGCACGTGGTTCGTGTCCGCTCGACTGCTCGAGGTGGCCGCCGCGGTGGCAGTCGTCGCGACCGCCTACCAGAGCTGGCTGGTCTTCCAGTCGACGGGGCAGAGCTACGGGGCAGACGGGGAGCCGCGCACGGAGGCGACACCGTTCCTCGACAGGCTGTTCGTGTTCGCGATGTACGGGTTCGGCTTCGGTCAGTCTCCGACAGGGATGCTCATCGGATCGCTGCTGCTGCTGGCAGTCCTCGGCATGCTCCACTTTGCGCAGCCGGTCAGCCACGCCGGACTCCTGCGCTGGGAGACCTTCGCCGTCTGGGTGGCCGCGGTCCTGCTGAACCTGGTCTTCGTGGTGTCCACGGCAGTGGGACTGGTCCGCGGTGACCCCAACGCACCCTCTGCGGACAGCGAAACCGTCACCTACGATCCCGGGCCCAGCACGACCGAGCAGCTGCTCAACGGTCTCGCCATGCCTGTCGTCTGCCTCTTGCTGCTGGCACTGGTCGCGATCTGGTGGCTGCGGCTTCCGGCGGAGTTCGACGAGCCGGACGACGAACAACCCGTCCGAGAGCCCCGCCGCTGGCGTCCGGCGCCGGCCCAGGACGCCAACATCGACGACCTCACCCTCGACGGTGTCGAGCTGATCGAACCCGTCGAACGCCTCCACCCACGCACCAGCAGCGGCGACGGGTCGACGGCGAGCGGCTACGACGACTACTTCCGACGCTTCTAGGTCCTGAGCTCCTCGCGTCCCGGCCCCGAAACCGGCCCGAAACCGGACCCGGTCGGGCGAACCCCGTCACCCGCGTCCGCCCTCGGTCCCGAGGAGGCAGGATCTTTATCGAACGGGTGCTTCGACCGGGTCTGTCGCGCACGGCGCACAGCGTCCGATTCGTTAGGCTTGCGGTGTGATTTCCAGGGACGACGCCATGTCGATGTTGGGCGCCGTGACGACCCTCCGTGAACAGGTCGAGCAGGCTGGTCTGCCCCTCGACATCCCCGACGTCGTGGTCGGACGGGCCACCCGCGATGCCCTCATCAAGCAGCTCGACGACTACGTCATCCCGCGGCTGCGCTCGCTCGACGCGCCCCTGCTCGCGGTGGTCGGTGGCTCGACGGGGGCCGGCAAGTCCACCCTGGTCAACTCCATCGTGGATGCCGAGGTGAGCCGCTCAGGGGTGCTCCGCCCGACGACGACCACCCCTGTCCTGGTCCACCACCCCCAGGACGCGCGGTGGTTCTCCGACGACCGCGTGCTGCCGGGGCTGAGCCGGGTGACCGGGGCTGCGGCCAGCGCCGGGGTCAACGCCCTGCGCCTCGTCGTGTCGAGCTCGCTGCCCCCCGGCATGGCCCTGCTGGATGCTCCCGACATCGACTCCGTGGTGAGTGCGAACCGGGCACTCGCGACCCAGCTGCTCGCGGCAGCCGACCTCTGGCTCTTCGTCACCACGGCCGCCCGGTATGCCGACGCCGTCCCGTGGGACCTGCTGCGCCAGGCGTCCGAGCACGGCACCGCCATCGCCATCGTGCTGGACCGGGTGCCGCCCGAGGCGATGGCCGACATCCGCAGCCACCTCGCCTCGATGCTGCGTGAGCAGGGTCTGTCCACCGCGCCCATCTTCGGGATCCCGGAAGCCGACCTGACCGACGAGGGACGGCTCCCCGAGCCCGACGTCGCCCGCCTCCGTTCGTGGTTGACCGCGCTCGCCAGCGACGCCCGCGCCCGCTCGGTCATCGTCAAGCAGACTCTCGACGGCGCCCTCGGCAGCCTCGACCACCGCGCGGGCGTCCTCGTCACGGCCTCCCGGCAGCAGGCCCAGGCGGTGGACGCCCTGCACGACGCCGCCGAGGCGGCATACCGCGAGGCGCTGGCCAACGTCGAACACGGCATGACCGACGGCACGCTGCTGCGCGGCGAGGTGCTGGCCCGCTGGCAGGAGTACGTCGGCACTGGCGAGTTCTTCAAGCAGGTCGAGTCGACCATCTCGAAGGTGCGTGACCGGATCACGGCGGCGCTGAAGGGTCAGGCCCCGCCCGCGGGCGACCTGGGGGAGGCGCTCCAGACCGGGGTCGCCGCCCTCATCAACGCCCAGGGGCAGGGTGCCGCCGCAACCGTCGCGCGCACGTGGCGCCAGCTCCCCGGCGGAGATCGGCTGCTCGAGCAGACACCGGAGCTGTCCAAGGCGTCGACCGACCTGGCGCCACAGGTCGAGCGGCTCGTCCGCGACTGGCAGGTCGAGGTGCTCGAGCTGGTGCGTGGCGAGGGCAAGGACCGCCGCACCACGGCACGCATCGCGGCCTACGGCCTCAACGGCATCGGAGTGATCCTGATGCTCGTGGCGTTCGCCCACACGGGGGGCCTGATCGGGGCCGAGGTCGGCATCGCCGGTGGCACCGCGGTGCTCGCCCAGAAGGTGCTCGAGGCGATCTTCGGCGACCAGGCGGTGCGCGACATGGCGGCCAAGGCGCGCAAGCGCCTGCTCGAGCACGTGCAGGAGCTGTATGCCGTGGAGCGACGTCGCTACGACGGTGCCCTCGACGGGGTGGAGACGACAGAAGGCCAGGCCGAACGCCTGGCCGACGCGGCGGCAGCGGTGAAGGCGGTTCGATGAGCCCGTTGAAGATGGGCAGCAAGCAGGTCAAGTCCGTGAGTGTCGAGGAGCTGACCGCGCGCACCCGTGCCCTCGAGCAGGCGGTGGCCGCAGGGGGGAACCAGCTCGACCCGGCCGCGGTGGCGTCCGCTCGAGCGGTGGTCGACAAGATCGCCGGACGAATCTCCAAGACCGGCAACCACACCGTCGTCGCCCTCGCGGGAGCAACGGGTTCCGGCAAGTCCAGCCTGTTCAATGCCCTGGTCGGTTCAACCGTGGCCATGGTCGGGGCCCGCAGGCCCACGACGTCGCGCCCTGTGGCTGCGGTGTGGGGCGACGACGACGCCACGGACCTGCTCGACTGGTTGTCCGTGGCCCAACGCCACCACGTGGACCCGCTGACGACGGACCCGACCGGCGGCCCCGACAGCCCCTGGAACCTCGACGGGCTGGTGCTGCTGGACCTGCCCGACTTCGACTCGCGGGTCGAGGCGCACCGCGCCGAGTCAGAGCGAGTGCTCGAGCTCGTCGACGTGTTCGTGTGGGTCACCGACCCGCAGAAGTACGCCGATGCTCGCCTTCACGACGACTATCTCCGCACCTTGTCGACCCATCACGCCGTGACGGTCGTGGTGCTGAACCAGGCCGACCGCCTCTCCTCGGACGCGATGGGCCAGATCCGTCGCGACCTCGCGCGGCTGGCGGCGGAGGACGGCATTCCGGGGGTCCAGGTGATCTCGACCTCGGCCACTGCTGGCACGGGGATCGACGACCTCCGGCTCCGCCTTGCGACGGCTGTCGCTGCCCAGAACGCGGCCCAGCACCGGCTCCTTGCCGACGTCTCGGCCAGCGCGACCACCCTGCGCGGCGGGGTGGCCCTGACCGAGCCGACGCTGTCCGACACCGTGGACGCCGAGCTCGTCGACGCGCTCGCCCGTGCTGCCGGGATCCCGACGGTCGTGGCGGCCGTCGAGAGGGACTACCGCAACCAGGCCTGGGGTCGCACCGGGTGGCCGTTCACCCGCTGGGTGCGCGCCCTGCGCCCCGACCCGATGAAGCGGCTGCGCCTCAACACCCGCGATGCGGTGGAGGAGAAGCTCGCCGTCACGGCAGGTGACGTCCGAACCGTTCTCGGGCGTTCCTCCCTTCCCCCGCCCACCCCGGCAGCCCGGTCGGCCGTCGAGCTGGCTACCCGAAAGGTCGGGGACGAGGCCGCAGAGGGCCTGCCCAACCGGTGGGCCGAAGCGGTCGCCGACGCGGCGACGCCGCCCGGTCCCGAGCTGGCCGACGCCCTCGACCAGGCGGTCGTGGGCACGTCGCTGAAGATGCGCCCCCCGATGTGGTGGCAGGCCTTCGGGCTCGCCCAGCTACTTCTTGCCTTCGTCGCCGCCCTCGGGTTCCTCTGGCTAGCCGCGCTCGTGGTGATGGGGTGGCTGGCGCTTCCCGACGTGGACCCACCACGGCTCGGACCTCTGCCCTACCCATTGCTGATGTTCGCCGGGGGCCTGCTGCTGGGGCTGGCGCTCGCAGCACTCGCCCGCACCCTCGGGCGCGCAGGCGCCCGTCGCCGTGGACAGCGAGTCCGGAACATGTTGACCGACAAGGTCGCCGGGGTCGCCCGCGAGCGCATCGTGGGTCCGGTGCGGCTGGTCCTGGACCGGCACCGCGCCACCCGTGAGTCGTTGGACCGGGCGGGGGTGCGGCTGGCCCCGGCCAGCTCGCGACGCTAGACGTCCCGACACGGCAGCGATGCGGCACGGATGCGCCGGGGTTCGTGCACAGGCACGTCCAGCCCCCTGACACCGTCCACAGGCGCTC
Organism: Pedococcus sp. P2_F6; assembly: GCF_056403675.1. Taxonomy (NCBI): domain Bacteria; kingdom Bacillati; phylum Actinomycetota; class Actinomycetes; order Micrococcales; family Intrasporangiaceae; genus Pedococcus; species Pedococcus sp. P2_F6. Next base: position 5,340 of record NZ_JBFUEZ010000001.1, read on the forward strand.
CGGCGCACGCTCGTCCGCGGCCTCGCGTTGCCTCACTGTTGCGTCCAACCCACAGGGAAACGACACAGATGAGGTGAGCGAGATGAACGAGTCCTACATCACGGTGACCGGGCGAGTGGTCGCCGATCCGGAGTCGCGCACGACACGCAACGGAGTGCCCTTCGCGGCCTTCCGGCTGGCGTCGACGGTGCGACGGCCGAACCCGAAGACGCGCGAGTACGAGGACGCCGGCACCAGCTTCTACAACGTCACGGCCTTCAGGTCGCTCGGCGCCAACGTGGCCCACTCGCTCAAGAAGGGCGAGCCGGTGGTGGTCTACGGACGGCTGCGGGTCAACCAGTGGATGCGCCAGGACAACACCCACGCGACGTCGGTCGAGATCGACGCCTACAACGTCGGCCACGACCTCAGCTGGGGCACCACCGCGCTGACGCGGGTGACCCGCGCCCAGCTGGACACCAACGACCGGATGGCCGACGAGGGCGTCCAGGGTGCGATGGCGGCGCTCGAGGGTGAGCTCCCGGCCCAGGAGGAGGACTTCGGCTCCTACGACCCCGGCGACCTGGCCGCTCGACGCAGCACAGGGGACGAGCAGGACACCGGTGATCCCGAGACGGACGACTACGTGGTGGCCCAGGAGCCGACGGGCCTGGTGCCTCGCGGAGAGGGCGAGCGCGAGCTCTCGACGGTCTGACGCGGATTCGGGCGTGGGGGCCCCGGCCGATAGCCTTGCCCCCATGCCCGAGTTCATCTACGTCATGTCGAAGGCCCGCAAGGCCCACGGCGACAAGGTCATCCTCGATGACGTGACCATCTCCTTCTACCCCGGCGCCAAGATCGGCGTGGTGGGGCCCAACGGAGCCGGCAAGTCCTCGGTCCTGAAGATCATGGCCGGGCTGGACCACCCTTCCAACGGTGAAGCCCGCCTCACGCCCGGCTTCACGGTCGGGATCCTCATGCAGGAGCCCGAGCTCAACGAGGAGAAGACGGTCCTCGGCAACGTCGAGGAGGGGGCCGGCGAGATCAAGGCCAAGCTCGACCGCTACAACGCGATCTCCGCGGAGATGGCTGAGCCGGACGCCGACTTCGACGCCTTGATGGAGGAGATGGGCAAGCTCCAGGAGGCCATCGACTCCGCCGACGCCTGGGACCTCGACTCCCAGCTCGAACAGGCCATGGACGCCCTGCGCTGCCCGCCGCCGGATGCGGACGTCACCGTGCTCTCGGGTGGGGAGCGCCGCCGCGTCGCGCTGTGCAAGCTGCTTCTCCAGAAGCCGGACCTGCTCCTGCTGGACGAGCCCACCAACCACCTGGACGCCGAGTCGGTCCTGTGGCTCGAGCAGCACCTCGCGGCCTACCACGGCGCCGTCGTCGCCGTGACCCACGACCGCTACTTCATGGACAACGTCGCCCAGTGGATCCTCGAGCTGGACCGCGGTCGCGCCTACCCCTACGAGGGCAACTACTCGACCTACCTCGAGAAGAAGCAGGCGCGCCTGCAGGTGCAGGGCAAGAAGGACGCCAAGCTCTCCAAGCGCCTCAAGGAGGAGCTGGAGTGGGTCCGTTCCAACGCCAAGGCCCGTCAGGTGAAGTCCAAGGCGCGTCTGGCGCGCTACGAGGAGATGGCGGCCGAGGCCGACCGGACACGCAAGCTCGACTTCGACGAGATCGCCATCCCGCCGGGGCCGCGGCTGGGCTCGACCGTCATCGAGGTCAAGAACCTCAAGAAGGGCTTCGGTGACCGCGTCCTCATCGACAACCTGTCCTTCACCCTGCCGCGCAACGGCATCGTCGGGGTCATCGGCCCCAACGGCGTCGGCAAGACCACCCTCTTCAAGACCATCGTCGGTCTCGAGGAGGCGGACAGTGGCTCGGTCAAGGTGGGCGAGACGGTCAAGATCTCCTACGTCGACCAGAGCCGAGGCGGCCTGGACCCGAACAAGAACCTCTGGGAGACCGTCTCCGGCGGCCACGACTACATCAACGTGGGCCACGTCGAGATCCCGTCCCGCGCTTACGTGTCGCAGTTCGGGTTCAAGGGCCCTGACCAGCAGAAGAAGACCGGCGTCCTCTCGGGTGGCGAGCGCAACCGCCTCAACCTGGCGCTCACCCTCAAGGAGGGCGGCAACCTGCTGCTCCTTGACGAGCCGACCAACGACCTCGACGTCGAGACCCTCGGTTCGCTCGAGAACGCCCTGCTCGACTTCCCCGGCTGCGCAGTGGTCATCAGCCACGACCGGTGGTTCCTCGACCGGGTGGCGACCCACATCCTCGCCTTCGAGGGTGACGACGAGGACCCGGCCAAGTGGTACTGGTTCGAGGGCAACTTCGAGTCCTACGAGGCCAACAAGGTCGAGCGCCTCGGGGCCGACGCGGCGCGGCCGCACCGCGTCACCTACCGCAAGCTCACCCGAGACTGAGCGTCACGCCGGCGCGGACGAGCTAGCCGGCGCGGACGAGGCGCAGGCCGAGTTCGGCGTAGGCCGCGCCGATGGCTTCGGGGGAGCGCTTGATCACTGGGTCGTACCAGCGGGCGACGTCGACCGCCATCGACATGAGCGCCAGGGTCGTGTCGGGCACGTCGTCGACGGTGAACTCACCGCTCGCGACACCGGCGGTCACGACGTCGCGCACGACGGCGTCGATCTGCTTGCGCAGCGTCAGGACGGCGTCGCGGTGCTCGGGAGTGAGGTTCGCGAACTCGTACTGCACGATGCGAGCCACCCGGAAGTGCTCCGCGTGCCAGGTGGCGAACCGGCCCATGATCGCCCGCAGCGCCTCGGTGGGGGAGCTGGCGCTGCTCGCGGCAGCCAACAGCATGTCGCGGGCGACCTCGTGGCCCTCACGGCTGAGCTGGTAGAGCAGCTCCTCCTTGGAGGAGAAGTGGACGTAGACGCCCGCCGGGGACAGCCCGGCCCGCGACGCGATGTCTCGCGTGGTGGTCGCGTGGAAGCCCCGGTCGGCGAACGCCTCGGCCGCTGCTTCGAGAAGTCGGTGGGGCGCGTCTGTGACGGAGTCCACGGTGCGTACGGGACTGGACATGGTTGACAGCATGCCTCAGCCATCGCAGACTAAGCAAGCGCTTAGTCACCTTGGAGGAATGTCATGCCCCGCAATGTGTACGGTCCCGACCACGAGTCCTTCCGCAGCTCGGTCCGCGAGTTCGTCGAACGCACGCTCAAGCCGCGTGCCGAGCAGATGCTCGAGGTGAAGTCGGTCGACCGCGACATCTGGAAGGAAGCCGGCAAGCAGGGCCTGTTCGGTCTCGACATCCCCGAGGAGTTCGGCGGTGCCGGCGCCGATGACTACCGCTTCAACGCGATCGCGGCCGAGGAGATCGCCGGCTTCAACTTCGCCGTGTCGTCCTGCTTCGGGATCCACTCCGACGTCTGCCCGCCCTACATCGTCGACCTCGGCACGCAGGAGCAGAAGGAGCGCTGGCTCCCGGGCATGGCCAACGGTGACCTGATCTGCGCCATCGCGATGACCGAGCCGTCGGGTGGTTCCGACCTCGCTGCCCTCAAGACCACCGCCGTCCGCGACGGCGACGACTGGGTGCTCAACGGCTCCAAGACGTTCATCACCAACGGCTACCAGGCCGACCTGGTCATCGTGGCCGCCCGGACCGACCCTTCCAAGGGCGCCAAGGGCATCACCCTGTTCATGGTCGAGGCGGGCATGGAGGGTTTCAGCCGTGGTCGCAAGCTCGACAAGGTCGGGCAGGAGGAGGCTGACACCTCCGAGCTCTTCTTCGAGGCCGTGCGCGTCCCCGACGCCAACCGGCTCGGGGCCGAGGGTCTCGGCTTCATCTCGATGATGCAGCGCCTGCCCCAGGAGCGGGTCGGCGCGGCGGTGGCCAACACCGCCCACGCCTTCCAGATCTTCCGCGAGACGGTCGAGTACACCAAGGAGCGCAAGGCGTTCGGCCAGCCCGTGGGCTCGTTCCAGCACAACAAGTTCAAGATGGCCGAGCTGCAGACCAAGCTCGAGGTCACCCAGGCGTACGTCGACGACTGCATCGCGGCGCACGCCGAGCAGAAGCTCAGTGCCGTCGACGCAGCCAAGGCCAAGTGGTGGTCCGCCCAGGTCCAGAACGACGTCCTCGACGAGTGCGTCCAGCTCTACGGTGGCTACGGCTTCATGAACGAGTACCGCGTCGCTCGCGCCTGGCGCGACGCCCGGGTCTCGAAGATCTGGGCAGGGTCGAACGAGATCATGAAGGAGCTCATCGGCCGTGACCTCGGACTCTGAGGTGAGCGCCGGGCAGGGGGTCCACGGGGGAACGGTCGCCATCGTCACCGGAGCCTCGCGGGGCATCGGGCTCGGTATCGCCGAGAAGCTGGTTGCCGAGGGCGCCCGAGTCGTCATCACGGCGCGCAAGCCCGAGGCGCTGGCAGCGGCCGTGGAGCACCTCGGCGGCGAGTCGAAAGCCATTGGTGTGGCAGGAAATGCCGCCGACGAGGCACACCAGGACGAGGTCATCCGAGTCGCCCACGAGCGGTTCGGAGGCCTCGACCACCTCGTCAACAACACTGGCATCAACCCGGCCTACGGCCCCATGCTCGACGCGCCGCTCGACGTGGCGCGCAAGATCATGGACGTCAACGTCCTGGCCGCGTTCTCGTGGATCCAGAAGGCCGTCGCCTCAGGGCTGGGCCGAGACGATCGGCCGGGAGCGGTGGTGAACGTCGCGTCCATCGCCGGGCTCGGCGCCACCGGCACGATTGGTTGGTATGCCGTGAGCAAGGCCGCCCTGATCCACCTCACCGTCGAGCTGGCCTACCAGCTCGGACCCGCCATCCGGGTCAACGCCGTCGCTCCGGCGATCGTGAAGACCCAGTTCGCCCAGGCCCTCTACGAGGGTCGGGAGGAGAAGGTGGCGGCGGCCTACCCGTTGAAGCGCCTGGGTGCGCCGGAGGACATCGCCGGAGCCGTGTCGTTCCTGCTGTCCCCGGACGCAGGCTGGGTCACCGGCCAGACCCTCGTCGTCGACGGAGGCGTCACGCTCGGGGGCGGCCTGTGAGCCCTGACCTGACGGGGCGCGGGGTCATCGTGACGGGCGCCGGCAGGGGGATCGGCGCTGCCTACGCCAGGGCGTTCGTGGCAGTGGGCGCCAGGGTCGTGGTCAACGACCTCGACGCGGAGGCAGCGGAGTCCACCGCGCTCGAGCTCGGGGCCGTCGCAGTCCCTGGTGATGCCTCGAGCGAGGCGGGCGTGACAGCCCTGGTCGGGGCGGCTCGTGAGCACCTCGGAGAGGTCGAGGTGTTCTGCGCCAACGCAGGCGTGGCTCGCGGGGGGACCGAGGCGGTCGACGAGAAGGCCTGGGAGGTGTCGTGGAACGTCAACGTGATGGCCCACGTCCGCGCCGCCAAGCTGCTCGTTCCCGAGTGGGTCAAGCGCGGGAGCGGCACGTTCATCGCGACCGTTTCTGCCGCGGGCCTGCTGTCGATCCCGGGCGCGGCTCCCTACGCCGTGACCAAGCACGCCGCGCTGGCCTTTGCCGAGTGGTTGTCGATGACCTACGGCGACAAGGGGATTCGGGTTCACGCCGTGTGCCCGCAGGGGGTGCGCACCGACATGCTCTGGAACTCCGGCTCTGCCGGCAGAGCCCTCATGGAGCCGGGCGCGGTCGATCCCGATGACGTCGCGCGCGACCTCATGACCGCGATGGACGACGGACGGTTCCTCGTCCTTCCCCACCCCGAGGTCGCCGAGATGTATGCCGGCCGGGCCGCCGACCCGGATCGCTGGCTTGCCGGAATGCGCCGGATGGCGGCCTCCCTCCCGGCGGTCACCATGGGCACCGGCTGACAGCGTGATCAACCACTGACACCATGGGCACCGACTGACACTGGCACTGACACTGACACTGACATCGGAGACTCCGTGAAGGCCTGGCAGGTCACCTCCCACGGCGAGCCGGCTGACGTGATGTGGCTGACCGAGCGCAGCGAGCCGCGCGTCAAGCCGGGCCACCTGTTGGTCCGCGTCCTGGCCGTTGCCCTGAACTTCCCCGACGTGCTCATGGCCCGCGGCCACTACCAGGTGCGACCGGACCTCCCCTTCACCCCGGGAGTCGAGGTCTGTGCCGAGGTGCTCGAGCTCGGCGAGGGCGTCACAGGCTTCGCGGTGGCCGACCGGGTGGTGGGCACCACGGCCGTCCCGCACGGCGGGTTGGCCCAGCTGTGCCTCATGCCCGCGACCGGCGCCTTCGCCGCACCGCCGTCACTCTCCGACGCCCAGGCGAGCGCCCTGACGATCGGCTACCAGACGGCCTACGTGGGGCTGGTCCGTCGGGCCGGCCTTCACGCCGACGAGACGCTGTTGGTGCACGCCGCGGCGGGCGGTGTCGGCTTGGCGGCCGTGCAGGTCGGCAAGGCCCTCGGTGCGCGGGTCGTCGCCGTGGTTGGCAATGCCGCCAAGGCGGACGTCGCCCGCCAAGCCGGTGCGGACGTCGTGGTCGACCGCTCGGCCGGCGACCTCGTGGCCGCCCTCAAGGGGGCAGTGGGACCCGACGGCGCCGACGTGGTGTTCGACCCGGTGGGTGGCGACGCCTTCGAGGCGTCGACCAAGGTCGTGGCCTTCGAGGGGCGGATCCTCGTCGTGGGCTTCACCAGCGGGACCATCCCGACGCCAGCCCTCAACCACGCGCTGGTCAAGAACTACTCGATCCTGGGACTGCACTGGGGGCTCTACCTCCAGCGTGACCACGACGTGGCTGAGGCTGCCCACCTCCAGCTGGGGAAGTGGGCGTCAAGTGGGGCCATCAAGCCCTTTGTCTCCCAAGAGGTGGCGTTCGAGGACGCGCGCAGTGCCCTCACCCGGCTCGGAGCCGGAGAGAGCACTGGACGCATCGTGGTGCTCGGCGCCTGACGTCAGCTGTGGGCAGCCGCCGGCTCAGCCGGCGAGGCCCTGGGCGACCTTCTCGAGGGCGTTGTAGGAGTCGTTGAGCCCGACCTCCATGCCGGACGCGAGCACCAGCTCGACGGTCTCGGGGGAGTCGTACGTGATCACGGCCCGAAGTGTCGTCAGGCCGTCCTGCTCGGTGAAGGTCGACTGGATGAGTGACGGCGGGCTCTGGATGTTGTCGAAGACCTCGGTGTGCACCAGGCGGCCCGGAGGGTCGAGCTCGCGGTACTCGCCGGAGAACGACACCTCGTCACCCCCAGGGGTCACCTGGGCAAAGTGCCAGCGACCACCGACACGGAGGTCGACCTCGCAGACAGTGACGTCGCCGTGGCCGGCACCCCACCACTGGCGGATGTGCTCCGGCGTGGTCATGACCTCGTAGATGAGGGCGGCGGGCGCGGCGAAGGTTCGGGTGATGACGAGCTCGCTTCCCTGCTGGGTGACGGTGGCGCGCTGGTTGGTTTCGGCAGCTGTGTTGCTCATGACTTCTCCTCGTGGTGTGAGGTGGTGGGTGTGTCGGGGTGTGCATCGGGGGATGCGGGTCCCTGGATGCGGGTGAGGTACGCGTCCAGGTGGTCGAGGTTGGCCTCCCAGTGGCGGCGGTACCCCTCGAGCCAGGACGTGGCGCTCCTCAATGGCGTGGCGGTGATCCGGCAGTGACGCCGCTGCCCGTCACGGTCCTTGGCGATCAGCCCGGCCCGCTCCAGCACCGACAGGTGCTTGGAGATCGCCGGCAGGGTCATGGCGAACGGCTCTGCGAGCTCCCCGACCGTGAGGTCACCCCCGGCGAGGCGCTCGAGGATGGCGCGCCGCGTGGGGTCCGCCAGGGCGGCGAACGTGCTGCTGAGCTGATCGTGGTCCATTGTCCTTAACCATTCGGTTTATTAACTGCTAAGGAAACTATCGCCCTGAGGACGCCCGGTTGTCAAGGGGTATGCCGCATCGCCGGCGTAGCGTGAGAAGGTGCCCGGAACCCGAAGCCAGGACCTCAAGCCCTGGCTGCGCGCCGTCTTTGCCCTTCCGAATGCGTTGTACGCCAACGGGTTCGGATGGATCCTCGGTCACCGGTTCCTCCAGCTCACGCACACCGGACGCCACAGCGGAGAGCGCTTCACGGTTGTCGTGGAGGTGGTGCGCCGCGACAGGTCGACCGGTGAGGCGACCGTCGTGTCCGGCTACGGCAGGAGCTCCGACTGGTTCCGCAACCTCGAAGCAGGCGGGCCGGCCGCAGTGGACTTCGGACGCGGACCCAGGCCCGCGGCATACCGGGTCCTGGGGCTCGAGGAGGCGCAGGAGGTCTACGCCGCCTATGAGCGGCGCAACCTGCTCATCGCACCGCTGGTGCGGTGGACGCTGACCACGTTGCTCGGCTGGCGCTACGACGGGAGCACCGGAGCCCGCCGGCGCATGGTCGCCGAGCTCCCGATGGTCGCCTTGCGACCGTCCCGGAGTCGACCGGTTCAGTCGAGCGGGCCGCCCGCGACGTAGATGACCTGGCCGGAGACGAAGCCGGCCTCCTCGGAGCAGAGGAAGCCGATCGTGGCGGCGATGTCCTCGGGCTGGCCGACCCGCTGGACGGGGATCGCGGCCGCCGAGTGGGCGATGAAGTCCTCGAACGAGACTCCGAGCCGCTCTGCCGTCATCTTGGTCATCTCGGTCTGGATGAACCCCGGGGCGACGGCGTTCGCGGTCACGCCGAACTTCCCGAGCTCGATGGCGAGGGTCTTGGTGAAGCCCTGCAGGCCCGCCTTGGCCGCCGAGTAGTTCACCTGGCCGCGGTTGCCCTGCGCAGAGCTGGAGGAGAGGTTCACGATACGGCCGAACTTCTCCTTGGTCATGTAGCCCTGGACGGCGCGCGTCATGAGGAACGAGCCACGCAGATGCACGTTGATGACCGCGTCCCAGTCCTCCTCGGTCATCTTGAAGATCAGGTTGTCGCGGGTGATCCCCGCGTTGTTCACCAGGATCGTCGGCGCCCCGAGCTCGTCCGCGACGCGCTGGACGGCGGCCTCGACCTGGGCGGCATCAGCCACGTCGACGCCCACAGCCAGCGCCCGGCCGCCGGCGTCGGTGATGGCCGAAACCGTGTCGGCACAGGCTGACTCGTCGAGGTCGAGCACGGCCACGGCGTGTCCCGCCGCGGCGAGACGCTTGGCCGTTGCTGCGCCGATGCCGCGGGCGGCTCCGGTGACTATCGCGGTGCGCTGGGTGCTCATGCGGGACTCCTGAGAGGGCTTGGCGGGTGAGGTGTCTCGGCGAGTGTACTAAGCGGGCGCTTACCCCTGGGGCGACCGGTGGCGTGAAAAGGCTGTGGGCTCGGGCACAATGGGGTCGCTGGAGGCCGTCGACGTCCTTCTTCACCACGGCCCCAGGACGAGGGCTGCTCTACGACGAAGGCGATGCATGGAAATCTGGCCCGGCAAGTCCTACCCGCTCGGCGCAACGTTCGACGGCACCGGCGTGAACTTCGCGTTGTTCTCAGAGGTGGCCACCAAGGTCGAGTTGTGCCTCATCGACGACGAGGGCGCGGAGACCCGCGTCCCGCTGCCGGAGGTGGACGGCTTCGTGTGGCACGCCTACCTGCCCGGCGTCCAGCCCGGGCAGCGCTACGGCTACCGCGTCCACGGTCCCTACGACCCGGCCAACGGTCACCGCTGCAACCCCCAGAAGCTGCTGCTCGACCCCTATGCCAAGGCGATCGATGGCCAGCCGGACGGCGACCAGTCGCTGTTCTCCTACGACTTCGGGTCGCCGAGCGAGGACCCGGCCAAGGCCAACGTGGAGGACAGCCTCGGCCACACGATGATGGGTGTGGTCATCAACCCCTTCTTCGACTGGGGCCAGGACCGCCTCCCACGGCACGAGTACCACAACACCGTCATCTACGAAGCCCACGTCAAGGGCCTCACCGAGACCCATCCCGACATCCCGGAGGAGATCCGCGGCACCTATGCGGGGATCGCCCACCCGGTGATCATCGAGCACCTCAAGAACCTCGGCATCACGGCCATCGAGCTGATGCCGGTGCACCAGTTCGTCAACGACTTCACGCTGCGCGACAAGGGCCTGTCGAACTACTGGGGCTACAACACGATCGGGTTCCTCGCCCCCCACAACGGCTATGCGGCCTACGGCACGCGCGGCGAACAGGTGGCGGAGTTCAAGGGCATGGTCAAGGCGCTCCACGAGGCGGGCATCGAGGTCATCCTCGACGTGGTCTACAACCACACCGCCGAGGGCAACCAGCTCGGGCCCACCATCTGCTTCCGCGGGATCGACAACGCGGCCTACTACCGGCTGGTCGACGACGACAAGGCCCACTACTACGACACGACCGGCACCGGCAACAGCCTGCTGATGCGGCACCCCCACGTGCTGCAGCTCATCATGGACTCGCTGCGCTACTGGGTGACCGAGATGCACGTCGACGGCTTCCGGTTCGACCTCGCGGCGACGCTGGCCCGCCAGTTCCACGAGGTCGACAAGCTCTCGGCGTTCTTCGACTTGGTCCAGCAGGACCCGGTGGTCAGCCAGGTCAAGCTCATCGCGGAGCCCTGGGACGTCGGCGACGGCGGCTACCAGGTCGGCAACTTCCCGCCCCTGTGGACCGAGTGGAACGGCAAGTACCGCGACACCGTCCGCGACTTCTGGCGTGGCGAGAGCGCGACCCTCGGCGAGTTCGCCTCGCGCCTCACCGGCTCCAGCGACCTCTACGAACACAGCGGTCGCAAGCCCATCGCGTCGATCAACTTCGTCACCGCCCACGACGGCTTCACGCTACGGGACCTGGTGTCCTACAACGAGAAGCACAACGACGCCAACGGCGAGGACGGCAACGACGGCGAGAGCCACAACCGCTCCTGGAACTGCGGCGTCGAAGGTCCCACCAAGGACAAGAAGGTCAACGCGCTCCGGCTGCGGCAGCAGCGCAACATGCTGGCGACCCTCCTGCTCTCGCAGGGCGTGCCGATGCTGCTGCACGGTGACGAGCTCGGTCGCACCCAGGGCGGCAACAACAACGGCTACTGCCAGGACAACGAGATCTCCTGGATCGACTGGGACCTCGACCAGGACCAGCTCGACCTCATTGCCTTCACGCAGCGGCTCGTCGAGCTGCGCCGCGACCACCCGGTCTTCCGTCGCCGTCGCTTCTTCGCCGGGTCGGCCGACCACGGCGGGGAGAGCGCCGTGGGCGACATCGCGTGGTTCGAGCCGGGCGGCAACCACATGGACGAGGACTCCTGGGCCAACGGTTACGCGCGCTCGATGATGGTGTTCCTCAACGGCCAGACCATCCCGGAGCCCGACACGCGTGGGCAGCAGACCCTCGACGACCACTTCCTCGTCATCTTCAACGGCCACCACGAGGTGCTGCCGTTCGTCCTCCCGGGCAAGGAGTACGGCGAGCGCTGGGTCACCGAGCTCGACACCTCCGCCCAGGAGGTCGAGGCCAAGGAGTACAAGCCCGACGCCAAGGTCAAGGCCAACGGCCGCAGTGTCATCGTGCTGCGCTGCCCTCGTCCGCTTCCGTCCGGATCGCCCGCGGGAGCGGCCGCCGCCCGCCGATGAACGAAAGGCAGACACGTATGCCGAGTGGTGCCGCGCCGCACCGACCGGGACCCGGGCGGGTCGTGCCGTCCTCGACCTACCGGCTGCAGGTCCAGCCTGAGTTCACCTTCGGCGATGCTGCCGACCAGGCCGACTACCTTGCGGCACTGGGGGTATCACACGCCTACCTGTCGCCGATCCTGGCGCCGGCGCCAGGATCGGCGCACGGCTATGACGTGGTGAGTCACGAGTTCCTCAACGAGGAGGCCGGTGGGTCGGAGGGCTTCGACCTGCTGACGGGCGCCCTCCGGCAGGCGGGGCTGGGGACCGTCGTCGACGTGGTGCCCAACCACATGACGACCCCGACCCCGGCCTCGCTCAACCATCCGTGGTGGTTCCTGCTCCGCGACGGCCGCGAGTCGGACCACGCCCACTGGTTCGACGTGGACTGGGAGGCCGAAGACGGTCGGGTGCTCGTTCCGGTCCTCGGACAGCCACTGGAGTCGGTCCTCGCCGCGGGCGAGCTCGCCCTCGAGTCCGGGGGAGGCCCCCACGGCAACGAGACCGTGCTGCGCTACTTCGACCACGAGTTCCCCGTGCGAACCGGGACCGAGGGGCTCGACCTGCCGGAGCTCGTGGCTGCCCAGCGCTATCGACTCTGCGACTGGCACGAGGGTGGGAGCCGGCTCAACTACCGTCGCTTCTTCGACGTGACGACCCTGGCTGCCGTTCGGGTCGAGGTCGAAGACGTGTTCGACCACACCCACCGCCTGTTGCTCGAAGAGTTCCGGGCCGGCACCATCGACGGCTTCAGGATCGACCACCCCGACGGGCTGGCAGATCCCGGCGGCTACCTCGCCCGGCTCGCGGACGCGACCGGGGACGCCTGGGTCGTCGCCGAAAAGATCCTCGAGGGACACGAGCAGCTGCCCGACGACTGGCGCTGCGCGGGCACGACCGGTTACGACACGATGCTGCGCGTCCAGCAGGTCTTCGTCGACCCTGCGGGCGAGCAGCCACTGACCGACCTGCTCACCGAGCTCGTGGGGGAGCAGCAGGACCTCGAGGCGGTGGTCCACACCGCGAAGCGACAGGTCGTCGCCCAGGTGCAGCAGGCAGAGGTCAACCGGCTGATGCGACTCGTCGGCCGGGTCCTCGTCGGTGAGGACCAGGCTGCCCTGCGACGTGGACTCGAGGCCCTGCTCGTGTCGATGGATCGCTATCGGGCCTACCTCGCCCCCGGGGCCGAGCCGGATCCCGAACAGCTCGCAGTGCTGGCTCACGCCGAGGCCCGGGCAGCCGAGCTGGTCTCGGAGGAGGACCGCGACGCGTTGGCGATGGTGGCCCAGCTCGCGTCCGGAGGGCACCTGCCCGGTGCGCAGGTCGACACCCGCGGTGCCCAGCGCGAGTTCGTCGTGCGGTTCCAGCAGACCTGCGGACCGGTGATGGCCAAGGGCATCGAGGACACCGCGTTCTACCGCTTCGCCCGCCTCACGGGGCTCAACGAGGTGGGCGGGGACCCCGGCCGCCTCGGCCTCGCCCCGGGCGAGCTGCATGCCTTCGCCGCCCGGCAGCTCGCCACCTGGCCGACGACGATGACGACGTTGTCGACCCACGACACCAAGCGTTCCGAAGACGTGCGAGCCAGGCTGTCCGTCATCTCCGAGGTGCCGCAGGAGTGGGCCCAGTGGGTGAGCGCGGCCCGTGACCTGGCCGCTCCCCACCGAGGATCCCGGCTCGACGCGCCCACCGAGTACCTGCTCTGGCAGACCGCCGTGGGCGCGTGGCCGATCAGCACCGACCGGCTGAAGGCCTACGCCACCAAGGCGGTGCGCGAGGCCAAGCAGCACACGACCTGGACCGAGCCCGACGCCGGCTACGAGGCAGACGTGGCGGCGTTCGTCGAGGCACTGACGACGGAGCCGGCTCTCACCGACCACCTCGCGGAGTGGGTGGAGCTGACCGCGGACGCTGCCCGCGCGACCACGCTGGGACAGAAGCTGCTCCAGCTCGTCGTCCCGGGCGTCCCGGACGTCTACCAGGGCACCGAGCTCGTCGACCTCTCGCTCGTCGACCCCGACAACCGTCGTCCCGTCGACTACGCCTCGCGTCGCGCCCGGCTCGCCCGGCTCGACGCCCGCGAGGCCCCGGGCGACGTCGACGACGAGAAGCTGCTCGTCACCTCGCGCGCGCTGCGGCTGCGGCGTGACCACCCCGAGTGGTTCACGGGCGGTCAGGCCACGTATGCCGCCGTCCCCACGTCGAACGAGCACGCCCTGGCAGTGGGTCGTGGCGATGCGGACGGGGTGGAGGTGGTGGCCGTGGCGACCCGACTCAGTGCGCGGCTGCGGTCCGACGGCGGGTGGGGCCAGGCGACGATCACGCTGCCCGAGGGCAGCTGGGTCGACCTGCTCGACGCCGACGGCCCCGGACGACCGGTGCACGGCGAGATGGAGCTCGCGGGCGTGCTGCGTGCCCTTCCGGTTGCCTTGTTCGTACGGCATGACAGCCTTGACCCGCGATGAAGACGGCTGACATTGAGATGAACACGGCGGAGACAGTCACGACGCTCCTGCCAGGGCCCGAGCTCACGGTCTGGGCTCCCCACGCCCACACGGTAGAGGTGGAGTGGGCTCTCGACGACGCCGCGGCCGAGCGCTCGGCCATGGAGGCCAAGGGGGACGGCTGGTGGCGCTGGCAGGCGCCAGCGAAGGTGCCGTCCACCGTGGGGCCGGGGACGGCGGCATACCCCGTCCTCGACTATGGCTTCCGGCTCGACGGCGGTCCGGTGACCCCGGACCCGCGGTCCGCATGGCAGCCGCATGGCGTGCACGCAGAGAGCCGCTACTTCGATGCCACGGCGCACACCTGGCGGGACGCCACCTGGGCTGGACCGCAACAGGGCGAGGGTGTGCTCGGCGGGGTCGTCTACGAGCTGCACGTGGGGACCTTCACCCCCGAGGGCACCCTCGATGCGGCGCAACACCGGCTGCAGCACCTGGTGGACCTCGGTGTCGACGTGGTCGAGCTGATGCCGGTGGCGTCGTGGCCGGGGCGCTGGAACTGGGGCTACGACGGCGTCGGGCCGTGGGCCGTCGACGCGGCGTACGGCGGCCCGGCGGCTCTCCAGCGGTTCGTCGATGCCTGCCACCGCCTGGGGCTGGGCGTCTGCCTCGACGTGGTCTACAACCACCTGGGGCCGGTGGGGAACTACCTGTCCCGGTTCGGGCCGTACTTCTCCGGCACCCATCCGACACCGTGGGGCGACGGACTCAACCTCGACGGCACGGACAGCCTGCACGTTCGGCGCTGGATCGTCGACAACGCGCTGCGCTGGTTCGGCGACTTCCACGTGGACGCACTGCGGCTCGATGCCGTGCACGAGCTGCACGATGACTCCGGTCGACACGTCCTCGCGCAGCTCGCCGACGAGGTGGCGGCGCTGAGTGCGCGACTGGGACGCCCGCTCGACCTGATCGCCGAGAGCGACCTCAACGACCCCCGGACCGTCACGCCCACGGGCGAAGGCGGGCACGGCATGGACGCGCAGTGGGACGACGACGTGCACCACGCCCTGCACGTCACCCTGACCGGCGAGACGCAGGGCTACTACGCCGACTTCGCCGGGCACTGTCCGGCGCTGCCCGACGGGGGGCCGCTCGCGGTCCTCGCCAAGACCTTGAGCAGGGCCTTCCTGCACGACGGCAGCTGGTCGAGCTTCCGCGAGGCTGACTGGGGCGCCCCCGTCGACCGCGCACGACTGGACGGGCGGCGGTTCCTGGCCTACCTGCAGACCCACGACCAGGTGGGCAACCGGGCGCTGGGCGACCGCATCTCCGCCCTCGTCACCCCCGGCCGACAGGCGATCGGCGCGGCCCTCTACCTCACCGGACCCTTCACCCCGATGGTCTTCATGGGGGAGGAGTGGGCGGCGCGGACGCCGTTCCAGTTCTTCACCGACTTCGACGACCCCGCGATGAAGGTCGCCGTGACCCAGGGCCGGCGACGCGAGTTCGAGGCCCACGGGTGGGCGGCCGACGACGTCCCGGACCCGCAGGACGAGCAGACCTTCCGCCGCTCGCACCTGAGCTGGGCCGAGCTCAGGGGAGAGGACAACGCGCGGATGCTTGCGTGGTATCGCGACCTGATCTCGTTGCGACGCATGGAGTTCGACCTCAACAACGGGCGGCTCGACGAGGTCGAGGTCGACTTCGACGAGAGCGACGGGTGGCTGGTCATGCGGCGTGGCGCGTTCCGCATCGTCGTGAACCTCGGGGAGTCGCGCTGGACGGTGCCCCTCGACGCCGAGCCGGAGAGCGTTGTGCTCGCCTGGGAGCCTGGGCAGACCCGGTTGCGCGGCGATGGCGTGCACCTGCCGCCCTTCACCGCGGCGGTCGTCCGGATGGGTCAGCCGACCTTGGGCTAGCCGACGGGGAGGTCGTGGGCCACCCAACCTCTCAGGACGAGGACTCCTTGACCCGGACCATGCCTTCTTGCGCCACGGTGGCCACGAGGGTGCCGTCGGCCGCGAACATCCGCCCGATGCCCAGACCGCGTCCGCCGGAGGCGGAGGGCGACTCCTGGCTGTAGAGGATCCACTCGTCGGCGTGCACCGGACGGTGGAACCACATGGCGTGGTCGAGGCTCGCCGGTCGCAGGCGCCGGTCGGTCCACGTCAGTCCGTGTCGACGGATGACCGGCTCCAGCAGGGTGTAGTCGGAGGCGTAGGCGAGAACAGCGGCGTGCACCAGTGGGTCGTCGGGCAGCCTGCCCAGGGCCTTCATCCAGACACTCTGGTGGGCCACCTGCTCCGGACCGGGAGCGACGAACAGGTTGTTCTCGACGTGGCGGTGCTCGATGGGGCGCTTGGTGAGGTGACGGGCGCCCGGGTGGTCGATCCCGCCGAACTCGTCGGCCAGGGATCGCAGCTGGTCGGGGCCCGGGACCTCGGGCATCGGGTCCTGGTGGTCCAGTCCGCCGGACTCCTCCTGGAAGGAGGTGATCATCGACAGGATGGGCAGGCCGTCCTGGATCGCGTGCACCCGCCGCGTGGAGAACGAGTTGCCGTCGCGCATCCGCTCGACGGCGAACCGGATCGGCTTGGTGTCGTCGCCCGGGCGCATGAAGTAGCCGTGCAACGAGTGGATCCGCCGCGCCCCGTCGCCGTCGTCGATGTCCTGCATCGTCCGACCGGCGGCCATGACGCACTGCGCGAGCACCTGCCCGCCGAACACCCGGCCGTGCGGCATCCTCTGGCTGCGCCCGAGGAAGACCGTGGCACCTGACTCGCCGAAGTCGGCCCGGTCCCCGACCCCTTCGACGGTGATCCGGGCGGTACCCAGCTCCTCGAGGTCGAGGGTGTCGAGCAGGTCAGCCAGCGGGTCGAAGTCGGGGGAGCTCTCGTCGGTCACGCACCGACCCTAGCGGGGCCGCCCACCCGCTCACTCAGCAGACCGAAGGCCCCTGCTCATGCCGGCGGCGGTGACCGCTCACGCGACGAGCGGTGACCGCTCAGGCAACCAGCGGTGACCGCTCAGGCAACCAGCGGTGACCGCTCACGCGACGAGCGGTGACCGCTCAGGCAACCAGCGGTGACCGGCCGTGACGCGAGGGACGGGCTGACTGGGCGTCCGCCCAGGCCAGTGCGAGGCGTTCGACGGCCTCGTCGACGACCTCGGGCGAGTGCCCGGTGAAAGGCAGTCGGACGAAGCGTTCCATGCCGCCCTCGACGGCGAACTGAGCGCCCGGTGCCAGGACGACGCCGCGCTGGTCGGCCGCAGCACACAGGGGAGTGGACAGTGCATCCGGCAGTTCCACCCACAGGCACAGCCCTCCCTCCGGCATGCGGAAACGCCACTGCGGCAGGCGATTTCGCAGTGCGTCCACGAGCGCGTCCCGACTGGACACAATGGCAGCGCGCCGCTCGGTGATGATCTGCTCACGGTGGGCCAACAGGTCGGTCAGCACCAGCTGTTCGAGAACCGGGGCCCCCAGGTCGAGGGTCAACCTCGCGCTCACCAGGGTCGCCATCAGCTCACGCGGCGCGCGGATCCAGCCGACGCGCAGGCCACCCCAGAAGGACTTGCTCGCGCCGCCCAGCGTGACCGTGCGTGGGTGGTGTGCCGCGAGCGGCCGTGGCATGACCAGGCTGGGGTCGTGGGCCAGGTCGACGAGCGTCTCGTCGACGATGCCGACCGTGTGCGTGCTGGCCAGCGCGCCGGCCAGGTCGGCTCGCTGCGCATCAGGCATGAGGGCGCCGGTGGGGTTGTGGAAGTCGGGGATCAGGTAGGCCGCCCGGGGAGCGGTCTGCCGCAACGCGGCATCGGCCGCATCCACGTCCCAGCCGTCACGATCGAGCGGCAGGGCAACGGGACGTGCGCCCGAGCGACGCAGCGTGTCGATGGCGTTGGGGTAGGTCGGGCTCTCCAACAGCACCCGGTCGCCGGGCGAGAGCAGGGCCCGGGCGGCAACTGCCAGACCGGCCAGCGCTCCGCTGGTCACCATGATCTGGTCGGGGGTGGTTGCCAGCCCCCGCTCCGTGAAGCGGTCGGCCAGGGCTTCACGCAGGCTGGTCAGGCCCAGCGGGTGGTATCCCGTGCCGGCGAGGTAGCGAGGCAGTTCGAGCATGGCGCGCTCGTAGGCCGCCACCGTCCCGCCCGGGGCGCTCATGGAGGCGCAGGTCAGGTCGACGACATCACCGACGAGCTGGTCCGAGGTGGGGTGCAGTGCGGTGCCCTGGCGCCGGCCAGACGTCTCCCCCGGTAGGGCCGCGACGCTCCCGGAGCCCTGGCGGGAGGCCAGGTAGCCGCGGTCGCGCAGCTCGGCATACGCACGGCTGACGGTGGTGCGGCTCACGCCGAGGGCGCTGGTGAGGTCGCGCTCGCTGGGTAGCCGGGTCCCGACCGGGACTCGACCATCGGCGACGAGCAGCCGGACGGCGTCGGCGAGGCCGCGGTAGGCCGGGGTCGTCTCCAGAGCTGCGCCGAGCATGGGGACCAGCCGGGACGCTGAGATGCTTCGTGCCACCATGCAGACCACTTTTGCACAATTGGATATGGAAGAACAGACCAATCAAGTCCAATCTTGGGTGCATGACCCGAACCAGCCTGGCCTCGATGACACCGGTGGAGCAGCTGCGCGCCGGGCGGACCACCCGGCGACTACTCCAGCTCGCCGTCGGCCTGACGCTCTACGGGGTCTCGATGGGCATGATGGTCCGGTCAGGGCTGGGGCTCGACCCGTGGGACGTCTTCCACTACGGGATCGCCCAGCACCTGCCCGTCAGCTTCGGCACCGTGACGATCATCGTGGGCGTGGCCGTGTTGCTGTTGTGGATCCCGCTTCGCCAGTGGCCGGGCCTCGGCACGGTGGCCAACGTCATCGTGATCGGCCTGGCGACCGACGCCACGCTCGCTCTGCTCGATGCGCGTCGCGCCATGCCTGTCCGGGTGGCGCTGCTGCTCGGGGGGATCGTGTCCAACGGCCTGGCGGGCGCGCTGTACATCGGCAGCCAGTTCGGTCCCGGCCCGCGGGACGGCCTGATGACGGGCTTGGTGCGACGCACCGGACGCAGTTTCAGGTTGGTGCGCACCAGCATCGAGGTCACCGTGCTGGTCGTGGGCTGGCTCATGGGCGGTGTCGTCGGCCTCGGCACGATCCTGTATGCCGTGTTGATCGGACCCGTGGTGCAGGTGTTCCTGCCGATCTTCACCGTGCCGTTGGACTCGCCGCGCACCGGCCGGCTGCCGGGTGGCAGCGCCGGCTCAGGCGTCGAGGGCCAGAACGAAGGGCAGCACGCCAGCGGCGCCGGCGCGACGCAGGGCGGCAGCGGCGACGGTGAGGGTCCAGCGCGAGTTGGCGACGTCGTCGACGAGCAGGACGGGGCCGTCGAGCCCGCGCAGCGCTGACGCCTGCTCGGGGCCGACCTCCAGACGGCCCCAGACACCGGCGAGCCGGAACGCGCTGTTGCCACCCGCTTCGCCGACCGGACCACCGTCCACCGGGTCGAGGGCGCCGAGCCACTGCATGCGGCCCAGCTCGGCGATGCCCCTGGCCAGCGACTCCACGAGCTGTGGCCTGGTGCGTGAGGGCACCATGGCGACGGCCACGGGACGCTGTGTCCACCCCCAGTCGCGCAGGATCGGCACGCAGGCACGCAAGAGCTCGGGCGGCACCTCGGCATCGGGGGCCCTCAGCAGGCTGCGCAGCTGCTGTCCCCAGCCGAGGTCGGTCAGCCGCGCCACCGCGCGCCCGGTCTCCATGGCCTCGTCGGCCTTGATCTTGCCGCGGACGGGCACGCCGAGACGGTCCATTCCCGACGGCCACTGGGCGCGGGACTCCAGCTCCACGCCTGCACGCTCCAGCCGCCCACGGGCGGTCGTGACCGCAGTCTGCGGGATGTCGGTCGGGAACCAGACCCCGGCACACGAGTCGCAGCGGCCGCAGCTCGCAGCGGAGTCGTCGTCCAGCGACTCCTGGAGGAAGGCCATCCGGCACTCCGCTGTCTGCTCGTAGGTCACCATCAGGTCCTGCTCCCGGACACGAGCGGCGGTGACTCGCTGATAGCGCTCGGCGTCGTAGCTCCACGGCTGACCGGTCGAGGTCCACCCGCCGGGCACCCGCTGGACCGCGCCGTCGACGTCGAGCACCTTGAGCAGCAGCTCGAGCCGGGTGCGACGGATGTCGACGATCGACTCGAGGGCCACGGTCGACAGCGCCTTGCTCGACTCGGCCAAGGCAGTCAGCACCGCGTCGGCCTGCTCCTGGCGGGGCATCGAGGCCGAGGCGAAGTAGGCCCAGATGTCCTTGTCCTCCGGGCCCGGCAGCAGCAGGACGTCGGCACGCTCGGTCGCGCGGCCGGCACGACCGACCTGCTGGTAGTAGGCCACCGGTGACGACGGCGCACCGAGGTGGAGCACGAACCCGAGGTCCGGCTTGTCGAAGCCCATGCCCAGTGCGGACGTCGCGACGAGCGCCTTGACCTGGTTGTCGCGCAGGCTCGCCTCGAGCCGCTCGCGGTCGGCCGGGTCGGTGCGCCCGGTGTAGGCGCGAACCTCGTGGCCGGCCTCGCGCAGCGCCACGGCGATGTCCTCGGCGGCCGAGACGGTCAGGGTGTAGACGATCCCGCTGCCGGGCAGAGAGTCGAGGTGGGCCAGGAGCCAGGCGAGTCTCTGCTCGGGAGAGGTCAGCGCCATGACACCGAGCCGCAGCGAGTCGCGGGCGAGCCCGCCCCGCAGCGTCAGCACGTCGTGGCCGCCTGCCCCGAGTTGCTCGACGACGTCGGTGACGACGCGGGCGTTGGCGGTGGCCGTCGTGGCGAGCACGGGGGTGTCGGCCGGGAGGGTGGTGAGCAGGTCGCGGATGCGGCGGTAGTCGGGACGGAAGTCGTGGCCCCAGTCGGAGACGCAGTGTGCCTCGTCGACGACGAGCAGGCCACAGCGGCGGGCGAGGTCGGGCAGCTGCTCGTCGCGGAACCGCGGGTTGTTGAGTCGCTCGGGGCTGACCAGGAGGACGTCCACCTCGTCGGCCGCGAGGGCCGCGGAGACCTGCCCCCACTCCTCGGCGTTGGCAGAGTTCATGGTGACCGCACGGATCCCCGCCCGGCCGGCCGCCGCGACCTGGTCACGCATCAGCGCGAGCAGGGGCGAGACGATCACGGTCGGGCCGGCACCGGCGGCCCGACGCAGGGCCGTGGAGACGAAGTAGACCGCCGACTTGCCCCAGCCCGTCCGCTGCACGACGAGCACGCGCCTCCGACCGCCCACCAGCGCCTCGACCGCGTCGAGCTGGCCGTCGCGGAACTGCGCGTCGTCGCGCCCCACCAGCCGGCGCAGGACGCTCGTGGCGGAGTCCCGCAGGTCGGCGCCCGGGTCCTCGCCGAGCTCAGCGCGCCGGTCGAGGTCTGCAGTGGTCTCCATGGCGACCACCGTATGCCGCGGACCTGACACCCCTGCGAGGATGTCCACATGGCCCCCGACCACGACACCCACCAGGGCACGCAGCAGGCCACCGACGACGCGCCGGCACAGACCATCGCCCGGGCATCGCGCTACCGGGTCAACGTGCCGTTGCGCTGGAGCGACATGGACGCCTACGGCCACGTCAACAACGTGCAGTTCCTCCGGTTGCTCGAGGACGCCCGCGTGATCGGCTTCGAGGACTGGTTCGGGCAGGACCGCTCGGTGCTCGACGAGGGCATCCTCGTGGCCCGTCACGAGATCGAGTACCTCGCACCGCTCCTCTTCCGCGTGCCCCCGATCGTCGTCGAGATGTGGGCCACCAAGATCGGCGGTGCCGGTTTCGACCTGGCCTACGAGGTGCGCGACGGCCGCGCCGCGACCGAGGGTGGGGACGGCGACATCATCTATGCGCGCGCCGAGACCACCCTCGTCCTCTATGACTTCACGACGAGCACGCCGCGGAGGATGGACCAGACCCTGCGCGCCATGCTCGAGGAGCACTCGGGCAGCCCCGTCCCGTTCCGCTGGCGACGACGCTGATGGAGCTGACCTTCCCGGACCTCCAGGGGATCGACGACCTGCGCACCTATGTCGCGCGCGCCAAGACGGCCGACGAAGACGGTGCGATCCGACTGCAGGCCCAGGGCCAGACCCTCGCTGCCTACGTCGGCGTGCTGCCGGGCAGCGGCCTGATGGCCGAGGGTGTGGTGATCGGTCTGAGGGCCATGCCGCTGGCCGCGCCCGCCGACGTCGACGTCACCGTCGCCCTCAGTGCGATCAGTGACCGGCTGGCACGGGGATCCGGCACGACGCTGCCCCTCCCGCCCATGACGGTCAACGTCGCCTGGGCGGCGATGGCGCCACCGCGTGGCGGCTGGGAGCGCGTGGGTGCCCTCACCGCCGACGAGGTGTATGCCGTGGCGCGCCACGGCATAGAGGAGGTCGCCTCCGGTGCGCCCGCCGACGCGGGTGGAGCGGCGGTGACAGCCCTCCGCAAGCAGGTGTGGGGCCGGCTCACGAGCACGACCCCGCCGGTGCCCGCAGGTGGTGCGTTCGCGGCATACGTGCTGGGCTTCGTCGCGCCGAGCCAGGGTCCGGTGCCAGCTCATGCCGCGGCGCCGGACTCAGAGGTGACGGTGTGGGCGCAGGGCCGCTGGACGCGGCTGTCGACGCCCGCAGGTCACGTCCTGATCCGCTGACCGGCCACCGCCACGAGGCTCGCGACGACGCTGAGTCCCAGCCACATCGTCACGAACACCGGTACGTCCTGGCCGGCGGCGGTGTGGCGGGCCGCGAACACCGCGCCGGCCGCAGCGATGCCGAGCACCGAGCCCAGGACGTCGGCGAGCTGGAGCGACGAGGAGGTCGAGCCGTGTTCGGACGCCGGTGTCAGCGTGAGGGAGAGCACGGACAGGCTCGCGGTGCCCAGGCCCATCCCGAGTCCGCACGCGACCAGGGCCAGGGCGACCAACCACGGGTGCCAGTCGAACTGGGTGACGGCCACGACTCCGAGCAGTCCCACGGTCAGCAGCAGACCTCCGGCGACCACGAGCTCGTGGCGGCGCCCGGCCCAGCGGTCGCGGCCCTGGACCCATGACCCTGCGGACCAGCCGAGTGAGCCGACGGCGAGGATCGTGCCGGCAGTGGCGAGGGTCTGCCCGCGCTCGTTGACGAGCATCAGCGGGATGTACGTGATGGTGCCGAAGAACGAGCAGGTGAGGAGGAACCGGGCCAGCATCACCGACGGCAGTCCTCGACGCATCAACCAGGTGCCCCCGGGGAGCAGCAGCGGCGCGATGCCGGCGATGCCGAGGACGCCGACGAGAGCGACCACGGTCTTGGGCGACCAGCTGAGGTCGAGGTCGTGGGTGCCCCATTGCAGGGCCCCTGCGGAGGCCGCTATCAGCACCCCGAGCCAGGCTGCCCGCGCATGCTCTCGCCGGTCGCGGCTGGAGCCGTCGATCCCCTCGCTGGCGCTGGCGATCTGCCCTCGGCGGGCGAAGACCATGACGAGGGCCACGACGACCGGGAGCACCACGAGCCAGAACACCCAGCGCCACGACCACGTGGTGGTGACCCACGCAGAGATCGGCGGACCGAGCAGCGAGGGGAGGACCCACGCGGCCGAGATGACGCTGAACACCTTGGGGCGCAACGACTCCGGATAGGCGCGCCCGATGACGACGTAGCCCGCGACGATGATGAGGCCGGCGCCGAGGCCTGCCACACCGCGTCCGGCGAGGAACGGTCCGAAGGCCTGTGAGCCGCCGCAGAGGGCGCACCCGGCGGCGAAGAGCACCTGTCCGGCAAAGAGGGACGGCAGCGGCCCGGAGCGGTCGCACCACACCCCGGCGAGGACGATGCCCAGCAGCTGGGTCGTCAGCATCACCGAGAACGCGAGTCCGTAGGACCGGACGGCGTCCAGCTCGCGGGCCGCGTCCGGCATGGCGGTCGAGACCGCCATGCCCTCGAACGCGATGACGGTGATCAGGGCAAGGAGCGAGATGGACAGCAGCAGGTAGCGCGGGTGGAACACCCCCACTCGGGGCTCGCCCTGGTCCGACCCCGGGCCAACGCCCCTGGTGTCACCCCCACTTGCGAGCTCTCCGTGCGACGGGTGCGGAGTCGGGCTGGTCACCGGCTCAACGGTACGCCGCGCTCGGCGAGCACCTCGGCAAGGGTGTCGATGCGGTCGGACACGATCCCGTCGACACCGAGGTCGAACAACCGGTGCATCTCCGTCGCGTCATCGATGGTCCAGACGTGCACGTGCTTGCCCATCGCGTGGACACGTTCGACCAGCGCGGGGGTCACCAGGTCGAGTCGGCGACCACCGACCACGTGCCCCGTGGGGATCTGAAGGACGGCGGCGGGGGAGCGCAGCCAGCCCGCGATCCGCTGCGGGGCCAGGCGGAGGGCGGCGACCTCGGCCGGCCCCGTCGCCGTCGCGAGCCCGGGCCCGAGCAGTCGACGCACGGCTCGCAGCCGACGGTCGGAGAAGGAGCCCACACACACCCGGTCGATCGCGCCGTGGGCGTGGATCACCTCGGCGAGGGGCTCAATGGCGCCCGGGGCCTTGACGTCGATGTTGAGGCGGGCGGAGGGGAACTCCTCCAGCAGGTCGGTCAGCAGCGGGATCGTCTCGGTCCCGTTGATCCGTGCGGACTGCACTGCTGCGTAAGGAAGTTCGGCGATCCGGCCGTGCCGATCCGTGACCCGGTCGAGCCGCAGGTCGTGGAATGCCAGCAGCACGCCGTCGGCCGTCGCGTGGACGTCGGTCTCGAGGTAGCGGTAGCCCATTCGCACGGCCTCGCGGAAGGCCGCCATGGTGTTCTCGAGGTGCAGGTTCGCCGGGAGCTTGGCGCCACCGCGGTGGGCCAGTCCGATGGGCGTCGGTGCGTCGAAGAAGGCAAAGTCCGCTGCTCTCACCGGTCCATTCTTCCCGGACGTGGTGATCGTCGTGGTGCCGGATGCCACCCTCGCCCCCCGTCGGGGTGAATGTGGCCCGCGGAATTGCCCACCGCGTTCACCCACATGCCTCTGACCTGCAGGAATACACTTGCTGTCAGCCAGTGCTGACGGGGCACGGCGGAGGGGGGATTTGACCATGCACGACCAGCTCGACCTCCTACGGACGCTCTCCGCCTTCACTGCAGACCTCGTCAGCGAGTACGACATGGAGGACATGCTCCAGAACCTCGCCGAGCGGGTCACCGAGGTCCTGGGGCTGGCTGGCAGCGGCGTCTCCCTCGACGTCGACGGGCGGTTGTCCTTCGTGTCGGCCGTGACCGGTCCCGTAGCGAAGCTCGAGCGCCTGCAGGAGTCGCTCCAGCGGGGGCCCTGCGTCGACTCCTGCTACTCGGGGGTCGTGGTCGCGATGGGTGACGTCAGGGACGCGGAGGACCGCTGGGGCGACTATGCCCAGGTCGCCCTCGGCCTGGGGGTCCAGGCCGTGGCAGGGATCCCGATGACGTTGAAGGGCAAGGGAATCGGTGCCCTGAATCTCTACGCGGCCGATGTACGTGACTGGTCCGTCGAGGATCTCGCCGCGGCCCAGGCGATGGCTGACATGGCCACGGCCTACCTCGCCAACGCGTCGCGGCTGCAGCAGCAGGTGGACCTGTCGGAACAGCTCTCCCGCGCCTTGACCTCGCGGGTCGTGCTGGAGCAGGCCAAGGGCGTGCTCGCCGAGGCGGCGCATGTCAGCGTGGACGAGGCGTTCCAGCGGATCCGCGTCTGGGCGCGCAACCACAACACCCCGCTGCACGCCGTGGCGGCGCAGGTGGTCGAGGACGGCCTGAGGCCCTGACCCGAGCGAGCCCGGCGGTTCTGGTCCGAGGGGCTGATCAGTTGTTGGAGCTGCCGGGCGTCATGACCAGGCCCGGCAGGTCGCCGCGCCGCCAGGCGGTCCGCCGGGACCTCAGCTCCGCGACCAGCGCGCGCTCCCGCGCGATCCAGGGCTGTCGCGCCGGGTTCACCACGAGTCGCCCGTTTCGGGGCACGAACGGCTCCAGGTTGCGCAGGACGTCCTCCGCCTCCGTCAGCTGGGCGACGAGCGCCCGCACCGTCTCGGACGGCAGGTGGCGGGCCGGCGGTATCGGGGCGGGCGAGCGCTGGGGCTCGGTCTGTGCGGTGTGGGACTGCGCCCGGGAGTCGGTCGGGGACTCGGACTCGGAGTCGGCCTGGGACGAGGCCTGGGACTGGGTGTGGTTCTCGAGCTGCTGGGTCACGGCTACCTCCGCATGGCGTGCCTACAGGGCACTGCCGTGCGGTCCAGAGCAGTCGTGGTCTCGTCGTCCCCCGCCCCGGGCGACGACCTCCCGATCATAGGCTGACCTGCGCGGCTGCGCACCCTTTGGGGACAAAAAACCGCAATTGGGACAGCACTGCACCATCACCACCAGCACCAGCACCAGCACCAGCACCACCAGCACCAGCACCAGCACCAGCACCGGGACGCGGAGGAGGGGTATGCCGCGTGGTGACCACGCGGCATACCCCTCCTGGAGCGTGCTGCTAGAGCGCCGCCCAGACCGTGGTGTCCGTGGGCACCAGGCCGTCGTCGGTGAGGGGACCCGAGGCCACGAGGACCGACGCGCCGTCGGGGAGGGCTACTGGTTCGGTGCCGAGGTTGGCCACCACGAGGGTGTCCTCACCCTGACCGGTGTTGACGAGGGCGACCACGTCGTCGTCGAAACCCTCGGCGAAGACCAGTCCGCCGGTGCCGAGGTCGCGCTCCCGGCGGGTCCGCAGCAGTGACCGGTAGAGCTCGAGGGTCGAGCCCTCGACGCCGTCCTGCTGGTCCACGGCGTACTCGCCGTAGATCTCCGGCTGCGGCAGCCACGTCTGGTCGGAGGGCCCGAAGCCGAAGGACGGAGCGTCCTTCACCCAGGGGATCGGCACGCGGCATCCGTCGCGACCCAGCTCCTTGCCGCCAGAGCGCAGGTAGGTCGGGTCCTGCCGCGACGCCCCGGGCATGTCGGTCGAGTCGGGCAGGCCGAGCTCCTCGGCCTGGTAGAGGTAGGCGCCGCCGGGCAGCGCCAGCATCAGCTGGGTTGCGGCACGGGCGCGCTTCAGGCCGAGCGCACGGTCGGGCTGCGGATCCTCGGCGCCGATGCCATTGGGACGCCGCTTGCCGACGGGCAGGCCGAGCCGCGAGGCGTGCCGCACCACGTCGTGGTTGGACAGCACCCAGGTGCTGGGCGCACCGACGGAATCGGCTGCTGCGAGGGAGGACTCGATGACTTCACGCAGGTCCGCGGCGCGCCACTGGGACTGCAGGAAGTCGAAGTTGAACGCCTGGTGCATCTCGTCCGGGCGGACGTAGCGCACCGCGCGCTCCTGCGGTCGGACCCAGGCCTCGGCGACGAGGATGCGGTCGGGCTCGCCGTACTCGGCCAGCACCTTGTGCCAGCGACGGTAGACGTCGTGGACCGCGTCCTGGTCCCACATGGGCGGCATCGGGGCGCCGGGCTTCACCTCGCCGTCGAGGATGTGCAGCTCGGCGTCGTAGTTGGGCAGGCCCTCCTCCTTGATGAGGCCGTGCGCCACGTCGACCCGGAAGCCGTCGATGCCACGGTCGAGCCAGAAGCGCAGGATCGACTCGAACTCGTCGCCGATCTCGGGGTTGTCCCAGTTGAGGTCGGGCTGCTTGACGTCGAAGAGGTGGAGGTACCACTGGCCGGGCTGGCCGTCGGCCTCGGTGATGCGGGTCCAGCCGTCGCCACCGAAGACGGAGTGCCAGTCGTTCGGGGGAGTGCTGCAGTCGGCGCCCAGTCCGTCGCGGAAGATGTAGCGGTCGCGCTCGGGGCTGCCCGGACCCGCGGCGAGGGCGGCCTTGAACCACTCGTGCTCGTCGGAGGTGTGGTTGGGCACGAGGTCGACGATCACCTTGAGGCCGAGCTCGTGGGCCTTCGCGACCATGGCGTCGGAGTCCGCGAGGGTGCCGAACAAGCCGTCGATGTCGCGGTAGTCGGCCACGTCGTAGCCGGCGTCGGCCTGGGGGGACTTGTAGAAGGGGCTGAACCAGACCGCGTCGACGCCGAGCGCCTTGAGGTAGTCGAGCCGGGCGGTCACGCCGGGCAGGTCGCCGATGCCGTCGCCGTCGGCGTCGGCCCAGGACCGCGGGTAGATCTGGTAGATCACGGCATGGCGCCACCAGGCCGCGTCGGCCGAGGCAGCGGGGTGGATGGGTGCGGGTCGGGTGGATTCAGAGGAGAGGGTCGTCGTCACGGTCAACCATGCTGACGCATAGAAGGCGTTCGGGGAAACCAGCCCTCCACCGTCTTGCACTGCGAAACCGACGTTGTCGACGACGACCGACGGCATGCCGCCGCCGAAGGCCAGGGCGTGACCGCCATCGAGAACGTGACCTCGATTCGTCCGGATTGCCGTGGCTTCGGGGCGGGGCGACTTGTTGCTCGGCTCTGGTCACGGGCGGTCTGAATCGGCGCCTCATGACGACGTGCGAGCAACAGGTCGGGGTGCGGGGCGACTTGTTGCGCGGCTCTGGTCACGGGCGGTCTGAATCGGCGCCTCATGACGACGTGCGAGCAACAGGTCGCGGGGAGTGATCAGCCGGTATGCCGCGTGGCTGGGCCGCGTGGCATACCGAACCGTGGCTGGTCCGTCAGTCCTCGAGGGTGTTGACCATCGAGTGCGCGGCGCGTTCGAGGTAGTCGCGCAGCAGCAGGTCGTTGGCCGGAGGGAGGTCGAGGGTGTCCACGGCGGCCATCATGTGCAGGAGCCAGCGGTCACGCTGCGCGGGGGTCACCTTGAAGGGGTGGTGGCGCATGCGCAGCCGCGGGTGGCCACGCTGCTCGGAGTAGGTGCCCGGTCCGCCCCAGTACTGCTCGAGGAACATGCGGAGCCGCTCCTCCGCGGGGCCTAGGTCGACCTCGGGGTAGAGCGCCCGCAGCGGTTCGTCCTGCGCCACGCCGCGGTAGAACTCGTGGACCAGCTTGCGAAAGGTCTCGTGACCGCCGACCTGGTCGTAGAAGCTGCCGGACTGGTCGCCTCCGGGCGTCTGGGGGAGCTGGGTGCTCACGGTGTGCCGCCTGCCGGACCGAACGGCGTCATGACCGGCGCCGTGACGCCGTTCGCGTCGAAGGCCTCCTTGACCCGCTCACGGATCTCACGCGAGACGCCGTACTGCTCCTCAGGTGCGGTCTTGGCGATCACGCGGATCGTCACGACCGACCCGGTGATGGACTCGACACCCACCACCTGTGGTTCGTCGAGGAGCTTGTCCTGCCAGTCGGGGTTCTGGTCGAGGTCGTGCACCACGGTGCGGATGAGGGGGATCACCTTGTCGAGGTTCTCGGAGTACGCCACGGGGATGTCCACGAGCGCTGTCGACCAGCCCTGGCTCTTGTTCCCGATACGGATGATCTCGCCGTTGCGGATGTACCAGACCACGCCCGAACCGTCGCGCAGCCGGGTGACCCGCAGGCTGACCTCCTCGACCGTGCCGGTGGCCTCGCCCGTGTCGATGACGTCTCCGACGCCGTACTGGTCCTCGAGGATCATGAAGATCCCTGACAGGAAGTCCTTGACCAGGCTCTGGGCGCCGAAACCGAGCGCCACCCCGCCGACGCCGGCCGTGGCGAGCACTGGTCCGAGCTGGATGCCGACCGTGGTCATGATCGTGAGGATCGTGATCAGGACGACGACGAAGGTGACCATGCTTCGCAGCAGGGAACCCATCGTCAGGGTGCGCTGACGGTGCCGCTCGTGGGCCGCCCCGGTGGCGTGGGCCAGGACGCGGCTGGCGCGAGTGGTCTCGCGGCTGCGCCGCGCGTCGGACTTCGCGATGGTCGCGGCGACCACCCGACCGATGGACCGCAGCGCCAGCCATCGCAGGATGACGGCCGCGAGCACGGTGATGACGATGTTCAACGGCTTGCCGGTGAACCAGTCCCAGACTTCGTGGGGGGTGACCTCGCTGAGTGCCTTGAGGAATGCGACTGCCTCAGGCATCGGCATCCCGCTGCTGGGCGCGAAGGGCGCGGGCGATCGGGTCGCGGTTCTCGACCACCAGGCGACGCAGGGCCGCGGGGGCATCCTGGTGACCGGTCAGCCACGCCTCCGTCGCCTCGTGGAGGCGCGCATCGGCGAGCGCCATCGGGTAGAAACCGCGGACGAGGATCTCGACGATCGCGTGCGACGTCTTGGTCTCGACGGTGTCGAGCATCGCGACGTACTTCTCGACGTAGGGCTCCAGCAGACGGGTGTCGTGGACGTTGCCGAAGCCGGCGGCCACGGCCTCGAGCACCGAGTTGGGCAGGCCGTCCTCCTCGACGCCGCGATGCCAGGCAGTTGCCTTGGCCTCGGCGGTGGGAAGGGCGGCGCGCGCCTGCTCGGCGCGCTCGCGACCGGTGGCGGTGTTGTCGCGCTGCAGCTCGGCGTCGATGTCGTCGGTCGTGGCCTCACCGCAGGCGGCGAGCGAGGTGAGCAGCGCCCACCGCATGTCGGTGTCGACCGCGAGCCCGTCCAGGACCTGCGTGCCGTCGACCAGACCGCGCAGGTATGCCGCGTCGTCACCACCGCCCTGGTGCGCGGCATACGCGCCCACCAGCTGGAGCTGGGCGTCGCTGCCGGGCGCGGCCGACAGGGCCAGCTCGCGCAGGGCCGCCGCCGCCGCGGCGAGCGTCGGCTTCCTGTGCTCGGGCGCGACGTAGAGGCGCAGGGTGGTCGACAGCTGGCCGAGCAGGGTCCGCAGCAGCGTGGAGTCCGACTCGCCCGGCAGGGAGGCCAGCACGAGGGAGACGAAGTCGCGGGCGCCCATCTCCGCGTCGCGGGTCATGTCCCATGCGGCCCCTAGCACCAGGGCGCGGGGCAGGCTGTCGGTGAACCCACGGGGGTGCGCCAGGGCAGTCGCGAGGGAGCGAGGGTCGAGGCGGATCTTGGCGTAGGCCAGGTCGTCGTCGTTGACGAGCAGCAGGTCGGGCGCGGGACGACCGATCAGCTCGGGCAGGTCGGTCGACTCTCCGTCCACATCGAGCTCCAGTCGGTCGGTGCGCACGAGCGCGTCACCTTCGACGGAGTAGAGGCCGACCGCTAGACGGTGCGGGCGCAGCGTCGGGTAGTCCGGCGCGTGGGTCTGGGCGATCGCGGCAGAGGAGATCAGGCCCTGGTCGTCGGTCTCGATCTCGGGGCGAAGCGTGTTGACGCCGGCGGTCTCGAGCCACAGCTTGGACCACGTGCCGAGGTCGCGACCCGAGGTCTCCTCGAGCTCGTGCAGCAGGTCGGCGAGGGTGGTGTTGCCCCAGGCGTGCTTGGCGAAGTACGCGCGCAGCCCGGCGGTGAACGGCTCACGCCCGACGTAGGCGACGAGCTGCTTGAGGACCGAGGCGCCCTTGGCGTAGGTGATGCCGTCGAAGTTGACCTCGACGTCCTCGAGGTCGTGGATCGGGGCCACGATCGGGTGGGTGGAGGACAGCTGGTCCTGGCGGTAGGCCCAGGCCTTCTCGGAGGTGCCGAACGTCGTCCAGGCGCTTGCCCACTGGGTGACCTCGGCCTGGCAGGTGGTCGACGCCCACTCGGCGAAGGACTCGTTGAGCCACAGGTCGTTCCACCACTTCATCGTGACCAGGTTGCCGAACCACATGTGGGCGAGCTCGTGGAGGATCGTCAGCGCCCGGCGCTCGACGATCGCCTCGGTGACCTTGGAGCGGAAGACGTAGACCTCGCTGATGGTCACGGCCCCGGCGTTCTCCATCGCACCCATGTTGTACTCGGGCGTGAAGAGCTGGTCGTACTTCTCGAACGGGTACTCGCAGTCGAACTCGTCCTCGAAGAAGGCGAAGCCCCGCTTGGTGCAGTCGAAGATGTTGTCGGCGTCCAGGTGCTCCAGCAGCGACTGGCGGCAGAAGATACCGAGCGGCACGGTGCCGCGCCGCGTCTCGACCTCGTCGCGAACCACGGCGTACGGCCCGGCGATCAGGGCGGTGATGTAGCAGGACATCCGAGGCGTCGTGCCGAACGCCCAGGTGGCCGCACCCTCGCCGGCCGGGGTCGGTTCGGGAGTGGGGGAGTTGGACACCACCTGCCAGTGGTCCGGCGCCGTGACGGTGAACCCGAAGGTCGCCTTGAGGTCGGGCTGCTCGAAGACGGCAAACATCCGCCGGCAGTCGGCCACCTCGAACTGGGAGTAGAGGTAGACCTCGCCGTCGACCGGGTCGGTGAAGCGGTGCAGCCCCTCGCCGGTGTTCATGTATGCCGCGGTGGCGTCGACCGTGAGCATGTTGCGCTCCGCCGTGGTCGGCAGCTGGACGCGGAACCCGTCGAAGTGCGTAGCGGGGTCGAGCGCCTCACCGTTGAGGGTGATCGCCTCGACCGACGGTGCGATGAGGTCGACGAAGGTCGCTGCCCCGGCCTCGGAGCTCGTGAACGTCACGGTGGTCGTGCTGCGGAACGTGGTGTCCGAGGTCGTGAGGTCGAGGACGACGTCGTAGTGGTCGACGGCGATGACGGCGGCGCGGGCGGTGGCCTCGTCGCGGGTCAGGTTCTTGCCAGGCAACGGTGCTCCTGCGGAGGTTCGGGGTGTGTTCGAAGTGCTCGGCGGCCATCCTCGCACGGCCGGGACGGCGCGGGACCACCGCTTGCGCGGCCGTCGGGGGCCAATGGCAGGATTGCGGGCGTGACCGTAGCCGAGACTGCCGAGACTGCCGAGAACGCCGACACCGCCGAGAACGCCGACACCCTGACGTCTGCCGAGTTCTGGTTCGACCCGTTGTGCCCGTGGGCGTGGATGACCTCTCGCTGGGGCATGGAGGTCGAGCGGGTCCGCCCCGTCGACATCACCTGGTCGGTGATGAGCCTGTCCGTGCTCAACGAGGACCGAGACCTGCCCGACGGCTACCGCGAGATGATGGACCGCGGTTGGGGCCCGGTGCGCGTGATCATCGCCGCGGCCCGCGAGCACGGTGACAAGGTGATCAAGCCGCTCTACGACGCCATGGGCACCCGGATCCACCTTGAGGGCGAGCGCGACTACGCCAAGGTGATCGTCCCGGCACTCGAAGAGGTGGGCCTGCCGCCCGAGCTCGCTGACTTCGCCGACAGCGACCTCGTGGACGACGAGCTGCGCGCCAGCCACCAGCGCGCCATCGACCTGGTGGGCGACGAGGTCGGCACCCCGGTGATCGCGGTCGACGGCCAGGCCTTCTTCGGCCCTGTCGTGAGCCCGGCGCCCAAGGGTGAGGACGCCGGACGCCTCTGGGACGGTTGCGTCCTGGTCGCCTCGACTCCCGGGTTCTTCGAGCTCAAGCGGTCCCGCAACGTCGGCCCCATCTTCGACTGAGGAGCACACCATGCGCGTACACATCGGCGGCGACCACGCGGCATACGACCTGCTCGGCGAGCTGGTCACCTTCCTCGAGGCCGAGGGTCACGAGGTGACCAACCACGGGCCCCACACCCTGGATGCCGAGGACGACTACCCCGTCTTCGTGCTCCGGGCTGCCGAGGCCGTCGCGGCCGACCCCGAGTCGCTCGGTGTCGTGCTCGGAGGCTCCGGAAACGGTGAGCAGATGGCCGCCAACAAGGTCAAGGGCATCCGTGCGGCCCTGTGCTACAACGCCGAGCTTGCCACCCTCGCCCGTGAGCACAACAACGCCCAGGTCATCTCGATCGGCGGTCGGATGAACACGGTCGAGGAGGCCAAGGCGATGGTCGCTGCCTTCCTCGCCACCCCGTTCTCCGGCGCTCCACGGCACCAACGGCGGATCGACATGGTCAGCGCCTACGAGCACGACGGCACGCTGCCCCCGCAGCCCTGATCTGCGTGGATGATGCGCGCGACGGGGTGAGCTCCGACTACTGTTGACGGATGGGCTGGAACAGGGGCCGGCCCGCCCGCAGACGTCAAGGGTGCCCCCGCACCTGCCTTGCCGAAGGATCTCACCGTGGACATCGACAGGACGGTGCTAGCTCGCCGCTCCGTGATGTCCCGCGTCCAGCGCGGCCGGGTCAGGTTCGTGCGCTGGGGGCAGGCCGTCACCGCCATCGGCATCGTCGTCGTCACCGCGGGCCTGTGCTGGGCCATGGTGCGGTGGACGAACTACGTCCCGTTCTCGACCTACGTCCCGCTGGCCGTCCTCGCCGGACTGTTCCTCACCCCGAGGGTGCTGGCTGTCGTCGACGGCGCCATCCTCATCGCAGGTGGCTACACGATCTGGGAGAGGGAGATCACCCAGCCGGCCCTGTTGGGCGCCTATGCCGTCCTGACCCTCGTCATGATCATCATGTTCTCGGTCGCCACGTCGCGGGCCAGGCTCGGCGTGCAGGGAAACCTCGGCGAGTCGATGCTGGTCGACCTTCGCGACCGCCTGCGGACCCAGGGCGAGCTCCCCGAGCTGCCCGCCGGATGGGGAGCCGAGCTGTCGGTCCTGTCGGCCTACGGCGACTCCTTCTCCGGGGACTTCCTCGTCACGAGCAGGTCCGACGACGTCCTCGAGGTCGTGCTCGTCGACGTCTCGGGCAAGGGAATCGCAGCCGGCACCCGGTCGCTGTTGCTGTCCGGCGCGTTCGGCGGCCTGCTCGGGTCGATGCCCTACGACCGGTTCCTCCCGGCGGCGAACTCCTACCTGCTGCGCCAGGACTGGGAGGAGGGGTTCGCCACCGCGGCGCACGCCATGATCAACCTGACCACCGGTGAGTTCAGCCTCGGCTCCGCCGGGCACCCGCCGGGGGTGCGGTTCTCAGCCGGCTCGGGCCGGTGGGAGGTGCTCGAGGTCGAGGAGGGTCCCGTCCTAGGCGTCACCGAAGGCCCGGCCTTTCCGCGGATCCAGGGCCACCTGGGCCGTGGTGACGCGCTGCTGCTCTACACCGACGGAGTCATCGAGGTCCGCAACCGTGACCTGCGCGACGGGATCGACCGGATGCTCGGGACCGCTGAGCGGATGATCGGCAAGGGCTTCGAAGGCATGGCGGCCAAGATGTGCGCAGCCGCCCGTGCGGGCGAGACCGACGACCGGGCTGCCGTGCTCGTCTGGAGACGCTGAACAACCAGGCGGGTCACGGCCCGACCCTCACCCCGCCGCGGTGGCTGCCTGGCGCTGGGCGGCGCGGCGGGTGATGTCGGCGCACTCGATGCAGACCGACTCGGGAATCACACCCAGCCGCATCAACCAGCCGAACACGATGCACCCCACACACACCCCGGCAAGGGCCTCCAACGCGGGGAAGACCACCATCACGACGCCGATCAGCACCACCGGAACGCTCGTGCCGGCGAGCCACAGGATGGTGGCTGCCGAGGTGAACGCCGCGCCCACGGCCGCGGCGAACCGCTTGGGTGGTCCGGCGGTGTACCGCGGCGTGGCGGACACCCTTGGCCGGACCCAGCGGTTCACGAGGATCGCCACGGGGCTGGCCGACGGCCCCCAGCCGGTGCGGAGCACGAAGTCCACCGCGAGCACGGCATACAGCCACCACTGATGCGCGGCGAGGGCGACGACACCCAGCACGAGGACGACGGCCGCGATGAGGCGCACGGTGACGTCGTCGACGATGTTGGGGAACCGGGAGATACGCATGTAGACATTATGGGTTACATAAGTGCTGGTTATCCATCGCTGTGTCGCAGGTCAAGACGCGGCGCTGCCGCCGCGTCCCAGGCTGCCTAGGCTGGTGCAGTGGACGGTGTCGTGGAGGGTGACGTGAAGGGCGACGGACGGGTGCGTTCCTACAACGCGCGCCGGGGTCGCCTCTCGGCGCTCACCCTCGAACGCATGGCAGTCCTCGGCCCCCGTCACTCGATCGCGGCGGACGGGCCCCTGGTCGCCCAGGAGGCCTTCGGTCGGGTCGCCCCGGTCGTGCTGGAGATCGGCTGCGGCCACGGAGCAGCGGCGCTCGCCTACGCCGCCACCCACCCGGCGCACGACCTGCTCGCGGTCGACGTCTTCACCCCGGCCCTGGCACGGATGCTGGCCGAGGCGGACCGACGCGGCCTGACCAACCTGTGGATGCACCGCGGTGACGCCGTGGAGCTGCTGGCGCAGCGGGTTGGCGTCGCGTCGCTGGCCGGGATCCACGTCTTCTTCCCCGACCCGTGGCCCAAGGCCAAGCACGCCAGGAGGCGCTTCATCTCCCGCGAGACGCTGGACCTCATCGCTTCGCGGCTGGCCCCCGGTGGCAGCCTGCTCGTGGCCACCGACCACGACGGGTATGCCGCGCACGTGCGGTCGGTGTTCGCGGCGCGGGGCGGGTTCGAGGTGACCGAGGGTGAGCGACCGCCGTGGCGGCCGACCGACGGCTTCGAGGCCAAGGGGCTGGAAGCCGGACGACGGGTGAGCGAGTTCCGCGCGACCCCGCGTTGACACCCGGGACGCTGAACTGGGGAAGAGCACGACCCGTTGGCACGGGAAGGCCCTCGCGCCCCGGGGTGGATCCCGGGACACGAGGGCCTGACTGAGCGGGCGACGAGAATCGAACTCGCGTAGCTAGTTTGGAAGACTAGGGCTCTACCATTGAGCTACGCCCGCGTGGACCGGCCGCCGTCGGGGCGTCAGGTCCGAGGCGTTAGCCTAATGCCCGCGATCGTGTGGCCAGAAATCGGCTCGCCGTCGACGGGGTATGGCGCAGGTTGGTAGCGCGTCCGCTTTGGGAGCGGAAGGCCGCCGGTTCAAATCCGGCTACCCCGACAAACAGCCAAGCCTGCGCAGGCTGCTGCCGGGGGAGCCGGATCAGGGGGCCGGGTCAGGGAGCCAGGGACCCCACTGACCGATCAGCCCTTGCCGCCTCCAGCGCGGAACTGCTGCCAGGCATCGCTCATCCGGTCGGCCTGGCCCTGCGTGAACATGTTCATGCAGGAGTCCTGCGAGTAGTCCATGAAGTTGTGGATCGGGTCGACCCCCGGCGCGGTGCAGGTGTCGGCGCCCACTGGGCAGTCGAACTGCGGGATCGCCTCGGGCGCTGTGTCAGCCACCCAGTCGCCGTTCGCGGCGCATCCGTGGGCGAAGGTGTGCTCGAGCATCAGCCAGTGGCCGGACTCGTGGGTGAGGGTGTCGCCCCCGGTGTACTTCGTGTAGCCCAGTCCTGTCCCGCCAGGCATCGACTCGGCCATCATGACCACGCCGTCGATGTAGTCGCGGCCGTTGTTGTAGCCCTTGGGGAAGTACGCCCAGCCGAGCAGGCCGCCACCCTGGGTCCCGTAGACGTTCAGGGTCGTGGCGTCACCGGTGTACAGCGCCCTCTTCATGTCGCGCTCAGCACCGCTGCCGGGGACTGCCGCGTACCACGCCGGGTTGGTCGTCCAGGTCGTGTCGACCAGCCGGAAGCGGAAGGGGGTGTCGGCTGCGTCGGAGGCCGTCGCGCCGGAGTACGAGTCGTTGAGCACCTTCATCTGGGCGGCAATGAGCTTCTGCCAGCGCGCCTTCTCCGCCGCGGTGAAGGCATCCTTGTCGACCATGTGGAAGACGGTGTCGATGCGCACACTGCCGTCGGCCAGGGTGGGCAGGTCATTGAGGACTCCGTAGGCGTTGGCCTCGTTCTTGGGGTAGAGCGCGGGCTCGGCGGCGGTGGAGCCGGGCTTGACCCTCGCGCCGCTGGCTCCGGCGTCGGCTGAACCGGGCAGGCAGGCGGCGACACCGGGTGAGGTGACAGCGGCTGCGTTCACGCTGGCAGCCGTGCCACCGCCCAGGAGGGCGAGCGCGCCGGCGGCGGTCAGTACGGCCAGGCGGAACGGGGTGCGGATACGCATGGATGTTCCCTTCGACAGATGAGCCCCGTCGTGCGGTGACGTGGGGTTTTGTGGACGTTACCCGGCGAAATGTCCCGGCGGGACGTACCGATGACGGAGAATTTCCTTCGACGCGGGAGGCGAACGGTGCCGCACGACGGTCACAGGCCGTACTCCTCCAGCAGGCGCAACCAGATCTCGCTCATGGTGGGATACGAGGGCACCGCGTGCCACAGGGACGTGAGCGGCACCTTCCCGACGATCGCCACGGTGGCCGCGTGGACGAGGTCGGCGACGTCCTGCCCGACGAACGTGGCCCCGACGAGGACGCCGCCGTCCTCGTCGACCACGATCCGCGCCTGGCCCTGGTAGCCCTCCGCCTGCAGCCCCGGACCTGCGGCCGAGTCCATCGGCAGGTCCACGACCCGGACTCGTAGCCCGCGTTCCCGCGCCTGCTCCTCGGTGAGACCCACGGAGGCCACCTCCGGGTCGGTGAAGACCACCTGGGGTGACCCCACAGCCACTGCCCACGGCGTGGTCCGGGTGGGGTCGGGCTCGCGCCCGGCCGCACGGGCGCCGACGAGGTCGCCGACCGCGCGGGCCTGGTACTTCCCCATGTGTGTGAGGAGGACCTGACCGTTGACGTCGCCCACGGCATACAGCCACGGCTGGTCGCCGGGGACGCCCTCGACCTCCATCTGCTCCGTGACCTGGACGTATCCCTCGTCGTCGAGCTGGCCGCCGACCGCCTCGACGCCGAGGGACTCGGTCGCGGGGGTCCGGCCGACGGCCACGAGGAGCTCGTCGGCGATGACGCTCGTGCCACTGGACAGCTCCACGGTGATCTCGCCGGTCGGTCCGAGTCGGGAGACGGACTCCGCCTTGGTCCCGAGCCGGAGGTCGACGCCGTCACGCTCGAGGGCTTCGGCGACCGCCTGGCCCGCGAAGGCTTCGTTGCCGCCCAGCAGTCCGTCGTTGATCTCGATCATGGTCACGGTCGAACCGAGTGCGGCGTAGACCTGGGCGAGCTCGCAGGCGACCACACCCCCGCCGAGCACCGCGAGCCGCTCGGGGATGCGCCGACTCGTCGTGGCTTCCCGGTTGGTCCACGGTCTCGACTCACGAAGGCCCGGGATCGGCGGGACGGTGGGAGCCGTGCCGGTGGCCAGGATCACCGCGTGACGGGCCCGGATGGTGCGGCCGTCGACCTCCACGGTGCGCTCGGCGACCAGGCGGCCCTCACCGCGCAGGAGGGTGATGCCCACGTGGTCGAGCCAGCCGACCTGACCGCTGTCGTCGAAGGTGTCGCTGGTGCCCACCCTGTTGACCCACGAGTCCCGGCGGGCGAGCACTCCTTGCGGGTCGAGGTGGGCGCCCTCGGAGCCCTGCACCCGCTGCGAGGCCCGGGTGGCGTGGATCGGCCGCAGCAGTGCCTTGCTGGGGGAGCAGGCGTAGAAGCTGCACTCACCGCCCACGAGGTGCTTCTCGATGATCGCAACCGTCAGTCCGGCCTTGTGAGCGCGGTCGGCAGCGTTCTCGCCCACGGCGCCGGCCCCGACGACGATGACGTCCCACTCCTGCGGCGCGTCGGACACGCTCTGATCTGGCATGTCCTCAACGTAGACGGCGAGTCCGAGGAGTGCTCGGCGGCGGGATGTGGGCCCCGGCCGCGACGGCCCCGGGGGATGGTCCCCCGGGGCCGTCGGCGTGACTGGTCAGGGTCAGAACGCTGAGGTGCCGTTCGGGGTGCCCAGACCGGTGGGGCCGTCCCAGCCGGCCTTGGCGGTGCACCAGGAGGCGCACGTCCCGTTGGATCCCGAGGTCACGTCGAACAGGCCCGCCGGGTTGGCGTACGGCAGCGTGTTCGCAGAACCGGCGGTGTTGCCGCTCAGCGCGTAGACCGAGGCGACGATCGGCGCCGACAGGCTGGTGCCGCCGTACTGGGCCCACGAGGACGAGGTCCTCGACGTCGGGGCGTACGTGGCCAGTCCGGTCGCCGGGTCGGCCACGGCAGAGACGTCCGCGATGGCACGACCGCTGCAGCTGGTCATCGCCGAGGTCTGACCGGCCGGTGCGGCGTTGAGGGTGGTGCAGCCCGAGCCGGCTCCGTTCCACGCCGACTCCGACCACCCGCGGGCGCTGGAGTCCTTGACCAGGGAGGTCCCCCCGATGGCCGTCACGTAGTGCGAGGACGCGGGGAAGCTGCCGCCCTGGTACCCGTTGTCACCGGTCGACGCGGTCACGGCGATGCCGGGGTGGTTGTATGCCGCGCCGTACGAGCTGTCGGGAAGGTCACCTCCGCCGTAGCTGTTCGAGATGGCTGCGACGCCGGGCTGCTGGGCCGCGGTGTTCACGGCCGCCCCGAGGTCGGTGAGGCTGGCGCTGTTGGCCTGGACCAGGACGATCTTGCAGCCCGGGCAGGTCGCCGACACGGCGTCGAGGTCGAGTGCCTGCTCGCCGGCCCAGCCGACGTTGAAGCGGGGCAAGGACGTCCCGCCCGTCTGGTTGATGATGCGCAGACAGCCGTTGGCGGTGGTGCAGGCGGACAGGCCCCACTGGGCGCGGTAGACGCCGAGGTCGCGCTCCGCGTTCGGGTAGCCGTAGGCGTCGACGATCGCGACCGTCCGACCGCCGGCGGGCAGCCCGGTCACCTTGTAGGCGCTCTGGATGTCGGTGGGGGTCTTGCCCGAGATCGCATGAGGCGTGACCACCGCGCCCGCGGTGCTGACCGCCCGACCGCTGGCGTCGACCAGCTTGAGTGCGTGGCACGCCGCGACCGTGGGCGAGCTGGGGGTCGCGCACACGCGTTGGGCGTGGGCGCTGGGGGAGGGGGCTGCCGAAGCGGCGGTGACCGCGGTCGTGACGAGCCCCAGGGATGCCGAGGCCGCCAACGCGACAGAGAGGATCTGCGTACGCATACGAGGTGTCTCCTGACATGGAAGGGGGCGGCCACTACCGCCCCACGCGTCGAAAGACTCACGGCGAAGGCCTGGTCTGGCAATGGATGTTTGCGGCCAAAGCGGTTGCAGGGGAAGAAATGGGATGACGGTGGGACGGCAGTGGGATGCCGCAGGGAGATCCTTGACGCAAAGTCGTGACGGATGTCATGGGCGCCCGGGCGAGCGGTGTGGCCGCGAGCCCACGCGGCATACTCCTGAGGCTGGTGTGCCGCCGGTTCGGAGCGTGGGCGCGCAGCGGCTACGATGAGGCGTTGGCCCGGTCGCCGCCTGTCACAGCCGGCGCAGCGGGCCTTCGCATTGCCCCACCGTGAGGTGACGGGCAGTGCCCCGCACCAGGGGCACGCCCAGCACCAGCGCAGAAGCACCCACGCCCAACACGTACGCATCACGCCCCCCACGACCTTGGAGTATCCCGCAGTGAAGAGTGCCGTCGAGACCCTCAACCCGACCCGGGTCAAGCTGACCGTCGAGGTGCCGTTCGAGGAGCTCAAGCCGAGCCTCGACGCCGCCTACGCCACCATCGGCTCGCAGATCCAGGTGCCCGGATTCCGCAAGGGCAAGGTTCCCTCGCGCATCATCGACCAGCGGGTCGGTCGCGGCGCGGTCCTGCAGGAGGCCGTCAACGAGGCGCTGCCGCAGTTCTACGGCCAGGCCGTCGAGGAGAACAAGGTCCGTCCGATCGGGCAGCCCGAGGTCGACGTGACCGAGGTGCCGGCCGAGGACGGCCAGGAGCTCAAGTTCACCGTCGAGGTCGACGTGCGTCCCGAGGTGCAGCTCCCCGACGACTTCAGCGGGATCACCGTCGAGGTCGACGAGGCCAAGGCGTCCAATGAGGACGTCGAGGCCCGGCTCATCGCGCTGCAGGAGCGGTTCGGCACCCTCAAGGGTGTCGAGCGCCCCGTCGAGAACGGTGACTTCGTCTCCATCGACCTCAAGGCCACGATCGGCGAGGACGAGATCGACTCCGTGACCGGCATCTCCTACGAGGTCGGCTCGGGCAACATGCTCGACGGGCTCGACGAGGCGCTGACCGGGATGGCAGCCGAGGAGACCAAGTCCTTCACGGCGCCCCTCGCCGGTGGCGACCGCGAGGGCGAGGACGCCGACGTGGTCGTGACCGTGCAGTCGGTCAAGGTCCGCGAGCTGCCTCCGCTCGACGACGACTTCGCCCAGTTGGCGTCGGAGTTCGACACCCTCAAGGAGCTGCGCGAGGACGTCACCAAGCAGGCCGACCAGGCCGCCAGGTTCGAGCAGGGCGTCCAGGCCCGCGACAAGGTGCTCGAGCACCTCCTCGACACCATCGACATCCCGGTGCCGGACGGCGTCGTGGAGGCCGAGGTCAACCAGCACCTCGAGGGCGAGAACCGCCTCGAGGACGCCGAGCACCGTGCCGAGGTCGACGCCAACACCCGCAAGGCGCTCAAGGCCCAGTTCCTCCTCGACGCGATCGCGGAGAAGACCGAGGTCAAGGTCGAGCAGCCCGAGCTCATCGAGTACCTCGTCATGTCCGCCCAGCAGTACGGCATGGACCCGAACCAGTTCGCCCAGGCCATCGACCAGCAGGGTCAGGTGCCCGCGATGGTGGCCGAGGTCGCTCGTCGCAAGGCGCTCGCCGCCGTCCTCGAGCAGGCCACGGTCGTCGACACGGCCGGCCAGCCGGTGGACCTCAACGAGGTCACGGCCACCGACGTCGCCTCGCAGCTGTTCGAGGGTGACCACGAGGGCCACGACCACGGCGACCACGAGGGTCACGACCACGCCTGATCGAGTCAGAACGGGGTCATAACAACCCATAACGTATGCCGCTCAGCCCTTCATAGGGTGAGCGGCATACGTCATTTGGGTGACCCGCATCAGCGCCGCCACACCGGACCATGAGGCATGGACATCAACTCCTTCCACAAGCTGCGGACCGCGGTGCAGGAGAACGCCCACCCGGCGGACCAGCTCGCGACCACCAGGCTTCGCCACGCGCTGCACGCAGCCCTCAATGCGAGCGGGTTGTTCGACGAGGTCGAGTTCGGGCACACCGAGGACCCGACCCAGCTGGTGATCGGGGTCTGCCGCTGCGCCGACGACGTGCTGCCGTGGGAGGCGGGCATGGGGGTCGAGCGGCTCTGGCTGTCCGTGGCCACCGACGTGCCGTGGGAGGCCCACACGATCGGGTGCACCGACAGCCTCATGGAGTTCGAGGGGGCGGTCACCGTGGACGACAGTGGCCACTTCATCACGGTCCACGTGGTGGCAGAGCCGTCTGCCACGACCATGGACGCCATCGTGGCCCGCCGGGCCGCCGAC
Organism: Pedococcus sp. P2_F6; assembly: GCF_056403675.1. NCBI lineage: Bacteria > Bacillati > Actinomycetota > Actinomycetes > Micrococcales > Intrasporangiaceae > Pedococcus > Pedococcus sp. P2_F6. The sequence continues at coordinate 48,197 of NZ_JBFUEZ010000001.1, forward strand.
GAGGCAGCGGCGCCGGTCGGCGCCGAGTCAGAGCCCGCCCGCGGCTGAGCAGCCGGCGACCGAGCAGCCGGCGACCGAGCAGCCGGCGACCGAGCAGCCCGCGACCGAGCAGCCCGCGACCGAGCCGCCGGCGACCGAGCCGGCTCAGCGGGACGCAGGCGGAGCGGTCGTCGTCCCGATCCGCAGGTCGGTCGGTTGCACCGCGTCGTCGGGGCGCTGGCCGTCGAGCAGCTGACGCAACATCTCGCCCATCAGCCGACCCTTGGCGAGGCCGTGCTGGTCGATGGTGGTGAGCGTGCCCGCGAACCACGGCAGCTCGACCCCGTCGAACCCGGTCACGCTGAGGTCGCCGGGAACGCTCAGGCCGAGCTCTCCCGCGGCGCGCACGACACCCATCGCGAGCAGGTCCGACTGGGCCACGATCGCCGTGGGACGCTGCGCTGGGGGGAGGTCCAGGAGCAGCCGTGCCGCTATCGCGCCCTGCTCCACGTCGGGGATGGCAGTCTGCGCGAGGCGCGGCGTCGCGGGGGTGTCGGTGCTGTCCGCCCCGAAGACGTCCAGGAAACCGAGTGCGCGGTCCCTCGTGTCAGCGAACCCCGCCGTGGCCACGTCGTCCCACGAAGCGGGACCGGTGGGGGAGTCATGCCGCAGCGGCATCATCAGGTGCGCCACGCGCCGGTGCCCCAGGTCGGTCAGGTGACGCCCCAGCGCCGCCGTGGCGCCGCGGTTGTCCAGGGAGAGCTGGGCGACGCGTGGGTCGGCGGGAGACCCGTCCCCCAGCATGGGTATGCCGCGTGCCGCCAGGTGGTCCACCGCAGGGTTGCTGTCGGGGCCGCACAACGAGAAGACGACGGCATCGAGGGCCGTCGCGGACAGCTGGGTGATCGCGCGTTCGGGGGTGCCTGCGGGCTGGGCGATCAGGAGCATCCCAGCCGGGATCTCGTCGAGCACCTGGGAGAGGCCGTCGAGCACGCTGACGGCGAACGGGTCGCGGAACGCGTGCAGCAGCCGACCCTCGACGACCACGCCCACGACCCCGGACCGGCCCTGACGCAGCGACGACGCGAGGGGGTCCGGCCCGGCATACCCGAGCTGCTCCGCTGCGGCGAGAACGCGCGCCACCGTGCCGGGTGCCACCGGGCCCTTGCCGCTGAAGGCGAGGGAGGCTGTCGACGTCGAAACCCCGGCAGCCTGCGCGACGGCGCGCAGGGTCGGTCGAAGTTGACGGGCGCGACTCATGGGGTAGACACTATCGAATCGATTCGACCGAATCGATTCGATCGCTCCGAAACCATCCCGAAAGAGCATGCAGTGACCCAGCCGACCGCCCCCGACACCGCCCGTGGGGCCACCCCGTCGACCACCGCTTCGACCACCGCTTCGACCACCTCAACCACGGCCCGGGCCATCCAGGCCCGCAACGCCGTCTTCGTGGTCTTTGCGTTGGCCGGCATCGCCTTCGCGACCTTCGCGTCGCGGATCGCGGACAGCAAGGTCCAGCTGGGGCTCACCGCCGGTGAGCTGGGGCTGACCCTGTTCGCGGCGTCCGCAGGCTCGCTCGCGGCGCTGCCCTCGGCGGGTCGCATCGCGGGCAGGTTGGGTGCGTCCCGGACCATCCAGCTGGGCATGGTCTTCGGTTTTGCCGGTCTGGTCGTGATCGCCGCAGCCGTCGACCTGTTCGAGTCGCGCTGGGTCATGGCCGTCGGCCTCTACCTGCTCGGCATGGGCGTCGGGGTCTGGGACGTCGCGATGAACCTCGAGGGTGCGGCGGTCGAACGGCTGCTCGGCAGGACCGTCATGCCGCACTTCCATGCCGCGTTCTCCGGGGGCACCGTCCTGAGTGCACTGGTCGGCGCAGGGATGTCGTGGGGCCATGTCCCCCTGCTCGTGCACTTCGTCGGCGCCATCGCCCTGTCCGCGGTTCTCGGGATCTGGGCCCTGCGTTCCTTCCTGCCCCGCGAGGCCGAGGTCTCGGACCCGGACCAGTCGACGGACGCATCGCCTGCCAAGGCCCGGCCCCGTTCGGCGTGGCTCGAGCCGCGCACCCTGATGATCGGTCTCGTGGTCCTGGCGGCTGCGTTCACCGAAGGCACCGCCAACGACTGGATCTCGGTCGCCTTCGTCGAGGGTCACGGCGTCCCGGCCTGGGCGGGCGTGCTCGCCTTCGCCTCGTTCCTGGCCTTCATGACCCTCGGCCGGCTGGTCGGGACGCGGTTGCTCGACACCTACGGTCGCGTCCCGGTGCTGCGCGTCACCTTCGCCCTGGCTGCGGTCGGTTCACTCATGGTGATCTTCGGGCCGGCCTGGATGGCCTACGCCGGTACCGCCGTGTGGGGCGTCGGCGCGTCGCTGGGCTTCCCCGTGGGGATGAGCGCCTCGGCGGACGACCCCGCCCGCGCCGCTGCCCGCATGTCGGTTGTCGCGACGATCGGCTACACCGCCTTCATCGCCGGACCGCCCATGCTCGGCTTCCTCGGCGACCACTTCACGGTGCTCCGCGCCCTGATCGCCGTCACGGGCATGGTCGCGCTCGCCATGCTCGTCATCCCGGCCACCCGCGAGCTGGCGCGCGTCCGCGCGTCCGAGCCGGTGAGCCCTCCCTCAGCTTGAGTGCTGTGCGCTCAGGGCGAACATGGAGCGGATCGGGGACTTCTGCCCACCACGACCGCGTTAGGGTCACTGACAGGCAAGGACCTCAAGTGATGGAGACATGGTGAACGAGATTGTCGCCGCGGGCGAGGGCCCGCAGGGTGGTCTGGACGACCACATCTACAACCGTCTGCTCAAGGAGCGGATCATCTTCCTCGGCTCCGACGTGCGCGACGACAACGCGAACGCGATCTGCGCGCAGCTGCTGCTGCTCGCAGCGGAGGACCCGGGCAAGGACATCTGGCTCTACATCAACAGCCCCGGCGGCTCCATCTCCGCGGGCATGGCGATCTACGACACGATGAAGTGGATCCCCAACGACGTGGCCACGGTCGCGATGGGCATGGCCGCCTCGATGGGGCAGTTCCTGCTCTCCGCCGGCACCCACGGCAAGCGCTACGCCACGCCGCACGCCCGCGTGATGATGCACCAGCCGTCCGGTGGCATCGGGGGCACCGCCTCCGACATCAAGATCCAGGCCGAGCAGATGCTCTACGTCAAGCGCCAGATGGCCGAGCTGATCGCCGAGCACACCGGTCAGACCAAGGAACAGATCGAGAAGGACTCCGACCGCGACCGCTGGTTCAGCGCCGAGGAGGCCAAGGAGTACGGCTTCGTCGACCACGTGTTCAGCAGTGCCGCCCAGGCCGGTGGCCGTGGCGGCAGCGACGACAACCCGGTCACCCGGGACAAGTGAGGGATCGACACATGAACGCCAACATCAACCCCTCCATGCACGGCGGACGCCAGGGCGGTCTGCAGGTGCCCGGACCGTCGAGCCGCTACATCCTGCCGTCCTTCGAGGAGCGCACCTCCTACGGCATGAAGCGGCTGGACCCCTACACCAAGCTCTTCGAGGACCGCATCATCTTCCTCGGCGTGCAGGTCGACGACGCGTCCGCGGACGACGTCATCGCCCAGCTGATCGTCCTGGAGTCCCAGGACCCCGACCGCGACATCCTGATGTACATCAACAGCCCCGGTGGCTCGTTCACCGCGATGGCCGCGATCTACGACACGATGCAGTACATCCGTCCCGACGTGCAGACGTTCGTCATCGGACAGGCCGCCTCGGCCGCCGCGGTGCTCCTGTCGGCCGGCGCCAAGGGCAAGCGGTTCGCCCTGCCCAACGCGCGGATCCTCATCCACCAGCCGGCCCTCGAGGGCGGCATGGGTGGCCAGGCCTCCGACATCGAGATCCAGGCCAACGAGGTGCTCCGCATGCGCACCTGGCTCGAGGAGACGTGGGCCAAGCACTCCGGGCGCACGGTGGAGCAGGTCCGCAACGACATCGAGCGCGACAAGATCCTGTCTGCCGAGGAAGCCAAGGAGTACGGCCTCATCGACGAGGTCCTCGCGTCCCGCAAGGGCACCCTCGAGGGCTGACCCTCACCGGGGGCCTTCGTCCCCGACCGCGCACCATCCGGTATGCCGCCCGCTCACCTCGAGCGGGCGGCATACCGGCGTGTGGGCGTCTCGGAACGGCACACTGGTGGGGTGCGTCCGACCGCCATGAAGCGTGCGCTGCTCGTCGTCCCGCTGATGTTCGCCGCCCTGCTGGTGCTGCCGTCGGCTCCCGCGTGGGCGTGCTCGTGCGCCTCCGCGACACCGGTGCAGTGGGTGGATCGGTCCGACGTCGTGCTGCGGGGCACCCTCGAGGACGTGGACAAGCCGTCGGGGCCGGCAGTGCTGCAGCCGAGCGATCCCAGCGTGACGTACCGGTTCGCCGTCTCGGAGGTGTTTCGCGGTGAGGCCATGGAGACGACCTACGTGAGCTCCAGTGCCTCTGGGGCGTCGTGCGGACTGGAGGGCCTGCAGCCGGGGCGTGAGTACGTGGTCTTCGCCCAGACCCGCGGCGACACGCTCTGGGCCGGCCTGTGCGGCGGAACAGCCAGGGCGGCCAGCGGGCTGGTCGCGGACGTGCGGGAGGTCACCGGCCCGGGCCACGAAGCCGTGCGACCCGGTCTCGTCGACGAGGCAGCGCGGCCCCCTGGCGCCGTCTCGGCAGCCCCCGAGGGTGCCTGGCTGGTGCCCCTGGTCGGCGGTGGCGTGCTCGCCCTGGTGCTCGTCGGTGCGCTGGTCGTGGTGCTGCGCCGGGGTCGCCGACGCGCCTGAGAGGGCGGCCGATCGGCCTGGCGGCGCCTTGTCCGCCCTCAGCGGACAAGGGCGACGAACACCCGACTCGGCGGTTTCAATGGAGCGAAGGCGGTACTTCGCGCTGTAGCGTCGGAGCGTTGCCCGTCCGAAGGGGAGGGGTGCACCGTCAGGCACATTCGTCAGACAGCTCGTCAGACAGACCGGAGGACTTCGCGTGGCACGCATGGGAGAAAGCGGCGACCTGTTGAAGTGCTCGTTCTGCGGCAAGAGCCAGAAGCAGGTCAAGAAGCTCATCGCCGGTCCGGGCGTCTACATCTGCGACGAGTGCATCGACCTGTGCAACGAGATCATCGAGGAGGAGCTCGCCGAGTCCTCCGAGCTGGGCCTCGACGAGCTGCCCAAGCCGCGCGAGATCTTCGAGTTCCTCGAGAACTACGTGGTCGGCCAGGACGTGGCCAAGCGGTCCCTGGCTGTCGCGGTCTACAACCACTACAAGCGGATCCAGGCTGGCGAGGCGGGCGGCAAGAAGGACGCCGAGTCGGTCGACATCGCCAAGTCCAACATCCTGCTCATCGGCCCCACGGGGTGTGGCAAGACCTACCTCGCGCAGACGCTGGCCAAGATGCTCAACGTCCCGTTCGCCATCGCGGACGCGACCGCCCTGACCGAGGCCGGCTATGTCGGCGAGGACGTCGAGAACATCCTCCTCAAGCTCATCCAGGCCGCGGACTACGACGTCAAGAAGGCCGAGACGGGCATCATCTACATCGACGAGGTCGACAAGATCGCCCGCAAGAGCGAGAACCCGTCCATCACCCGCGACGTCTCCGGCGAGGGCGTGCAGCAGGCCCTCCTGAAGATCCTCGAGGGCACGACTGCGTCGGTCCCGCCGCAGGGCGGTCGCAAGCACCCCCACCAGGAGTTCATCCAGATCGACACGACCAACGTGCTGTTCATCGTGGGTGGCGCGTTCGCCGGTCTCGAGAAGCTCATCGAGTCGCGCAACGGCAAGAAGGGTCTGGGCTTCGGCTCCGAGCTGCACAACCCCAAGGACCTGGCCGACTCGATCCACGAGGTGATGCCCGAGGACCTGATGAAGTTCGGGCTCATCCCCGAGTTCATCGGCCGCCTCCCGGTCATCACCACGGTCAGTCCGCTGGACCAGGAGTCGCTCGTGACGATCCTGTCCAAGCCGCGCAACGCGCTGGTCAAGCAGTACAAGAAGATGTTCGAGATCGACAACGTCGAGCTCGAGTTCACCGACGACGCCCTCGAGGCCATCGCCGATCAGGCCCTCAAGCGCGGCACTGGTGCCCGCGGCCTGCGCGCGATCATGGAGGAGGTGCTCATGCCGGTGATGTTCGACGTCCCGAGCGACGAGGGCATCTCCCGCGTCGTCGTCAGCCGCGAGGTCGTCCTCGACAACGTGCTGCCGACGATCGTTCGGCGCGACGAGGAACCCAAGCGCACCCGCAAGCGCTCCGCCTGACACCCTGGCCGCGGCGTCGCCCGACGACGTGATGCTCGCCGGTGGTCACCAACCGCCCGTTCGGGGGGTCTGGTGACGTGCAGGTGGCAACAGGTCGGGTGAGACCGGTCAGTGGTGGGGGCTGTCGTCGCGGCTCAGCAGCCAGACGCTGAAGGTGAGCAGCGCCACGGCTGCGATCGCGGCATACGTGAGCGACACCTCGCCCTTCACCCCCTGCTGGCCGGACAGCATCGCCACCGCCCAGAAGGGGACCGTCGCGGCCGCGACCACGGCGCCGCGACGGGCCCACCGCCGCAGGCTGAGCCGCGGGACGGGCACGGCCCCCGGCAGGCTGGCGGCGAGGCTCGCGGTGAGGTGCAGGACCAGGCCCGCCCAGGCCGCGGCGAGAAGGGTCGCCCAGGCAGTCGTGCTGCCCGGGACGGGTACGGCGGCGAGCCAGTGCAGGGCGTGGCCACCGAGCAGGACCGTCACGAGCCCGGAGTCCGGCTCGACCGCCGCGTAGACGGTGAGCGCGACGAGGACCACCGCGGCCACGATGATCGGGTGCGGCGAGGCCGCCAGGGTCAGCCCGAGGAGGGCCAGCGAGGCGCTGACGAGCACCCCACGGAGCACGAGCTGGGAACGCGACATCAGCGACTCACCACCCGGGGCGCCCGGGAGCGGCGGCCGAGGTCGCGCAGCACGAGGTCGAGGGTCCCGGGGCCTGCCCAGGGGACGATCGGCACACCGGTCTGACGGGCCCGGCTCATCTCGTGGCTGCGTTCGAGGAGGCGAAGCCGCCACGCCAGCCGGGTCTCGGTGGGCTGGTCGGCGGCGGCTGGGGACAGCTGGGCCAGCGAGGCCTCGGGGATGTCCGGTCGGGCGAGGTCGGCCGGCAGAGTGTCGACGGTGACCACCGAGATCCCACGCCGCGACAGAGAGACGGCGTGGGCCAGGATCGCGGGGGAGATGGCGGGGGTGAGGATGACCGCGAGGGTCCCGGCCGACACGTGGTGGCGAAGCTGCGAGCGCAACCTCTTCTCGTCGCTCACCGTGCTGTCGGCGACCCGGACCCAGGCAAGGACGTCGAGCAGGCGGCGCAGGTGGTGGCTCCCGGCGGCAGCCTTGACGTGCGGCAGGTCCTTGGCGCCCAGCACGAGCAGCCCGACCCGGTCCCCGGTCCGCAGGTAGTGCTCGGCGATGGCCCCGGCTGCGCGAACGGCGTTGTCCAGGCTGCTGCTCGACCCGCCGACTCCTTCGCTGCGGCCGATGTCGTTCATGGCGTCGACGAGCAGCAGGATCTCGCTGTCCTGGTCGGCGTGGGTCGCGGTGACGTGCAGCTCCCCGGTGCGCACCGACACCGGCCAGTGCACGCGGCGCAGCCGGTCCCCGAAGCGGAACGGGCGGATCTGGTCGAGCTCGCCGCCGTCACCCGGGTGGTGCGAGCGGTTCTGCCCGACGAGGCCATCAGGCCGTGGGACGGGCACGCGGGCCGTGAACGTGTCGGGCAGTGGCACCGTCGGGATCGCCGGGAGGGAGACGGCCTCGGGCTCCCACCGGAAGGCGCCGAACGCCCCGCTCACGGCCACGGTCGCCGGTCCCAGCGGACGATGGCCCCAGCGAGTGCTCTGGCAGACGACTTCGAGGGACTTCGGTGCAGCGGTGTCGGCGCCGAACGCCGTTGCAGCGGCACGGAATCCGGGGCTGAACGTCGTGTGGGGCGTCGGCAGCAGGACCAGGCCTGCCTCCTCGACGCCGGGGCCGGGCGCGATGGTGGCGACCCACTTGGTGGCCTGGCCCTCGCGCAGCAACGGATGGGCCACGGCCGCGTGCGCTGCGGGCGACCCCGCCGGTCGGACCGCGGTCGCCCACAGCCCCACGAGGAGCAACGGGGTCCCGAGCACGAGGGCGTCGGGGCGGCGCAGCACGACGCCCGCGCCGACGAGCAGCAGCCCGAGGAACAGGGCCCGGATGTGTGCCGACGTCACCCGCCAGCGCGCTTCCAGCCGGCGTCCGGGTACCGCCGTCACGGACGCTCGAAACCGGTCCGCGGGCCGGCTGCGGTGGCGGTGGGCGTGGGCACCGAGGTGAGCACGCTGTCGACGACGCTGGCGGCGGACACGTCGTTCATCCACAGCTCGGGGCGCACGGTGACGCGGTGGTCGAGGCAGGCGTGGGCCACGGCTTTGACGTCCTCGGGGGTGACGTAGTCGCGGCCGCGCAGCACGGCATACGCCCGGGAGGTCAGGAGCAGCGCGAGCGAGGCGCGCGGGGAGGCGCCCATGAGGAGGTTCTGGTGGGTGCGCGTGGCGGCGACCAGCCGCACGCAGTACTGACCGACGCCCTCGTCGACGGTGACCGTCTCGACCGCCTGCTGCATCTCGATCAGCCCGGGCCCGTCGGTGACGGCGCCGACTTCCTGCGCCTCCTGCTGGCGCGCCATCCGTCGCTGCAGCACCTCCCACTCGTCGGCCGCGTTGGGGTAGCCGAAGCTCACCCTCAACAGGAACCGGTCGAGCTGCGCCTCCGGCAGCGGATAGGTGCCTTCGTACTCGACGGGGTTCGCCGTGGCGAGCACGTGGAACGGCTTCGGGAGCGCGAACGTCTCGCCCTCGACCGTCACCTGCCCCTCCTGCATGGCCTCGAGCAGGGCCGACTGGGTCTTCGGCGGCGTGCGGTTGATCTCGTCGGCGAGGAGCAGCCCGGTGAACAGGGGTCCCTTGCGGAAGGAGAAGTCGTGGGTGCGCTGGTCATAGAGGAACGACCCGGTCAGGTCGCTGGGGAGCAGGTCCGGGGTGAACTGGGCGCGTGCGAAGTCCAGTCCCAGTGCCTGCGCGAAGGACCTCGCCGCGAGGGTCTTGCCCAGCCCGGGGAAGTCCTCCATGAGCACGTGACCACCGGCCAGGATGCCGGACAGGACGATCTCCAGGCTCTGCCGCTTGCCGACGACAGCGCGTTCGACCTCGGCGAGGATGGCGGTCGCGCGGGACGCGACCTGGTCGAGGGTCAGGGTCACTTAGAGCTCCTCCAGAGTGGTGATGAACGCCGCGAGCTGGGCGGCGGTGACGCGAGTGGTCGGGCTCCCGGCGAGGTATGCCGTGAGCTGGGGTCCCAGCGCGACGGTGGCGTCGGCGGTGGTGTCGTCAGGCGTCGTGCCCTGGGCGAAGGTCAGGCCGCGGCGGTCCCGCAGTCTTTCCACGGCGAGGCCGCTCAGGGCGGCATGGAGCCGGGCGGCGGAGGCCGAGTCGCCCGAACCGGCTTCACGGATGTCGACAGCCAGGCGGCTGATCCGCGAGTCGGCGCCGCGGGGCGGAGCTGACTCCGTGAACGTGTTGTCCCAGTCCGTCGACTGCCGGGACTGCCACAGCCACTGGGCGAGCACGGCGAGGGCCGCGAGCATGGCCAGCGCGGCAAGGAGCATCCCCGCGTTGCCGAGGACGGGGACCGACACCGCGAGGGCGCCCACGGCCACAGAGACGCCGAGGACCACGAGAATCAGCTGGGCAGGTGCCAAGCCGGAGAGGCGGCGGATCACCGTGCGGCCGCCCCGGCTCGGCCAGCCCTGGCCTGCGCGAGCTGGGCGACGGTCCGCTGGAGCTCGGCCTGCACCTGCACGAGGGCCACGCGCGCCGTCGTGCGCTGCTCCTCGGTGATCGGGTGACGGGAGAACCGAGCCTCGCGGTAGAGCGCGGCCAGGGTGTCCAACGGTGCCCGGTCGACCCGGTACGAGCGCAGCACCGTGCTCACGAGCTCGGCCGACGTGCGCGAGTCGTCGTCCCTCACGCCGGCGCTGCGGACGGCGTCCTCGAGCGACACCCAGGCGGCGATCACGGCGTTGGCGGGGGTGCCCCGGGCGAGGAGCTCCACGCCCTCGCGGGCGCCCTCGAGCAGGACCTCGGGGAGGACGTCGACCGTGCCCTGCGGAGCGGCGGCATCGGCGCGCGTCGCCCAGCGGTCGCGCAGCGCCCGTCCGATGGCCACCAGCACCACGATCACGACCACCGCGAGCACCAGCTTCATCGCGAAGCCGACCAGGCTGACCAGCAAGGGGTCGCTCGTCCGGACCGGTGCGGCCTTCAGGCCCTGGTTGGTGGCCGAGGCGATGGGGCCGGGTCCGTACTCCTCGCCCGGAGCCTTGGAGTCGGGGCCGGAGAAATCCTGCCGCGCGAAGACTCCGACCGGTCCGGCCGCGGACACCCAGGCGGCGAGCAACAGCGTTGCCAGCGTCCCCACGCCCAGGCCCAGTCCACGTCGCGTCACGGTCATCGACCTTAGGGATCTGGGCCCGCTGTGGCGAGCGAATCGCCCCAATCCGTGCACAGTTCGTTACGCAGCGATGAGTTCTGCACTCCCGCAGGGTCTGTCCTCATGTGGCACCGGTGTGCCTAGGCTGGACCAGCTGGTCGGAGGACTGCTGGCTGGGCGGACCAGCTCCTCGGAGGGCTGTGGACGGGACGACGAAAGGGGACCTGATGACCGAGGTGCGCGAGCGGCCTGACGTGGAGGACTTCCCCGAGGCCACCGACGGCTTCAGGCGAGAGCTGACGGCCCACTGCTACCGCATGACGGGGTCGATCCACGACGCAGAGGACCTCGTCCAGGAGACCTACCTGCGGGCGTGGCGGGCCTATGCCGCGTTCGAGGGGCGCTCGTCCGTGCGGACGTGGCTCTACCGCATCGCCACCAACGTCTGCCTCACCGCCCTCGAGGGCAAGGACCGCCGGCCGCTCCCCGCTGGGCTGGGGACGCCGTCGAGCAGTGCCGGCGACCAGCTGGTGGAGTCCACCGAGGTGTCCTGGCTGGAGCCAGCCCCGGACCCCCTGGTAGCGGGGGAGACGTCCGACCCGGCCGCCATCGTCGCGCAGCGCGAGAGCATCCGGTTGGCCTTCGTCGCGGCCCTCCAGCACCTGCCGGCCCGCCAGCGCGCCGTTCTCATCCTGCGCGACGTCCTGCGCTGGAAGGCCTCGGAAGTCGCCGAGGCGCTCGAGACGAGTGAGGCCGCGGTCAACAGTGCGCTGCAGCGCGCCCACGCCCAGCTCGCAAAGGCTCGCGTCACGCAGGACGACGTGCAGCCCGAGCTCGACCCGCAACAGCAGGAGATGTTGGACCGCTACGTGAAGGCGTTCTGGGACAAGGACATCACCGCCATCGTCGGGATGCTCACCCGCGACGCAGTGTGGGAGATGCCGCCGTTCACGGGCTGGTACCTCGGGGCAGAGAACATCGGCCGGCTCATCGACACGCAGTGCCCCGGTGGTGAGCACGACATGCCCATGGTCGCGACGAGCGCCAACGGCCAGCCGGCGTTCGGTCTCTACATGCGTCAGCGCGACGGGTCGTTCGCCCCGTTCCACCTCCAGGTGCTCACGCTCGACCGCACAGGCAAGGTCAGTCACGTCGCGGCGTTCTTCGACGCGGCGCTGTTCGACACGTTCGGGTTGCCCGCCTCGCTATCGGCCGGCTACACCGGTCCCTCGTGAGGCCGCAGGTGCCCGCCGCGACCGGTCACAGCCGGCCGCCCAGCGCAGTGGAGCTGCTCGAACGGGCCATCGCGTACACCCGTGCCAGCCTGGTCCTGGTGACCGAAGCCGACCTCGACCGCGCGACGCCCTGTCACGGGTGGTTGCTGCGAGACCTGCTCGGCCACATGGACGACTCGCTCGAGGCGATGGCAGCCGCGGCCCAGGCCACCTCGCTCAGCCTGGTGCCCTCCGTGCCACCGACCGAGGGCGCCGACCTCCTCGACAGCATCTGCATCCGGGCTCGGGGACTGCTCGGCCACTGGCAGCCGGTGCGTGGCGGCGCGGCGGACGCCGACATCGACGTGGCCGAGCTCAGCCTGCCCCGTGAGCTGCTCGGGGCGGTCGGCGCCCTCGAGATCGCCCTCCACGGATGGGACGTCGCCGAAGCGATCGCCCAGCCCAGGGCCATCCCCCCGGAGCTCGCCATGGACCTGTGGCCGGTGGCTCGCGACCACATCACGGCCGCCGACCGCCCTTTCCGCTTCGGTTCGCCGGTCGAGGTGTCGGACTGGGCGACGCCCGCGACGCGCCTGCTGGCCCACGCTGGCCGGTCCGCGCGGTGGTGCACACCGGTCTGAGCCTCGCCCCCGCCGGCACCTCGCCGGCAGCCCGCCGGCAGCCCGCCGGCGCCCGTGCTGGCGCCCCTGCCGCGAGCCGGACCGGTAGAAGTTTGCGGCCCCACCCGCGAGGATGGGGCCATGTCCTCGGGGTTCCGGTTGCGCAGCGGTGACATCGGCCCCATCCAGCAGAGTCCGGTGACCTGTGGGTCGGCCTGCCTCACCGTCGCCCGGATGCTCGTCAACCCGGCCTTCGCACGCTGGATCACCACGGGTGAGGGCCCGCGCGGTGACGCACCCGCGGGAGCGACCGAACAGGAGCGGTTCGCGGCATACGAGCGCGTCGTCATGCGGCGCACCAACCGCCTGTATGCCGGGGGACGACGACTCAACCTGCCGTGGCCGCGCGCACTGGGCACGCCACCCTGGGGCGCCCGCAAGGAGCTCGAGTTCGGTGCCTCCCGCCGGGGCACGGACTACGAGCTGCGACCGGTGCGGCAGCTCACGCGGGGGGGACTCCGGGAGGCCCATGCCCGGCTGGTCGAGGTCGTGGCCGACGGCGAGCCCGCTCTGCTCTACATCGGCAACGGCCTGCTGCCGCGACACGTCACCCTCGTCCTGCCGGGTGACGGTGACCGCGTCCTGGATGTCTACGACCCGGCGACCGGTCAGGTGACCCTGCTCGACGAGGGACGCTTCGCCAGCCGTGAGCTGCGGATCGCGGGCTGGGATGTTCCGTGGATCACGGTGCAGCCCAACGGAACTCGTCGAGCTCAGGCCTTCGGCTTCTCCACCGGGATCAGTTCGGCGTCGCGCACCTCGGGCATCTCCGCCTCCGCGTAGTCGACAGTGCCGGTGATTCGGCCCGCCGCGCGCAGGTCGGCCTCGGCAAGCCGCACCCGCTCCGCCCACTCGGCAGAGCCGGCCAGCACGATCGAGGCCACCTCGGCACGCATGCCGACCTTGGCCTCCGACTTGGCCTTGCGCACGCCCGCCAGGGCCTCGCCCACGGCCGTCAGGACGTCCGTGTCGCCGCCGGCTCCCGCCGCCGTGTCCGCGGTCGTCGGCCAAGGGGCACGGTGGACCGAGCCCTCGTGCCACCACGACCACACCTCTTCGGTCACGTAGGGCAGCATCGGCGCGAAGAGGCGCAGCAGCACGTCGAGGGCGATGCGCAGGGCGGCCCTGGCTGACGCGGCCTCGGCCTCGCCCTGGCCGCCGTATGCGCGGTCCTTGACCAGCTCGAGGTAGTCGTCGCAGAAGGTCCAGAAGAACGTCTCGCTCACCTCGAGCGAGCGCGTGTGGTCCCAGCCCTCGAACCCTGCGGTCGCCTTCGAGACGACGTCACCGAGCTGGGCGAGCATGGCGCGGTCGAGCGGGTTGGTGACGGCCGTCTCAAGCTCCCCGTCAACCTCCCCGAAGGAGAGGGCGAACTTCGTGGCGTTGAGGATCTTGATCGCCAGGCGACGACCGACCTTCATCTGCCCGGTGTCGTAGGCCGCGTCGGCGCCCAGGCGCCCACTCGCCGCCCAGTAGCGCACGGCGTCGGCGCTGTGCTCCTTCACGACGTCCTCTGGGGTGACGACGTTGCCCTTGGACTTGCTCATCTTCTTGCGGTCGGGGTCGAGGATCCACCCTGACAGGGCGGCGTTGCGCCACGGGACCGAGCCGAACTCGAAGTGCGACCGGACGACGGTCGAGAACAGCCAGGTCCGGATGATGTCGTGCCCCTGGGGGCGGACGTCCATCGGGAACACGCCCGCGAACAGCTCGGGGTCGTCGCGCCAGCGACCGGCGATCTGCGGAGTCAGCGACGACGTCGCCCACGTGTCCATGATGTCGGGATCGCCGACGAAGCCGCCGGCCTGACCGCGCTGTGACTCGTCGTAGCCTTCGGGAGCCTGGGCCGCGGGATCCACCGGCAGCTGGTCCTCCGCCGGCACGAGCTGCTTGTCGAAGACCGGCTCGCCGTTGTCGTCGAGCGGGTACCAGACCGGGATCGGCACACCGAAGAATCGCTGGCGCGAGATCAGCCAGTCGCCGTTCAGGCCGCTCACCCAGTTCTCGTATCGGGCCTGCATGAACGCCGGGTGGAACGAGACCTGGCGACCGCGCTCGATCATCTCGGCGTTGAGCTCCGCGTCGCGCCCGCCGTTGCGGATGTACCACTGCCGGGACGTGACGATCTCGAGCGGCTTCTCGCCGCGCTCGTAGAAGTTGGCCTTGCGCTGGGTGGGCTTCGGCTCCCCATCGAGGTCACCGGACTCGCGCAGGGCAGCCACGATCGCCTCGCGTGCGCTGAAGGTGGTCTTCGTCGCGACGTGCTCGGAGAACAGCTGCTCGCCCGGACCGCCGACCAGCCACTCCGGCACCTCGGCCTGGATCCGGCCCGAGCGGGTGATGACGGACCTCGTCGGCAGCTGCAGCTCACGCCACCACAGCACGTCGGTGAGGTCGCCGAACGTGCAGCACATCGCGATGCCGGCGCCCTTGTCGGGCTCGGCGCCCGGGTGGGCGACCACGGGGATCTCGACCCCGAACAGCGGTGAGCGGACCGTCGAGCCGAACAGGCCGGCATACCGCTCGTCGTCGGGGTGGGCGATCAGGGCCACGGCGGACGGGATCAGCTCGGGCCGGGTCGTCTCGATGTAGATCGGACCGTCCTCGCCGTGGAAGGCGACGCGGTGGTAGGCGCCGGGATAGTCACGCGCCTCCAGCTCGGCCTGGGCGACTGCGGTCTGGAAGGTGACGTCCCACAGCCCTGGCGCCTCGGACTGGTATGCCTCGCCGCGCGCGAGGTTGCGCAGGAACGCCTGCTGCGCAGTGGCTCGCGAGTGGTCGTCGATGGTGCGGTAGCTGATGTCCCAGTCGAGGCTGAAGCCCATCCTCCGGAACAGCGACTCGAAGGCCTTCTCGTCCTCGACCGTCAGCTCGTCGCAGAGCTCGATGAAGTTCTGCCGCGAGATCGGCAGGGTGTCGGCTGCCTTGAGGCTCTTGGCGTCACCGCGGTGCGGCGGCTCGAAGTCCGGGGCGTAGGGCAGCGAGGCGTCGCCGCGCACGCCGTAGTAGTTCTGCACTCGCTTCTCGGTGGGCAGCCCGTTGTCGTCCCAGCCGATCGGGTAGAACACCTCGAGGCCCTGCATCCGCTTGTAGCGCGCCATGCAGTCGGTGTGGGTGTAGGAGAACACGTGCCCCATGTGCAGGCTGCCGCTCGCGGTCGGGGGCGGGGTGTCGATCGAGAAGACCGCCTCGCGACCCTTCCCGAGTGCTGCAACCCGGTCGAACGCGTAGGTGCCCTGGTCCCGCCATACCTGCGCCCACTTGTCCTCGAGCCCGTCGATCGAGGGCTTGTCGGGGATCGTGGCGGCGCCGGACGTGGTGGGTGCATCGGTCATGGCGTGAATCTTCCCATCCCCCCGCGCTGGGTGACGAACTGGTTGCGGGTATGCCGCGTCCGGGCCCGCGTCAGGGCCCACGTCCGCCTGCCCGGCCCGCTCCGCGCGCCCTGCGGATCTGCTGCACCCCTAGGGTGGCCCCATGGAGCCCGTCTACACCCCCGTCATCGGGTTGGCCCGCGCGTTGTTCGCCGCCCAGGGCCTCAAGATCACCCTGAAGGGCACTGAGCACCTGCCGAGGCACGGGGGAGCGGTGATGGCGATCAACCACACCGGGTACTTCGACTTCACGTATGCCGGGCTGGCGGGTGTCGACGTCGGGCGCTACGTGCGCTTCATGGCCAAGAAGTCGATCTGGTCCAACCCGGTGGCCGGGCCGTTGATGCGGGGGATGAAGCACATCCCGGTCGACCGCGAGGCCGGTCTGGGGTCGTTCGACGCCGCGCGCGACGCGCTGCGCGCCGGCGAGATCATCGGGGTGTTCCCCGAGGCAACCATCTCTCGGTCCTTCGAGCTCAAGGCGTTCAAGTCCGGCACCGTGCGCCTCGCGCAGGAGGCCGGGGTCCCCGTGCTGCCGACCACGATCTGGGGTTCGCAGCGAGTCTGGACCAAGGGGCAGCCCCGTCGGATGGGCCGGCACGGCATCCCGCTGCTCATCACGGTCGGCCCTCCCATCGAGGTCGGCGCCGACGAGAACGCCGTGGCCGCCACTGCACGGGTGAGGGCAGCCATGGACGCCCAGCTGCGCACGGACCAGGCGGTCTATCCGGCGTGGCCGGACTCCGAGCGACACCTGCTGCCGGCACGCCTGGGCGGCACCGCGCCGACCCCCGAGGAAGCGGACGCCATGGACGTTGCCGACCGCCGCCGCCGTCGCACGACCTGACCGTCGTTGCGGCGCCGGATGACGGTCGGCGCCCGTGCTCAGGACTTGTTGTGTCCGGCTGCCTTGCCGTTGGCCTTGGGCTTGTCGTGGCCCAGCGCCTTCCCCTTCGACGTGGCCTTGCCGTGGCCCAGGGCCTTGCCCTTGCCGCGACCCTTGTCGTTGGCGTTGGAATCGGCCCTTGCGGCGACTTTGGCGGCGGCTTTGACGGCCTTGTCGTTGGCCCTGGCGCTCACCCTGGCCTGGCGGATGGCCCTGCGGGTCTCCCGCGCCGAGGCGTGGCCGTTGCCGTGGCCGTTGCCACCCGACACCCCGGGCCCGCTCGGCGGCGGGACGACCGGCGGCGTGCTCGGCGGTGTGCTGGGCGGGGTGGTCGGGGGAGTGGTCGGTGTGCTCGGCGTGGTGGGCGTGGTCGGGACCTCGGTGGGCGTCGACGGCGTCGAGCCCTGGGGGACGAAGGACGCCAGCACGATCTCGGTTCCCTTCGACCGTCCCGGCAGGGTCACTGTCTGAGGTGTCCTGCCACCGCCCGTTGCCGGTGGCTCGTCGGTGCCGGGCCGACCTGGCACGACCGGTGGGTTCTCGGTCGTGGCGTCACCATCGGAGGACGGAGACCCCGGGCGGGCCGGACCCTCTGCCGTGACGAGCGGACCCCCTCCGTGATCGCCGAAGAGGCCATCGATGGCCACGGTGATGAGACCGCTCATCGCAGCCGCCATGCCCACGCCACCGACGGCGAGCCCCCACACACCCACTCCGACGCCGACCCGGGCCGGCCGGCTCAGGGCCCCCGTCACAGACCCGACGGCAGCCAGGGAGATCGCCGGCGGGGACCCGGTGGCGGCTGCCTCCAGGCCGAGTAGCTCGGCCAGGGGGAGCTGCTCGACAGCGCCCACGGCCGGTCCGGCTTCGGCCCCGATGGCCGCGCCCACCGCGCCCGCGGTCACGATGGTCGTGGGGGGCGCAGCGTGGGCGGGGCCTTTCGCCGTCGGTGCCGGACCAGCGAGGGCTGCTGTGATGAGCGGGGTGACGAGCCGCACGTCGGCGACCTCGCCATCGCGACCGGGAGCGCGGAGGGCCTCGGTCAGCTCCCCGAGCGACATCGTCAGGCGCTGCTCGCTGCTCTGGACGAGGGCCAGCACGTCAGTGGGCTCGTGGTCGGTCAGGCGGGACGTGGCATCGCGATCCAGGTTGGCGACGAGCCCCATCGCGAGCACCTCCGCCTGCTCGGGTGGGCACGCCCGCAGGGTCTCGATGGCGTGGTCCACGTCGTCGCCGGTCGTCGAGGCGGTCTCGGGTGCGGTGCTCCCGGTGTCAGTCCTCAGGCTGCCTGCCGCGGCGGCCCGAGCCGAGCCGATGATGAGCTCGAGCCAAGCGTCCTCATCGGGAGGGCAGGCCATCAGCTGAGGGAGTGCCGCGGTCCACGCGCCGAGGGCCAGGTCTGACAGGGCGGCGGGGTCAGCGTCGGTCGTGACGCGCAGGTACCGCATCAGCACCGGGTTGGTGGCCGCGTACAGTCGTGCGAAATCGTCCTCGACGCCCCCCTGGGCGCCGAGGAGGTATGTGGCGATTTCCCACGGCACGCGCCCATTCTCCTCCGGTTGACGGTCAGTCTGCCTCAGCCGTTCGGCCCGGAGTTGGCGATTTCAGTTGTGGATCCGGTGCTCGACGTGCTTAGCCGCAGGTCACAGGGCTGACCGAGTCGGATGACGCCTGGCAGCGTGTCCGATGTCGGCGGGCTGAGACGGCGTGTCCGATGTCGACGAGCTCAGACGGCGTGACCGAGGTGGGCCATCGCCTGACGCAGCAGCGCGCCGTGGCCACCGTCCATCTCCTCGAGCAGCGAAGGGGCCACCGCCTCGTCGGGGGTGAGCCAGGCCAGGTCGAGGGCGTCCTGCTGCGGCTGGCAGTCGCCCGCGACCGGGACGACGAATGCGAGTGACACCGCGTGCTGCCTCGGGTCGTGGAACGGGGTGACGCCCGGTGTGGGGAAGTACTCGGCGACCGTGAACGGCAGGGGGCTCGCCGGGATCTGCGGCAACGCCATCGGCCCGAGGTCCTTCTCGATGTGCCGGATCAGGGCGTCGCGCACGCGTTCGTGGTAGAGGACGCGACCCGAGACGAGCTCGCGGTTGATCGCTCCGTCGGAGGCTCGCAGGAGCAGGCCGACTGCGGTGAGCGCCCCCCGCTCGTCCACACGTACAGGGACGGCATCGACATAGAGGATCGGCAACCGCTCTCGCGCCGCATCGAGCTCCTCGCGGGTCAACCAGGACTCACTGCGGCCGAGTTCGAGGTGGCTCATGTCCCTGTTTCTACCAGTCACCCCACCGCATCACCTTTATCGGGTCACTACACCTGGACCCGACAAGGGTGGGAACGGCGGGAGAAGGGTCAGGACCAGTAGACCCGGCCGGGGTTGAGGATCCCGCGCGGGTCGAAGAGGGCCTTCACGGCGCGCTGGCGCTCCAGCTCCCGCTCGCCGAGCTCCTGCGCCAGCCACGGGGCCTTGAGCGTGCCCACACCGTGCTCGCCGGTGATGGTGCCGCCCATCTGCAGGGCGGCCGTGATGATCTCGGTGAAGGCCAGGTGCGCGCTCTCGCGACTGGCCGGGTCGGCGGGGTCGAAGAAGATGCTGGGGTGCAGGTTTCCGTCGCCCGCATGCCCTGCCATGACGATCTCCAGTCCGCGCTGCGCGGCGATGGCCTGCCCGGTCCGGATGAGGTCGGTGAGCCGTCCGACCGGCACGCAGACGTCCTCCAGGTAGCGGGCGCCCTTGGCCTCCAGCGCCGGGCTGAGCGCCCGCCGCCCGGCGAGCAGCAGATCGGCCTCCGTGGGGTCGTCGGCCACGGCGACGTCCACGGCACCCGCGTCGGCGAGCACCGCGGCATACCGTTGCACGTCCTCGGCCGTGTGGTCGGGGCGGTCGGACTGCACGAGCAGGGCGGCCTCGCAGTCCTGCGGGAAGCCGTAGTCGGCCAGCGACTGCACGGCGGCGATGGCGGCTCGGTCGAGCAGCTCGACGAGCGAGGGCACGTGACGTTCGAGCCGCAGGCCGACGATGGCGCGCCCTGCCGCGTCGAGCGAGTCGAACGTCGCGAGCACCGTGAGCGCGGGGTCGGGCGCAGGCACGAGCCGGGTGGTCACCTCCGTGATGACGCCGAGGGTGCCCTCGGACCCGACGAACAGCCCGGTCAGGTCGAGTCCGGCCACACCCTTGGCGGTGCGGTGGCCGGTGCGGATCACCTCGCCCCCGGGCAGCACAACCTGCAGGGCGCGCACGTAGTCGGCGGTGACGCCGTACTTGACGCAGCACAGCCCGCCCGCGTTGGTCGCGACGTTGCCGCCGATCGTGCAGAACGCCGAGCTCGCGGGATCGGGTGGGTAGAACAGGCCCTGCGCCGCGGCGGCGTCCTTGAGGTCCTTCGTCACGACCCCGGGGCCTAGCACCGCCAGGCCCTCGAGCGGGTCGATGGTGGTGATCCGGTCGAGCCCCTCCAGGTTGAGGACCACGCCGCCCTCGATCGCCACCGAGCTGCCCGTGAGGCTGCTGCGGGCACCTTGGGGCACGACCGGCGTGCGCGTCTCGTGGGCCCACCGCATTACTTCGACCACGTCGCCCAGGTCTCGGGCCCGCACGACCTCGAACTGGTGGGGAGCCGTGGCACCCACCGACTCGTCCACGGCGTAGGTGGCCTTGACGTCGGGGTCGGTGACGGCGCGGATGGGCAGCGAGGTGTCCGTGCTCATCCTCGGAGCGTATGCCGCGGGGCCGGCTCCTCGCCGCTGCGCCGGTCCACGAAACCCGCCTCTGCGTCGAAGGCGGCTCGGCGGGAGGCCCGCCGCAGGGTCCCGAGGACCGCTCGGCCGGTGACCGCGATGAGGACGACGTTGGTCAGGGCTCGCCCGATGTCCCACCAGAGCGAGGTGGCCAGTGAGAAGACCCCGAACCGGCGCAGGTTCTCCCAGGGGGCGGCACCCGCCACGAACGAGACGTCGCTGGCGAGCCCGCTGGCGAACGGCCAGAAGGAGAAGTTGAGGGCCACGCCGTAGAGGAGCCCGGACACCGCGCCATAGGCGGCCAGCGTGACGAGCTCCCAGCGCGCCGGCACGCGGGGCAGCAGGCCTGCGCCGAGGCCGACCCAGGCGGCGCCCAGCATCTGATAGGGCAGCCAGGGCCCGACACCGCCGGTGATGAGCGCGGACGCGAAGAGCGTCGTGGACCCCAGGACGAACCCGAAGCCTGGACCGAACACCCGGCCCCCGAGGACGAGCAGGAAGAAGACCGTCTCCAGACCGGCGGTGCCGGCGCCGAGCGGGCGCAGCGCGGCACCCACGGCCGACAGAACGCCGAGCATCGCCACCGCCTTGACGTCGAGCCCTCCCTCGCTGATCTCGAACAGCACCACCGCCATCAGCAGCGGCAGGAGCAGGGCGAACAGGAGCGGCGCGTCGGCGCTGTGGCCGAGGCGGGAGTCCGCGGTGGCGAACAACGGCCAGCCGAACGCGAGCAGCCCGGCGACCGACACGAGGACGAGCGCCACGGTGGAGCGAGGACGAAGCGCGATCACCCTGATCGGTGAGGCCATCAGCGCACCCCTCCCGCCGTCGCCGTGACCGCGGCCTGCACCTGGTCGAGCCGGAGGAGCCGGGTCGGCGCGAGGACCTTGGCGACCTGAGGCGCGAACGCGGGGGAGTCACACAGGATGTTCGCCGCCGGGCCGTCAGCGACGACCCTGCCTTCCGACATCACGACCACGCGGTCGGCGACGTTCGCGGCGAACTCCACGTCGTGGGTCGCCACCACGAGGGCGCGGCCGCTGGCCGCGAGGTCGCGCAACAGGTCGCCGAGGACCGCCTT
Organism: Pedococcus sp. P2_F6; assembly: GCF_056403675.1. Taxonomy (NCBI): domain Bacteria; kingdom Bacillati; phylum Actinomycetota; class Actinomycetes; order Micrococcales; family Intrasporangiaceae; genus Pedococcus; species Pedococcus sp. P2_F6. The sequence goes on from NZ_JBFUEZ010000001.1 coordinate 69,629, forward strand.
GGCGGGGTAGTCCAGACCGCGTGTGGGCTCGTCGAGCAGCAACGCGCCCGGTGCGGCAGCGAGCTGGATCGCGAGAACGAGGGCGAGCTGCTGCCCCTCGGAGAGGTCGCGTGGATGGTGGTCGTCGGGTATGCCGGGTGCGAGCCTGTCGAGGGTGGCCCGCGTCGAGCCGGGCTCCGCTGCCGCCTCGTGGTCGGCCTGGCGGCACTCGGCTCCCACCGAGTCGAGGTAGAGCAGGTCTGGCGCACTCTGGGGCACCAGCCCGATGTGGCTGCGCCGGACCTTGGGGGACTCGGTGGCGGGGTCGACCCGGCCACCCGTGGCGGTGAGGACGGTGACCTCGCCCGCGCTGCGGCTGCCCGTGCCGTGCAGGGCCCACAGGAGCGAGGACTTGCCGGAGCCGTTGCGACCCATGAGGACAGCGACCTCTCCATCGTGCAGGGAGAGGTCGACCGAGCGCACGGCGGCCACGCTCCCGTGCCTGACGTCCACGCCCACGGCTGCAACCCGATCGTGGCCACCCGTGGTTGAGGTGACAGGCGCGGGAGCGGTGGGGGACCCGTCGGCGGCAGCGTCTGCGGCGCGGGTCAGGTCCCGTCGAAGGGTGGTCGCGGCCCGCCTGGCGTCACGGACCGTCAAGGGCAGCGGTTGCCAGCCGGCCCATCGACCGAGGTGGACGACCGGTGGGGCGAGCGGAGCGGTGGCCATGACGTCCCGCGGGAGGCCGTCGCTGACCGTGCCGTCGTCCGCCACCAGGATCACGCGGTCCGCGGTGCCGACGATGCGCTCGAGCCGGTGTTCGGACAGCAGCACTGTCAGGCCCAGGTCGTGGACCAGGCGCGACAGCGTCGCGAGGACCTCCTCGGCTCCCGTCGGGTCGAGCGCCGACGTGGGCTCGTCGAGGACCAGCAACCGGGGGCTCGCGGTGAGGACCGAGCCGATGGCGACGCGCTGCTGCTGGCCACCGGACAGGTCGCGCAAGGGCGCATCCCGCAGGTCCGCGATCCCGAGCAGGTCGAGCACCTCCTCGACGCGGCGTCGCATCGCCGGGGGATCGAGGGCGAGCTGTTCGAGCGTGTAGGCCAGCTCCTCCTCCACCGTGTCGGTCACGAAGCCGGCCAGCGGGTCCTGCCGCACCACCCCCACGATGCCGGCGAGGTCCCTCGGACGGTGCGTGCGGGTGTCCCGACCGCAGACGGTGACCCGTCCGGAGAGGTGGCCACCGGTGAAGTGCGGGACGGTTCCGTTGACGGCGCCGAGGAGGGTGGTCTTCCCCGAGCCCGTGCGGCCGGTGACGACGACGAGCTCCCCCTCCTCGAGCACGAACGACGCCTCGCGGAGGGCGGGGCGGGGGCTGCCGGCATACCGGATGGTCACGGCGTCGAACACGACCGGCGCCCTGGGGTCGGTGCTCATCGACCACCACTCCTTCGGGCTGCCGGAGGGGCCGGAGCCACGAGGGCGGGCACGGCGGCCAGCAGGATCCCCAGCACGGCGAGGAGTGGCAGCGCCGGTGCCGCCAACGGCTGGATCGGCAGGGCGAGGGCGTCGGGTGCTCGCCCGGCCTGGACCACCATGAGTGCAGCGGCCGCCACCCCGGCCCCGGCGACCAGCCACTCCGGGAGGGCCCACGGGTCGGGCCGGTAGACGCTGCGCTGCACGCTTGCGCCACCGACGCGCACGCCGATGGCGGACAGGGCCAGCCCCAGGGCAAGCATCGGCATCCCGATCACTGCCGGTGCGGTGCCGTCGAGCAACCCGTACATGCCGACCCCGGCGCCCATCAGCCCGGAGAGGGTCAGCGCCCCGGTGAGGCGGCGGGTGGCGGCCGACTGCTCGGAGCGTCGGCCGTAGCCGCGCGAGTCCATCGCCGAGGCGAGGGACAACGACCGGTCGAGGGTGTCCTGCAGCACGGGCAGGGCGACCCGGCCGGCCGACCTGATCCCGCCACCGCCCTCGCCGCGCAGCACCCTGGCGCGACGCACGCGTTGGACACTCTCGGCGAGCTGCGGGGCCACGGTCACGGAGATGACGACGGCGGTGCCGATCTCGTGCAGGGCGCTGGGCAGGGCGCGAAGCAGCCGTTTGGGGTTGGCCAGCGCGTTGGCGGCCCCGATGCACGCGATCAGGCTCGCGAGGCGCAGCCCCTCGGCGGCGGCAGCGAGGACGCCCTCGAGGTAGAGCGGGCCCAGCACCGTGATGCCGGGGAGCTCGACGCTCGGCAGCCAGTAGAGCCGCGTGGTGCCGAACTTGAAGCCCACCAGCACGTGCAGCACCACCCTGAGCACGATGATGAACCCGCCGAGCACGAGGTAGAGCCGGAACGCACGCGACCACGGCGAGCTGCCGCGCCTGGCCGCGACGACCAGGCTGGCCACGCTCACGGCCAGCAGCAGCAGGAGCGGGTTGTTCGTGCGCGAGCAGGCCACCGCCAGCCCGATCGCCCACACCCACCAGGCGACGGGGTGCAGGTGACGGGACAGCGGTGTGCCGGCGGCGCGCACGAGCGGCTACGCGGTTCCTCGACGACGCACTGCGAGGTATGCCGCGCCGGCACCGACCAGCCCCACCAGACCGAGGCCAGCGAGCAGGGTCAGCGGCGAACCGGAGTCGGGCGTGGCCGATGCTGCGTTGTCCGACTCACCGCTGCCGGTGGAGCCGGCGGAGGTGGTGCCCGATGACGTCGCGGAGGTCGTGGTGGTGCCTGGCGAGGTCGTGGTGGTCGACGGCTTGGCGCCCGGAGTCGCGCTGCTCGGCGATCCCGGCCGGGTGCCGGCGCCAGCGCCTGTGCCGGCACCGGCGCCGGCCGCGGGGGTCGAGCCGGAGGTGCTGGAGCTGCTGGGCCGGGCCGGGGTGGTGCCCGCGGGTTTGGGTGCGGGTGGCTTGCTCGACGAGCTGGAGGCGCTCGGCTTGGGCGACGGCTTGGGCGTGCTCGGGCTGGCAGCCGGAGGCGGGCTGCTGGGGGCGCCGCCGGACCCGAACGCGAACCCGATCACGGTGCCCGGGGCGGGGTTGTAGCTGGCCACCCCCGAGCTGCTGTAGGTCCACGATCCACCGCGCGAGGCATGGAAGAACGCCCAGTAGGCGTTGGCCGGCGGCATCTGGACGCACGGGTCGCTGGCCGGTGTCCCGTTGATCCGGCACACGACGGTGCCGGGGTAGCGCTGGGGGCTCACCACCGTGGCCACGGCCTTGAGGGCGGACATGGCCGACGCCGGATCGCCAGGCGCGCAGGACGTTGACGAGCTGGATCCGTAGTCGATGACGACGGTGACCCCGGACGTGCCCGAGCACGCCGCCGCCTGGGCGGCCCCGCCCGGGAGGGCGAGGCCGCCGGCGACGACGAGTCCGGCGACGGCGACGAGGCGCGCGAGCAGCCGCATCAGGCGTGCACGCCCTTGCGCCGTGCCAGCACGATGGCCCCTGCTCCGGTGAGCAGCAGCAGCGCTCCGAGGAGGGTCGCCGCCGCCACATCGGCACCGGTGAAGGCCAGGTTGCCGGGCACGGCCGATCCGGGGTCGGAGGGGTCGGCCGGCGCCGGCGCGGCCGCGGTGGTGCTGGTGCCGGCACTGTTCGAGCTCGTCGAGCTGGTCGAGGAGGTCGTGGTGGAGGTCGTGACCGCGGGGCAGTCGAGTTCGGGCGCCGTGGCGTCGGCGCCGACGGCCGACACTGCGTACAGCGGCGTGCCGGCGAGTGCGAGGGCGGCCTGCGACGTCGAACGACGGTCCTGGTCCACAGGGGCTGCGGCGGTTCCGGCGTCTGCCTGGTCGTCGTAGGCGGTCTGGTCGTAGGCGATGCCACCGCGAACGCCTGCCGGGAACGTGCAGCCGTACTGCAGTGCGGCGACGAACGATGCGGCGCGACGAGCATTGGCGCTGCGTCCACCTGCCAGGAAGGCCTGTCCGGCGAGACCGGTGGTGTTGGCGTTGAGTCCTGTCTGGGGTCCGCCGCCTCCGACACCCCCCGACGCTGCCTGGCGCGTGGCGAGGTAGTCGAGGCCTGCGCTGACCTGAGCCGTCGCGCCGCCGATCGCGATCAGGGCCTGGACGGCCATGGCCGTGGCATCCGGGTCCGCGGAGGCAGGATCGGTGCAGCCGGCATCGGTCATGAACAGCAGGAAGCCACCGTTCGAGCACTGCTGGGTCAGCAGGTACGCCCGCGATGGGGCGCTCGTGGTGACGGCGGCCCGGTGCAGTCCGATGAGGGCGAGTGACTGGCCGAACGTGTTCGAGAAGTCGCCGTACTGCGACTGGTCCGAGAACCGGCCGTTCTGTGCCTCTCGCGCCTGCAGGGTCGCGACGAGGTTCTGACCCCCGAAAGCGGTCGGGTCCACACCTTGCGCGATGGCGACGTTGAGGAGCTTCGCGACCGCGCCCGCCGCGATCTCATTGGGATCGCCGAAGCCGACGTAGTCGAGGACGTGGTTGGCGAGGTACGCGGTGGTCAGGGCGGCCTCATCCTGCCCGGCCCCCGCTGCCGCGAGCGCCAGCACGGCGTCCGCGGTGACGCCGTAGTCGGCGAACGTGCCGAAGCCGGGGACCACGGTGGAGAAGTGGTGCTGGCCTGCGGCAAGCTCCCTGACGAGGTAGCCGGCGGCGACCAGGGCCGGGTCGGTGGAGGTCTCGGGGAGGACGGCGGCAGCGTTCAGCCCATACCGGCCCGCCCGGCCGCCGGGGACCAGTCCGAGGGTGGGGGAGGTGGTCTTGGCGGCGCTCGACTTGGTCAACCCGGTGGTGGCGGTCGTGGTGCTGGGAAGGGTGCTCGTCCCGGTGGTGGTCGAGCCTGTGGCGGACGTGGTCGTCGAGGTGTCGCTGGGGGGCGGGGTCGTGGTGGTGGCCGAGGTCGAGCCGGTGGGCTCGCTCGTGGCGCTGCCGGTCCCGGTGCTCGTGGTCCCGGTGCTCGTCGTGCTCGTGGTGCTGACCGGGGTGGGCTCGGTCGTCCCGGCGAACGCCGCGCCGGGCAGGACCAGGGCTGCCCCCAGTGTCAGGGCCAGTGCAGCGGCCGGACGGGCGCTGCGGAGGGTGCGGTGCATGGTGCCTCTTCACTGCGAACGGTGTCGCGACGGGTGCACCGGCACCAGAACGTGAAAGACCCCCGGCGTCGCTGGAGCGACATCGGGGGGCGGCCTCGGACCTGGTGTCCGGGCTCCGCCCCGCGTACCTCGACGGAAATGGAGCCGCTTCGCGATCCAGGTGTTCCGGCTCGCCGCGTTTCACTGCGGCCTACGGTTGCGGGTCAGCGCCGGAGTTGGACCGGCTTCCCCTGGTGTCGCGTCGTGGTGTTGCCCTGGGGCAACGCCGCTCAGACTACACCGCAGCACGGTGCCCTTCCGCCGCGCGGACGTGCCCTTCGTCACGGCCCGCTAGACTTGGGTGCACAGGCACTGAACCGGCCATCACCGGGGAGCCTCCGGAAGAACGGTCACGGCGCCACGCGGCATACGCGCGGGGTGGTGGCTCACTAGAACCGGACGGGTGGGTCCGTCACAACCTCGAGCAAGAGCGGTCGTATGCCGCGGGCCTCCTCGGGCGCGTGGGTGCGGCAAGCGAGGTGGTACCGCGGTGCCGCCGGGAATCCCGGCGATGTCGTCCTCGTGTGAAGAACACGAGTGATGTGAGGACCGCCGACACCATGACCTATCCGAAGGTCTCCAGCCACACCGAGCCCTCTGGCGTGCCCGCCTCGCCCCGATTTCCCGAGATCGAGGAGCGGATCCTCAGGTACTGGGACGAGGACGGCACCTTCGTCGCGTCGGTGGAGAACCGGTCGGCGGGCACGAACGGTGACAACGAGTTCGTCTTCTACGACGGGCCGCCGTTCGCCAACGGGCTGCCGCACTACGGCCACCTGCTGACCGGCTACGTCAAGGACCTCATCCCGCGCTACCAGACGATGCGCGGACGCCGGGTCGAGCGACGGTTCGGGTGGGACACCCACGGGCTCCCCGCGGAGCTCGAGGCGATGAGCCAGCTCGGCATCAAGACCAAGGACGAGATCCTCGAGCTCGGGCTGGAGAAGTTCAACGCCAAGTGCCGCGAGTCCGTGCTGAAGTACACGGGGGAGTGGCGCGACTACGTCACCCGTCAGGCGCGCTGGGTGGACTTCGACAACGACTACAAGACCCTCAACCCCGACTACATGGAGTCGGTCATCTGGGCCTTCAAGGCGTTGTACGACAAGGGCTACGTCTACGAGGGCTTCCGCGTGCTGCCCTACTGCTGGAACGACCAGACCCCGCTGTCCAACCACGAGCTGCGCATGGACGACGACGTCTACCAGAACCGCCAGGACCCGGCTGTCACCGTGGGCCTGCGCCTGGAGACCGGCGAGCTCGCGCTGGTCTGGACGACGACGCCGTGGACCCTGCCCGCGAACCTCGGCATCATGGTCGGCCCCGACATCGACTACGTCGTGGTCGAGTCCGACGTCACCGGCACCACCGAGCGCTACCTCATCGGTGAGGCGCGCCTCGCGGCCTACGCCAAGGACCTGTTCGGCGCAGACACCTCCGACGGCACCGACCCGGTCGACCCGCAGTCGCGCGTCGTGGAGCGGCTCAAGGGCAGCGACCTCGTCGGCCGGTCGTTCACCCCGCCCTTCTCCTACTACCTGGGCCACGAGCGTGCGCACAGGGTCTTCCCGGCGGAGTTCGTCACCACCGAGGACGGCACCGGGCTGGTCCACACGGCCGGCGCCTTCGGTGAGGAGGACAAGATCGTCACCGATGCCGCCGGCATCGAGCCGGTCATCCCCGTCGGTCCCGACGGCTGCTTCACCTACCCGGTGACCGACTACGAGGGTGTCCAGGTCTTCGACGCCAACGCGATGATCATCGACCACCTGAAGGCTCGGACGCGCGGTGAGGGCGAGACTGGTTCGGTCACCGAGGGCACCGTCCTGCTGCGCCGGGAGACCTACGACCACTCCTACCCGCACTGCTGGCGCTGCCGGCAGCCGCTGATCTACATGGCTGTCTCGAGCTGGTTCGTCGAGGTCACCAAGTTCAAGGACCGGATGCTCGAGCTCAACGAGCAGATCACCTGGGTGCCCGAGCACGTCAAGCACGGCCAGTTCGGCAAGTGGCTCGAGAACGCCCGCGACTGGTCGATCTCACGAAATCGCTTCTGGGGCAGCCCCATCCCGGTGTGGAAGTCGGACAACCCGGAGTACCCACGCCTTGACGTCTACGGCTCGTTCGCCGAGCTGCAGGCCGACTTCGGCGTGGAGGTCACGGACCTGCACCGGCCGTTCATCGACAACCTCACGCGGCCGAACCCCGATGACCCGACCGGGCAGTCCACCATGCGCCGGGTCGAGGACGTCCTCGACGTCTGGTTCGACTCGGGGTCGATGTCGTTCGCGCAGGTGCACTACCCGTTCGAGAACGCCGAGTGGTTCGAGCACCACTTCCCGGGTGACTTCATCGTCGAGTACATCGGCCAGACGCGGGGGTGGTTCTACACCCTGCACGTCCTGGCGACGGCGCTGTTCGACCGACCTGCCTTCTCGTCCTGCGTGAGCCACGGCATCGTGCTCGGCTCGGACGGCCAGAAGATGTCGAAGTCCCTGCGCAACTACCCCGACGTGCGTGAGGTCTTCGACCGCGACGGCGCCGACGCCATGCGGTGGTTCCTCATGTCGAGCCCCATCCTCCGGGGCGGCAACCTGGTCGTGACCGAGCAGGGCATCCGTGACGGCGTGCGCCAGGTGCTCATCCCGCTGTGGAACACCTGGTACTTCTTCTCCTTGTACGCCAACGCTGCTGGTGGCGGACAGGGCTACGAGGCGAAGTGGTCGACGGCCTCCACCGACCCGCTCGACCGCTACCTGCTGGCCAAGCTCGGCGAGTACGTCCGCACCATGCAGGAGCAGCTGGACGGCTACGAGGTCGCCAACGCCTGCGAGACGACCCGTGGCTTCCTCGACGTGGTGACCAACTGGTACGTCCGCCGCTCGCGCGAGCGCTTCTGGGACACCGGGACGGGCACGGGCTCGGGTTCGGAAGGCCGCGGTGCGGAGCAGGCGTTCGACACCCTCTACACCGCCCTCGAGGTCGTCTGCCGCGTGGCGGCGCCCCTGCTTCCTCTCACCACCGAGGAGATCTGGCGAGGACTGACAGGCGGCCGTTCGGTGCACCTCACCGACTGGCCGGACCACACCGACCTGCCGGCAGACCACGCCCTGGTCTCGGCCATGGACCGGGCCCGCGAGGTCTGCTCCGTGGCGTCGTCCCTGCGCAAGGCAGGTGGTCTGCGGGTGCGACTGCCACTCCAGGACCTCACCGTCGTGACGTCAGACGCGTTGTCGCTCAAGGACTTCGGCGGGATCATCGCCGACGAGGTCAACGTGCGCACTGTCACCCTCCGCGACCTCGGCGACGCCAGCGAGGCCGACTTCGGCATCACGCAGCGGCTCACCGTCAATGCCCGGGCAGCCGGTCCGCGGCTCGGGCGTGACGTCCAGCAGGCCATCAAGGGCAGCAAGTCCGGCGACTGGTCCGTGGCGCCCGATGGCACGGTGACTGCTGGGGGGCTGGACCTCGTCGAGGGGGAGTACACCCTCGAGATGGTGGTCGACTCGGAGCAGCAGGGCGGGGCCAAGGCCACGGCGATGCTGCCCGGTGGCGGCTTCGTGGTGCTCGACACCGAGGTCACCGCCGAGCTGGCCCAGGAAGGTCTCGCACGTGACGTCGTGCGGGCTGTCCAGCAGGCCCGCCGTGAGGCCGGTCTCGACGTGTCGGACCGGATCTCGCTGACCGTCACGGGGTCCCCGGCCGTCTGGGAGGCGACTGTGGCCCACCAGGCCCTGATCGTCGAGGAGACCCTGGCGACCCAGTTCGGCAGTGCCCCCCAGCTCGACGCGCTGCCCCAGCGCGAGGACGTCGCGGAGGCCACGGTCGGCGACGGCGAGCCGGTGCGCATCAAGGTCATGAAGCTCTGACGGAAGGAAGACTGAAACCCATGCCTGCCCCTGATGCCGCCCAGCGCGAGGCCGCGCACAACCTCGAGGTCATCAAGGCGATGCGAGAGGCCGAGGAGGCCATCCTCGCCCGCGCCCCCGAGCACGACCTGCAACCGAGCCTGGACCGGATCGCCGCGGTCATGGAGCTCCTCGGCGACCCCCAGCGCACCTACCCGGTCATCCACCTCACGGGGACCAACGGCAAGACGTCGACGACCCGGATCATCGACTCGCTGCTGCGTGAGATGGGCCTGAAGACGGGGCGGTTCACCTCACCCCACCTGCACAGCGTGCGCGAGCGGATCGCTTTCTCCGGCGAGCCGATCAGCGCCGAGAAGTTCCTCGAGGCCTACGACGACGTGCTGCCCATCATCGAGATCGTCGATGCCCGGTCGGTCGCCGACGGGGGGCCGCGGATGACCTACTTCGAGGTCCTCGTGGCCGTTGCGTATGCCGCGTTCGCCGACGCCCCCGTCGACGTCGCCATCGTGGAGGTGGGCTTGGGCGGCAGCTGGGACGCCACCAACGTGGCTGACGGTTCGGTCGCCGTCGTCACTCCCATCGCGCTGGACCACCAGCACTTCCTCGGCAACGACGTCGTCGACATCGCCACCGAGAAGTCCGGCATCATCAAGCCCGACTCCGTGGCGGTCATCGGTGTCCAGGAGCCGGACGTCGCCCAGATCCTCGCCGACCGTGCGGCCGAGGTCGGCGCCCGGATCGCGTTCGAGGGCAACGACTTCGGCTTGCTGACAAGGGACGTGGGTGTCGGCGGGCAGCAGATCGCCATCCGTGGTCTGGGTGGCGACTACGAAGACCTGTTCCTGCCCCTCCACGGCGCGCACCAGGCGCACAACGCCACGCAGGCCCTGGTCGCCGTGGAGGCGTTCTTCGGTGGGGGAGAGCAGCGGCTGGATCCCGACATCGTCCGGGCGGGCCTCGCCCGGGTCGCCTCGCCGGGTCGCCTCGAGATCGTGCGGCGTTCACCGACCGTCATCGTGGACGCAGCGCACAACCCCGCTGGCGCGATGGCACTGCGGGACGCCCTGGAGGACTCGTTCAACTTCGCGAAGATCGTGGGAGTCATCGCCATCCTCAAGGACAAGGACGCCACCGAGATGCTCGAGATCCTCGAGCCGGTGCTCGACCACGTGGTGGTCTCGCGCACGACCTCGCCCCGCGCCATGAGGCCTGACGACCTGGGTGAGCTGGCCGTGGACATCTTCGGCGAGGACCGGGTCACGGTGGTCCAGGACCTGCCCGACGCCCTGGACGTCGCGGCGGGACTCGCCGACGAGGGCGGCGTCGGGGGCGGTGTGCTGGCGACGGGCTCGGTCACCACTGCCGCCGAGGTGCGGATGCTGCTCGGCGCGACCGACGTCTGAGCCGGTCGCGCCGACAGCGTGTGGGTACGGCTACTTCTTGCCGATCTGCCCCACGTCGAGGTGGGTCTTTGCGTCGGCCTTGGCGTGCTTCTCGGCGCGCTTCTCCTTGATGGACTTGCCGGCCTTCTTGGCCAGGTGTTGTCGAGGTGACTTGTCGGCCATGGTGGTGCTCCCAGCGCTAGGAAGCCTGAATGACTCCGTTCTGTGACAGTACGCCAGGTCCGGCGCTCTCGGCCCGGCCACACGGCATACGCTCGGAGCATGTTCGGGAAGCTGATCGTCCTCGCCATCGTGGTCGCCGTGGCCTTCTGGCTGCTCACCAGGTTCCGTGACTCCCACCGGGGCGGTCGATGAAGGGCATCGTCTTCTACGGCGCGCTCGGCAAGTTCACCTGGCGGATGCTCGCGACCGTGCTCGGCAGCCAGGGGGTCGTGGTGTTCCTCGGCGCGCTGGTGGCCCGTGGCCTGGCCAGCGCCGAGGGTGACGACCGCAGCCATGCCTGGTTGTGGACCGGTGTCGGTCTCGCAGTGCTGTGCTGGCTCGCCGCCGGGATGATGCGTCGGCCGTGGGGGGTGACGCTGGGGTGGCTCATCCAGGTGCTGACCTTCGCCAGCGCGGTGGTGGTGCCCGCGATGCTCGGTGTCGGGCTCATCTTCCTGGCGTTGTGGGTGGGCTCGCTGGTCCTGTGTCACCGGGTGGAGGAGCAGGTGGCGGCGCGGCAGCGGGCCGACGTCGCCCAGCAGCAGTAGCAGCACCGGTCGCAGCACCGGTCGCAGGAGCAGCTGCCAGGAGGGCCAGCGGGAGCCACAGCTTCGCCGGCCAGATGGCGGCGCGCTCGGCCAGCCCCGACCAGTGGTCGGCGCCGAGCAGTCCCGCGAAGGTGACGACGCCAGCGAGGGCCACGCCGGCGAGGACCAGGCCAGCGCTGCGCAGTCGGCCAGGCGTCGACAACCGCGCGTGCAGCAGCAGGGCGAGCGGCTGCGCCACGAAGACCGGGAGCGCCACGAGGGAGTGGGCCAGGGGGTGGGTGTCCACGGGCAGGAGCCCGACGCCGACCGAACCCAGCCCGGCCACGACCCACAGCCAGCCGACCAAGGCGGGTCGTCCGTGCGCCCTGAGCAGCGGGAGGGCGCCCAGTGCCTGGAGGATCCCGAAGAGGATGAACGTGAGGTCCATCAGCACCGGGGCGGACGAGCACCCGACCTCGTGGGGCGAGCAGGACGTGCCGAGGGCGCTGATCGTGTCGTCGGCCAGCGAGTACTGCACGCCCGCGAGGAGAGCCAGCGCAACCTCGATGACGAGGTAGGCAGGCTGGACCAGCCACGCGGCATACCTGACGTCCTTGCTCGTCCCCGCCACCTCTTGCACACCGCGACGCTAGTCCCTGCCGTTGCTCGGTAGGCTGGCGGCCGTGACGACTCAGACCGAACGCTCCCTTGTCCTGGTCAAGCCCGACGGCTTCGCCCGCGGCCTCAGTGGCGAGGTGCTTCGCCGCATCGAGGCGAAGGGTTACACCCTCGCCGCGCTCGCGGTGACCACCCCCACCCGCGAGCAGCTCGCCGAGCACTACGCCGAGCACGAGGGCAAGCCGTTCTACGAGCCGCTCGTCGAGTTCATGTCCAGCGGTCAGGTGACCGCCGTCGTCATCGAGGGCAACCGCTGCATCGAGGGGTTCCGTGCGCTCGCCGGAGCCACCGACCCGACGGCCGCGCTGCCCGGCACCATCCGTGGTGACCTCGGCCGTGACTGGGGCAAGAAGGTCCAGGAGAACATCGTGCACGGCTCGGACTCCGCGGAGTCGGCTGCCCGCGAGATCGCGATCTGGTTCCCGAACCTGTAGTCGCTGGGGCCCGGACAAGCCTCAAAGCCCTGGAAGCACTGAGGGCTAGGACGTCTCGAGGTCGTCGAGACCGCTGATCACCACTTCGAGGAGCGCCGCCAGCTGGTCGCGCTCCTCGCGGGTCAGGCCGGCGAGGATGTCGGACTCGACGACGTTGGCCTCGCGCACCGCCGCCTCGAACAGCTCCCAGCCCTGCTCGGTGAGCTCGACGAGGACTCGGGTGCGGTTCTCCGGATCGGGGGAGCGGCGCACCACACCGCGTTCGGTCATCCGGTCCAGCCGGTGCGTCATCGAGGACGCGGCCACGTTCGTCGCGTCGGCCAGCCGGCTCGGCGTCAGCGTGCCGTCCGCCGTGGCCAGCTGTGCCACCACCGACCACTCGCCGTGGGAGAGGTCGAGGTCCACGAGCTGGCGCGTGTACCACTGCTCGAGCTTGCGGCCCAGGGAGTTCACCGCCGTGATCACGCGCTGCACGGACTCGTCGCCGCCTGCCGCGACGTAGGTCGCCACGGCTTCCCGGTACTGCTCCTGGGCGCTCTGGGCGCCTTTCACGTTCTTGGACCTCGGGGGCATGCCGTCATCTTCGCATGCTAAGATTTCGATATCGAAATATTCGAACTCGAAGAACTGTTGAAGTGACCATGCGCGCCCGTCTGTTGATCCTCGCCTCTGCCGTAGCCATGCTCGGCTGGGGCACTGTCCTGCCCTACCAGTACGCCTACGCCGCGACGACGCGCGGCTGGGGGTCGCTGGTTGCGGCGGCAGCATCGAGCCTGTTTTCGGTGGGCGCGCTCCTGGCCGCTCCCGTGGCTGGCCGCCTCGCAGACCGCATGTCGCCCGTCATGGTCGCGGTGGGCGCCAAGGTGGTCGCCGCGGCTGGTGCCGCCTCCCTCATCTGGGCGGACGGCCCGGTGTCGTTCCTCGTCGGCATGTTCGTGTTCGGCCTCGGGATCACCGCCGCGGGTCCCGCCCAGTCCGTGCTCGTGCTGCGCTGGGTGGGCGGCTCCGACCGCCGCCGGGTCTTCGCGTGGCAGTTCACCGGCCAGGCCCTCGGCATGGCCGTCGGGGCGTTCGGCGCCGGTTACGTCGTCGACCTCGACCGCGCTTCCGGCATGTGGCCCGCCTTCGCCGGCGCGGCTGCCGGCTTCCTCGTCTCCGGCCTCCTCCTGCTGGCCGCAGGTGCCAGGCGATGGGGTATGCCGGTGGGCTCGCTCGACGAGCCCGGCCTTGCCTCCGAGGGGGTCGGCTCGGCCGGCCCGCGAGAGGCACTGCGCGCCATCTGGGCCATTCCGGCCCTGCGCTGGACGGCGCTGGTCACGGTCACGCTGGCCCTGGGCTTCTACGCCCAGTTCGAGTCGGGGCTCCCTGCCTACGCCCTCACGGTCCTGCACGTGGAGGAGACCACCATCGGCCTGGCTGCCGCCGTCAACTGCGTCGTCATCATCGCGCTGCAGATGCTGGTCGTCAGGCTGACGGCCAAGCGCAGCGGGGCGACCCTGCTGATGGGTGTGGGCGCCATCTGGACGCTGTCCTGGCTGGTGCTCGCCGCCTCCTCGCTCGCCCCTGAGCTGTCCGCGGCCCTGTTCGTCACGACGTTCGGGATCTTCGCGGTCGGCGAGACGATGTATGCTCCCGTGCTCAACCCGCTGACCGCCAGCCTGGCTCCGTCCGGCCTCGTCGGCACCACGCTCGGCCTGTTCACTGCGCTGCAGACCGGTTTCTCGGCCGCCGGCCCGCTGGTGGCTGGGGTGGTGCTCGGGGCGGGCTTCGGAGGCCTGTTCATCGGCCTGCACGTGGCGATCAGCCTGCTCGCCGTGTTCGGGGCTTGGCGGCTGCGTGTGGCGATGCGCCCACGGCGGTCGGCCGTGCCGCGCCGCGTCGAGGCCGAGCTGGCAGCCTGATCCACGCGGCATACCTCACCTTGCCACCCGCAAAACGGCCGTTGCGACGCAACCCGGGAGTTGCAACTCCCGTATNNNNGAAACCCGGGAGTTGCAACTCCCGTTTCGCGTCGCAACGGCCGTTTTGCCGCAGGGGTAGGTCACATCTGTCACACCAGTACCACTATCGGGACGGCTCGGGCGCGGCTCCCGGATCGCGGTGGGGAGCCGACCTAGCATCGCGGGCGTGAGAGGCGGTGCGGGCGGCTGGATGACGTGGGGTCGAGACCTGGCGATCGACCTGGGCACCGCCAACACCCTGGTCTACGAGCGGGGTCGCGGCGTGGTCCTCGACGAACCCTCGGTCGTGGCCGTCGAGGCAGCCACGGGCAAGCTGATCGCCGCAGGCGCGCGGGCCAAGGAGATGCTCGGTCGCACGCCGGGCCACGTCCGAGCGGTGCGGCCGCTGGCCGACGGGGTCATCTCCGACGCCGACGTGACCGAACAGATGCTGCGGTACTTCGTCGACCAGGTGCGTCCCTCCCGACTGGTCCGTCCCCGGATGGTCGTCTGCGTCCCGAGTGAGGTCACGGGAGTCGAGCGCCGTGCCCTCGAGGACGCCGCGGTGCGCTCGGGCGCTCGCCGGGTCTACGTCATCGAGGAGCCCATGGCTGCCGCCATCGGGGCGGACCTGCCGGTCAACGAGACCTCGGCCTCGATGGTGGTCGACATCGGCGGTGGCACGACCGACGTCGCCGTCATCAGCCTCGGAGGGATCGTGACGGCCCGTTCGGTCCGCGTCGGTGGCGACGAGATCGATGAGGCGGTGATCGCGCACGTCAAGAGCGAGTACTCCTTGCTGCTGGGGGAGCGCAGCGCCGAGGACATCAAGGTCGCGGCGGGATCAGCCTTTCCCCTCAGTCAGGAGACGAGTACCCGCGTCCGGGGCCGCGACCTGGTCAGCGGCCTGCCCAAGACCGTCACCATCTCCAGCCAGGAGGTCCGCCGAGCGATCGAGGGGCCGGTGCTGCAGATCGTCGAGCTCGTGCGGGCGACGCTCGACGTCTGCCCACCGGAGCTGGCAGGCGACATCCTCGACAACGGGATCACGCTGACGGGCGGGGGAGCGCTGTTGCGCGGACTCGACGAGCGACTCCGGCACGAGCTCGGCGTCCCGGTGCGGGTGGCCGACGACCCGTTGCGGGCCGTCGTGCGCGGCTCGGGACGATGCATCGAGGAGTTCTCGACCCTCCAGCGGGTCCTCATCGACACCCGCCGTTTCTGACCGATGCGTGCCCCCTCCCGACTCAGGCTCCTGGTGGTGCTGGTGGTCTTGACCGTCGTCGCCCTCTGCGTCGACGTGTCCGGTGGCCGGGGTGTGGCACCGCTGCGGTCGGCGGGTGGAACGGTGCTCGGGCCGCTCGAACGCCTCCTGTCAGCCCGGGACCCCCAGGGCACCCGGGACCCTCAGGACCCCCACGACCTTCAGGAAATCGTGGATGCCCGCGTCCCGCGCGACGAGGTCCTGCGCGCCCAGGCTTCGCAGAAGTCCGTGACAGGGCAACAGCTCCAGGGGCTCCTGGACTCGCCCGACCTGGCCGGGGGCGCGTTCGTCCCCGCGCGGGTCGTCGCCGTCGGCCGCGAGGGGGCAGCGGGACCCGAGCGGGTGACGCTCGACGCCGGGTCGCGCGACGGTGTGCGGACCGACCTGTCCGTGGTCGGCGTCGACGGTCTGGTCGGGCGCGTGGTGACGGTCTCCCCGTGGACCTGCGACGTGCTGCTCGTCGGCAGCGCTGACCTCCTCGTGGGCGTGCGGGTCGGAGCGGCCGGCACCCTGGGCGCGGTGGGCAGCGGGGCCCAGGGCGCACACCGTCGTCCTGCGGGCGAGCTCAACCTCACCGTCGTCGAGCGCGGTCTGGTGCGGACGGGTGACGCGGTGACCACGTTGGGCAGCGTCGGAGGATCGCCCTTCCCCCCGGGGCTGAGGGTGGGCACCGTGGAGCGCGTCGACGACGCCCCCGGCGACCTCACGCCCACGGCCTCCGTCCGCCCCGCGACCGACGTGACCACCCTTGGAGTGGTCGGCATCCTGCGCACCGGTCCGCGCTCCACGCCGAGGCCGGCCGTCACGGGTGGGGGCTGACCGTGCCCGTGCCCAGCCTCGCCCTCACCCTTCGTGGCCTCCTGCTGCTGGTCGCCGCCGTGGCCACGGTGACCCTGGCTGCCCGCTCGCAGCTGGTCCTGCCCGACCTGGTCCTCCCCGTCGTGGTGGCCGGCGCCCTGCGCACCGGCGCCGCCCGCGGTGCGCTGCTCGGCCTGGCGGGTGGCTGGCTGGTCGACCTGATGCCACCAGGTTCGGCGGTGCTCGGCACCGCAGCCCTGGTGTATGCCGCGGCCGGGCTCCTCGCCGGGGCCGGAAGGCGCGAGGGAGAGACGCCGTTCGGCTGGGTCGCCGTCGTGGGACTGGGTAGCGCCGCACTCGTCGCGACCGGACGGCTCGTGGTCGCGATGCTGTCGGGGGCGGCTGTCGACTGGCACGTCGTCGGGCTGCGCCTAGTGCTCACCGCGCTGCTCTGCGCGATGTTCGTGCCCGTGCTCGTCAACCTCGAGCGGCGACTGGCCCGAGGACGACGATGAAGCGCGGGTGGCGAGCGTGAGGCGCTCGCGCATCGCGCGGGACCACTCGCCTCGGGTGTGGGTCCTCGGACTCGTGGTGCTGTGCTTCATGGGCACGCTCCTCGGTCGGTTGGGGCAGGTCCAGATCGTGGGCCACGAGGATTACCAGCGGGCAGCGGCCACCCTCAACACCCGCACGGTGACCGAACCTGCCGTCAGGGGCCGCATCCTCGACCGCACCGGTCTGCCCCTCGTGGACAACACGACCGAGACCGTGGTCACCGTCGACCGGGGACAGCTCGTCGAGTCAGAGGACGGTGGGCGCGACCTCGTCCATCGCGTGGCCCGTGTGCTGGGGGCGGACTTCGACCAGCTGTGGGGGCGCACCCAGCTCTGCGGGGTGCAGGGCGCGCCACCGGCGCCGGTCTGCTGGGCCGGATCCGCCTACGTGCCGATCCCGTTGGCAAGCGGCGTCGATCCCCGCAGGGCACTGAGTCTCCTCGAACGTCCGGATCTCTTTCCGGGAGTGGGGGTCTCGGCTCAGCCAGTGCGGGACTACCCCGCCCAGCGGACCGTCAACGCGGCTCACGTGCTCGGCTACCTCGCTCGATCGGACGCCGAGGACGTGGCGGCGTCGAGGGGCGCGATCGGCGACCTCGACCTGGTGGGTCGGTCCGGGCTGGAGCAGCAGTACGACACCCAGCTCCGCGGCACCCCTGGGACCAGCACGGTCGCAGTCGACCCCCGCGGCATCGTCACCCGGACGCTCGGGCAGACCGACCCCGTTCCCGGTCGGGACGTCGTCACCAACCTCGACGCCAGGGTGCAGGCCGCCGCGGAGGCTGCCCTGGCGTCGGCCGTCGCCTCGGCGCGCAAGCACGGTCACCGGGCTGACTCCGCGGCGGCGGTGGTCCTGGACGTCACCAATGGTGGTGTCGTCGCGGCAGCGAGCTACCCGTCCTACGACCCGGATGTCTGGACGGGGGGCGTGACCCCGGCCGAGCTCGCGCGACTCACCGACGCGTCAGCCGGGACCCCGCTCGTCTCCCGCGTGACCTCGGCGGCGTTCTCGCCCGCCTCGACCTTCAAGGTGGTCAGCCTGCCTGCCGCTGTCAGGGCCGGGAACTCGCTCGACGGGACCTACAATTGCACGTCCGGCTACACGATCGGGAACCGCAGGTTCGCCAACTTCGAGTCCCGCGCCTATGGGCGGATCTCCCTGCGCAAGGCGGTGGAGGTCTCCTGCGACACGATCTTCTACGACTTCGCCTACCGGTCCTGGTTGGCGCAGGGCGGGCTCGCGGCGAAGTCCGATGCCAGGGACCCTTTCGTCGCGATGGCCGACGCGTTCGGCCTCGGACGGGCCACGGGCATCGACCTGCCCGGCGAACAGGCCGGGCGGATCCCCGGCCGTACGTGGAAGCAGCGGCAGTGGGACCAGACCCGCACCGAGACCTGCAGGCACGCCAAGTCCGGTTACCCGGAACTGCTGGCCACCGACCCGAGCCGCGCGGCATACCTCAAGGGGCTTGCCGTCGAGAACTGCCAGAGCGGCTTCCAGTTCCGTGCCGGGGACGCGGCCAACTTCGCGATCGGGCAGGGTGACATCACGGTCACGCCCCTGCAGATGGCTCAGGTCTATGCAGCCATCGCCAACGGTGGAACGCTCTGGAAGCCGGAGGTCGCGCGCGCCTTCGTCGCTCCTGGGGGGTCAACGGGCGGGGCCACCGAGCGGGTCGCTCCCGTCAGGACGGGGACCGTGCCCTTCCCCGCCGGCACGCTGTCCTTCCTCCGGGGCGCGCTCGTGGGGGTCGTGACCTCGGGCACCGCCAGGGGAGCGTTCGCCGGCTTCCCGCTCGACCAGTGGCCAGTGGCGGGGAAAACCGGGACCGCAGAGGCGTTCGGCAAGCAGGACACCGCCTGGTTCGTGTCCTACGCACCGGCCACCAGACCTCGGTATGCCGTGGCGGTGGTGGTCTCGCAGGGGGGCACCGGAGGCGAGGGGGCCGCACCCGTTGCCCGGCGGATCCACGAGGTCCTGCGCACCCTGAGGTAGGGATGGGCGAAGTGGGGCGATGGCAGGACAGTCAGTAGGCTGACCGCCATGGCTGACTTCGATGTCGTAGTTCTCGGTGCTGGTCCTGGCGGGTACGTCGCGGCGATCCGCGCCTCCCAGCTCGGTCTCAAGGCCGCGGTGGTCGAGTCCAAGTACTGGGGCGGGGTCTGCCTCAATGTCGGGTGCATCCCGTCCAAGGCGCTCCTGCGCAACGCCGAGCTGTCCCACATCCTGACGCACGAGAAGGACAAGTTCGGGATCGAGGGCGACGCAACGATGGCGTTCGGCCCGGCCCACGCCCGCTCGCGCGCGGTGTCCGCCGGCATCGTCAAGGGCGTCCACTTCCTGATGAAGAAGAACAAGATCACCGAGATCGACGGCTGGGGCACGCTGACCAGCCCGACCTCGATGGACGTCGCACTCAGCTCCGGCGAGAAGCAGACGGTCACCTTCGACAAGCTCATCATCGCCACCGGTGCCACGACCCGGCTCATCCCCGGTACGTCCCTCTCGGACCGGGTCGTGACCTACGAGGAGCAGATCCTCACCGACCAGCTGCCCCAGTCGATCGTCATCGCCGGGTCCGGTGCGATCGGCGTCGAGTTCGCCTACGTCATGAAGAACTTCGGGGTCGACGTGACCATCGTGGAGTTCCTCGACCGGATGGTGCCGACCGAGGACGCCGAGGTGTCCAAGGAGCTGCTCAGGCACTACAAGAAGCTCGGGGTCACGGTCCTGCTGTCGACCAAGGTCGAGTCGATCGACGACAGCGGCGAGAAGGTCAAGGTCACGGTGTCGCCCGCCGCAGGTGGTGAGTCGACGGTCATCGAGACGGACAAGGTGCTGCAGGCCATCGGCTTCGCCCCGCGCCTCGAGGGTTACGGCCTCGAGTCCCTCGGCGTGGCCACGGAACGCGGAGCCATCGTCATCGACGACCACTGCCGCACCAACGTCGACAACGTCTATGCGATCGGCGACGTGACCGGCAAGCTCATGCTGGCCCACACGGCCGAGGCGCAGGGTGTCGTCGCGGCCGAGACCATGGCCGGGGCCGAGACCATGCCGGTCGAGTACGACTTCATCCCCCGGGCGACGTTCTGCCAGCCGCAGATCGCCTCGTTCGGCTACACCGAGGAGCAGGCCCGGGGCAAGGGCTTCGACGTCAAGGTCGCGAAGTTCCCCTTCTCGGCCAACGGCAAGGCGATGGGACTCGGCGACGCCGTCGGCTTCGTCAAGGTCGTGGCCGACGCGAAGCACAACGAGATCATCGGCGCCCACCTCATCGGCCCCGAGGTGACCGAGCTGTTGCCCGCGCTGACCCTGGCCCAGAAGTGGGACCTCACCGCAGACGAGGTCGCCCGCAACGTCTTCGCCCACCCGACGCTCTCCGAGGCGGTCAAGGAAGCAGTCGAGGGCATCGCCGGCCACATGATCAACCTCTGATCGCCACCTCGCCGATCCTTGTCGTCTCGCCGTCCGCTCACGGACAGTTCGGAGTTCCCGGTATGCCGCGCGTGAGCCTGCCGATCACGACCGAGAGGCTCGTCCTGCGCAGCTTCCGTCCCGGTGACGAGGACGACGTCTTCACCTACCGGTCGGTGGCGTCGGTCGTGAGGTACATCCCGGGCGAGCCCAAGACCCGCGAGCAGGTGGCGGACCTGGTGGCCGAGCGGGCCACGGCCGGCCGGCTCGACGAGAAGTCGCCGATCCTCACCCTCGCGGTGGAGCTGCACGGGCGCGTCATCGGCGACGTGCTCATCCACCTCGACGGACTCGACGGCCACGACGGACGGCAGGCCGAGATCGGCTGGGTGTTCGCCCCCGACGTGGCGGGTCAGGGGTACGCCACCGAGGCGGCCCGTGCCATCACCGAGGCCGCGTTCCGAGAGGTCGGGGTCCACCGCGTGTGGGCCCAGCTCGAGCCTGTCAACACCGCGTCGTCGCGCATCTGCGAACGGCTGGGCATGCGACGCGAGGCACTGTTCGAGAGGGCCTCCTGGTTCAAGGAGCAGTGGACCGACCTGGCGATCTATGCGCTCCGCGCCGACGAGTGGTCGGGCCGGGCGACAGAGGGTGCTGGGGCCGGCTCCTGACTTCCCCGAGGGCGACTCCGACGCCGAGCTCGGAGCGCCGCTCGCCGCTGCCCGCGCTGACCGGACTGCGCGTCCTGGCCGCGGCGTGGGTCGTGCTGTTCCACTACCGGCCCGACCTCGAGGCGCTCGCTCCGTGGACGGTGCCTGCCGACACCCTGATGCGTGCGGGGTACCTCGGCGTGGACTTGTTCTTCCCCTTGAGCGGTTTCATCTTGGCCTACAACTACGCCGACTCCATGCGGGCCTTCTCCGGGCAGTCGACCGTGTCGTTCATCCGCAGCCGGTTCGCGCGCGTCTGGCCGGTGCACTTCGTGGCGCTCAACATCGACCTGGGCATGGCTGTCGCCATGGGCACCCTCGGGATCGGCGAGGGCGGGCAGCGGCGCACGCCCGCGGCATACGGGCAGAACGTGCTCATGGTGCAGAACTGGTTCAACGACCGCCCGAGCTTCAACGGTCCGGCGTGGTCGATCGGCTCCGAGTGGTTCGCCTACCTCGTGGCACCGGCGCTCTTCGTGCTCGCGGCGCGCGTGGTCAGGGCGCGCAGCTCCCTGCTGCTCGCCGCCCTGTCGTATGCCGTGATGCTCACCGTCTTCGCGGCGTTCGCCCTGCCCAACGGCAACCTCGAGCACATGTTCTACGTCCGCATCATGGGGGAGTTCGTCGCAGGGATCTTCCTCTGCCTCGCCTGGGTGCGTGGCGGTGTGGCCCTCGGACGACTGGCTCCGCTGCTGCCGTCCGTCGTGCTCGTGGTGGCCCTGGTCCCGGCGGTCGCCTCAGGGGACTACTGGATGGCCCCGGTGATGGGGCTGGTCGTGGCGGTCGTGGCGACGGCCGGCGGCTCGGTCGGGCGCTGGCTGTCCACGCCGCTCATGGTGGCCGCGGGGGAGGTGTCGTACTGCCTCTACATGACGCACTACCTGATGCGTCCTGTCGTCACTGGGCTGCGCGAGTGGGGCGACGACGCGTGGTGGACGGCGGGTCTGGCAGTTGTGGCCGTGGTGCTCGTCCTCGGGGGCGCCGCCTGGCTGATGCACGTCGTGGTCGAACGCCCGGCGCGCACGCTCTTGCACGCGCGTTCGCTGTCCGCGACCCGCCCGGCGCCCGAAGCCCAGACCGAACGTGAGCCCGAACTCGTGGGCGCCCGCGGCTGAGCGGCCTACGTCGTGGGCTCGGTTGCCCGCTTGGCGGTTGCCTTCTTGGCGGTTGCCTTCTTGGCCTTGGGCGGCAGGGTGGCGATGTGGTCCCGCGCCCGGTCCGTCCAGGTGGACGTCTCCTCGTCGGACAGGTCGGAGGGCAGCGACAGCCATCCGTTCATGGGGCGCTCGGCGGGTCCGAACGGGCCGCTGCCGGGGAGGGCCTGCAGCTCCTCCAGCCCCGCGGGGTCGAGCTTGACCCCGACGTCCTCACCGAACAACCCGGCGTACATGTTGCCGTTGACGAACGCGCCGACACTGCCGAACATCGGCTTGACCTCAACGCCCGGCGCGTCGCTGATCAGGCTGCGGAAGCGGGTCTTGGCCTCGTCACTGTGCTTGGGCATCTGCATGTCCCCATCCAACACTGCTTGCGCCGGCTGGGGGAGCCTGCAGCGGCGCACGCGCGGTGCACCGGCGGTGCATCGGCGGTGCATCGGCGGCGATTAGGGGCCCAACCCGCCCGCTGGTAACCTTGCAACCGCCGTAGACCGGCCGCGGATCCAGAGAGCCCAGGTGAACCAGCCCTGGCGCACCGCGCAACGATCACACAAAGGAGCAGTGCCGACTCATGCCGTTGAGCCTCGACGTCAAGAAGAAGATCATGTCCGAGTACGCCACGCACGAGGGCGACACCGGTTCCCCCGAGGTTCAGGTGGCGATGCTGACGCAGCGCATCCTCGACCTCACCGAGCACTCGCGCCAGCACAAGCACGACCACCACAGCCGCCGCGGCCTGCTCCTCCTGGTCGGCCAGCGTCGCCGGCTCCTGCGCTACCTCGAGAGCGTCGACGTCGAGCGTTACCGCTCGCTGATCAAGCGCCTCGGTCTGCGCCGCTAAGCATTCGACAGGGACGGTCCTCCATGAGGGCCGTCCCTCTCGCATGGGGCCGGCACTGATGCCGCCCAGCACGACAGAAACCAGTGCACAACGACGATGCACCGGGACTACAGATAAAAAAGGAGGGCCCAATGGAGGGTCCAGAGATCCACTTCGCCGAAGCGACCATCGACAATGGTTCGTTCGGCACCCGCACGGTCCGGTTCGAGACCGGACGCCTGGCCAAGCAGGCCGGTGGCGCAGTTGCCGCCTACCTGGATGAGGACACGATGCTCCTCTCCACCACCACCGCCGGGAAGCACCCCCGCGAAGGTTTCGACTTCTTCCCCCTGACGGTCGACGTCGAGGAGCGGATGTATGCCGCGGGCAAGATCCCCGGCTCGTTCTTCCGCCGCGAGGGTCGCCCGTCCACCGACGCGATCCTCACCTGCCGGCTGATCGACCGCCCCCTGCGCCCGACCTTCACCAAGGGTCTGCGCAACGAGGTCCAGGTCGTCATCACGGTGCTCGCGCTCAACCCCGACCACCAGTACGACGTGCTCGCCATCAACGCGGCCAGCGCCTCCACGCAGATCTCGGGTCTGCCGTTCTCCGGTCCGATCGGTGGCGTCCGCGTCTCCCTGATCGACGGCCAGTGGGTTGCCTTCCCCAACTTCTCGGACATCGAGCGCTCGACCTTCGACATGGTCGTCGCCGGCCGCATCGCGGGCGATGACGTCGCGATCATGATGGTCGAGGCCGAGTCCACCGAGTCGACCTGGAACCTCGTCAAGAACGAGGGCAAGCAGGCTCCGACCGAAGAGGTCGTCGCCGAGGGCCTCGAGGCCTCGAAGAAGTTCATCAAGGTCCTGTGCGAGGCCCAGGCCGACCTGGCGAGCAAGGCCGCCAAGCCGGTCCAGGAGTTCCCGATCTTCCTCGACTACGAGGGCGACGCGTATGCCGCCGTCGAGGCTGCGACCTCGGACGACCTGGCGCAGGCGCTCACCATCGCCGGCAAGCAGGAGCGCGAGGACCGCATCGACGAGCTCAAGGACTCCATGAAGGAGAAGCTCGCCGGTGAGTTCGAGGGCCGCGAGAAGGAGCTGTCCGCGGCCTACAAGTCCGTGCAGAAGAAGCTGATCCGTCAGCGCATCCTGCGCGACAAGGTCCGCATCGACGGCCGTGGCCTCGCCGACATCCGCGCCCTGGGCGCCGAGGTCGAGGTGCTGCCGCGCGTGCACGGCTCGGCCATCTTCGAGCGTGGCGAGACCCAGATCATGGGCGTCACCACGCTGAACATGCTCCGCATGGAGCAGCAGCTCGACACCTTGTCGCCGGTGACGCGCAAGCGCTACATGCACAACTACAACTTCCCGCCCTACTCCACCGGTGAGACCGGTCGGGTGGGTTCGCCGAAGCGTCGCGAGATCGGTCACGGAGCGCTCGCCGAGCGTGCCCTGATGCCAGTGCTGCCGACCCGCGAGGAGTTCCCCTACGCGATCCGCCAGGTGTCCGAGGCTCTCGGCTCCAACGGCTCGACGTCGATGGGCTCGGTCTGCGCGTCCACCCTGTCGATGCTCAACGCCGGTGTGCCGCTGCGCGCCCCGGTCGCCGGCATCGCGATGGGCCTCATCTCCGAGGAGGTCGACGGTGAGACGCAGTACGCCGCGCTGACCGACATCCTCGGTGCGGAGGACGCCTTCGGTGACATGGACTTCAAGGTCGCCGGAACCCGCGAGTTCGTCACGGCCATCCAGCTCGACACCAAGCTCGACGGCATCCCCGCCTCGGTGCTCGGCGGCGCGCTGACCCAGGCTCGCGACGCGCGCCTGCACATCCTCGACGTCATGAACGAGGCGATCGACGCACCCGACGAGATGAGCCCCTTCGCTCCTCGCGTCATCTCGGTGCAGGTCCCGATCGACAAGATCGGCGAGGTCATCGGGCCGAAGGGCAAGATGATCAACCAGATCCAGGACGAGACCGGCGCGCAGATCTCGATCGAGGACGACGGCACGATCTACATCGGTGCGACCGACGGCCCCTCGGCCGAGGCCGCCCGGGCGCAGATCAACGCCATCGCGAACCCGCAGATGCCGGAGATCGGCGAGCGCTTCCTGGGCACCGTGGTCAAGACCACGACCTTCGGTGCGTTCATCTCCCTGCTGCCGGGCAAGGACGGCCTGCTGCACATCTCCGAGGTGCGCAAGCTCGTCGGTGGCAAGCGGATCGAAGCCGTCGAGGACGTCCTGGCCGTGGGCCAGAAGGTCCAGGTCGAGCTCAAGGAGATCGACCCGCGCGGCAAGCTGTCGCTGGCGGCGGTGCTCGCGGAGGGCGAGGGCGGCGACGCTCCCGCCGCCGAGGGTGACGCGCCTGAGGCCAGCAGCACCGAGGGCGACGCCCCCGAGGCCGAGGCCGGCGAGTCCACCGACGACCGTGGCGAGCGTCGTGAGGGTGGTCGCAGTCGCAACCGCCGTCGTGGCGGCCGTGGCGAGCGCGGTGGCGAGGACCGTGGCGGCGACGCGCCCGAGAGCGCGGCTCCGGCCACCTCGGAGGACGCGGCCGGCTGAGCCGACGCACACCAGCCTGACGAGCGGGCCGGCACACCTCAGGGTGTGTCGGCCCGTTGGCTTTGCCCCCGGTGGGCGAGGAGGCGATGCGCCACGCGCGTCAGGGCACCTGGCGGGCGCGCACGCAGCAGAGGTCTGCGGCAGGTTCGAGGCGGGTCTGCACGTGTCGGCACCCGAGGGCTTCGACGGCGCCGGTGACCAGGGCGAGGTTGATCCCGCAGACGAGGTCGGTGTGGTCCCGCGCGAGCCGGTCGAACGGACAGTTGGCCAGCTCGAGCTCACGCTCGTCGTCCGTGGGAGAGGGCTCGTAGCCGTGCCGGGCGAGCAGCTCTGACACGGCGCGCAGCTCAGCGCGCGGGCCGCGTGGGAGCGGGCTGCCCGCTGCCAGGGCTCGACCCGCGTCAGTGGCCGCGTCGTCGATCGCCCGGTCGAGCGACACCCGGTCGCGCCCGACCCGCTCGACGGCATCGGCGAGGACCGCGGCGGCCAGGTCGTAGTGCCGAGCCGGGAGCGACACCGACACCTCGGCACGGGCGCGCCGGTAGAGCTTGGACGGCCGGCCGGCGCCGGGGCCCGCTCGACCACTCAGGCGGCGGAACTCGACCTCCAGCAGGCCCTCGTCGACGAGCCGGTCGAGGTGGAACTTCACGGAGTGCAGTGGCAGCCCCACGGCCTCGGCCGCCTGCTCACGACTGACCGCCGTGCGTTGCCGCGACACGTGGTCGTACAACGCCCGTCGTGACGGCTCCGCGAGGGCGCCCACGGACCCGATGCTGTCGTGCACGTCGTGCGCTTCCGGCGACATCAGGCTCCTCGAGCGACTCGTTGACTAACGGGGACGCCGCTCCTAAAGTCAATCTAACACTGTTTTAGAAAGTACAGCAGGTAGTCGGGTAGTCCAGCAGACAGCCGAGCAGAGAGCCGAGCCAGAGGATGACGCATGACTGACGACCGGACCTTCGTCGTGATCGGTGGCGGGCTGGCGGGCGCCAAGACCGCCGAGGCCCTGCGAGGGCGGGGCTTCGAAGGGCGGGTGGTGCTCTTCGCGGGCGAGCCGCACCTGCCCTATGAGCGACCGCCGCTGTCGAAGGACTACCTCAAGACGGGGGAGAAGCTCGAGGACGTGTTCGTCCACGACGAGGACTGGTATGCCGGTCACGACATCGACGTGCGCACCGGCACCACGGTGGCCAGCATCGACCGCGACGACCACGAGGTGGTGGCCGACACAGGTGAGCGCACGGCATACGACCGCGTGGTGCTGGCGACCGGGTGCGCTCCGCGACGGCTCACCATCCCCGGTGCCGACCTCGACGGGGTGTACTCGCTGCGCACCATCGAGGACAGCCAGGCGATCCGTGCGGTGCTCGTGCCGGGACGGCGGATCGTGTTCATCGGTGGCGGCTGGATCGGACTGGAGGTGGCGGCTGCGGCGCGCGAGGCCGGTGCCGACGTCACGGTGCTGGAGGCGCTCGACCTGCCCCTGGTGCGGGTGCTCGGCCCGACGATCGCCGAGGTGTTCGCGGACCTGCACCGAGCGCACGGGGTGGACCTGCGTACCGGGGTCACCGTCGAGGCCGTGGAGGGCGAGTCTGCCGTGACGGGGGTGCGGCTCGCGGACGGTTCGGTCGTGCCGGCGGACGCCGTCGTCGTGGGGATCGGGGCAACGCCCAACGTCGCGCTCGCGCAGGCTGCGGACCTGGACGTCGACAACGGCGTGACGGCGGACGCGGTGGGGCGCACGAGCGACGCGGACATCTTCGCGGTGGGTGACGTCGCGAACGTCGAGCACCCGTTCCTCGGGCAGCGGATTCGCGTCGAGCACTGGGCCAACGCCCTCAACCAGCCCTCGCTGGTGGCAGCGGCCATGCTCGACCAGGAGGGGCCGGAGGCGGAGCTGCCCTACTTCTACACCGACCAGTACGACCTCGGGATGGAGTACCACGGTCTCGGGAGCCCGGACGACGAGGTCGTCGTGCGCGGCGACCTGTCGGCGCGGGAGTTCGTGGCCTTCTGGCTGCGCGACGGGCGGGTGACCGCCGGGATGAACGTCAACGTGTGGGACGTCGGTGATGCGGTGAAGGGCCTGATCCGGTCGAAGGCCGTCGTCGCGCCTGACCGGCTGGCAGACCCTGGGGTCCCGCTGGACGAGCTGGGCGCGAAACCCTGACCTGACCTTTACCTTCCGGACCTGTCCCAGCCGTTTCGCATTCGCCGTCGGCGTGGTGTGATGCTCCATCGGCCCGGACCACCGTCCCAGGGCTGTCAATCCTGAGTTCGTGGAGGACTGCTGTGCGCGTACCCCGCAAGCACGTGTTGGGAGCGGTGGGCGCCATAGCCCTCACCGCTGGAGTTGTTGCCGTCGCCCCGATGAGTGCGCTGGCAGCGCCCTCGGTCGGTGCGCCGGTAGTGATCAACGAGGTCTACGGAGGCGGCGGCAACACCGGCGCGACGTACCGGAACGACTTCATCGAGCTGGTCAACACCAGCGCGTCCACGGTCAACCTCAACGGCTGGTCGGTGCAGTACGCCGGCTCGACCGGGGTCTCGTGGCAGGTCACCGGGCTCGCCGGGTTCCTGCCGGCGGGCGGCAGCTACGTCGTCCGGGAGGCTGCTGGGACCGGCGGCTCCACCGAGGTCCCCTTCGACGCTTCGGGAACCATCGCCATGGCCGGCGGCGCAGGCAAGGTGGCGCTGGTCAACAACGTCACAGCGCTCGGCGGGACGGCCAACCCCTGCACCGCCAAGTCCGGCACCAACCCGTGCTCGGCCCAGCCCTCGGTCGTCGACTTCGTCGGCTTCGGCACGGCGAACGACTACGCGGGCACCGGACCGACGGCCGCGCCCAGCAACACGGTGTCGGTGAGCCGCAAGGCCGGTCCGCAGAACACCGCCGACAATGCTGCCGACTTCGTGGCCGGGGCGCCGAGCCCGACGGCCTGCGGCACCACCTGCACCACCCCGCCCGCCCCGGCCGAGAAGACGATCGCCGAGATCCAGGGCACGGGTCCGAGCACCCAGCTGTCTGGGCAGACGGTGACCACCAAGGGCGTCGTCACGGCGGCCTACCCCACGGGTGGGTTCCACGGCTTCTACCTCCAGACCCAGGGGACCGGTCCCGAGCCGAGCTCCTCGGGCGCCTCGGACGGCCTCTTCGTCTTCCAGACGGGTGGCTCCGGCAGCCCCCTCGACCCCGACGTCGAGGTCGGCAACTACATCCAGGTGACCGGTGCCGTCAGCGAGTTCCGCAGCTCGTCCTCCGACCCGGGGACCCTGACCGAGATCACCGCGTCGGCCTCGAACATCAGCGACGCCGGCGATGAGTTCAGCCCTGTCCAGGCGCTGACCGTGCCGTGGCCGACCACCGATGCAGGGCGTGAGTCGATCGAGGGAATGCTCTTCCAGCCCCTCGGCGACTACACCGTCACCAACACCTTCGGCACCAACCAGTTCGGCGAGGTCGGCCTGGCCGTGGGTGACCACCCGCTGCTGCAGAACACCGAGGTGGGCGCCCCCGGCAGCCCCGAGGCCGCCGCCGTGGTGGCCGACAACGCCAGGCGTGCGGTCACCCTCGACGACGGTGCCTCCAGCAACTTCACGGCGAGCAGCTTCAGCCCGGCGACGTGCGCCGGCCGCCCGATCCCGTGCCTGCTCAACGGCGACCTGACGCCTGCGTACGTCTCGAACACCAAGCCGGTCAGGGTCGGCGAGGCGGCCACCTTCAGCGCTCCTGTCGTCGTGGACTACCGGTTCAACCTGTGGCGCTTCCAGCCGACGGCCCAGGTGGTCGGGCCCGACAACGCGACGTCGCCGGTGGCGTTCGAGAACACCCGAACGGCTGCGCCCGACACTGCCGACATCAACCAGCTCGGCACACCCGACCTCAAGGTCGCGTCGTTCAACGTCCTCAACTACTTCACCGATCTCGGTGACGCCGACCCGACCTGCGTGGCGTTCTACGACCGCGACGACAACGGCGACACGGTCCGCGGCGTCGACGGCAGCCCCTGCACCCGCCGTGGTGCCTGGGATGCGGCTGACCTCGCGCGCCAGACCGAGAAGGAGGTGTCGGCGATCACCGCCCTCGACGCCGACGTCGTCGGGCTGATGGAGATCGAGAACTCCGCACGTTTCGGTCACGACCGTGACGCTGCCCTGGCAGCGCTGGTCGCCGCGCTGAACGAGAAGGCGGGAGCGGGCACCTGGGCCTTCGTCCCGTCCTCGACCGACCTGCCCTCACCGGACGAGCAGGACTTCATCACCAGCGCCATCATCTACAAGGCGGCCAACGTCATGCGCGTCGACCGGTCGCGCGCCCTGGGCGACCAGAGCCAGGACGGCCAGGCCTTCGGCAATGCCCGTGAGCCGATCGCCCAGACGTTCAGGAAGAAGACCGGCAAGGGCGACAAGTTCCTCTTCGTCGTCAACCACTTCAAGTCCAAGGGTTCGGCTGGTCCGTTCCCGGGTGACGCTGACAGCGGTGACGGCCAGGGTGCGTCGGTCACCAGCCGCATCCTGCAGGCGCAGGCCCTGCGCGACTGGGTGCCCGGCGTCGCGGCCGAGTACGGCGCCAAGGGGATCGTCATGGCGGGTGACTACAACTCCTACACCATGGAGGACCCGCTGGACGTCCTCTACAAGGCCGGCTACACCGACGTGGGCAGCCGCTTCGACCCGAACAGCTACTCGTACTCCTTCAGCGGGCTCTCCGGTTCGCTGGACCACATCCTCGTCAACGACTTCGCGCTGCGGATGTCGACCGGGGCCGACCACTGGAACATCAACTCCGGTGAGTCGGTGGCCATGGAGTACAGCCGGTACAACTACCACTCGACCGACTTCCACGACCCGGGCCCGTACCGGTCGTCCGACCACGACCCGGTGGTCCTCGGCCTCACGGCCTTCGTGAAGTAGTCGAACCAGCGCCGCGAGCGACGGGTCCGGTCTCCCGAGTGGGGGACCGGGCCCGTCGTCGTGGACGGGTGGTTACGCTGACCACCGTGAGTGACACGATCAAGGTGGCCGTGATCGGTGCGGCAGGACGCATGGGCGGCCAGGTGTGCCGGGCGGTCACCGACGCGCCCGACCTGGAGCTGGTGGGGCGGTTCGACCAGGGCGACGACCTCGGCGACCTCGGCGGTGCCGGTGTCGTCGTGGAGTTCTCGGTCCCGTCCGCTTCCCCGGCGAACGTGGCGCACTGCGTCGACCGCGGCGTGCACGTCGTCGTGGGCACGACGGGATGGGACGAGGGGCGCCTCGCGACGGTGCGCGACCAGCTCGCCCAGCACCCGTCAGTGGGCGTGCTCATCGCCCCGAACTTCGCGATCGGCGCCATCTTGATGATGCGCTTCGCCCAGCAGGCCGCGCGTTTCTACGAGTCGGTCGAGGTCATCGAGCTGCACCACCCCGACAAGGTCGATGCGCCGTCGGGCACCGCAGCCCGCACGGCCGGCCTCATCGCCGCGGCCCGCGCCGACGCCGGCCTCGGTGCAGTCCCGGACGCCACCACCCAGGACCCCGACGGGGCACGCGGAGGGCGGGTCGACGGCATACCGGTGCACTCGATCCGACTGCGCGGGCTGGTCGCCCACCAGGAGGTGCTGCTCGGTGCTGAGGGCGAGCTGCTGACCCTGCGCCACGACTCGTTCGACCGGACCTCCTTCATGCCCGGTGTCCTCGCGGGGGTGCGGGAGGTCGGCGCCCACCCCGGGCTGACCGTCGGGCTGGAGCACTACCTCGGCCTGGACGCCTGAGTGCGCGAGAAGGTCACCGCTGTCGTCCTGCTCGTGGTGCTGGGCTTCTACTCCGCGACGATCGGCTGGCGAGGGGTCGAGCTGGTCCGGGACGGGCGTCCGGTCGCTGTGCTGTTCGGCGTCGCGGTGATCCTCATCCCCGTGGTCGCCCTGCTGGCGATGGTGCCGCTGGTCAGGCTCGCCCGCGACGGATCGCGGATGATGACCCAAGCCCGGGAGTCCGGCGCGCACGGCGCGTGGGCTGACGAGCTCCACCAGGCCGAGGCCTGCCGGGTCGCCCGGGATCGCAAGGGCGAGCAGGCGCACTACCGCGCCGCCGTCAGGGCCTGGCGGACCTCGCGTCCCTGACGCACCCGGCATACCGTGGTGGCATGCACCGTTCGCGCATCGGCATCGTCCTCATCGACCACCCGGGCGAGCACTACGACGCGGGCCTCGCCTTCTGGGCCGGTGCCCAGGGTGTGCGTCCGGTCGAGGACGGTCCCTATGCCAGCGTCGGCGAGATCGGGTCGCTGAACCTCGAGGTCCAGCGATTGGAGGACGGACCGCCGCGCGTCCACCTGGACATCGAGACGGACAACGTCCGCGCCGAGGTCGCGCGACTGACGGCGTTGGGCGCGACCACCGTGGACGACCGGGAACGCTACGTGATCATGGCCGATCCGGGTGGGGTGATCTTCTGTGTGGTCGGGATCCAGACCGGCGACCGGTTCCTCGAGGATGCGCGGGAGTGGCCCTGACCGCTGCGGTCAGGGCAGACCGAGCAGCCTCAGCCCAGCCGCGACCGCGGCGGCCAGCACCACCACGACGATGAAGGGCGCCCGCAGCAGCAGCGCCAGCATGGCGACACCGACGGCGGCAGCGCGGGAGTCGAGGGTGATCGCGCCCGAGCTCGAGGTCAACGTCTGCACGCCGACGAGGGCGGCCAACAAGGCGATGGGCAACGCCGAGGTGATCCGTGTCGTGCGTTCGCCCTCGAGCCACGACGTCGGCACGACGTAGCCGAGGTACTTGAGCAGGAAGGCCAGCCCGCACGCGATGAGCAGCGCGGTCCACGTGCTCATGGCGTGCCCCCCGGCCTCGCGGCCCCCGGCCTCGCGCCCCCCGGCCTGGCGGTCCCCGGCCCGGAGTTGCCAGTCCGCGGCGACACCTCGTCGGGCCACTGGTGCGGCGGCGGTGGGTCGTGGTGGGCGCGTCGCCACACGCCCGCCAGGAGTGCGGTGCAGGCGGCGACCAGGACGGGGACACCGGCGGGAGCATGCGGCGCGACGAGCACGGCGATCAGTGCGGCCAGCACTGCGATGGCGACGGCATCCCTCGACTTCAGCCGCGGCCACAGCAGGGCGCAGAAGGCTGCGGCCGCGGCGGCGTCGAGTCCATAGCGGCGGGGGTCGCCCATGGCATCGCCCACGAGCGAGCCGACCAGCGTCGTCGCGTTCCAGAGCACGAAGACCCCTGCGCCCGTCACCCAGAAGCCGAGTCGCGCGGCGACCGTCTCGGGCTGCGCGACACTGACCGCTGTCGACTCGTCGATCGTCAACTGGGCTGCGAAGACCTTCCGGAGTCCCCGGACGTCCAGCATCCGCGCGACCTGCAGCCCGTACAGGCCGTTGCGGACGCCGAGGAGCGTGGAGGTGGCGATGGCGGCGGGCCCCCCGGCCGCCCCGGCGGCCATGACCCCCACGAACGCGAACTGCGAACCCCCCGAGAACAGCAGCAGCGACAGCACCTGCGTCTGGAGGATCGACAGACCCGCAGCCACCGACAGGGCGCCGAAGCTGACGCCGTAGGTTCCTGTTGCCACCGCTACCGACAGGGCTTGGCGCACGACCTGGGAACGTCGCTCCGGGGTCAGGGTCGAGCTCACGGGCCCGGAGGTTCCGGCGTGATGTCGGCGACCAGGCGGACCTCGCGCGCGGTCCCACCGTCGGGAGAGACCACCCGGTCGCGGAACGCGCCGTCCGGGTTCAGCCCTGCATCGAGGAGGAACGCCCGAGTGGCTTCGTCGCCGGCCAGCACCCAGGTGTGCAACCGGTCGGCGCCGGCGCCGCGCAGGGTGTCGACGGCCGCGTTCAGCAGCCGTGACCCGTGGCCGACCCGACGCGCCTGCGGGTGGACCGCGAGCGCAGACAGCTCACCGGTGCCCGGGGACGCATCGGGGTCCTGGCTCGGGCCGATGGCCGCGAACCCCACGACCTGGTCGCCCGCACAGGCCGCGAGCAGCCGGTAGACCCCTGGGGGAGGCGCGGCAAGGGACTGGCGCCAGACGGCCGCGAAGGCTTGTGGCTCGAAGGTCTCCAGCACCTCCGCCGGCAGCACCGCGGCATACGCCTCGCGCCACACGGTGGCCTGGACGAGCCCGACGGCGGGGGTGTCGGTCTCGCGCGCCACCCTGACGCTGGCGTCGGCGAGTGGTCCGGGGGAGGAGGTGTGACCGACGTGGTCGTGCTGGTGAGCCATGGCCTGCATCCTGCCATCGGTGTTTCGAACCTCGTCAGGCGCGCTCGTACGTCACCCAGCTGAAGCCGTCGCGCCGCTCGCGCCGGACCTCGTGCCAGTGGCTCGCGTCGATGTCGGGAAAGCGCACATCACCCTGGGGCGACTGGTCCACCTCGGTGATCAGCAACCGGTGCGCCCACGGCATCGCCTCGGTGTAGACCTGCCCACCGCCGCAGACGAACACCTCGGCCGCGGGACCGGCCAGCGACAACGCCTCGCTGAGCGAGTGGGCCGTCTCCACGTCGGGGTGGCTCCAGTCGGGCTGGCGGGTCACGACGATGGTCCGGCGACCCGGCAGCACCCGGCCGATCGAGTCGAAGGTCTTGCGTCCCATGACCATCGGATGGCCCATGGTCGTCCGCTTGAAGTAGGCGAAGTCCTCGGGCAGGTGCCACGGCATGTCGTTGTCGGCCCCGATGACGCCGTTGCGGCCGACCGCGGCAATGAGCGTCACGTTGGTCATGGGCACAGGGTAGCGACCACGCGGAGGTCACCGCCGGGCCCGCACGGTCCGCGGCCTGACTCAGACCGCGATGGGCGCCTTGATCGAGGGGTGCGCCTGGTAGCCGACCAGCTCGAAGTCGCCGAGGTCGAACTGGTCGATCTCCTTGCCGGACGCGATCTTCATCTGCGGCAGGGGGAGGGGCTCTCGGGTCAGCTGGAGGGTGGCCTGTTCGACGTGGTTGGAGTACAGGTGGGCGTCGCCGAGGGTGTGCACGAAGTCACCGGGCTCGAGGTCGCAGACCTGCGCCACCATCATGGTGAGCAGCGCGTAGGAGGCGATGTTGAACGGGACGCCGAGGAAGATGTCGGCCGAACGCTGGTAGAGCTGGCAGGAGAGCTTGGGCCGGTGCCCGTCCACCGCGGGGGACACGTAGAACTGGAACATCGTGTGGCACGGCGGGAGCGCCATCGAGTCGACGTCCGCGACGTTCCAGGCCGACACGATGTGCCGACGGCTGTCAGGGTTGGTGCGGATCGACTCGATGACCTTGGCGATCTGGTCGACGTGGCCGCCGTCTGGGGTCGGCCAGGACCGCCACTGGTAGCCGTAGACCGGCCCCAGGTCGCCGTTCTCGTCCGCCCACTCGTCCCAGATGGTGATGCCGCGTTCCTGGAGCCACCGCACGTTGGAGTCGCCGCGCAGGAACCAGAGCAGCTCGCCGATGATCGACTTGAGGTGGAGCTTCTTGGTCGTGAGCACCGGGAAGCCCTCGGACAGGTCGAACCGCATCTGGTAGCCGAACACGGAGCGGGTGCCGGTGCCGGTGCGGTCGGACTTGTCCGTCCCGGTCGTCATGACGTGGTCGAGGAGGTCGAGATACTGCTGCACGGACGCAGCGTAACGCCGGGCGGCGACAGGGCACCGAAGCAGACCAAAACCGCAGCGTATGCCGCGTGGCCGGCACCGCGGCATACCTCGGTGTCGCGTCGATGCCGCCAGCTCGGCGTCACCTTCCCGCCAAATTGCGTCCCGGTCGGTGTCCGCCGCGCGGGGCGTGCTCTGCGGGGCGATAGCCTGCAGGCATGAGCACCTCGTCCCCGTTCGGCCGCGTCCTGACCGCCATGGTCAGCCCGATGAAGCCCGACGGAAGCCTCGACCTCGAGGGCGCCCGCCGACTGGTCGCCCACCTGCTCGACAGCGGCCACGACGGCATCGTCGTCAACGGCACCACCGGTGAGTCCGCCACCCTGAGCGACGACGAGTCCATCGAGATGGTGCGCCTCGTCGCCGAGGCCGTCGACGGTCGCGCGGCGGTCGTCGCCGGGGTCGGCTCCAACGCCACCGCACACAGCGTCGAGATGGCCGGTCGTGCGGCGGAGGCCGGCGCCACCGGGCTCCTGCTCGTCTCGCCCTACTACAACAAGCCGACCCAGCGCGGGCTCGTCGCGCACTGCCACGCGGTGGCCGACGTGACCGACCTGCCGGTCATGCTCTACGACATCCCGGGCCGCACCGGCATCCCGTTCGACACCGCCACGCTCCTCGAGCTCGCCGCCCACGACCGGGTCGTCGCGGTCAAGGACGCCAAGGGCGACGGGTGGGCCTCGACCAAGGTCATGGCCGCGACCGACCTGCTCTACTTCTCCGGCGACGACGCCGCGAACCTGCCCTGGCTCGCCCTCGGTGCCATAGGGGTGGTCAGCGTCGTCGGCCACGTCGCAGGCAAGGACTATGCCGCGATGGTCGCAGCCGTCGACGGCGGCGACCTCGACGGCGCCCGAGACATCCACCGACGGCTGGTCCCCGCCGTCGACGCCATCATGAGCACCTCCCAGGGTGCGATCATGGCCAAGGCCGCGCTCGTCGAGCTCGGCGTCATCGACCACGCGACGGTGCGCTTGCCGCTCGTCGAGTCACCACCGGAGCACCTGGACATCCTGCGCGCCGGTCTCAAGGAGTCTGGCCTGCTGTGAGTCATCCCCACCCCGAGCTGAACCTGCCCCGGCCGCTCGCGAAGAACGGCGTGCGCATCATCGCGCTCGGCGGTCTCGGCGAGGTCGGCCGCAACATGGCGGTCATCGAGCACGACGGCCAGCTGCTCGTCATCGACTGCGGCGTGTTGTTCCCTGAGGACCACCACCCCGGCGTCGACCTGATCCTCCCCGACTTCGAGTACCTCGAGGACCGGCTCGACGACATCCAGGCGATCGTGCTGACCCATGGCCACGAGGACCACATCGGCGCGGTGCCCTACCTGCTCAAGCTGAAGCGCGACATCCCGATCGTGGGTTCGATGCTGACACTGGCGCTCATCGAGGCCAAGCTCAAGGAACACCGGATCACGCCGTACACCCTCGGGGTCAAGGAGGGGATGCGCGAGAAGCTCGGCGTCTTCGACTGCGAGTTCGTGGCGGTCAACCACTCGATCCCCGACGCGCTCGCGGTGTTCGTCCGGACACCCGGCGGCACGATCCTGCACACCGGTGACTTCAAGATGGACCAGCTGCCGCTCGACAACCGGCTCACCGACCTGCGCGCGTTCGCGCGGCTGGGGGAGGAGGGCGTCGACCTGTTCATGACGGACTCGACCAACGCCGAGGTCCCCGGCTTCACGACGCCGGAGAAGGACATCGCGCCGGCCATCGACAAGGTCTTCCGCGACGCGGAGCGCCGGATCATCGTCGCCTGCTTCTCCTCGCACGTGCACCGGGTCCAGCAGGTGCTCAACGCCGCCGAGTCGGCCGGGCGCAAGGTCGCCATGGTGGGCCGGTCGATGGTGCGCAACATGGGGATCGCCGCCGAGCTGGGGTACCTCCACGTGCCCGACGGCGTGCTCGTCGACGTCAAGAAGCTCGACAACTTCCCCGACGACAAGGTCGTCCTGATCTGCACGGGGTCGCAGGGCGAGCCGATGGCGGCCCTGTCGCGGATGGCCAACCGTGACCACCGCATCGACGTGGGAGAGGGCGACACGGTCCTGATGGCCTCGTCGCTCATCCCCGGCAACGAGAACGCCGTCTACCGCATCATCAACGGCCTCATGCGGCTCGGTGTCAACGTCGTGCACAAGGGCAACGCCAAGGTGCACGTCTCCGGCCACGCCAGCGCCGGTGAGCTGCTCTACTGCTACAACATCGTCAAGCCCCGCAACGTGATGCCGGTGCACGGCGAGTGGCGACACCTCGTCGCCAACGCCGAGCTGGCGGTCCAGACCGGTGTGCCGCGCGAACAGGTCGTGCTGGCCGAGGACGGCGTGGTCGTCGACCTCGTCGACGGCGTCGCGCGCATCGTCGGGGCGGTCCCGTGCGGCTACGTCTACGTCGACGGGTCCTCGGTGGGTGAGTTCGACGAGGCGCTGCTCAAGGACCGCCGGATCCTGCGTGACGAGGGGTTCATCTCGGTCATCGTCGTGATCGACTCCGCCACGGGCAAGATCGCCGCGGGGCCGGAGATCCAGGCCCGGGGTTTCGCCGAGGACGACGAGATCTTCAGCCAGGTGCGGCCCAAGATCGAACAGGCGCTCGCCGAGGCCACCGGCAACGGCGTCACCGACTCCCACCAGCTCGAGCAGGTCATGCGCCGGGCGATCGGTGGCTGGGTCGGCGGCAAGATCCGCCGGCGCCCGATGATCATCCCGGTCGTCATCCAGGCCTAGCCTGCGCCTGCTCCACCCGAGAAGGGCGCGCTTCACCCGAGAACCGTTTCCGGGTGAAGCGCACCTTTATCGGGTCACCCGATAAAGGTGCGGCAGGTGGGGCTCGGGTATGCCGCGGGGGCGGCTACCAGGGGCGCGCGAGGTCGAGCGCGCGCGGGTCGCCGACCGGCAACCACCCCTGCGGTCCGTTGACGTAGTCGGCGCGGGGTCCGTGCTCGGCGAGCTCGGCCACGGCTGACAGCAACCGCTCGACGTGCTCAGCGGTCGTGGCCAGCCCGACACTGGCGCGGACGGCGGTCGTGGACCCGACGGCGTGGGGGTCGTCGAGCAGGGCGTCGACGCACAGGTGCGCACAGAACTTGCCGTCCCGGACCCCGATGCCGTGCTCGGCCGACAGGGCCGCGGACACCAGTGACGAGTCGACCCCGTCGATGGTGAAGGTCGCCACGGCAACGCGCTCGTGGTCCGGGCTGAAGAGGGAGTAGGTCTGCACGCCGTCGATGGCGGCCAGACCGTCGAGCAGACGCTGGCCCAGCGTGCGCTCGTGCTCCTCCACCGCGTCCGCGTGCGCCCGCAGGGCATGGCACGCGGCAGCGAGGGCGATCGCGCCGATGACGTTGGGACTGCCGCCCTCGTGGCGTGCGGCCCCCTTCTGCCACACGACTGCGCGCTCGGTCACGGACTTGGTGGCGCCGCCGCCGGCGAGGTAGGGCGCCGCAGCGTCCAGCCAGTCCGCCCGGCCTGCCAGGACTCCCGTGCCGAACGGTGCGTACAGCTTGTGGCCGGACAGCACGGCGTAGTCGACACCGAGGTCGTCCAGGTCCACGCGGCGGTGGGGGGCGTACTGCGCGGCGTCGAGGACCACCCTCGCGCCCGCCTGGCGGGCGATCGCCGCCAGCTCGCGGACCGGCCAGATCTCTCCCGTGACGTTGGAGGCGCCGGCGAGCACGACCAACCGGTGGCGGCCGGGGTGGTCGCGAAGCGCAGTCCGCAGGAGCGCCCTCGCGTCGCTGATGCTGCCGGGGACCGGAAGCCGGTGGGTGCGCTGGTGGGGCCACGGCAGAAGCGCGGCGTGGTGCTCGGACTCGAAGACGAAGACCTGCGTGTGGCGCGGCAGACATCGCGCCAGGAGATTGAACGAGTCGGTGCTGTTGCGGGTGAAGACGACCTCGTCGCCCTCGCGTGCCCCGACGAACGACCGCACCTCGGCCCGCGCCTGCTCGTACCAGGACGAGGTCACCCGGGAGGCCCAGCCATTGCCGCGGTGGACCGAGGAGTAGGTGCGCACCGCCGTGTCGACGGCCTTCTTGACGCTGACCAGCGCCGGCGTGGACGCCGCGTGGTCGAAGTTGGCGTAGTCCACGGCCCCGTCCAGCGTCGGCACGAGCAGCGACTCCGACACGACCGCGGGCAGCGGGCCGACCTCGCCCAGTGACCGGGCATCGGGAACAGGGCGGAGGTGGCTCTGGGTGCGGGCGTGCGCGAGGGGGGCGCTGCGACGGAAGGCTGGTGGCGGGGTGCTCGCGATCGACATGGGTAGAGCTCCTGGTCCGGGTGGGACCCGAGAGCTCCCGAGTCCGCGCTTGCCGGCTGCGGGTGCAGTCGGCCCGGTCGTCACCCGGAGCACCCCACCGCGGAGGAGGGTTGCTGGTCAGCAAGCCGGGGCTGTGCGCTGACACTCATGACCTGTCGTCGAGGGTAGCGGCACGGGTCAAGCGGGATCCAGCACGTGGGCGTGGGTTCCCGCGATCTGAGATGGCGGAAGTCCGTGACCGCCAGGTGGCCGGAGGCAGGGCCGAGCGATCTGGCGGGGCGGGTCGGCATCGCCGTCCCCACGCGACCCTTCCCCCTGTGCGCGCCTGTGCCGACGACCACTGCTGGTCGTCGGCACAGGCCCCGCCAGACGCAAGGCCCAGCGTCCCACCGGGCGTGCGCCCTGGTAAGGGCTACCTGCCCTTCGTACCCGATCGGGGAGGGCAACTCGGCCGTTCGGGCCAGGGCGATCCGGACACATTGCCTGCGGGTGGAACGCGTGTGACGCGTGTGTCCCGTGTGACCTTCGCGTAGCCTGCGGAGCATGGCGACACGTCCGTCCACACCAGCACGATCAAATGCAGGGTCGCGCTCGTCGGGGAGCCGGGGCACCGCAACACGCCCCGCCAACCGCAAGAGCAGCACACCCCGCAAGTCCCCCGCGCGTGGCAAGGCCAGCGGTGGCGGACTGCCGCTGCCCCTGCGCGCGGTCCGCGGCACCTGGATGGGCATGGCACACGTGGCCGGCGGCGCGGTGCGCCGGGTCGGCACCAGCGCCCGTGAGCTCGAGCCCGAGCACCGACGTGACGGGCTCGGCTTCTTCCTCATCGGAGTGTCGATCCTCGTCGCCGCCCGGGAGTGGTGGGCCTTCGAGGGCGCCCTCGGCGACGTCGTGCACGCCGTCGTCGCAGGCACCTTCGGACGCGTCGCCTATGCCGTGCCGCTCGCCCTGCTCTTCCTGGGCATCCGCTTCCTGCGCGCGCCGCAAGAGGACTCGGCCAACTCCCGCCTCGGTGTCGGCCTGGGCGCCCTCGCCTTCGCCGCCTCGGGGTTGGCCCACGTCGCCGCCGACATCCCCACCCCACCCCAGGGCGCCGACGGGATGCGTGACGGTGGCGGCATCATCGGGTTCCTGGCATCCAGCCCGCTCGAGGCCGCGGTGTCGGTCTACGGCACCGTGCCGATCCTGTTGATGCTGGGCTTCTTCGGCCTCCTGGTGATGACCGCGACGCCCGTGCACATGGTCCCCACCCGCCTCGCCGAGCTGCGCGACCACCTCCTCCACCGTGGGACGGTCGACGCCGGGAAGGACCCGCTCGCCGACGCGGTCGAGGACAAGCCCAGGCGTCGTCGCCGCGTGATCGACCCGGAGGGTCCGCTCGAGGGGGACGAGGCGTTCGAGCAGGCCGCTCTCGTGGCACCCGACGGTCGGCGGTTCCGCCCCGGCGAGAAGCGCCCCACCTCGCCCGGCGTTCTGGCCCCTTCGGCGACTGCCGAAACCACCTCGCCCGCCAAGGGCCCGGCCATCGAGGTCAAGGCCGCCCTTGAGGCGCCCCCGACGACCCCGCTGCCACAGCGAGTCGAGCAGCTCGCGCTCGCCGGCGACATCACCTACACGTTGCCCGACAACGCCATCCTTGAGCCGGGTTCCCCGCACAAGACCCGCAGTGCCGCGAACGACCGCGTGGTCGAGTCGCTGAGCCAGGTGCTCGAGCAGTTCGACATCGATGCCCAGGTCACCGGCTTCAGCCGTGGACCGACGGTCACCCGCTACGAGGTCGAGCTCGGCCGTGGCACCAAGGTCGAGCGCGTCACCGCGCTCTCCAAGAACATCGCGTATGCCGTGGCCTCGGCCGACGTCCGCATCCTGTCGCCGATCCCGGGCAAGTCCGCGATCGGCATCGAGATCCCCAACGCCGACCGCGAGAAGGTCAGCCTCGGCGACGTGCTCCGCAGCCAGGCAGCGCGGGGCAACGAGCACCCGATGGTGATGGGCGTCGGCAAGGACGTCGAGGGCGGCTACGTCATCGCCAACCTCGCCAAGATGCCGCACCTGCTCGTCGCGGGCGCCACCGGCGCGGGCAAGTCCAGCTTCGTCAACTCGATGATCACCTCGATCCTCATGCGGGCCACGCCCGACGAGGTGCGCATGGTCCTGGTCGACCCCAAGCGGGTGGAGCTCACGGCATACGAGGGGATCCCGCACCTCATCACGCCGATCATCACGAACCCCAAGAAGGCCGCCGAGGCGCTTGCCTGGGTGGTGCGTGAGATGGACACGCGCTACGACGACCTCGCGCAGTTCGGTTTCAAGCACATCGACGACTTCAACAAGGCGGTCAAGGCGGGCAAGGTCAAGCCGCTGGCGGGCTCGGAGCGGGTCATCCACCCGTACCCGTACCTGCTGGTCATCGTCGACGAGCTCGCCGACCTGATGATGGTCGCGCCCCGGGACGTCGAGGAGTCGATAGTCCGGATCACGCAGCTGGCACGGGCCGCGGGCATCCACCTAGTGCTGGCGACCCAGCGCCCGTCCGTCGACGTCGTCACCGGCCTCATCAAGGCCAACGTGCCGTCGCGGATGGCGTTCGCGACCTCGTCGCTGGCAGACAGCCGGGTCGTGCTCGACCAGCCCGGTGCCGAGAAGCTGATCGGTCAGGGCGATGCGCTGTTCCTGCCGATGGGCTCCTCCAAGACGATGCGCGTCCAGGGTGCGTGGGTCACCGAGTCCGAGATCCAGCAGGTCGTCAAGCACGTGACCGGCCAGCTCAAGCCCAGCTACCGCGACGACGTCACGGTGGTGGCGGCCAAGAAGCAGGTGGACGACGACATCGGCGACGACCTCGAGCTGCTGCTCCAGGCCACCGAGCTCGTCGTGACGACCCAGTTCGGCTCGACGTCGATGCTCCAGCGCAAGCTGCGCGTCGGGTTCGCCAAGGCAGGTCGGCTCATGGACCTGCTCGAGTCCCGCGGGGTGGTGGGTCCGTCCGAGGGTTCCAAGGCGCGCGACGTGCTGATCAAGCTCGACGACCTGCCCATGACCTTGGCGCTCATGCGTGGGGACGAGGTGCCCGAGATGGAGCCGGTGTTCGACGGACAGGCGGCGGATCCTGACGACACGGGTGTCGAGCGGACGGACGAGGTCGCCCTTGCGGGTTCCGGCTACACGCCCGGTTACGCGCCGGACTCACGCTACGACAACGACCCGGTGGCGAGAGGGCTCGCCGGTCGCGAGGAAGTCGAGGAGTCCCTCGACGCCTGGGAGCTCACCGGCAGGGACTGACCAGACCCGAGATGAAGGGCGCGGGATGAAATAGACCCGTGCCCTTCGTCGTTGCGCAGAGGTGACTGCCGCTCCCGAGACCCTGACTGACGCCACCGCCCCGACTCCGACAGCCCCGACTTCGATCGCCCCGACTTCGACCGCGACCCCCACGCGCACGCCGTCACCGCATGCCAGCACCGGTGTCCAGGCGGCCCCGACGGGCCGTTCGTACCTCCGCTTCGTCCTCGTGCTCGGCGCGTTGATCGCGATCGGTCCGCTGACCATCGACACCTACCTGCCGGCGCTGCCCTCGATCACCCGCGACCTCGCGGCGTCGGAGTCGGCCGTGCAGGGCACGCTGACCGGCATCCTGCTGGGCATGGGGCTCGGGCAGCTCCTCGTCGGGCCGCTCGCGGACGCCATCGGACGCCGCCGACCACTCATCGCCGGGCTGGCGTTGCACATCGCGGCCTCGGTGTTCTGTGCGTTCGCCCCGACCATCGAGCTGCTCACCGTCGGCCGGGCGATCCAGGGCCTGGGCAACGCGGCCGTGTCCGTGGTTGCCATGGCGATGGTGCGCGACCTCTTCGCGGGGTCGGCTGCCGCGACGATGCTGTCCCGCCTGATGCTCGTCATGGGTCTCGCGCCGGTGCTCGCCCCGACCTTGGGCGGCTTCATCCTCCGGCTCACCTCGTGGCGCGGGGTGTTCGTCATCCTCGCCGTGGCGGGTGTGCTCCTGGTGACACTGGCCAGTCTCGCCCTGCGCGAGACGCTTCCTGCGGAGCGACGCAGGCCGCTGGCCCTCCGCCCGGTGCTCAACACCTACGGCATGCTCCTGCGCGACCGCACCTTCGTCGGGCTCGTCCTCATCAGCGGCCTGATGTTCGCGACGCTGTTCTCCTACATCGGCGGCTCCTCGTTCGTGCTGCAGGACATCTACGGACTGAGCGTGACCCAGTTCGGGCTGGCCTTCGGCCTCAACTCGCTGGGCTTCCTCACCGGGTCGCAGGCGAACCCCTTCCTGCTCAAGCGGTTCCAGCCGCGCCAGCTGGTCCGGGCGGGCGTCTCGATCGGTGCGGTCGCCGCACTGGTGCTCCTGGCGTCGGCGATCACGGGTGTCGGTGGGCTGACCACGGTCCTCGTGCCGCTCTGGTTCCTCCTGTTCGCGTGCGGTCTCACCCTGCCGAACACCCCCGCACTGGCCCTGACCCGGCACGGTGAGGCCGCGGGGACCGCTGCTGCCCTGCTCGGCGCGTCGCAGTTCGTCATCGGTGGTGTGTCCGCCCCCCTCATCGGCGCGATGGGTTCGGGCTCAGCCGTCCCGATGGCGCTGGTCATGGCGGTCACTGCCTGCCTCGCGGCCGTGGTGGCCGCCCGGACGCTGCGCGTGAGGGTCGTCACGAACTGAAGCACGCCACCTGACGACTCGGCGCCCACCCTGGGGACTCGGAGACCCTTGGGACTCGGCGCACACCCTTAGGGTGTCGCCATGCGTGAATGGTTCAACGCCGTCAAGGGGCACCCCAGTGGGGTGCTCCTCGCGGCGCAGCTGCTCGAGGTGCTGGCGTACCCCTTTGCGGGGGACACGCCGCTGGGGCGCACGCTCATCGGGGTGTTCGGCGTTCTGGTGCTCTCGATCGCGGTCTATGCCGTCAGGGCTACGCCGGCCCTGACGTGGGTCGCGGTGGTGCTGGGCGTGCCAGTCGTGGCCCTGACCGTCGCCGAGGGGCTGGCCCCGGCGAACCACCAGGTGGTCTTCTGGTCAGCCATCCTGCACGCGGCCTTCTACGGCTACACCGGGTACGGCCTGATCCGCTACCTGTTCGACGACTCCTGGGTGACCCGCGACGAGATCTTCGCGGTGGGAGCTAACTTCACGGTCGTGTCGTGGATGTTCGCCCACCTGTTCATGGCCGTGCAGGTGGTCTATCCGGGGTCGTTCACGGCCTACCAGGGTGAAGGACACCGGACCTTCCTCGAGCTGCTCTACCTGTCCTTCGCCAACCTGACCAGCGTCGGGCTCTCCGACGTGACCGCCGTTCTGCCCTTCGCGCGCTCGGTCGTGATCATCGAGCAGGTGGCCGGCGTCATGTACGTCGCGCTGATCATCGCCCGCGTCGTCGGCCTGACCATCTCCCGCTGGCGCAACTAGCAGGACGACTACCCGGAGACCGGATCGCCGTCGAGGTCCTTGATGGTGGCCAGGCTGGGCCCGCGCTGCTCCTGCAGCGATCTCGCGCCTGCCTCGGCGTCCCTCATCACGCGCAGGATGTTGCCGCTCGTGAGCTTGCCGAGGTCGTCGTCGGACCATCCGCGGTCAGCCAGCGCCGCCAGCAACCGGGGGTAGCCGGTGACGTCCTCGAGCCCCTCGGGCAGCGTGGCCACCCCGTCGTAGTCGCCACCCAGCCCCACGTGGTCGA
Organism: Pedococcus sp. P2_F6; assembly: GCF_056403675.1. Taxonomy (NCBI): domain Bacteria; kingdom Bacillati; phylum Actinomycetota; class Actinomycetes; order Micrococcales; family Intrasporangiaceae; genus Pedococcus; species Pedococcus sp. P2_F6. The sequence continues at coordinate 114,616 of NZ_JBFUEZ010000001.1, forward strand.
CTCCGGCCACCTCGCGGACGTGCTCGACGTGCTGGACGACGTCGGCGAGCGTGGCCTTCGGTGTGGGACGGCTGAGGCAGTACTCGTCGTAGAACGGGCTGTATGCCGCGGCGTCGGCCGGCGTGATCCCCTCTGCCGCCGCGGCCGCGTTCAGCTGCTCGCGCCAGGCTGCCGCCTCGGGGTTCACGAATGTCGGCACGAAGGTCACCATGCAGACGCCGTTGTTGTCCCGCAACGACTCCAGGACGTCGTCGGGCGCGTTGCGCGGGCTGTCACAGACCGCCCGCGCCGAGGAGTGGCTGAAGATCGCCGGCACCTCTGCCACCCGCAGGGCGTCGCGCATCGTGTCGGCCGAGACGTGGCTGAGGTCGACGAGCATGCCGATCCGGTTCATCTCGCGCACCACCTCGACGCCGAACGCCGACAGCCCTCCGTGCACCGTCACGTCGGTGGCCGAGTCAGCCCAGTCGACGTTGCTGTTGTGGGTCAGGGTCAGGTAGCGGACGCCCAGGACGTGGAGCATGCGCAGGGTCGCGAGCGAGTTGTTGATCGAGTGCCCGCCCTCGGCCCCCAGCAGGGAGGCGATCCGCCCCGACTCCCAGGCGGCCGCCACCTCGTCCGCGGTGCGGGCGAAAGCCAGCCGGCCGGCATACCTCGCCACCATCTGGTGGCCCGCGTCGATCTGCTCCAGGGTGGCGCTCACGGCGTCGTCACCCTGGAGCGAGGCAGGCACGAAGACCGACCAGAACTGGCCGCCGACGCCACCCTGGGCGAGGCGGGGCAGGTCGGTGTGCGTCGGGGTCCCCCCTGCCTCGATGTCGAGCCGGTCGAAGTCGTAGCCGACCTTCTCGCGCGCCTCCCACAAGAGGTCGTTGTGCCCGTCGATGACCGGATGGCGCGCCAGCAGGGCGCTGATCCGGGCGGTGGTCGCATCGGCTGTCGCGGTCATGACGCCACGCTACCCACCTCTAGAGTGGGGACATGAGTTCGACAACGCAGCGCAGCGTCGCCCTGGTCACGCTGGGGTGCACCCGCAACGAAGTCGACTCCGAGGAGCTCGCCGGCCGCCTGGCCGCCGAGGGCTGGTTGCTCGTGGACGACGCCGACGACGCGGACGTCGCGGTGGTCAACACCTGCGGGTTCGTCGAGCAGGCCAAGAAGGACTCGATCGACGTGCTCCTCGAGGCGTCGGCGCGCAAGGGGCACTCGAAGACCCAGAAGGTCGTCGCGGTGGGATGCCTCGCCGAGCGCTACGGCCAGCAGCTGGCAGACGAGCTGCCCGAGGCCGACGCCGTCTTGGGGTTCGACTCCTACGCGGACATGTCGAGCCACCTGCGGGCCGTCCTCGACGGCCACGCGCCGGCCTCGCACGTCCCGTCCGACCGACGCCAGCTGCTCCCGTTGTCCCCGGTCCAGCGGCAGGACGGGTCGGTCGGTGTGGCACTGCCCGGACACGGCATCCCCACTGACCCCACCTCACCGGAGCAGGTCTCGACCGAGCCCGTCGACGTCACCGTGGACGGACCGGTCCCGCCGTCCGGCCCGCGGGTGATCCGCGCCCGTCTCGACGGTCGCCCCTGGGCTCCCCTCAAGATCGCCAGTGGCTGCGACCGACGGTGCGCGTTCTGCGCCATCCCGATGTTCCGCGGTGCGTTCGTGTCGCGCAGGCCGCACGACATCGTGGCCGAAGCTCGCTGGTTGGGGGAGCGCGGCGTCAAGGAGCTGTTCCTCGTCAGTGAGAACTCGACGTCCTACGGCAAGGACCTCGGGGACATCGGGCTGCTCGAGAAGATCCTGCCCGACCTCGCTGCGGTCCCGGGGATCGAGCGCGTCCGGGTGAGCTACCTGCAGCCCGCCGAGATCCGTCCCGCACTGCTCGACGCGATGGCCTCCGTGCCGGGCGTCGTGCCCTACTTCGACATCTCCTTCCAGCACGCCTCGGCCGGACTGCTCCGCTCGATGCGGCGCTTCGGCGGTCGCGAGGCCTTCCTCGGACTCCTCGACGAGGTACGCGCCCGGGTGCCGCTGGCCGGCATCCGGAGCAATGTCATCGTGGGGTTCCCGGGTGAGACCGAGGAAGACCTCGCCGAGCTCGAGGCGTTCCTGCTGGCTGCCCGACTCGACGTCGTCGGTGTGTTCGGGTACTCGGACGAGGACGGCACCGAGGCCGAGACCTATGGCAACAAGCTGCCCGATGATGTTGTCGCAGAACGTGTTTCGCGATTCACAGCGCTTATCGAGGAACTTAACCTCCAGCGTGCCGAGGAGCGCATCGGCGAGATCGTGGACGTCCTCGTCGAGTCGGTGCCCACGGGCGATGACGAGGACGAGGAGACGTCCGTCGTGGGTCGGGCGGCCCACCAGGGACCCGACGTCGACGGCGTGACCATGCTCGATCCCTCCCAGTTCCCCGACGTCGTGGTCGGCGACATCGTGCGGGCCGTCGTGACCGGGACCGAGGGGATCGACCTGCTGGCCGTGCCATGCTGAGCGAGTCGGCGCCGGCCCCCGACCCGGCCGCGGCGCCGGTGGCGGTCCCGCCCCCGAGCTCCTGGAACATCGCCAACGCCCTCACGGTCACCCGGATCCTGCTCGTGCCGGTCTACGGCTGGCTGCTGCTGGTCGACGGTGGGGACCGTCCGGTGATGCGCTGGGCGGCGGCTGTGGTGTTCATCTTCGCGACCCTCACCGACCGCATCGACGGCGACATCGCCCGGCGTCGCGGCCTGATCACCAACTTCGGCAAGATCGCCGACCCCATCGCCGACAAGACCCTGATGGGGATGGCCTTCGTCGGGCTCTCGGTCCTCGGTGAGCTGCCGTGGTGGGTCACCGTCGTCGTCCTGGTGCGCGAATGGGGAGTGACGGTGCTGCGGTTCTTCGTGATCCGCCACGGCGTGATGCCCGCGGGTCGGGGCGGCAAGGTCAAGACGGCCCTTCAGTTCTTCGGCCTGCTGTTGTTCACGCTGCCGCTGTCGTCCTTTGCCGGAGCGGACGCCTGGAACCTCGTCGCGGACGTGGTGCTGGGGCTCGCGGTCGTCGTGACCGTCGTGACCGGACTGGACATCGCGCTGAAGGCGTTGCGCCTGCGGCAGACCAGCGAACGTTCGGCGATGAAGCGCGCGCGCCGAGCCGCCCGACACGGATGAGCACCGCTCCCGAGGTGGTGGCTGCCCTGGCTGCGGTCTCGCGCAGCATCGCGACCGCCGAGTCGCTCACCGGTGGCCTGGTCTGCGCGGCGCTCACCGACGTGCCCGGCGCCTCAGCCGTGGTGCGGGGCTGCGTGGTGGCCTATGCGACCGAGCTCAAGGCCCGGGTCCTCGGGGTCGACGCCGGCCTGCTCGCGACCGGTGGTGCGGTCCAGGCCGAGGTGGCCCGCCAGATGGCCACCGGGGTATGCCGCGTGCTCGGCTCCGACGTCGGCGTCGCCACCACCGGTGTGGCCGGGCCGGACCCGCAGGACGACCGCCCGGTCGGGACCGTGTTCGTCGCGGTGGCGTTCGACGGCGAGGTGGCGGTCCGGGAGCTGGCGCTGACCGGCGACCGTCAGTCGATCCGGCGGGAGACAGTGGCACATGCCCTCTCGCTCGTGACCGAGGTGTTGCGCGCGGCCGCCAACGATCCGCATCTCAGGGCCTGACCACGGCAGGGCGCTGACCTGCGCAGACCAACGGACGCCCCCTGCACCGACCACGCACGCCTCACGGACGCCCCGCGGCGACTGCCGTCGTGGCTGCTGTGATCGGTGGGGCGGAAGATTCTCACGCCGTGGACCGTTGACCACGTCGTACCGCGTGTTCTGCGTTCCCGCGCGCGCAGCGTCAGGGGCTCGGGGTAACGTTGGTGCCCTGCAACCGGCAAGTCGAGCAGTGAAGGAGGGCGTCATGATTCTGCTTCGTCGTGAACTTGGTGACGTGCTCCGTGAGCAACGCCAGTCGCAGGGACGCACCTTGCGCGAAGTTTCCGCAGCCGCATCCGTGTCGCTCGGCTACCTCAGTGAGGTCGAGCGCGGCGAGAAGGAAGCATCCTCCGAGCTGCTCGCCTCGATCTGCGGGGCGCTGCGTCTGCCGTTGTCCGAGGTCCTCGGCCAGGTGTCCGAGCGGGTCGCCGAGACGGAGGCGCTCACCGCGCCGGTCTCGCTGCCGCTTCCGGCGACGGCCATGGTTTCCGCCTCGGCTGCCTGACCGCCCGGACGGCTGGCAGCCTCTGCCCTGGTAGGAGCCCGGTCAGGTGCGACGCTTTCCCGTGGTCCGGCTGGTCCCCCGTGCCGAGCCGAGCGGGCGTTGGGGCCGACCGTCGTCGGTGGGCGCCAGGCCGTCCTGGCAGCCAGGGCAGTAGAACATCGTCCGTTCCCGCATCGGGGGGCCGATCATCGCGACACGCACAGTCGTGCCGCACCGTCGACAGGGCCGACCCGAGCGGGCATGCACATACGACTCCTCCCCACGTCGCCGGATCCCGGTGCTGGACTGGATCCCATCGTGTCGAGCCTGGTCGAGCAGCCGCTGAGCGCGGGTGACGACTCGCTCCAGCTCCTCGTCCGCGAGCTCCGAGACAGGAGTCCAGGGCCCGAGCCGCGCCACGAAGAGCGACTCGCTCGCCCACAGGGTGCCGATGCCCGCAAGATTGCGCTGGTCGAGGAGCGCGGCCCCGATCGAGGTCTGCGACCTCCGCAGGTTGGCCAGTGCCCGCGAGAGGTCCCAGTCGCTCCCGAGCAGATCGGGTCCGAGGTGGCCCACGACCGTCGCCTCATGGCCGGTCGGGAGCAGCTCGAGCAGCCCGAGCCGCAGTCCCAGGGCGGTCCACGAAGAGGTGCCGACCGCCGCGCGCAGGTCGTCGCGACGCAGCCAGCCGGCGGTGTCATCCGGTGCCGCGACCCGCCACTGACCCTCCATCCGCAGGTGTGAGTGCAGGGTCAGCCCGCTGTCGAAACGGTGGAGGAGGTGCTTGCCACGACTGACGACCTCGAGGGTGCTGGCTCCGCGCAGGTCGGCCGTGGCCACGCCGGGGAACCGCAGGTCACTCAGCACGACCACTGCGCCGGCGAGCGCCTTGTGCAGTCGTTGGGCGGTGCGCCAGACCGTGTCGCCCTCAGGCACCAGGGACCCCGATGGCAGCGGCTGTGGACCTCACCGCCGCAGTCTCAGGCCGCGCGGGGTGGCGTGGAAGCCTGCCCTGGCCAGGGCGGCTGCGAGCGGGTGGGCAGACCCCAGCACGGCGCCGCCGTCGGCCTTCTCGACGGTGAGCCGGCCCAGTGCACCCTCGCGGACGGCGAGTGCCAGGGCATCGGCCGCGCCCTGGAGGGACTGCTCGTCGTCCGTCCACGAGAGAAGCGTCTTGCCGCCACGCTCGACGTACAGGACGAGCTCGCCGTCGACCAGGACCACCAGGGCCCCAGCCTTGCGGGCCGGCTGGTGTCCACGCTTGCCGGCGGGAGACGTGCCGGCGGCAGACGTGCCGGCTGGGGTCTTGCCGGCTGGTGATGCGATGCCCGAGGAACCAGCCACCGAGGGCCCTCCGGCCGACGCGCCGTCGCCCGGGTCGTCCGCACCCGTCGCCCGGTCAGGCCACGGGAGGGCCGCACCGTACGCGTTGGCCGGGTCGGTGGCGGCGAGCACCATCGCCGGGACGGCTCGGTCGGCATCGTCGCCCACTGGTCGGGCGCCGGCCCGGAGCCGGTCGACCGATCCGGTGGTGGAGAACTGGGAGGCGCCCAGGGACTCGACGAAGTAGCCGCGGCGGACCCGCCCCGACTCCTCGGCAGCCGCCAGGACGCGGTAGACGCCGGCGAACCCGCCCGGAACGTCCTCTGCGACGACCGAGCCGCGCGTGACCACGCCGTAGCGGTCGAGCAGGACCTCGGCCGTGGCGTAGGCGCGGACGGTGGCGTCCAGCTCGACCTCAGGAAGCAAGGACCAGCGTCCGGCCCCAGCGGGCGGCCCGCTGCGGGTCGGCACGGTGGGACGACCCAGCCCACGCTGTCCCGAGAGGGCACCGAGCGAGCCACGTCGTCCGGCATACCTGGTGGTGCGTGGGCCGGGACGGCTGCGCTTGTGGCTGGTGCGGCCGCCGGCGAGCAGGGCGCGAAGGGGGATGAGGGTGTCGTTGGTGGCTCGGCCGTCCCAGACGAGTGCCCACAGGTCGGCGAGCAGGGACTCGTCGTCGCTGCTGCCCACGGCCTCGGCGAGGGTGCGGAAGAAGTATGCCCCGCCACCCGCGAGGGCCTCGGCGATCGCCTGCTCACCGTCGGTGAGCGTCCGGTCAGGGGGAGGTGCCATGGTCAGGTGGGCGGTGTCGGCGAGGTGCAGCGACACCCAGCCGTCGTCGCCGGGTAGTGCCCCGTGGCCGCGCCAGAGGACCTCGCCGCTGGTCGTGAGGTCGTCGAGCAGCGTGGGGGAGTAGTCCACGATCCTGCTCGGGAGGACCAGGCTCTCGAGGGCACTTGCCGGGAGCACGGCTCCCGCCAGCTGCTCGACGGCGCGGACCAGACCTTCGCGACCGCGCAGGCCTCCACCCACCGACTGCCACTGGGGGAGGAACCTGGCCAGCTCGACGGCGGGGACCGGCTCGACCTCGGCGCGCAGCGCGGCCAGGGAGCGACGGCGTAGCAGGCGCAGCACCTCTGCATCGCAGTAGTCGAGGCCGTGCAGCCCACCACCGTTCTCGGTGGGGAGCAGCTCGCCCTCGACGACGCGACCTGAGGAGACGAGTCGGCGGAGGGCGTCGAGGGCAACCGCCGGACCGATGCCCCACCAGGCGGCCACCGCCGCGGCGGGGAAGGGGCCGCGGGTGCGGGCGTAGCGGCGGACCAGGTCGCCCAGCGGGTCCGGCACGGACTCGAGGAAGGTCTGCGGTATGCCGACCGGCAGGGAGCTGCCCAGGGCATCACGCAGGCGTCCGGCATCCTCGATCGCAGCCCAGCGCTCCTGGCCGGCGACACGCACGCGGATGAGGCGTCGGGCCCCCTCGAGGTCCACCAACCACGCGCCGATCTCGTTGCGTGCCAAGGACTCCTGCGACCGTCGGACGATCTCGTCGAGGGGGAGCGGCCCCAGGACCCGCAGCAGGTCGGCCACGTCCTCGGCGTCGCGGCAGGCGCGTTCGGGGACCAGGCGCTGCAGCTCGGACTCGGTGCGGGTCACCTGCGCCGGGTCGAGCAGGTCGCGCAGGGACAGGCCCTCGCCACGGCCCAGCAGCTCGGCCAACAGGGTCGGGTCCAGCGCCAGGGCGGCGGCGCGTTTTTCTGCCAGCGGGGAGTCGCCCTCGTAGAGGAACTGGGCGACGTAGCCGAACATCAAGGACCGGGCGAAGGGGGACGGCTGGGCCGACTCGACGTCGACCAGGGTGACTTCGCGTGACTCGATCGAGCGCATCAGGGCGGTCAGTCCGGGCACGTCGAACACGTCCTGGACACACTCGCGGACCGTCTCCAGGACGATCGGGAACGACGCGTACTGGCTGGCGACCTCGAGCAGCTGAGCCGCCCGCTGCCGTTGCTGCCACAGGGGTTGGCGACGGTCGGGACGCCGGCGGGGCAGCAGCAGGGCACGCGACGCGCACTCCCTGAACCGCGCGGCGAACAGCGCCGATCCGCCTATCTCGGACGTGACGAGGTCATGGACGTCGTCGGCCTCGAGGCGGACGAGCTCGAGCAGCTCGGCGCCCACGCCGCGACCCGAACCGCCGTCGTCCTCGAACTCGAGGTCGGGAAGCCGGAACACGATCCCGTCGTCGCCGTGCATCGCCTGGACGTCGACGCCGTAGCGCTCGCGCATCCGGGCCGACACGCACAGCGCCCAAGGGGCGTGCACCTGCCCCCCGAAGGGCGAGTGCACCGCCACCCGCCAGTCACCGATCTCGTCGCGGAACCTCTCGACCACGATGGTGCGGTCGTCGGGGACGTGGCGGGTCGCCTCCTGCTGCTCGGCGAGGTAGCCGAGCAGGTTGTCCGCCGCCCACTCGTCGAGCCCTGCGGCGGTGACCCGGTCCCTCGCCTTGGCGGGCGAGAGTCCGACCACCTCGCGAACGAAGGCCCCCACGGCTCGCCCCAGCTCGGCGGGCCGGCCCTGCTGGTCACCCTTCCAGAAGGGCAGACGCCCCGGAAGGCCCGGCGCCGGAGTCACGAGCACCTGGTCGTGGGTGATGTCCTCGATCCGCCAGGTCGAGGTGCCCAGCGTGAACACGTCGCCCACCCGCGACTCGTAGACCATCTCCTCGTCGAGCTCGCCGACCCGGCGCCCGGCACCCTCGCTGGAGGCGAGGAACACGGCATACAGACCGCGGTCGGGGATGGTGCCCCCCGAGGTGACGGCGAGGCGTTGGGCGCCCGGACGCCCCGTCAGAACCCCTGTCACGCGGTCCCACACGATGCGCGGGCGGAGCTCGGCGAACTCGTCACTGGGGTAGCGCCCCGACAACATGTCGAGCACCGACTCGAGGATCGATCGCGGCAGTGAGGCGAACGGCGTCGCCTTGCGGACCACCGACTCGAGGTCGTCGACGGACCACTCGTCGAGGGCGCACATCGCCACGACCTGCTGGGCGAGCACGTCGACCGGGTTGGCGGGGACGCGCAGCGACTCGATCGCGCCGGCTCTCATGCGTTCGACGACGACTGCGGTCTGGACCAGGTCACCACGGAACTTGGGGAACAACACGCCCCTCGACACCGCTCCGACCTGGTGGCCGGCCCGACCGACCCGCTGCAGTCCAGACGCCACCGACGGTGGTGACTCGACCTGGATGACGAGGTCGACCGCGCCCATGTCGATGCCGAGCTCGAGCGAGCTCGTGGCGACCACGGCGGGCAGCCGCCCGGCCTTGAGGTCCTCCTCGATGAGCTGACGGTGTTCCTTGCTCACCGAACCGTGGTGGGCGCGGGCCAGCACCGCGGGCGCGCCGGACGACGCCCCCGACTGCGCCATGAGCTGGGCCGGGGTGCGGTTGCCGGTATGCCGCGTGGCCGGCTCGGGCGGCTCGTCGCCTCGGGCCTGTCGCATGGTCTCCAGACGTTCGTCCCAGATCTCGTTGAGCCGAGCCGTGAGCCGCTCGGCGAGGCGACGCGAGTTGGCGAAGACGAGCGTGGACCGGTGGGAGGCGATGAGGTCGACGATGCGTTCCTCCACGTGCGGCCAGATCGAGGCCCGGCGCTCGGCTCCCGACGCGGGTCCTGACAGGTCGTCCTCGATGACCTCCCCGAGCGCCGACATGTCCGCGATGGGGACCACGACCTCGAGGTCCCACTCCTTGGTGGACGGAGGCCGCACGATCTCGACGGGTCGGCCTCCGGCGAGGTAGCGCGCGACCTCGGCCACGGGCTCGACCGTCGCGGACAGGCCGATCCGCTGGACCGGCTTGTCCAGCAGGGCGTCGAGGCGCTCGAGGGACAGCGCGAGGTGGGCGCCCCGCTTGGTGCCGGCCACGGCGTGGACCTCGTCGAGGATGACGGTCTCGACACCGGCCAGCGCTTCTCGCGCCTGCGAGGTGAGGATGAGGAACAGCGACTCGGGTGTGGTGATGAGCACGTCGGTGGGGGTGCGGGCGAAGGCCCGCCGCTCGCTGGCAGGGGTGTCGCCGGACCGCACCGAGACGGTGATGGCCGGCGGCGTCAGCCCGAGCCGGGTCGCCGCGTGCCCGATCCCGACCAGTGGCGAGCGCAGGTTGCGCTCGACGTCGACGGCCAGTGCCTTCATGGGCGAGACGTAGAGGACCCGGCAGCGCTTGATCTTGTCGACCGGGGGAGGCTCGGCCGAGAGTCGGTCGAGGGCCCACAGGAACGCCGACAGCGTCTTGCCTGATCCGGTCGGCGCCACGACCAGGGCGTGGTGGCCGGAGCTGATGGCATCCCAAGCCCCCGCCTGTGCGGCCGTGGGCGCGCTGAACGAGCCCCTGAACCACTCGGCAGTGGCTGGGGAGAAGCGGTCGAGGACGTCCGTTGCCATGAGTGCTACAGCCTCTCACCCCGCACCGACAGGTCCCCGGTAGAGCGTCGCGCAGGCGTGCGCGACGCCCGATGTGAGAGGAGCGCATCGAGCGTCGGCGTTGATTCGCGCGCCCCTCGACCCTCGGGGGCGGAAGGGAGGGGCGCGCGGTGACCTGCCTCGGGTCGCGATGAGAGTCTGGGGATGCGCACGAGCCCCGGACAGTCACTCATTCGCAACCATGGTCCGGGGCAGCGCCACCACTGTACTCCGGCCCTTGCCTGAGGTGAAGGTCTGCGCTCGTTCAATCGGGGCGGGGGGCTCGTCGACCGGCGAGGGCTCCCGCCCCGTAACCTCTACGGCATGGGCACGGTGTGGTCGGACGGCGGCTGCGTTGGCTGACGCCGAGGACGTCCGCAGACTGGCCACCTCGCTGCCCCACGTGGTGGAGGTCCCCAGCTCAGGATTCGACTTCCGGGTGGGCGACAAGGGTTTCATCTGGTCCTATCCGGAGCGTCGGCCCGGCAGGCCGCGGCTGATCCGCACCGACATCGCGGTGCTCTTCGTCGGCGACGAGGGTGAGAAGCAGGCACTGCTCCTCGGTGAGCCCGATGTGTTCTTCACCGCCCCCGGATACGAGAACGCGCCCCTGGTGATGCTGCGACTGGCGCAGGTGGGGGTCGAACGCCTCCGCGAGCTCGTGACCGACGCCTGGCTGATGCGCGCACCCGACGACCTCGTCACCGACCTCCCCCTGGACAGCGACTCCGCCACCAACCCCGGCTGAGCCTGCGTCGCCTGGGCTGGGCCGACGCCGCCTACACTCACTGCGTGCGGCTGAGCCATTTCTGGGTGTTGATGAACGACGAGTTCGGGGAGGGCTACGCCTCCTCGCTCGCGCAGCACCTCGTGCTCGGGGTCCTCGGCGAGCGCACGGTGGTCCAGGCGCTCGAGGCGGGGGAGAGCCCTCGTCGGGTCTGGCTCGCGCTCTGCGACGCGATGGACGTGCCCGAGTCCCGTCGGCTCGGCATCGAGCGGAGACCGGCGAAGTGACTTCCGTCGACTGGTCCGCCCACCCGTTGGTCCTTGCACCGATGGCCGGCGGGCCGTCGACCGTCGCCCTCGCCGCAGCAGCCGGCGAGGGCGGAGTGTTCCCCTTCCTCGCGGGCGCCTACCTCACCCCGGAACGCCTTCGCGACGACGTCGTCGCCCTGCGGGCAATGACGTCAGATCCCTTTGGGGTCAACATCTTTGCGCCGTCACCGGACAGCCCGTCCATGCAGCAGGAAACCCTCGAGTATGCCGAGCTGCTCGCACCGTGGGCGGCGTCGGCGGGCGTCGAGCTGGGGACACCGCGCTACGACGACGACGCGTTCGAGGCCAAGGTCGACCTCCTCGTGGAGCTGTCGCCCGCCCTGGTGAGCTTTGCCTTCGGGTGGCCGCCTGCGGACGTGGTCACGCGGCTGCAGGCCGCCGGGGTCGCGGTGTGGGTCACCGTGAACGAGGCCACGGAGGTCGAGTGGGCGCAGGAGCTCGGCGTGGACGGCCTCGTCGTGCAGGGTTGGGAGGCGGGAGGTCACCGCGGCGGCCCGGTCGACACCTGCGCCATCCAGTCCGGGCTGCTGCCCCTGGTCGAGGAGATGGTCCGCCACACCTCACTGCCGGTGATGGGCGCTGGAGGGGTCATGACCGGGGCCGACGCAGCCGCCGTCCTGCGCGCCGGCGCGACTGCGGTGGCCCTGGGCACGGCGTTCCTGGACTGCCCAGAGGCCGGGACCGCACCAGTGCACCGGCATGCCCTGACCCATCGGACCGGCACCACCGTGACCCGCGCCTTCACCGGACGCAGTGCCCGTGCCCTGACCACGACGTGGACCGAGCTGTTCACCGAGGCCGCGCCCGCGGCATACCCGCACGTCCACCACCTCACTGCGCCCTTGCGGGCGCACGGGAAGGCCACTGGGGAGGCCGAGCTCGTCAACCTGTGGGCCGGCACGGGCCACGGCCGGCTGCGCCGGCTGCCGGCGGCCGAGCTTGCCCGGACCCTCGTCGCCGAGCTCGAGGCCACCCAGACCACCTGACGGCCTGGACCACCTGACAGAAATGCGCGTGAGTCTGTCGGTGGACCTCGCTAGGTTGGGGCGAGTGAGTGGTGACGACGAGATCCTGCTGAGCGCGACCGGACTGACCAAGAAGTTCGGGGAGTTCACGGCGGTGGACGGGATCGACTTCGCCGTCCGCAAGGGCGAGTGCTTCGGGTTCCTCGGGCCCAACGGCGCCGGCAAGTCCTCCACGATGCGAATGGTCGGCTGCGTGTCCCCGGTGACGAGCGGCGAGCTGCGCCTCTTCGGGCTCGACCCGGCCGGCAACGGCCCCGCCATCCGGGCCCGGCTGGGCAACTGTCCGCAGCGCGACACGCTCGACGAGGAGCTCACCGTCGAGGAAAACCTCCGGATCTACGGGCGCTACTTCGGACTCTCCCGCAAGGAGGTGCGCTCGCGGGCGGCTGAGCTGCTCGACTTCGCCCAGCTCACCGACCGCGCCAAGGACAAGGTCGAGCCGCTGTCGGGCGGGATGAAGCGACGTCTCACGATCGCGCGCTCCCTCATCAACTCACCCGAGATCCTCCTGCTCGACGAGCCGACCACCGGTCTGGACCCACAGGCCCGACATGTGTTGTGGGACAGGCTGTTCCGGCTCAAGCGGTCGGGCGTGACGCTCGTGCTGACCACCCACTACATGGACGAGGCGGAGCAGCTCTGCGACCGGCTCGTCGTCATGGACCACGGACGGATCGTCGCCGAGGGGTCGCCGCGCTCGCTCATCGACGAGTTCTCCACGCGAGAGGTCCTCGAGCTGCGCTTTGACGCCGAGGACCACAAGGACTTCGCCGAGCAGGTCACCGGGATCGGCGAGCGGGTCGAGGTGCTGCCCGACCGGCTCCTCGTCTACGCCGACGACGGTGACCAGGCCGCGGCGGTGGTGCACTCGCGCGGGATCGCACCCCTGTCCTCGCTCGTGCGCCGAGCCACGCTCGAGGACGTGTTCCTGCACCTCACCGGCCGGACGCTGGTGGACTGATGGCGCTCCAGCAGCCGCACCCGCAGCTTCATCACCAGTCCCGGGCGGACCATGGCATCCGCCAGCCGCTGTCTGCCGCCGAGCGGGTCCTGGCCGTCTTCACGTACTTCCTCACGGTCTACCGACGCACGTGGCGGGGGAGCATCATCGGTCGGTTCCTGTCGCCGCTGTTCTTCCTGCTGGCGATGGGCATCGGGTTGGGCTCGCTCGTCGACGACCGGGTGGGCGGAGTCGGGGGCCTGCCTTACCTGCAGTTCGTCGTCCCGGCCATCGTCGCCACCCAGACGATGTGGGTCGCGATGGGGGAGTCGACCTACCAGGTCCTCGGCTACATCAAGTGGAACATGGGCTACCACGCCATGCTCGCGTCCCCGATGTCCGTACGCGACGTGCTGCGGGGCCACTTCCTCGCGGTGGCTGCCCACCTCACGACGGCCACGGCGATCTTCATGGCGGTGGCGTCCCTGTTCGGCGGCTTCGGGTCCGTGTTCGCAGTCCTCTGCCTGCCGATCGCGATCCTCACGGGGATGGCGTTCACCACCCCGATCTTCGCCTTCACCGCCAGGCAGGAGGGCGATGACGGCTTCAACATCCTGTTCCGCTGGATCGTGACGCCGTTGATGCTGTTCTCCGGCACGTTCTTCCCCATCGAGCAGCTGCCCGGGTGGATGCAGCCCATCGCGTGGGTCACTCCGCTGTGGCACGGGGTCGAGGCGTGTCGTGCAGTGGCGACGGGTGCCGCGGTCGGGGCGCCGTTCTTCGGTCACCTGCTCGTGCTGGCCGTGTATGCCGCCGTGGGCTGGTGGCTCGCGGAGAAGTCCTTCGCGAGGCGGCTGGTCCCGTGAGCACCTCGACCTCCAACCCCCGGCCCGCGTCCGGTCCCGCGTCGGGGCCCGTTCGCGGGCAGGCGTCGGCGCGGCTGGCCAGGCTGGTGCCGATGCCTGCCGGGGCCGGGCTGGCCAGGATGCTCATCGAACGCAACGTCACGTCGTTCCGCCACGGCTGGATCGCGCTGGTGACCGGGTTCGCCGAGCCGGTGTTCTACCTGTTCTCCCTCGGCATCGGCATCGGTGCGCTCGTGAAGACCGTCACCACCGACTCGGGGGCAGTGGTGTCCTACCCCCAGTTCGTGGCGCCCGCGCTGCTGGCCGCCTCGGCGATGAACGGCGCAGTGTTCGACTCGACCTTCAACGTGTTCTTCAAGCTGCGCTACGCCAAGCTCTACGACGCGGTGCTTGCGACACCGATGGGTCCGCGTGACATCGCCGTCGGCGAGATCGCGTGGTCCCTCATCCGTGGTGGTCTCTACTCCGCTGCCTTCCTCGTCGTCGCGCTGCTCGCAGGGGCCGTCGGGTCGTGGTGGGCCCTGCTGGCCCTGCCGGCGGCGATCTTCATCGGGTTCGCCTTCGCCGCGCTGGGGATGTTCGCGACCACCTTCATGAAGTCCTGGGTGCACTTCGACTACATCACCTTGGCAATCCAGCCGATGTTCCTCTTCTCGGCGACCTTCTTCCCGCTGTCGACCTATCCCGAGGCGCTCCAGTGGCTGGTGCGGGTCACGCCGCTCTACCACGGGGTCGCCCTCGAACGCGCGCTGATGCTTGGAGATGTCGGCTGGGGGGTGCTCGTGCACGTGGGCTACCTCGTGGTGCTGGGTGGGATCGGCGTCGTGGGAACGGCACGTCGCCTCGAGAAGCTCCTGCTCTCGTAGTCCCTCGGGCGCCTAGCATCGGGATCATGGTGGAGCCTGCGGACGGGGTCGTGGTGGGCGCTGGCGCGGTGCGATCGGCCGGCTTCGCCGACCTCGACCCGCTGACGGGCTACCGGCTGTGGGCCCTGCGCGCCCAGGTGTTCGTCGTCGAGCAGGACTGCCCCTACCTGGATCTCGACGGCCGTGACCTCGAACCGGCGACTCGTCACCTGTGGGTCGAGCAGGACGGCGCACCGGTGGCCACGCTGCGAGTCCTGGACGACGGGGAGGCGCTGCGCATCGGCCGGGTGGCGACCGCGCCGCACGCGCGCGGCCAGGGCCGGGCCGCACTGCTCATGCGCGCCGCGCTCGAGGCGGCAGGGGAGCGGCCTGTGGTGCTCGACGCCCAGTCGCACCTCGTCGACTGGTATGCCGGGTTCGGCTTCGCACCCAGCGGGCGCGGCTTCGTGGAGGACGGCATTCCGCACACGCCGATGCGCCGCCCTGCCTCGCCCTGAAGGCTGATCGGACTCGCCGCGGCGTGTCGCGTGCCGGATGCCGTATTTCGAACAGGTGTTCGGTATGTTCGTCCACAGGTGGAACCACGACAGACCCACCGTCCACAGGCCGTGCGAGCGGCCCCGGACGGCTGTCGGTGCCGACACCTAGCGTCTGACCCGACAAGCAGATCAGCTGCCCCAGGGTCGAAGGCAGGCGCGCCCGACTCGAAGCGAAAGAAGGAATGGTGGCCAGAATGGCTGGAGCGAACACTCCCACTGTGGACCAGAAGGCAAAGTCCCTCGACAGCGTGATGGGGCAGATCGAGAAGTCGTTCGGCAAGGGCGCGGTCATGCGCCTCGGCGACGACGTCCGGCCCCCCATCGACGTGATCCCCACCGGCTCGATCGCGCTCGATGTCGCGCTCGGCATCGGTGGCCTCCCGCGCGGTCGCGTCGTGGAGATCTACGGCCCGGAGTCCTCGGGCAAGACGACGGTCGCGCTGCACGCGGTGGCCAGTGCGCAGAAGGCCGGCGGCATCGCGGCGTTCATCGACGCCGAGCACGCCCTCGACCCTGACTACGCCAAGAAGCTCGGGGTCGACACCGACGCGCTCCTCGTCAGCCAGCCCGACACGGGGGAGCAGGCGCTCGAGATCGCCGACATGCTGATCCGCTCGGGCGCCATCGACATCATCGTCATCGACTCCGTCGCCGCGCTCGTGCCACGTGCCGAGATCGAGGGCGAGATGGGTGACAGCCACGTCGGTCTGCAGGCCCGGCTGATGTCCCAGGCCCTGCGCAAGCTCACCGGTGCCCTCAACAACACCGGCACGACGGCCATCTTCATCAACCAGCTGCGCGAGAAGATCGGTGTCATGTTCGGCTCGCCCGAGACGACGACGGGTGGCAAGGCGCTGAAGTTCTACGCCTCCGTGCGCCTGGACGTGCGTCGCATCGAGACCCTCAAGGACGGCAGCGAGCCGGTCGGCAACCGCACCCGGGTCAAGGTCGTCAAGAACAAGGTGGCGCCGCCGTTCAAGCAGGCCGAGTTCGACATCCTCTACGGCCAGGGCATCTCCCGTGAGGGTGGGCTCATCGACATGGGCGTCGAGCAGGGCTTCGTCCGCAAGGCCGGAGCTTGGTACACCTACGAGGGTGACCAGCTCGGCCAGGGCAAGGAGAACGCTCGTCAGTTTCTCAAGGACAACCCCGACCTCGGCAACGAGATCGAGAAGAAGATCAAGGAAAAGCTCGGGATCGGCCCGCAGGTCGACAAGCCGGCCGACTCGATCCCCGAGGTGCCGGTCGAGTTCTGAGCCACGGCTCGGGCGACCCACCACTGAGCGATCCAGACTGATCCCGACTGAGTGATCCCGAATGACTGAACGACACGACGCGGCCAGGGCAGCCTTCGAGGCGGCCCTGGCCGCGACGTCCGCGACGCCCGCTCCGGCCGACGAGCGGCAGCCGAGATCGGCACGCCCACGGGCCTGGCAGCCCATTCCCGGTGACCCTGAGGCAGACCTGCAGACCCGTGACGGCGAGCCGGATGCCTACGACGTCGCGCGCCAGATCGTGCTGAGACAGCTCGCGTTGTCGCCCAAGAGTCGCCAGCAGCTGCGTGACAAGCTGCGCCAGCGCAACTGCCCCGACGACGTCGCCGAAGCAGTGCTCGACCGGATGGCCTCGGTCGGGCTGGTCGACGACGAGGCCTACGCGGGGATGCTTGTCCGGTCGCAGCAAGCCGGTCGGGGACTGGCCCGGCGCGCGCTGGCCCGCGAGCTGCGGACCAAGGGCGTCGACGACGAGACGGCCCGGGCGACGCTGGAGTCGATCAACCCCGAGGACGAGCGGGACCGTGCCGCACAGCTCGTGACCAAGCGGCTGAGGTCGATGCACGGGCTCGACCCCGTCGTCCAGAAACGCCGGCTCGCGGGGATGCTGGCGCGCAAGGGCTACCCCGCAGACCTGGCGATGGCGGTCATCCGCGAGGCGATCGCCGCCACCCCCGAGCACCAGCGAGACTGAGCTGGCGCCTTCACCACGTACCCTTGGCGTGCGATGAGTACCACCACCACTGCACCCAGGACCTACGACGTCCGCACGCACGGCTGCCAGATGAACGTGCACGACTCGGAGCGGCTCGCGGGCCTGCTCGAGACCGCGGGCTACGTCGACGTCAACAGCCTGCCCGCGACCACGCGGCCGGAGGCGGCCGACGTCGTCGTCTTCAACACCTGCGCGGTGCGTGAGAACGCCGACAACAAGCTCTACGGCAACCTCGGTCAGCTGCGTCCCGCGAAGACCAGGAACCCCGACATGCAGATCGCGGTCGGCGGCTGCATGGCTCAGAAGGACCGCTCGACCATCGTGCAGCGGGCCCCCTGGGTCGATGTCGTGTTCGGCACCAACAACATCGGCAGCCTGCCCGCCCTGCTCGACCGGGCCCGCCACAACAAACGGGCGGAGGTCGAGATCCTCGAGAGCCTCGAGGTGTTCCCCAGCACCCTGCCCACCCGACGCGACTCTGCCTACGCAGGCTGGGTGTCGATCTCGGTGGGCTGCAACAACACCTGCACGTTCTGCATCGTTCCGAGCCTGCGCGGCAAGGAGGCCGACCGGCGCCCCGGTGACGTGCTCGCCGAGGTGCAGGCCCTGGTCGAACAGGGGGTCGTCGAGATCACCCTGCTGGGGCAGAACGTCAACACCTACGGCGTCGAGTTCGGCGACCGGTTCGCGTTCGGCAAGCTCCTGCGGGCCTGCGGCGAGGTCGACGGACTCGAGCGGGTGCGCTTCACGAGCCCGCACCCGGCGGCCTTCACCGACGACGTCATCGCCGCGATGGCGCAGACCCCCAACGTCATGCCGAGCCTGCACATGCCGTTGCAGTCGGGGTCGGACAGCGTCCTGAAGCAGATGCGCCGGTCCTACCGGAGCGAGAAGTTCCTCGGGATCATCGACCGCGTGCGGGAGCAGATCCCCGACGCCGCGATCACGACAGACATCATCGTGGGCTTCCCGGGCGAGACCGAGGCGGACTTCGAGGAGACGCTGCGGGTGGTGCGAGAGTCCAGGTTCGCGAGCGCGTTCACGTTCCAGTACTCGATCCGCGCGGGCACCCCGGCTGCGACGATGGCGGACCAGGTGCCGAAGGCCGTGGTCCAGGAGCGGTACGAACGGCTCATCGCGGCACAGGAGGAGATCTCCTGGGCCGAGAACCGCACCGTCGAGGGTCGGGACGTCGAGGTCCTCGTCGCCACCGGTGAAGGTCGCAAGGACACCGCGACGCACCGCCTCTCGGGCCGCGCCCGCGACAACCGTCTGGTCCACTTCGCCGTGCCGGAGGGTGCCGAACGCCCTCGCCCCGGCGACATGGTCACTGTCGGTGTCACCTACGGCGCGCCCCACCACCTCGTTGCTGACGCCGCCCTTGAGGGTGGCGCCTACTCGGTGCGGCGCACCGCGGGTGGCGACGCCTGGGCCGCCCTGCAGGACGCGCCGGTCCCGGGCAAGCCGGGTGTGTCCCTGGGTATGCCGGGTGTGGGTCGACCGGCCGCGGTCCCGGCGCCGTCGTGCGGCTGAGCGCGGCGCCACCCGGAATCCGGTGCGGCCGGCACCGTCTGGAAGACTTCCCGGCATGACCGTCCGCCCCATCGTCATCACCGGCGAGCCCGTGCTCCACCGCCGGGCCGAACCCGTGGCGAAGTTCGACGACGACCTGCGCGACCTCGTCGCGGACATGTTCGACACCATGGACGCTGCCCACGGAGTTGGCCTGGCCGCTCCCCAGATCGGCGTCGGCCTTCGCGTGTTCACCTGGCAGATGGACAACGAGGACGGCGTCCCCGCGCGGGGGGCCATCGTCAACCCCTACCTCACGTCCACCAAGCCCTCACTCGACGAGCCGGACCCGCACGACGAGGCCGAGGGATGCCTCTCGGTGCCAGGGGAGAGCTTCCCGCTCAAGCGCGGCGAGTCGGCGACGGTGACCGGTTTCGACGTCGATGGTGCGGAGCTCTCGTTCTCGGCCACCGGCTGGTTCGCCCGCTGCATGCAGCACGAGTACGACCACCTCAACGGGTTCCTCTACGTCGACCGACTGAGCGAGCGGTGGGCCAGGAAGGCGCGCAAGGCGGTCAAGAAGCAGGGATGGGGCAAGCCCGGGTTCGCATGGCACCCCGGTGTCGACCCGGATCCGTTCGGCCACGACCACGACCATGACGACCCCGATAGCGCGCACTGGCACGACCACGAGCACGACCTGTGACCCGATGACCCCCATGGTCGTCGGCGTCGTCGGGCCCACCGCGACCGGCAAGTCAGACCTCGCGCTGGACCTGGCCGAAGCCCTTGGTGGCGAGGTGGTCAGTGCGGACGCCAGCCAGCTCTACCGCGGGATGGACATCGGGACGGCCAAGGTCCCGCTCGCCGAGCGCCGCGGCATACCCCATCACCAGCTCGACGTGCTCGAGGTGACGCAGGAGGCGAGCGTTGCCGCCTACCAAGCGGCGGCTCGAGCCGACTTCGCCGCCATCCAGGGCCGCGGGCACCACCCGGTTCTGGCAGGCGGCTCGGGACTCTATGTCCGGGCTGCCCTCGACGTCCTGGACATCCCCCCGACAGACGCCGCAGTGCGCGCGAGGCTCGAAGCCGAAGCCGACGCGGTCGGTGCTGCCGCGAGCCATGCTCGCCTCGAAGAGCTGGATCCCGTTGCGGCACAGGCGATGGAGCCAGGCAACCTGCGACGGATCGTGCGCGCCCTGGAGGTCATCGAGCTGACCGGGCGGCCGTTCTCGGCCACGATGCCCACGCGCACCTTCGTGCAGCCCGCCGTCATGGTCGGCCTGCGAATGCCGCGCGCCCGACTGGACGAACGCATCGCCACCAGGGTGCGGCACATGTGGGAGCAGGGGCTGCTGGGGGAGGTGCGTCACCTCGAGTCGCTGGGGTTGCGCGAGGGCCGGACGGCCTCACGCGCGCTCGGCTACGCGCAGGCGCTGGCTGAGCTCGACGGGATCCTCACCACCGAGCGGGCGCAGGAGCAGACGACCGCGCTGACCCGACGCTTCGCCCGCCGTCAGGAGTCGTGGTTCAACCCCGACCCGCGCATCACGTGGCTCGATGCGCTCGCCCCCGACGTGACCGACCAGGCAGCTGCCCTGGTCCGGGCGGCAATCAGGGACAATGGGGCCCATGGCTGACCAGACCCCCTTCACCAAGGGCCACGGGACCGAGAACGACTTCGTGCTCGTGCCCGACCTCGAGGGTGTCCGCGACCTGACCGCGCAGCAGGCGGCCCGGCTGGCCGACCGGCGCGCGGGGATCGGTGGTGATGGCGTCATCCGGGTGGTGCCGACTGCCCTGGCGACCGAGGGCGGCATCCTGGCGCAGGCTCAGGCTGCCAGGTGGTTCATGGACTACCGCAATGCCGATGGCAGCGTCGCCGAGATGTGTGGCAACGGGACGCGGGTCTTCGCGGCGTACCTGCGCCGTGAGGGCCTCGAGACGGCGGACGAGTTCTCCATTGCGACCAGGGCCGGCACCAAGCTGGTCCGGTTCGAGTCGCCCGACCTCATCGCGGTCAACCTCGGGCCGTGGCGCCTGGCCCAGCAGGTGATCGCCGACGAGGAGGGGTTCGACGCACTCGTCCACCTCGACGGGCACGAGCCCCTCTCTGCGCTCAGCCTCGACCTCGGCAATCCCCACACCGTGGTCGCGCTGCCTGAGCAGATCGACCTGGATTCCCTCGACCTGCACCGGCTTCCGCTGGTGAACCCGCTTCCTCCGCACGGCAGCAACGTGGAGTTCGTCCGGCCCATGGGCGTCGGGCACATCCGCATGCGGGTGCACGAGCGTGGCGTGGGGGAGACCCGGTCGTGCGGCACCGGYGCCGCCGCCGCAGCCCTGGCCACCCGCTTCTGGGCCGGCGACGTGACGGACACGTGGACCGTGGACGTCCCCGGTGGCCGACTCAGGGTGCGGGCCCTCCCTGGCCACGACGTCGAGCTGGCCGGCCCCGCTGCCCTCGTCGCCGACGGCACCACTGACCTGGTCTGACCCGCTGCTCTGGCCCGTCCGGCTGCTCTGGCCGGCCTGACGGCTCTGGCTGGTCCTGGTGCCCCACGTTCGCCCCGAGGTGCGAAGCCCGAAATGCCGGAATACGGTCGTTTCATGAGCCCTCAGCGTCCCCGTACCCTGCTCTCCACCGCGCTCGTCGGAGCCCTCACCGCAGCCGTCGCCCTGGTCGCCCCCGTGGCGGCGTCGGCCGGGCCGGAACACCACGCTGGTCGAGGTGCTGCCCAGCTGCCCAAGGTGCCGCAGATGACCGGCTACGGCGGTGCAGTCTCGTCGGTGGACCGCGACGCCAGCCAGGCCGGGATCGACGTGCTCCGACGCGGGGGCAACGCCGCTGACGCCGCGATCGCCGTGGCGGCGATGCTCGGCGTCGTCGAGCCCTACACCTCCGGCATCGGTGGAGGTGGCTTCTTCGTGTGGCACGACGGGCGTAGCGGCAAGGTCTCGACGATCGACGGCCGGGAGGCCGCGCCCGCGACCTTCACCGAGGAGTCGTTCATCGACCCCGCCACGGGAGCTCCACTGCCGTTCGCCACGGCGGTCAACTCCGGCCTGTCCGTGGGGGTGCCGGGGACCCCGGCGCTGTGGCAGCGCGCCCTCGACCTGCACGCCACCATGCGGCTGGGACGGCTCCTCGAACCAGCCGAACGCAAGGCCGTCGACGGCATCGTCGTCGACCAGTCCTTCCACGACCTGACCGCTGAGAACGAGGCCCGCTTCGCGCGCTTCCCCGAGACTTCCCGAGTCTTCCTGCGCGGTGGCAAGGCGCCGGCGGTGGGCAGCCGATGGAACAACCCCGACATCGCCAAGGCCTACCGCGAGATCCGGCTGCACGGGGTCGAGTCGATCTATCGCGGCACGCTCGGGCGGGCCATCGTCGACGAGGCGCGCAACCCCAGCACCGCACCGGGCGACACCGTCCTGAAGGGGCAGATCACGCTGCGCGACCTCGCTGCCTACCGGGCCCTCGACCGCAAGCCCACCCATGCCAGCTACCGCGGGCTCGACGTCTACGGCATGGGCGTTCCGAGCTCCGGTGGCATCGCCGTGGGCGAGATCCTCAACCTGCTTGAGGCCTACGACCGGCAGACCGGGCGTGACCTGTCGCAGGTGAGCAACGCCGAGTACCTGCACCGCTTCAGCGAGGCCTCCGCCACCGCCTTCGCTGACCGTAACCGCTGGGTCGGTGACGTCTCGGACGTCCCCACCCGGGAGCTGCTCAGCCAGGGCTTCGCCAACGAGCGCGCCTGCCTGTTCTCCGAGGCGACGGCGATGACGCGCCCCGTCCCGTTCGGGTCGCCGGACGGCTCGTATGCCTCGTGCGCCCCGGGCGCGGGTCGCACGCCGGCCGCGCCGGACGGCCGCTCGACGACCAGCCTCTCGGTGACCGACCGCTGGGGCAACGTCGTCTCGTTCACGACGACGATCGAGCAGTACGGCGGCTCAGGCCTGACCGTTCCGGGCTACGGGTTCCTGCTCAACAACGAGCTCACCGACTTCAACTTCGCGCCGCTCAAGGAAGGGGTCCCGGACCCGAACCTGCCTGGTCCCGGCAAGCGCCCGCGCTCGTCGATGAGCCCGACGATCATCCTCGCGGACGGCAAGCCGTTCCTGAGCGTGGGCAGCCCCGGCGGCGCCACGATCATCACGACCGTCGCCCAGATCATCACGGAGTACCTCGATCGTGACCTGTCCCTCGTCGACGCCATCGCGGCACCACGGTTGTCCTCGCGCAACGGCACCGAGAACGCCGAGCAGGCCCTGCTTGACTCGCCCGAGGCCGCGGCGCTCCGCGCCCAGGGCCACGTGCTCGCCCTCCAGGACCCGATCGGCAACGCTGTGGCGATCCGGCTCCTCGGCCACGGCAAGGCCGAGGCGGCGGCCGAGACGACGCGGCGTGGCGGTGGGTCGGCGATGGTGGTGCGGCCGAGTCGCTAGGCGCCTGCCGCGTCGGCAGGCGAACGACGCACCTCGAGGATCCGGAAGCCCTTCTCCGAGGTGAACCGCGACACGGCATGCACGTGGGGGTCGAGGTTCTCGACCAGCCAGCGCTGCAACGAGTCCGAGCCGAGGTTCTTCTGCACGACGAGGTAGGCGACGCCGCCCGGCGCCAGCCGGGGGAGCCAGGTGAGCATCAGGTCGTGCAGGACCGCCTTGCCGACCCGGATGGGCGGGTTCGACCAGATCGCGTCGAACCGCACTTCTTCGGGTATGCCGTCCGGCTGGCTCGCGTGCACGCTGTCCAGTCCCAGCGACGCCGCGGTCGTGCGCAGGAGGTCCAGCGCACGCTCGTTGACGTCCACGGCATACACGGTCGCCTGGGGCGATCGGAGCGCCAAGGTGAGGGCGATCGGGCCCCAGCCGCAGCCGAGGTCCAGCAGGGCGCCCTGCGTGGGTGGTGCGGGGGCGTGCCGGAGCAGGACGGCGGTGCCCTGGTCCACCCCGCCGGGGCTGAAGATGCCCGCGGCCGAGCGAACGTCGACGGTCTTCCCGGCCAGTCGCACCGTGATGGTGCGCTGCTGTGCGGGGCTCGCCGGTGCGGCCGTGAAGTAGTGGTCTGGCGTGCTCATCGGGGCCAACGGTAGACGGAAGGACATAAACCGGTCGCTGCGCCCGTTGAAAAGATGAGATTCTTGAGGGGACATGACACTGAAGCGATCAGACATCTTTGACCTGAAGGCCACCGCGCTGGCGACCGAGGACGGATTCCTCGACAGCGACGGGCCCGGCTACGACGGCGACCAGTACGACCGCGAGGACCGCGCTGCCCTGCGCCGTGTCGCGGGGCTGTCCACCGAGCTCGAGGACATCACCGAGGTCGAGTACCGCCAGCTGCGGCTCGAGCGAGTGGTCCTCGCGGCGGTCTGGACCGAGGGCACCGCCGAGGACGCCGACAACTCGATGCGTGAGCTCGCCGCACTGGCCGAGACCGCGGGTTCGACCGTGCTGGCCGGGCTCGTCCAGCGCCGCGCCAAGCCGGACACCGGCACCTACCTCGGCTCGGGCAAGGCCATCGAGCTGCGTGACATCGTCATCGCCGAAGGCGCCGACACGGTCATCTGCGACACCGAGCTCACGCCCAGCCAGCGGCGCGCGCTCGAGGACGTCGTCAAGGTCAAGGTCATCGACCGGACCGCCCTGATCCTCGACATCTTCGCCCAGCACGCGAAGTCCAAGGAGGGCAAGGCCCAGGTCGAGCTGGCCCAGCTGCAGTACCTCCTGCCGCGCCTGCGTGGTTGGGGTGAGTCGATGTCCCGCCAGGCCGGTGGCCAGGCTGCCGGCGGCCAGGGCATGGGGTCGCGTGGTCCCGGTGAGACCAAGATCGAGCTCGACCGGCGCCGCATCAACACCCGGATGGCCAAGCTCCGGCGCGAGATCAAGGAGATGAAGACCAGCCGCGACACCCGCCGCCTCAGCCGCAAGGCCCACGAGGTGCCGAGCGTCGCCATCGCCGGCTACACCAACGCGGGCAAGTCCTCTCTCCTCAACCGCCTCACGGGCGCCGGGGTGCTGGTCGAGAACCAGCTGTTCGCGACCCTCGACCCGACCGTCCGTCGTGCCGAGACCGAGGACGGTCGCCTGTACACCCTTGCCGACACGGTCGGTTTCGTTCGGCAGCTCCCCACCCAGCTGGTCGAGGCCTTCCGGTCGACGCTGGAGGAGGTGGCCGACGCCGACCTGCTACTGCACGTCGTCGACGGCTCCCACCCCGACCCCGAGGGACAGATCAGCGCGGTCCGGGCGGTCTTGGCCGACGTCGAGGCCGCCAACGTCCGCGAGGTCATCGTCGTCAACAAGGCCGACGCGGCCGACCCGGAGGTGCTCGACCGGATCCGGCGTCACGAGAAGCACTCGATCGTCGTCTCGGCCCGCACGGGCGCCGGGCTGGACGAGCTCCGCGCGCTGATCGCCGACGAGCTTCCTCGCCCCACGATCGACGTCGAGGTGCTGGTGCCGTATGACCGCGGCGACCTGGTCAGCCGGTTGCACCAGGAGGCAGAGGTGCTCTCGAGCGAGCACACCGGAACCGGCACCCTGCTCAAGGCTCGTGTCCACCCGGAGCTCGCCAGCGAGCTCGCGGGCTTCGCGGCCTGAGGCGCTCAACCCGGTCACGCGCCTTGGACATCCGGTTGGGCGGCTTGGACACGGCCCAGGTCCAGGCCCTGCTGGCCGAGCACGTCGAAGACATGCGGCGCTACTCGCCACCGGAGAGCGTGCACGCGCTCGACCTCGACCGGCTGCGGACGCCGGACCTGAGCTTCTGGAGCCTGTGGGACGGCGAAGACGTGCTCGGCTGCGCGGCCCTGCGCGAGCTCGACTCCACCCACGGCGAGCTGAAGTCGATGCGCACCGCACCGGCATACCGTCGGCGTGGGGTGGCGGCAACGCTGCTCGACCACGTCGTGGTCGAGGCCCGGCGGCGCGGTTACACCAGGCTGAGTCTCGAGACAGGCTCGCCCGAGGAGTTCGCCCCCGCGCGGACGATGTATGCCGCGTACGGCTTCACGGCCTGCGGCCCGTTCGGGCCCTACCTCGCCGACGAGTTCAGCGTGTTCATGACCCTGGACCTCACGACCACCCCGTGATTCGGCAGTAGGTCAGAGGCGGCGCATCGCCGTCGTGAGGACCACGGGCTCGCCGGCCTCGTCGGAGGCTTCGAGGTCGACCACCGCCTCGATCACCCAGTCGTGGTCGCCCTCGGGGTCGTGGATGGTCTGTCGTGCGTTCCAGAGGCGGTGCTCGGTCTCCGGTTCCAGCGCCCCCGGCGGGGGCCCCTGCGACGGGGTGATTCTCAGGAGCTGGGGTCCGCGGGCCTCGGCGTCGGTGCCGATCGTGTCGTGGTCGGCGTAGTAGGCCCCGAGCGCCTCGTCCCACGCTTCCCCGTCCATCAGGGGGTGGCGTGGCGGCTCGGGGAGTGCTGCCTGGGAGGCGTCGAGAGCCGCGAGGTCGCCGAACCGGTCACGGCTGGCGAGCTCGATGCGACGGAACATCGCGTTGCGGACCATCACCCGGAAGGCACGCTCGTTCGACGTGATCGGGCGGGTGGGTCGGGTGCCGCCGTGTGCTGCCAGTCCTTCGAGCTCCTCCAGGCGTTCGTTGGCGTCGGGGTCGGTCAGCGCCTCCCACTCGTCGAGGAGGGAGGAGTCGGTCTGGCGAACCGTCTCGCCGAGCCACTCGAAGAGGTCGTCGAACTGCTCGCTGTGGTGGGCGTCAGGCACCGTCTGACGCAGCGTCCGGTAGGCATCGGTGAGGTAGCGCAGGACCAGGCCCTCGGACCGGGCCAGCTGGTAGGTCGAGACGAACTCGGTGAAGGTCATGGCGCGCTCGTACATGTCGCGGACCACCGACTTGGGTGACAGCGCCGACTCCGACACCCACGGGTGACTCTGCCGAAAGATCTCGAACGTCGCCTCGAGCAGGTCGGCGAGCGGCCGCGGCCACGTCACGTCCTCCAGCAGAGCCATCCGCTCGTCGTACTCGACTCCCTCCGCCTTCATCTCGCCCACTGCCTCGCCACGGGCCTTGAACTGCTGCGCCATGAGGACCTGGCGGGGGTCGTCGAGGATCGCCTCGATGACCGAGACGACGTCGAGGGCGTACGTGGGGGACCGCGGGTCCAGCACGTCGAGCGCGGCCAGGGCCAGCGGTGCCAACGGCTGGTTGAGGGCGAAGTCGTGCTGGAGCTCACCACGCACCTCGATGGTGCGCCCGTCAGGGTCGGGCGGCGAGATGCGGCGGAGCACGCCGGTGTCGAGCAGGCTCCTGCCCAGCGTGATGGCGCGACGGGACAGCCTGGCCTGCCCGCGCGGCGTCTCGTGGTTGTCCCGCAGGAGATGGCTGAGGGCGCGCACCGGGTCGCCCGGCCGCTGGACGACGTTGAGGATCATCGAGTGGTCCACCCGCATCCGGGAGACCAGCGGCTCGGGTTCCGCGGCGACGAGCTTGTCGTAGGTCTGCTCGGTCCACGACACCTCTCCGTCGGCCGGCTTGCGACGCTGGACCTTCTTGAGCTTCTTGGGGTCGTCGCCGGCCTTGGCGATGGCCCGCGCGTTGTCGATGACGTGCTCAGGGGCCTGGACGACCACCGAACCGCTGGTGTCGAACCCCGCGCGTCCGGCCCGTCCGGCGATCTGGTGGAACTCGCGGGCCTTCAGAACCCGTTGCCGGGACCCGTCGAACTTGACCAACCCGGTGAACAGGACGGTGCGGATCGGCACGTTGATGCCGACGCCGAGGGTGTCGGTCCCGCAGATGACCTTGAGCAGGCCGTCCTGGGCGAGCTGCTCGACCAGCCGCCGGTAGCGCGGCAGCATCCCCGCGTGGTGCACCCCGATCCCGGAGCGGACCAGCTTGGACAGGGTCCGTCCGAAGCCGGCGGTGAACCGGAACCCGCCGATGCGCTCGGCAATCGCGGCCTTGTCCGCCTTGACGGTGCCCCTGAGCGACAGCAGTGCCTGGGCCTGCTCGAGCGCCGCTGCCTGGGTGAAGTGGACGATGTAGACGGGGGACTGGTGGGTGGTGAGCAGCTCCTCGATCGTCTCGGAGAGCGGAGTCAGGGCCCAGGTGAAGCTCAGGGGCACGGGTCGTTCGGTGCCGGTGACCATGGTCGTCGCCCGGCCGTTGCGGCGGGTCAGGTCCTCGGCGAGGTCGGTGAGGTCGCCCAGGGTCGCGGACATCAGGACGAACTGCGCCTGCGGCAGCTCGAGCAGGGGCACCTGCCAGGCCCAGCCCCGGTCGGGCTCGGCGTAGAAGTGGAACTCGTCCATGATGACCAGACCCACGTCGGCGTCGGCTCCCTCGCGCAGGGCGAGGTTGGCCAGGATCTCGGCGGTACAGCAGATGATCGGCGCGTCGGGG
This sequence comes from Pedococcus sp. P2_F6, assembly GCF_056403675.1. NCBI lineage: Bacteria > Bacillati > Actinomycetota > Actinomycetes > Micrococcales > Intrasporangiaceae > Pedococcus > Pedococcus sp. P2_F6. The sequence goes on from NZ_JBFUEZ010000001.1 coordinate 142,740, forward strand.
TTCACGGAGGCATCGCCCGTGAGCATGCCGACCTCTGACGCGCCGAAGATCTCGCACAACGCGAAGAACTTCTCGCTCACCAGCGCCTTGATGGGGGCGGTGTAGAAGCTCACCCGATCGGTGGCCAGCGCGGCCAGGTGTGCTCCCGTGGCGACGAGCGACTTGCCCGAGCCCGTCGGCGTGGACAGGACGACGTTCTCCCCGGCCAGGACGGCGAGCAGGGCCTCGTCCTGGTGCGGATACAGCGGCAGCCCACGGTCGCGCGCCCAACCGTCGAACGCGGCATACACGTCGTCCGGCTCCGCGACCCCGGCCGGGAGGAGGTCGGTGAGCAGTGGTGGGCTCGCGGCCTCGGGGCTCGCGTGGTCAACAGTCATCGCCGCCATCCTCGCAGGGCGTGGTCCGGTCCGCGGCCACGCCCGGCTCCACCATCGAGTATGCCGGTGGCTTACGTGCGCGTGGCCCAGCGCGCGAGGTCGACGCGGTTGGCGCACCCCGTCTTGCTCAGCAGGTGGCTGACGTGCGAACTGACGGTCTTCTCGCTGACCACGAGGGACCTGGCGATCTCGCCGTAGGTGCGACCGGCCACGATGTGTCCGAGGATCTCCGTCTCGCGCGCCGTGAGGCCGACCTGGCGTGCGTCCCCGGTGGCTGGACCGCTGGTGACCGGGTCGGCGAGGCGGACGTGGGTGCCCCGGGCCAGCGCCTCGAGCTCCGCGATGATGGGCTGCGCGCCCAGCGTCCGGGCCAGGGCGTACGAGCGGCGCAGCGCGTCGACACCGTCGTCGCGACTGCCATGGCTTGCGAGCAACAGCGATCCCGCCTGCCGCCACAGCGAGTAGCACTCCTCCCAGGGCAGCAGCTGGTGAAGGGCGTTCGACGCCTGCTCCCACAGGAAGGGCTCGTCAGCGGCCTGACGGGCGCGGGCAACCTCCGCGTGGTACATCGCCCCGAGACCGGCCAGCTGCCGCTCGTAGAAGCGACTCATCCCGCCCATCTCGGCGAGGGTCTCCGGGAACCTGGCTGTGAGTGCATCGAGCTCGGCAAGGAGACCCGCAGGGTCGGAACCGGTGTCGCGCTCCTGCTGCACCAGGTCGGCGAGAGCCCGTGCGGCGAGGGGTAGCAGCCACTCACACATGGTGGCGGGTGCCCCCTGGTTCATCGCGCTCGTCAAGGCCGCATCGAGCGCGGCGCGGAGGTGCCCGCCCGAGAGCAGCACCATGGCTCGGACGGCGTCGAACTCGAAGGCCAGGAAGGTCGACGTCTCGGCGAACAACTCGTCCGCGCGGGCCAGGTGACCCTCTGCCTCGTGCGTCTGGCCCTGGATTGCTGCCATCCAGGCGGCGCTCAGGCGGGTCTGGACGTCGGCGAGCGTTCCCGGTGTGGACCCCAGGGCCATCCGGAGCAGCTGTGAGCAGGCCTCCAGGTTGCCGGCGTGGAGTTGGCCGAAAGCCTCGTTGCACGCCAGCCACGCCATCACCGGGTGCGGCATCCCCAGGTCGGCGAGCTCGGCCCGGCGCCGACCGACCATGGCAATCCACTCGGGGCTGATCGGTCCCTCGACGGAGTTCGCCTCCCACAGCGTCGCGTGCACGAACGCAAACCCGTCCCGGGCCTCGACGGCCGCCTGGACGGCGTCGCGTCCCAGCCGCTGCCCGTCGTCCGGACGATCTTCGTGCACCGCCAGCATGGCGTTGGCTGTCAGGGCATAGGTCAGCGCGCGGGGGTTGCCGCAGGCTCGGGCACGCTCCAGCGCAGCCGTGGCGAGCTGAGGGGAGGAGGCGTCGTCCTGCCACAGAGCGGCGTGCGCCAGCTCGGCGAGGGCGAGCGCGTGCTGCCATGACTCGGGCTCGTGTCCCGCGAGCTCGACGGCCCGTCGCATCTCGGCGGGGTCGAGGAAGCCGCGGCCGGTCATGAACCGCAGGTGCTGTCGGCGCACCAGGAGCTCGGCCACGGCGAGCGGTTCCTGTCCCTCGTCGAGCCTGCTCAGCAGGGCCTCGACCGCGTGGAGCTCCTCCTCGAAGTCACCGACGGACTCGGCCGCCAGACGCAGCCGCTCCCACAGGGCGGTAGCCGGTTGCGGGGCACTGCCGTCGAGCTGCTCACTGACCTCGAGGGCGCGCCGCAGCAGCCTCACCTGCATGGTCGTGGCGCCCAGGTCCTGGGCCAGCTCGGCCGCGCGGAGCCCCACGGCGTACGACTCGCTGGCATGACCTGCCTGGCGGTGGTGGTCGGCGATGAGGCTGAGGGTCTCGAGGGTCGACTCGTCCGCCGACACTGCGCCGGCCACAGCCGAGGCAAGATCCTGCTCGAGGGCCCCGGCAAAGGCGGCATGGAGGTGTTCGCGTTCCAACCGGCCAAGACTGCCCGCCAAGGCCTCTGCCTGGAGGGGGTGGTGGAACCAGTAACCGCCTCTCCCGTCGGCTTCGAGAAGGTTGCCGTCCACGCAGTCGCGCAGTGCGGAGCGCAGGTCGGTCACGCCGGCCAGGGCGGCCACGCGGTCCAGTGCACCGTCGCCCGCGACCCGGCCCTGGACGGCGAGAACCCGGGCGAGCTCGCGAGCCGGGGTGTCCAGCCGGTGCCAGGCACGCAGGACCGCTGAGGAGAGGTCCTCCGGGAGGCTGGGCCCGAGCGCAGACGCGGTGGGGGAGAGGCCCTGGACGAGCAGTCGGTTCAGGTAGGAGTTGCCTCCAGTGCGGCGGTACACCTCTCGCACGAGGGTGTCGTGCGGCACCTCACCCAGCACACCCGTGAGCTGGGCGCGGGTCTCCTCGAGGTCGAGCGGTCCGAGGGACATCTCGACGAACCCCGGGAGGCGCCGCACGTCGGCCAACCAGCGCTGCAGCGGATGGCCGGGACCCGCCTCCCCGCGGCGCACCGTCACCAGCAAGGCCAGGCGGCGGGTGGTCAGCCCGGCCAGCACCCACATCAGCACGTCGAGCGTGGCGGGATCGGCCCACTGCAGGTCGTCGACCACGAGGGCGACCGGACCCTGGGTGCAGCGGTCCTCGAGCCACCGGTCGAACTCCTCAGCGGCCTCGACACCGGCAGCACGCCGCAGGGCGGGTCGCTGCTCGGCAGGGAGCCCACCCACCGCTGCGCGCAGCGGCAGGAGGGGAACGCTCATCGAGGACAGCGGCAGGCAGGCGCCGGTGAGGACGAGGAAGTCCCGGGCCAGCGCGCAGGCCTGCTGCGCCAGCCTGGTCTTGCCGACCCCCGCTTCGCCCAGAACGAGCACGGCACGCCCGTGGCCCGCCCGTGCCGATGCCAGGGCCGCGGCGAGCTCGTCGAGCTCGCCGGAGCGGCCGACGAAGCCGTCGCTCGAGAGCGGGTCCGCAGGGGGCACGTCCCCAGTGTGTTCCTGTGCCCGTCGGGCCGACACCCGTTATTTGAGGGGTTTCGGCGGTGCTTCTGAGGGGGTGCACCCGATGTGGGTCAGGGCCTCCCGGCCGGACCGTGGAGGGGTCAGCACCACACACCTCTCAGCACCAGGAGCACACCGTGAACACCATCCAGCAGACCCGGCGGATTCTCCCCATGATCACCGCCACAGCACTCCTCGTCGCACTGGGCACGCTCCCGGCCGCCGCCCGCCAGGACGCCGGCCCCGCGCCTCTGGAGCCGACGGTCACCTACTTCTGCGCCATCCAGCGCGTGGACAGCCAGTTCGTCGGGTGCGACAACCTGACGGGCAACGGGGTTCCGGCACCCGCCTGGGTGGACGAGAGGTGACCTGACCCGGAACCGACCACTGTGACCCCGGCGCCCGCGGCGCCGGGGTCACGGCTGTCAGCTGCGAGGGGTGGGGACAGGCGACGGATCGAGCCGGCGCACGGCATACGCTGACCCAATGGCCAGTCTCGACGACCTCCTGCACGCCGCCGTCCAGGGAGTCGGTGGGGTCGAGCGTCCTGGCCAGGTCGAGATGGCGCACGCCGTCGAGGACGCCGTGGCCAGGGACGAGCACCTCCTCGTGCAGGCGGGCACCGGCACGGGCAAGTCGCTCGCCTACCTCATCCCGGCCGTCATGCATGCCCAGAAGACCGGCAAGCCCGCTGTCGTCGCCACCGCGACGCTCGCGCTGCAGGCGCAGATCGTCGACCGCGACATGCCGCGGCTGGCCGAGTCCATCGCACCCCTGCTCGGGAAGCGACCCACCTACGGGCTGGTCAAGGGCCGTCGCAACTACCTGTGCGCCCACAAGCTCGAGGGTGGCTTCCCTGACGACGAGGAAGGGCTGTTCGAGGTCGCCGAGGTCGACCGCGCGGCCTCGCGCCTGGGCCAGGAAGTGGTGCGGCTGCGCGAGTGGGCCGACACCACCGAGTCCGGCGACCGCGACGAGCTGGTGCCCGGGGTGAGTGAGCGGGCGTGGCGACAGGTCTCGGTCAGCGCCCACGAGTGCATGGGCAGCAAGTGCCCGGCGTTCGCCGACTGCTTCGTCGAGCGCTCGCGCGACGCGGCCAAGGACTGCGACGTCATCGTCACCAACCACTCGTTCATGGCGATCGACTCCTTCGAAGGGCGCCAGATGCTGCCCGAGCACGACCTGCTCATCGTGGACGAGGCGCACGAGCTGGTCGACCGGGTCACGTCCACGATCACCGACGAGATCACGCCCTCGATGGTCGCGGCCGCGGCCAAGCGAGCCGCACGCCTCGCCGAGTCCACCGACGCCGTCGACGACGCCTCGGTCTTCCTCCAGGGGGTCCTCGACCAGCTCCCCGAAGGCAAGCTGAACGGCATACCCGACTCGCTGTCGCTCGCGCTCGCGAGGGTGAGGGACACGACGAGGCAGGTGCAGTCCGAGCTCAAGCCGGAGAAGGGCGTCGAGCCGGACGGTGCCCGCAAGGTGGCGCAGGCCGCCATCGACGAGATGTTCGAGAACTCATCGCGCGTCCTCGAGCAGCGCGACCTCGACGTCGTGTGGGTGAGTCGCGACCAGCGACGCGGCTCGGTGTTGCGTGTGGCGCCCATGAGTGTGGCGATGCTGTTGCGCGACAAGGTTTTTGGCGACCGCACTGTCGTGATGACGTCGGCGACGCTCGAGCTGGGCGGGACGTTCGACGCCGTTGCCGGCACGATGGGCCTGCGGGGCGAGGGCGCGCCGGAATGGCGCGGACTCGATGTCGGCAGCCCCTTCGACTACCCCCAGCAGGCGATTGCCTATGTGGCGCAACACCTTCCTGCACCGGGACGCGACGGCCTGAGCGAGCAGACGCTCGACGAGATCGAGGCGCTGGTCAGGGCGGCCGGTGGGCGGACCCTCGGCCTGTTCTCCTCGATGCGCGCGGCCAAGGAGGCCACCGAGGCGATGCGGGAGAGGTTCGACGGCGACATCGGCTTCCTGTGCCAGGGCGAGGACCAGATCACGACCCTCGTGCGACAGTTCGCACGAGACCCGCAGACCTGCCTGTTCGGCACCCTTACCCTCTGGCAGGGCGTCGACGTGCCCGGCTCGGCCTGCCAGCTCGTCATCATCGACCGCATCCCTTTCCCGCGCCCCGACGACCCCCTCTCGTCGGCGCGTTCACAGGCCATCGCCCGGATGGGGGGCAACGGCTTCATGGCCGTGTCGGCGACCCACGCCGCGCTACGCCTCTCGCAGGGGGCGGGGCGCCTCATCCGCCGCGCCGACGACCGTGGCGTCGTCGCCTTCCTGGACTCCCGCATGATGACTGCTCGGTATGCCGGGTTCCTCCAGCGTTCGCTGCCTCCGTTCTGGCCGACCACCGACCGCGAGCGGGTGTTGGCGGCGCTGAGGCGGCTCGACGAGACGGCGGCGCCTCCGGTGCAGGTGCACGAGCCGGCCCTCCGCGGCATCACCGGCGCGCTGGTCGGCCCGTCCATGGGGGCCACGGGGGAGGACGTGGCGGAGCATCCTCGACCGGTGGCCGACTCGCCGCCACCCGCAGAGTCGACGCGCACCGCGGTGACCGGCGGCCACGCCTGGACGGCCGAGTCCGACGAGGAGCTGCGCGACGGGATCGAGCTCGGGTTGTCCGTCGACGAGCTCGCCGAGAGCCTGGAGCTGCCCGCCGATGTCGTCGCATCCCGCCTCAAGGGCCTCGGCCTGGAGGCTTCCGGAGCCGCCACCCTCGCCTTCGAGTAGGGCGATACTGACGGGATGGCGGATTCCTGCACCCTGCACATCGTCGGAGCCGGGCCCGTGGCCGAGGCACTCGTCGCCCTCGCCACCCCGCTCGGCTGGTCGGTGACCCTGTCGAGCGACGATCCCTCCGTCCCCGAGGGAGTGGACGCGCTCGTCGTGACGAGCCATCACGACGACGTGGACGGCCCCGCCATCGCGGCGGGTCTGGGGGCCGGCACCGCATACATCGGGGGCATGGGTTCGCGCCGGACGCAGGAGCGGCGGCGCGGCTGGTTGCTGGACCACGGCGTGACGCCTGACGAGCTCGCCACGGTGCATGCGCCCATCGGGCTCGACATCGGGGCCAACGCACCGGGGGAGATTGCGGTGGCGATCCTGGCCGAGGTGATCGCTGTCCGCGCGGGACGCAGTGGTGGGGGCTCGGTGAGCGACCGTGAGGGTCCGGTCCACCCGGGGCTCCCCGCGGGTGAGGCCTACTGTCCGGGCGGCTGAGGCTGTCCCCGGCGCATGGGAGGCTGTCCCCGTGACCGCCACCGCGACGCGCACCGTGCCCCCTCTCGTCCTCATCAGCGGACCCGAGGCCGTCATCGCCGACCGTGCGCTCAGCACCACCCTCGACGAGCTCCGGGCCTCTGCTCCCGAGCTCGAGGTCATCCGGTTGGCCGCCGAGACCTACGAGGCGGGCGCGCTCGGCATGCATGCCAGCCCGTCGCTGTTCGGGGGCGAGAAGTGCATCGTCGTCCAGGACCTCGACGAGGCGCCGGACGAGCTCCAGGAAGACCTGCTCGCCTTCCTCGCCGCCCCCGACGCCGAGGTGACCCTGGTGGTCACCCACAAGTCGGGGCAGCGTGGCAAGAAGGTCCTGGACCTCCTCAAGAAGTCGCAGGCGCGCGTGCTCGAGGCTCCTGCCATCAAGACCGACCGTGACAAGACCGACTTCGCCATGCACGAGTTCCGTCGGGCGGGGCGCCGCGTCACCCCCGATGCCGTGCGCGCACTGATCGAGGCCATCGGCAAGGACGTGCGCGAGCTCGCCTCCGCGTGCCAGCAGCTCGTCGCCGACACCACCGGCACCATCGACGAGGACCTGGTCGCCAGGTACCACGGAGGCAAGGTCGAGGCGACCGGCTTCAAGGTGGCCGACGCCGCTGTCGCGGGCAACGCCGGCGAGGCGCTCCGGCTGCTGCGCCACGCCATCGCCACGGGGGTCGACCCGGTGCCGATCGTGGCCGTGCTCGCCCAACAGCTGCGCCAGCTCGTCAAGGTGGGCGCAGCTGGTCGTGGGCGATCGGCGGATGTGGCGCGCGACCTCGGCATGGCCCCGTGGCAGGTGGACAAGGCCCGGCGCGGGTTGTCCGGGTGGGGGCCCGAGGGGCTCGCCGACGCGATCCAGGCAGTCGCAAACGCCGACTTCGAGGTCAAGGGCGGTGGCCGCGACCCGGTCTACGCCGTCGAACGCGCCGTCCTCACGATCACGCAGGCCCGCAGCGGCCGGTGAGCACCCAGGCGCGACCTGACCGCGTCGGGAGCACGCGGCATACCCACGTTTTGGGGGAGTGGGCTCCTCGCTGGTAGATTTGCCCCTCGCGTGCGCGCATGGTCGTGCGCGCATGCAGCACCATCCAGAGCCTCTCAACCACAGGCGCCCCACCAGCCTGGTCCCGAGAGACTTCTGCCGCCCTCTAACGGCAACCACCGACCAACCAAGAGAGACACACCTGTGGCAAACATCAAGTCCCAGCTCAAGCGGATCAAGACGAACCGCACGGCGACCGAGCGCAACAAGGCCGTCAAGAGCGAGCTCAAGACCTGGATCCGCAAGTTCCAGGCAGCCGTCGACTCCGGCGACGCCTCTGCGGCGAATGACGCTCTCGCGACCGCGAGCAAGAAGCTCGACAAGGCCGCGAGCAAGGGTGTCATCCACGCCAACCAGGCCGCCAACAAGAAGTCGGCCATGGCGAAGAAGGCCGCCTCGCTCTGACGCGAGTCGCCTTCCACGGCACACCTCACGAAGGGCCGGTCACCTACGGGTGACCGGCCCTTCGCGTTGTCCTCGGGCCATGCCCCTCCGGCCATGCCCCTCCGGCCATGCCCCTCCGGCAGCGGCACCGCAGCGGGTATGCCGCGGGGCTGAGCTCAGCTCGCGGCTCGGTCAGCTCGCGGCTCGGTCAGCTCGCGGCGCGGACGGCCGCCGCGACCTGGTCGAACCGGTCGCGGTCGAGCACCGCGCCCTCGCGTCGCACAGCGGAGGAGTCCACGCGCAGGATGCGATCCACCCGGACCTCGCTGGGACGGCCCTGGCGGTCCCAGTCGCCCGAGCCGATGTCCTGCCAGTACCGACCATGTCGGGCTTCCTGCTCGTGGTCACGGTCGTGGTCCTTGCTGGTCAGCATGAGAGCCAGCAGCCACGCGCCGTCGCGACCGATGACCAGCACCGGTCGGTCCTTGCCCTGGCGGTGGTCCTCCTCGTAGGGCACCCAGGTCCAGACGATCTCGCCCGGGTCGGGCTCGCCGTCAGGCTTGGGCGCGTAGTCGAGGGTCGGCGTGCCGGTGAAGTCGCCGGGATAGCCGGTGGCTGCTCGTTGATGCGCGGCACTGGCCGGGGAAGTCGTGGTGCCTCGCGCGGGACGCTGTGTGTCGCGGGTCGACATGGCCGCGTCGCGGGTCGGCGAGGCCGCGTCGCGGGTCGGCGAGGCCGCGTCGCGGGCGGATGTTGATGCTCGTCGCCAGAGACGGGCCAGGCGTGATCGCAGGGAGGCCGGTTCCGATGCCATGGGCGTCACGCTATCCCGGCTCAGAACGGTGGGTCGCCTCCGAGACTCGCCGGTCGGCGCAACCACCGACCCGGGCAGCCGGGCGCGTAGGCGCGGTCGAGGGTGAAGCCGACCCGTCCAGTGGTCAGCTGGGTGGCGAGCCCCTCGGCACGGTCGGGCACGACCCGCCGTCTGTTGCCGTGGCGTTCGGCCCGGCTCAGCTCGTGGGCGAGTTCTTCCTCCCACACCGACCAGAGCACTCCGGGCGCGTCGACCGGCCCCACGGCCTCGGCTTCGGGCCCTCGTCGCTCGGGCCCTCCGACTCCCTTGGGCAGGGTGACTCGCGCCGGTGGCTCGCCGTCGAGGCGTTGCAGGAAGTCGGTGGGGAGGGTCGAGCGCACCCTGCCGGTCGGGTCGGTCCAGGTGACGGTGGCGTTGGGCTCGATGCGGACCCGCCATCGGACGGTCTGCTTGATGCGGTGGTGTCGGCGGCACAGGCACATCAGGTTGGCCGCATCGGTCGGCCCCAGTGGCCAGGGTCGGACGTGGTCGAGGTCGCAGAAGCGGGCGTTGACCGAGCAGCCGGGGAAGCGGCACTGCCCATCCCGGGCTCTGACCAGGTCGACCAGCGCCGCTGGTGGACGGTAGGCCTTGGACTCGGTGAGACGCTGTCGACCAGTCCTGTCGGGGTCGGTGGCCGCGGCCAACAGGGCACCGGTCGTGGCGTCGCAGGCGACCACCTCGTGGCGCACGGTCGGTGCGATGCCTGCCGCCCCGTCGCTCGATGTGTCGCTCGTGGTGTCGCTGGTGGAGTCGCTAGCGCAGTCGCTCGTGGAGTCGCTCGTGGAGTCGCTCGTGGTGTGGCTCGTGGTGTCGCTGGTGGAGTCGCTCGTGGTGTGGCTCGTGGTGTCGAGATGGGAGTCAGCAGCGTCCCCGAGGGTGTCGAGCCACGACCTCAGCACCTGGGTGGTGCCCGGCATCCCCAACCCAGCCACCGTCACCAGCGTGTCGGCGTCACGTGCACCTGCTGCGCTCCCGGCAACTGCCTCCACCGCCGGTCCTGCTTCGGTCGGCACCGTCTTGCCGCGGGGCTCCGCCATCTGCCTGATCGTGGTGGGCGCCGTGTCGCCAACGGACTCGTGAGGCGTCGCCGTGCGCTGGTCCGGCGCGGTCAGCTGGTCCGGCGCGGTCAGCTGGTCCTGCGCGGTCAGCTGGTCCGGCCCGGCGAGCTGGTCGGCGGGGACGGCGAGCTGCACGACGAACGTGCCGGTGGCGCGGGAATGGATCAGGTCCATCAACGCATCCGCGCGGGCCTGCTCCACCCCTGTCGCCCTGCCGCCGCGGACGTACTCGCGCGCAAGCCCGTCTACCACCGCCCACCCACTGCGCGACATCTCGGCCGGGAAGCTGCCCATCCAGGTGTCCACCCCGGGCTCGTCCCCGGGCCAGCGGCGCAGGCTCCGCTCGGACCGCGCCCGAGACGCCTTGGCCCGCACCAGGTCCGGGTCCACCGCCCCCAGGACGCGGCGCACCCGCCGCCGCAGCGCCGCCGCCGGCTCCGAACCGAGGCCGTCGGCGATCCGCGCGACCACCAGGGCACAGGTCTCGGGCGCAGCGTCCCGCAGCTCCTCACCCACGACCCGGGCGCGGTACTCGTCGAGGCGGCCCTCACCCATGGCCGCGAACACCCCCGGCACCCGTGTCACCAGGTCCACGGCCGCGCCGAGGCGGCTGCCGGCGACCGCGTCGCTGACCCCCAGCTGGTCACTGACCAGGGCCGGCGCGTCCAAGCGCTCGTGCCCCAACCCGCGGTGCTGCTCCACCATCGTCCCGTCCTCCAGGACCACGTCCTCGATCGCCGCCACGTGCGCCATCGCCAGCATCTGCAACGCCGCAGCCTGGTTGATCACCGACTGGCACTCACCCGCCAGGTCCACCAGCTCACCCAAGGACCGGTCACGCCCATCCGCGCGCAACCGGGCCAGCTCCCCTTGGAGCTCGCTGGAAGTCACGGACGCATCGAACATGCGTTCGACTCTACCGGGACCCTCCGACAGCGCGAATCGCCTCGGCGACCAGGGCGAAGCGTGCCGCGTCGATGGCTGCGCCCTCGCGCCGGATGCCGCTGGGTTTCACGCGGATGATCCGGTCCACCTTCACCTCACTGGGCCGCCGTTGCCGGTCCCAGGCACCCACACCGATGCTCACGCGGTTCGGCGCCGCACGCCGACTTCGCTCTGAGTCGCCGCGCAGCTTGGTGGTCAGCATGACGCCGAGCAGCCAGCGCCCGTCCCGCCCGATCAGCAGGACGGGACGGTCCTTGCCCTCGCGGTGGTTGTCCTCGAACGGCACCCAGGTCCACACGATCTCACCCGGATCCGGCCTCCCATCGGGGACGGGGGAGTACTCCATCGCGGGGGTGCCGACGAAGTCTCCCGGGTAGGCGCCGGTGACCCATCGCCACAGTCGCCCGAGCCACCCCTGGTTGGTCCTGGCCGTGGTCTGCGTCGAGTTCCCCATCGGCCCGAGGGTACTGACGATCGCCCGACACCACGGCTGGTTCGGCCAGGTCCGAAGGCGCCGGTCAGGACCAGCCTCGGCGCGCTCCCAGCAGGGCGAGAAAGGTTCGCGCCATCTGACGTTGGTGGTCGCGGACGGCGCTGAGCGAGCCGGGAAACGTCGGCTTCACGCACGCGTCGACCATGTAGCCCACGATGACCGCGAGGAAGGCATCGACGGCCTCCGGGTCGACATCGTCGAGAAGCGGCGACCGCTGGACCATCCCGTCGACGTCGAGACCGTGGTGCGCCATCAACGGCAGGAGCCCGACGAAGTCGCACCACGCAGGCCCACGCGCGACCCAGTTCCAGTCGAGCAGACGCGCCCGGCCCTGCGGGGTGATGAGCATGTTGTCCGGCCTCAGGTCACTGTGCACCAAGCGATCTCCGACGAGGGCCTCGCTGGCCAGCCGTCCGAGGCCGGCCACCTCGGCCGCCCGCTCGGATGGCAGTGGCGGTATGCCGTCCGGCCACGACCGCGCGCCGTTCGCCAGGTCGTCCAGGCACGCCAACGACGCGGCGTCGCCGCCGACGTCGAGCGCCAGGGAGGCGTCGGTCAGCCCGGCCACGACCGAAGGGTCCATCTGGGCGAGCTCGATGCACGCGGCGTGCGCCGCCTCGGCATCGCGCTGGGTCCACGGCGTCCCGGGCATGTCACCGTCGATGGCTTCGAGGACGACCAGTTCCCAGTCCCCGGTCGAAGTAGCCCCTACCAGCTGCGGCGCGGTCACCCGGCCCGCGAGGAGCCGCAGGATGCGCGCCTCGCGCGGAATGGCCTGCAGGGCGAAGGGCGCCGAGGGCCCGGCAGCCTTGGCAAAGACTCGGCGACCGTCGCGCAGGCCCAGCAACCCGGCATACGCGCCGGTGAAACCCGTGGTCACTGGTGGGGAGGCGACCTCGACCGGCGACCCGGCCACGGTCGCGATGCCGTCGCGCACCTCCGGTGGCAGCGCTGCGAAGGCCGGTCGCACGGAGGTGTGCCGGTAGTCGACCTCATCGGTCACGGGCGGTCCTTGGGCCTCCACAGCAGCCGGCCCGGACGGCGGCGGTCGCGCAGGGCGTGGGAGCGCCAGACCAGGACCGGGTGCGACGCCAACGCGTTGACCACCCAGACGAAGAAGCCCTTCTCCGTGGTGGCCCGGTCGGCCAGCGCGTTCACGTCGACCGTGCGGTTGAGGTACTTGCCGGCGGCGAGCGTCGCCATCGCCCCGGCGCTGCCGTGGGGGACGAGGGAGTACCCGAAGTTGTCGGCGGTGTACTCCTGACTGCGGCTCAGCGTCGACCCGACGAACGGGATCCACTGTGCCCCGCTGATGGCCAGGATCCGCCAGTAGCTCGTGTGGCCCGCGGCGATGTGGCCCACCTCGTGCCCGATGATGAACCGCAGCGCGTCCGGGTTCCGTGCCTGCCCGCCGATCTCGAACAGGTCGCTGTAGACGAAGATGAACCGGCGGTACCCGTGCCCGGAGGCGGCGGCGTTGATCATGCCGTTGCCCAGGACGACGTACGCGTCGGGCACCTTCGGCAGACCGTAGTGCGCGCAGGCGTCGAGCAGCATCTGGTGTGCCTCGGGGTACTGCGTCGGCGAGATCTTCACGCCGGACAGGCGCAGGCTCGCGTAGAGCTGGCCACGCAGGAAGTAGATGAGCAGCGGTGCCGCCAGGAAGAACACGGCATAGGGATCGGGCTCCCGACGGTCGATGATGGCCGAGGCCACCTCGTAGCCCGACACGGCCCACACGAGCAACGACCCGAGGATCACGACCACCAGGCAAAGGTTCTCGAGGGGGTGTCGCAGGTGGGACCGCACGTGCTGGCGGTACCCGGGTGGGGCAGGGGGGAGCAGCGGCGCCTCGCCGGCGGGCTGCGGTGCCCCTGGCGGGTGGGCGTACCGGATCTGTTCGGCCATGGTCCCCTCGATGCTGTGTCGGTCGCGTCCGATGCTATGTCTCGACGGCTGGGCGATCCGCACCCAACCCGCCACAGGGGCGCACCATGGAGGAATGACCGGCCGACCTGCTGTCGTTGCATTCCCGTGACCGACGCCACCCTCTCCGCGCAGACAGAGCTCGACGAGCCCACGGTCCGCCCCGCGCACGTGAACCTCGCCCTGCTGGCGCTGGCCGTCGGTGGGTTCGCCATCGGTACCACCGAGTTCGTGACGATGGGGTTGCTCCCCGAGGTGGCGGCCGGGGTCGATGTCGACATCCCGACGGCTGGCCACATCGTGTCCGCCTATGCCGCGGGCGTGGTCGTGGGCGCTCCGGTCCTGGCGACCCTGGGCACGAAGATGCCCCGCAAACAGCTGCTGCTCTGGCTGATGGGGGCCTTCGCCGTGGCGAACGTGATGTCCGCCTTCGCGAGCAGCTACGGGCTGCTCATGGCGGCGCGGTTCCTGTCGGGACTGCCGCACGGCGCGTACTTCGGGGTCGGGTCGCTGGTCGCGGCGTCGATGGTGCCAGCCCACCGTCGCACCTGGGCGGTGTCGATGATGATCACGGGACTCACGGTGGCCAACATCGTGGGTGTGCCCGTCACGACACGGATCGGCCAGAGCTATGGCTGGCAGTGGCCGTATGCCGCGGTGGGAGTGATCGCCCTGGTCACCGTCCTCGCGGTGTGGCGCTGGGTGCCGTTCTGCCCGCCCGACGGCGGGGTGAGCATGCGTTCGGAGCTGTCTGCCCTGAAGCGGCCACAGGTGTGGCTGGCGCTGGGGATCGGCACCGTCGGCTTCGGCGGCATGTTCTCCACGTTCTCCTACATCTCACCGACGATGACCGAGCTCGGCGGCTTCGGCCGCGCGACCATCCCGCTGATCCTCGCGCTCTACGGCGTGGGCATGACGGTCGGAGCGCTCCTCTCGGGTCCGGTGTCCCGCCTCGGCCTGCTCCGGGGGATCACCGTCCTCCTGGTGGCGATCGCCGTCATGCTGTTCCTGTTCGGCCCGGCCGTTCAGGCGGCGAAGTGGTCCGGCCTGATCGCCGTCTTCGTGCTCGGGCTGCTGCCCAGCATCCTCGTCCCGATGCTGCAGACCCGGCTGATGGACGTCGCCCACGAGGGCCAGGCCCTCGCGGCCGCCCTCAACCACTCGACCCTCAACATCGCCAACGCCCTCGGGGCCTGGCTCGGGTCGATCGTGCTCTCGGCGGGTCTGGGCTACGAATGGCCGTCCAGGGTCGGCGGCATGCTGGCCGTGGCCGGGATCGGCATCGCCCTGTGGTCGGCCCTCCTGCAGCGATCGACCAACCGGCGCCAGTCGAGCCAGGCGGCGAGGACAGGCGCGCCGGCAGCCACGAGCTGACGGCGCGTCACCGGCATACCCCGTTGCATGGGAGGATGGGCCGTTCCGTTCTCCCGATGCCCCGTGAGGTTTGAAGCACCCGTGTCCCCGATGGCCCGCACCGCGCTGCAGCCGCACGCAACGCCGCCGGACCTGATCCGGAACTTCAGCATCATCGCCCACATCGACCACGGCAAGTCGACGCTGGCCGACCGGATGCTCCAGGTCACCGGCGTCGTCGACGGCCGCGACATGCGCGCGCAGTACCTCGACAAGATGGACATCGAGCGCGAGCGCGGCATCACGATCAAGTCGCAGGCCGTCCGCATGCCGTGGGAGCTCGACGGGACGACCTACGCGCTCAACATGATCGACACCCCCGGGCACGTCGACTTCACCTACGAGGTGTCGCGGTCGCTCGCCGCGTGCGAGGGCGCGGTCCTGCTCGTCGACGCTGCCCAGGGCATCGAGGCCCAGACGCTCGCGAACCTCTACCTCGCCATGGAGAACGACCTCGCGATCATCCCGGTGCTCAACAAGATCGACCTGCCCGCGGCCCAGCCGGAGAAGTTCGCCGAGGAGCTGGCCGGCCTGATCGGCTGCGAGCCGGAGGACTGCCTGCTCGTCTCTGGCAAGACCGGCGTCGGCGTCGAACCGCTGCTCAACGAGATCGTCAGGCAGCTGCCGCCGCCCACCGGTGACGCGGATGCGCCAGCCCGCGCGATGATCTTCGACTCGGTCTACGACACCTACCGCGGTGTGGTCACCTACGTCCGGGTCATCGACGGCAACCTCAACCCCCGCGAGAAGATCGCGATGATGTCGACCAAGGCCACCCACGAGCTGCTCGAGATCGGGGTCAGCTCGCCCGAGCCCACTCCGGCCAAGGGGCTCGGCGTGGGAGAGGTCGGCTACCTCATCACCGGCGTGAAGGACGTGCGCCAGTCCAAGGTCGGCGACACCGTCACCAACGCGGCCAAGCCCGCCAAGGAGGCGCTCGGCGGCTACCGCGACCCCAAGCCGATGGTGTTCTCGGGTCTCTACCCGATCGACGGGTCGGACTACCCCGACCTGCGCGACGCCCTCGACAAGCTCAAGCTCAACGACGCCGCGCTGGTCTACGAGCCCGAGACATCCGCCGCACTGGGCTTCGGCTTCCGCATCGGCTTCCTCGGCATGCTGCACCTCGAGATCGTGCGCGAGCGGCTCGAGCGCGAGTTCGACCTCGACCTCATCTCGACCCTGCCCAACGTCGTCTACGACGTGACGATGGACGACGGCAAGGTGCTCACGGTCACCAACCCGAGCGAGTTCCCCTACGGCAAGGTCAGCTCGGTCACCGAGCCGATCGTGCGCGCCACGGTGCTGGCACCGAGCGAGTTCATCGGGGCGATCATGGAGCTGTGCCAGCAGAAGCGCGGCACCCTGCGCGGCATGGACTACCTCTCCGAGGAGCGCGTCGAGATGCGCTACACGCTCCCGCTCGCCGAGATCGTCTTCGACTTCTTCGACCAGCTCAAGTCGCGCACCCGTGGCTACGCCTCGCTCGACTACGAACCCGACGGTGACCAGGTGGCCGACCTGGTCAAGGTCGACATCATGCTCCAGGGGGAGACGGTCGACGCCTTCAGCTCGATCGTCCACAAGGACAAGGCCTACGCCTACGGCGTGATGATGGCCGGCAAGCTCAAGGACCTCATCCCGCGCCAGCAGTTCGAGGTGCCCATCCAGGCTGCGATCGGCTCACGCATCATCGCCCGCGAGAACATCCGCGCGATCCGCAAGGACGTCCTCGCCAAGTGCTACGGCGGCGACATCAGCCGCAAGCGCAAGCTGCTCGAGAAGCAGAAGGCCGGCAAGAAGCGGATGAAGAACATCGGCAGCGTCGAGGTGCCGCCCGAGGCCTTCATCGCCGCGTTGTCCAACGACGCCGTCACGAAGAAGTAGCCGCTTCGCCGTTTCGCGGGGTTACCGTCGGGTAACATCGGCGCATGGTCGACACCTACGCGATGTACCGGCGCCTCACGGCATACCCGCAGGGCAAGCGTCTCTTCTCGCTCGTCTTCGAACAGGCTGCGCCCTACTTCCGCACCGCACGTCCCCGGTTCGTCGAGCTGGGACCCAACCGTGCCGAGCTGACCATCAAGAAGCGTCACCGCGTGCAGAACCACATCGGCACCGTCCACGTCATCGCGATCTGCAACGGCCTCGAGGCGGCCATGGGCGCCCTCGCGGAGGCGACCATCCCGCCGACGCGCCGGTGGATCCCCAAGGGCATGGAGGTGGAGTACACCGCCAAGGCGACCACCGACATCACCTGCGTCGCCGAGACGGACCCGGCCGACTGGGCGCGCGACGGCGATGTGGAGATCCCCGTGCGGGTCAAGGGAGTCCGCGGGGACGGCACCCCCGTCGTGCAGGGCACCATCCGCCTCTGGGTCACCGACAAGCCGGCTCGCTGAGCCGCCGCAGGCGAGCGCCACGACCCGGTATGCCGCGGGGCCGGGTCAGGCCCGCAGGCTCGCCCGCAGGGCGTCCACCTCGTGCTCGCTCCAGCCCTGCGTGCGCAGCCAGCCGCTGGCGCCGCCGTAGCGCTCGGCCAGCACGCTGAGGATCCGCTCCATCGTCTCCGGCTTGGGACGGTGGTGGTCCATCGGCTGTCCCGCCAGGACCTCGCCGTAGGCAGGGCGAGCCATCAACCTGGCCACGACGCGCTCGATCCGCTCACCCGTGGCGACGTAGTCGGCGACGACGTCCTCGTCGCTCACGCCGGCCACGGACAGGGCCAGCCCGACGACGGTGCCCGTACGGTCCTTGCCTGCGGCGCAGTGCACGATCGTCGCGCCGCGGCTGCGCGAGACGACCTGGAGGGCAGCGCTGACCGAGTCCGGCCGGTGGGCGAGGTAGCCGAGGTAGTGGCTGGCCCAGTAGTCGTCGTCGAGGCGCGGCTCGGCGTCGGCAGCGGCTTGGGCAGCCTTGGACCAGGGGAGGACCAGCGCCTCCGCCGCCGTCACCTCCCGGACGTCGTCGCGGAAGAGTGAGTGGTGGTGGTGCGTGAGGTCCCGGGCACGCAACGGCCCCGGGCCCTCGATCTGCACCTCGACGTTGCTGCGCAGGTCGACGATGTCGGTGACGCCGATGCGCTCCACGAGGTCGTCGATGTCGGCGTCGGTGAGGTCCTGGAGGTTGTCCGACCGCAGCAGTCGTCCGGTGGCGACGTGGCCACCGTCGGTGGTCGGAAGGCCTCCGACATCACGCATGTTGACGACGCCGTCGAGGTCGATCCAGAGAGGGGTGGTCACCTGCTCGACCCTACGCGTGAGCATCCCGGACATAGGTGAAGGCCTCGGAAAGTATGAGTTTCCGAGGCCTTCGACGGTCAGGACCGAGGTCCTGATCGACGCTCTCGCCGAAGCGATTGCGTGGGTTATTTCTAATCCAGGGACGACTGCGCCACAAGTGGTTCAGCGGAAATTTCTGGGACTTTCGGGGGCCATTTCGAGTCCACTCCGGCGTGTCCCCAAGACACGCCGTGTCCGGGCTGCGGGAGTCGCCTGCGAGGATGGAGCCATGCCCAGCGCCCTGCCCGACGGTGACCCCGCGCCGTCGGACGGGCTCCTCCCAGAGGCATCGCTCCAGGCTCTCGGGGACCGTCCGTTCGGCATCTACCTGCACGTACCGTTCTGCTCGGTGCGCTGCGGCTACTGCGACTTCAACACCTACACGCTGACCGAGCTCGGCGTCGACGGAGCCAGCATCGGCACGTTCGCGGACGCCGCACTGCGTGAGCTGGTGTTCGCGGTCGACGTGCTCGGCGAGGTGCCGACCGTCGACACGGTGTTCGTCGGCGGCGGGACCCCGACGATGCTGGCCGCGGAGGACCTCGCCCGGATGCTGCACGGCATACGGGACCGTTTCGGGCTGGCTCCTGGCGCCGAGGTGACCACCGAGGCCAACCCCGACTCGGTGACTCCCGCGGGGCTCGCCGTCCTCGCCGAAGCAGGGTTCACCCGGGTGTCGCTCGGAATGCAGTCGGCGGTGCCGCACGTCCTGCAGACCCTCGAGCGCACCCACGACCCGGCCAACGTCGAACGCGCGGTCGACGCCGCCCGCGCCGCCGGGCTCCAGGTCAGCCTCGACCTCATCTACGGCACCCCGGGCGAGTCCCTCGACGACTGGCGGACCAGCCTGGCTGTGGCGAGCTCGCTGGAGCCCGACCACATCTCGGCCTACGCCCTGGTGGTCGAGGAGGGCACCAAGCTGGCGGCCCAGGTACGGCGCGGACAGGTGCCCGCTCCTGAAGACGACGACGAGGCGGCCAAGTACGAGATCGCCGACGAGCACCTCGCCGCGGCGGGCTACACCTGGTACGAGGTGAGCAACTGGGCCCGGCGCGAGGAGGCGCGGTGCCGCCACAACGAGGGCTACTGGGCCGACGGCAACTGGTGGGGGATCGGGCCGGGCGCCCACAGCCATGTGGGCGGAGTGCGGTGGTGGAACGTCAAGCACCCCAACGCGTATGCCGCCCGCGTCGCCGAGGGGCTCAGCCCGGCTCACGGGCGGGAGACGCTGACCGACGAGCAGCGGTACGACGAGCGAGTGCTGCTCGGCGTGCGGCTCGTGGACGGTCTGCCGATCGCGGACCTGCGTGACGACGGGCGCCTCGCCGTCGCCGGCCTGATCGCCGACGGCCTCGTGGACGCGCAGGCGGCCCTGCGCCGTCAGCGGGTGGTGCTGACGAGGCAGGGCCGCTTGCTGGCGGACACCGTCGTGCGACGGCTCCTGGGACTGCGCTGACTTCCTGGGACTGCGCGGACCGCTATTCGGTCACCTCACCAGCTCGGGCGTGAGGGGGTAGCGGTACCACTCGCCGTGGTTGGCCTTGACCGCGGCGATGATCGAGAAGACCACCCAGGCGATGCCCGTGGCGATGAAGAAGGGGATCCCGATCAGCACGAACGAGAGGAGCCCGAAGACCCACAGCGCGATCGTGATGACGATCTGGAAGTTGAGCGCCTGCGCGGCGTGGAACCGGATGAACGGCCCGCGGTCCTTGAACACGAGGAAGACGATGAGCGGGCCGAGGAACGGGAAGCCCACCATGGCCGCGACGAACGGGGCGATGTGGACGAGGGTCGCCCAGGTCTTCTCGTCCTGGGGCGACATCGGCCGGGGAGCCACGCCGTAGGCCGCCGGCGGGGGCTGGGTCGGCGGCCGGTCCTGTGGCTGGTCCTGTGGCTGGTGCGGCGTCGGCTGGTAGCCGGGGGGCGCCTGTGGGGGCACCTGCGACTGCGGCTGCTCTGGTTGGTCGGTCATGGGTCTCTCCGTGGTGAGGGTCTGCGTGGTGTCTGCACCCAGTGAAACGCACGACGACCTCCGAAAGTCCACCTTTCGGGGTGTAGACAGGGGAGGTTCAGGGACAGGTCAGGGTCGACCCCGAGGAAGGGTCGCCGAGGACGTCAGTGTCCCGGCTCGCTCACCCTGTGACATCTCGTGACTCCGTCACCCTGTGACATCTCGTGACTCCGTCACGAAGTCGATGAGCTCCTCGACGCTGGCCAGCAGGGTCGGCTCGAGGTCGGCGTAGGAGCGCACGGTCCCGAGGATCTGCTTCCACGCCCGCGCGATGTCGGCCTGGTCGTGGTGCGCCCAGCCCAGGTGCGCGCAGATGCCGTGCTTCCAGGACTGGCCACGGGGGATGACGGGCCACTGCGACAGCCCGAGCCGCTCCGGGCGCACGCTCTGCCACACGTCGACGTACGGGTGCCCCAGCACACGCACGTGCGCGGCATACGGTCCCCGCGCGGCGTCCTGCACCACCCGGTGCTCCTTGGTGCCCGGCAGCAGGTGGTCGACGAGGACTCCCATCCGGCGGCCGGGGCCGGGTTGGAAGTCCGCGATCGCCGCGACCAGGTCGTCCACGCCGTCGAGCAGCTCCACGACGACGCCCTCGACCCGCAGGTCGGCGCCCCAGACCTTCTCGACCAGCTCGGCGTCGTGCCGGCCCTCGACGAAGATCCGCGAGCCGCTGGCCACCCGGGCGGTCGCTCCGTGGACGGCCCGTGAGCCGGAGGCGGTGCGCGAGGCGAGGGCGCGTGCGTCGGCCAGCAGGGCACGGGCCGCGGCAGTGGGCGGCGTCAGGATGACGGGGGAGCCGTCGAGCAGGAAACCCGGACCCATCGGGAAACCCTTCGTGCGGCCACGTCGGTCCTCGAGGTGCACGACGCGCATCCCGCCGGCCTTC
The DNA here is from genome assembly GCF_056403675.1 of Pedococcus sp. P2_F6. Taxonomy (NCBI): domain Bacteria; kingdom Bacillati; phylum Actinomycetota; class Actinomycetes; order Micrococcales; family Intrasporangiaceae; genus Pedococcus; species Pedococcus sp. P2_F6. The sequence goes on from NZ_JBFUEZ010000001.1 coordinate 163,684, forward strand.
TCGACCCGGACCACCGCACCGCACCAGCCGGTCTCGACGTCCTCGACGACCAGGCCGGTCTCGGCCTCCACCTCGCGGGAACGGCCCCGCGGGGGGACCTTCCAGTCACCGGACAGGACATCGGAGCCATAGCGGTCGGACACCGACGCAGGGTATGCCGCCCCGGGGCCTTGGCTGCGCGGGCGCGCCGCCCGTGCGGTCAGGACACGGGAACAACGTAGACTTGGCACTCGCTGAGCCTGAGTGCCAGCCTGTCCGTAGCGGGGCCAGATCGGTCGAAGGAGGTGCCTGATGAGTGAAGAACGTCGACTCGCAGTGTTGCGCGCGATCGTGCAGGACTACGTCCAGACCTCTGAGCCGGTGGGTTCCAAGGCCCTGCTGGACCGGCACCAGCTGGGGGTCTCGGCCGCGACCGTGCGCAACGACATGGCGGCGCTGGAGGAAGAGGGCCTGATCGCGGCTCCGCACACCAGCGCCGGGCGGGTGCCGACCGACGCCGGCTACCGCCTGTTCGTCGACCGGTTGAGCTCGGTCAAGCCCATGACGGCGGCCGAGCGGGCCGCCATCGCCCAGTTCCTCGAGGGCGCCGTCGACCTCGACGACGTGGTGGACCGGACGGTCCGACTGCTTGCCTCACTGACGCGGCAGGTCGCCGTCATGCAGTACCCGTCGCTGACCCGGTCGACAGTGCGGCACATCGAGTTCGTCGCGATGGGCCCGACCCGCCTGATGGTCGTGCTCATCGTCAACACCGGCCGCGTCGAGCAACGCATCATCGAGACGAGCCACGACCTGTCCAGCAAGGACGGCGAGGCGACCCTCGGGCTCGTCCGGGTCAAGGTCAACGCGCGCGCCGTCGGGCAGCGGCTGGTCGACGCCGCGGCGTCCCTGGCCAGCCTCGCCGACGAGTTCGAGCCGGGCGACCGTGACCTGGTGCGGGCCGTCGTGCGGTCCCTCGACGACGCCCTCGTCGAGGAGCGCGAGGAGCGTGTCGTCCTCGCGGGTACGGCGAACCTCGCGCGCGTCGGCACAGACTTCCCGCTCAGCATCGGCCCGGTCCTCGAGGCCCTCGAACAGCACGTCGTGCTGCTCAAGCTGCTGGGCACCGCGCGCGAGACCTCCGACACGGTCTCGGTGCGCATCGGCCACGAGAACCCGTTCGCCGGGCTCCAGTCGACCTCGGTCGTCTCGACCGAGTACGGCTCGGGCTCAGAGCTCGTCGCCGGTCTCGGCGTCCTCGGCCCCACCCGGATGGACTACCCCACGACGATGGCGTCGGTGCGGGCCGTGGCGACCTACGTCTCCCGAATCCTCGCGCAGTGACGCGCGTCCGACCTCGTACCACCGACCGTCACCCCGGTGACACCAAGGACATTCGTTGAACGACTACTACCAGGACCTGGGTGTGTCCCGGGACGCCAGCCCCGACGACATCAAGCGCGCCTACCGCAAGAAGGCCCGCACGCTGCACCCGGACGTCAACCCGAGCCCGGAGGCGGAGGAGCAGTTCAAGAAGGTGTCGCAGGCCTATGACGTGCTCTCCGACGCCGACAAGCGCCGGTCCTACGACATGGGGTCGGACCCCTATGCCGGCGGCGCTGCCGGGTTCGGGCAGGGGTTCTCCTTCAGCGACATCATGGACGCCTTCTTCGGCGCCGGGGCAGGTCAGGCACAGCGGGGTCCGCGGTCGCGGCAGCGACGTGGCCAGGACGCCCTCATCCGGCTCGACATCGACCTCGGCGACGCCGTGTTCGGTGCCGAGAAGGAGCTCGCCATCGAGACGGCCGTGGTCTGCTCCACCTGTCACGGTGACGGTGCCCAGCCGGGCACCGCTCGCCGCACGTGTGACGTGTGCGGCGGTCGCGGTGAGATCCAGCAGGTCCAGCGCTCCTTCCTCGGCCAGGTGATGACGACCCGTCCCTGCGTCACCTGCCAGGGCTACGGCGAGGTGCTCGTCAGCCCGTGCTTCGAGTGCTCCGGTGACGGCCGGGTCCGCACCCGCCGAACCCTCAAGATCAAGGTGCCTGCCGGAGTGGACACCGGCACCCGCATCCAGCTCGCAGGCGAGGGTGAGGTCGGCCAGGGCGGGGGCCCCGCCGGCGACCTCTACGTCGAGGTGGCGGTGCGCCCCCACCAGACCTTCCAGCGGCGTGGGGACGACCTGCACTGCACCGTCGAGCTGCCCATGACCGCCGCCGCTCTCGGCACCACCGTCAAGCTCGACACGTTCGACGGCAGCAACGAGCTCGAGATCAAGGCCGGCACGCAGCCCGGCGACGCCATGACGCTGCGTGGCCTCGGGGTCACGCACCTGCGCGGCACCGGCCGCGGCGACCTCATCATCCACGCCAACGTGCAGACCCCGACCCGCTTGGACGAGCAGCAGGAGGAGCTCCTTCGCCAGCTGGCCACGCTACGCGGTGAGGAGCACCCGGCAGGGCGGTTGTCCCCGGCCCACCCTGGGCTGTTCGGCAAGCTCCGCGACGCCTTCAAGGCCAAGTAGCCAGGTCCGCCCGACGTGACCCTGCCGCTGTTCCTCGTCGAACCAGCCGTCCTCGCCGAGGCTGCCGCGGGCACGCGCGTGGTCCTCGATGGTCCCGAGGGCCGGCACGCAGCCACCGTCCGCCGGATCGCCCCCGGAGAGCGGGTGATGCTTGCCGACGGCGCCGGCCTGCGCGTCACCTGCACGGTCGAGGCGGCCGGCAAGGCAGAGCTCGAGCTGGTCGTCCTGGAGGTGTGCCGCGAGCCGGAGGTCGTGCCCCGGTTCGTCCTCGTGCAGGCCCTGGCGAAGGGCGACCGTGACGACCAGGCCATCGAGGCGGCGACCGAGTTCGGGGTCGACGAGGTGGTCCCCTGGCAGGCGTCGCGCAGCATCGTCCAGTGGCGTGGTGAGCGTGGCGACAAGGCCCGCCGCAAGTGGGAGTCGACCGTCACCGCGGCGGCCAAGCAGTCCCGCCGCGCGCGAGTGCCGGTCGTCGCAGAGCTGGTCACGACCAAGACCCTGGCGGCGCGCATCGCCGGCGCCGCGGCGGCATACGTGCTGCACGAGGACGCGACACAGAGCCTTGCGGCGCAGGCGCTCCCGACCGACGGCGACGTCCTCGTCATCGTGGGCCCGGAAGGCGGGATCACTGCTGAAGAGGTTGGTGCCTTCGAGGCAGCAGGAGCGCTGACCGTCCGCCTCGGCGACACCGTGCTGCGGTCCTCGAGCGCCGGGCCTGCCGCGCTCGCGGTGCTGAGCGCGGCCGGCCGCTGGCGCTGAGGACGCTAGCGGACCGAGAAGGACACGACCTTCTCTGCCGCCAGCTTGTTGCCACCCTCCATGCTCGGCTCGAAGACCCGGATCGAGTAGTCCCCGGCGCTGAGCTTGCCGAGGTCGATGGAGTAGGTGCCCTGCATCGGGGCTCCGATGGAGGCCGTGGTGTGCCCGGCCTTGACCTTGGTGCTGCCGCGCCTGAGCTCGTAGGTGACGTTGGCCTCGAACACGATCGCCAGGCCCTCCACGACCACCGGCTTGGCTGCCGAAAGCACCTGGTCGCGGCCGGGCGTGGTGACCCAGATGGGAGCGACGTCCTCATAGAGCCGGTCGGACGGCGGCCTGGTGAAGGTCTGGGCGGTGGAGATCGACCCGAACAGCGTGGTCGAACCGTCGGCGACCTCGAACCGCACGGGGAAGGTCTGCTGGATCGCGGCCTGCGCGGTCCACACGAGCTCCTGAACGGCGAGCCGCTTGTTCTCGTCACCGACGACGGCGTCCTTGGAGCCGCCGTTGGCCAGGTGGACCGTGATCAGCCTGTCGGTGACGGTCACGTCGCCGATGGTCTGGCCCGACCACGGCTGGAGGTAGCCGTCGGTGTTGCTGTAGGGCTGGGCGTTGATGGCCAGCACGAGCGCGGCCTTGGCCCGCTCCGCCGGGGTCGCACTCGTCGGGAGCTCGCTGCGGATGAAGTCCCGGAACAGCCGGTAGGTGGGCTTGTCGTCCCCGATCGGCCCGACGAAGTAGACGGGCAGTGACACCGACTGCGTCGCGGCCGGGCCACTGGTCGACGGCGACGAGGATGGCGACGTGGTGGGACTCGTGCTAGCGGACCCTCTGGCGGACTGCGACGGCCCGGAGGTCTGCGGGGGCGTGATCGTGGGCCCGTCGTCCTGGGCGGACCACCACACGCCGCCGATGATCGCCGCCACGGCCGCAGCGGCCGCCAGCGGCATCACCCAGCGCCGGGTGCCCGTGCCACCGGCACCGGTCAGCGGGCCCGCCTCGTGGGCCTCGTGCAGGATCGTGTCCAGGCGGTTCGACGGGTGCACCTGCTGGACGTCCTGGGCCAGGGCCTGGCGCAGTCGCCGCTCGACCTGGTCGAACTCTCCCGGCTCGTAGTCGGGGTGCAGGAAGTCGATGCGATCACTCATGACGCTGCCTCCATCCGGTCGCGCAGCGTGGCGAGTCCGCGGTGGGCATGGGCCTTGACCGAGCCCGCGGAGATGCCGAGGGCGTCGGCGATCTCGGCCTCGCTCAGGTCGAGGTAGTAGCGCATCGTCAGGACCTCTCTCTGGCGCTGGGGCAGTCGCCCCAGCGCGCTGATCATCGAACTGGTGCTCTCGGACTGGAGGGCGCGGTCCTCGGCGCTCGCCTCGGTGTGCCGTGTGTAGGCCGTGGGCTCACCCTGCTCGCGCGCGACGTAGCGCTCCTCGACCCCGCGGTGTCGCAGGCCCGAGCGCGCTCCGTTGACGACGGACCGACGCAGGTAGGCAGACGCCGCCTGGTGGTCGCGGATCGTGTCCCACCGTCGGTGCACGGCGATGAACGCGTCCTGGACGACCTCCTCGGCCGCGAGGTCGTCGCGCAGCAAGAGCCACGCCAGCCGGACCAGCCCGGTCCAGTGCGCGGCATACAGCTCGGCGATGGCCTCGTCGGCCGCCGGCCGGACCTCGCCACGGTGGTCATGCTCTGCCACGCTCAACAGTCTCACGACCTGATGACGCGCAGCCCTGTCAACCGGTTGACGCGCCGGGCGCAGGTTTCTCACCCAGGTGGAGCGACCTTCACGCGGGCGCCTGCAGGTTTCCTTCCGATTGGAGGGATACCTGCATGGGTAGGCTCGATTCATGGAGACTTCGGCGACGCGGCACACCGACCCCGACTGCCTGTTCTGCAAGCTCGTGGCGGGGGACATCCCGGCCACCGTGGTCTACGAGGACGACGCGACCTTCGCGTTCCGCGACCTCGAACCCCAGGCTCCGACCCATGTGCTGGTGGTTCCGCGCCACCACGTGCCCGATGTCGCAGCGCTTGCGCAGGAGGCACCCGACGACGTCACGGCCCTGATCCGCGCCGTGGCTGCCGTCGCCGCGCAGGAGGGCATCGCCGACCGTGGCTACCGCTCGGTCTTCAACACGGGCGCGGAGGCACATCAGACCGTGTTCCACGCCCACGTCCACGTGCTCGGCGGCCGGTCCATGACGTGGCCACCCGGCTGAGCGGCACCGTAGACTGGTCGGACCATGCCAGATCCTGATCATCCGACCACGCTGGGGGGCGCGCCCGAGGGTGCCCTTCCGATGCCCACCCACACCGTCGAGATTCCTGCCCAGGTGCAGATGGTGACCCTCCTCGGTCCGCGCGACGAGCTGCTCCGCACCATGGAACGGGCCTTTCCGCAGCTGCAGATCCACGTCAGGGGCAACGAGTTCCACCTGTCCGGCCCGAGTGCCGAGGTCGCGCTCGCCGAGCGCACCATCGACGAGCTGCTCCTGGTCATCGACGGCGGTCAGCCGCTCAACCGCGACGCCGTCGAACGCTCCATCAGCATGCTGCGTGCCCAGACGACGGAGCGGCCCGCCGACGTGCTGACGATGAACATCGTGAGCAACCGCGGCCGCACCATCCGGCCCAAGACGCTGAACCAGAAGCACTACGTCGACGCGATCGACGAGCACACCATCGTCTTCGGCATCGGCCCGGCGGGCACGGGCAAGACCTACCTCGCGATGGCCAAGGCTGTCGCCGCGCTCCAGGCCAAGCAGGTCAACCGGATCATCCTGACCCGGCCAGCAGTGGAGGCGGGCGAGCGGCTGGGCTTCCTGCCCGGCACGCTCAACGACAAGATCGACCCCTACCTGCGGCCGCTCTACGACGCGCTCCACGACATGGTCGACCCCGAGTCGATCCCGCGGCTGATGGCTGCCGGCACCATCGAGGTCGCGCCGCTCGCCTACATGCGTGGGCGTTCCCTCAACGACGCGTTCATCATCCTGGACGAGGCCCAGAACACCTCACCCGAGCAGATGAAGATGTTCCTGACGCGCCTCGGCTTCGGGTCCAAGATGGTCGTGACCGGTGACGTGACCCAGATCGACCTCCCCGAGGGCACCCGGTCGGGGCTGCGGGTGGTCCGGGACATCCTCGGTGACGTCGAGGACATCCACTTCTCCCTGCTCACCGCCCAGGACGTCGTCCGGCACCGCCTGGTGGGCGCCATCGTCGACGCCTACGGCCGCTGGGACGATCAGGGCCAGCCCGTGCAGGGCGAGCGCCTCCGAGGACAGAACGGGCAGGGCGAGCAGCACGGTCAGGGAGGGCGAGGGCGTGAGCGTCGACGTTCTCAATGAGACCGACTTCGAGCTCGACGAGCTCGAGCTGGTGGCGCTGAGCCGCTACGTCATGGGGGAGATGCGGGTCCATCCGGGCGCCGACCTGTGCCTGCGACTGGTGGACGAGGCCGCGATGGAGGTGCTCCACGTCCAGTGGATGGACCTGCCCGGCCCGACTGACGTGATGAGCTTCCCGATGGACGAGCTGCGGCCGGCCCGGGAGGGCGACGAGCCCGAGGAAGGCGTCCTCGGCGACATCGTCCTCTGCCCGTCGGTCGCGGCCAAGCAGGCCGCCGACGCGGGACATGCGACCGAGGAGGAGCTCCTGCTGCTGACCACGCACGGGATCCTGCACCTGCTCGGGTACGACCACGCGGAACCCGAGGAGGAGCGCGAGATGTTCGAGCTCCAGCGGCAGCTGCTGCTCACCTTCCTCGCGGGCCGCGGGCGGCCCGCCACCTGATGGGGCGCCGATGACCGCACTCGTCTTCGCGGCCCTGCTCAGCATCGCTGCAGCCTTCCTCCTCTCAGCGGCCGAGGCGGCCCTGTGGCGGATGTCCCGGGTGCGGGCCCAGGAGCTGCTCGAGGAGAAGCGCACCGGCGCGGTGGCCCTGTCGCGCATCGTCGCCGACAGCGCGGCATACCTGTCCGTGACCGCGTTCCTGCGCATCGTGGCGGAGTCGACCACCGCCGTCCTGATCACGCTCGGGACCATCGACCTGGTCGACGGGTTCTGGCGCAGGCTGCTCATCGCCATCGGGATGATGGCCCTCGTGTCCTTCGTCGTGGTGGGGGTCTCACCGCGCACCCTCGGGCGTCAACACTCGGATTCCGTTGCCCTGCTTGCCTCCCCGATCATCGTGGGGCTGCGCACCTTCCTCGGGCCGGTGGCGAGGGTGCTGGTCGCCCTCGGCAACGCCGTGACACCGGGGCGCGGCTACCGCGACGGCCCGTTCCAGAGCGAGTCCGAGCTGCGCGACCTCGTCGACCTGGCGGGTGAGAGCTCGGTCATCGAAGCCGGAGAGCGCGAGATGATCCACTCCGTCTTCGAGCTCGGTGACACCGTGGCGCGCGAGGTGATGGTGCCTCGCACCGACATGGTGACCATCGACGGCGAGAAGACGCTGCGCTCGGCGATGTCGCTGTTCCTGAGGTCCGGGTTCTCCCGCATCCCCGTGGTGGGCGACGGTTCCGACGACGTCCTCGGGCTGCTCTACTTCAAGGACGTCGTCCGCCGGGTCAACGCCGACCACGAGTCGGGCACCCTGCCGGTCACCGCGCAGATGCGACCCATGCACTACGTCCCCGAGAGCAAGCCGGTCGACGACCTCCTGCGCGAGATGCAGCGCGACCAGAGCCACTTCGCGCTCGTCGTCGACGAGTACGGCGGCACGGCCGGCCTCGTGACGATCGAGGACATCATCGAGGAGATCGTGGGCGAGATCGCCGACGAGTACGACCGCGAGGCACCCGGGGTCGAGGACCTCGGCGACGGCACCTTCCGCGTCCCCGCCACCATGGACATCGACGACCTCGCGGACCTCTTCGGCGTCGACATCGAGGAGGACGAGGTCGACACCGTCGGAGGCCTCATCGGCAAGTCCATCGGACGGGTCCCGATCGTCGGCTCCCGCTGCGAGGTGGGCGGGCTCGCCCTCACCGCCGAGCGGATGGCCGGTCGTCGGCACCGCATCGCCAGCGTCATCGTGCAGCCCCTGGTCGTCGACGACGAGGCGGACGCCGACGGTGGGCGCGAGCGCACTACGGTGGAACCCGAGCGCGAGGGAGTGTCATGACTGCGAGTGGTTCCGGACCGACCGAGGGTGCTTCAACTTCGATCGCCACGCCATCGAACGCCACGCCATCGGAATACACCGCCGGCTTCGCCTGCCTGGTCGGGCGGCCCAATGCCGGGAAGTCGACGCTGACCAACGCCCTCGTGGGGGAGAAGGTGGCGATCACCTCCTCGAAGCCCCAGACCACCCGGCACACGATCCGAGGGATCGTCTCGACGCCGGCGTCGCAGCTCGTCCTGGTCGACACCCCGGGGCTGCACAAGCCGCGGACCCTGCTGGGGGAGCGGCTCAACGACGTCGTGCGCGAGACCCTGCTCGAGGTCGACGTCATCGGGTTCTGCCTCCCGGCCGACCAGAAGATCGGTCCTGGCGACGGGTTCATCGCCCGCGAGCTCAAGGAGATCCAGCAGGACCGGCGCCGGCCCGTCGTCGCGATCGCGACCAAGATCGACGCGGTCGACCGACAGCGGCTGGCCGAGCACCTCATCGCGATCGACCAGCTGGGGGACTGGGCGGCGATCGTGCCCTGCTCCGCCGTCGACGGTCGCCAGGTCGAGGACGTGGCGCAGGTGCTGTCGAGCTACCTGCCGCCGTCGCCGGGCCCCCTCTACCCCGTGGGACAGCTGACCGACGAACCGGACGTCGTCATGATCGCCGAGCTGGTCCGCGAGGCCGCCCTCGAGGGAGTCCGCGACGAGCTGCCGCACTCGCTGGCCGTGGTCGTCGAGGAGATGTTGCTGCGCCCCGACCGCCCGGAGGACAAGCCGTTGCTCGACATCCGCGTCAACGTCTTCGTCGAACGGTCGTCCCAGAAGGCCATCATCATCGGCCGCGGTGGGTCGCGACTGCGTGAGGTCGGCACCACTGCCCGGATCGGCATCGAGAAGCTGCTGGGCCAGCGGGTCTACCTCGACCTGCACGTCAAGATCGCCAAGGACTGGCAGCGCGACCCCAAGCAGCTCCAGCGCCTCGGCTTCTAGTCGCTCCCGGTTCTGGACCATCCCCTCGACCGCGTGTGGTGAGGCTCACGGCATACCTGGGAACCGTTGCAGGGCAACGGATCTGGCTCAGGCACTTGCCCCGTGTGGTGTCGGCGACTTGAGATCGTTGGTCGTTCTCGACAGGGTTGGCGGTCGGCCGCAATGGTTTTGAACCGCAACTGATACGTCACCGACGAGAACCGAAGGAGCGGCGCCCTCCCCAACGAGGGCGCCTACGCCACGTGGACACGACACTGACCAAGACGGGCCCCGTTGCCCCGGCAGAAGCTGCCGGCGAGCACAACGCCCTCGAGCACCTACCGGACAACCAGCACCCCGCCCTCGACCCCGTCGTGGTGGAGCACCAGGCCGACGAACCACAGAAGGTCGACACCATCGTCTTCGGTGTCACCGCCGCCATCGCGGTCGCCTTCGTCCTGTGGGGCTTCCTCAGCACCGACACCCTCAGCTCGGCCTCAGGCGCTGGTCTCGGCTGGGTCGTGCACAACATGGGCTGGCTCTTCTCGCTGGTGGCGTCGGGCTTCGTGCTCTTCGTCATCTGGATCGCGGCCAGCAAGTACGGGCGCATCACCCTCGGCCGTGACGACGAGGAGCCCGAGTTCAAGACGGTCTCCTGGATCGCGATGATGTTCTCCGCGGGCATGGGGATCGGCCTGATGTTCTACGGCGTATCCGAGCCGCTCTCGCACTTCGTGACGCCGCCGCCCGGCACCGGGGCGGCCGGCAACCCCGAGGCCGTGCAGAACGCCATGGCCACCACGCTGTTCCACTGGACCCTGCACCCGTGGGCCATCTACGCGGTCGTCGGACTGGCCATCGCCTACGGCGTGTTCCGCAAGGGGCGCTCGCTGCTCATCAGCTCGGCATTCGCACCGCTGCTGGGGGAGAAGCACACCAACGGTCCTGCCGGTCGCGTCATCGACATGCTCGCGATCTTCGCGACGCTGTTCGGCTCGGCCGCCTCGCTCGGCCTCGGCGCGCTCCAGATCGGTTCGGGCTTCCAGATCGTCGCGGGCATCGGCAAGGCGGGCAACATGCTCCTCGTCGCCATCATCGCGGTCCTCACCGTCTGCTTCATCCTGTCGGCCGTCTCCGGCGTCGCGAAGGGCATCCAGTGGCTGTCCAACATCAACATGGTGCTGGCCCTCGGGCTCGCGGTCTTCGTCTTCGTCGTCGGCCCGACCGTCTTCATCCTGGACCTCGTGCCCACGGCCGTGGGCTCCTACTTCCAGGACCTCGCGATGATGTCGGCGCGCACCGACGCCGCCGGCGGTTCCGCCATGAAGGAGTGGCTGTCGGGCTGGACGATCTTCTACTGGGCCTGGTGGGTCAGCTGGACCCCGTTCGTGGGCATGTTCATCGCGCGCATCTCGCGGGGTCGCACCATCCGCCAGTTCGTGACCGGCGTCCTGCTGGTCCCGAGCCTGGTGTCCCTGGTGTGGTTCGCCATCTTCGGTGGCGCCGGCATCGACATGCAGCGTGGTGGCACCGACCTGGCGGGTGCAGGGTCCTCCGAGGGGACGCTGTTCGCGATGCTCTCGCACATGCCCTTGTCGACGATCACCTCGATCGTCGTCATGGCGCTCGTCGCGATCTTCTTCGTCTCCGGTGCGGATGCCGCGTCCATCGTCATGGGCACGCTGTCCGAGCGAGGCACCCTCGCACCCAGCCGCAAGACGGTCATCTTCTGGGGCGCCGCCACTGGTGCGGTCGCCGCGGTCATGCTGCTGGTCGGCGGTGAGGACGCGTTGTCAGGGCTGCAGAACATCACCATCGTGGCAGCGCTGCCGTTCCTCGTCGTGATGATCGGGCTGGCCATCGCGCTGGTCAAGGACCTCAGCAGCGACCCGCTCATCGTCCGCCGCGCGTATGCCGTGGCTGCGATCGAGCAGGCTGTCGTGGCGGGCGTGACCGAGCACGGTGACGACTTCACCCTGACGTTCGAGGAGTCCGCTCCGGGCGAAGGTGTCGGCGATCTCGTGACCGTGGGGTCGACTTCCGACAACGAGCACACAGGTTCTGCCACATCGTGAGCCGCTGAACCGCTGCACGACCGAGCCGACCTATCCTTGGTCCCATGAGAATTGGTGTCTTCGGGGCCACCGGGCAGGTCGGCTCGGTCATGCGCGCACTCCTCGCCGAGCGGGGCTTCCCGGTCGACGAGATCCGCTACTTCGCGTCGGCGCGGTCTGCCGGCACCACGCTGCCGTGGGCCGGCGGCGAGGTCACCGTCGAGGACTCGGCCACGGCCGACTTCTCCGGGATCGACATCGCGCTCTTCTCCAACGGGGGAGCGGCCTCCAAGGAGCTCGCCCCCAAGGTCGCCGCAGCGGGGGCGATCGTGGTCGACAACTCGTCGGCCTGGCGCAAGGACCCGGAGGTCCCGCTGGTCGTGAGCGAGGTCAACGCCGACGACCTCGACACCATCCCCAAGGGCATCGTCGCCAACCCCAACTGCACGACGATGGCCGCGATGCCGGTGCTCAAGCCGCTGCACGACGAGGCAGGTCTGGTTCGCCTCACCGTGGCGTCCTACCAGGCCGTGTCCGGATCCGGTGGCAAGGGCGTCCAGGAGCTCGACGGCCAGCTGCGCGGTGGGTATGCCGCGGGCGCACCTGCCGACCTCGCCCTCGACGGGCGCGCGGTGGAGGTGCCGGCACCGAACGTCTACGCCGTGCCGGTGGGCTTCAACGTCATCCCGCTCGCCGGGTCGATCGTGGACGACGGCTCGCTGGAGACCGACGAGGAGCAGAAGCTCCGCAACGAGTCCCGCAAGATCCTGCACATCCCCGACCTCCTTGTCTCCGGCACCTGCGTGCGCGTGCCGGTCTTCACGGGTCACTCGCTGGCCATCCACGCCGAGTTCGCCGACGACATCACGCCGGAGCGCGCTCTCGAGCTGCTGGCCAAGGCGCCGGGTGTCGTCGTGACGGACGTGCCCAACCCGCTCGAGGCCGCCGGGCGTGACGAGGTCTACGTCGGGCGCGTGCGCGTCGACCAGGCCGCCCCCGCCGGCAAGGGACTGGTGCTGTTCGTCGTCGGCGACAACCTGCGCAAGGGTGCGGCCCTGAACGCCGTCCAGATCGCCGAGGAGCTGCTCAAGCGCCGCTGACCCGCTGTCGAGAGCGCACGACACGCTGACGGACTGCGGGTAAGCCCAGCGTGTCCTGCACTTTCGACGCTGTCAGCGGACGCCGCGCCAGAGCGACTCGGTCTCGCTGGCACCCGGGGACCAGGGCGCGATCCACGGCCCAGTGCCCTCGCTCTGGTCGAGCACACCTTCCTCCAGCCAGGTGTAGTCGCCCGCCAGCACGCCCTTGGCCAGACGCGTGTCGGCGTCGTCGCAGTTGGACCACAGGTCGGTGAACAGAGCCTCCACCCGGTGTCGGCTCTGCTGGCAGAACACGTCGGCCAGCTGGTAGGCCGAGCGTCCTCGGGCCTCGTCGTCCACGCGCAACATCTCTGCCCGGCTGCAAGCTGCCGCGATGGCGAACAGCTCGGCACCGATGTCGACGACCCGGCCCAGGAACACCTGCCGGTACTCCATCCTCGCCTGCCACCGCGACATGCCGTAGAAGGTCTGCCGGGCCAGCTTGCGACTGGACCGCTCGACGAACCGCAGGTGGGTCGCCAACGGTCCGAACTCGGCATACGAGGTGGGGGTTGCGCCCTTGCCGATCACGAGCTGCGGCAGCCACTTCGCGTAGAAGCCGCTGGCGCCCGCGGCTGCACGGGCCTTGTCCTCGAGCGAGGCGTCCTTGTCGGCGAGGGCGCCCGCGGCCTTGAGGTGGGCGTCGACGGCCTCGCGGGCGACGATGAGGTGCATGATCTCGGTCGACCCCTCGAAGATCCGGTTGATCCGCAGGTCGCGCATCATCTGCTCCGCCGGGACGGCGCGTTCGCCACGGGCCCTCAGCGACTCCGCCGTCTCGTAGCCGCGACCGCCTCGCACCTGGACGAGCTCGTCGGCGATCTGCCAAGCCATCTCGCTCGACCACAGCTTGGCCAGCGCCGCCTCGATCCGGATGTCCTTGCTGCCGGCATCGGCGAGCTGGGCCGACAGCTCCAGGACCGACTCGAGGCCGTAGGTGGTCGCGGCGATGAAGGCGATCTTCTCCGCCACGGCCCCGTGCTCGCCGACCGGACGGCCCCACTGGACCCGCTCGGCCGACCACTCGCGCGCGATCTTCAGCGCCCACTTGCCCGCGGCGGCGCACATCGCCGGGATCGACAGGCGTCCGGCATTGAGGGTGGTGAGCGCGATCTTGAGCCCCTCGCCCTCCTTGCCGAGCCGGTTCTCCGCCGGCACGCGCACCTGGTGGAAACGCGTGAGGCCGTTCTCGATGCCCTTGAGCCCCATGAAGGAGTTGCGTCGCTCGACGGTGATCCCTTCGGCGCTGCCCTCGACCACGAAGGCGGTGATGCCGCCCTTCTGTTGGTCGTCACCGTGACCCTCGTGGGCCGGCACCCGGGCCATGACGACGAGCAGCTCAGCGACGACGCCGTTGGTGGTCCACAGCTTCACCCCGTCGAGCAGGTATGCCGTGCCGTCCTCGGTCGGGGTGGCGGTGCTGCCCATCCGGGCCGGGTCCGAGCCGACGTCCGGCTCGGTCAGCAGGAACGCGGAGATGGCGCCTGCGGCGCACCGGGGCAGGAACGCCTGCTTCTGCTCGGGCGTGCCGACCAGCTTGACCGGCTCGGGGACGCCGATGGACTGGTGGGCGGACAGGAGGGCGCCAAGGCTCGGGTGCGCCGAGCCGACCAGCATCAAGGCCTTGCCGTAGGACGACATGGTCAGGCCGAGCCCGCCGTACTCGCGGGGGATCTTCATGCCGAAGGCACCGATGGCGGCGAGCCGGGCGAGGTCGTCGTCGGGGATCTTCGCCTCGCGCTCGATCCGGGCCCCGTCGATGTCGGCGCAGACCTCCCGCAGCCTGGTCAGGAACTCCTCGCCGCGTTCCTCGTCCTCGGGGGTGGCACGCGGGTGCGGATGGACGAGGTCGAGGTCGAAGTGGCCGAGGTAGAGGCCCTTGGCGAAGCTGGGGCGGTCCCAGTCCGACTCCCGGGCCGCCTCGGCGACCGCTCGCGACTCCCGCTCGGTGGCCTGCACCACTGGTTGCTGGCTGCTGCCGGCGCCGCTCGTGGTCGGCCGCTCCTGCTCGACGTCACTGCTCATGGCTCGCCTCCTGGGGGCCTCTCACGCTACCCGCGGGTAGCCCTCCGCGCGAGTGCTGAGGCAGGCCCGAGCCAGTCCGCCTGACCGCACGCTGTGACGTGAACCCTCGGCTTCACTCCGGTCCGCACACGGGTGTCGGGCTCACGCGAACATCGACCGCGCTGCGTCCAGGCCGGTGACGTGCACGGGGACTCGGTTGGTGACCGCGGCCCAGCGGTCGCTGGTCAGCCGGAGCCGATCGGACACCACCACCTCGTCGCCGCGGCGGTCGCGCGAGATGCCATCGGGTTGGTAGCCGAGCTTGCGAGACACCCCTTGGGAGGCGTGGTTGTCCTGGAAGACCTCCGTTGTCGCGTCGGTGGCCCCCAGGTGGTCGAAAGCCAGGGTCAAGAGGGCTGTGCGAGCCTCCGTGCCGAAACCCTGCCCGTGAAATCGCAGGCCGAGCCAGGACGACGTGGTGACCTCGCGGTTGACGCGGAAGTCGCGCGCCCTCAACGTCGCGATGCCCATGGTTGTCCCGGCTCGGTCGATGATCGCCATGCCAAGGCTCCAGCTGTCCTGCTCCCAGCAGGACAACCTGTACCAGTGCCCGCTCAGAACGGCTTTCGCTCGTTCTTCAGTGGTGCCTTCGGTCCAGGGCGTGAGGAAGGGGCGTTCGTCCGGACGGTGCACTCCCTCGCCAGCGAGCTCAGCCAAGGCGGTGAGCTCGTCCTCGGACGGGAGGTGCAGGGTGAGCCGGGGAGTGGTCAGGGTCAGGCCGAACGTGGGCCACAGGTCAGCAAGCACGGCACTCAGAGGTCAGTCATCCAGTGGCGCCAGGTCTGGGTGACTTGCATGCCCACGTGCTCGTACAGGCCGAGGGCGCCGGTACGCGAATCGGTGGACAGCTCGCTCACCGTGGCGCCGTGGTCCCTCGCGCGTCCGAAAGCATCCACGAGCAGCGCCCTCGCCAGACCCAGGCCGCGCTGGTCGCGCCGCACCGCGATCGCGTCGACGTAGCCAGTGCTGCCCGCGAGAATCGTGTAGCACACCCCGACCTCGCTGCCCTGCGGGTCGACGACGAACCGGATCTGCCACGGCTCGAACCCGGGGCGGAGCGGGCCACGGGGCGCCCAGTCCTCGAACGTCGACGGGTCGCGGTCGGGCCACTCGTTGAAGGCGTCCTCGATGAGCTGGAAGGCGACGCGGCCGTCGGCCGGCCCCGCGAACTCCCGAAGGGCGTAGCCCTCGGGCAGTGGCTGTGGCTCGATGGTCCGCTCCGCAGGCACCTGGAGCACCCACGAGGTCCACCCCAGCCGGTAGTCGCGGGCCTTGAGGAACGCCTCAGGGTTGGTGTCGCCGGGCACCGTCTGCCCGACGAGCTTCGAGCCACGGGCTCGGGCACAGTCCTCGAGCCAGTCGGCGAGCCAGGTGCCGATGCCGCGACCCCGGAACTCGGGGTGCACCGAGGCGTCGGCCCGACGCCCCTTGAACACCTCGCCCGAGGCCACGAGCCGGTCACCGTCCCAGATGCCGATGGCTTCCGTGGCGAGGTCGAAGCTGCCGCGGGCCCAGTCGCCCTCGATGTCCTCCACCTCGATGGCGGCCTCACCGACGTCATGGGTCTCCGCCGCGGTGACGATCTCGAAGACGGCGTGCGCGTCCGCAGGGGAGAGGGGGCGGGCCACCAGCCCGACGGGAAGCTCCATGGCGGAATCGTGCCGGGCTGAGGGGACCCGGTGCACCTGTATTTCGGGACGACAGTGCCAGGAGATTGTGAGAGAGTTCTCTCGAAACAACTCTCTCACAATCTCTGGTCAGGGGGCCACGGTGTCCACCAACCCGTACGGCGACGTCGAGCTGACCCCTCGGGGAATGCGCGCGCTCGCCCACCCTGTTCGGCTGGCGATCCTCAGCCGCCTCCAGGTGGACGGCCCGAGCACGGCCACCGCGCTTGCCCCTCAGGTCGGCGCGACCCCGTCGGTGACGAGCTGGCACCTTCGCCACCTCGCCGAACACGGCTTGGTGAAGGATGCGGCAGTCGAGTCCGACGGCCGCCAGCGGTGGTGGGAGGCCGTGGGTCGAGGCTTCCGCTTCACTCCCACCACCGACGACGCCGGGCGCGACGCGGCGACCCTGCTCTCCCGAGTCATGTTCGAGCAGGCCGAGGACCTCCCCGGCCGGTGGGCCAGGGACGTCGAGCCCCTGCTCGAGGACGACTGGCGCCAGTCGTCCGGCCTGTCCAACACGACCTTCGTGGTGACGGTGCAGGAGCTGGCTGACGTGGAGGCCGCGATCGAGCAGCTGCTCGCTCCCTTCGTCCTGCGCAAGGCCGACCGGGAGCCGGTGCCGGACGGGCGCAACGTGCGGATGCTGCGCTACCTGCTTCCCGAAGCGGACCTTCCCGAAGCTGGCCGCACCGAAGCGGAGCGGACCTCGTGAAGGAGACGACGGCAGGCCCAGCGGTCAAGGCCCCACTGTGGCGGGACCGACGGTTCGCCACCTACTGGGCGGGTCAGGGCATCTCGCAGTTCGGCGACCGGATCACCGAGCTGGCGCTGCCACTCATCGCGGTCACGGCCCTGCACGCCACCGCCCCCACGGTCGGCCTGCTGACGGCGGCGGTGTGGACGCCCAACCTGCTGTCGCTGTTCGTCGGCACGTGGGTCGACCACCAGGCGCGCAAGCGCCGGTTACTCATCGTCGCCGACCTCCTGCGCTGTGTCGTGCTGCTGACCCTGCCCGTCGCGCACTTCCTCGGGGTGATCACGATGGGTCAGCTCTTCGCCGTGGCGCTGCTCGCAGGAGCCGGGCAGGTGCTCTACCAGACCTCCTATCCGAGCTTCTTCGTCGGACTGGTGCGGCGTGACCAGTTCGTCGAGGCCAACAGCCTGCTCAGCGGCACCCGGTCGGCGTCGTTCGTGGCGGGTCCAGCGGTGGCTGGTGGCCTCATCCAAGCGGTGACGGCGCCGGTGGCCATGCTGGTCGACGCGGTCACCTTCGCCGTATCGGCGTTGCTGATCGGGAGGGTTCGCGTGCCCGACCTGCCGGTCGACACCTCCAACGAGGCCCGCCTGTTGCGTCGATCCCGCGACGGCATGGGCCTGGTCCTCAAAGATCCGTACCTGCGGGCGTCCCTGGCGTGCGCCACGACCATCAACCTGTTCAACCTGATGGCCGGCGCGCTGCTGATCCTCTTCGCCAGCCGCGAGCTCGGACTCTCGGCCGGGGTGATCGGCCTCGCGCTCGGCACCGGGGCGACGGGAGGACTGCTCGGCACGGTGCTCGCCGGACCGATGGCCCGGCGGATCGGGCTCGGGCGCACGATCGCGTTCGGCGCGGTCGTGTTCTCCGCGCCTTTCGCACTGCTGCCTCTGGCCCACGGTCCGACGTGGTCGAGGGCTGGCGTCCTGGCGCTCGTCGAGTTCATCTCGGCTCTGGGGGTGATGTGCCTCGACATCCCACTCAACGCCCTGATGACGGCGGTGACCCCGGACGGCGTCCGCAGTCGCGTCAGCGGTGCGTTCTCCACGGTGAACTACGGCATCCGCCCGCTCGGCGCAGTCCTCGGCGGGCTGGTCGGGGAGTGGATCGGGCTGGCGCCCACCATGGTGGTCGCAGCGGTCGGTGGCTCCCTGTCGGTGCTGTTCCTGCTGTGGTCTCCGGTCTTCTCGACCGCCTCCATCGAAGAGCTGGACGCGGTCCACGAGGTGAGTGGGGCTTGACGCGAACCACCTCTTGATATGCAATATATCGGGTGCCGATACCGTCCTCCCAGACCCCCGTGTCCCGTGCCCTGCTCCGCGACGACGTCTACCGGCGGGTGAGGGACGCGATCGTCGACGGCACCCTCGCCCCCGGCGAGCAGCTCCGCGACCAGGAGCTGGCGGTCTGGCTCGGCGTGAGCCGGACACCGGTGCGGGAGGCCCTGCTCCGCCTCCAGCAGGCCGGGCTCGTCGCCTCCCTCCCCGGCCGCTCGACCACGGTGGCTTCGCTCGACCACCGCGCGGCCCGTGACGCCCAGGCAGTCGTTGCCCAGATGCATCGGTTGGCCGTCCACGACGCCGTCGGACAGCTGACCGCCGACGACCTCGACCGCATGCGCGACGCCAACGCGCGCTTCCGTGCGGCTCTGGAGGCTGGTGACGCCGAGGCGGCGCTCGCCGCCGATGACGAGCTCCACGGCATACCGGTCTCGGCAGCGGGCAATGCGGCGCTGGCGGCCGTCCTCGACCAGTTCACCCCTGTCCTTCGGCGGGTCGAGCGACTGCGCTTCAGTTCGCTCTCAGGCCGCGGGTCGGTCGCCCTGCACGCCCGGCTCATCGACCTGTGCGAGGCGGGGGACCGCGAGGCCGCCGCCGAGGTCTCCCACGAGACGTGGCAGACCCTCGCACCCCTGCTCGACACCTGACCGCTTCAGCCCAGCCAGCCCTCTCAGCCCAGGAGACGCCATGTCGATCCACGACTTCGAGCGCTACCCGCTCACCTTCGGCCCGAGCCCGGTGCACCGCCTCGCGCGCCTCACCGAGCACCTCGGTGGCGCCCAGGTGTGGGCCAAGCGCGAGGACTGCAACAGCGGACTGGCCTTTGGTGGCAACAAGACCCGCAAGCTCGAGTACATCGTGCCGGACGCGCTCGCCCAGGGTGCAGACACGCTCGTGTCCATCGGTGGGTACCAGTCGAACCACACGCGTCAGGTGGCGGCGGTCGCGGCGCACCTCGGTCTCAGGTGCCGCCTCGTGCAGGAGAAGTGGGTGGACTGGGACGACCCGGTCAACGACAAGGTGGGCAACATCCTGCTGTCACGGATCATGGGCGCCGACGCCCGCCTGGACCCGCACGGCTTCGACATCGGCATCCGCTCGTCCTGGGAGGACGCCCTCCGCGAGGTCGAGGAGGCGGGCGGCAAGCCCTACGGCATCCCGGCCGGCGCGTCGGAGCACCGGCTCGGCGGGCTCGGCTTCGCCAACTGGGCCTACGAGGTGGTCGAGCAGGAGAAGGAGCTCGGGGTCTTCTTCGACACGATCGTCGTCTGCACGGTGACCGGGTCGACCCACGCCGGCATGATCGCCGGGTTCGCGGCGCTCGAGGATGGGGGCGGTCGGCCTCGCCGGGTGCTGGGGATCGATGCCTCGGCGACGATCGACAAGACGCGCGACCAAGTGCAGCGCATAGCGCAGCACACCGCAGACCTCATCGGGGTCGGCCGGCCGCTCCGTGACGACGAGGTGACGGTGCTCGAAGGCTGGGCCGGCGACCTCTACGGCATCCCGGTGGAGTCAACGGTCGACGCCATCAGGCTGAGTGGCCGGCTGGAAGGCATGATCATCGACCCCGTCTACGAGGGAAAGTCGATGGCCGGCCTCGTCGACCTCGTGACGTCCCGCGAGATCCCCGAGGACTCGACGGTGCTCTACGCACATCTCGGCGGGCAGCCCGCCCTCAACGCCTACTCAGGGATCTTCGACTGACCGGCGAAGGTCCAGCCGCGTTCGGCCAGCGCCTCTCGCAGGAAGCGCAGGGCGATCGGCCCCACGCCGTGGAGCGCCGCCAGCCCTTCCTCGCTGCGGTCCCTGACCTGCTCCAGGGTCCAGATCCCCTCGGCCCGCAGAGCCCGCGTCGCCGGGGCGCCGATGCGAGGCAGGGGAGTGCCGTCGGGGGCTGTGGCCCGGTCCAACCGAGGAGCACCCGACTCGGCGTCGACCACGGCCGCGCCGCGGGGTGAGAGCCGGTAGCCGATGTCGAGCGACTCCGTGAGGCCGAGCTCCTTGAGCTTGCGGACGTCACGCTTGAAGCTGGGGGTGTCCCGGCCCAGCTCGGCGGCAAGCTCCGGCGCGCGGACCGTGGGGAAGCGGTCGATGATCGCCAGCGTCGCCCTCGTCCAGGGGCCGATCCCCGAGGCGCGGTCGAGCCGGTCGAGTCGCTCGCGGATCGTGGCCACCTCGTCGGCCTCAGGCAGGGTGGCGCGCAGCTGCTCCCTCGGGTCGGCTCCCGCGTGGCGCAGCCCGACCCGCCACACCGGGCGGTCGGCCTTGGCCTCCAGCATCCGGCGCAGCTCGAGGAGGGACTTCGCGCCGGCCCGCCGGGCCTCCTCTGCAGTGATGCGCGAGGGGGCCACCTTGTCGACGGAGGTCACCTCCAGCAGGCCCACGCGGGTGCGCAGCCGGGTGCCCACGACGACCCGCGGACGGTCCCAGCGCCGGAACGCCAGATCGACGTCGCCCGCCTTGATGGCCGCGAGGGTGTCCGGTCGGATCATCATGGCGGCAACCTACCGGGCCAACGTCCGGATGGTGGGCGACGTGGTTCGGACGTTGGACGTGGGCCGGGCACGCGGCATACCCTCGTCCCGTGCGTTCCTTGCGCCTCCTCCTTCGCCGCCGCGGCGGGGCCTGACCGATCAGCCGCCCCTCGTCGCGGAGTTCGCGTTGCCGGCTGAGACCCTGAGTACAGCCACCTGCAGCGAATCGTGAGGCGAGAGAACATGATCCACCCCCAGCAGCCGTCGGGTATGCCGGTCGCGAAGTACGTGCCGTTCAAGGACCAGATCCCCTTCGAGCTGCCGGACCGCACGTGGCCGACGCGCGTCATCGAGCGTGCCCCGCGCTGGTGCGCGGTCGACCTGCGCGACGGCAACCAGGCGCTCATCGACCCGATGAGCCCGGACCGCAAGAAGCGGATGTTCGAGCTCCTCGTGCGAATGGGCTACAAGGAGATCGAGGTCGGCTTCCCCTCGGCGAGCCAGACCGACTTCGACTTCGTGCGGATGCTCATCGAGGACGACATGATCCCCGACGACGTGACGATCCAGGTTCTGACCCAGTGCCGCGACCACCTGGTCGAGCGGACCTTCGACTCCATCCGCGGGGCCAAGCAGGCGATCGTGCACTTCTACAACTCGACGTCGATCCTGCAGCGTCGCGTGGTCTTCGGGCTCGACCAGGACGGCATCGTCGACATCGCCCTCCAGGCAGCGCGACTGTGCCGCAAGCTCGAGGAGACCATCCCCGACACGATCGTCTACTACGAGTACAGCCCGGAGTCCTACACCGGCACCGAGCTCGAGTTCGCGGTGCGCATCTGCAACGAGGTGGCCGACGTCATCGACCCCACCCCGGACCACAAGATGATCATCAACCTCCCGGCCACGGTCGAGATGGCCACGCCCAACGTCTACGCCGACTCGATCGAGTGGATGATCCGCCACCTCGAGCGGCGCGAGTCGATCGTCGTGAGCCTGCACCCCCACAACGACCGGGGGACCGGCGTGGCCGCGGCCGAGCTGGCCTACCTCGCCGGCGCCGACCGCATCGAGGGCTGCCTGTTCGGCAACGGGGAGCGCACCGGCAACGTCGACCTCGTCACCCTCGGCATGAACCTCTTCAGCCAGGGCATCGACCCGCAGATCGACTTCTCCAACCTCGACGACATCCGTCGCACCGTCGAGCACTGCAACCAGCTGCCCGTCGGCGAGCGCCATCCCTGGGGCGGGGACCTCGTCTTCACCGCATTCTCCGGGTCTCACCAGGATGCGATCAAGAAGGGCTTCGAGGACATGGACCGCCAGGTCAAGGCGTCCGGCAAGTCCATCAACGAGCTCGTGTGGGGCGTGCCCTACCTGCCGATCGACCCGCACGACGTGGGCCGTTCCTACGAGGCCGTGGTCCGCGTCAACAGCCAGTCGGGCAAGGGCGGGGTTGCCTACCTGCTCAAGACCGAGCACCAGCTCGACCTGCCGCGTCGTCTCCAGATCGAGTTCAGCGGGGTCGTCCAGGCCAAGACCGACAGCGAGGGTGGCGAGGTCAGCGCGGCCCAGCTGTGGGAGATCTTCCAGGACGAGTACCTGCCCGCGGTCGACGGTGCCGTCAACACGTGGGGCCGCTTTACGCCGGTCAGCCACTCGCTCATCAGCGAGCAGGGCGGCGTCGACCGGATCAGCGCGACCATGCTCGACCGCGGCGTGGAGGTCACCATCGAGGGCACCGGCAACGGACCGATCGCCGCGTTCATCGACGCGTTGTCGACCCTCGGGGTCGACGTCCGCGTCCTCGACTACGCCGAGCACGCGCTGTCCGCAGGTGGCGACGCGAAGGCTGCCGCCTACGTCGAGTGCGCTGTCGGCGACCGCGTGCTCTGGGGTGTCGGCCTGCACTCCTCGATCGTCAAGGCGTCACTCACCGCGGTGCTGTCCGCCGTCAACCGTGCGGAGCGGATGGCCCCGGGCGAGTGACCTGAGGTATGCCGCGTGGCTGGGCCACGCGGCATGCCGTCGCCGTCTCCGTCGCCGTCTCCGTCAGCGGATGCGGGTTGTGTAGGTGGCGCTCGTCGGCGCCGACTCGTTACCCACGGGGTCGGTGGCCGTCGCCCGGACGGTGACGGAGCCGGCCTTGCCGGTGAGGACACCGGCTCGGGCGAAGTAGTCCTCTCCCAGGACGACCGACCACGTGCCGGAGGAGCTCGACGTGGTGGTCGTGTAGGGCGCCCCGTCGGAGTGCAGGACGCCGATGGTGAGCCCGCCTTCGGCGGTCGTGCCGGAGAGGGTGACCGTGCGGGTCTTGATCGTCGAGCCCGGTGTGGGCGAGACGATGGTGGGCGGTGCCGGGGCGAGCGTGTCGACCGTGAAGGTGCGGGTCTTCGTCGCGACGACCTGCTGCGAGGCGACCATGCTCACGGTCAGGGTGCGCTCGCCGTCGGCGACGTAGGCCAGGCCGCCGCTGTAACTGCCGTAGTAGCAGTTCTGCTCGGCGACCCACGGGTCGGAGTCGACGCTGATGCGCACGGTCGTGCCCTCGGCACACTGGCCGGAGAAGTCGACGAACGCGTTGTGGAGGCTGCCCTCCTGCGGGGTGTCGATGGTGAGGCGGGACGGGTCGATCGCGAAGCGGACGGCGGCGCAACCCTCACCGGTGAATCCCTCGCCGTCGGTGAGGCGAGCGCAGATCGTGTTGTCCCCGTAGGTCAGGTAGGCGTAGGCGTTCCAGTTGCCGTCGCCGTCGGAGAACGCCTCACGGACGTCGTGGCCGTTGATGGACACGATGACGGTCTGGCCCGGACGGTTGCTCGTGCCCCGGATGTAGACCGCCTCGGTGTCGACGGTCGACCCGTCGGCGGGGGAGGTGACCTCCACGACGACCGGTGGGGGCGCCACGACGGTGAACGAACGGTCGGCCGAGGCGAAGCTCGTCCCCGCATACCGAGCCTCCACCCTCAGCGAGTGCGACCCGGCGGCCACCCCGTAGTACTCCTGGTAGAAGAAGTCGTTGCTGCAGTCGACCGTGGCCGTGGAGCCGCCGTCCAGTGCGAGGGCGACCTGGGTGCCGTTCTGGCATGGACCGCTCACGGAGAAGCGGGTCGCCACCGACGCGCCCTGCTCGGGCCAGGCGACGGCGAACGCGTTCGGGTCAGGTCGGACGGTGCGGTTCACGCACGCGGTGGCGAGCGTCACGTCGTCGACCCGGACCAGCGCGCAGATGCTGTGGTCGCCGACCTGGAGGGAACCCACGGTGGTCGACCAGGCGCCGCGGCTGTCGACGGTGGGCGTCTGACCGGTCTCGACGCCGTCGACGACCATGGTCACGGTGCCGTTCGGCGAGCTCGCCTTGCCCGAGACCGGCACGAGGACCGCCGTGCCCGACGTCCCGTCCGCCGGACTCGTGATCGAGACGCTGGCGCGTACGGGTTTGGCCGCACCGGCCGGCACGGCGCCGCCGACGAAAGCGACCAGGGCGGCCACCAGGGCGGCGAGGACGCAGAGCGGGCGACGGGTGAGGTGCAGGCGCATGTGGAATCCCCCCATAGCGGACAAGTCGACACTGACTCGTGCCCGGAAGGATGACCCATCCCCACCAAGTTTGGCAACCCCCAATCTGCCCTGACCTGCACAAACGCCGAGGGGCGGCCGCTTGGCGCCGGCGGACCGGCTCGGTCGTCGCGTGCCGCGGGATCGGCGGGTCAGCGGACGCCGCGGGGGCGGAACTGGATCGAGATGCGCGGACCGACCGCCTTGGTGGTCTTGGGGATCGCGTGGTCCCACGTGCGCTGGCACGAGCCACCCATGACCACCAGGTCGCCGTGGCCGAGGGAGAAGCCCCTCGACTCCCCGCCACCCCGTGGCCGCAGGGCCAGGGTGCGGGCCGAGCCGATCGACAGGATCGCGACCATGGTGTCAGGTCCTTGGCGCGGCCTATCCGGTCGCCGTGCCACGCGACGGAGTCGCGGCCGTCGCGGTAGAGACACATCCCGGCGGTCACGAAGGGCTCGCCGAGCTCCGCGGCATACCACCGGGACAGGGCGTCGCGGGCCTGCGTGAGGACCGGGTGGGGGAGAGCCTCGTCCTCGTCGTAGAACTTCAGCAGTCGGGGAACATCCACCATCCGCTCGTACATCTCGCGGCGCTCCGCGTGCCACGGCACCTCGCGGTGCAGGGACTCGAACAGCGTGTCGGCGCCGGCGAGCCAGCCCGGTCGGTAGTCGACCCACGCGCCGCGCGACAGCTCCGTGCGCGTCAGGCCCCCCGACAACGGGTGCAGCTCGATCTCGTCAGCGGTGTCGAGGAGCGAGCCCTGGAAGGCCATGGACATGCCCCCACGATAACCCATCTTCGAACAGGTGTTCTAGCCTTTGCGCGTCTGTCGGGCTCGGTAACTCCAAGCGGTTCTCCAAGTGGTGCTGCCGGGTGGCGCTACCGTCGTCCCATGGCGGAGAGGGACACTGGCGACGACAAGCTGGCCAGCGGACTGGCGTGTGGTTTGTGGGTGGGGCTGGTCGCAGTGGTGCTGCTGGTCCTGATCGTCGTCGTGGCGGTTTACGGCTTCGGTCTCTGAGCCGCGCGGCACGGCAGACGAGCTTCGGGCCCGGGACTTGCGACAATGGAGGCATGCCGCTCTACCGCGACGAAGGGATCGTCCTGCGCACCCAGAAGCTGGGTGAGGCCGACCGCATCGTCACCCTGCTCACGCGCACCCTGGGCAAGGTCCGCGTCGTCGGCAAGGGCGTCCGTCGCACCAAGAGCCGCTTCGGGGCGCGGCTCGAACCGGCGATGATGGTGGACGTCCAGTGCTACGAGGGCCGCAACCTCGACACCGTGACCCAGGCCGAGACGCTGGCCTCCTGGGGTGACGTGCTGGCGCGGGACTACACGACCTACACCGCCGCGGCCGCGATGCTCGAGACCGCCGACCGGCTCACCGAGGAGCGCGAACCCAACCTCCAGCAGTACCTCCTGCTCCAGGGCGCGCTGCGCTCGATGGCCGAGGGACTGCACGACCCCGGCCTGGTCCTCGACGCCTACCTGCTTCGCGCGCTCGCCGTGGCCGGCTGGGCGCCGAGCTTCCACGACTGTGCACGCTGTGGCGCCGAGGGGCCGCACCGCGCGTTCAACCTCGCCTCGGGTGGCACTGTCTGCCCCGTATGCCGTCCGGTCGGGTCTGCTGCGCCCGCGCCCGAGACGCTCGCACTCTTGGCCGCCCTGCTGGCCGGGGACTGGGTCATCGCCGACGCGTCGCAGGGGCGGCACCGCCGGGAGGGCAGCACCCTGGCCAGCGCCTTCCTCCAGTGGCACCTCGAGCGGGGTGTGCGATCGTTGCGCCTCGTGGACCGACGTGACCCCGACCAGCCCCGGCTCGACTCCCGCGTGACGTGGTCGCCCGCACCGCTCAGCGTGGTGGAGAAGGTCGAGGCGGCACACGCCGCCGCCCAGGTGGCCAAGGCGTGAGCACGGCATACCCCCGGCCGTTCGCCCACCCGAGCGGCGCCCAGCCACCGTCGCTGCCCGCCGAGCTCGTGCCACGCCACGTCGCGATCGTCATGGACGGCAACGGACGCTGGGCCAACCAGCGAGGCCTGCCCCGCACCAAGGGCCACGAAGCCGGAGAGGCGGCCCTGCTCGACGTGACGGCCGGTGCGATCGAGGCCGGTGTGACCCACCTGTCGGCGTACGCCTTCTCCACCGAGAACTGGAAGCGCAGCCCCGACGAGGTGCGTTTCCTCATGGGCTTCAACCGCGACGTGATCCGGCGCCGTCGCGACCAGCTGCACGAGTGGGGCGTCCGCATGCGGTGGGTCGGTCGGCGGCCGCGCCTGTGGGGCTCGGTCATCAAGGAGCTCGAGATCGCCCAGGAGCTGACCAGGCACAACACCGGGCTGACCCTGTACTTCTGCGTCAACTACGGCGGGCGTGCGGAGATCGCCGACGCGGTGCAGCGGATCGCCGAGCAGGTGCAGCGCGGCAAGCTCAAGCCGGGATCGATCGACGAGAAGACGATCGCGCGGCACCTGCCCGAGGCCGACATGCCGGACGTCGACCTGTTCGTGCGCAGCTCGGGGGAGCAGCGGACCAGCAACTTCCTGCTGTGGCAGAGCGCCTACGCCGAGATGGTCTTCCAGGACACGCTGTGGCCCGACTACGACCGGCGCCACCTGTGGGCGGCCATCCAGACCTACGCCGAGCGTGATCGACGCTACGGCGGGGCAGTCGACCTTTCCACGACCTGAGGAGGGGCCTCCCACCGCCAGCAGCGGTCAGGACGAGGCGCAGGTGGCGCAGGTGCCGAAGATCTCCAGCGTGTGGCGCACCTCGGTGAACCCGTGCTCCGCACTGACCCGAGCCGCCCATGCCTCGACGGCCGCACCCTCGACCTCGACGGTCCGGCCGCACTCGCGGCAGACCAGGTGGTGGTGGTGGCCGGTCGAGCAGGCGCGGTAGACGGCTTCGCCCTCGTCGGTGCGCAACATGTCGATCTCGCCCTCGGCGGCCATCGCCTGGAGGTTGCGGTAGACGGTGGCGAGCCCGACCTTGTCCCCGCCCTCGCGCAGCAGGGCGTGCAGCTCCTGCGCAGAGCGGAACTCGCCGGTCTCGGCCAGGACGGCAGTGACAGCGGCTCGCTGGCGGGTGGGGCGCCGGGCGCCCTCGGTGGTATGCCGTTCCTGGACTCCGGTCATTGTGGTGCCTTCTCCTTCTCGGCCTCATGACTGCCGTCGTGCGGACTGCCGTCGGGTGAGCTGCCGTCGTGGTGGTGGCTGATCGCCTCGTGCCTGGCGGGGTCGTGCTCGTCGTAGTGACCCTCGTGCGGAGCGTGCCGGTGCCCGTCGTGGACGTAGTCGACGTGGTCGCCGTGGGCGACTGCGGGGTGGCCGCACTCGGGACCGTGCTCGTGGTCGTGGCGCTCGGCTCTTCGGTGCTGGTGGGCCCGCGCCCTGGCGACTGCCGCCGTGCCGGTGGCGGCCACCACGAAGAACCCGATGGCCAGCAGCACGATCGTTCCGCCGGAAGGGGTTTCGGCGTAGAACGACATGATCACCCCGCCGACACTGGACACGACGCCCACGAGCACCGCCCATCGCGTGGATGCGCGGAAGCTGCGCCCCAGCAGCTGGGCGGTCGCGTTGGGGATGATCATGAGGGCGCTGATGAGCAGCAGCCCGACCACGCGCATCGACACCACGACCGTCACCGCTGTGAGCACGGCCAGGGCGATGTTGAGGCCGGTGACGGGAAGCCCGCTGGCCCGGGCGTACTCCTCGTCGTTGGCGACGGCGAACAGCCACGGCCGGAGCAGCCAGGTCGCGAAGAGCACCACGAGGGCGAGTCCGGCGAACACCCACAGGTCGCGCTGGTCGGCCGTGGTGATCGCACCGAACAGGTAGGCCGTGAGGTTGGCCGGGCTGCTGCTCGGCGACTTCGCGATGATCACCACACCGGCGGCGATACCGCCGTAGAACATCACGGCGAGGGCGATGTCGCCACTGGTCCGGCCCCGCCCGCGGATCACCTCGATCGCGACCGCCGCGGCAACGGCAGCCACCAGGGCAGTGACGACCGGGGCCTGGCCGGTGAGCACGCCGACCGCGACACCGGCGAGGGCGACGTGACCCATGCCGTCACCGATGAGGGACAGCCGGCGCTGGACGAGGAAGACCCCGACGAGGGGCGCGGCGACACCGACCAGGACGGCGGCGATGAGGGCCTGCCGCATGAAGTCGAGGGACAGCAGCTCACTCATGAACGCACACCTCCGCGCGGGTCGAGGGGGCCGGCTGATGGGGCGCCGGGCAGTCTCGAGGTGGTCATGCGGTCCTCGTCCTCGTGGTGGTGGTTGTCGGCGGACGACGCGAACTCGCCTGTCCGGGCAGCGAACTCGTCACGCGACCCGTCGAAGGCGATCCGCCCGGCTTGCACGACCACGATCCGGGTGACGATGTCGGCGAGGGCGGCGAGCTCGTGGGTGACGATGACCATCGTGGTGCCGCGTCCGGCGAGCCGGGCCAGCACCGCCGACAGCACCTGCTGG
Source organism: Pedococcus sp. P2_F6 (assembly GCF_056403675.1). Taxonomy (NCBI): domain Bacteria; kingdom Bacillati; phylum Actinomycetota; class Actinomycetes; order Micrococcales; family Intrasporangiaceae; genus Pedococcus; species Pedococcus sp. P2_F6. The sequence continues at coordinate 192,515 of NZ_JBFUEZ010000001.1, forward strand.
TTGGCGGCGTCCACCCCGGCAGTCGGCTCGTCCATCAGCAGGACGTCGGGGTTGGACGCCAGCGCCCGGGCGATGAGGACGCGGCGCTGCTGGCCGCCCGACAGGGTTGCCACGTCGGCGTGCGCACGGTCGTTCAGCCCGACGACGTCGAGGGCGCGGTCGATGATGGCGGCGTCCTGCGCCGTCCTGATGACCGGTCGCCACCAGCGGTGGTGGGGCAGTCGTCCGACCGCGACGATCTCGGTGACGGTGGCTCGCACGGACGCCGAGAGGGTGTGCCGTTGGGGCACGTAACCGAGCCGGGCGAAGTCCGAGAAGGACTCACGCGGCTGGCCGAACAGCTCCACGTCGCCACCGAGGTGGTCGTTGAGGCCGAGCAGACCGCGGACCAGGGTCGACTTGCCGGACCCGTTCGGCCCGAGGACTGCCACCACCTCTCCGGGACGGACCGTCAGGGTGGCGCCGGTGACGACCGGCTGGTCGGCGTAGCCGAAGCTCGCGCGCCGCAGCTCGATGATCGGTGGCACGTCCGTGGTGGTCATGAACACTCCTGTCCCGCGCGCAGGATCCCGAGGTTGGCCCGCATCACCGCGGGGTAGTCGCGACCGGCCGAGGCGCTGGTGATGCCCTCGATCGGGTCGAGCACGGCCAGTCTCGCACCGGTCTCCCGGGCCAGTGTCTTGGCGACGTCCTCGCTCACGAGCGTCTCGGCATATACGGTGCTCGCGCCGGTCTCGCGGATGTGCCTGGTCAGCACCGCCATGGCAGCTGGGCTCGGTTCGGCGTCGGGGGTCAGGCCCGTGATCGACTCCTGGTGGAAGCCGTAGGACTCGGAGAGGTAGCCGAAGGCAGCGTGCGAGGTGACGAGCTCGTGGTTGGCGCAGCTTTTCAAGCCGGTCCGGAACTCGGCGTCCAGGGTGGTCATCGCCGCTCGGAACGCCTTCGCATTCGCCTGGTATGCCGCGGCGTTGGCCTTGTCTCGTGCCGCCAGCTCCGCGGCGATCGCGTCGCCGACGTCGGCGTAGCGCATGGGGTCGAGCCAGAAGTGCGGGTCGCGAGGGCTTGACGCGTCGGCTGCGTGCCCGGCGTGTTCCTCCTGCGTCTCGCCACCGTGGTCGTGACCGTCCTCGACCGCGACCAGGTCGAGCCGGGCGGCAGGGGAGACGTCGAGAGCCGTGTCGCGTGCCTGCCCCTCGACGGCGGCGTCGACAGCGGGCTGGAAGTGCTTCTCGTAGACCACGACGTCCGCCTCCGCGACCTTCGCGACCTGCCGCGGGCTGAGCTCGAGGTCGTGCGGCTCGGCGCCGGGCTTGGTCAGGCCTGTGACGACCACGTGGCTGCCCCCGATCTGGGACACGGCGTACTCCAGGGGGTAGAAGGCGGCCACGACACCCAGTCGACCGTCGTCGGCGCCGCGCCCCCCGGCCCCACCGCAGGCGGAGACCATGGCGATGGACAAGAGGCCTGCGACCAGACCGAGGGGGCGAAGCGTCATGACAATCATTCTCATCTGAAGTGAGAACGATTGTCAAAATCGCCTGGCGACGCTCAGGTGCGCGGGATTGCTCGCGTGATGGTGATGGCCACGGCGATCAGGAGGACCGCGAACCTGCCCAGTCGTGCGGTTCGGTCCAGCGCCGGCCACGCCAGGTAGAGGGTCCAGCCGAGGAAGGCCACGACGACCGCGAGGAACAGCCAGCCCCACGTCGGGACGAGGACGCCGGCGACCATCAGGCCCAGGACCAGCAGGAAGGGGACCGCACGAGGCATCCGGTTCAGGGCGTTGATGACGGGCAGGCTGACGTCGGCGACGCGTTCACGCAGGGAGGGCACGGGCGAAACCCTATGTCGTCAGGTGCCTCGGACCTGCGCCAGCGCCGTCGCGAACCGCGGCAGGCTCTGCTCCATCACCGGGAGGGTCTGGGTCAGGGAGATCCGGAAGAAGCCCGGCGTCTCGAAGATCCTGCCGGGCATCACGATCACGCCCAGGTCTGAGAGCAGTCGCACGAACGCCTCGTCGTCGGGCACCGGCGAGCGGGGAAAGAGGTAGAAGGTCGCCTCGGGCACCCTGAGGTCGTAGCCGATCCGACGAAGTCCCTCGACCATGAAGTCACGCTTGACCTGCAAGTGAGCCACATCGAGGCTGAGCTCCTCGAGGCGCGGGGTGGCGTACTGCATCACGTTGTTCGGGAAGAGCCACCCCGCAGCGATCTGGACGCTCTCCACGGCCTCGATGATGGCGTCCACCACGTCGGCGGGCATCGACGGGGGCAGCGCGAGGTAGCCCAGCCGCTGCCCCGGTGACACCAGGACCTTGCCGTAGGAGTAGCAGAGCAGGGTGTAGGGGTAGTGCTGGCCCGGGCTGACGAAGCGTGCCCCGTCGAAGACCAGCCGGTTGTACGCCTCGTCGGACACGAGGTAGATCCGCCGGCCGTTCCTGGCGGACGCCTCCTCGAGCAGCGCGCCCAGGGCTTGCAGGGTCGACTCCGGGTAGATCCGACCGGTGGGGTTGTTCGGGGTGTTCACGATGACCACCCGAGTCCTCGGGGTGATCGCGGCCTCGATGGCGGCGAGGTCGAGGTCGAACGTCGCGGGGTCGATCCGCACCTTGATCGGCACCAGGCTGGCCTCGAGGACCAGGGACTCGTACAGGAACCACGGTGGCAGGCTGAAGATGACCTCGTCGCCGGGGTCCGCCACGGTCTTGAGCGCGGTGGCGATGGCACCGAAGCCGCCGGTGGTCATGCGGACGCGGTCGGCCGGCCACGCGATCCCGAGGTGCCGCGACAGCGAGGCGGCGGCCGCCTCCTGGGCCGGCTCCTGGCTGAACTTGTAGGCGAACCAGAGCTCGTCCTTGGGCAGGGCGGCCTCTCGCAGCGCCTCGACGTAGGCCGGCTGGGGCAGCTCGTGCGGGTCGCCGAAGGTGAAGTCGAGCACGCCGGGCTCGAGCCGGCGCTCCTGGTAGCCGGACTTGCGGGCGAAGTCGAAGAGCATCCGGAAGGACTCGGCCTGCTGGATCCGCACCGCCCGTGTGGAGACGGGGTGGTCACTCATGGCCACCAAGGCTAGACGGGGCCCGTGGTGGTCGGGACCACCATTCGACGGAGGCGGCCACGCGGCATACCCGTCGAGAGCCGAGCCGACGCACGCACAGTAACCTTCTGCGCATGGCTGCACCTTCCACCGTCGACACCGTCGTCTCCCTCTGCAAGCGCCGAGGCTTCGTCTTTCCCTGCGGGGAGATCTACGGAGGTACGAGGTCGGCCTGGGACTACGGCCCGCTCGGCGTCGAGCTGAAGGAGAACATCAAGCGCCAGTGGTGGAAGAGCATGGTCACCAGCCGCGACGACGTCGTGGGTCTGGACTCCTCGGTGATCCTTCCGCTCCAGACCTGGGAGGCCTCCGGCCACGTCGCGACGTTCTCCGACCCGCTCGTCGAGTGCCTGTCCTGCCACAAGCGGTTCCGCGCCGACCACCTCCAGGAAGCGGTGTTCGAGAAGTCGGGGGCCAAGCACGGGCTGACTTCGCCCGACGAGGTCAAGCTCGCCGACGTCGCCTGCACCAACTGCGGCACCCGTGGCCAGTGGACCGAGCCGCGCCAGTTCTCCGGGCTGCTGAAGACCTACCTCGGTGTCGTCGAGGACGAGTCGGGCCTGCACTACCTGCGGCCCGAGACCGCTCAGGGCATCTTCCTCAACTTCCTCAACGTGATGAACACGGCCCGCAAGAAGCCGCCGTTCGGCATCGCCCAGACCGGCAAGAGCTTCCGCAACGAGATCACCCCGGGCAACTTCATCTTCCGCACGCGCGAGTTCGAGCAGATGGAGATGGAGTTCTTCGTCAAGCCCGGCGAGGACGAGGACTGGCACCAGTACTGGATCGACGAGCGCACCCGCTGGTACACCGACCTCGGGATCAACCCCGACAACCTGCGCCACTTCGAGCACGCCCAGGAGAAGCTCAGCCACTACTCCAAGCGCACCGTCGACATCGAGTACCGCTTCGGCTTCACCGGCAGCGAGTGGGGCGAGCTCGAGGGCATCGCCAACCGCACCGACTTCGACCTCACGACGCACAGCAAGCACTCGGGCACCGACCTCGTCTACTTCGACCAGGCGAGCGGCGAGAAGTACACGCCCTACGTCATCGAGCCCGCGGCGGGCCTGTCGCGGAGCCTGATGACCTTCCTCGTCGACGCCTACACCGAGGACGAGGCGCCCAACACCAAGGGCGGTGTCGACAAGCGCGTCGTGCTCAAGCTCGACAAGCGCCTCGCCCCGGTCAAGGCCGCCGTGCTCCCGCTGTCGCGCAACGCCGACCTGTCGCCGAAGGCCCGCGACCTCGCGGCCACCCTGCGCCAGCACTGGAACATCGACTTCGACGACGCGGGGGCGATCGGTCGTCGCTACCGTCGTCAGGACGAGATCGGCACGCCGTTCTGCATCACCGTGGACTTCGACACCCTCGAGGACCAGGCGGTCACGATCCGTGAGCGCGACACCATGGCGCAGGAGCGCGTCTCGCTCGACAAGGTCGAGGAGTACCTCGGAGGGCGCCTGCTCGGCTGCTGACGCCAACCTTTTGCGTGGTCTCGTGCGTTACTGAGGTGAGATGACTCGCCGAGGTGGGAGGTGGCATGCGGCACGAGGTGGACGAGGAGTTCGCCCGCTACGTGCGGGCGCGCCAGCACCGGTTGCTTCGCGCGGCGTACCTCGTCTGCGGTGACGCCCACCTGGCCGAGGACCTCCTCCAGGGAGCGCTGACCAAGGTCGCAGCCCGTTGGGACAGGCTCCGGCACGAGAACCCTGACGCCTACGTGCGGCGGATCCTCTACCGCGACGCCGTGTCCTCGTGGCGCAGGACTCGGCGCGAGTCGCTGTCGTCCCTGCCGCTCATCGAGGTCCCGGTCCACGACCGATCGGAACAGACCGGGCAGCGGGTCGACCTCGAACGAGCCCTGGCAGAGCTCACGCCCAAGCAGCGCGCGATGGTCGTGCTGCGCTTCTTCGAGGACCGCAGCGAAGCAGAGACCGCGGAGGTGCTCGGCGTCTCGGTCGGCACGGTGAAGAGCCAGACGCACGCGGCGCTGGGTCGGCTGCGCACGCTGCTGCCGGACTTCGCGCCACACCTGTCCGGAAAGGACCAGCCATGACCGAACGGGATCTCGGCAGCCTCCTCGAGCGGGCCAGCGAGCAGCTGCCGGAGGTGGACTTCGCCCAGGGCGCGTGGGCTGCTGCCAAGGCCGAGCGAGCACGTCGCCGCCGGTTGGCGGTGGGCGCCGTCGGTGTCGTCGCGGCGGTGGGGCTGGCTGTCGCCGCCGTCCAGCTGGGGGGCTCCACCAAGCCCCGGCCGACGCCCGCCATCACCTCCACGACGCCGGCCCGCACCGGCACCCTGTCGGACGGAACGGCATACGCGGTCATGCCCCTGGAGGGCGCCGAGGCGCAGCTGCCCGACTTCGATGCCGGGCTGCCCTCGGTCATCGACGTCCGCGCCAGGAGCGCCGCCCACCCGTTTGCCGGCCCGCCCGCGTCAGTGGTCGCGGTCTACCTGCGCGCGGACGGGGACGTCTTCCATCCCGTGCTCGTGGCGAGGGACGGGACGCAGACCGTCGTCGACAAGGTCGACCTGGTGAGCACGGACGAGGCCAACGGGAACGCCGCGACGCCGCTGGGTCCCCGTGCCTTCGGCGGGGGAGGGCGGTACGTCGTGTTCCCCCAACGGGACCACGTGGTCCGCCTCGACACCCAGACCGGTGAAACGGTCTCCTATCCGGTGCCGTCCCTGGTCGTGGAGTGGGCCGGATGGAATGCCTCGGGCAGTGCGATTGTGGCTCGGGATGCCGATCATCAGGCCTGGGTCATCGACCCCGGGAAACCGGGCGCGAAGGCCGTGCGGGTCGATGCTGGGTACGACGGAACTTTCCGGGTCACGTCTGTCGACATGAACTCGGACGGGCTGATGGTCACGAGGTTCGACGAGCTGGGGCACCCAGGGGCTGAGTCCCCCGTGCGGGCCCCGGTGGCCTCAGTGTTTAAGGACACGGTCAGCACGGGTGTGTTGGCGGCGACGGGTGTGTTCTTCGACCAGAACGTGACGGCAGAGGTGATTCGGCGCGGCAACGGCCCGATCTACCAGGGACTGTTGGTCGTCGACGCGGGGTCTGCCTCGGCCCGTGTCCTGCTGGCACCGGAGAACCCGGACGGACAGACCGGCCGGTTCAAGGGGTGCTGCACGGTGCTCGGCTGGGCCGACGCCACGACCGTCCTGTACGAGTCGGTCGGCAGCCACGGCCGGTGGATCTTGGCCTGGAACGTCGACACCGGAGCGGTCTACGACGTGTCCCGTCTGACCACTGGCGCTGCCGACGACCCGCCGACCGCCATCGCGCTCAACGTTGGCGTGCGCAACTGACCCGGCACCTGTCCGATGGGGGCCCACCTGACAGACGTCATGGGGACGTCGTGACGACTGTCCGAGACCAGGGGCGGTCCCTCGCGGCATCGTGGCGCCATGCCACAGATGCAGACCCCCGCGAAGACGCTCGGGGTGCCACGAGCCGCGGAGGAGCTGCCTGCCATCGAGCTCCGCGGGCTCACCAAGAGCTTCGGCAGCGTGCGCGCCGTCCGGGGGATCGACCTGACGGTGCGACCCGGCGAGATCGTCGCGTTCCTCGGTCCCAACGGGGCAGGCAAGACCACCACCATCGACCTGGTGCTCGGGCTGTCCCGCCCGGACCAGGGGAGCGCGCAGGTCTACGGCATGGAGCCCTCGGCGGCAGTCCGACGTGGGCTGGTCTCGGCCGTGATGCAGACCGGCGGACTCCTCAAGGACCTCACGGTCGAGGAGACCCTGCGGCTCACCGCGAGCCTGTTCAGCAACACGCGACCGGTGGCCGAGGTGCTGGGTCGCGCCGGCATCTCGGACATCGCCGGACGGCGGGTCGTGAAGTGCTCCGGCGGCCAGCAGCAGCGGCTGCGGTTCGCCATGGCGTTGCTGCCGGACCCTGAGCTCCTCGTCCTCGACGAGCCCACGACCGGCATGGACGTCACGGGGCGTCGCGACTTCTGGGGGGCGATCCGTGAGGACGCCGAGCAGGGGCGCACGGTGCTGTTCGCCACGCACTACCTCGAGGAGGCCGATGCCTACGCGGACCGGATCGTCCTGGTCAGCCACGGCCAGGTGGTCGCCGACGGCACGGCGGCGCAGGTCAAGGCACTGGTGTCAGGCAGGACGGTCCGCGCGACGTGGCCAGGCGCGGATGTCGTTGCGCTGCAAGAACTTCCCGGGGTCGAAACCGTGGAGGTGAGGGGTGACTCCATCCTCATCGCGTCCACCGACAGCGATGCCGTCGCCCGTCACCTGCTCGTGTCCACCGACGCTCGCGACCTCGAGATCACCTCGCGCGGGCTGGAGGACGCCTTCATCTCGCTCACCACCGACGAAGGACAGCCATGAGCACCACCACGTCCACCACCGCGTCCGCGGTCCCGCAGCGGGACGTCCCACCTCTCGGCGGTTTCAACAGCACCCTGCTGCGGCTCGAGCTGCGCCGCATGCTCCGCAACCGGAGGACCGTGATCTTCTCGGTTGTGCTCCCCGTCGTCTTCTTCCTCCTGTTCGGGACCGGGAAGGACTACTCGCTGAAGAGCGCCGGGGCGCACGGCAACTGGGCGGCCTCGATCATGATCTCGATGGCGTTGTACGGCGCGATGCTCTCCACGACGGCGGGTGGCGCCATGGTCGCCACGGAACGCAGCCAGGGATGGAGCCGCCAGCTGCGGCTCACCCCGCTCACGCCCGCGGCATACATCGTCGTGAAGGTGCTCGTCGCAATGCTCCTCGGTGCGGTCTCGGTTGCTGTGACGTATGCCGCGGGGGGCTTCACCCAGGCGCAGCTGGACGGCCCCCTGTGGGTCGAGACAGCCCTGATCGCGTGGGTGGGGTCGCTCGTCTTCGCGGCGTTCGGGGTGTTCATGGGCTACCTGCTGCCGAGCGAGAACGTCATGCAGATCCTCGGTCCGGGCCTGGCCCTGTTGGCCTTCCTGGGTGGCTTGTTCACGCCGCTCGACCAGATGGGGTCGACGTTCCAGACGATCGCGAAGCTCACCCCGATGTACGGCCTCAGCGAGCTGGCCCATGCGCCGCTGAAGGGGACAAGTCCTGGGTGGGCGGCGGTCGTCAACGTGGCGCTGTGGCTCGTGGTCTTTGCGGGAGGGGCGGCATGGCGCTTCCGACGCGACACGGCGCGCGTCTGAGCCTGCTGCGGGCGTTGCGCCCATTCACCACCGACCCCGTCTCTGCGAGGCTGGGGCCTGTGAGCGAGCACAGCACCGAGGACGTGGTCCCGGGAACCCCCGGGCGCGTGGGGGCTCCCGAGCCGCGCCCGCAGTTCTTCGCGGGCACGGGCGAGAACACCTGGGGCGAACGAGTCCTCGGCTTCTTCTTCGCCAGCATCTGGCTGGTGTTCCTCTGGGACGCTGTCGGTGCGGCCTGGGAGCAGCGAGAGACCCTGCGCGCCGATGGTGGTCTGGTGGTGCTCGCGCTGTTCGTCGTGCTCTACCTCGTGCACTTCTCCCACCTGCGAGCGGCGGTCTGGGGGACCCGCGGGTCGATCGCCTCGCGTTGGTACGTCACGTCGGTGGGGCTCCTCTACTGGGCCGCCCTGGCGGTCCTGGCTGCCCTCGCCCCCCTCACCATCGGCCAGGAAGGTGCAGCCACGTGGGTGTTCCTCGCGGTGTCGGGGTTGTGGACCTTCCAGGTCCGCATCGGGTTGGCCATCGGTGGGGCGCTGGTGGCGCTCTACGAGTTCCTCACCTTCCACGTCGACGGCTGGCGTCACGACGCGAGCATCAGCATGTCGATGGTGCTCGCCATGGCCGCCGTCACCGGAGGGATGATCGCGTCGCAGCGGCAGCGTGCCCTGGCCGAGGCGCGTGAGGAGAACGCACGCCTGGCCATCCAGGACGAGCGCAACCGGATGGCCCGCGACGTCCACGACATCCTCGGCCACAGCCTCACGGTCATCACCGTCAAGGCCGAGCTGGCCGCGCGGTTGATGGACGTCAGCCCCGAGCGGGCCAAGGTGGAGGTCGGGGACCTCGAGCGGCTCGCCCGGGACGCCCTCGCCGACGTGCGCCAGGCGGTCGCGGGTTTCCGCGAGACGTCGTTGCCGGCCGAGCTGGCCCGTGCCCGGTCCTCGCTGGCATCCGCCGGGATCGAGGCAGACCTGCCCACCGCGGCCGACGCCGTGCCCAGCCACCTGCGCGAGCTGTGCGCCTGGACGCTGCGCGAAGGCGTCACGAACGTCATCCGGCACAGCGGTGCCACCAGCTGTCGAGTGACTCTCGACGAGCGGGGGATCACCGTCGTCGACAACGGTGCCGGCGCCCGGCCGGGCACGCCCGGCACCGGACTGCTCGGACTCAAGGAACGCGCTGAGGGCGCCGGCGCCCGGCTCGTCACGGGGCCCGTCTCACCACACGGCTTCGAGCTGTCGGTCACCTCCTCGCCGCCCCCGCGCTCCGTGGATCCGGACTGGCACGAGAGGGTTCAGGCATGACGATCCGCCTGCTGCTGGCCGACGACCAGGCCATGGTCCGCGGTGCCATCGCCACCCTCCTCGGGCTCGAACCCGACATGGAGGTCGTGGCGGAGGTCGGCAGCGGTGATGCCGTGGTCGCCGCGGCTCGCAGCAGCAAGCCGGACGTTGCGCTGATCGACGTCGAGATGCCGGGGCTGGACGGGATCGCTGCCACCGCGGCACTCCACGAGGCAATGCCCGGCGTGCGGGTGCTGATCGTCACGACGTTCGGCCGCCCCGGCTTCCTGCGTCGCGCGCTGCAGGCCGGCGCCAGTGGCTTCGTCGTCAAGGACACTCCCGCCCGCCAGCTCGCCGAAGCCGTGCGCCGCGTGCACTCGGGGCTGAGGGTGGTCGACCCGGCCCTGGCCGCAGACTCGCTGGCCGGTGGTGAGTCGCCGCTCACGGCGCGCGAGACCGAGGTGCTGATCGCTGCCCGCGAGGGCGGGTCGGTGGCGGACATCGCCCGGCACGTGAGCCTCTCCGAGGGCACCGTGCGCAACCACCTCTCGTCAGCGATCGGCAAGACCATGGCACGCAACCGCGCGGACGCCGTGCGGATCGCCGACGAGTACGGCTGGCTCTGAGCGGTGGTTGTGTAGCGCAGCGGGCTCAGTCGCCCGTCGCGACCGGACGGCTCGGGTCGGTGATCCACTCGCTCCACGACCCTGCGTAGAGAGCCGCCTCGATGCCCACTTCGTGGAGGGCGAGCACGGTGTGCGCGGCGGTGACCCCCGACCCGCAGTAGGCCACCACCGGTCCCGACGTCGGAAGTCCCTTGCGTGAGAACAGCTCTCGCAGGTCGTCGGCACCCAGGAACCGTCCGTCCGGGCCGACGCTGTCGGTCGCGGGGGCGTTGACGGCACCCGGCACCCGACCTGCCACGGGGTCGATCGGCTCGGTCTCGCCACGGAAGCGCTCGGGCGTCCGGACGTCGAGGAGCACGCCGTCCCTGGCTGCCGTGGCTGCTCCGACCGCATCGATCACGGGCATGCCGCCGGCGTGTGCCTCGAACGCGCCCGCGCCGGGTGCGGGCAGCTCCGACGTCACCGGACCACCTGCGGACCGCCAGGCCGCGAGACCGCCGTCGAGAACCCGCACGTCGCGAGCCCCGAAGTGGCGCAGCACCCACCACGCCCGGGCCGCGGCATACGACGGGCCCTGGTCGTAGACGACGATGCGCGAGTCGTTCGCGGCACCGCACCGCTGCGCCGCCGCGGCGACGGCGTGTGCCTGGGGGAGCGGGTGACGACCTCCGCGCCCGGGCGGCCCGGCGAGCTCGGCGTCCAGGTCGACGTGGTGGGCACCCGGGAGGTGCTCGGCGGCATACAGCTCTCGCCCGGGCGGGCCGGCTGCACTGGTGAGGTTCCACTGGACGTCCACGAGGACGACTGCACCCGGATCCCGGGTGAGGTCTGCGAGGAGCTCGGCGGCGCTGATCAGGGCACGCATTCGGCCAGTCAAGCACCAGATGGGACACTGGTGCCGCCATGACCACGACCTCAACGCGCTCCGCCCCGCAGCAGCAGGCGTCGACCGCCGTCCTGCCTCCGCTGCAGATCGGCCGGCACACCATCGAGTCCCCGGTCGTGCTCGCCCCGATGGCCGGCATCACCAACCGGGCATTCCGCAAGCTGTGCCGCGAGTACGGCGACCAGGGGCTCGACCAGGGCGGCGCCAGTGGCGCGACCTCGCTCTACGTCAGCGAGATGATCACCTCGCGCGCCCTTGTCGAGCGGACGCCCGAGTCGATGCGGCTCATCGAGCACGACCCCCAGGAGAACCCGCGGTCGATCCAGCTCTACGGCGTCGACCCAGCCACCGTCGCCGCGGCGGTGCGGATGCTCGTCACCGAGGACCGCGCCGACCACATCGACCTCAACTTCGGCTGCCCCGTCCCCAAGGTGACCCGCAAGGGCGGCGGCGCCGCCCTGCCCTGGAAGCGCGACCTCTTCCAGGCCATCGTCACCGGCGCGGTCCGGGAGGCCAGCCCGTATGCCGTGCCCGTCACCGTGAAGATGCGCAAGGGCATCGACGACGAGCACCTGACCTACCTGGAGGCCGGGCTCATCGCCGAGCGCGCCGGGGTCGCAGCCGTGGCCCTGCACGGTCGCACCGCCTCGCAGGCCTACTCGGGCGAAGCCGACTGGAGCGCCATCGCGCGACTCAAGGAGACCGTGCGGAGCATCCCGGTCCTCGGCAACGGCGACATCTGGTCGGCCGAGGACGCCGTCCGGATGGCCCACGAGACGGGCTGCGACGGCGTGGTCGTCGGGCGCGGCTGCCTGGGTCGTCCCTGGCTGTTCACCGACCTGGCGGCGGCCTTCGCCGGGACGCCGGCTCGTGTCGAGCCCACCCTCGGCGAGGTGACGGCCACCATGCGCCGTCACACCGAGTACCTCATCGACTTCTACGGCGACGAGTACAAGGCCTGTCGAGACATCCGCAAGCACATCGCCTGGTACCTCAAGGGATTCCCGGCAGGTTCCACAGTGCGCCACCAGCTGGCGCTCGTCGACTCGCTGGCCGCGCTGGACCGGCTGATCGCCACGATGGACGCCTCGGCCCCCTGGCCCGGTGATCCTGCCGAGGGGCAGCGCGGGCGCGCTGGATCACCCCGACACGTCGCCCTGCCCGAGGGCTGGCTCGACAGCCAGGAGCTCAGCGAGGCCCATCGCCTGGCGGTGTCCGAGGCCGAGCTGTCCGTCTCCGGCGGCTGAGGGGCTACAGCGGGAGGACGGTCGCGAGACGGCGGATGGCTTCCGGGACCTGCTCGACCGTGACTCGACGGAACCCCATCGCGAGGCCCGGCCTCGGCGGGGTGTCGAGGAACCGTACGGACACCGGCTCGAGCGACACACCGGCCTCCCACGCGGCCGATGCCACCGCCACGTCGTCCACGGTCCGGTCGACGAAGTAGGCGCACAGGTGCAGCCCAGCTGCCGACGGGAGCAGCTCGAGGACACCCGCCGGAAGGCTCTGCAGACCGTTCACGAGGGCGGCGCGGCGCTCGGTGTAGATCCGGGTGACCCGGCGGACGTGCGCGGCGAGCAGACCTTCGGCCATGAACCGCGCGAGGGCGCCCTGGGTGACGGCATCTCCCTGCCAGTCCGTCAGCAGCTTGGCCTGTCGCAGGGTGTGCTGGAGGGACTGGGGTGCGATGAGGTAGCCCACCCGCAGCGACGGCATCAGGGTCTTGGAGAACGACCCGACATAGACGACACGCCCGTCCCGGTCGAGGCTCTGCAGTGGCGCGAGCGGCCTGTCCTCGAACCTGAACTCGGAGTCGTAGTCGTCCTCGACGATCACCGCGTTCCGTCGAGAGGCCCACTCCAACAACGCGATCCGCCGCCGCAGTGACATCACCGCCCCGGTCGGGAACTGGTGGGACGGGGTGACGTAGACCATCCGGGCCGTGCGCGGGAGCTCGTCGACGACGAGACCCTCGGCATCCACGCGCACCCCCTGGACCCGGGCGCCGTGCGAGACGAACAGCCGCGTCGCGGCGGTGTACCCCGGGTCCTCGACGACGACGACGTCACCGGGGTCGAGCACTGACCGCGCGACGACGTCCAGCCCCTGTTGGGCGCCGTTGGTGAGCAGCACGTCCTCCGGGCCGGCGACGACGGAACGGGACAGGCCGGCATACCGTGCGATCTCCCGCCGCAGTGCGGCGTCCCCTTGGCCCTCGTACGCAGAGGCGGCCAGCAGGGAAGGACGGAGGGTGGCCGAGACGAGCCGCCGCCAGACCGCGAGGGGGAACAACGAGGTGTCGGGACCGCCGACGGACAGGTCGAACTCGGCCGCCGGCGAGTCGAGCACCGGGGGAGGCAGGGTCGACCAGACGGCGCGTGGACGCACGTCGCCCACCGGTGCGCTACGGGTGCGGTGCGGTCGGGCCTCCCTGCTCACGAAGGTGCCCGAGCCCACTCGTGTCGCCAGGAAGCCCTCGGCGGTGAGGCGGTCGTAGACCGTGGTGACCGTGCCGCGCGACAGGCCCAGCTCGGCAGCGAGCTCGCGAGTGGGCGGCACCCTCGAACCCGCGACCAGCCGTCCGTCGACAATGGCCTCGAGCAGGTGCTGGTAGAGGGTCGAGGCCCGGTCGCCGACGACCACGCCGTCGAGCGACAGGCCCAGCTGCGGGCGCAGGTGCGGGTTCACTCCGCCAGCCTAGATTGGTCCAATCAGGATGGCCAGAACTGGCTCTTCGCACGGGTCCAATCGACCGGCACGCTGGAGGCATGGCCAAGACCAGCACGACCCCCGACGCCACCCCCGACTCCGCCGCGACCAAGGGCAGGGGCACCCGGCCGTTCGGGCTGTCCGTGCCACAGGGGGCGGCCCTGTCGATCGGCGCGGTGCTCGGCACGGGCGTCATCACGCTTCCGGCCCTCGCTGCGGGCATTGCCGGACCGGCCTCGCTCGTCGCCTGGGCGGCCCTGGTGCTGCTCAGCGTCCCGCTCGCGTCGACCTTCGCCGCGATGGGTGCGCGGTTCCCCGACAGCGGTGGGGTCTCGACCTATGTGCGGGGTGCCTTCGGGCCCAAGGCCTCCGCAGCCGTCGGCTGGTGCTTCTACTTCGCGGTGCCGGTCGGGGCGCCGCCGGCGTCGCTGATGGCAGGTGGCTACGTTTCCGATGCGGTGGGCGGTGGGCGCGCGGTGGCGGTCGCTGTCGCGGCTGGCCTCATCGTCGGCGTCGGGCTGATGAACGCCGCCGGGCTGCGCCTGTCGGGGCGCATCCAGCTGGGCCTCACCGCAGTCCTCGCCACGCTGATGGTGGTCACGATCGCCGCCGCCCTGCCGCATGCGCGAGTGGACCACCTCCAGCCCTTCGCCCCCCACGGCTGGGCCGCCGTGGGGTCGGCAGCTGCACTGCTGGTCTGGGGGTTCGCAGGCTGGGAGGCTGTTGCGTCCCTCGCCGGGGACTACCGGCGCCCGTCCCGCGACGTGCCCAGGGCCACCGCTGTTGCCGTGGTGGTCGTGGGCACTCTCTACCTCGCCCTCGCTGCCACCAGCCTGATGGTGCTCGGGCCTGCCACCGGTTCCAGCGAGGCGCCGCTGTCCGACCTCCTCGCGGCGGGCGTCGGTGGACGGGTGCGCGTCGTCACCGCCGTGGTGGCCGTCCTCCTCACGGTCGGTGCCATGAACGCGTACTACGCCGGCGGGTCCCGGCTGGGGGCCGCGCTGGCCCGCGATGGTGCGCTTCCCGCATACCTCGCCGTGGGCGCCGGCGCCGGTGAGGTGCCACGACGGAGCCTGGCCCTCATCGCGGGGCAGTCGGTGCTCTGGCTGACCGCCGGCGAGGTGCTGCACCTGGGCATGACGCCGTTGATGCTGCTGGCCACCGGCTGCTTCACGCTCGTGTACGTGCTCGGCACGGCAGCGGCGGTGCGCCTGCTCCCGCGGGGCACCAAGGTGTGGTGGACCGCACTGGCCGCACTGACGTCAGTGCTCGGGCTGCTGGTCATGAACGGCTGGCACGTGCTGTGGGCACTCGGCATCGCCGCGGCAGCGGTGGGGTACCAGACCTGGCGCGGGCGTCGGACCGTCGTGGCAGGCTTCGCCCATGACGAGGAAAGGCACGCCCAGCCAGATCGGCACACCGGGCGGGACACCGGAGAGGCCTGCGACGTTCTTCTCGGGGCCTGAGGAGTTCGCGGCCTGGCTGGCGGCCAACCACGACACCGCCACGGAGCTCTGGATGGGCCTGTACAAGAGGCACGTCCCAGACCGCGGGCTCACCTGGGAACAGGCCGTCATCGAGGCGCTGTGCTGGGGTTGGATCGACTCGGTCGCGCAGCGCGTCGACGAGGACACGACGCGGCAGCGCTGGACCCCGCGCAAGCGCACGAGCAACTGGAGCTCGATCAACATCGCCTCGGTCGAGCGGCTCAAGGCGGAGGGGCGGATGCAGCCGCCCGGGTTGGCCGCCTACGAGCGGCGCCGCGACGACCGCTCCAGCATCTACTCCTACGAGAACCGAGGCGACCTCGAGCTGCCGCCGGAGTATGCCGCGCAGCTGGCCGGCGACGCGGCCGCCAGCGCCTTCTGGGAGGTCGCCACGGAGACCTACCGGAAGCACGTCGTGTACTGGGTGCTGACGGCCAAGCAGGCGGCCACCCGCGACAAGCGGATGGTCCAGCTGGTGGAGGACTGCGCGGCCGGCCGGCTGATTCCGAGCCAGCGCTACGGCACCCAGCCGAAGTGGGTGGAGCGAGCCGCCGAGGCCGCGCGGGCCGCCCAGCCGTAGGCTCGCGGCGTGGCATACAGCTCGGTCGACCGTGAGCGCTGGGTGCGGGAGGACCCTGCCACCAAGCGGGCCGACCGCGACGACTTCGCCCGTGACCGGGCCCGGCTCGTTCACTCCGCGTCGCTGCGCAGGCTCTCGGCCAAGACCCAGGTGGTGCAGCCCGGCGACGACGACTTCGTCCGCAACCGGCTCACGCACAGTCTCGAGGTCGCCCAGATCGGCCGCGAGTTCGGCCAGGCGCTGGGGTGCAGTGCCGACGTCGTCGACTCGGCCTGCCTCGCCCACGACCTCGGCCACCCACCCTTCGGTCACAACGGCGAGCGCGCCCTGGATGACGTCGCCCGCGACATCGGGGGCTTCGAGGGCAACGCACAGACGCTGCGCCTGTTGACCCGTCTGGAGCCCAAGCGAGTCCATCCCGACGGCCGTCCTGCAGGTCTCAACCTCACCCGCGCCACCTTGGATGCGGCCACCAAGTACCCCTGGGTGCGTGGCGAGAGCACCACTCCCACAACGAAGTTCGGCGTCTATGCCGATGACGTGCCGGTGTTCGACTGGTTCCGCGATGGCAGGGCCCCTGGGGAGCGCTGCATCGAGGCCGACGTCATGGACTGGTCCGACGACGTCGCCTACTCGGTGCACGACGTGGAGGACGCGATCGCCTCGGGCCGCCTGGACGTGCGACGGCTGCGTGACACGACCGACGTGGACTCGGTGCTGGCCGTGGCCACCGGGCTCTACGCCGCCGACCTGGGCGTCGACGCCCTCGGTGCGGCGCTGGAACGCGTGCTGGCCAGCGGCGCCGTCCCCACGGCATACGACGGCTCGCGGGTGGACCGGGCGGCGCTCAAGGACATGACCTCACGGCTCATCGGGCGGTTCGTCCACGGGGTCGAGGTGGCCACGCGCGAGCGGCACGGCGACGGGCCCCTCACCCGGTATGCCGCCGACCTGGTGGTGCCCGACCAGACCCGTGCGGAGTGCGCCGTCCTGAAGGCCGTGGCCGCCCACTTCGTCATGAACGCCCTGGAGCGGGTCGACGTGCTCACGAGGCAGCGGGAGGTCGTGGCCGACCTCGTGGCGGCCTACCAGCAGGACCCGGTCTCGCGTCTGGACCCCGACCTGCTCGGTGACTGGAAGAACGCCGAGTCCGATGCTGCTGCGCTGCGCGTCGTCGTCGACCAGGTGGCCTCACTCACCGACGTGCGTGCGGAGTACCTGCACCGCGCCTGGAGCTGACCCGAGCCGTCCCCCCCCGGGATGGCGCCGCGACGACCCGTCAGGGTGCCTCGAAGGCCCGCGCCTCGCCGACCACCGAGAGCCCGACGATCGAACCGGTGTGGGGTACGTCCGAGCCGTTGACGCGGGCTGTTACCACCGTGTGGTCGGCCTGCAGCCGCAGCGCCACGAGGGCGTCGTGCCCGAAGTAGGTCGTCGACAGGACCTCGGCGCAGGGGATGCCGGGCGCCATGTCGCGCAGCACGATCTGCTCGGGACGGATGAGCACGTCGACCGTGCCCGCGGGAGCCGGCTGGTGGACAGCGAGCCGCCCGAGCGCGGTGCTGACATCTGTGCCGTCCGCGCTACCGCGAAGGAACACCGCGTCTCCGAGGAAGGCGGCCGCGTGTCGGTCCGCAGGGGTGCCGTAGACCTCAGCAGGTGTCCCGACCTGGGAGAACCGGCCGTCGTGCATGATCGCGACCTGGTCGGCGAAGGACAGCGCCTCGGCCTGGTCGTGGGTGACGAGCACGACCGTGACGTCCTCGTGGGCCAGCGCCTGCGCGACGGCCTCGCGGGTCGAGGACCGCAGCCCGGCATCGAGGGAGGAGAACGGCTCGTCGAGCAGCACGACCGTGGGGCGCCTGGCGAGGGCCCGCGCCAGCGCCACCCGCTGCTGCTGGCCACCCGAGAGCTGGTCGGGGCGGCGGGTCGCCAGGTCGGGGGAGAGACCCACGAGCTCGAGCAGCTCACCGACGCGCTCGCCCGCCCGCCGAGCGTGTCGGGGGAGTCCGTAGGAGACGTTGGCCCCGACGCTCAGGTGGGGGAACAGGTTGCCCTCCTGGGCGACGTAGCCGATGCCTCGCCTCTCCGGCGCCACCCACACGCCCGGGCCGGCCACCGTCCGGTCGCCGAGCTGAACCACTCCTTCGTCGGCAGGCTGGAACCCGGCCACCACGCGGAGCAGCGTCGTCTTGCCGCAGCCCGAGGCGCCGAGGATCGCTGACGTGGTGCCGGACGGCACGACGAGGTCGAGCCCGTGCAGGACGGGTCGTCCGTCGTAGGACGCGGCGACGCCCGAGATGCGCAGCGTGGTCACAGTGCGGGCTCCTCGTCGGGTCGGCGTAGCAGGAGGTAGGTCAGGGGGGCGGACACCAGCACGAGCGCAGCGGCGTAGGGCGCCGCACCCGCGTAGTCGATGCTCTCACTCGCGCTCCAGAACGCCGTCGCCAGTGTTTGCGTGCCGGTCGGGGCGAGCAGCAGCGTGGCGGTCAGCTCGGTCGACGTCGCGATGAACACCATGGCGAAGCCGGCCAGCGCCCCGGGCGCCGTGAGGGGCACCAGGACGCGCACGAAGGCCCGGAACGGTCCGTCACCCAGGGCCCGTGCGGCTTCCGTGAGCTCCTCGGGCGCGTGGGCCATGGCCGCCCGGATGCTCACCATGGCGCGGGGGATGAACAGGATGGCGTATGCCGCGACGAGGACGACGCTGGTCTGGTAGACCGGGCGGGCGTAGCGGACCGACAGGGTGACCAGTGCGAGGGCGATCACCACCCCGGGCAGGGACGAGGCCACGTAGGTGGCGCGCTCGACCAGGACGGACAGCCACGTGCGACGCCGGGCGATGAGCCAGGCCACGGGGAAGGCGGCGACCACCGTGACCACGCCCGCGAGGAGGGCCAGGCGCAGCGTGCCCCACAGGGTCGTCACGAGCTCTGCCGGGTCGAAGGCGCTCTCCGTGAGGCCCCCACTCCCGGCGCGGAACCAGTAGACGAGGCTCCCGAGCGGCACCCCGAGGGCCAGCACCGTCAGGGCGCCCATGCCCAGCAGGGCCGGAGCCGTCCACCTGCCGAGCCTCGCGGGGAGGGCTCGACGGGCGGCGCCGCGGCCAAGTCGCGCATGCCGCACCGTGCCGCGCAGCAACAGCTCGACCGTCAGCAGCCCGAGGCACAGGGCGATCAGCACCACGGCGAGCAGGCTGCCGGCACTGTTGCTGAAAGCCACCTGGAACTGTTCGAGGATCGCCGTCGTGAACGTGGGGAACCGCAGCATCGCGAGCACGCCGAACTCGGACAGCAGGTGGAGCGAGACGAGGAGCATGCCGCCGAGGGCGGCGGGCCGCAGCTGGGGCAGGACGGCGCGGAAGAAGGACCGCCAGGGACCCAGACCCAGCGACCGGGCAGAGTCCTCGAGGCTCTGGTCGAGCCCCCGCAACACCGCCGCCACGGGCAGGAAGACGAACGGGAAGTACGACAACGTCGTCACCAGCACGGCCCCACTCAGGCCCTGCAGCTCGGGACGCACCGTCACCCACGCATAGGAGTTCACGAACGCCGGCACGGCCAGTGGGCAGACCATCAGCACCCGCCAGAACCTCGCACCGGGCAGCGAGGTCCGCTCCACCAGCCAGGCGGCAGCGATGCCGATCGCTGTCGTCAGCGAGACCGTGAGCACCACCAGCGACCCGGTGTTGCGCAGCAGCTCACCGACCCGCGGCCGCCACAGGAGGTCCCAGGCCGGTCCCCAGCCGATGTCGAACGCCTTCACGGCCACGACCACGAGCGGCAGTACGCACACAGCCGCGACGAGCAGGCTGGCCGCGACGACCGCTGCGGGGGTGGGGTTCGAACGACCCCGTCGTGGTGTGTGCAGTGGACTCATCGGGAGTACGGCACCTAGAGGATGCCGGCGGTCGTCATCAGCTCGATGACCTTGGGGCCGTTGAGCTTGAACGGGTCCACGCGCGGCGCCTCGAGGGTGTCAAGGGGCTCCAAGGCCTTGTCGGAGGCCACTGCGTTGCCCACGGCATACTCCTTGGCGTCGCTCGTGGCGAGGATGCCCTGGCCCTCCTTGGACGTCACGAAGGCAAGGAACTTCTGCGCGTTCGCGGCCTGCTTGGTGGACTTGAGCACCGCGCCGCCGGAGATGCTGACGAACGCACCCGGGTCCTGGTGGCGGAAGTAGAGCAGCTTGGTGTTCTTGCTGCCGGCCTTGGTGAGCGCCTGGTCGCGGTACCAGTAGTAGTGGTACATGATCCCGACCGGCACCTGTCCGGCGTTGACGGCCTTCATGACGGCGATGTTGTTCTGGTAGATCTGCGCACCGTCCTTGAGGCCCTTGAGCCAGGCGGCGGTCTTGGCCTCGCCCTGGGTCTCGAGGATCGCCGAGACGATGGCCTGGAAGTCGGCACCCCCGGCGGCCGCGCCCCACTTGCCCTTCCACTTCGGGTCCTGCAGATCCATGATCGACGTCGGCAGCTCGGCCTCGGTGATCTTGCTGGGGTTGTAGACCAGCACCGTGGAGCGGGCGGCGATGCCGACCCACTCGTGCGTCGACGGCGCGTACTCGGCGCCGACCTGGCTGATGGTGGCGTCGTCGACCTTCGCGAGGAGCCCGGCGTTCTGCACCGTCGTCATGGCGGGGGAGTTCTCGGTGAGGAACACGTCGGCGGGGCTCTTGGCGCCCTCCTGGACGATCTGCGCCCCCATCGAGGAGTCCGACCCGTAGCGGATCTGCACCTTGACCCCGGTGTCTTCCTGGAACTTCTTCGCCCACGCCTGGGTGAGGTTCTCGTGCTGTGCGCTGTAGATCGTCAGCTTGTCCGGATCGAGGTTCTTGCCTGCCTCGAGGCTGCCGTCGCCGCCGCAGGCCGCCAGGGCCAGGGTGGCTGTGGTCGCCAGGGCGAGCAGGGCGGTCCGTCGACGGATCACGGTGGTGGTTCTCCTGAACAACATGGGGGACGAGAAGGCAAGGCTTACCTTACCTTTGACGTCGTGGACCGCCCAAGTCCGGGTATGCCGCGTGGCTGGCTGCCGTCTGGCTGCCGTTCTGGCCGGGGGCCATGGACCCGGCCACGCGGCATACCTGACCTGTGGAGGTGGGCCACGCGGGGCGGGCCGCACAGCCTAGACTCGGCCCCGACAAGGAGGGCCAGTGCCGGGTCGGATCAAGGCCGACGACGTCGCGCTCGTGAAGGAGCGCTCGTCGATCGAGGACGTCGTGCGCGAGCACGTGACCCTTCGACCTGCCGGACCGGGCTCGATGAAGGGGCTGTGCCCGTTCCACGACGAGAAGTCCCCGTCGTTCAACGTCCGTCCGACCGTGGGTGCCTGGCACTGTTTCGGCTGCGGCGAGGGCGGCGACGTCATCTCGTTCGTGCAGAAGGTCGAGCACCTGACCTTCACCGAGGCGATCGAGCGGCTCGCGCAGAAGCTCGGCATGGAGCTGCACTACGAGGAAGGCGGCAAGCCGGGCGGCGGGGAGTCCCTCGGACGGCGCTCGCGGCTGGTCGAGGCGCACCGCGTGGCGCAGGAGTTCTACCACCACGCGTTGCTCAACGCCCCCGAGGCCAGGGCCGGCCGCGACTTCCTGCGTGAGCGCGGGTTCGACAGCGAGGCCGCGAAACGGTTCGGCGTCGGGTTTGCCCCACGCGGCGGCGAGGACCTGTCGCGCCACCTGCGGTCCAAGGGTTTCACCGACGAGGAGCTCGTCCTGGGCGGGTTGTCCGGGCGCGGGAGTCGCGGGCTCTACGACCGGTTCCGAGGGCGGCTGGTCTGGCCGATCCGCGACATCACCGGTGACACGGTCGGGTTCGGCGCGCGGCGGCTCTATGACGACGACCGGATAGCGGCCAAGTACCTCAACACGTCCGAGACCCCGATCTACAAGAAGTCGACCGTGCTCTACGGTCTGGACCTTGCGAAGAAATCCATTGCAGGAGAACGCAAAGCGGTCATCGTCGAGGGCTACACCGACGTCATGGCCTGCCAGCTGGCCGGCATCGAGGGTGCCGTGGCGACGTGTGGCACGGCCTTCGGCGTCGACCACATCAAGATGCTGCGCCGCATCATGCGCGACGAGGTCGACCTCGCGCCGGCCCGGGTCGTGTTCACCTTCGACGGAGATGCGGCGGGGCAGAAGGCCGCGATGCGGTCGTTCGCCGAGGACCAGCGCTGGGCGTCCCAGTCGTTCGTCGCAGTGGCCGACGGGGGCATGGACCCCTGCGAGCTGCGGATCGCCAAGGGTGACGATGCCGTGCGCCACCTCATCGACGACGCGGTGCCGATGTTCGAGTTCGCGGTGCGCACGACGATCGACCGGTTCGACATGGTGACGGCCGAGGGGCGGGTGCAGGCCATGCGCGCGGCCGCGCCGATCGTCAACTCGATCCGCGACAGCTCGATGCGTCCCGAGTACATCCGTACGGTCGCGGGCTGGATCGGGGTCGAGGTCGAGCAGGTGCAGGCCGAGGTCTCCCGCGCCCAGCGGATGGCTGCACGGGACGCCAAGGAGGCTGCTGACGCGCCCGCCGGCCGCGAGCGACGTCCCGACGCCGACACCGTGCCTGAGCCCTCGATCGAGGAGGCCCGGGCGGCCCTGCCGACGCCGGACCTGCGTGACCCGATCGTCTTCGCCGAGCGCCAGCTGCTCCAGACGCTGCTGCAGTACCCCGACAGCTTCACCACCGACGACGTCGACAAGGTGTCGGCCGACGCGTTCACCGCCCCGGCTCACCGAGCGGTCTTCGACGGGGTGCGCGGTGCGGGTGGGCCACAGCGCGGGCTCTCGGTGCAGGCGTGGGCCAACCGGGTCATCGAGG
This sequence comes from Pedococcus sp. P2_F6, assembly GCF_056403675.1. Taxonomy (NCBI): domain Bacteria; kingdom Bacillati; phylum Actinomycetota; class Actinomycetes; order Micrococcales; family Intrasporangiaceae; genus Pedococcus; species Pedococcus sp. P2_F6. The sequence continues at coordinate 215,161 of NZ_JBFUEZ010000001.1, forward strand.
CCGCGCCCCTGGCGGTTCACGGCCTCGTCGCCGAGCTCGCCGTGGCGCCCTTGCCCACCCGCATGGACAGGGCGACCGGCCTGCCCGAGCGTCGCTACATCGACGCCCTCCTCACCCGCGTCCAGGAGGTCTCGCTGACCCGCCGGATCGCCGACGCGATGTCGGCGATGCGGCGCATGGCGACCGACTCGCACTCCGACCCCGCCGCCGCGCGCACGCTCAGCAGCGAGCTCCAGGACCTCCAGCGCGAGCTCGCGACGCTGCGCGACAGGGCCTCCTGATGGCGCTCTCGCTGAGACGCCCCGAAAAGCTGCCCGCCCCGGTCAGCGAGGCGGTCGGGCTGTCCGGGGGCGAACGCGTGCTCAGCTGGGGTCGGGAGGTGGCCACCGGCGCCATCGTGGTGGCCACCAACCGTGCCCTGTATGCCGTGGACGCAGCGGGCGCGCGCACGCTCGCCCGCCCGTGGCACGAGGTGGACGGGGGCACCTGGTCGCCCGAGCTCACCCAGCTGACCGTGACCTGGGTGGATGGTTTGAAGCCGTCGCAGTGGGTCCTCGGAGCCACCAGCCTTCTCCCTGAGACGCTGCGCGAGCGCGTCCAGGCGAGCGTCGTCCTGGCTCAGCGGATCGAGCTCGGCCCGCAGCGGTGGGCCAAGGCGGTCCTGCGTCAGGACCTGGCCACGGGCGACCTTGTCGAGCAGGTGGTGCTGGGCCGCGGGGTGCGCGCCGACGACGCCGAGATGACTGCCCGCACCGAGGCCGCGCTGGCCTACCTGCGCGAGCAAGTCGGACGCTGACAGCACGGGCCCGGCCGTTTTCAGAACTGCGCGCATCCTTTGCTATGGTTGCGCAGCGCCGAACGCGGGGGACCGCAGACGGACATTCCCCTGTAGCTCAATTGGCAGAGCAGCCGACTGTTAATCGGCAGGTTGTTGGTTCGAGTCCAACCGGGGGAGCCCGCCACACCACGAGGCCCCAGACCATCAGGTCCGGGGCCTTCGTCGTGCACTCTCGAGTCAGGGAGGTCGCGCGTGGTCAGGTGGCAGCGCCCTGGCCGGCGTCAGCCGGCGCGGGGACGGCTGTCGCCTCGTGGAGGGTCGTGCGGCCACGCTTGGACAGGCGCTTCTCGATGCGGCCCGCCACCACCGTCAGCGCGTAGTTGATGAGGATGAACAGCACCGCCGCCACGAGGTAGGCCTGCAGCACGTTGGCGAAGGCCGAACCCAGGGTCTTGGACCAGTTGAGCAGCTCGAGGTAGGTGATCGCGTAGCCCAGCGCCGAGTCCTTGAGGATCACGACGAACTGGCCGATCAGGGCGGGCAGCATGGCGGTGAGCGCCTGCGGTAGCTGGATCGACCGGAGGGTCTGCGACGCGGTCAGCCCGATCGACAGGCCCGCCTCCGACTGGCCTTTGGGCAGCGAGAAGACACCAGAACGAACCAGCTCGGCAATGACCGACCCGTTGTAGAGCGTGAGGCCCGTGACGACACCCGCCAGGGGAGCGGTCTCTGGCGGGAACAGCCCGCTCCGGGAGTAGAGCCCGTAGCTCGCGATCATCATGATCAGGACGGGGACAGCGCGGAAGAACTCGACGACGATGCTGCTGACCCAGCGGACGGGGGCGATCTGCGACAGCCGGCCGATCCCGAAGAGGAGCCCGAAGGCGCCGGCGAGCAGGATCGAGATGAAGGCCGCCTTGAAGGTGCCCCAGAGCCCCTTCAGCAGGTAGTCGCGCCACACCGAGCGGTCTGTCAGGAACGGCTTCCACTGGTCGGCCTCGAGCTGACCCGCGTCCTTGAGCTTGCGGACGACTAGGAAGGCGATCGCGATGACGAGGAGGACGCCGAACACCGAGAGGATGGCGTGGCGTCTGCGGGCCCGGGGACCCGGCGCGTCGAACAGGACGTTGGCGCTCATCGCTTCACCGCCAGCCGACGGGACATCGTCGTGAAGAGCAGGCCGAGGGGGAGGGTCAGGATGACGAACCCGATGGCGAAGATGAGGAACACGATGAGGCCACCGGTCTCGTTCTCGATGATGACCGCCATCAGGTTGGCCGCCTCGGCGACCCCGACGACAGCGGCCACGGTGGTGTTCTTGATGAGGGCGATGAGGGTGGACCCCAAAGGAGCGATCGATCCGCGGAAGGCCTGTGGCAGCAACACTTCTCGCATGCTCTGGCCAAAGGTCAGGCCGATGGCGCGGGCAGCCTCGGCCTGACCTGCGGGGATGGTGTTGACGCCCGACCGCAGCGCTTCGCACACGAAGGACGCGTGGTAGATCGAGAGCATCACGATGGCCCAACGACTCGCGTTGCCGGTGATCGACGACGGGTCGAGGTTGAGCCCCAGGATGTAGGTCAGGCCCAGGACGCTGAGGACCACGAGCAGCGTCAGTGGTGTGTTGCGGAAGATGTTCACGTACCCCGTGCCAAGCAGTCGCAGGACGCGCACGGGAGACAACCGCATGATGCCGACGATGGTGCCGAGCACGAGTGACCCGATCGCCGAGAAGAAGGCGAGATAGACCGTCATGCCGAAGGCACCGAGAACGTCGTACTTGCTCAGGATGTCACCCATGCAGGAAACCTTCCGTTGCTGTGGGGGTGCAGTCCGAACGCTTCGGTATGCCGCCCGCTCGGGCGAGCGGGCGGCATACCGACAGCGGTGTGGAACCGGTCAGGAGCAGGCGTCCTGCTTGGGCGGGTTGGTGGCCGCGTCGACCTTGAACCCGGCCGGGCCGAGGTTCTTGTCGACGGCTGCCTGCCACGCGTTGGAGCTGATCATCTTGCCGATGGCCGTGTTGATCTTCTCGCAGGTGGCCTTGTCACCCTTCTTGAGGCCGATGCCGTAGCGCTCCTCGGAGAAGGTCTTGCCGACGACCTTGAGCTTGCCCTTGTACTGCGCCTGCGAGGCGTAGCCGGCCAGGATCGTGTTGTCGGTCGTGAGGGCGTCGACCCCCTTGGACACGAGGGCGGTGACGCACTCGGAATAGGTCCCGAACTCCTGGAGCTGGACGCCGGGGTACTTGTCCTTCACCTTCTGGGCGGACGTCGACCCGGTCACCGAGCAGAGCTTCTTGCCGGTGAGTGCTTCCGGTCCGGTGATGGTGGAGTCGTCGGCGCGGACGAGGAGGTCCTGACCGGCGATGAAGTACGGGCCGGCGAAGGAGATCTTCTCCTTGCGCGCGTCGGTGATCGAGTAGGTCGCGACCACCATGTCCACCTGGCCGGTGGAGATCAGCGTCTCGCGCTGGGCCGAAGGTGCCTGGACGAACTGGATGTCGGCCGCGTCGTGGCCGAGCTCCTTGGCGACGTAGGTCGCGACATCGACGTCGAGGCCGGTGTACTTCGAGCCCTCCTTGAGCCCGAGTCCGGGCTGGTCGAACTTGATGCCGACCTTGAACTTGCTGCCGCCACCACCGCCACCCGAGCCGGTGTCCTTGGCGCTGTCGCCGCAGGCGGTCAGGCCGAGCGCGAGGACCGATACGGCGGTCACTGCGCCAATCCGACGAATCTTCATTCCGTTTCCTCCTGATGTGTTGCCGCTGCGCTGGTGCGCCCCGGTGTGCAGTGCAGTGCGGGTCTGGATTGTCAGTGGGTCCTTGTTGTCAGTGGGTCAAATGGTCAGTGCGTCAGGATCTTCCCGAGGAAGTCCTTGGCGCGATCCGACTTGGGCGTGGTGAAGAAGCCCTCTGGGGTGTTCTCCTCGACGATCTGCCCGTCGGCCATGAAGACCACCCGGTTCGCTGCCTTGCGGGCGAAGCCCATCTCGTGGGTGACGACGACCATGGTCATCCCGTCCTTGGCCAGGGCCACCATGACGTCGAGGACCTCGGTGATCATCTCGGGATCCAGGGCCGAGGTGGGCTCGTCGAAGAGCATCACCTTGGGGTCCATGGCGAGCGACCGTGCGATGGCCACCCGCTGCTGCTGGCCGCCGGAGAGCTGGGCCGGGAACTTCTGCGCCTGGTGGGCGACGCCCACCCGCTCGAGCAGCTCCATCGCGCGCTTCTCGGCCTCCGCCTTCGGGACCTTGCGCGCCTTGATCGGCCCCAGCGTGACGTTGTCGAGGATCGTCTTGTGAGCGAAGAGGTTGAACGACTGGAACACCATCCCGACGTCGGCACGCAGCTTGGCCAGCTCCTTGCCCTCCTCGGGCAGGGGAACTCCGTCGATGGTGATCGAACCGGTCTCGAAGGTCTCGAGCCGGTTGATGGTGCGGCACAGCGTCGACTTGCCCGACCCCGAGGGGCCGATCACGACGACGACCTCGCCCTTGCCGATGGACAGGTTGATGTCCTGGAGGACGTGCAGCTCGCCGAAGTGCTTGTTGACGCCCTTGAGAACGACCAGTGGCTCCGTCATGTCCGGCAACCTACCGGTTTGTCGCGATCAACGGATCCCTCAGGCAGCCACCGTCATGCAATAGCAACCCGACGTGAACTGGCCCTCAGGCGGGAAATGCTGGCGGGTAGCCGCCGGTGGCGCGACGGTAGTCACGCAGCGTGATGCCGAGGAACGTTGCGGCACAAGCCACGAGGTGACGTAGCCACTTCGCCGGTGTGACGGACATCGAGGCCCAGCAGCCCAAGTCGGGCCGTTCGTCATGGGGTCCGCCTCATCCGTTCGGTGAGACCTCCCGTCGGCGCGCTCGATGTGGCGCGCAAAGGCGGAACGGGTTTGTAGCCTTTCCGCATGAGTGAGTCGAGTCCCCCCGTCAGCGACGCCAGGACACTGTCCGCCGAGGAGCGTGCCGACCTGGTGCGCTTGCTCCGCCACGGTGCCTGGCGTCCGTTCGGCGGCCCGCAGGGCGAGTAGGCCCGTTGCACGCGACCAGGACAACCGGGAGCGTCAAGGATCAGCCGAAACAACTGTCAAGCATCAGCCGAAGTCATTTCGACACTGGTGGGGCAGGTCGGGCTTGAACCGACGACCGACGGATTATGAGGGTGTCGTGACCTGCAGTTATGCGCTCTCGGCACGCGTTGCGGACGCCCGAGCGGCACCTACCGGGGCAGGCTGGTGCGCCGAACCATCCGTCCATTGTGCTCGATGACCCCGCCGACGCGGCCGTCCAGAGTTGCCATCCATCTGCGGCCAGCTGCTGGCACCAGGTCTCGAGGTCGCCTTCGGAGCCGTCGAGCGGGTAGTCGAAGAGCCGGTAGCGCCACATGCTGCTGAGGGTATGCGGCGATGGTGTCGCCCGAACTCCTGCGAACCGGTACATACCCATCTAGGTTGGCACCCATGTCTCTGAAAGCAGCCCTGCTCCACCGTGTCGCCGACTGGGTCCCCGACGACACCATGCGCTCCAAGGTCTACCGGGCATCCGGGCTCACGATGGGCACCGACGTGTTCATCGGCGAAGGGGTCCTCTTCGACAAGCTCTACCCCGCGAACGTCGTCATCGGTGACCGGGTCGCGATCGGCGCCAGGTGCATCATCACTGCGCACCAGACGACCGTCACCGCCCGCGACCTGTCCGTGCTGTACCCGGACAAGCAGTTCACCACGACCATCGAGCACGACTGCTGGCTGATGCCCGGCGTCACGATCACACCCGGCGTCACGATCGGGCACCACTCCGTCATCGCCACCGGGGTCGTGGTCCACAAGGACGTGCCGCCCTACTCGGTCGTCGTCGGCTCCGGGTTCCGGATCGCGAAGACCATGGACCCCAAGGACTTCGCGTGAACAGCCTCGCCTACCAGCAGTGGACCCCAGACCCGGCCGAGCGTGACCTGGTGAAGTCGCTCATCGTGACCTACGAGGGTGACGAGCGACGGTTCTGGGTTGAGGGCGGCCGCGTGCACGTCGCCTGCGACTGGTGGGCATACGAGCGGTGGGCACTGCTCGAGGAGGCGCTGCCGGCGCAGCAGCCGACCTACTCCAAGTCCTCGCTGATCCCCTACACCAAGATCCCCTTCGAGCTGCGGGTTCACCTAAACCGGGTGAGGATCGCGCTCCTGCGAGCGCGCGCCGAAGACGACGGCTTCCCAGCCGACCCTGTCGAGACCAGCGTCGACCTGTTCCGCCGCGACCTGTGGGCCGCCGCGGCCGAGCTCGCCGGCGCCACGGTCCACGAGGCCCCGCAGCGGCAGCTCGTGCTGACCCACGACCTCGACGAGGAGTACGGGTGGCCAGGGGTTGGCCAGATCCGCCAGGTCGAGCGTGACCTGGGGGTCGTGTCGGCCACCGGGGTCCTGTCGCAGCGCTACACCCTGCCCGAGTCGGCACTGCAGGGGCTCGTCGACGACGGGTGTGAGGTCTTCTCCCACGGCTACCTGCACGACGGAACGCTGGCCTTCCTCCCGGCTGACGAGCTGCGGCGGCGCCTCGGTCACTTCTTCGAGGCGTACCCGTCGATGCGTGGGGTCGTGCGGGGCTTCCGCGCCGGCCAGCTCGTCCGCAGCCAGCACATGTTCAAGCACGTGGGCGAGTTCTTCGACTACGACATGACGCCACCGACGACCGAGGTTGGCGGCGCCCACGGGTGGCGCACCGGATGCGCCACGACCGTGCCGTTCGTCGACGACCACGGGCTGCCACACCTGCCCCTGTCGATCGTCCAGGACTACTTCCTCCAGTTCATCGACCGGATGACGCCGGCGCAGATCACCGCGCTCTGGGTCGAGTCGACGCAGGCCGTCTGGGACGCTGGCGGTGTGGCCGTTCACCTGGTCCACCCGGACAACGTGCGTCGGCGCCCGCAGCTGCTGGCGGCATACCGGGACTACCTCGAGGTCGTGCTCGACCGTGGAGCCGAGGTGCGCCTTCCCGGGGACGTCATGACCAGCCTCGGCGTCAGAAGGTAGTTGCTGAAGAACAACGTGACGACGGCGATGATCTTCGCGACCCGGTAGTCGAGGCCTGTGCTGGTGAGGCCGAGGACGATCGCGAGGGTGGCTGCGATGTTCACGCAGCCGAGGAGTAGGTAGCGAACGACACGGCCTGTCTCGCCGGCGTTGTCGTCCTGGGGGAACACCCAGACGCGGGTGAGGGTGTAGTGGACGACGCCCCCGATGATGTACGCCGCCGCGGTGGCTGCCCCGAGCGGTATGCCAGCCGTCTTGAGGAGGATGAGGATGCCGAAGTCGACGGCGAAGCCGGCGCAGCCTGTCAGGCCGAAGCGGATGAGTCGAGGACCGTGCTGGGCGATGGTGCGACGCACAGGCTGAGTGTGCCAGCCTCGGCAGTCCGGGCATGACGAAACCGCTCCTCCCACCCGAAGGTGAGAGGAGCCGGTTTTGTCCCGCGTCGGCGTCGTGCGCCCGGGTCGATCAGATCGGCGCGGTGCAGCGCCTGGTACACCCCGGACTCGCTGGGGACCGCGACGATTCCGGCCCGGGCCAGCTCGTACACGATCCGCCGCGGGCCCCACTGAGGGTGGGCACGCCGCATCTCAAGCAGCAGCACTTCCACCGCCGGGTCTATCTGATGCGAACAGCTTCCAGGCCGGTGGGAGCGGTCGGCCAGCTCCTCCAAACCGCCCAACTCGTACTTGGCCAACCACTCGTGAAGGGTTTGCCACGAGACCGACCAGGCGGCCCCGACCTCCTTCACCGGGCGGCCGTCACTGATGACGCCAGAACAGCCTGTACCGCTGCTCAGCCACGCTCATCTCCCTCATCAAGGGAGTGTCAAGGATCAGCCGAAGTAGGTGTCAACCATCAACCGAAACACTGTCAGGCATCAACCGAAGCCACAACGGTCAAGCATCAGCCGAAGTCATTTCGACACTGGTGGGGCAGGTCGGGCTTGAACCGACGACCGACGGATTATGAGTCCGCTGCTCTGACCGACTGAGCTACTGCCCCGGCACCAGCTCGGCGTTCACCGGCTGGGCGCCGTGAGCCTACCGCCCGGCGCACAGGCAACCCACGGTCTGGGGAGGTCCCTGTCACAGAGCGCGGTTGCACGGTGGAGCTCCACCACCGAAGGAGCACCTCATGAAGATCCGAATCGTCCCCGTGGCCGCCGGTCTCGCTGCCGCCGCCGGCATCGCCCTCACCGGAGCGTCCCTGGCCAGTGCCGACGCGACCTCACCGACGTCGACCGTTGCCGCCTACGGCCAGGTAGCGCCAGGGGAGGCGCCCCAGGGCAACGGCAACACCGACCCCAGCAAGCCGATGCGCTCCGACGAGACGTTGCTCACCGGCGACGTGGCGGCCAAGGTCACGGCCGCGGCCAAGGCCAAGGAGCCCACCGCAACGATCGAGCGCGTCGAGACCGACTCCGACGGGGTCTACGAGGCACACATGGTCCGCACCGACGGCACCCACATCATCGTGCAGATCGACAAGAGCTACGCGGTGACCAACGTCCAGGTCGGCGGCGCCGGGGGACCGGGTGGCGGTGGAACGGCGCCGACCGCACAGTCCGCGGAGTCCAGCTCGACCACCTGAGTGGGAACGCCCCTGGTCACTCCAACCAGGGACCAACCACCAGAGGTGCCGGTATGCCGCGAGCAGCCAGGCCAGCAGGTGACGAGGTTCGTGGGGAAGACGTCCCTCGCACACCAAAGGAGGCCCGGATGTCTGTCGCGATGCCGCGTGTCATGACTCGCGGGGTGGTGTTCATTCACTCCACCCCCAAAGCGCTGTGCCCGCACATCACCTGGGCTCTGGAGGCCGCGCTCGACGGCCGGGTGGCCATCGACTGGACGCCCCAACCTGCCGGTGCCGCACTCGTCCGCGCGGAGCTCGCGTGGGCAGGGGTGCAAGGCACCGGCGCCAAGCTCGCCTCGACCCTGCGTGGCTGGGACAACCTGCGCTACGAGGTGACCGAAGAGCCCAGCGCCGGGTCGGACGGCTCACGCTGGTCCCACACCCCCGCCCTCGGGATCCACCACACGTGGACCTCGGCCTCCGGCGACGCGGTGATCAACGAGGACCGGCTGCGCGAGGTCCTGCGGCTGTCCCAGGGCTCCCCCGAGGCGATGGCCGAGATGGTGGAGGAGCTGCTCGGCACCGACTGGGACGCCGAGCTCGAGCCGTTCCGGTATGCCGGGGACGGGGCTCCGGTGCGCTGGTTGCACAAGGTGGGCTGAGCTCGTCCGACGGGCCGCGCTGACCTGCACGTTTCGAGGATTCGTTCCCACCTTCGGTAACCTGTCGCGCTGACCGACGACTCTGGAGGAACGTGTGACCCGCCCCAACCTGCTCCTGGGGGCGCTGGCCGCAGTCTGTGGGGGGACGCTGCTGTGGTGCGCCCAGCTCATCCTGGCCGCCGACCTACCCCGCGGGGCGCACATCGCATCGTGGGGCCTGTGGGTGGTGGCAGCGGTGGCTGTCCTGACGCTCATCGCCTATGTTCGCGAGTTCCTGCGACACCGGCAGCAGGCCGGGCGTGAGGCCAGCTGGAAGCCCCTGCCGTCGTTGGTGCTGCTCTGGATCGGCGGGCTCACGGCCCTGCTGTCCTTCGCCTTCATCCTGCCCCACAAGGACTCGTCGGATGGCGCCTCAGCACCGGCCAAGGCGGGCACCTCCTTGTCCGCCCAGACCATGACGCCACCCTCGTCGACCCCTACCGCGGCATCGGACGTGACTCGGCCGGTGACGTCCTCGACCTCGTCGCGGTCCAAGTCGTCCCGGACCGTCCCGCCTGCCCCCGCCGCGACGACGGCGCAGCGCAGCTCCACGGGTGTCGCGCCGGCTCCGCGGTCCACGACCACGACCCCGACACCGTCCTCCACCACGTCACCCCTGATCGACATCCACATCTTCCCGACACAGTCCCAGCGGACGAAGCCGCCGCGTCACTAGCTGGCGGTCGGCGAGGGGACACGCCTCGCCGTGCGGCCTGAGACGACAGGCGCCCGCCCCGGATGGGGGCGGGCGCCAGTTGTTGGCTCGCGGCCGTGTGATCGCCTCGGCTGGAGCAGTGCCTAGACGCTGGTGAAGACCACCGCGACGTTGTGGCCACCGAAGCCGAACGAGTTGTTGAGCGCGGCGATGTCGCCGTCCGGCAGCGTGCGCGCCTCGCCGTGCACGACGTCGAGCTTGATCGCTGGATCGAAGTCGTCCAGGTTGATCGTCGCGGGTGCGAGCCGGTGGTGCAGGGCCAGGATCGTGAGGACGCCCTCGAGGGCCCCGGCAGCACCCAGAAGGTGACCGGTCATCGACTTGGTGGCGCTGACCGGCATACCGTCGGCGTCGTCACCGAAGGCGCGCCGGATGGCGTTGGACTCCGCCACGTCACCCACCGGGGTCGAGGTGGCGTGGGCGTTGACGTGGACGATGTCCTTGGGGGACAAGCCGGCCCGCTGGACGGCCTCGACCATGGCACGCGAAGCGCCGGCGCCCTCGGGCTCCGGGGCGGCGATGTGGTGGGAGTCGGCGGACATGCCCACGCCACCGATCTCGGCATAGATCTTGGCGCCACGAGCCTTGGCCGCTTCGTACTCCTCGAGCACGATCACGGCCGCGCCCTCGCCGAGGACGAAGCCGTCACGGCCGGTGTCGTAGGGGCGTGAGGCGCGCTCGGGGTCGTCGTTGCGGGTCGAGAGCGCCTGCATGGCGGCGAAGCCGGCGATCGGGAGCGCGTGGACAGCGCCCTCGGTGCCACCGGCGACGGCGATGTCGGCACGGCCGTTGCGGATCATCTCGTAGGCATACCCCATCGCCTCGAGCCCGGAGGCGCAGGCGGAGACGGGCGTGTGGGCGCCGGCTCGCGCGCCGATCTCCAGTGAGACGGCTGCCGACGAGGCGTTGGGCATGAGCATGGGCACGGCCAGGGGGAAGACCCGGCGTGGTCCCTTCTCCCGCAGGTTGTCCCACTGGTCGAGGAGCGTCCAGACGCCGCCGATCCCCGTGCCGATGCACGCGGCGAGACGTTCGGGGTCGACCTCCGGGGAGCCGGCGTCCGCCCAGGCCTCGCGGGAGGCGATGAGGGCGTACTGGGCGCTGGGGTCGAGCCGGCGCACCTCGACCTTGGTCAGCACGTCCAGTGGCTGGGTGTGGATCGTGGCGGCGAACTTCACCGGGAGCTCGTACTTCTCGACCCAGTCGAAGGGCATGGTCTTCGCGCCTGACCGTCCGGCCAGGATGGCGTCCCACGTGTCGGGGACGTTGCCGCCCACCGGGGTGGTGGCTCCGAGGCCTGTGACGACGACGCGTCGTTCGGCGGTCATGGCTGGGTCTGCTCCTTCGTCGAGGTGGTGCGGTGGCGGGGCGCCGGTTGCGGGGTGGCGGCCGAGCGACATCGGGATGCCGCGTGGCCGCCACCCACGCTGGGTTCAGACCGGCTCAGCCCTGGTTCTTGGCGATGAAACTGACGGCGTCGCCGACAGTCTTGAGGTTCTTGACCTCGTCGTCCGGGATCCGCACGCCGAACTTCTCCTCGGCGTTGACGACGATGGTCATCATCGACAGCGAGTCGATGTCGAGGTCGTCGGTGAAGGACTTCTCGGACTGCACCGACTCGGTGTCCAGCCCGGTCTCCTCGTTGACGATCTCGGCCAGACCCTCGAGGATCTCCTGCTCGCTCTGCGCCATCCGGCTCAGCTCCTTCATTTCTGTTGGTGTGACAGGTGGTCGTCACGTGTGGTCACTGCGGTGGCCCGGATCACCCGCGGGCCGGCGGGAGTCTGGTCAGGGGAGGACAACGACCTGCGCGGCATACACGAGCCCGGCACCGAACCCGATCTGCAGGGCCAGCCCGCCATGGGCCACCTCGCCCTCGCGGAGCATCCGCTCGGTGGCGAGGGGGATCGAGGCGGCGGACGTGTTGGCGGTCTCGGCGATGTCGCGGGCGACGGGGATGTCGGAGGGCAGCTTGAGCTGCTTGATCATCGCGTCGATGATCCGCATGTTGGCCTGGTGCGGGATGAAGGCGTCGAGGTCCTCGGCGCGCACCCCGGCGGCGTCGAGAGCCTTCTGGGCGACAGGTGCCATGCCCCAGACCGCCCAGCGGAAGACCGACTGGCCGGCCATGCCGATGGCGGGCCACCCCAGGTCGCCGTCGCGGACCTCGACCCACGAGTCGCGCTGCGAGATGGTCTTCCACTGCGACCCGTCCGAGCCCCACACGGTCGGGCCGATGGCGGGGATGTCCGACGGGCCGACGATCGCGGCTCCCGCGCCGTCGCCGAAGATGAAGGCGGATCCGCGGTCCGACATGTCGGTGAAGTCGGAGAGCTTCTCGACCCCGACGACGAGGACGTGGCGTGCGCTGCCGCCGCGAACCATGTCGCTGGCCAGGCTCACGGCGTGGCAGTAGCCCGCACAGGCGGCGGAGATGTCGAAGGCTGCGCCACGGATGCCGAGGCGGTCGGCAAGGATCGGTGCGGCTGCGGGCGTCTGGTAGGGGTGGGTGACCGTGGCCACGACCACCGCATCGACGTCGGACGCCTCGAGCCCGGCGGCGGTGAGCGCCTCACGGGTGGCTGCCTCGGACATGTCGACGACACTCTCGTCCTTGGCCGCGAACCGGCGGCTCTTGATGCCGGAGCGCTCCTGGATCCACTCGTCGGAGGAGTTGATCGCCTCGACGAGCTCGGAGTTCATGACGACGCGTTCGGGTCGGTAGCCACCGACGCCCATGATGCGTGCGTACGTCGCTCCCTCCGCAGGGGTGATGAAGCCGGTGCCCTTGGGGGCTGGTGCGGTCATGTCAGGCCTCTTGCGAGTCGGTCGGGAGGGAACGGGTGGGGGCGGGGTCTCCGCCGTGGTCGCGAACCAGCTGCTGGGCCGCCTCGAGGTCGTCGGGCGTCTTGACTGCCAGTGTGGCAACTCCGGGCATCGCGCGCTTGGCGAGGCCCACGAGGGTGCCTGCTGGGGGGAGCTCGATCAGCGCCGTGACGCCGAGGTCGACGAGGGTCTGCATGCACTGGTCCCAACGCACCGGGCTGCTGACCTGTCGCACGAGCCGGGCCAGCGTGTCGGACCCGCCAGCCACCGGTCGGCCGTCGGCGTTGGACAGGAGGGTGACGCCGGGGTCGCTGACGTCGAAGTCGGCGGAGAGCTGCTCGAGGGCGTCGACGGCAGGCGACATGTGGGCGGTGTGGAACGCGCCGGCCACCTGGAGCGCGATGACTCGCGTCTTGGCGGGGGGATCGGCGGCCAGGGCCGCGAGCTGGTCGAGGGTGCCTGCGGCGACGGTCTGGCCGGCGCCGTTGGCGTTGGCGGCGGTGAGGCCGTAGCGGCTGAGCGCCTCGGCGACCTCGACGGGGTCTCCCCCCAGGACGGCGCTCATGCCGGTCGGGGCGAGGGCGCTGGCGGCGGCCATCCCGGCCCCGCGCTCGCGGACGAACACCATGGCGTCGTGGTCGGACAGCGCGCCCGCGAAGGCGGCGGCCGTGATCTCGCCGACCGAGTGCCCGGCGGTGACCGCGACCACGGGCTGGGGGCCGTCGGGGAACAGGACGGCGGCGGCGGCCAGGCCCGCGGCGACGATGAGCGGCTGGGCGACTGCGGTGTCCTTGATGGTCTCGGCGTCCGAGGTGGTGCCGTGCGCCACCAGGTCGAGCCCCGCGACGTCGGAGAGCGACTCGAGCCGCTCGCGGAACGCCGGCAGCTCGAGCCACGGGGCGAGGAAGCCGGGGGTCTGGGAGCCCTGTCCCGGGCAGACGATTGCTAGCACGCTCCCAGCCTTGCGGTCCGGTCGTGACCTCAGCGTGACCGTTTGGCACGAACATCCGGCACGACATTTGGAGGATGTCTACAAATGGCGTGGCGTGGGAGCGGGTCTGTGCAGTCCCCTCCGAGCGTGGGTGAAGCCCTCTCTAGGTGCCGTTGACGGGTCTGGACGCGGAGATGACGGGTCGACTCAGCCTTCCGAGGGCGAGGGCGATCCGCACCGTGTGCGCGTCATGCGGGTCGGTGAGCTGGTAGCCCGTCAGGTCGGCGATCTTGCCCAGGCGGTAGCGCACCGTGTTGGGGTGGACGAACAGCACCCGCGCCGTGCCCTCCAGGCCGCCACCGGTCTCGAGGTAGGCCGACGCGGTCTCCAGGAGACCACCGCGGCTGGACGACAACGGGTGCCAGATGCGGTCGAGGAGCAGTGCCCTGGCCGGAGCGTCGCCCACGAGGACGCGCTCGGCGAGCAGGTCGTCGGCGGTCACCGGCCGGGGTGCGCCCGGCCAGGCATGAGCGCAGGACTGGCCGGCCAGGGCAGCCCGCGCCGACCGGCCGGCCGCGAACAGGTGCGGCACCGTGGGGCCCACGACGAGCGGTCCGTCGCCGAAGTGGTCGGCGACGGCAAGGGCTGCGGTCATGGGGTCGTCGACGTTGCCGAGGATGCAGACGAGTCGGCGTCCCTGCACCGCGATGAGCGTGTCCACACCGACGCGTTCGGCCGCACGACGGAGCCCGTCCACGATGCCGGCTGAGCCTCCCGGAGGGGTGCTGCCGGCGATGACCGCGACCCGGGTCGTGGACCCCCAGCCCAGGGCTGCGGCGCGAGACTGCATCGAGTCGTCGGCCTCACCGCGCAGGACCGCGTCGACCACGAGGCCCTCGAGCCGCGCATCCCAGGCGCCGCGCGCCTCTGCGGCGTGGGCGTAGACCTCGGCGGCGGCGAAGGCGATCTCGCGCGAGTAGCGCAACACCGACTCGCGCAGCGCCTGTTCCTCGCCGGGCTCGGCGAGGGCCGTAGCGTCCTGCTCGACGACGTCCACGACGGACCGCACGAGGTCCAGGGTCTGGCGCAGGGTGATCGACCTGGTCAGCTCGCGTGGCGCCGTGCCGAAGACGTCGGCGGTCACGGGGGTCTGGTCGCCGCCGGCCCGGAGCCACGCGATGAACGCGGCAATGCCGGCCTGGGCCACCAGCCCCACCCACGATCGGTCCTCGGCGGACAGCACCCGGTACCAGTCGTGGGCCGCCTCCATCCGCTTCGTCGCGGCCGACGAGAGCTCGCCTGCGGAACGCTCGACCCGTTGCAGGGTGGCGGTCGACGTGCTCACGCGAGTGGCCGGCATACCCCCAGTCTATTTGTATGCCGCCCACAACCATGGCACCGCGGCCTCCGACGGTTCGGCTCGGCTTCACCCGCTCGACACCGCGCGGTCGCCCGCTGCCGCCCGGCAGTTCCTAGCGTCGTGGCCATGACCAGAACCCTCCCTGTCCTCCTCGCCACCGGGGCCCTCGTCCTCGGCTCCACCGTGGCCGCCAGCGCCAGCGCCAGCACCACGGCCGCACGCGCCACCCCGGACACCGGACGTGCTGCGACCCTCCCGCTCGTGCTGGCCCATCGGGGCGCCTCCGGGTACCGACCCGAACACACCGTGGCCGCCTACGAGCTGGCTGCCGCCATGCATGCCGACTACATCGAGCCCGACCTCGTCATGACCAAGGACGGCGTGCTCGTCGACCGCCACGAGCCCGAGATCTCGGGGACCACGGACGTCGCCGACCACCCCGAGTTCGCCGCCCGCAAGACCACCAAGCTGCTCGACGGCGTCTCGACGACGGGGTGGTTCACGGAGGACTTCACGCTCGCGGAGCTGCGGACCCTGCGTGCCAAGGAGCGGCTGCCCCAGATCCGCCAGGAGAACACCCTCTACGACGGGCGCTACGCAGTCCCGACCTTCGAGGAGGTGCTCGAGCTGCGCGACAGGCTCTCCAAGGAGTACGGCCGCCAGGTCGGCATCATCCCCGAGATCAAGCACTCGACCTACTTCCACACCAAGGGCCTCAACCCCGAGGCCGCGCTCATGAAGCTCTTGGACAAGCACCACCTCAACCGCCCCAACGCACCGGTGTGGGTGCAGAGCTTCGAGCTCGGCAACCTGGTCGCGCTCCGCAGGACCTACGGCTACAAGGCGAACGAGGTCTTCCTCGCCAGCGGGACGGGCGCGCCCTACGACCTGGCCAGCAGCGGCGACCCCCGCACGTACGCGGACCTGCTCGCGCCCGCGAGCCTCAGGTCGCTGTCAGGCACGATCGACGGGATCGGCCCGGACAAGAACCTCGTGGTGCCCCGCAGGAGCGACGGCACCCTGGGCAGCCCCACCGGACTGGTTGCTGCCGCCCATGCGGCCGGCCTCAAGGTCACCCCCTACACGTTCCGTGCCGAGAACACCTTCCTGCCCACCGACTACCGGGTCGGCCCCAACCCTGCGGACTACGGCAGGGCGGTGGACGAGGTCGTGGCGTTCCTGCGGGCGGGTGTGGACGGGGTCTTCTGCGACCAGCCGGACATCTGCGTCACGGCTCGCAAGGAGCTGCTCGGGCGCTGACGTCGGGCTGACCTTGAGCTGACGTCGGCTGACGTCGGGCTGACTGCGCGCAGTCAGCCGGCGTGCTCCCGCCAGGAGTGCGCCGGCTCGTAGCCCAGCAGCCGTCGGGCCTTGTCGATGCCCAGCAGGGTCTCGTGCTCTCCGAGGTCCTTGCGCACCTCGACGCCGGGGAACACCTCGGCCACGAGGTCCGCGCTCGAGCGGCTCATCACCGTGTCCGCGTTGGCGATGACGAAGACCTCGCACCCTGGCTCGGTCCGCTCGAGGCCGAGCCGCACCGCCTGCGCGCCGTCGCGACCGTCGATGTAGCCCCAGAGGTTCCATCTGCGCAGGGACGGGTCGGCGTCGAACGACGGGAAGGCCGCGTAGTCCTCCGGGTCCATGACATTGGAGAACCGCAGCCCCACCATGGCCAGCTCGGGATCCCACCGGCAGAAGTGCCGGGCCATCTCCTCCTCGAGCGCCTTGTTCAGCGAGTAGGTCGACTCCGGCCGCGGGTCGTACTCCTCGTCGACAGGGACGTACGGCGGGGGAGTGTCGAAGGGCAGGCCGAGAACCGTCTCGCTCGACGCCCAGACGATGCTGCGGACCTTCAGGGCGCGGGCGGCGGCGAAGACGTTGTAGGTCGCGGCCGAGTTGTTCGCAAACGTCGCCGCATTGGTCGTCAGCCCGGACGCGGGGATGGCCGCGAGGTGCACGACCGCGTCCACGGGTGTCGAGTGCTCGTCCACCCCGCCGGAGAGCGCCTCGAGCACCTGGCCGTAGTCGGTGAGGTCGACGGTGATGAACGGCGTCGCCGGCGAGGGGGGTCGGGTCCGGTCGAGCGCGAGCACGTCGTACCCGTGCTCGGCAAGGTGGGCGACGACCGTGCGGCCGAGCTTGCCGGTGGAGCCGGTGACGGCGACGCGGCGCCGTGGGGTCAGTGCGGGCTGGGAGGTCACCCTGTCATCCTGCCCCAGGGACAGGTATGCCGCCCGCTCAGGTGAGCGGGCGGCATACCTTGTCGTGCAACAGGTTTCATCTCATGGGCATGGCGGGGCCAGGGTCAGCTGTCGCCACCTGCGTTGCCGGACGTGCCGGCGGTGACGTCGAGCAGGCGGTAGCGGGCCGCAGCCTCACGGGCCACCCCACCGTCGACCTCGCCGCCCTGGACGAGCATCTGCAACGCCCGCACGGCGACGGACGGGCCGTCGATGTGGAAGTACCGACGTGCCGCCGGCCGGGTGTCGGAGAACCCGAACCCGTCGGCGCCGAGCGAGGCGAAGTCTCCGGGCACCCACTGCTGGATCTGGTCCTGCACCTGGCGCATGTAGTCGGAGACGGCGACGACCGGACCGCGCGTGTCACGCAGCCGCTCGGTGACGTAGGGGGTCCGGGCCTCGCCCTCGGGGTGCAGGAAGCGCTGCTCGTCGCAGGCCATCCCGTCCCGGCGCAGCTCGCTCCATGACGTCACGGACCACACGTCGGCGACGACGCCCCAGTCGTTGCGCAGCAGGTCCTGCGCCTCGAGGGCCCACGGAACACCGACACCCGAGGCCAGGAGCTGCACACGCGGCGCGTCGTCGGGCAGCCCGTCGGGGATGCCGGGAGCGAACAGGTGCATGCCCCGCAGGATCCCCTCGTGGTCGACGTTCTCGGGCTCCTGCGGCTGGCTCATCGGCTCGTTGTAGACGGTGATGTAGTAGATGACGTTCTCCGGGTCGTCGCCGTACATCCGGCGCAGCCCGTCCTCCATGATGTGCCCGATCTCGAACCCGAACGCCGGGTCGTAGGACACCACGGCCGGGTTGGTCGCAGCCAGGATCGGGCTGTGGCCGTCGGCGTGCTGCAGGCCCTCACCGGTGAGGGTGGTGCGGCCGGCGGTGGCGCCGATCAGGAACCCGCGAGCCATCTGGTCGGCGGCCGCCCAGATCGAGTCAGCTGTGCGCTGGAAGCCGAACATCGAGTAGAAGACGTAGATCGGGACCATCGGCTCGCCGTGCGTGGCGTAGGACGTGCCGGCCGCGGTGAACGCTGCCATCGAGCCCGCCTCGTTGATGCCGAGGTGCAGGATCTGGCCGTCCTTGGCCTCCTTGTAGGCGAGCATCAGCTCCGCGTCGACCGAGGTGTACTTCTGGCCGTGCGGGTTGTAGATCTTGATCGTCGGGAAGAACGAGTCCATGCCGAAGGTGCGTGCCTCGTCCGGGATGATCGGCACCACGCGCTTGCCGAACTCCTTGTCGCGCATCAGCTCCTTGAGCAGTCGGACGAACGCCATCGTCGTGGCGATCTGCTGCTTGCCGGTGCCCTTCTTGACGACGTCGTAGGCCGAGTGGTCGGGCAGCTTGAGCGGCTCGTGCTGCACGCGACGCACGGGCAGCGGGCCTCCGAGCTTCTCGCGGCGCTCGAGCAGGTACTTGATGCTCGGGTCGTCGGGGCCGGGGTGGAAGTAGGGAGGGGAGTAGGGGTCCTTCTCCAGCACCTCGTCGGAGATCGGCAGCTTGAGGCTGTCGCGCAGGCCCTTGAGGTCGTCGAGGGTGAGCTTCTTCATCTGGTGCGTCGCGTTGCGGCCGGCGAAGTGGCTGCCGAGGCCGTAGCCCTTGATCGTCTTGGCCAGGATCACGGTCGGCTGTCCGGTGTGGTTCATCGCCGCCTGGTAGGCCGCGAAGACCTTGCGGTAGTCGTGGCCACCGCGCTTGAGCCGCCACCAGATGTCCTCGTCCGACCAGTCCTTGACCATCTCGCGGGTGCGGGGGTCGCGGGCGAAGAAGAAGTCCCGGACGTACTTGCCGTCGTTGGCGCGGAAGGTCTGGTAGTCGCCGTCGCTCGTCGTGTTCATGAGGTGCACGAGGGCGCCGTCGCGGTCCTGGGCCAGCAGCGGGTCCCAGCCGCGACCCCAGACCACCTTGATGACGTTCCAGCCGGCGCCACGGAAGAACGCCTCGAGCTCCTGGACGATCTTTCCGTTGCCACGGACGGGGCCGTCGAGGCGCTGCAGGTTGCAGTTGACGACGAAGGTGAGGTTGTCGAGCTCCTCGCCGGCTGCCAGCTGCAGCAGGCCGCGCGACTCGGGCTCGTCCATCTCGCCGTCGCCCAGGAACGCCCACACGTGCTGCTGGCTGGTGTCCTTGACGCCGCGGTTGTGGAGGTACTTGTTGAACTGCGCCTGGTAGATGGCGTTCATCGGGCCGATGCCCATCGACACCGTCGGGAACTGCCAGAAGTCAGGCATCAACCGCGGGTGGGGGTAGGACGGCAGCGCCACCGGCTGACCGCCGACGATGTGGCTCTTCTCCTGGCGGAACCCGTCGAGCTGGTCCTCGGTGAGCCGGCCCTCGAGGAAGGCGCGGGCGTACATGCCGGGGGAGGCGTGCCCCTGGAAGAAGACCTGGTCGCCACCGCCGGGGTGGTCGGGCCCGCGCCAGAAGTGGTTGAAGCCGACCTCGTAGAGGGTCGCGGCAGAGGCGTACGTGGAGATGTGCCCGCCGACCCCGATGCCGGGACGCTGCGCGCGGTGCACCATGACCGCGGCGTTCCAGCGCAGGTAGGCGCGGTAACGACGCTCCACCTCCTCGTCGCCGGGGAACCACGGCTCCTGCTCGGGCGAGATGGTGTTGATGTAGTCGGTCGCCGTCAGCGACGGGACCCCGACCTGCATCTCACGAGCGCGCTCGAGCAGCTTGAGCATGACGTAGCGAGCCCGCTGCCGACCGCCCTCCTCGATGACCCCGTCGAGGGAGTCGAGCCACTCCTTGGTCTCCTCGGGGTCGATGTCCGGGAGCTGGCTGGGGATGCCGTTGAGAATGGGTCCGGCTTCCTCGCGTGCGGCCACGGTCGTGAGTCCTTTCTCGCGCCAGAGTTGACGAGGGGTCGCGGGGTTGCCTGCGACCTCCTCGTCCATCTTCCACCCCAAAGAGGCGCAGGTCACAACCGGAGGTGGCTACTGGCCAGTATGCGAAGCGTGGACGAACTGCCTCGGCTCACAGACCGAGGCGGTGGCCGCCCGCATAGACCGTCAGGCGCGGCGGGCGGGCGAAACCCACGAGCGTCAGCCCGGACTCCGTGGCCAGCTCTGCGGCCAGCGACGAGGGTGCGGACACCGCTACCAGGGCGGGCAGCCCGGCCATCACGGCCTTCTGGACCAGCTCGAAGCTCGCCCGCCCGCTCACGACGAGGACGTGCCCGGTCAAGGGCAGCAGCCCCTCACGACCGGCCCAGCCGACCACCTTGTCGACGGCGTTGTGGCGCCCGACGTCCTCACGCACGACGAGGGGTTCGCCATCGGCGGTGAAGATCCCCGCCGCGTGCAGCCCGCCCGTCCTGTCGAAGACCTTCTGCCGGGTCCGCAGCGTTTCGGGGAGGCCAGCCACGACGACGGGTGACAGCCGCAGCGGGTCGTCGCCGACGGCATACGGGCTGCTCGCGGTGATGGCGTCGATGCTGGTCTTGCCGCACACGCCGCAGGCGCTGCTCTGGTAGCCCGAGCGGGCGACGCGTCCGAGGTCGGGCACGACGCCGGGTGCCAGCGTCACGTCGACCACGTTGTAGGTGGGGGAGCCGGACTCGTCCTCGTCGAGGCAGTGCATGAGGCGGAGGACCTGGTCGGCCCGGCGCAGCACCCCTTCGGTGAGCAGGTTGCCCAGTGCCAGGTCGAAGTCGTCACCCGGCGTGCGCATCGTGACGGTGACCGAGGTGCCGGCCACGCGGATCTCGAGGGGTTCCTCGACGGCGAGGGTGTCCGGTCGCGCCGTCGACCGGACCCCGTCCGAGGTCACCTCGACCCGGAGCGCCGGCGTCCGTCTCGTCACCCGTCCCACGCGAGCAATGTATGTCGCGGACCCGAGCCTCTCACCGGCGGATAGGTTGGGAACGTGAGCGACGCCCCCATCGAACAGTCCCCGTCCCCCGATGAGGTCCGCCTCTTCGGCGACACCGGTATGCCGTGGCGGCCCGTCTCGCCGAAGCTCGCCACCGCGCGGCTGCTCGTCCTGTCGGTGTTCCTCGTTCCGCCACTGCTGGCCCTGCTGGCGCTCGCGGTGTTCGTGTGGACGTGGTTCTGGGTGGGAGCCGTGGTCCTCGCAGTCGCCCTCGCCTTCGGTGCCTGGCTGATCAGTCGGCAGGTCCCTGCGATCACGTGGGCCGAAGGTGCGGAGGAGCTGGTGGTCCGCCGCGGTCGGATGTTCCGGACCCTGGTGAGCGTGCCCTACGGCCGGCTGCAGTTCGTCGACGTGCAGTCCGGTCCGCTGGGGCGGCGGTTCGGCATGGCCACCGTCGAGCTGCACACCGCCTCGCCCCAGAGCGGCGGCCAGATCCCGGGGCTGCCCACGGCCGAGGCCGAGGCCCTCAGGGAGCGGCTCGCGGCCCGGGGCGAGTCCCAGCGGGCTGGCCTGTGAGCGCTGTCGAGCCGACGCCGGTCCCGGCGTCGGAGCCGGCTCCCGAGACCGGATGGCGGCACCTGCACCCCCTCTCACCATTGCTCAAGGGCGGTATCGCGTTCGTCGCCGTGCTGGCCTACGTCGTGTCGCAGCAGGCGGACTCGTTCTTCGGCGCGCAGCGGGACGACCCCACGCAAGGCCACCTGGGCTGGGCCGCGATCGGCGTCCTCGTCGTCCTGCTCGGGATCATCGCGGGCGCCTGGGTGTCCTGGCGGTTCTCCCGATTCCGGGTCGCCGACACCCTCATCGAGCTGCGGACCGGCGTGGTCTACCGCCAGCACCGGCAGGTGCGGTTCGACCGGATCCAGGCCGTCGACCTGGGGCGGCCGTTACTGGCTCGCCTGACGGGACTGTCCGAGGTCGTGGTCCAGTCCGCGGGTGGCAAGGACTCGCACCTCACGCTGTCCTTCCTCACCGACGCCCAGGCCCAACAGGTGCGAGAGCAGCTGATGGCCCTCGCGGGACGCAGCGACGAGGTCGGCGCACCCTCGGTCGCACCGCCGAGCGGAACGCGCGAGTGGGGCGGAGCCCACCTGTCTGACGAGGACTACGCCGACCTGCCGGCGCCGGCGCCCGTCGGCCAGCGCATCCTCGCGATCCCGAACTCCCGCATCCTGCAGTCCATCCTCTACACCGGCCCCGGGGCGGTCATCCTGCTCGCGGTACCCGCGCTCGTGGTCTCGGTGGCGCTCGGCGTGCCGGAGATGGTGGCCTGGCTCGGCCCGATGACCTTTGCGGTGGGCACGTCCCACCTCAAGCGACTCATCCAGGAGTGCAACTTCGAGCTGCTCCAGCAGGGCGACCGGCTCCGGATCCGGCACGGCCTCACCGACCTGCGGACCACCACGGTGCCGCTGCACCGCATCCAGGCGGTCGAGGTGAGCCAGTCGCTGCCATGGCGGCTGACCGGCTGGTGGCGGATCAAGGTCAACGTCGCCGGGGCGGGCACCGGCGACGACGTCACCCAGACGGTGCTGATGCCGGTCGGCAACCGACAGGAAGCCCTCCACGTCCTCGCTCTCGTGCACCCCGGCATACCTCCGGCTGCGGCCCTCGCCGCGCTGGAAGGGGAGGGCACGGCAGAGGGGTTCGTCACCGCGAGCAGGCGAGCGATGCCACTCGATCCCCTGAGCTGGCGACGCCAGGGGTATGCCGTGGTGCCCGGAGGCCTCCTCACCCGCCGCGGCGCGTGGTACCGCGCGGCCCAGTTCGTGCCGCACGCGCGCATCCAGTCGCTGAAGGTGGAGCAGGGGCCGGTGCAACGCCGTCGCGGCGTGGCGACGGTCAAGCTGCTCTCGACCGTGGGCCCGGTCTCACCGGTCGTCGCCCACCTCGACGAGGTGGAGGCGGTCCGTCTGCTTGCCGAGCAGGTGGTCCGCTCGGGCCGAGCCCGCCAGCGGGCCCAGCAGGTCTAGCCGGTCTAGCCGGTCCTAACCGGTCGCGTGGGGGAGTGCTGATCGGCCATATGCCCGACCCCAACCTTGTCCACGCGGTGGGAATGTGTGCGTTTTCCGCCGACTCGGTTGAAAATCCCGGCTCAACCCGATGGACTTACCCGCAACTGACCGCCTCGAGGGATGGAGAAGGGTGTGACCACGCCAGCGCGCTCCGCGCTGCAAGCATCGGTGGGCCGACTCGGCCTCACCGCAGGACAGGTGATCCAGGAGTTCGGCTACGACTCCGACGTCGATGACGACTTCCGCTTCGCCATCGAGGATCACACCGGCACCGAGCTCGAGGACGAGGAGTACCAGGACGTCGCCGACGCCTCGCTCATCTGGTGGCGGCAGGACGACGGAGACCTCGTCGATGCCGTCGTCGACGCCCTGACCAACCTGGGAGAGGGCGGCTCGGTCGTCGTCCTCACGCTGAAGTCGGGTCGTCCCGGCCACGTCGAGGCGAGCGACATCGAGGAAGCCGCGACCACCGCGGGTCTGCACACCTCGGGCACCGTCAACGCCTGCGACGACTGGACGGCCACCAGGCTGGTCGCCCCCAAGACCGGTCGGCGTTGACGTCGCTGGCAGACTGCCGGGCATGACCTCACCCTTGGCTGTCGGGGCTGCGGCCCCGGACTTCACCCTCAGGGACCAGAACGGCCAGGAGTTCTCCCTCGCGCAGTTCCGCGGCGCCAAGAACGTCGTCCTGGTGTTCTACCCCTTCGCGTTCTCCGGCATCTGCACCGGTGAGCTGTGCGAGATCCGTGACGACCTCGGCGGCTTCGTCGCCGACGACGTGCAGGTGCTCGCCGTCTCCTGCGACCACATGTTCAGCCAGCGCGCCTGGGCCGACAAGGAGGGCTACTTCTTCCCCCTCCTGTCGGACTTCTGGCCGCACGGCGGCGTGGCGCAGAGCTACGGCGTCTTCAACGAGCAGGCCGGTGCGGCGGTGCGCGGCACGTTCCTGGTCGACACCGGTGGGGTGGTCCGGTGGTCGCTGGTCAACGAGATCGGCCAGGCCCGCGACTTCACCGGTTACCACTCGGCGCTGGCCGAGCTGCGCGGCTGACCATCCCCTCCCGGGCGGCGGGTGGCTGTTTCGCCCCCCTGCGCTAGTCCCAACGGATGAAGAGGGCGGACATACCGGGCGATAGCGGTTGGACGAGCCCCCTTTGCGGTTACCCTGCGTCGGTGCTGGGGAGTCACGACAGTCAGTCAGGGGTGAGCAGTCGGTGGTCTTGACCACGACCGGGATGCAGGCGTTGCGGGGCCTGTCGGAGCTGATGAACCGCGCCAGCGGCCAGGAGAGCCTTCAGGACGTGCTCGACCTGATCGTCGAGGGCGCGGCCGACGTCGTGGGCTTTCGTGTGGCCGCCGTCAGTCTGGTGCAGCCCGACGGCGACCTCGAGGTCGTTGCCGTGGGCGGTGACCCGGGTGCGCGCCGCGAGCTGATGGGCCGACGCACCCCCCGCGGCCTGGTGGAGGCCGAGTTCGAGATCGCCGAGAAGTGGGGCACCCTGCGGTTCGTACCGGCGGACCGTTTGCCGACGACCTCGCAGCCCGGCTGGGTGGCAGAGGGGTGGGATGTCTCCGCGATCGGGGAGCCGGACTCCTGGGACCCCCTCGACACGCTGCTCGCGCCCTTCTACGACGTCGCCGGCACGTGGCTGGGCATGATCACCGTCGACCTTCCGCTCAGTGGCAAGCGCCCCGACGAGGTGCAGCAGGCGCTGCTCGAGGTCTTCGCCAACCAGGCAGGCATCGCCATCAACGGAGCTCGACAGCGACTCGCGCTGACCGAGCAGGCGCGCCTCGCCGCCGCGGTGCACACCGTCGCCCGGATCTCCCAGGAAGTCCTGGACCCGGCTCGCGCCGTGGAAGCCGTCGTCGAACCCGTGTTGGAGGGTCTGAAGGGGTCCGCGATCTGGGTGCGCACGTTCGGCCGCGAGAACGACCCGGCCGACGGCAGCGTCGTCGCCCACTTCGGACACGGCTCCGACAGCGCCCCCGCGGAGGTCCTCAACCTGGTGCGGAGGGTGGCCCAGCAGTGCTGGCGACGGCGGACTGCCGCGCTGGTGCGTGCGGGTTCGACTCACCCCCAGGGACTGCTGACCGAGGAGGAAGTTGCCACGATGCTCGCCTTCACGGCGCCCTTCGGCGGCGGGGCCTGGATGCTCGCACCCATCGGGGCGGGCCGTGAGTGCCTGGGCCACCTCGTCGTCACCCGCTCGGCCCAGGAACCGACCTGGAGCGACGCGGAGGCCGCCTCGGCGCTGGAGATGGGCCGCGACATCGGACGGGCCATCGTCAACGCGCGGCTGCTCGAGCTGGAGCGCCGCCTGGTTGACCGGTTGCGCCAGTCCGACCGCGCGAAGACGGACCTGTTCGCCACGGTGGCGCACGAGCTGAAGAACCCCCTCACCTCCATCGTCGGCCACCTGGAGCTGCTGCATGACGACCCGACGACGGACAGCGACTGGTCGCTGGGGGTCATGGAGCGCAACACCCACCGGCTGCAGGCCCTGGTCAACGACCTGCTCACCCTGTCGAAAGTCAGTGACCCGGATCGCCCTCTCGTCAGCAGCCAGGTGGACCTGGCCGGGCTGACCCGCGATGCGATGGACATGTTCCTGCCGGGCGCCGAACAGCGCGGCATCCGCCTGACCAGCGACCTGTCCGACGGGGTCGCGGTGGTCACCGGCAGCGCCGACGAGCTGGCGCGGGTGGTCGACAACCTCGTGAGCAACGCGGTGAAGTTCAGCCCTGACCACGGAGAGGTGCGGCTGAGCACCCGGCGAGACAGCGACAATGTCGTCCTGCTCTGCACCGACGACGGGCTGGGCATCTCCACCGAGGACCAGCAGTCCCTGTTCACCGAGTTCTTCCGGAGCACCAACCCCGTCGCCCTCCAGGTCCCCGGCACCGGTCTGGGCCTGAGCATCGTCGCCCGGATCATCGCGCGCCACGGCGGCTCCATCAGCGTGGAGTCCGAACTGGGCAGCGGCACGACCTTCGAGGTGGCCCTCCCGGCCGCGTGACACCCCTTGGGGAAGAAGCACCGGCATGATTTCTCGGTTCCGGCAGGTAAATTCTTCGTCTGACCCCCTCCGAACAGGACGTTGTGTTGCGGTGGCGTGGGGTGGCGCCACAACCTGACAGAATGTCGACCGCAGTCCGAACGCGGCGCCCTGCGCCGGCCGTGACGACGCGGGCCTGTAGCTCAGTTGGTAGAGCGCCACGTTTACACCGTGGATGTCGTCGGTTCGAGCCCGGCCGGGCCCACATGCACACCACCCTGGCTGACGTCGTCCGTGTGCTTGATGACCTCTACCCGCCGTCGACGGCGCAGTCGTGGGACCAGGTCGGGCTGGTGGCCGGCGACCTCACCCAGCCGGTGCGGCGGATCCACTTCGCCGTCGACCCCACGCTGGCCGTCATCGAGGAGGCGCGCGCCCTCGGCGCGGACCTCCTGGTGACGCACCACCCGCTGCTGCTGCGCGGCATACACAGTGTGGCCACGTCGGGCGCCAAGGGCGCCAGTGTCACGGCGCTCGTGGTCCACGACATCGCGTTGTACGTCGCACACACCAACGCCGACGTCGCCTCGCCGGGCGTCAACGACGCCCTCGCCCAGGCGTGCGGCCTCAGCGACGTCGAGCCGCTCGCCGTCGTCGAGGGACAGCCACTGGGGCGGGTCGGACGGCTCACCGCGCCGGTGTCGCTGGCCGAGTTCACCAGGTCCCTGTATGCCGCCCTGCCGCCCGCCGCGGGCGGGCTTCGGGTGGCCGGCCCGGCCGATGCCACGGTCCAGCGGGTCGCCGTGATGGGCGGCGCCGGCGACGACCTGTTCGACCACGTGAGGGCCAGCGGTGCCGACGTCTACGTCACGGCCGACCTGCGCCACCACCCGGTCCTCGAGGCCCGCGAGGAGTCCAGGGGAGGTCCGCCCTACCTCGTCGACGCAGGTCACTGGGCCACCGAGTCGCTCTGGCTCGCGCGTGCTGCCGAGCGCGTCCGGACGGCGGTTGCGGAGGCCGGCCCGGAGGCCCCTAAGGTGGAGACCCACATCTCAACACTGCGCACCGACCCGTGGGACTTCGTGGTCGGAGCCGAATCGCCCGCTGGGCCTGGAGGTACGTCCTGAAAGCCGACCCGTCCCGTCAATGGCGACTGCTCGACCTGCAGGCGATCGACACCCGTCTCGACCAGATCGCGCACGCCCGCAAGAGCCTGCCCGAGCACGCGGTGCTGGCCGACCTCCAGACCAAGGCCGCGGGCCTCGACTCGCTGCTGGTGCGGGCTCGGACCGAGCTCGGCGACATCCAGCGCGAGATCGCCAAGGCGGAAGCCGACGTGCAGCTCGTCCGAGACCGGGCGGCCCGCGACCGAGCCCGGCTGGACTCCGGCACCGGCTCGGCCAAGGACCTGCAGGCGATCCAGCACGAGCTCGAGTCCCTGGTTCGTCGACAGTCCGAGCTCGAGGATGTCGAGATCGAGGTCATGGAGCGCGCCGAGGACGCCGAGTCCGCCGTCTCGCAGCTCGACGTCGAGCACGCCACGCTGGCCGCGCAGATCACCGCGGCCACCGAGGCGAGGGATGCCGCTCTGGCCGACCTCGAGCACGAGGCCATCAAGGTGGCCGCCCCACGCGCCGACATCGTGGCCGGCGTGGGCGACGACCTCGTCGCGCTGTACGAGAAGATCCGCGTCCAGAGCGGCGGCCTCGCGGCGGCGCCGCTGCGGCAGCGTCGGTGCGGCGGGTGCCAGCTCGAGCTCAACAACGTGGACATGAACCGCATCAAGGCGGCGCCCGCGGACGAGCTGCTGCGCTGCGAGGAGTGCCGGCGCATCCTCGTGCGCACGGCCGAGTCCGGCATCTGAACCGTGCCGTCGACCCGACGTGCGCTCGTCATCGAGGCTGACGGTGGCTCCAGGGGCAACCCCGGGGTCGCCGGGTACGGCGCCCTCGTGCGCGACCCTGTCACAGGGCGGGTGCTGTGGGAGGGCGCCGCGCCACTGGGCAAGGAGTCCAACAACGTCGCGGAGTACTCCGGCCTCATCGCCGGCTTGAAGGCGGTCCTGCGGATCGACGCGGGCGCCGACGTCGAGGCGCGGATGGACTCCAAGCTCGTCGTCGAGC
Organism: Pedococcus sp. P2_F6; assembly: GCF_056403675.1. Classification (NCBI taxonomy): domain Bacteria; kingdom Bacillati; phylum Actinomycetota; class Actinomycetes; order Micrococcales; family Intrasporangiaceae; genus Pedococcus; species Pedococcus sp. P2_F6. The sequence goes on from NZ_JBFUEZ010000001.1 coordinate 243,334, forward strand.
AGATGGCCGGACGCTGGAAGATCAAGCACCCGGACATGCGCATGCTCGCGCTCGAGGCCCGTGACCTGGCCGCCCAGATCAGCGCGGCGGGTGGGTCGGTGTCGTTCACGTGGATCCCACGCGAGCAGAACAAGGACGCGGACGCCCTGTCCAACGACGGCATGGACGGGCGGACCATCGACCGCATGCTGGGGGAGGGCGGTGCCGGCGGCGAGACCGGGGGCGACCCTGTCGACGAGGTGGTCGACGAGGTGGTCGACGAGCTGATCGACCCCGAACCCAGTCCGGCAGCCACCGGGCCCTGGCAGGGCACCCCGACCCGGATCGTGCTGGTGCGCCACGGCGTCACCGAGTTCACGGTCGCCTCACGCCTCGACGGCCGGGGCGGAGCCGATCCCTCGCTCAACACCGTCGGCCAGGCCCAGGCGGCAGCCGCAGGACGGGCCACCGCACACCTCCTTGGCGGCGCACCGGCACGCCTGGTCACGTCATCGCTGGCGCGGGCGCGCGAGACGGGTGCCGCCGTGGCCGAGGCGATCGGGGTCACGACGCTGGTCGACGCGGACTGGGACGAGCAGGACTTCGGTGACTGGGACGGCGCCGGCATCCCCGACCTGGTCCGCGACCACCCGGGTGAGCTGGCTGCCATGCGCGAGGACCCGGCATACGCCCGTCCGGGCGGGGAGTCGCACGACCAGCTGGCCGCGCGAGTCGTCGCCGCCTTCGACCGGGTGGTCGCCGCGGGCGGCACCACGGTGGTGGTCTGCCACCGCAAGCCGATCATGTGCGTGCTCGCCCACGTCCTGGGCATCCCGCACGACAAGGTGTGGCGTCTCGCTGCCGCCCCGGGGTCGCTGACCGCGCTGGAGGTCTGGCCCGACGGCAACGTCTCGGTCGCGTTCACCAACCGCACCTGAGGACATCCCCGCCCCGGGGCGGTCCACGACGTGGGCCGCCCGTCTCGCCATGTGGCGTGAGTTCTAGGCTGGCGCCATGAGCGCTGAGTCCATCACCTACGCCGGTGACGTCGCCCCCGAGGATGCGTATGCCGCGTTGGCGGCGGAGGAGGACGCCGTCCTCGTCGACGTGCGAACCACCGCGGAGTGGAGCTATGTCGGGCTGCCGGACCTTTCGCCGATCGGCAAACGGGTGGTCTGCGTCGAGTGGCAGCGCTATCCCGACGGTGCCCTCAACGGTGACTTCGTCGAGCAGCTGCAGGACGCAGGTCTGCCCGACGGGGCGCCGATCTACTTCATCTGCCGCTCCGGCGTGCGATCCATCGCCGCGGCGGAGGCCGCGACCAAGGCTGGCCTCGGGCCGGCGTACAACGTGCTCGAGGGCTTTGAGGGACCGCACGACGAGCACGGCCACCGCGTGGTTGCGGGCTGGAAGAATGCTGGTCTGCCGTGGCGGCAGGGGTGAGCAACGTGACGCCGAACCCGTTGTCGCAGAGCGGATTCCGCCCTGACACCATCGCGGTGCGCGGCGGTCTCAACCGGAGCAACTTCGACGAGACCGCCGAGGCGCTCTACCTGACGTCCGGCTTCGTCTACGAGAGCGCGGAGCAGGCCGAGGCGGCCTTCAAGGACGAGGTCGACCACTTCATCTACTCGCGCTACGGCAATCCCACGGTCACGATGTTCGAGCAGCGGCTGCGCGAGCTCGAGGGGGCGGAGGCGTGTTTCGCCACGGCGTCCGGGATGTCGGCAGTGTTCGTGGCGCTGGCCGCCCTGCTCGGCAGTGGCGACCGGGTCGTGTCGTCGCGCGGGCTGTTCGGGTCGTGCTTCGTCATCCTCGACGAGATCCTGCCGCGCTGGGGCGTCGAGACCGTCTTCGTCGACGGACCGGACCTCGACCAGTGGCGTGCGGCCCTGTCCGAGCCGACGCAGGCCGTCTTCTTCGAGACCCCCAGCAACCCGATGCAGGAGCTGGTGGACATGCGAGCGGTGTCGGACCTCGCTCACGCAGCCGGCGCCCAGGTCGTCGTCGACAACGTCTTCGGCACCCCGGTGTTCTCCAAGCCGCTCGAGCACGGTGCCGACATCGTCGTCTACTCGGCCACCAAGCACATCGACGGCCAGGGCCGCACGCTCGGTGGGGCAGTGCTCGGGACCGCCGAGTTCGTCGACGGTCCCGTCAAGAACCTGATGCGGCACACGGGTCCCTCGATGTCGCCGTTCAACGCCTGGGTCCTCGTCAAGGGGCTGGAGACACTGTCCCTGCGGGTCGAGAAGCAGGCTGCCAACGCCCTGGCCGTCGCGGAGGCGCTCGAGACCCACCCCAGGGTGTCGAAGGTGCTCTATCCGTGGCTGCCGTCGTTCCCGCAGCACGAGCTGGCCCGTCGGCAGATGCTCGGTGGAGGGACCGTGGTGACCTTCGAGCTCGATGGGGGCAAGGCCGAGGCGTTCGCCCTGCTCAACGCACTGCGGGTGGTCGACATCAGCAACAACCTGGGTGACGCCAAGTCGATGGTCACGCATCCGGCCACCACCACCCACCGCCGGCTCACGCCCGAGGCGCGCGCCGCCGTCGGGATCACCGACGGCACGGTGCGCATCTCGGTCGGGCTCGAGGACGTGCAGGACGTCATCGAGGACCTCATCCGCGGACTGGGCTGAGCGACCACTGACCGGAGCCGGTCCGGGCTCGGTGGTCAGTGACGGCGGCGGAAGTGTGGTTCGAGCTGCGGCCAGGTCGCGGCGAACCTCGCCAGCGCTCGGTCCCGCGCAGAGTTCTCCACGTCGAACAGCAGCACGTAGGCCGCGATCCTGCCCGGGTCGCGCTCGTCGGCAGCCAGCCCGCGGAGCAGCCCGATGCTGACCACCGCGTCGTGGTGCTCGCCCAGGACCTCCTGCACCGTCTTGGCTTCTGCGGCGCCCGCCACGATGCGCGACCCGCACGAGGTGCCGAGCGCGTCGCAGGCGTAGCGCAGCCGGCGGAGCGACTTGCGCACCTCGTGCAGTGCCTCGTCGCGCAGGTGCTCATCCCGAGCGGCCAGGTATGCCGCGTGGCGCCGTTGCGTGCGGTGCCACACCTGCCGGACGGCCCGGCGCAGCTCCCGCCGCCGGGGTCGCGGGGTGGCTATCGCGCCGGCCGCCGCGAGGGCCGGCGAGAGGGCGGCGAACCGAGGTGAGTCCAGGGCCGTGCGCAGGTCGGTCGTCGCCCGCGCCAGCGCCTCGGTCAGCGCCTGCTCGACGGGAGCGGGCACCTCGTGCTCTGCCGGCAACCTCGTCGCGAGGACCTCGGCGTCCCGGAACGCCCCGAGCTCGGCGCTGAGCCAGGACAGCTCACGCCCCATGCCGACGCCATCGGGGATGGCCAGTGCGTCGCCGAAGGACGTCAGGCAGGCCGAGGCCCGGCGGGCGGTGGTCCGCATCTGGTGCGCGGCGTCAGGCGTCCCGGCGACGACCGTCGGGGCCAGCTCGTCCAACCGAGCCGCCAGGTCGCGCAGGTACCGTCCGACGTCGCGACCTGCATGCGGGTTCATGCGCCAGTTCTACCGGACGAGCCGCTGGACTCCGGTTGACCCCCGTGACAGGCCACCCGCGACTGCTGGGTCAGGCCGCGATCACGAGCGCAGCGAAGGCCAGTCCGGCGGAGACGACGGCGCAGAGCAGGCCTTGGGCCGCAAGTGACTTCATCGAGGGGTGCACGCCGCGCGCCCGGCACCGCTGCGCCCACAGCAGCGTCGCGAGAGAGGCCCAGGGGGTGACCAGCGGTGCGACGTTGACGCCGATCAGGAGCGCCATCAAGCGTGCCCGCGCGTCGGAGGTCACCGACTCGAGCGCGATGTAGGCGGGCAGGTTGTTGACCGCGTTGGCGGCCAGAGCGCCCACACCCGCCACCCGTGCTAGGTCGCCGGCGGACGTGCCCTCGCCCGCCAGGGCCGCCAGTGCGGGCTGGAGCCCGAGCTGGAGGGCTGCGTCGATGACGACGAACAGTGCCGCGACGGCCAGGGCCATCCGCCACGGGACCGCGAGCCGGCGAACGAGGTCGCGGTTGCGACCCCAGGCGGCGACCACGAGCACCAGCGCGGCGGTCGACGCCACCCAGGCCGGGGACAGGCCGACGGCGAAGAGGGGACCGACCGCCACACAGACGGCGGCCGCGACGCGCAGCAGCACCTGGTCGTGCGGATCGGGAGGGGCATCGGGCAGGTAGCGCCCGCTCAGCTCGCGGCGATGAAGGGCGTAGAGCACCGCGACGGTGCCCAGCACGGCCGCTACGGCGGGCAGGGCCGCCAGTCGCACATATCCCACGTGGCCTACCCCCAGCAGTGCGAAGTGGTGCAGGGCCAACAGGTTGGTGAGGTTGGAGACGGGCAGCAGCAGGCTGGCGGTGTTGGCGATCCACAACGTCGTCAGCGCGAACGGGACCGGGGAGATCTTCAGCTGCGCGGCAATGGCCAGGCCCACGGGGGTGAGCAGCACCGCTGTCGTGTCGAGGCTCAGCACGACGGTGCACCCGACCGCGACGAGCACGAACAGCAGCCACAGCACCGGCGTCCGATGGCGTCCGGCACGCGAGGCCCAGTGACCAGCAACATCGAAAACCCCTGCTGCATCAGCTATCTCGGCCACCACCGTGATCGCGACGAAGAAGATGAGCACGGGCAGCACCCGCGCGAGGACGTCGCCGAGCTCGGCGACGTTCACTGGCGGTGCACCGCGGTCACGTGCGCGCGGTGGCGTCGATGACCCAGGGGCGCCCTGGCTTCGTCGGCTCCTCGACGGTCACGGCGAAGGCGTCGCCGAGCACGTCGGCGAGCTGAGGCACCCGACGGACGTCACGACCGACGCGGCACAGCTCGCGAGCCACCAGCCCGCGAGTGTGCTTGGCCATGTGGGTGGCGCCGGGCACCCGTACCTGCACCCAGCGCTCGGCGAGGTCGCCCTGGGGAGTCCACGCCGCGGCATACGTGCTGGAGCGGCAGTCGACCACGACGCCACGGCCGGCTGCCTCCGGGAGCACGCGGCCCAGCTCCGGCTTCCACGCGCTGGCGAGGGGACCCACACCGGGCAGGTTCACGGCCATCGAAAGCCGGTAGGGGGCGATCGCGTCGGTGGGGCGCACTGCGCCGTAGAGCGCCGAGACGACCACGAGCCAGCGGTTGGCCCGGCGTTTCGCGGCGCCGTCGAGGGAGGCGTAGTCGAGCGCGTCGTAGAGCACCCCGGAGTAGACCCGCGAGGCCGGCATCGCCGGTGCCGTGTGCAGCACGAGGTTGCGGGCGATCTCGGTCGTGAGGTTGGGGCTGACGCCGAGCGTGGCGGCCGCGTCGGCGTGTGCGCTGACCTTGGCGACGGCCTCGGCGACGGACTGGCGGGTGGCGGCGAGCTCGGGGAACGACAGGTGCTCGGCGACGACCGACCGTCCGCGGGCGCGGCCCGTCTTCGACTCCGACGGAGGCAGCAGGATCAGCACGGGCCCAGCCTAGGTGTCGACGTGCGTCGGTCCGGTGAGGGTCACCCGCGCAGGCGTCTGGATAGGTTGGCTCCATGCCCATGCGCCGCATTCACGTTCAGCAGCCCCACGCCGACAAGGCCGTCGCACAGTCCGCGGAGCTGGTCGCCCGGTTCACCGCGATCCGGGCCGAGCTCGACGTGCCCGAGGCGTTCCCGCCGGAGGTGGAGGCCGAGGCGGCCGCAGCCGCGGCTTCGCCGGAGCTGCCGCCGCGGGACGAGACGGCGGTCGCCTTCCTCACCATCGACCCGCCCGGGTCGATGGACCTCGACCAGGCGTTGCACATCGAGCGCGACGGTGACGGCTACCGCGTGAGGTATGCCATCGCCGACGTGCCGGCCTTCGTGAGGTCGGGGGGTGCCGTCGATGCGGAGACCCGTAGGCGTGGCCAGACGGTCTATGCGCCGGACAAGCGAACTCCGTTGCACCCCACCGTGTTGAGCGAGGGCGCAGCCAGCCTGCTGGCAGGGCAGACGCGTCCGGCCTTCGTCTGGGACATGCGGCTCGATGCCGCTGCCGAGGGTGTCGCCGTCGAGGTCTACCGGGCCATGGTGAGGAGCACCGACCGGCTCGACTACGAAGGAGTTCAGAAGGCCATCGACGACGGCTCGGCCGACGAGCGCCTGGTGCTCCTCAAGGAGGTCGGAGGCAAGCGCATCGAGCTCGAGCGTCGTCGTGGGGGCGCGAGCCTGCCCATGCCCGAGCAGGAGGTCGAGGAGGACGACCAGGGGCACTACCGGATCGGCTTCCGTCCGCCACTGGAGGTCGAGGACTGGAACGCCCAGATCTCGCTGATGACCGGCATGGCGGCCGCGGAGCTGATGACGAAGGCGAAGGTCGGCATCCTGCGCACCATGCCCGCGCCGGACCAGAACGCCGTGGGTCGGTTCCGTCACGCGAGCCGGGCCCTGGGCGTCGAGTGGCAGGAGGGGACGGCCTACGGCGAGTTCCTGCGCACCCTCGACCGCACCAACCCCAAGCACCTGGCGCTGATCCACGAGGCGACCTCCCTGTTCCGCGGGGCCGGCTACACGCCGTTCGACGGCGACGTGCCGGAGCAGTCCGGGCACGCCGCAGTCGCCGCCCCCTATGCGCACGTCACGGCTCCGCTTCGTCGTCTGGTGGACCGGTTCGGACTGGCCATCTGCGAGGCGCTGAGCGCCGGTGAGGAGGTGCCCCAGTGGGCACGCGAGGCGCTGCCGTCGCTGCCCGAGGTCATGGCCGCCTCGGACAAGGTCGCCCACGGTGTCGAGCGGGCGTGTGCCGACGCCGTCGAGGCAGCCGCCCTGGAGGACCGCGTGGGTGAGGTGTTCGACGCGATGGTGGTCGACAAGCGCGAGAAGGGTGGCGCGGTCGTGCAGGTCCAGGACCCCGCCGTGCTCGCGAACGCCGACGGTCAGAACCAGCTCGGCACGTGGGTGAAGGTCAAGCTGACCGAGGCCACCGTCGCGACCGGCACCGTCCGGTTCGAGATCGTCCGCTAGGACCCGCCCCGCCCCACCGCCCCACCCGCCCGTCGCCCGACGACCACGGTCCGGTGGCGTGAGGGGTGTGTTGTCCAGTTCGAGCAGGACGGGTCAGGTGCTGCTCGCTGCAGCGCAAACCGTGGTCGTCCGCCGACGCCCCACTCGGGCGAGGGACGTTCGAGGTATGCCACGTGGCGGGCCACGCGGCATACCTGCCCTATCCTTGGCGACGGATGAGTCGGTCAGGCGGTCGCGTCGGTGAGCAATCACCGCCGAGGAACGTCCGGGCTCCACAGGGCAAGGTGGTGGCTAACGGCCACCCGGGGTGACCCGCGGGACAGTGCCACAGAGAACAGACCGCCACGGTGAACCATCCGGCTCCGGCCGGACAGGCACCGCGGTAAGGGTGAAACGGTGGTGTAAGAGACCACCAGCGGGCCAGGTGACTGGTTCGGCTAGGTAAACCCCACCTGGAGCAAGCTCAGACAGTGCGCGTTCGAGGGCGGCCCGCCCGAGTGCACGGGTAGGGCGCTGGAGGCAGTCGGCAACGGCTGTCCTAGATGGATGACCGTCTCCTGCTGGCCGGTAACGGCCAGCGGTGACAGAACCCGGCGTATCGACCGACTCATCCACCCCATCTGCTCACGAGAGGGTCCGAGGCGTCACGTCCTACCGTGGGAGCCATGCGGATCACCCACCTCGGCCACGCCAGCCTGCTCGTCGAGATCGCCGACGCGCGCATCCTGCTCGACCCCGGGGGCTGGTCGCTCGGCGCCCACGAGCAGCGCGACGTCGACGCCGTGCTCGTGACCCACCAGCACCCGGACCACCTCGACCAAGAGCGCTTCCCCGAGCTCCTGAAGGCCAATCCTCGCGCCCAGGTCCTTGCCGACCCGGACACCGCGAAGCTGTTGCAGGACAGCGGCTTCGACGTCGTCGCCTTCGGTCCCGGCGACCGTGCTGGAGTCGGTTCGGCCACCGTGGCGGGCGTGGGGGAGCTGCACGCCCTGATCCACGAGGACATCCCTCGGATCCGCAACACCGGCATGCGGATCAGCGCCGACGGTGAGCCGACGTTCTTCCACCCCGGCGACGCGCTCGACGCGGAGCCGGCTGGCGTCGAGGTCCTCGCCTTCCCCCTCAACGCCCCCTGGCAGCGCAGCCGGGAGATGACGGCCTTCCTGCGGCGGATGGCGGCTCCCCACGCGATCCCGATCCACGACGCCCTGCTCAGCCGTGTCGGACGGGCCCTCTACCTCGGCCAGGCGGGGAACCTCGGGTCGAAGGACACCAGGATCCACGACCTCGCCGGGGGAGAGCCCCGGGAGTTCGACGCCGGGTGAGGTTCCAGCCTGCGAGTCCGATTTGGATGTTAGGTTAGCCTCACCTACTCTCCTTCCGTGCCCAAGAACTCCAAGGCCGCCAAGGGGACGAAGGTCGCCAAGGCGAAGAAGAAGTGCTGCAAGGACAAGCCGCGCTGTGCGGAGTGTCCGGTGGTGCTCATGCGCCTGGAGAAGATGGGCTACGCCGAGCGCGACGCCGACAAACCGCGCCGCTACATGGTCGACAAATCGGTCCCAAAGAAGGCAATGCTCGTCGCGCGACAGCGGTGAAAGGTTAGCGTCGACACCATGTCGGACCCGCAGACCACCCCCGAGCCCGCCGTGGGGTCCTCCACGGTGACGACCCGTGCGCCCGAGGTCGCTCTGGCCCTGCGTGGCCTGACCAAGCGCTTCGGCGCGACCACCGCCGTCGACGGTCTGGACCTCGACGTGCCGCGCGGGTCCTTCTACGGGCTGGTCGGTCCCAACGGCGCCGGCAAGACCACGACGCTGTCGATGGCCACCGGGCTGTTGCGTCCCGATGCGGGGAGTGCGCACGTCCTCGGCACCGACGTGTGGGCCGATCCCGTCGGCGCCAAGTCCCAGATCGGCATCCTCCCGGACGGCCTTCGCCTTTTCGACCGCCTGACCGGCCTTCAGCTCGTGACGTATGCCGGCCTGTTGCGCGGCATGGACCGTGACCTCGTCGTCGAGCGGACCGGGGAGCTGCTGGCCGCGCTGGGGCTGACCGAGGCGGCCGGGAAGCTGGTCATCGACTACTCCGCGGGCATGACCAAGAAGATCACCCTCGCCTGCGCGCTGGTCCACGCTCCCCGGCTGCTCGTCCTGGACGAGCCCTTCGAGGCCGTGGACCCGGTGTCCGCTCGCACGATCCGTCGCATCCTCGAAGACTTCGCCGCCAACGGCGGCACGGTCGTCCTGTCGAGCCACGTGATGGACCTCGTCGAGCGGATCTGCACCGACGTGGCGATAATCGCCGTCGGTGTCGTCCGCGCCTCGGGCACCCTCGACGAGGTGCGAGGCGACGCGAGCCTGGAGGACCGCTTCCTCGACCTGGTCGGCGGCAACACCGACGTGGAGGGACTGGCGTGGTTGCGCACCTCCTCCGACTGAAGCTCGACCTCCTTCGCAACGGGCTGCGCCGAAGCACGGCCGCCATCGTGGGGATGGTCGTCGGAGTGCTCTACGGCGGCGGCCTCGTGGTGGCCGGGCTCGCCGGGACGGTCACGCTGCGTGCCCAAGGAGACGTCGACCTGGCGCGCACGGCGGTGGTGGTTGCCGGATCGGCAGTGGTGGCCGGCTGGGCCCTCCTCCCGGTCCTGCTGTTCGGGATCGACCCCACGCTGGACCCCACTCGTTTCGCCACCTTCGCCGTGCGCGAACGCACCCTGGCCCTCGGTCTCGCGCTCACCGCACTGGCCGGGCTGCCGGGCATCGCCACCACCGTCCTGGTGCTGGGCAGCGTGGTGGCGGGTTCTTGGTCGGTCGCGGCCACCCTGGCGGCGCTCATCGGAGGTGTCCTCGGTCTGGCCACTTGCGTCCTGCTCAGCCGGATCGTCACTGCTGCCTCGTCAGCGGTGCTCGGCACACGGCGCGGCCGGGATATGGCCGGCGTGGCCGGCCTGCTCTTCCTGCTCAGCGTCGGCCCGATCGTTGGTGGGCTCAGCGACGGTGGCCTCGACCGAGCCACCGTCGACAGACTCGCCGACGTGCTCGCCTGGACGCCGCTGGGCTGGGCGTGGGCGCCCGCTGGTGACCTCGCCCTCGGGCTCTGGGGTACTGGGTTGACCCGCCTCGCGCTGGCGGCCGTCCTGTGCCTCGGGCTGCTGGTGGTGTGGGAACGGCTGCTCATCTCGGTCCTGCGCAACCCCCGGGCGACCTCCGGCGACGGCGGCGCGGTGTCCGGAGGACTGGGGTTGTTCGCTCGACTGCCCGGCACGCCGATGGGTGCCATCGCGGCGCGAGCCGGCACCTACTGGCTCCGCGACCCGCGCTTCAACATGCCGGCCGTCATGACGATCCTGCTCCCTGCGGGGTTGCTCATCCCCGGCATCGGGTCGGGTTCCAAACTGGCCCTGCTCGCCATGCCGCTCGCCTCGGCCTACCTCATCGGCTGGGGACAGCACAACGACGTGGGCTACGACTCCTCGGCCTTCTGGATGCACGTCGCCTCCGGCGTCGATGGGGTCAGCGACCGGCTGGGACGGCTGCTTCCGTCAGGGTTGATGGCGGTCGTCTGCGTCCCCACGTATGCCGTGCTGGGACCGGTGTTCGGCGCGCCCTGGAGGTTGTTGCCCGCCACCTTCGGCGTGGGATGTGCCTTGGCGCTCAACGGCTTTGCGGTGGCCTGCGTGACCAGCGCGGTGAAGCAGTACGGCGTACCTGCGCCCGGGGAGAACCCGTTCACGAGCCGTCCGGGGTCGACGGGCGTCACCCTCGGGGTGCAGGCGGTCTGCGGCGCCGCCGTGTTCGCGCTCTCCATCCCCGCGCTGGTCCTGGGTGTGCTGGCCCTGGTCGGCTGGCAGTGGGCGGCATGGACGGTGCTGGTGGTCGGACCGGCGCTGGGGGTGGTGGCGCTGGCCGTGGGGACCCGGATGGGTGCGGACCTGTTCCGCCGACGTCAGGCCATCCTGCTCCAGGACCTCATCTCGATGCGCTGACCGGCGGCCGGCGAGACGTGGGCCCGGCCCGGGCGGCCGCGCACCTTGTGGGCTGCGTGGGGTCGGCGCTACTTGTGGGCTGCGAGGGGTCGGCGCTACTTGTGGGCTGCGAGGGGTCTGCGCTATTTGTTGGCCGCGAGGTGGGCCGCCCCGATGATGCCGGCCTTGTTCTCGAGCGTGGCGGGCACGATCGGGGTCTTCAGCGTGAGCAGGGGAAGGAACTGCGCGGCGTCCTTGGACACGCCGCCCCCTACGACGATGAGGTCCGGCCACAGGAGCGCCTCGAGGTGGCTGTAGTAGCGCTGCAGCCGCTTGGCCCACTCCGGATAGCTCAGCCCTTCCCGGTCCTTGATCGAGGAGGCGGCGCGCGTCTCCGCGTCGTAGCCGTCGATCTCGAGGTGGCCCAGCTCGGAGTTGGGGATGAGGACCCCGTCGTGGATCAGTGCGGTTCCGATGCCGGTGCCCAGGGTCGTCATCACGACGAGGCCCTTCTGGCCCTTGGCGGCGCCGTAGTGGAGCTCGGCGACCCCGGCTGCGTCCGCGTCGTTCACCAGGATGATGTCGTGGCCGAGCACCTTCTCGAGCATCGGCTCCGCGTCGAAGTCGAGCCACCCCTTGTCGATGTTGGCGGCCGAACGGACCACGCCATGGGTCACGACACCGGGGATGGTGACTCCGATGGGGGAGTCGCCGCGGACGGCGTCGAAGTGGTCGACGATCTGGTCGATGACCAGGGCCACCGCCTCCGGTGTCGACGCCAGGGGAGTGTCGATCCGCATCCGCTTGGCCGCGAAGGCCCCCTTGGACAGGTCGACGGGCGCCCCCTTGATGCCGCTGCCGCCCACGTCGATCCCCAACGGGAGCCCGTGCTTGGCCTGCTTGGCTTCCTTCGCCATCGGTCCGCCTCCTTGCGGTTGCCCTGCCCTGGGTTGCCCACCATCAGGCCAGCGTCAGGATCTCGTTGCCCGTGTCGGTGATGAGGATGGTGTGCTCGAACTGCGCCGACCGGCGCCGGTCTTCGGTGACGACGGTCCACTTGTCGTCCCACATCTCCCATTCCGGCGTGCCCAGGTTGAGCATGGGCTCGATCGTGAAGGTCATGCCCGGCTCGATGATCGTGTTGTAGGAGGGTGCGGCGTCGTAGTGGGGGACGATCAGACCGCTGTGGAACGACCGCCCGATGCCGTGCCCGGTGAAGTCGCGGACGACGCCGTACCCGAAACGGCGCGCATAGCTTTGGATCACTCGGCCGATGACGTTGATCTCGCGGCCCGGGATGGCGGCCTTGATGCCCCGCATCATGGCTTCGTGAGTGCGCTCGACGAGCAGCCGTGACTCCTCGTCGACGTCTCCGCACAGATAGGTCGCGTCGGTGTCGCCGTGGACGCCTCCGATGAAGGCGGTGATGTCGATGTTGACGATGTCGCCGTCCTCGAGGGGGCGGTCGTCGGGGATGCCGTGGCAGATCACCTCGTTGACGGAGGTGCACAGCGACTTGGGAAATCCCTTGTAGCCCAACGTCGAAGGATAGGCGCCGTGGTCCATCAGGAACTCGTGGCCGACCCGGTCGATCTCGTCGGTGGTGACACCCGGCGCGATGATGGCCGCCGCCGCTGCCATGGCTTGGGCGGCGATGCGCCCGGCGACCCGCATCAGCTCGATCGTCTCGGCGTCCTTGACCTCGGGGGCGTTGTCGAGGGTGGGGGCCGGTCGGTCGACGTACTCCGGCCGCTCGATCGACGCGGGCACCGGGAGACGTGGCGACACCACGCCCGGGGCCACGCTTGCGTAGGTCAACGGCATACGGTGGAGTCTAGGGACGTACGCAGATCCGTCGAGTTGGAGGGCACCCCATGGCTTACTGGTACAACGTGAGCAGCGGTCAGGTCGAGAGCGACGACAACAAGAGCCAGGGCGAGGACCTCATGGGCCCGTACGGCACCGAGGCGGAGGCTGCGAACGCGCTCCAGACCGCCCGTGAGCGCACGGAGCAGTGGGACGCCGAGGACAGGGCGTGGGAAGAGGGCGGCTCGGAGGACTGAGCCCACCCGCGACGAGCCCACCCGCGACGAGCCCACCCCGGCGACGAGCCCACCCGGGAAACGAGCCCAGCTGCGGCGGTGGACCTCAGCCGCCGAAGCGGTGCACCGAGACCGCGTACCCGGACTCCGGCCGCCAGGTCTCGCGACCCCACGTGCTGAACCGGCGCGTCAGCGTCAGGCCGGCGACCTCGCAGGCCCGGTCGTAGTCCTCCAGTGGAGTCGCCGGGCACCCCTGCGGAAGGTGCGAGGAGTCCAGGCCGAAGCCCGCGACGAGCAGTCCGCCGGGTTGCAGGTGCGCTGCCAACCGCTGGAGGGCGACGAGCAGGGTGCCGGGTGCGAGGAGCGGGATCACGTTGCCGGCGAGCACGGCGAGCTCGAACGCCTGGGACCGCAGCTGGAGTCGGCTCAGGTCCTGGCGCACCCAGGTCGTGGCTGGGTCACGCTGCTCGGCCACCTCGATCATCGCGGCGTCCGCGTCGACGCCCACGCAGTGGTAGCCCAGGGCGGTCAGCTGGGTCGCGACGCGGCCGGTGCCGCAGCCTGCGTCCAGGACGCGAGCCGGTGGAGACAAGAGGGAGGCGACCAGGGCGGCTTCACCGTGGATGTCCATCCCCTGGGCGGCGAGGTCGTCGAAGCGCTGTTGGTAGGCGGTTGCCGCGCCCGGTCCACCCGAGACCTCGGACCACCGTGTGCGGGGCTCCATCTCGGTCATGCTCACTCACCCTCGTCCATGGTCGTGCGGTGCACTCCAGCCTAGGTTCGGTGGGGTCGCAGGGGAAAGAGTCAGGGGCGCCGACGAGTCGGTCGACGCGGGTCAGCCGAGGTTGCGAAGGCCGGGCAGGACGCGATCGGCGAACGTGCGCAGGAACCGCGCTTGGTCGTGACCGGGACCGTGGAAGACCAGGTGGTTGAAGCCCCAGTCGACGTAGGGCTGCACCGCGGCCACGACCTCTTCGGGGTCGTCCGAGACGATCCACCGCGAGGCGACCTGCTCGTCGGGGAGGGCGTCGCCCAGCCGCTGCATCTCCAGGGGGTCGCTCGTGCCGTGCTTCTGCTCCGCCGTCAGCGACAACGGCGCCCAGAAGCGGCAGTTGGTCACCGCCTGTGCGCGGTCGGGGTCCCACGACAGCTTGATCTCGATCATCCGGTCGATGTCCGCGCGGGTGCGGCCGGACTTGCCCAGGCCCTCGTCCACGGCCGGCAGCAGCTTGTCGCGGTAGAGCTCCTCGCCCTTGCCGGAGGTGCAGATGAACCCGTCACCGGACCGGCCGGCATACCGAGCGACGAGCGGGCCGCCGGCGGCCACGTAGACGGGGACCGGCTGCTCCGGCCGGTCGTAGACGGTCGCGTCGACGGCGCGGTAGTAGTCACCCTCGAAGCTGACGCGCTCCTCGCTCCACAGCCGGCGCATCAGGGTGACGGCCTCGCGCAGGCGCGCGAACCGCTCCTTGAACTCCGGCCACTCCTGCACCGACCCGACGACGACCTCGTTCAGCGCCTCGCCGGTCCCGATGCCGAGCATGACCCGACCGGGGTAGAGGGCGCCCAGTGTGCCGAACGCCTGCGCCACCACGGCCGGGTTGTAGCGGAACGTCGGCGTCATGACCGAGGTGCCGATCTGCACCCGCTCGGTCCGCTCGCCCAGCGCCGCCAGCCAGGCGAGCGAGAAGGGGGCGTGGCCACCGTCGTGGCGCCACGGCTGGAAGTGGTCGGAGATCAGCACGCTGTCCAGCCCGACCTGCTCGGCCAGCACGCCGAACTCCAACAGCTCCCGGGGAGCGAACTGCTCGGCGGAGGCCTTGTACCCGATGCGCAGCGTCATGCGCCCACCGTATGCCGTGCTCGCGCCGCGGCGGCGCTGGGTCACCGCCGCGGCAGGGCGGTCAGAAGCTGATGCCCCGGGCCTCGAACCGGTCCTTGACGAGGGCTGCAGCGGCGGCGCCGTCGCGGGCCAGCGCGGTGTCGTAGGTCGCCTTGGCGGCTGCCGAGAACGAGGTGTCCGGGGCGAACCGGAACTGTGCGTCGATCAGGGTCGTGTCCCAGGCCTCCGTGGTCGAGCCCATCTTGACGTAGCCGAGGCGGATCTCCCACAGGGCCTGGCTCCAGATCTGGCCGTCGGCGTGGACCTCTCCCTTGCGGGTCGCCACGGTCATGCCGGTGTCGAAGCGCCGGATGCAGTGGGGCGCATCGGTGTAGGAGGTGGCGTCCCAGTCCATGGGGCAGGCCTGCTCGGCCTTCACCGGCCAGTGGTACTGCTTGGCGGCGGCCAGGCCGACCGAGACCGCCAGGTAGTCGCCGAACGACTCACCGATCGAGCCCGAGTCCAGGGTGGAGCCGAAGCCCGGGACCTGGGACTGGTGCACGGCGTGGCCGTACTCGTGGACGATGACCTCGGCGTCCTCCGCGTCGTCGACGCCGCCCTTGCCCAGCCGGATCCGGAAGGGCTTGCTGGTCTCGTAGGAGTTGTCCCCGCCGTACTGGTCGATCTTGACCGGGAACTGCTGCTTGAGGATCCCGCGCAGCGTCGAACCGAAGCCGAGGGACTGGAGGTACTCCTGCGCCTGGTTGACCCAGAAGTACCCCATCACCTGCTCGAACTGGTCTTGGTGGCGCGTGTAGACGAAGGTGTTCGAGGGACTGAATGCCGGTGTGCCCGTGGAGGACTGGACAGTGGCCCACGATCCGCGCAGGTAGCCCGAGCCGTCGAGGTTGCGCAGCGGGACGTTGGCGTAGGCGCTGGAGGGAACGGCAGCGTCGGAGTCCTTCTGGTCGGTCAGGCCCTGGTTGCCCGAGGACTGCACCGGGTTGACCATGAACACTGCGCCAGTGCCGGTCGACGTGCCCGGAGTCGGCTTCGTGGCCTGGGCCGGAGCTGCGGCGAACAGCAGGCCGCAGGCCGCCGCGGTGGCGACGAATGGCAGGAGCGCGGGACGGTGGTGGCGCTGGGGCACGGAAGGTCCTCCGATCACGACGGGCGACCACGATCTGTGGTCCACCGGTGCACGGTAGTCGTGATCCGCAACCGTTGGGGTCCTACAGGTGGATGAGCTTGCACGCCGTACCGGGAAAGTGTCGTGCCGGGGAAGGGGGAGCCCCCCGTGGGCTATTCGAGGAAGGAGTTCTCGGCCGCGGGGAACGAGCCCGAGGCGACGTCGGCGGCATACGCGGCAGCCGCCTGACCCAGCTCCGTGCGGAGGTCGGCGTACTTCTTGACGAAGCGGGGTGCCTTGCCACCGCGCAGGCCGGCCATGTCCTGCCAGACGAGCACCTGGGCGTCGCAGTCCGGGCCGGCGCCGATGCCGATGGTCGGGATCGACAGCACCTCGGTGACCCGCGCGGCCAGGGGAGCAGGGACCATCTCCATGACGACGGCGAAGCAGCCTGCCTTCTCCAGAGCCACCGCGTCCTCGACGAGCCGGTCGCCGGAGTCGCCGCGGCCCTGGACCCGGTAGCCGCCGAGGACGTGCTCGCTCTGGGGGGTGAAGCCGATGTGTCCCATGACGGGGATGCCCGCCCGGACCAGCAGCTCGACCTCGGGGACCATCAGCTTGCCGCCCTCGAGCTTGACGGCGTGGGCCAGGCCCTCCTTCATCATCCGGGTGGCGGTCGCCAGGGCCTGCTGCGGGCTGGCCTGGTAGGAACCGAACGGCAGGTCGGCGACGACCATGGCGTGCTTGGCCGCCGAGGTGACCGCCCGGACCAGCGGCACGAGGTGGTCGACCGTCACCGGGACGGTCGTCTCGAAGCCGTAGACGTTGTTGCCGGCGGAGTCCCCGACGAGCAGCACGGGAATGCCCGCCTCGTCGAAGATCTCGGCGGAGTACATGTCGTAGGCGGTGAGCATGGCCCACTTCTCGCCCTTCTCCTTCATCGCCTGCAGGTGCGGGATGCGTACCCGGCGCTGCGGCGCGGCCTGGGCGCCCGTGCCATAGGGGGCCGCGACCTCGGCGGTGGTGGGAGGCGTCGTTGGCTGATCGCTCATGGCGCCATCCTAGGAGGGGGCGGCGGCAGGGCTTCCGGGTGACCGCCCAGGGCTGCTGAAGTGCTCACTGGGGCCAGTGGGACTCAGGGGCGCCGGGCCGGCTCCGTCGCCAAAACGGACGAATGGGATAGCGACCGATCGGTCAGAAATTTACGAAGTCCATACCCGGCGAAGTCTTGGTATGCCGTCTGCCGCGTGTTTGGCTCGCCCTTGCGTGTGCCGAGAGGGGTCGCGCACAGACACTGGAGGATTCGTGAACAGACGTCATCTGAGCCTGGTCTCGGGAGTAGCGGTTACCGCCGTCGCCCTGAGCCTGGCTTCCGCTCCTGCGCAGGCAACCCCTGTGCAGGGCGACAAGGAGCCCACGGCGAACAACCGTGAGCACGACCTGCCGAACCCGCTCGGCGACGCCGCCCGCGCCCTGCGCAAGGAGGCCGTCGACAAGCTCGTGAAGGGCGAGGCGACCACCGAGATGCGGGGCGGCCAGCGCGTCATCAAGCTCGCGGGCAACGCCAAGGCACCCAAGGGGAGCAAGGCTGCCCAGGACCGATACGTGTCCTACCCGGTGGAGCGCGAGGAGGACATCTTCACCATCCTCACCGACTTCGGGACCAAGACCGAGACCGGCTTCGACGCCACCCCGGGACCGGTGCACAACCAGATCCCGGCACCGGACCGCGTCTGGGACGGCAACGCAACCGACGACAACTCGACCGCCTGGACCGCGGACTTCAACCGCGCCCACTACCAGGACATGATGTTCGGCGGGGGCGAGTCGTTCAAGGACTTCTACCTGAAGCAGTCGAACGGTCGTTTCGTGGCCAAGGGTGACGTCTCCGACTGGGTCACCGTGCCGTACAACGAAGCCCGCTATGGCCGGAGCAACAACGCCGACGGCTACTGGAACTACGTCAAGGACACCGCCACGTCCTGGTACAACGCCCAGAAGGCGGCCGGGAAGAGCGACGCCGAGATCACGACCTACCTCAAGCAGTTCGACAAGGTCGACCGCTACGACGCCGACCACGACGGCAACTTCAACGAGCCGGACGGCTACATCGACCACTTCCAGGCCATCCACGCCGGTGAGGGCGAAGAGGCCGGCGGCGGCGCCCAGGGCACCAACGCCATCTGGTCGCACCGTTGGTACGCCTACTCCACCGACGCCGGCAAGACCGGCCCGGAGGGGGCCAAGCTCGGCGGAGTGCCGCTGGGCAACTCCGGGATCTGGATCGGTGACTACACCACCGAGCCCGAGAACGGTGGCCTGGGTGTCTTCACCCACGAGTTCGGCCACGACCTCGGTCTGCCGGACTACTACGACACCGCAGGAGGCGACAACGGCACCGGCTTCTGGACGCTGATGTCCGGTGGCTCGTGGCTGAACCACGGGGGCGACTCGATCGGCACCACGCCCGGCTACATGGGTCCGCTCGAGAAGCTCCAGCTCGGCTGGCTCGACTACAAGGCGGTGCCCTACGGCCAGGCCATGACGGTCAAGCTCAACCCGGCCGACCAGCCCAAGACCACGTCGTCCTACCAGGCGCTGGCAGTGACCCTGCCCGACAAGACGGTCAAGAACGACTACAACACCCCCCGTTCGGGGTCCTACGAGTGGTGGGGCGGCGCGAACGACAGCCTCAACAACACCCTGACCCGCACGGTGGACCTCACCGGGGCGACCAGCGGTTCGGTCTCGGCCTGGCTGCAGTACAACATCGAGCAGGACTACGACTACCTGTACGCCGAGGTCAGCACCGACGGTGGCGCGACCTGGAAGGACGCGGCGGCGCCGATCTCCGGCCCGTCCGACAACGCCGGTCTGACCCCCTGGGCCCAGAAGACCTGGGACCTCACGCCATACGCCGGCAAGAGCGTCCAGTTCCGCTTCCGCTACGCCACCGACGGCGGGCTGCACTTCGAGGGCCCGTTCCTCGACGACCTGGCCGTCACCATCGGCGGCACCACGGTGTCCGACGACGTCGAGGGCGGCACCAACGGCTGGACCGCCAACGGGTTCACCCGCATGACGGGCAAGACCTCCGAGGTCGTCAGCCACTACTACCTGGCCGAGAACCGCACCTACACCGGTTACGACCAGACCCTCAAGACGGGTCCGTACAACTTCGGCTGGGCGAAGACCAAGCCCGACTGGGTGGAGCGGTTCCCCTACCAGAACGGCCTGCTCGTCTGGTACGTCGACGGTGAGTTCACCGACAACAACACCTCGGGCCACCCGGGTGGCGGCCAGTCTCTGCCGGTCGACGCGCGTCCGGCACCTGTGACCTTCGCCGACGGCGTCAAGCTGGGCAACCGGCGCCAGCCGTGGGACGCGACGTTCGGGCTGGAGCGGACCGACGCGGTGACGTTCCACCGCAACGGCACCGCGCTCGACGTCGCCTCGCAGCCGGCCATGCCGGTCTTCGACGACAGCGACCCGATGCGCTACTGGAGCGCGAAGAACCCCTGGTCCTCGGTCCAGGTCGCGGGCTCCGGCACGGTCATGAAGGTCAACAAGTCCGAGGACGGCGGCAACCTGCTGCAGGTCCAGGTCAGCTTCAAGTGACCTGCGCCCGGCTGGCAGGGGTACGCCGGGTGTAAGACGGGGCGGGGCTCCGGGAGCAATCCCGGGGCCCCGTTTCGTGTGCCCGACCTCGGCTCGAGTGGTGCGTCCAGCGCCCCGGCGACAGACTCGGGAGAGGTCGCCGACCAGCGGTGACACCGGTGATGGAGGACTGATGTCAGACAACTTCGAGGTCGCCACGAGCAGCTCCGAGGGCGAGCTGTCCGAGGAGAAGCGGCACGAGGTCGTGGCGGCGCAGCTGCGCGGTGAGGCCAAGGCGGCGGGACAGGGTCCGGAGGCGGTGGTGGCAGCGGTGAGCGCCGAGCTGGAGTCGCTCGGCCTGGAACCGAACCCCGAAGAGCTGCACCGGCGGTACGAGGAGATCGACCCCGACCTGCCCGTCCTGGCGGACGCGGACGAGGCATCGGAGAGCGACGACGCGGCACCGCAGTAGCGACCCGGCCACCGAGGTCAGAACGGCTCGACACGGCACCGTAGGCTCTGCGCCGTGGACTACGACGACGTCGTCATCGGTGCCGGTCACAACGGGCTGACCGCCGCGGCATACCTTGCCCGGGCGGGGCGCCGGGTGCTGGTTCTGGAGGCCGGCGATCACGTGGGTGGTGCGGCTGTCTCGGCCCAGGCGTTCGCTGGCGTCGACGCGCGCCTGTCGCGCTACTCCTACCTGGTGTCGCTGATGCCCCGTCAGGTGATCAGCGACCTCGACCTCGACGTCCAGCTCATCCGGCGGCGCTACTCCTCCTTCACGCCCGTCCCCGACCGACCGGAGCGCGGGCTGCTCGTGGACCACGGTGACGCCGCCTCGACCGCGGCCGGCTTCGCTGCCCTCACCGGAGGGGCGAAGGAGTATGCCGCGTGGCAGGACTTCTACGGGCGCGTCCACCACCTTGCACAGCAGGTCTTCCCGACGGTGCTCGAACCGCTGCGCACCGAGGCGCAGGTGGCTGCCCTCGTCGGGGACGACCCGCTCTGGGAAGCCCTGGTCCGACGACCGTTGGGTGAGGTGCTCGAGGCCGAGTTCGGCGACGACACCGTGCGGGGCATCGTCGCGACCGACGCGCTCATCGGCACCTTCGCCGAGATGGGCTCGACCGACCTGCGGCAGAACGTCTGCTTCCTCTACCACCTCATCGGAGGGGGGACCGGCGACTGGGACGTGCCGGTCGGTGGCATGGGTGCCGTGACCGACGGACTCGCTCGTGCCGCGGTCAAGGCAGGGGCCGAGATCCGCACGGGGACGAGGGTGCTCGCGGTCGACCCCGACGGTCTGGTCAGCTGGGACGGTGGCGAGGCGCGGGGCTCGACGATCCATGCGGCCTGCGCGCCCACCGTCCTCAACACCCTGCTCGCCGAGACCGGCGCCGACCCCGTCCCGACGGAGGAGGCGCCCGAGGGCGCCCAGCTCAAGGTCAACATGCTCCTGTCGCGCCTGCCGCGGCTGCGCGACCAGGACGTCGACCCGACGGCCGCGTTCGCGGGCACCTTCCACGTCAACGAGGGCTACGACCAGCTGCAGGAGGCGTATGCCGCCGCTGCCGCCGGCCGGGTGCCGCAGGTGCCGCCGTGCGAGATCTACTGCCACAGCCTGTCGGATCGTTCGATCCTGGGGCCTTCGCTGGCGGAGACGGGTGCCCAGACGCTCACGTTGTTCGGACTGCACCTGCCGGCCCGACTCTTCGAGGGGACGACCGCCGAGCACGACCTGGTCAAGGACCTGGCCCTCGCGCGGACCCTCGAGTCACTGAACTCGGTGTTGGCCGAGCCCATCCAGGACGTCCTGCTGCGGGACCCCGACGGAGCCCTGTGCATCGAGGCGCGGACCCCGGTCGAGCTCGAGGCCGACCTCGGCCTCCCGGGCGGCAACATCTTCCACCGCTCCCTCCAGTGGCCGTGGGCCGAGAGGGAGGACGAGGTCGGCACCTGGGGCGTCGAGACACCGCACGAGAAGGTGCGCATCGCGGGAGCCGGCGCCCGACGCGGTGGGGGAGTCAGCGGCATACCGGGTCACAACGCCGCCATGTCGGTGCTCAAGGGCTGAGGCTGCCCGCGTAGACAGCCGTCCCCACGAACGCGGGGAACAGGGGCTCAATCCCATTCCATCCCAACGGTTTTCCCGAGCTGCTCACCTTGGACTGTCAGTGGTGGTCGCTAGTGTGGGAAACATGCTCGACAGTGTGGAAGCAGTGCAGGCGACCGACCCGGCCGCCCTCGCAGGTGCGCTCTTCACCATGACGGACGAGCAGATCGCCGACCTGTCGGTCGAGGAGGCCGAGGCCCTCGTCCTCGCCTCCCAGCGGGTGGTCAGCGCGGCGACTGCGCGGCAGCGCTCGGCCATGGAGACGGTGGCCAGGCGGTGCGATGAGCGCACCGATCTCGACGCGGCTGACGTGGCCCGGGCCGGCGGACGTCGCCAGCACCTGTCCGGCCACGCCATCGCGGCCGGTTCGCTCGCGGCTGTGTTGCACGTGTCACCCCGCACCATGTCGACCCGCATCGACCACGCCCGCCGCGTCGTCTGCGCGCTGCCCCAGGTGCAGGCGCTGGCCTGGTCCGGGGACCTCGAGCCCTACCGTGTCGACGCGGTCGTCGCCGAGTCGGCGGCCGCACCTTGGGCACGGTTGCACGAGTTCGAGGCTCGCTTGCTGGAGGGCGGCGTCACCCAGATGTCCTGCGCGGCCCTACGCCGCCGGGCACGGCGTGCGGCCGACCGTTGCGCCCCTGACGACGCCGATCGTCTGGCTGTGCTGGCGCGGAGCCGCAGCGACGTGCGAGTTCGCCCGGGTGAGTGCGAGGGCATGACCCGGCTCGTGGCCGACCTGCCGACGCCCGTGGCCATGCAGGTCTGGAGTGCGGTAGACGGTCTCGCGGCCGAGTACGCCCGTGCCCAGCCGGGCCTGCGGATGGGCGCCGCGCGGGTCGATGCCCTGGCCGACCTCATCGCGGCCAACGCGACGATCAGCACCACCATCGAGCTCGTCGCTCGCGTTCTTCTGGTGCGCGACCTCAGCGCCGCATCGTGGTTTGGTCACGTCCGGACGAGACGCACGCCGGTTGCGAGCAGCCATACGAGCCAGGCGGCGAAACCCAGGAGCCCGACGAAGATCAGCGCCGAGCCGTCGGCGATCGCCAGGTTGCCGACCCCCGCGACGAGCAGCAGGCCCCCGCCCCCCAGGCCCAGCGACCGCTGCCACGCCGGAGTCAGCCTGCTCGCGTGCGCAGCGAGGGCCGTTCCGACGAGGGTGGCGCCGAGCATGGGCATCGCCAGCGCGAAGGCCGCCGCGTGAACCTGCCACACGAGCTCGAACAGGGGCGTCGGCTCCGCGACGCCGCCGGCGGACAGTGCGAGCCCGACCTGCAGCACATTGACCAGCACGAAGGTGGCCGACAGCGTTGCACCAGCGGCGACGGCGAGGCGCGACCAGTCGGAGCCCGCTCCGCCGCCCCGTTCCACGAGCCCGTGCAGGCCCGTCACGAACACGAGTAGCAGCGGCAGGTAAACGGCCACCAGCCCGGACGCGATCGCCACCGAGGCGCGGTTGGCCGCGTAGTAGTCGAGCACCTCGCCGATCGGAGCGCCGTAGGACGGCGCGCCCGTTGCCGCCAGCACGGCGTTCTCCACGACCACCATCACCGCCAGCGCCATCGCCGCGAGGCCGACGAGCCGCCCTCGACCGAATCCACTGTGGCCATGCGTGGTGCCGGTGTCCTGCTGCGATCTAGTTCTCATGCTCCTTGGCTCCAGTCGGTTGGCGGTGGGTGTGCAGCGGGTTCGACGTCGTCCGGATGGCCGGTGGCCTCTCACCGATTCACCTGTCGTACACCGTACGTCGTACACCGTACTATCCTCGTACGACGTACTGTTGTCAATCCGTCGAGAGGAGCAAGAACCCGTGGCCCCAGGGAAGCAACGCCAAGTGGCGTCAGAGGCGGGGCTGAGCAAGCAGCGGGTGGTGGACGAGGCAGTCCGGCTCGCCGACGGCGAGGGGGTCGAGGGCCTGAGCATGCGCCGCCTGGCTGGCGAGCTCGGCGCCGGCGCCATGTCGCTCTACCACTACGTGGCGGGCAAGGAAGAGCTGCTCGACGCCATGATCGACGTCGTGTTCGGGGAGATCGAGCTCGCGCCGGAGGGGACCGACTGGCAGGCGGCGATGCGGAAGAGGTCGGTGTCCGCCCGAGAGGTCCTGGCACGCCACCCTTGGGCGATCGGCCTGATGGAGTCGCGGACCTCGCCGGGGCTCGCCCACCTCCGCCACCGCGAAGCGGTCACCGCCTGCTTGCGCAAGGCCGGCTTCTCGGTGTCGATGGCGACGCACGCCCACTGGTTGCTCGACGGCTACGTCTACGGCTTCGCCCTGCAGGCGGTCAACCTGCCGTTCGACACAGCCGACGAGTTCGCGGACATGGCCGAGGACGTGTTCCTGCCCCAGCTTCCTCCCGACGAGTTCCCCTACCTCAACGAGAGTGCCGCCGCGCTCGTCGCCGCCGGCTATGACCCGGCAGACGAGTTCGCCTTCGGCCTCGACCTCGTCCTGGCCGGCCTCGAGCGCCTGAGAACCTCGGCGTAGCAACGCCCAAGCACCGTCCCACCGCCCTTGACGCAGCCGACCCGCGTGGCACGTAACGCTGGGGAAACACAACTAGGGCAGGATTCGACACATGGATCGTCAGCAGGAGTTCGTCCTCCGCACCATCGAGGAACGCGACATCCGCTTCGTGCGGCTGTGGTTCACCGATGTGCTCGGGACCCTCAAGTCCGTGGCCGTCGCCCCCGCCGAGCTGGAGGGGGCGTTCGCCGAGGGCATCGGTTTCGACGGCTCGGCCATCGAGGGCTTCGCGCGCGTCTACGAGGCCGACATGCTCGCCAAGCCGGACCCGGCGACCTTCCAGGTGCTTCCGTGGCGTGGCGACAACCCGGGGACCGCCCGCATGTTCTGCGACATCACCCTGCCCGACGGCTCCCCGAGCCACGCCGACCCGCGCCACGTCCTGCAGCGCGCCCTCGCCCGGGCCGCCGACCTCGGCTTCACCTTCTACACCCACCCCGAGATCGAGTTCTACCTGCTCAAGGCCGGCTTCAAGCCGGGCGACAACCCGGAGCCGATCGACCAGGCGGGCTACTTCGACCACGTCCCGCACGGCACCGGCCACGACTTCCGGCGCGCGGCGATCACCATGCTCGAGTCGATGGGGATCTCGGTCGAGTTCAGCCACCACGAGGGCGGGCCCGGCCAGAACGAGATCGACCTGCGCTACGCCGACGCGCTGTCCACCGCCGACAACATCATGACCTTCCGCACCGTCATCAAGGAGGTCGCGCTCGAGCAGGGCATCTTCGCCTCCTTCATGCCCAAGCCCTTCTCCGAGCACCCGGGGTCCGGCATGCACACCCACATGTCGCTCTTCGACGGCGACAGCAACGCGTTCTACGAGGCGGGCGCGCCCTACCAGCTGAGCAAGGTCGGGCGGCAGTTCATCGCGGGCCTCCTGCGCCACGGCGCCGAGATCACCGCCGTGACCAACCAGTGGGTCAACTCCTACAAGCGGCTCTGGGGCGGGGGCGAGGCCCCGGCCCACCTGACCTGGGGCCACAACAACCGGTCCGCGATGGTTCGCGTGCCGATGTACAAGCCGACCAAGGGCCAGAGCAGCCGGGTCGAGGTCCGTACCCTCGACGCCGCCTGCAACCCCTACCTCGCCTTCGCCCTGATGCTGTCCGCGGGCCTCAAGGGCATCGAGGAGGACTACGAGCTCCCCGCCGAGACCGAGGACGACGTGTGGGGCCTGACCTCCGCCGAGCGCCAGGCGATGGGGATCGAGCCGCTGCCCACCTCGCTCTACGAGGCCATCCGCGTGATGGAGAGGAGCGAGCTGGTCGCAGACACCCTCGGCGAGCACGTCTTCGACTTCTTCCTGCGCAACAAGCGGGCCGAGTGGGACGACTACCGCGGCGAGATCACCCGGTTCGAGCTCGAGCGCTACCTGCCCGGTCTGTGACCGGCCCCGGCAACCCGCTCCGGTATGCCGCCTGCTGACCGGAGCGGGCGGGTGCCACCCACCAGTGCGTAGGCTGTCGCGGTGACCTCAGGCCGCGTTGTCTCCCAGACTGCGACCCTGGCCCGACTCGGTTTTGCCGATCCACCCCGCGCGGAGCACCTACTCGCGGACCCGGCGCTCGCCGGGCTCATCGACCCCCTCGACGACCTGTTCAGTGACGGACTGCCCGACGCCCTCGGCGCGGTCGCCGACCCCGACCTCGCCCTGCTCAGCCTGGTGCGGCTCATGGAGTCGCTGCGTGCCTCTGCGCCACGGCGCCGCGACATCGAGTCCGGGGCGGAGGCGCAGGTGTCCGGCCTCGTGGCTGCGCTCCGCCACCGCGGGCCCGCGCGCGACCGGTTGCTGGCCGTCCTCGGCGCCTCCACGGCCCTCGGCGACCACCTGGTGGCCCACCCCGAACACTGGCGCAGCGTGGCGGAGGCTCGGCCTCGGACGCCGCACGAACGCATCCACGAGCTCGTCGAGGCGGTTCGCGCGGCCGGTGAGCACACGGCATACGACGCTCTGCGGATCGGGTACCGGCGCCAGCTGCTGGGGATCGCGGCGCTCGACCTCACCTCGGGCGACCCCGAGCTTGCCCTGCCCGAGGCGGCGGCGGCGCTGGCCGACCTGGCCGAGGCAGCCCTCGAGGCGGCCCTGGTCATCGCGCGGGCCGAGATGGGGGAACAGGCCGAGCTGTGCGACTTCGCTGTCATCGGCATGGGCAAGACGGGCGGGCGCGAGCTCAACTACGTCAGCGACGTCGACGTCATCTTCGTGGCCGAGCCGCGCGAGGGAGTGGGAGAGGCCAGCGCCATCGCGGCTGCCACCGGGCTGGCCACCCACCTCATGCGGGCGTGCTCCACCTCCACGGGGCAGGGGACGCTGTGGCCGGTCGACGCGGCGCTGCGTCCGGAGGGCAAGAACGGACCGCTGGTGCGTACCATCGACAGCCACCGTGCGTACTACGAGCGGTGGGCCAAGACGTGGGAGTTCCAAGCCCTGCTCAAGGCACGCCCCGTTGCCGGGGACCGGGCCCTCGGCGACGCCTACATCGCCGCCGTCAACCCCCTGGTGTGGGGTGCCGCCTCGCGCGACAACTTCGTCGAGGACGTGCAGGCGATGCGCCGGCGGGTCGAGCAGCACGTGCCGGCGGGGGAGGCCGAGCGCCAGCTGAAGCTCGGCCCTGGAGGGCTTCGCGACGTGGAGTTCAGCGTCCAGCTGCTGCAGCTCGTCCACGGCCGCTCCGACGACGCGCTGCGCTCGGGCACGACACTCGAAGCCCTCGACGCCCTGGCGCGCGGTGGCTACGTCGGCCGCGAGGACGCCGCGACCCTCGACGCGTCCTATCGCCTCCTGCGCACCCTCGAGCACCGCATCCAGCTGTTCCGGTTGCGTCGCACCCACCTCATGCCGACGACCGACACCGACCTGCGCCGCCTCGGCCGTGCCCTCGGACACCGCTCGGACGCCGCCAAGGCAGTGGTCGCCCAGTGGCAGCAGCAGGCGCGAGAGGTCCGCCGCATCCACGAACGACTCTTCTACCGGCCGCTGCTGGCTGCGGTGGCCCGGCTCAGCTCGACGGACGCCCGACTCGCACCCGAAGCCGCCAAGGAGCGACTGGCGGCGCTGGGGTTCCGCGACCCCGGCGGTGCGATGCGCCACCTCGAGGCGCTCACGGCCGGGGTGAGCCGACGGGCGGCCATCCAGCGCACTCTGCTTCCCGTGATGCTCGGCTGGTTCGCCGACGAGGCGGACCCTGACGGAGGTCTGCTCGCGTTCCGCAAGGTGAGCGAGGAGCTGGGCTCGACGCACTGGTACCTGCGGCTGCTGCGCGACGAGGGGTCCGCGGCCGAACGCCTCGCGCACACGCTCGCTCGGAGCCGCTACGCGGCAGACCTGCTGGTCGGCGCGCCCGACTCGGTCGCGATGCTCGGCGACTCGGGCGGGCTGACTCCGTCGTCGCGCGAGGACCTGGTTCGCCGGATGACGGCGGCGGCGGGTCGGCAGGACGACGCCGACAAGGCGGTGCGGGCGGCGCGGAGCATCAGGCGCCAGGAGCTGTTCCGGATCGCCGTGGCGGACCTCTCGGGGAGCCTCGACCTGGCCGGGGTGGGCGAGGCCCTCACCGACGTCACCGCTGCGCTGGTCGAGACGGCGCTCCAGGTGGCCCAACGCACCGTCGAGGAGCGGCACGGGCCGCTGTCGACCCGGCTGCTGGTCGTCGGGATGGGCCGGCTCGGAGGTGGCGAGGTCGCCTATGGCTCGGACGCGGACGTCCTGTTCGTCCACGACCCCGTCGACGGGGCGGATGAGGCAACGGCCCAGGAGCAGGCCCTCGAGACCGTGCAGGAGCTCCGACGACTGCTGGCCGCTGCCGGTCCCGACCCACAGCTCGGTCTCGATGCCGACCTGCGTCCCGAGGGCAAGAGTGGGCCGCTCGTGCGCAGCCTGGCCAGCTATCGCGCCTACTACAGCCGGTGGTCGCTCACGTGGGAGTCCCAGGCCCTGCTGCGGGCCGCTCCCTTGGCCGGCGACCTCGAGCTGGGCGCGCGTTTCGTCGAGCTCATCGACCCGTTGCGGTGGCCCCGGGACGGTCTCACCGACCAGCAGGTCCGGGAGATCCGGACCCTGAAGGCGCGGATGGAGGCAGAACGACTGCCTCGCGGTGCCGACCCGAAGAGCCACTTCAAGCTGGGCCGAGGTGGGCTCTCCGACGTGGAGTGGACCGTGCAGCTGGTTCAGATGCGCCACGCCCATGCCGTGCCGACGTTGCGGACCACCAGCACGCTGCCTGCCCTCGACGCTGCAGAGACGGCCGGCCTGATCGCCGCCGACCACGCCGCCGCCCTCAGGGACGCCTGGTCCTTCGCCTCCCGCTTGCGCAACGCCTCCGTCCTCTACCGCGGCAAGGCGGTCGACAGCGTGCCCTCCGACCTGCGGGTTGCCGACGGGGTCAGCAGAATCCTCGGCCGCGAGCCGGGAAGTGGTGCACATCTTGCGGAGGACTACCTCCGAATCGCCCGACATGCGCGTAGCGTGACGGAGTTCAACTTTTACGGTTCAACCTAGGAAGGTACGGTCGGCGCATGGCCACGGGCAGGGACGACTCCGTCACGGTCCCCTCGTTCTCCGAGGTCCTCCGCACCCCGGTGTTCCTGCCTGTCTTCGTGGTCGCGACGCTCTCGACGTGGGGCGACTACATCGCCCGCATCACCGTGGCTGCAGTGGTCTACTCGTGGACGGGTTCGGCGTTGGCGACGGCCGCGACGTTCGCGGTCTCCCTGGTGCCGAGCATCCTGGGCCGGGCGCTCCTCTCGCCCCTGTGCGACCGGATGCCGCCGCGCGTCTGCCTCGTCGGGACCCACCTGATCCGAGCGGCCCTGGTCGGCGTGCTCATCGTGGCGGTGTCGGTCACCAAGTCCCTGTGGCTCGTGCTCGTGCTCGTCGGCGTCCTGGAGTTCGTCGGCGGCCCTGCCGTGACCGCCAGCCAGATGCTGCTGACCGACATCTTCCCGGACCGTCGGCTCTATGCGCGGGCATTCGGGCTGACCACCCTCGCCGCCCAGGTCAACCAGGCGATCGGCCTGGCGATCGGCGGCGCCATCGTGGGCCTCGTGGGCGACACCAAGACGTTGGTGCTGGACCTGGCCACGTTCCTCGTCGGCGCTGTCATCCTGATGGCGGTCAGGCCGCCGAAGTCGATCGTCAAGGTCGACGACGCACCACTCTCCGGCCTGGTCGGCGACGTCGGCCAGGCCTGGCGCCAGATCCGATCCAGCCGGGTGCTGACCTACATGCTCATGCTGTCGCTCGCGAGCGCACTGGCCATTGCGGCGCCCGAAGCGGTGGCCTTGCCCTACGCCGCCCAGCACAGCCCGTCGCCGAACTGGGGCGGCCTGCTGATGGCTGCGCCGATCCTCGGGGCCGTCGTCGGCCTCCTGATCATCGGGCGGCTGCCCGCCGAGCGCCAGTCTGCGCTGGTCATGCGCCTTGCTCTGCTCACTCCACTGCCGCTGCTCGCGACGATCTTCGAGCCGCCGCTCGTCGTGGTGGGCGCCGCGTGGTTCCTCTGCGGGGCCCTGCAGTGCTACATGCTGCCGTTGCAGGCTGCCTTCACCCTGCTGGTCCCGACCGCCATGCGAGGTCGGGTCTTCGGGCTCGCAGGGGCGCTGTCCGTGGGCGTCACGGGCGCCTGCTTCCTTGCCGCCGGCTGGGTCTCCGAGCGCACCTCACCCGCGGCGTCGGTCGGCATCTGTGCCGTCGTGACGCTGGGGGTGCTCGTGCTGCTCGCGGCCCGCTGGCCCAAGGAGGAGCTCGCAGGCAGCGTCGAGGCCACCTTCACCGTCCGGCAGGGCGGGGCTGCCCAGGCGGTGGCCCGACTGGCCGCAGCCCGTCAGGCCGGGGTGGGCCAGGCCGGTGTGGGCCAGGACGCAGTGGGCCACGCCGCCGCGAGCCACGGCGCAGTGAGTCAGGGTGCAGGGAGTCGGGCCGTCGCGAGTCAGGGCGCGGTAGGCCCTGGTGATGCAGGCGAGGAGGAGGCCGGGGACGCTGGGGCGGCCGGGGAGGCCTCCGCAGTCGAACGGTCCTCCGCACAGACCGGGGGCTGAGACCGCACCGGGTCGCCCAGTGGGCCCGACCTAGACTTGACCCATGCTCTCCACGATCGACCTGCGCGGCCGGCCGCTCGGCGTGCGCGAGCTGCGTCACCTGCTGCCGAGGGCGGAGTTCGACGTCGCCGCCGCGGTCGAGACGGTCCGGCCGATCTGCGAGGACGTTCGTCACCGTGGTGCTGCTGCGCTCTACGAGCTGGGCGAGCGGTTCGACGGCGTCCGCCCGACGACCTTGCGCGTCCCCGTGGCCGTGCTCGAGGCGGCTCTGGAGTCCCTCGACCCGCAGGTGCGGGCCGCCCTCGACGAGGCCATCCGCAGAGTTCGCATCGTCCACGAGGACCAGCGCCGCACCACCACCACGACCACCGTCGTCCCCGGCGGCGAGGTCAGCGAGCGGTGGATCCCGGTCGACCGGGTCGGTCTCTATGTCCCGGGTGGACGCGCCGTGTACCCCTCCAGCGTCGTCATGAACGTCGTCCCGGCCCAGATCGCCGGTGTCGGCTCGCTGGCCGTCGCCAGCCCACCGCAGCGCGACAACTCCGGCGCCTTCACCGGCTACCCCCACCCCACGGTGCTCGCCGCGTGCGCGCTGCTCGGCGTCGACGAGGTGTATGCCGTGGGCGGCGCCCAGGCGGTGGCCGCGTTTGCCTTCGGCTTCGAGGACGCCACCGGCGCCGAGGAGACGCCGGTGGTCTGCGAGCCGGTCAGCCTCGTGACCGGGCCGGGCAACATCTACGTCGCGGCTGCCAAGCGCTACCTCAAGGGCGTCATCGGCATCGACTCCGAGGCGGGCCCGACCGAGATCGCGATCCTCGCCGACGACACCGCACTGCCTGCCCACGTCAGCGCCGACCTGGTCTCGCAGGCCGAGCACGACCCGCAGGCTGCCTCCGTCCTGGTGACTGCCTCGGTGGCCCTGGTCGAGGCGGTGCAGGCCGACCTCGAGGACCGCGTCGCCACCACCAAGCACTCAGAGCGCGTCCGCGAGGCGCTCACCGGACCCCAGTCGGGAGTGGTCCTCGTGGACGACCTCGACGCCGGTCTGGCCGTCGTCAACGCCTACGCCGCCGAGCACCTCGAGCTGCAGGTCGCCGATGCCGCCGCGGTCAGCGAGCGCGTGCGCAACGCCGGCGCGATCTTCGTCGGGCCACACTCACCGGTGAGCCTGGGTGACTACGTCGCCGGGTCCAACCACGTCCTTCCGACCGGTGGATGCGCGTGTCACAGCAGCGGGCTCTCGGTGCAGTCGTTCCTGCGCGGCGTGCACGTGGTCAGCTACACCGAGGCCGCCCTCCAGGAGGTCGCCCACCACGTTGTCGCCCTCGCTCAGGCCGAGGACCTGCCCGCCCACGGCGAGGCGGTCCAGGTCCGCTTCGACGGGTCGTGACCGGACGATGACCGACTTCGGCGGCTCCCGCATCGAGGGCCTGCTGCGCGAGGACCTGCGCGGTGGGACCCCCTACGGCGCACCCCAGCTCGACGTGCCCGTGCGCCTCAACACCAACGAGAGCTCCTACCCCGTCCCGCCGTCGGTGGTGGCCGAGATCACGGCCGCCGTTGCCGAGGTCGCGGCTGGCCTGAACAGGTACCCCGACCGCGAGTTCACCGACCTCCGGACTGGGCTCGCGGCATACCTGTCGTCGTCGGGGACTGCCGTGGATCCGGCCCAGGTGTGGGCGGGCAACGGCTCCAACGAGGTGCTCCAGCACGTCGTCCTGGCATTCGGCGGGCCGGGGCGCACGGCCCTGGGTTTCACGCCGGCCTACTCGATGCACCCGATCATCAGCACCTCGGTGGGCACCGCCTGGGTGGACGGCCTGCGCGGACAGGGCGGCACCCCCTTCGACCTGACTGTCGAGTCCGCGGTCGCGCAGGTGCGCGAGCACGATCCCCACGTCGTCTTCCTCTGCTCACCCAACAACCCGACGGGCACCGCGCTCGGCCTCGACGTGGTGGAGGCCGTGTATGCCGCGGCCGAGCGTGCCGTGGTCGTGGTGGACGAGGCCTACGCCGAGTTCGCCCGCCCCGGCACCCCCAGCGCGCTGACGCTGCTGGACGGGCGCCCCCGGCTCGTGGTCACCCGCACGATGAGCAAGGCGTTCGCGTTCGCCGGGGGCCGGCTGGGCTACCTCGCCGCGGACCCTGCGCTCATCGACGCCCTGCGGTTGGTGCGGTTGCCCTACCACCTGTCGGCGCCCACGCAGGCGATCGCCCTGGCGGCCCTGCGGCACGCGCCGGAGATGCTCGGCACCGTCGAGGCGATCAAGGAGCAGCGTGACCGGATGGTCACCGGACTCACCGAGCTCGGTCTGGCGCCGGTGCCCAGCGACGCCAACTTCGTGCTCTTCGGCGGCCTCGCGGACGCCGCCCAGACCTGGCGTGCGCTGCTGGACCGGGGCGTCCTCGTCCGCGACGTCGGCATTCCCCACTATCTTCGTGTCACGGCCGGGACCCCGGACGAGACAGGTGCGTTCCTCGCCGCCGTGGCGCAGATCGCCCGACCTGAGCAGGACAGGAGCGCACCGTGACGCAGGAGACCGTGACGCAGGGGAACCAGCCCGGTGACCGCACGGCATCGCTGAGCCGCTCGACGTCGGAGTCCAGCGTCGAGGTCGAGCTCAACCTCGACGGCTCCGGCCAGTCCGAGATCTCGACTGGCGTGCGCTTCTACGACCACATGCTCGCGTCCCTGGCCAAGCACTCGCTGATCGACCTCCGCATCAAGGCCACCGGCGACGTCGACGTCGACGCGCACCACACCGTCGAGGATGTCGCGATCGTGCTCGGCGACGCGCTGCGCGAGGCACTTGGCGACAAGCGCGGCATCTCGCGCTTCGGCGACGCGACGGTCCCGCTCGACGAGGCGCTCGTCCAGGCCGTCGTCGACGTGGCGGGACGCCCCTATGTCGTGCACACCGGTGAGCCCGAGGGCCAGGCCTACGTCGTCATCGGCGGCACCTACGTCGGCTCGCTGACCCGCCACGTGTGGGAGTCCTTCGCCGGACGCGCCGGGATCGCGCTGCACGTGCGCGTGGTGTCGGGCCGCGACCCGCACCACATCGTCGAGGCCCAGTTCAAGGCGGTCGCCCGCGCCCTGCGTGCCGCGGTCGCCCGCGACCCCCGGGTCAGCGGCATACCCAGCGCGAAGGGCAGCCTCTCCACGTGAGCGTGCCGTGGCAGCCCGCGCAGGAGGCGCGCGGACTGCTCCTGGTGAGCGGCGGCCCCGCGCCGGTGTCGTCCTGGCTGCGCCGGGGGCTGGTGGCCTGCCAGGTGGTCCCCCTCGGGGACTGGACCGCGGTGCTGCCCACCGAGCGCCGGTCACGCGCCGAACCACCGTATGACGACGCCCTCGCCGTCCTCGCCGCGCGCCCGGTCCCACGCCGGCTGCGAGGCGCCCTCGGGTTCTTCACCGTTGACAGCCGGGCCGTGGTGACCTCCCACGCGCCCGGGTGGCGCGACGTCGCCCGGTGGCTGGTGTGGGAGCCCGGCGCCGGAGTGGTGCGCGCCCCCCAGCTCGAGCTGGCCCGGCCGGCGGACCTCCTGGCTGCGGCTGGTCGGACAGGGGACCCGCGTGCGGTGATGCGGGTCGTGGCCGAGCGCAACGGCACCGCAGACCGCGTCATCACCGACCTGTTGTCCGTCCTGGGCCTGCCGGGCTCGGACCTGGTCGGACCGGGGGTGGGCCTGCGCGGCCAGGTGGTGGCACCGACGGCACAGGCGGTGGCCCGTTTCGACGCGCGGATGGCCGAGCAGGCCCGGCACCGCACCGAACTCGAGGAGAACTCATGAGCCGGGTGGTCGTCTTCGACTACGGCAGTGGCAACGTCCGGTCGGCGGTGCGCGCCCTGGAGCACGTCGGTGCGGAGGTGGAGCTGACTGGTGACCGGGCGGCAGCGCTCGCCGCGGACGGGCTGTTCGTGCCCGGGGTGGGAAACTTCCACGCCTGCATGGCGGGCCTGCGTGCCGCCGACGGTCCGGTCGTCATCGACCTGCGCCTGGCTGGAGGACGCCCGGTGCTCGGGGTCTGCGTGGGCATGCAGGTGCTGTTCGACGGGTCCGACGAACCCAGCGGTGCACCCCAGGACGGCCTGGGGGAGTGGCCCGGATCGGTGTCCCGCCTCCAGGCAGAAGTGGTGCCGCACATGGGCTGGTCCGACGTGGAGGTCGCCACCGGGAGCCGGCTCTTCGCCGGCGTCGAGTCCGAGCGGTTCTACTTCGTCCACTCGTATGCCGTGCAGTCCTGGACGCTGCTGGAGCCCAGCGGCGCCTTCGCCGCCGTCGCCCCCAAGGTCACCTGGGCCGACCACGGTGGACGGTTCGTCGCGGCCGTGGAGAACGGACCGCTGGCCGCGACCCAGTTCCACCCGGAGAAGTCCGGCGACGCAGGTCTGTCCCTCCTCGAGAACTGGGTGAAGTCACTGTGAGCGCAACCAAGAAGACGGCCAAGTCGGCCAGGTCGGCGGGCAGCACGGCTCGCACGGCCACGACCCGCAAGAGGACGAGCACGGCCGGCACCTCCCGTCGCACCACGACCCGGCGTCGGACGACGCGGCGCACCGCCACGCGACGGCGGGCCCAGCCCAAGGTCGCCACGACGATCGGCGCGGGCCTGGCGACGCTGGCGGTGACGGCCTTCGCCGGGGCGTCCTGGCCGGTGCGGATCGCGCTGGCGGTGGCGGCCCTCGTGATCGTCGGCGGCTACCTGCTGGTGCAGGGCCGGCGACACGACGCCGCCACAGCCGCGGACGACACCCCGCCGCCGCCCGAAACCACGCCGTCGAACCACACGACACCGTTGACCGACACCACGCCGCCGACCGAACCCCGACCCGAGGATCCCGCATGAACGACGCACCCCGACTCGAGCTGCTGCCCGCCGTCGACGTCCAGGGCGGCCGTGCCGTCCAGCTCGTCCAGGGGGTGGCCGGCAGCGGGGGAGAGTTCGGTGATCCCTGGGAGGCCGCGCTGGCGTGGCAGGAGCAGGGCGCCGAGTGGCTGCACCTCGTCGACCTCGACGCCGCCTTCGGGCGCGGTTCCAACCGCGAGCTGCTCGCGGGCATCGTCGGCCGGCTGGACCTCAAGGTCGAGATGAGTGGCGGGATCCGCGACGCCGAGTCACTCGAGGCGGCACTGGCCACGGGGTGTCGCCGGGTCAACCTCGGGACAGCGGCGCTGGAGGATCCCGAGTGGACCGCGCGGGCGATCGCCGAACATGGCGACCGCGTCGCGGTGGGCCTCGACGTGCGTGGTACCACGTTGGCTGCGCGCGGCTGGACGAAGGACGGTGGCGACCTCTGGGAGACCCTGGCCCGACTCGACACCGAGGGGTGTGCCCGCTACGTCGTCACCGACGTCAACAAGGACGGCATGCTCAAGGGCCCGAACCTCGACCTGCTCCGCGACGTCTGCGCGCGCACCGACCGCCCCGTCGTGGCGTCGGGCGGCGTGTCGACCTTGGAGGACATCGAGGCGATCCGGGGCCTGGTGCCCGTTGGCGTGGAGGGCGCCATCGTCGGGTCGGCGCTCTACCGTGGCGCGTTCACCCTGCCCGACGCGCTCGACGTTGCGGGTCGCCCGTGACCTCCCACGACTCCGCGGGGGTCCCGTTCGGCGGTCGTGAGCTCACCGGCACCGGTTTCGACGGCGACACGGGCGAGGCCGATGCGGCCCTGGTGAGGGCACTCGCGGAGCCGCTCGACGAGGTGGCCCTGATGACCGCCGTCGCAGCCGCGCGTCTGCTCGTGCCCATCGTCGCCGAACCCGTCTCCGTCGACACGTCGGGCGAGCACGCCGTCGAGAAGCAGACCGACATGGCTGCGGTGACCCTCGTCGCGCCCGACGGCACGCGGGCCCTCCCGGTGTTCTCCTCGATGGCAGCCATCGCGGCCTGGGACGCCGGAGCCAGGCCGGTTCCGGTGACTGCAGCCAGGGCCGCGCAGGCCGCGGTCAGCGAGCGGTGCGATGTGATGGTGGTCGACCTGGCAGGCCCTCTCACGGTCGCCCTGCGACCCAGCATGGTCTGGGCGCTGGCCCAGCAGCGCCACTGGCTGCCGGCCCACGAGGATGAGACGGTCCGTCGAGCAGTGGCCAACGCGGTCCGGGAGCAGGACGCCGTGCTCGCCCACGAGATCGGCCCGGGCTCCCCGGGCGAAGGCGTGCTCCGAGTGACGCTGCAGCTGGTGCCGGGTCTGGACGCGGACGCCGTGCAGGCGGTCGCCACGGCGGTCGGCGAACGGCTCGCCACCGACGGTGAGATCCGCGCCCGGATCGACGGGCTCTCGTTCTCGATCTCCTGAGGGCGCCCGCAGTTCAGGCGTGCGGCGGCGCGAGCTCGGTGACGGCCACGACGGCGTCGGCCGGCAGGGCGGCATACAGGTGGGGGAAGGTCTCGCCCGTGTCCGGGTCGCCGATCTCCTCGACCGGGGGCTCGGTGAGTCGGGACGGGTCGATCTCGAGCAGGAGCAAGGTGCCCTCGTAGTCCGCATAGAACGAGCGGCGCACGACGGGCCACTGCTGCTCGGAGGAGCAGTGGATGAAGCCTTCCTGCGCCAGGGTCCGACCTCGCGTCGACTCGGTGTAGCTCCCCGACCTGCGGGCCTGCTCCCACTTCTCCGGCTCGGCAAGGTGGTAGATCGTCATGGTCGGCAACCTAGTCGTCGGCAGTGGCCCGGGGGCGCGCTGCGCGGGTCTGCCGCCTGCGGACTCCCGCCGCTGGGCGACAGCTTCATGACAGGAGCAAAAAGGGTTTGGCCACTGTCAGTGCGGGCTGGCACAGTGGGTGGGTGCAGCTCGCCAACGCCCGTTACCGCCGCGTCCTCGCCAGTGCCGCCCTGCGGCGGGCGCTGGTGCTGGGCTTCCTGGTGCGCATGCCCATCTTCGCCGGCGGAGTGGTGCTGACCCTGCACGTCGTCTCCCACCTCGGGCGGTCCTACGCAGCAGCCGGTCTGGTGTCGGCCGCGGCGACCATCGCCATCGCCATCAGCGGGCCGTGGCGTGGCCGCCTCCTCGACCGCAGAGGCCTGCGCCGCGTGGTCCTGCCCTCCATCGTCGTCGCGGCCGTCTGCTGGTCCATCGCGCCCTTCGTCTCGTACTGGTGGCTCCTGGGGCTCGCGGCACTGGCCGGGCTGTTCGTCATCCCCTCGTTCTCGATCATCCGCCAGGCGGTGATCGCCGCAGTGCCCGAGGACGACCGGCGCACGGCGATCTCCCTGGACTCCGTGGCCGTCGAGCTGTCCTTCATGGTCGGCCCGGCTGCCGGGGTCTGGGCCGCCACGCTCTGGCCGACCCAGTGGGTGCTCTTCGCCATCGAGATGCTCGGGGTGCTGGCCGGTGTGCTGCTCTGGTTCGCCAACCCCGTCATGCACGACGAGGCGGCCGAGCCAATCGACGAGGGACTGGTGGACGCCGGGCTGGTGGACGCTGGGCTCGTGAACGACGAGGGCGTCGGCGCTGCGGTGCCACGCGTGGCGCGATCGGACTGGTTCCGTGCACCCTTCATCGTCATCTGCCTGGCAGCCGCGGCCACGACCGTCGTGCTCGGCGGCACCGACATCGCCATCGTGGCCGCGCTGCGAGACTTCGACGCCCAGTCCTCGATCGGCTGGGTGCTGGCCGTCTGGGGCTTCGGCTCCCTCCTGGGCGGCCTGGTCTACGGCGGGCTGCAGAAGTCGGTCTCAGCCTTCTGGCTGCTCGGCGGGCTCGCGCTGGTCAGCGCACCGATGGCGCTGGCCCACGGCGTGCCCTCGCTGGCGGTCCTGTCCTTCGTGGCCGGGTTGTTCTGCGCCCCGACCATCACGGCGACCGTGGACCAGGTCAGCCGGGTGGTCCCGGGGGCCGCGCGCGGCGAGGCGATGGGCTGGCACGGCTCGTTCATGACCGGAGGCATGGCGCTCGGCGCACCGATGGCGGGCGTCGCCATCGACCACCAGGGCTGGCAGGCGGGCTTCCTCGTCGTCGCGGTGATCGGGCTGCTGGTCGCCCTCGTCGGCGCCGTGGCCACCTCAGGGCGAGCCTCGCAGCGCCGCGCCGCTCAGCGGCTGAGCGCCACCGCCGACGCCTGAGCGCTCGGGCTGGCGGTCCCGGCCCTTCGTCGGGGAGGGCCGGCCCGGGTCACACGACCGAACCGGTCAGCTTCTCGCCCGGCCCCTGGCCCGGCGGGTCCTGGATCACCGAGGCCTCGCGGAAAGCCAGCTGCAGCGACTTCAGCCCGTCCCGCAGCGGGGCGGCGTGCTGGCTGCCCAGGTCGGGGGCCGCCGCGGTGATGAGTCCGGCCAGGGCGCTGATCAGTCGCCGCGCCTCGTCCAGGTCGAGGTGCTCGCCCGCGTCCGGACCCTCGGCCAGCCCGCACTTGACCGCAGCTGCGCTCATCAGGTGGATGGCCGCGGTGGTGATGACCTCGACAGCCGGCACCTCGGCGATGTCGCGGGTGGCCTGCTCGTGACTGGTGGCGGCGAGGTCGGGGCCTTCGGGGGAATTGGGAGATTCGGTGCTCACGCTGGTAGCCTTGCAGATCGACCGGCCGTGTCCATCGTCGGGTGACCTGAGAGGGTGACCCAGCACCGGGCCCGGTGTGCAAGTGAAGCAGCACCTGCTTCCACCCGCGTCAACCTCACGGTTGCCGGGTCAACGAGGTCACGCAGGGCGTATGCCGTGGGCGCGAGCCACGCGGCATACCTGCCCTTGGTGAACTCGTGAACCGGATCAGGTGAGGCTTCCCGCGCAACGGCGACGGGGAGCCTTTCTTCGTTGCAGCGGCCGGACAGTGAACTTTCACGGGCAGTGAACTTCCAACAGAGGAGCACCAACATCAGCGAACCTCGCATCAACGACCGCATTCGGGTTCCCGAAGTGCGGTTGGTTGGCCCCAACGGAGAACA
This sequence comes from Pedococcus sp. P2_F6, assembly GCF_056403675.1. Lineage (NCBI taxonomy): Bacteria > Bacillati > Actinomycetota > Actinomycetes > Micrococcales > Intrasporangiaceae > Pedococcus > Pedococcus sp. P2_F6. The sequence continues at coordinate 282,393 of NZ_JBFUEZ010000001.1, forward strand.
GGTCGGCATCGTGCGCGTCGAAGACGCGCTGCGTCTGGCCGCCGAGGCTGACCTCGACCTCGTCGAGGTTGCCCCGATGGCCAAGCCTCCCGTCGCCAAGCTCATGGACTTCGGCAAGTTCAAGTACGAAGCGGCACTGAAGGCTCGCGAAGCGCGCAAGAACCAGGTCAACACGGTCATCAAGGAGATCAAGCTCCGCCCGAAGATCGACCCGCACGACTACGGCACCAAGAAGGGCCACGTCGAGCGGTTCCTCAAGGGCGGCGACAAGGTCAAGGTGACGATCATGTTCCGCGGACGCGAGCAGTCGCGCCCCGAGCTGGGTTTCCGGCTGCTGCAGCGCCTCGCTGAGGACGTCATCGAGCTGGGCACGGTCGAGTCGGCCCCCAAGCAGGACGGCCGCAACATGATCATGGTGCTCGGCCCGACCAAGAAGAAGTCGGAGGCGATGGCCGAGCAGCGCCGCGCCCGGTCGGCCACCCCCGCTCACGCGGATGACGCCGCCCAGGTGCACGACGCCGACCAGGTGCACGACGCCCCGCCGGTAGACCAGGTACAGGACGTCTCGGTCGAGACAGCCGCGGAGCCCACCGCCCCTGAGGCTGAGGTCCCCGCCTCCGATGCAGAGGCCCCCGCCGCCCCCGAGGCTGAGGCCCCCGCCGCCCCCGAGGCTGAGGCCCCCGCCGCCCCCGAGGCTGAGGTCCCGGCCCCTGAGGCAAAGCCCGCTGCGAAGCCGGCCGCCACGGCGAAGCCCGCTGCGAAGCCGGCCGCCACGGCCAAGCCGGTGGCCAAGCCCGCGGCCAAGCCAAAGGCCACCGAGCCGACCGGCTGAGGCCCGTTCCACCCCTGATCCACAACGCACGAACGACACACGGCTACACACCAACACAAGGAGATCGGCCCCATGCCGAAGATGAAGACGCACTCTGGCGCGAAGAAGCGCTTCCGCCTCACCGGCACCGGCAAGGTCATGCGTGAGCAGGCCAATGGCCGTCACCTGCTCGAGCACAAGTCCTCGCGGTACACCCGCTCGATCGCGAACGACGTCGAGGTGTCCAAGCCGGACGCCAAGAAGGTCAAGAAGCTCCTCGGCAAGTAGCCGAGCCCACCCATCCCATTGTTTGGCCGGGCTCAGCAAGCAGCCTCGCAAGCAGTTAGACAGCAAGGAGAACTCACGTGGCACGCGTGAAGCGGGCAGTCAACGCCCAGAAGAAGCGCCGGGTCGTCCTCGAGCGCGCCAGCGGTTACCGCGGACAGCGCTCGCGGCTCTACCGCAAGGCCAAGGAACAGGTCACCCACTCCCTCGGGTACGCCTACCGTGACCGTCGCGCCCGCAAGGGTGACTTCCGTCGCCTGTGGATCCAGCGCATCAACGCCGGCGCCCGCGCGAACGGCATGACCTACAACCGGTTCATCCAGGGCCTCAAGGCCGCGGAGATCGAGGTCGACCGTCGCATGCTGGCCGAGCTCGCCGTCAACGACGAGGCGGCGTTCACCGCCCTCGTCGAGATCGCCCGCGCCAACGTGCCGGCGACCACGGAGACCGCGGCCGCGTCGGCCTGATCGACCAAGCACCCTCCGAGCGCCGGGACATGCCCCCGCCGACCCACCGTGAACCTCCCGTGATGACCAATCCGGGAGCCGACCGGGTGAAGTCGGTGCGGGCACTGTCCCGGCGCTCCGTGCGTGACAAGACCGGCCGGTTCCTCGTCGAGGGGCCGCAGTCGGTCCGCGAGGTGGTCGTCCACCACCCCGAGCGGGTGGTGGACCTGTACCTCACCGCCGAGGCCCGCGCGCGACACGCCGACATCGTGGCCGGAGCCGAGGAGGCGGACCTCTACCTCCACGAGGTGACCGAGGACGTCCTCGCAGCGATGTGCGACACCCCTGCCCCCCAGGGGATTGCCGCGGTATGCCGCGTGGTCACCGCCAGCCTTGACGAGGTCCTCGCTCGGAGGCCCCGACTACTCGTCCTGCTGACGAATGTCCGGGATCCGGGCAACGCGGGGACGGTGATCCGCGGCGCGGACGCGGCTGGTGCCGACGCCGTCCTCGTGAGTGACGCGTCGGTCGACGTGCACGCGCCCAAGGTGGTGCGGTCGACCGCCGGCTCACTGTTCCACCTGCCCCTGGTGACCGGGCTGCCGGTGGAGGAGACGCTGGCCAGGCTTCGCGCGGCCGGCATCCTTGTGCTGGCAGCCGACGGCGTCGGCACGACGATGCTGCCGGACGTCGACCTCCTGCCTGCCCACGCCTGGGTGATGGGCAACGAGGCCTGGGGGCTCGAACCCGAGATCCGCGACCTGTGTGACGAGGTCGTGCGCGTGCCGATCTACGGCAAGGCCGAGTCGCTCAACCTCGCGATGGCCGCCACGGTCTGTCTCTACGCGTCCGCGGGCGCCCAGAACCACTAGGGTCGGCGGCATGGACTTCCGGCCCGGTTCCATCCTGCCGCCCGAGCAGGCTGCATTGGCCAGTGAGCTCCTGCCTGACGGCATGGTCGCAGCCGAGGCGGATGCGAAGGTGAGCTTCGTCAACCGTCGAGCCGTCCAGATCCTCGGCATCGCCCGCAGCGAGCTCGTGGGCCGCGACATCCGCACCGCGCTGGTGCTGCGCGACAACGACGGCACCGACTGGTGGGACGTCACCGACCCCTGGAACGGCCTGGACATCCGGACCGGCCATCGCGAGAAGTACCTCATGGTCGACGGTGGCGCCGAGGTGCTCGTCACCGCGAAGTACCTCAGGCCGGGGCGCAACAAGCCGGTCAACCGCGTCATCCTCATGCTGCGTGATGCGGAGGCACGCCGACGGCTCGAGGCCGACCACGCAGCGCTCATCTCCACCGTCGCCCACGAGCTGCGCTCGCCGCTCACCTCGGTCAAGGGATTCTCCTCGACGCTGCTGCGTCGGTGGGACCGCTTCACCGACGACCAGAAGCGACTCATGCTCGAGACCATCGAGGCCGATGCCGACCGGGTGACCCGCCTGATCACCGAGCTGCTCGACGTGTCCCGCATCGACTCGGGACGACTGCAGATCCGGCCCCTGCCGATCGACGTCGCCGCTGTCTACGGCCGCCACGTGGAGCGAGCCGTGGCCAGCGGCCAGGAACGGGACCGCTTCTCCATCGAGGTACCCGAGACCCTGCCCGAGGTGTGGGCGGACCCAGACCGGCTCGACCAGATCCTCTCCAACCTGATCGAGAACGCGTTCCGACACGGCGACGGCATGGTGACCCTCGGGGCGCAGCCCACGACCGGAAACGGCCAGGAGGCGCTGGAGTCCAAGGGGCACAGTGCCACCGGTGTCGACCTGGTCGTCAGCGACGAGGGAAAGGGCATCGCGGCCGACCACCGGGACCTGGTGTTCAGCAGGTTCTGGCACGGTTCGGGCAGGGGGAGCACGGGGCTCGGCCTCTATGTCGTCAAGGGTCTGGTCGAGGCGCACGGCGGGCGGGTCCAGGTGGAGTCGGCGCCGAGTGGTGGCGCGCAGTTCCGTCTCAGCCTGCCATCCGAGCCGCCCGACTACCTCGCTTGAGGGTGTTCCGAGAACCAGCCTGGGCCGCGACCGTCAGCAGTGCTCGGTCGCCGAAACCAGGTTGCGCGGACCGTGTGCCGCAGGTCAGGCTGGACCCGTGAGCCACCTCGTGCAGCGATTTACCGTGCCTTCGGGCGCGGTCGCACCGCTGCACTGAGGGCCACCGACGCAGCCGTCCCGGTGCGTCACCACGCCGGCCGACCGGCATACCTCATCGCAGTTGCCGCTCCGTCCCGAAGGCCGAACCCAGCCCCGAGGGCGCAGCCATGCGGCCCCTAGACTTCGGTGCGCCGCCTCCGGTGCGCCGTGCTGACCAGCCGATGAGCAGAGTGGAAGACATGTCAGGACCGAACAAGCAGTACGACCCCGTCGAGGTCGCAGCGCTCGATCCCGCCGTGGTGGAGCAGGCCGTCGCCGATGCCCGGCAGGCCATCGCCGCCGCCGCGGACCTCGACGAGCTGAAGGCCGCTCGACTGGCGCACCAGGGCGAGAAGAGTGCCCTGGCGCTGGCCAACCGCGAGATCGGTGCGCTGCCACCCAGTGCCAAGGCCGAGGCCGGCAAGCGCGTTGGCCAGGCCCGCGGCCAGGTGGCCCAGGCGCTCGCCGCACGGCAGGCGGAGCTCGAGGCCGAGCGCGACGAGCGCATCCTGGTGGACGAGACCGTCGACGTGACGGTGCGGGTGCCGCGCAGGCCGATGGGGGCCCGCCACCCGATCAGCCTCGTCTCCGAGCGCGTCGAGGACATCTTCGTCTCCATGGGCTGGGAGATCGCCGAGGGACCCGAGGTCGAGTCCGAGTGGCTGACCTTCGACGCCTTGAACATCCCGGCCGACCACCCTGCCCGTCAGGAGCAGGACACCTTCTTCGTCGAGCCGGCCGGCTCCGGGCTCGTCCTGCGCACCCACACCTCGCCGGTGCAGGTCCGCACGATGCTCGACCGCGAGCCGCCCATCTACGTCCTGTGTCCCGGCAAGGTGTTCCGCACCGACGACCTCGACGCGACCCACACGCCGGTGTTCCACCAGTTCGAGGGACTGGTGGTCGACGAAGGCATCACGATGGCCCACCTCAAGGGCACCCTGGACGCGTTCGTCCAGCGGCTGTTCGGCGAGGGCATCGTGACCCGGCTGCGTCCCAACTACTTCCCGTTCACCGAGCCGAGCGCCGAGATCGACTGCCGTTGCTGGATCTGCGGCGGGTCGGGCTCGCTGGACGGCGACAAGTGCCGCACCTGTGGTGGCACCGGCTGGATCGAGCTCGGCGGATCGGGGATGGTCAACCAGCGCGTGCTGCGGGCGGCGGGGGTCGACACCGACCGCTACACCGGCTTCGCGTTCGGGCTCGGCATCGAGCGCTCGCTCATGCAGCGCCACAACGTCGCCGACATGCACGACATCGTCGAGGGAGACGTCCGCTTCTCCCAGCAGTTCGGAATGGAGATCTGATGCACGCGCCCGTGTCCTGGCTGCGCGAGCTCGCCGACGTCCCCGCGGACGCCACCGGTGAGGACATCGCTGCTGCGCTCGTGCGCGTCGGCCTCGAGGAGGAGGGCCTGCACGGTGGCGACATCGCCGGTCCCCTCGTCGTCGGCCGGGTGCTGTCGGTCGAGCCCGAGCCGCAGAAGAACGGCAAGACGATCAACTGGTGCACCGTCGACGTCGGCGAGCACGGCCAGCGCGTCTCCGAGGGCAAGGCCCAGGAGATCGTCTGCGGGGCGCACAACTTCACCGTCGGTGACCTCGTCGTCTGCGTGCTCCCCGGGGGGGTGCTGCCGGGCGGGTTCGAGATCTCCGCACGGAAGACCTACGGCCACGTGTCCAACGGCATGATCTGCTCGGCCCGCGAGCTCGGGCTCGGTGAGGACCACGACGGCATCATCGTGCTGTCGGAGCTGTTGGGTGCCGAGGCTGCCGCCACCCTCACCCCTGGTGACGACGCCATCGCGTTGCTCGGCCTGGCCGACGAGGTCGTGGAGGTCAACGTCACCCCCGACCGCGGCTACTGCTTCTCGATGCGTGGCATCGCGCGCGAGTACGCGTTGTCGACCGGCGCGACGTTCCGCGACCCCGCCGAGATCACGTCCCCGGAGCCCACCGACGCCGGGTATGCCGTGGAGCTCGCCGATGCCTCGCCGCTCGAAGGCGTGCCGGGCTGCGACCGCTACGTCGCTCGCGTCGTGCGCGGCGTCGACGTCACGGCGTCGAGCCCCCGCTGGATGCAGAAGCGGCTCACGCAGGTCGGGATGCGACCGATCTCGCTGGCGGTCGACGTCACCAACTACGTGATGATGCTGCTGGGCCAGCCGCTGCACGCCTTCGACCTCGACACCCTGTCGGGTTCGATCGGGACCCGTCGCGCCCGGCCGGGGGAGAAGCTCACCACGCTCGACGACGTCGCGCGCGCGCTCGACCCCGAGGACCTCCTCATCGTCGACGGGGCCGACACCCCGCTGGCCATCGCGGGGGTCATGGGTGGCGCTGCCTCGGAGGTCACCGAGAGGACCACCAACGTCCTGATCGAGGCGGCCCACTTCGACCCGATCACCGTGGCCCGGTCCTCGCGTCGGCACCGCCTCACCACCGAGGCGTCCAAGCGGTTCGAGCGCGGCGTCGACCACGCCGTCGCCGCAGCTGCCGCGGAGCTGGCGGTCGACCTGCTGGTCGAGCACGGAGGTGGCACGGCTGACGCCGGCGTCACCGACGTCGACCACCGCGCGCCGGCCCAGCCGTTCGACTTCGACACCACCCTGCCGACCCGCTACATCGGGCTCGACTACCCCCGTGAGGAGGTGCTCGCGACGCTTCGCGCCATCGGCTGCGTGGTGACGGCAACCGAATCCGGCGCCGGCGCCGGCGCAGACCTCGTCAGCGTGCTGCCGCCCTCCTGGCGGCCCGACCTCACCAACGGACCCGAGCTGGTCGAGGAGGTCGCGCGGGTGCGTGGCTACGACCAGATCCCGTCGGTCCTGCCCCAGCCCAAGGCAGCCGGCCGCGGCCTCACCCATGGCCAGCGAATCCGTCGGGTCGTCGCCACGACCTTGGCCCACCAGGGACTCACCGAGGTGCTGAGCTATCCGTTCGTCTCCCGGTCGCTGTTCGACCGGCTCGGCCTGCCCGCTGACGACGAGCGCAGGCACGTGGTCTCGCTGGTCAACCCGCTGTCCGAGGAGGCGCCCGTCATGCGCACGTCGGTGCTCGACACACTGCTCGACACCCTGCGCCGCAACGTCGCTCGTGGTGCGCGCGACATCGCCGTCTACGAGATCGGCCTCGTCACGCGCGCCCAGCAGGACCCCACGAGCGCGCCCGTCCCCGGCATCGAGTCGCGTCCCGACGACGAGACTCTCGCCGCCATCCTCGGTGCCGTACCGGCGCAGCCCCGCCACGCGGCATACGCGGCTGCTGGTGAGGTCGAGCACGGAGGGCCCTGGGGGCCGGGTCGCAAGGCCGACACCTCGGACGCCGTGGCGTGGGCGCTGGCGGTGGGCCGGTCCGTGGGCCTGGACCTCGTGGTCGCGTCCGTCGTCCGTGCCCCGTGGCACCCCGGGCGCTGCGCCGAGCTGGCCCTGGCCGACGGCACAGTGGTGGGCTACGCGGGTGAGCTGCACCCCAAGGTGACGGCCGCCCTCGAGCTGCCCGCGCGCACCGTCGCCGGCGAGCTCGACGTCGACGTGCTCGTCGCGGCGACGGGCACGCCCCTGCAGGCGAGTGCCCTGTCGACCTATCCGTTGGCCCACACGGACGTCGCCCTCGTGGTCGACGAGACTGTGCCGGCAGCCGCCGTGGAGGCAGCCCTGCGCGAGGGCGCGGGGGAGAGCCTCGAGTCCGTGGCGTTGTTCGATGTCTACCGCGGCGAGCAGGTCGAGGCGGGCAAGAAGTCGTTGGCCTACCGCCTGACCTTCCGTGCCACCGACCGGACGCTGACCACCGACGAGGTGAGTGCGCTGCGCGACAAGGCCGTCGCCGCGGCCGCGGCCCGCACCGGCGCGATCCAGCGGTGAGCGCAGCCCCCGTCGCCGTGGTGACCGGCGCCTCCCGCGGCATCGGTCAGCACCTCGCCACCACCCTCGAGCAGGCCGGGTATGCCGTGGAGCGCGGCTCGCGCTCCGTCGCGCCGGTCACCGACCGGGCGGCTGTCGAGCGCTGGGTGGCTGACATCATCGCTCGCCGTGCGCGGATCGACCTGCTGGTCAACAACGCGGGTGTCATCGACGCCGAGGTGTCGCTGCCCCACAGCGACCCCGACGAGTGGTGGCAGACCGTCGAGGTGAACCTGCGCGGTCCCTACCTCACGACCCACGCGGTGCTCCCGCACATGGTGGCGGCTGGGTCGGGCCGGATCGTCAACATCAACTCGGGGGCGGCCTACCGCAACGGCGACAGCGCCACCGCGTACAACGTCAGCAAGGGCGCCCTCGCCCGCCTCACCGCCGCGACGGGCCTGAACTCCGTCCACGGCGTGCGCGCCTTCGACCTGGCCCCAGGCGTGGTCCGCACCGACATGACCGAGGCGATGGACGCCCATCGCGAGCGCACTGAGTGGACCGCGCCCGCTGTCGTGGCGGAGCTGCTGCTCGCCATCGCTGCTGGCGAGCTTGACGACTGGAACGGTCGCATGGTCCGCGCCGGCGTCGACACCCCTGAGTCCCTGCGCGCCCGAGCCGGTCGGGGGCTGGGCGAGGCCGACCGCACCCTGGGGTTGCTGCGCTGGGGCGACGACGACCCGCTGACCTGAACGAGCCGGGGTCGTGCATGCTTCGCGGTAGACCCGAGCCCCTAGCCGGGAGGGCCGCACGTGCAGAGTGACACCCTCGGCGTCAGGGTGAGAGTGCCGGACTGCTCGCCATCTCGGAGCGCGAGGGTCGCAGTCGGAACCTTGACGGGTTCGTCACCGGTCACCGCAAACCGCCCGACGACCTGGACCGTGCTGCCAGCAGCGACGCGGAACGGCTCGAACGGGGGCAAGGCCCGAGGCGACCAGGCCACGGCGGCGAATACCTGATCGGGACGAAGGGCGACAGACGCCCCTGTCCCGCAACTCCCATCGCTGCGCCGAGCTCCACCCCCACGACGTCGATGGCGTGGGCGCAGGGGTTCTGGAGCATCCCCAGGGTGACGTCCCAGAACCGGTCCTTCCTGACGCTGTACTGCACGAACGCAGCGGAGTCGGAAACGTCGAGGAGTCCGCGGCATGGTGTTGCCTGCGGAGGTCTGGTATCGGCGCCGCACCCGCCCGCCATGAGGACCGCCAGGAGTGCGAGCCCCGCTACGTGATGCCGCACGTTGACCCCCAGCCGCTGAACGCGGGCGAGTCATCGCGGGCAACGCAGTAGGTGCTGTTGGCAGTGGGCACTCATGCGCACCCCTCCGTTCGTCAGCCTCCCCCCTTGGGCGACTCGAGACAGCACCGTACGAGAAGGTGGCTAGACAAGCCAGAAGACTGGTCAGACCTTTACCCGTCATTCGCCGCCCACGAGTTGTGCATGAGTGTGCACGCTCGTGTATGTTTATGCACATGGTGAGAGCGGCAGTGGCAGGGGCGAGCGGGTATGCCGGAGGCGAGATCCTCCGGTTGCTGCTCGGGCACCCCGAGGTCGAGATCGGCGCGCTGACCGCGGGTTCCAGTGCCGGTCAGCGTCTGGGGGACGTCCACCCCCACCTCACCCCGCTCGCCGACCGGGTCATCGAGGACACCACGCTCGAGGTGCTCGCCGGGCATGACGTGGTGTTCCTCGCCCTGCCTCACGGCCACTCGGCCGCGCTCGCCGCGCAGCTGCCCGACTCGGTCACGGTGATCGACTGCGGCGCGGACTTCCGGTTGCGCGACGAGTCGGCGTGGACGACCTTCTACGACACCCCCTATGCCGGGTCGTGGGCCTACGGGCTGCCCGAGCTGCCCGTGGGCGGTGGCAGCCAGCGCGAGGCGCTCGTGGGGACCAGCCACATCGCAGTACCAGGCTGCTACCCGACTGCCGTCTCGCTGGCCCTCGCCCCCGGGTATGCCGCCGGGTTGCTGTCGGGGGAGGACGTGGTCGTCGTGGCGGCATCCGGCACCTCGGGCGCCGGCAAGTCCCTGAAGCCGCACCTGCTCGGCGCCGAGGTGATGGGGGCGATGTCCCCCTACGGCGTCGGTGGGGTCCACCGGCACACCCCCGAGATCGAGCAGAACCTCACGGCGGCCGGGGGAGTGGACAGCACCGACGTCCGCGTGTCCTTCACGCCAACGCTCGCGCCGATGCCACGGGGGATCCTCGCGACCTGCACCGCCCGCCTGGCCGACGGCGTGAGCGACACCGACGCACGCGGCATACGGGAGACGTGGGCGAAGGCCTATGCCGACGAGCCGTTCGTCCACCTCCTGCCCGAAGGGCAGTGGCCGTCCACCGCGAGCGTCCTGGGCAGCAACTGCGTGCACATCCAGGTCACGTTCGACGACAGGACCGGGCGGGTCATCGCCGTCGCGGCGGTGGACAACCTCACCAAGGGAACGGCAGGTGCCGCTGTGCAGTGCATGAACCTCGCCCTCGGGCTGCCCGAGACAACCGGCCTGCCGATCGCAGGGGTGTCGCCATGAGCCTGCCGTTGCACCTGATGCGGCACGCCGAGCCGGTCGCCTTCGTCCGGCTGCCGGCCGGCCAGGAGCCCGCGTGGGACTGGCGGACCGGCCCGCTGGCCTCGATCACCTACACCGACAGCGAGACCTCGGTGGTCTGCGCGTTCGACTCGGTGCCCAAGGACGCTCGGGTGCAAGGACCGCTGACCGCGTTCGAGATCGCCGGGCCGCTGGACTTCTCGACGGTCGGTGTCCTGTCGGGCTTGCTCGAGCCGCTGGCCAAGCAGGGCATCAGCATCCTCGCGCTCTCGACTTACGACACCGACTGGATCCTCATCGGTTCCGAGCACGCCGACGAGGCGATGGCCACCTGGAAGCGTGGGGGCAACACCGCGGCACCGGCCAGGCTCTCGGGAGGCACCTCATGAGCGTGACCGCAGCGCAAGGTTTCCGGGCGTCCGGCGTCGTCGCCGGCCTCAAGGCCAGCGGAAACCCTGACCTCGCACTCGTCGTCAACGACGGCCCGGACCACCACGGCGCGGCAGTGTTCACCAGCAACAGGGTCGAGGCCGCCCCGGTCACCTGGTCGCGCCAGGTCGTCGGTGACGGCCGGGTCGATGCGGTGGTGCTCAACTCCGGTGGTGCCAACGCGTGCACGGGTGCCCAGGGCTTCGCCGACACCCACGCCACGGCCGAGAAGGTCGCCGAGGTCCTCGGCGTCTCCGCTGGTGACGTCGTCGTCTGCTCGACCGGTCTGATCGGCGAGCTGCTGCCCATGCCGTCACTGCTCGAAGGAGTCGAGCGGGCAGGTGGCGCGCTCGCACCAGAAGGTGGGGTGGACGCCGCGATCGCCATCAAGACCACGGACACGGTCCACAAGGTGGCGCAGGCACAGCGCGACGGCTGGGTCGTGGGCGGGATGGCCAAGGGCGCCGGCATGCTCGCTCCGGCGCTCGCCACGATGCTCGTCGTCGTGACGACCGATGCCGTCGTCGCGCCCGCGGAGCTGAATGGCGTCCTGCGCGCCGCCACGGCCGTGACCTTTGACCGCATCGACTCCGACGGCTGCCAGTCCACCAACGACACGGTCCTGCTGCTCGCGTCGGGCGCCTCCGGCGTCACGGTCGACGCAGCCGACCTCACTGCGGCCGTCACCGAGGTCTGCGCGAGCCTCGCCAGGCAGCTCATCGCCGACGCCGAGGGCGCCCGCCACGACATCGCCATCGAGGTGCGGACCGCTGCCTCCGTGGACGACGCGCTCGAGGTGGCCCGCTCGATCGCCCGCAACAACCTGTTCAAGTGTGCGGTCTTCGGCAACGACCCCAACTGGGGGCGCGTGCTCGCCGCCGTGGGCACCACCAAGGCTGCCTTCGCCCCCCACCAGCTCGACGTGTCGATCAACGGCGTCGAGGTATGCCGCGCGGGCGGCGTGGGCGAGGACCGCACCCTCGTGGACCTCACCCCCCGCGAGGTCCACGTGGTCGTCGACCTCCACGCCGGAGACCGCTCGGTCACGGTCTGGACCAACGACCTCACCCACGACTACGTCCACGAGAACTCGGCCTACTCCTCATGACTCCACCGCCCAGCCGTCCGACCAACACCGTTCGCGGCCACATCGGGGCCGCCGCCCTGCGCGTCGCCCAGGGCAAGGCCCAGACGCTCGTCGAAGCGCTGCCCTGGCTCGAGCAGTTCCGGGGTGCCCTCGTCGTCGTCAAGTACGGCGGCAACGCGATGGTGGACGACAACCTCAAGGCCGCGTTCGCGCAGGACGTGGCCTTCCTGCGGTATGCCGGACTGCGCCCCGTGGTCGTCCACGGCGGCGGTCCCCAGATCGCGACCATGCTCGACCGGCTGGGTCTGCAGAGCGAGTTCCGGGGCGGCCTGCGCGTCACGACGCCCGAGGTGATGGACGTCGTGCGGATGGTCCTCACGGGTCAGGTCGGTCGCGAGCTCGTCGGGCTGCTCAACCAGCACGGTCCCGTGGCCGTGGGGCTGTCCGGCGAGGACGCCGCCCTCTTCGGCGCCCGCCGCCGCGGCACCCGCGTCGACGGTGAAGAGGTCGACCTCGGACTGGTCGGGGACGTCGAGACGGTCAACCCCGGGGCGGTGCAGGACATCCTGGACGCCGGGCGCATCCCCGTCGTGTCCACCGTGGCTCCCGACCTCGACGTCGAAGGCCAGGTCCTCAACATCAACGCCGACACGGCCGCCGCAGCACTGGCCGTCGCGCTCAAGGCCCACAAGCTCGTCATGCTGACTGACGTGGAGGGCGTGTACGCCGACTGGCCGGACCGCGACTCGCTGCTGTCGTCGCTGACCGTGAGAGGGGCGCAGGAGCTGCTCGCCAACGTGGACGCGGGCATGATCCCCAAGCTCGAGGCGTGCATCCGGGCGGTTGAGGGTGGCGTCCCCCAGGCGCACGTCATCGACGGACGCCAACCCCATTCCCTCCTCCTGGAGGTCTTCACCTCCGAGGGGATCGGCACGATGATCGTCCCGGACGAGGAGTCCTGATGGGGGCGCGCAACGAGGAGCTGTTGGCCCGCTACCAGCGCTCGGTCATGGGTGTCTTCGGACTTCCGCCTCTGGTGCTGTCGCACGGCAGCGGGTGCCACGTCTGGGACGTCGACGGCAACCGCTACCTCGACCTCGTCGGCGGCATCGCCGTCAACGCGCTGGGCCACGGCCACCCGGCGCTGGTGAGTGCGATCAGCAAGCAGGCTGGCGAGGCGATCCACGTCTCCAACCTCTTCACCTCCGAGGGGCAGATCGCCCTGGCGGAGCGGCTGATCGAGCTCGCCGGCGCCCCAGAGGGCTCCGCCGTCTTCTTCGCGAACTCGGGGGCCGAGGCGATCGAGGCCGCGATCAAGCTGAGCCGCCGCACCGGCCGGTCGGGCATCGTCGCCGCCGAGGGAGCCTTCCACGGACGCACGACGGGTGCCCTGGCGCTGACCCACAAGCCCGCGTACCGCGAGCCCTTCGAGCCACTCATCGCCGGCGTCAGCCACGTCCCGTTCGGCGATGAAGCCGCCCTCCGTGCCGCCGTCACGTCCGAGACCGCCGCCGTCGTCCTCGAGCCGGTGCAAGGTGAGGCCGGCGTGCTGAGCCCCGGCACGGCATACCTCCAGCTGGCCCGTGAGCTGACCCGGGAGCATGGCGCCCTGCTCGTCCTGGACGAGATCCAGACGGGCATCGGCCGCACCGGGACGTGGTTCGCCTTCCAGCAGGCGGGCATCGTCCCCGACGCCATCACCCTCGCCAAGGGGCTCGGCGGGGGAGTGCCCATCGGCGCGCTCGTCGCCTTCGGTCCCGAGGTGGCAGGGCTGCTCACGGCCGGTCAGCACGGCAGCACCTTCGGCGGGAACCCGCTCGCGGCGGCCGCCGGGCTGGCGGTCCTGGAGACCATCGAGGACCAGGGGCTACTCGCCCACGCCGCGCAGGCTGGACAGCACCTCGCGGATTCCGTTCTCGCCCTTGGTCATCCGCTCATCACGGAGGTGCGCGGGGCCGGACTCCTGCGCGCCATCGTGCTGTCCCGGCCCGTGGCGGCGCAGGTGGCGTCCCTGGCGCGCGTCGCGGGGTTCATCGTCAATCCCGTTGCGCCGCAGGCGATCCGGCTTGCGCCACCCTTGGTCATCAGCACCGAGGAGCTGGACTCCTTCGTCAACGCCCTGCCCGCGCTGCTCGACGCAGCCACCAACTCCGAGGACACCGCATGAGCCTTCGTCACTTCCTGCGCGACGACGACCTGACCGCCGAGGAACAGGCACTGGTCCTCCAGCGGGCGGTCGAGCTGAAGGCTGCGCCGTTCTCCCGACGTCCGCTCGAGGGCCCGCGCACCGTGGCCGTGGTGTTCGACAAGCCGACGCTGCGCACCCAGGTGTCCTTCGCCGGCGCCATCACGGGGTTGGGCGGCTACCCCCTCGTGGTGGACGGCAACCTCGCCCAGATCGGGGTCCGCGAGTCCATCGCCGACACCGCGAGGGTGCTGGGCAGGCAATCCGCAACCATCGTGTGGCGCACCTTCGGCCAGGACCGCATCGAGGAGCTCGCTGCCCACGCCGGCGTCCCGGTCGTCAATGCGCTCACCGACGAGTTCCACCCGTGCCAGATCCTCGCCGACCTCGTCACCGTCCTCGAGCACAAGGGCGCCCTGCCCGGCCTCACACTCGGTTATGTCGGGGACGGCGCCAACAACATGGCCCACTCCTACCTCCTCGGCTGCGCCCTGGCCGGCATGCACGTCCGCATCGGGACGCCCACCAGTCACCAGCCCGACCCAGCCATCCTCGCGCGGGCGACCGAGATCGCCGCCGCGCAGGGTGGCTCGGTGGTGGTCACCGACGACGCCGCGGCAGCGGTCAAGGGTGTCGACGTCGTGGTCACCGACACCTGGGTCTCGATGGGGATGGAGGGGGAGAAGGGCGAGCGTCAGGGGGCGGCCAGCCCGTTCACGCCGTACGCCGTGACCCAGGAGCTCATGGCCCATGCAGCGGCCGACGCCATCTTCCTCCACTGCCTGCCGGCCTACCGGGGCTTCGAAGTCGAAGCGGCGGTCATCGACGGACCCCAGTCCGTGGTCTGGGACGAGGCCGAGAACCGCCTCCACGCACAGAAGGCCCTCCTGTCGTTCCTCCTCGAGGGCGCCGACGGCACAGAGGAGGCCTGAGCCGATGAGCCTCGCTGCCACCCGGACCGGTCGCCAGCAACGGATCGTGACCATCCTCGGGCGCACCGAGGTCCGGTCGCAGAACGAGCTGCTCGACCTGCTCGCCGACGACGGGATCGACGTCACCCAGGCCACCTTGTCGCGTGACCTGCTGGAGCTCGGGGCCGTCAAGGTCCGCTCCGGACGCACGCTCGTCTATGCCGTGCCGGGGGAGGGTGGCGACCGCACCGCTCGTCCGGCGCCCGACCGCACCCAGCTCACCGCCCGACTACGGCGCGTGTGCGAGGAGCTGCTCGTGACGGCCGAGCCGTCGCACAACCTCGTCGTGCTGCGCACTCCTCCGGGGGCGGCGAACTACCTCGCCTCGGCCATCGACCACGCGGCACTGGCGGGGGTGCTGGGCACGATCGCTGGCGACGACACCATCATGGTCATCACCACCGGGACCGCGGCCAGCCGCAAGGTTGCCAACGACCTGCTCGGCCAGGCCACCCCCCACACGGAGGAGAACGAGTGAGCGAGCAGAAGGTCAGCCTCTGGGGCGGACGCTTTGCGGGAGGGCCGGCCGATGCGCTGGCCGCGCTCAGCAAGTCCACCCACTTCGACTGGCGGCTCGCTCAGTACGACATCGCCGGGTCACGAGCCCACGCCCGGGTGCTGCACTCCGCGGGCCTGCTCGACGATGACGGCCTCGACGCCATGCTTGCGGGGCTGGCCCAGCTGGCCGACGACGTGCGCTCCGGGGCGTTCCTGCCGGCCGAGGACGACGAGGACGTGCACACCGCCCTCGAACGCGGCCTGCTCGACCGGGCGGGAGCCGACGTCGGTGGGCGGCTGCGCGCCGGCCGGTCCCGCAACGACCAGGTGGCCACCCTGTTCCGGATGTACCTGCGCGACCACGCCCGGTCGGTGGCGGCGTTGGTGCTCGACGTCGTCGACGCCCTCGTCGACCAGTCCACCAGGAACGCCGACGTGCCGATGCCGGGGCGCACCCACCTGCAGCACGCCCAGCCGGTGCTGCTCGCACACCACCTGCTCGCCCACGCCTGGGCCCTGTTGCGTGATGTCCAGCGGCTCCAGGACTGGGACGCGCGGGCGGCGGTCTCGCCATACGGCTCCGGTGCCCTCGCTGGGTCCTCGCTCGGCCTCGACCCCGAGGCGGTCGCCGCAGACCTGGGGTTCACCACATCGGTCGAGAACTCGATCGACGGCACCGCCTCCAGGGACTTCGTCGCCGAGTTCGCCTTCGTCGCCGCGATGACCGCGGTCGACATCTCGCGGCTCGCCGAGGAGGTGGTGATCTGGGCGACCAAGGAGTTCTCCTTCGTCAGGCTCGACGACGCCTACTCGACCGGGTCGAGCATCATGCCGCAGAAGAAGAACCCCGATGTCGCCGAGCTGGCGCGCGGCAAGGCTGGTCGCCTCGTCGGCGACCTGACCGGCCTGATGACCACCCTCAAGGCGTTGCCGCTGGCCTACAACCGCGACCTCCAGGAGGACAAGGAGCCGGTGTTCGACGCCGTCGACACCCTCGAGGTCCTCCTGCCGGCGTTCAGCGGGATGGTGGCGACGATGGTGTTCGACACCGACCGGCTCGCCTCGCTGGCGCCGCAGGGCTTCTCGCTGGCCACTGACATCGCCGAGTGGCTGGTCCGTGAGGGAGTGCCGTTCCGGGTGGCCCACGAGGTCGCCGGCGCGTGCGTCCGGGTCTGCGAGGACCGGGGGATCGAGCTGTGGGACCTGACCGACGCCGACCTGGCGGAGGTCTCGGAGCACCTGACGCCGGGAGTTCGCAGCGTCCTGTCCGTCGAGGGCTCGCTGGCCTCCCGCAACGCCAAGGGAGGCACCGCACCGGAGCGGGTCGCGGAGCAGCAGAACCGGGTCGTGGAGGCAGTCAACGCTGCCCGTGCGTGGGCCAGTGAGCCCATCGCGGTGCGCTGACGGCATACCCGTCGGCCGGCTTCCGAGAAATCTCGGGAGCCACGCGATAGGTTCGTGACGCGGGTCACAGGCGATCCGCATCCTCCTTGCGAAGGGAAGGTGTCATGGGCGTCAGCGACGACCTCACGGCGGCTGCGGGACACGTGGCCGGGCTCCGACGGGCGGTGACCGCGCTCTCCAAGGAGCTCGGCAACACCATCGACATCCAGCGGCTGCGCGACGACGTCGTGCGCCTTGCCGACGACGTCGACCTCGTGGCCCGAGGTGCCGGAGTGGGCTCCCAGGACCGCGCCGGAGGCCCGGGCGAGATCGTCTTCATCACGGACGAGGAGTACGACCCCTCACTGTGGTCCGACGCCGAGGACGAGGGCGTCGGCCCCTCCAGGGACCACTGAGGTGGCCTACGTCCCCTTCAGCGGAGGCGTTCATGCACCAGGCCGGGCCCGCATCGCGGCTCGCACGCTGCGCGAGGACCGCTGGTGGCTCCAGCCGTTCGTCACCTTCGTCTGCTTCACGGCCTGGCTCCTCTATGGCCTGGTTCGCGCGAGCCTCCAGAAGGACTACTTCGTCGCCGACTACGGCTACCTCACGCCCTTCTACTCGCCCTGCCTGTCCACCTCGTGCGTCCCCGGGTCGACGCACTTCGGCACGCCCTTCGGCGAGTGGCCCGCGCTCATCCCGTTCGCCGCGCTGACACTGCCGTTCCTGCTGCTCTTCCGGCTGACCTGCTACTACTACCGCAAGGCCTACTACCGCTCGTTCTGGGTCAGCCCGCCCGCGTGTGCGGTTCCCGAGGCGCACCAGGCCTACTCCGGGGAGACCCGGTTCCCGCTCATCATGCAGAACCTGCACCGCTACTTCTTCTACGCCGCCGTGGTGATCTCGCTCATCAACACCTACGACGTGCTGCACGCGTTCCGGGGCAGGGACGGCGGCTTCGGGCTGGGTCTGGGCACGCTGATCCTGCTGGCCAACGTCGTGCTGCTGTGGTGCTACACCCTTGGCTGCCACTCGTGCCGCAACATCGTCGGAGGGCGGCTCAACCACTTCAGCAAGCACCCGCTCCGCTACAAGGCCTGGGGCCTCGTGGGCAAGCTCAACGCCCGCCACATGACCTTCGCGTGGGTGACCCTCGGCAGCCTCGTGGTGACCGACGCCTACATCGCGCTGGTGGCTTCCGGCTCGATCTCCGACCTCCGCCTCATCAACTAAGGGACCGCCTGTGACCGACCTCGAACGCCACGAGTACGACGTCATCGTCATCGGAGCCGGCGGTGCCGGGCTGCGGGCGGCGATCGAGGCTCGCGAGCAGGGGCTGCGGACCGCTGTGATCTGCAAGAGCCTGTTCGGCAAGGCGCACACGGTCATGGCCGAGGGCGGCATCGCGGCGTCGATGGGCAACGCCAACGCGAAGGACAACTGGGAGACCCACTTCCGCGACACGATGCGTGGCGGCAAGTTCCTCAACAACCCGCGGATGGCCGAGCTCCACGCCAAGGAAGCCCCCATGAGGGTGTGGGAGCTCGAGACCTACGGCGCGCTCTTCGACCGCACTCCCGACGGCAAGATCAGCCAGCGCAACTTCGGGGGCCACGAGTACCCCCGGCTCGCGCACGTCGGCGACCGCACCGGCCTGGAGCTGATCCGCACCCTCCAGCAGAAGATCGTCAGCCTCCAGCAGGAGGACCACCGCGAGACCGGCGACTACGAGAGCCGGCTCCGGGTCTTTGCCGAGCTCACCATCAGCGACATCCTCAAGGGCGAGGACGGCGCGGTGTCGGGTGCGTTCGGCTACTGGCGCGAGTCAGGCCGCTTCGTGCTGTTCTCTGCGCCGGCCGTCATCCTCGCCACGGGGGGTATCGGCAAGTCCTTCAAGGTCACCAGCAACTCGTGGGAGTACACCGGCGACGGCCACGCGCTGGCCCTGCGCGCCGGCGCCTCGCTCGTCAACATGGAGTTCATCCAGTTCCACCCCACGGGCATGGTCTGGCCTCCGTCGGTCAAGGGCATCCTCGTCACCGAGTCGGTGCGCGGCGACGGCGGAGTGCTGCGCAACTCCGAGGGAAAGCGCTTCATGTTCGACTACGTCCCCGACGTCTTCCGTGGCCAGTACGCCGACACGGAGGAGGAGGCGGACCGCTGGTACAAGGACCCCGAGAACAACAAGCGACCCCCAGAGCTGCTGCCGCGTGACGAGGTGGCCCGCGCCATCAACAACGAGGTCAAGGAGGGGCGCAGCTCACCCCATGGTGGCGTCTTCCTGGACGTGTCCACGCGCCTGCCCGCCGAGGAGATCCGCCGCCGGCTCCCGTCGATGCACCACCAGTTCAAGGAGCTGGCCGACGTCGACATCACGGCCGAGCCCATGGAGGTCGGCCCCACGTGCCACTACGTCATGGGCGGCGTCGAGGTCGACGCCGACACCGCGGCCACCAGCGTGCCCGGACTGTATGCCGCGGGCGAGGTTGCTGGAGGCATGCACGGTTCCAACCGCCTCGGCGGAAACAGCCTGTCGGACCTGCTCGTCTTCGGCCGCCGGGCGGGTGTTGGCGCGGCGGAATACGTTGGTGCACTGGGGGACTCACGTCCCGCCATCAGCGACACTGACGTCGACCAGGCCGCCGAGACGGCACTGGCGCCGTTCCGGGAGGCCTCGGAGAATCCCTACACGCTCCACCAGGAGCTCCAGCAGAAGATGAACGACCTCGTCGGGATCATCCGGCGTGAGGGTGAGGTCCGCGAGGCCCTCGACATGCTTGACGACCTTGACGAGCGCGCCAAATCCGTTGGGGTGGAAGGCCATCGGCAGTTCAACCCCGGATGGCACCTCGCACTCGACCTCCGCAACATGCTCGCGGTGTGCCGCTGCGTCGCCCTCGCGGCACTGGAGCGCACCGAGTCCCGCGGTGGACACACCCGCGAGGACTTCCCGGCCATGGACCCGCAGTGGCGAGGGGTCAACCTGATCTGCACGCTCGACGAGTCCGGCGGCGTGCAGCTCAAGCGGCAGCCGGTGCCCGAGATCCGCCAGGACCTGCTCGAGCTCTTCGAGCGCACCGAGCTGTCCAAGTACCTCACCGAACCCGAACTGTCCCGCCTCGACGCGGGCGGTGCCCACAGTGCGCAGGGGAGTGACCAGTCATGAGCTACGAGGCCAAGTTCAGGGTGTGGCGGGGCGATGCCGGCGGCGGTGGCCTCGAGGACTACGCGGTCGAGGTGAACGAGGGTGAGGTCGTCCTCGACATCATCCACCGGCTCCAGGCGACCCAGACGCCAGACCTCGCGGTGCGCTGGAACTGCAAGGCCGGCAAGTGCGGGTCGTGCAGCGCCGAGATCAACGGCATGCCGCGACTGCTGTGCATGACCCGGATGAGCACGTTCACGGAGGACCAGACCATCACGGTGACGCCGCTGCGGACCTTCCCGGTGATGCGCGACCTGGTGACCGACGTGTCCTTCAACTACCAGAAGGCGCGTGAGGTGCAGGCGTTCTCCCCACCCGCGGACCTGCAGCCCGGCGAGTACCGCATGCAGCAGGTCGACGTGGAGCGCAGCCAGGAGTTCCGCAAGTGCATCGAGTGCTTCCTCTGCCAGGACGTCTGCCACGTGGTGCGCGACCACGAGGACAACAAGACGAACTTCGCGGGCCCGCGCTTCCTGATGCGGGTCGCGGAGCTCGACATGCACCCGCTTGACACGGCAGACCGCCGTCCGGCGGCCAAGGAGGAGCACGGGCTCGGCTACTGCAACATCACCAAGTGCTGCACCGAGGTCTGCCCCGAACACATCAAGATCACCGACAACGCGCTCATCCCGCTCAAGGAGCGCGTCGTCGACCGTCACTACGATCCCGTCGTGTGGCTCGGCAACAAGATCCGTCGACGCGGCGCCTGACGAGGTCCTTCTTCGCCGGCGACGTGCTCGACGTCGCCCCGGCGCTGCTCGGGGCCACCATCACGCACGCGGGCGTCACGGTGCGGCTTACCGAGGTGGAGGCGTATGCCGGGACGGCCGACCCCGGGTCGCACGCCTTTCGTGGGCCGACGCCGCGCACGGAGGTGATGTTCGGCCCGGCCGGCCACCTGTACGTCTACTTCACCTACGGCATGCACTGGTGCGCGAACATCGTGTGCGGCCCGCGCGGTGAGGCCAGCGCAGTCCTCCTGCGCGCCGGTGAGGTGGTGGCAGGCGAGGACCTCGCGGCTTCCCGACGCGTCGGGGTGGCGCGTCGCGACTGGGCGAGGGGTCCGGCCCGCCTCGCGACGACCCTCGCGCTGCGCGGCGAGCAGTCCGGCCTCGACGCCTGTATGCCGCGTGGCCCCGTCACGCTGGAGGGTCCGGCCCGCGGCGAGTGTGACTACCCCGTCCGGTCCGGTCCCCGCGTCGGGGTGTCGGGTGCAGGGGGTGACGACGCGGCATACCCCTGGCGGTTCTGGCTGGACGGTGACCCCACCGTCTCGGCGTACCGACCGGCACGGGATCGACCAACCACGTCCCGTGCACGCCGGCCACCGGCATAGGGCAGGCTGTGCGACGTGCCGCGACAGCGCGGCACGTCGTGCGACGCGAAGGAGCGACCCACCGTGAGCAACATCCTCGACGAGCTGCAGTGGCGGGGACTGGTGGCCCAGACCACCGACGAGTCCGCGCTGCGCGACGCCCTCGCCGACGGGCCGATCACGGCGTACTGCGGCTTCGACCCCACCGCACCGTCACTGCACTTCGGGAACCTCGTCCAGCTGGTGGTGATGCGACACCTGCAGCGAGCAGGCCACCGGGTCATCTGTCTCGTCGGTGGGTCGACCGGGCTGATCGGGGACCCCCGACCCTCGTCCGAACGTGTCCTCAAGACGAAGGAGCAGACCGCCGAGTGGGTGGCGAACATCGAGCGGCAGGTGCGTCCCTTCCTGTCCGTCGAGGGCGACAACCCCGCGATCTTCGTCAACAACCTCGACTGGACCGCCCCGATGTCGGCCCTGGACTTCCTGCGTGACATCGGGAAGCACTTCCGGGTCAACCAGATGGTGAAGAAGGACGCGGTGGCGGCCCGGCTGAACTCCGAGGAGGGGATCTCCTACACCGAGTTCAGCTACCAGTTGCTGCAGGGCCTGGACTACCTCCAGCTGTTCCGCGACTACGGCTGCACGCTGCAGACCGGTGGGCAGGACCAGTGGGGCAACCTCACCGCGGGGTCAGACCTGATCCACCGGGTGGAGGGCGAGTCGGTGCACCTGCTGACGACGCCCCTGCTCACGGATGCCGCCGGCAACAAGTTCGGCAAGAGCGAGGGCAACGCCATCTGGCTGTCCCCCGAGATGACCAGCCCCTACGCCTTCTACCAGTACTGGATCAACACCGAGGACGCCTCGGTGGTCACGCTGCTCAAGGTCTTCACCGACAGGTCGGCCCCTCAGATCGCGGAGCTCGAGAAGTCGCTGGCGGAGAAGCCGTTCCTGCGTGAGGCGCAGAAGGCCCTGGCGGCCGATGTGACGACGCTCGTCCACGGAGCGGCGGCGACGGCCGCTGTGCAGGCTGCCTCCGAGGCGCTGTTCGGCAAGGGGGACGTGTCGGCGCTCGATGAGCAGACCCTCGTCGACGCGACCGGCGAGCTGCCCGGCGGAGAGGTGGCCGTGGGGACGTCGGTCACCGACGCCCTCGTGGCGGTGGGACTGGTGGACTCCCGCAACGCAGCCCGCCGGGCGATCGGTGACGGCGGCGCCTCGCTGAACAACGTCAAGCTGGTTGACCCGGAGCAGGTGCTGCAGGAGTCCGACTTCCTGCACGGGCGGGTGGCGCTGCTCCGCCGGGGCCGCAAGTCCCTGGCCGCAGGGCGACGGCGTTCCTGAGGCCCACAGGCCGCTGACCAGCGGATTTGTGTTTTGCAGCAGGCGCCGTCTACTGTTCTCGACGTCAGCCCGACAGGGAGGAACGGACACCACCGCGGTGAACGAAAGTTCACGCGAAGTAGGCCGGTCCCGGGGCAGACCCCACCGAACAGCAACTGGGAAACCAGGACGCTTCGGAGCGCCCGCAAGGGTGGTCAGGAGCGGGTCGAGAGACTGCTACAGTGGGCGCCCCGCCGCAAAGCAAGCGCTTCGCCGGAGGGCATCCGCACCGCCCGAAAGGGCAGTCGGACGCCGGACAGCGAGTTTCTGGAAACAGAGACAGCCTGCTAGAGTGGGACACCTCGCGGAGAGCCAAGCGCGCTCGATCCACCGCTTCCTGCTGGAAGCGCAAGGATTTGACGCCCAAGAGCGATGCGAGTAACTTTGAAGGGTTGCCCCGGAGACAGACCGAAAGGTCAGTCGATGGTGCGCGTCCGAACCTTGAGAACTCAACAGCGTGTCAAAAATCGATGCCAATTACCTCGTCTCGAGGTGGCAGCGAACCAGGCCTACGCCTTGGGGATGCAGTCACGTCGAACGAAAATCCTTTGGTTGACAATGAATTTCTAGCAATAGCTAGTTGTTCTTGCTCAGTCAGTGAAACAACCCTTCTTGGGTAGCAGTTTCGTGGTCTTCGGACCACGAGCTAAACATCAATGGAGAGTTTGATCCTGGCTCAGGACGAACGCTGGCGGCGTGCTTAACACATGCAAGTCGAACGGTGACGGTGGGAGCTTGCTCCTACCTGATCAGTGGCGAACGGGTGAGTAACACGTGAGTAACCTGCCCCAGACTCTGGAATAACCCCGGGAAACCGGAGCTAATACCGGATACGAGACGAAGCTGCATGGCTATCGTCTGGAAAGTTTTTCGGTCTGGGATGGACTCGCGGCCTATCAGCTTGTTGGTGAGGTAATGGCTCACCAAGGCGACGACGGGTAGCCGGCCTGAGAGGGCGACCGGCCACACTGGGACTGAGACACGGCCCAGACTCCTACGGGAGGCAGCAGTGGGGAATATTGCACAATGGGCGAAAGCCTGATGCAGCGACGCCGCGTGAGGGATGACGGCCTTCGGGTTGTAAACCTCTTTCAGCAGGGAAGAAGCGAAAGTGACGGTACCTGCAGAAGAAGCACCGGCTAACTACGTGCCAGCAGCCGCGGTAATACGTAGGGTGCGAGCGTTGTCCGGAATTATTGGGCGTAAAGAGCTTGTAGGCGGTTTGTCGCGTCTGCTGTGAAAATCCGGGGCTCAACCCCGGACTTGCAGTGGGTACGGGCAGACTAGAGTGTGGTAGGGGAGACTGGAATTCCTGGTGTAGCGGTGAAATGCGCAGATATCAGGAGGAACACCGATGGCGAAGGCAGGTCTCTGGGCCACTACTGACGCTGAGAAGCGAAAGCATGGGGAGCGAACAGGATTAGATACCCTGGTAGTCCATGCCGTAAACGTTGGGAACTAGGTGTGGGTCTCATTCCACGAGATCCGTGCCGCAGCTAACGCATTAAGTTCCCCGCCTGGGGAGTACGGCCGCAAGGCTAAAACTCAAAGGAATTGACGGGGGCCCGCACAAGCGGCGGAGCATGCGGATTAATTCGATGCAACGCGAAGAACCTTACCAAGGCTTGACATATGCGAGAACGCTGCAGAGATGCAGAACTCTTTGGACACTCGCATACAGGTGGTGCATGGTTGTCGTCAGCTCGTGTCGTGAGATGTTGGGTTAAGTCCCGCAACGAGCGCAACCCTCGTTCTATGTTGCCAGCACGTAATGGTGGGGACTCATAGGAGACTGCCGGGGTCAACTCGGAGGAAGGTGGGGATGACGTCAAATCATCATGCCCCTTATGTCTTGGGCTTCACGCATGCTACAATGGCCGGTACAAAGGGCTGCGAAACCGCGAGGTGGAGCGAATCCCAAAAAACCGGTCTCAGTTCGGATTGGGGTCTGCAACTCGACCCCATGAAGTCGGAGTCGCTAGTAATCGCAGATCAGCAACGCTGCGGTGAATACGTTCCCGGGCCTTGTACACACCGCCCGTCAAGTCACGAAAGTCGGTAACACCCGAAGCCGGTGGCCCAACTCTTTGAGGGGGAGCCGTCGAAGGTGGGACTGGCGATTGGGACTAAGTCGTAACAAGGTAGCCGTACCGGAAGGTGCGGCTGGATCACCTCCTTTCTAAGGAGCACTGGTCGCGAAAGCGATCCAGAGCCTGGTCTGTAGGCGTACGTCCTACACCAGGAGCTCAAGGGTGGAACATCGATTATTTGGCGCTGACATCAACTCGCAAGCAAGTACAGGTCTTCGGACTGGGAACGCGACCGAGAGGGTGCCGGCGCCTGACACGTTGTTGGGTCCTGAGGGCTTCGGGCGAAAGCTTGAACCTCAGGCCGGTAGATCGGCCAGGACCCTTCCCACGGATGAACCACCGCACGGTGCTGTTGAACAGACACACTGCGGTAGGCACCGACACGGGGAAGGGGCCGCCCGTACCTTGAGAACTACACAGTGGACGCGAGCATCTTTGTAAACTCAAGTTTATAAGGGCAAACGGTGGATGCCTTGGCACCAGGAACCGAAGAAGGACGTAGGAATCTGCGATAAGCCTCGGGGAGTCGATAACCAGACTGTGATCCGAGGATTTCCGAATGGGGAAACCCGGCTGGAGGCAAGTCCAGTCACTCCCGCCTGAACACATAGGGCGGGTAGAGGGAACGTGGGGAAGTGAAACATCTCAGTACCCACAGGAAGAGAAAGCAACCGCGATTCCGTGAGTAGTGGCGAGCGAAAGCGGAACAGGCTAAACCGATCATGTGTGATAGCTGTCAGGCGTTGCATGGTCGGGGTCGTGGGACTTTTCAGTCAGTACTGACATTCTGACATGGAGTCAAAAATGCGCGTTATAGTCGAAGGGCATTGAAAGGCCCGGCACAGAGGGTGCGACCCCCGTAGACGAAATGATGTGCACTCCAGAGAAGTATCCCAAGTAGCACGGGGCCCGAGAAATCCCGTGTGAATCTGGCGGGACCACCCGCTAAGCCTAAATATTCCCTGGTGACCGATAGCGGACAAGTACCGTGAGGGAAAGGTGAAAAGTACCCCGGGAGGGGAGTGAAATAGATCCTGAAACCGTTTGCCTACAATCCGTTGGAGCCTCCTTGTGGGGTGACAGCGTGCCTTTTGAAGAATGAGCCTGCGAGTTAGTGCTCAGTGGCGAGGTTAACCCGTGTGGGGAAGCCGTAGCGAAAGCGAGTCCGAATAGGGCGATTTAGTCGCTGGGTCTAGACCCGAAGCGGAGTGATCTACCCATGGCCAGGTTGAAGCGACGGTAAGACGTCGTGGAGGACCGAACCCACTTAGGTTGAAAACTGAGGGGATGAGCTGTGGGTAGGGGTGAAAGGCCAATCAAACTCCGTGATAGCTGGTTCTCCCCGAAATGCATTTAGGTGCAGCGTCACGTGTTTCTTACCGGAGGTAGAGCTACTGGATAGCTAATGGGCCTCACCAGGTTACTGACGTTAGCCAAACTCCGAATGCCGGTAAGTGAGAGCGTGGCAGTGAGACTGCGGGGGATAAGCTCCGTAGTCGAGAGGGAAACAGCCCAGACCACCATCTAAGGTCCCTAAGCGTGTGCTAAGTGGGAAAGGATGTGGAGTTGCATTGACAACCAGGAGGTTGGCTTAGAAGCAGCCACCCTTTAAAGAGTGCGTAATAGCTCACTGGTCAAGTGATTCCGCGCCGACAATGTAGCGGGGCTCAAGCACACCACCGAAGCTGTGGCATTGACACTTTGCCCGGCCGTGACATCTGAGGATCCACGGTCCAAGCGTGTTGATGGGTAGGGGAGCGTCGTGTGGCCAGGGAAGCGGCGGAGTGATCCAGCCGTGGAGGCCACACGAGTGAGAATGCAGGCATGAGTAGCGAATGACGGGCGAGAAACCCGTCCGCCGAATATCCAAGGGTTCCAGGGTCAAGCTAATCTGCCCTGGGTAAGTCGGGACCTAAGGCGAGGCCGACAGGCGTAGTCGATGGACATCCGGTTGATATTCCGGAACCGGCGAAGAACCGCCCATGACGAACCTAGTGATGCTAAGCGCCTGAAGCTCGATGACGTCTTCGGACTGATTCGAGTGGAGCGCGCGACCCGATCTAGTACTAGTCAAGCGATGGAGAGACGCAGGAAGGTAGCTGAGCGTGGCGATGGTAGTCCACGTCTAAGGGTGTAGGGAGTGAGATAGGCAAATCCGTCTCACACATATCCTGAGACCTGATGGGTAACCCGTATGGGTGAAATCAGTGATCCTATGCTGCCAAGAAAATCTTCTAGCGAGGTTCGAGCCGCCCGTACCCCAAACCGACTCAGGTGGATAGGTAGAGAATACCAAGGCGATCGAGTGAATCGTGGTTAAGGAACTCGGCAAAATACCCCCGTAACTTCGGGAGAAGGGGGGCCCTGATCGTGACGGCACTTGCTGCCCGAGCGTGATCGGCCGCAGAGACCAGGGAGAAGCGACTGTTTACTAAAAACACAGGTCCGTGCGAAGTCGCAAGACGATGTATACGGACTGACGCCTGCCCGGTGCTGGAAGGTTAAGAGGACGGGTTAGTTCTTCGGGACGAAGCTCAGAATTTAAGCCCCAGTAAACGGCGGTGGTAACTATAACCATCCTAAGGTAGCGAAATTCCTTGTCGGGTAAGTTCCGACCTGCACGAATGGCGTAACGACTTCTCCACTGTCTCAACCACGAACTCGGCGAAATTGCACTACGAGTAAAGATGCTCGTTACGCGCAGCAGGACGGAAAGACCCCGGGACCTTTACTACAGCTTGGTATTGGTGTTCGGTACGGCTTGTGTAGGATAGGTGGGAGACTTTGAAGCCGGCACGCCAGTGTCGGTGGAGTCAACGTTGAAATACCACTCTGGTCGTTCTGGATATCTAACCTCGGTCCGTGATCCGGATCAGGGACAGTGCCTGGTGGGTAGTTTAACTGGGGCGGTTGCCTCCTAAAAGGTAACGGAGGCGCCCAAAGGTTCCCTCAGCCTGGTTGGCAATCAGGTTTTGAGTGTAAGTGCACAAGGGAGCTTGACTGTGAGACAGGCATGTCGAGCAGGGACGAAAGTCGGGACTAGTGATCCGGCGGTGGCTTGTGGAAGCGCCGTCGCTCAACGGATAAAAGGTACCCCGGGGATAACAGGCTGATCTTGCCCAAGAGTCCATATCGACGGCATGGTTTGGCACCTCGATGTCGGCTCGTCGCATCCTGGGGCTGGAGTAGGTCCCAAGGGTTGGGCTGTTCGCCCATTAAAGCGGTACGCGAGCTGGGTTTAGAACGTCGTGAGACAGTTCGGTCCCTATCCGCTGTGCGCGTAGGAAACTTGAGAAGGGCTATCCCTAGTACGAGAGGACCGGGATGGACGAACCTCTGGTGTGTCAGTTGTTCTGCCAAGAGCACGGCTGATTAGCTACGTTCGGAAACGATAACCGCTGAAAGCATCTAAGCGGGAAGCGTGCTTCAAGATGAGGTTTCCATGGACTTAGGTCCGAGAGGCTCCCAGCTAGACTACTGGGTTGATAGGCCAGACGTGGAAGTGCAGTAATGCATGTAGCTGACTGGTACTAATAAGCCGATAACTTGATTACAAAGATGCTACGCGTCCACTGTGTGGTTCCCGAGATACGGTCGGGAAACTGAACCACTGATTGATATCTCCATAGAGTTTCGGCTGTCATAGCGAAGGGGAAACGCCCGGCTCCATTCCGAACCCGGAAGCTAAGCCCTTCAGCGCCGATGGTACTGCACTGGTTACGGTGTGGGAGAGTAGGACGCAGCCGGACATACTTTCAAAAGGGCCATCCCCATCGGGGATGGCCCTTTTGCATTCCCTTTTGCCTTTGATTCCCGGGGCATGAGCCCCGGCCCAGGGCCCGCAGCCCGTGGGCGGTGGTGCCCCGGGATGACCGCAGTCCGTAGACTGCGACCGATTACGTGCATAGCGAGGAGCAGATCGTGCCCGAGAACCAGCCAGGCCGAGGTGGCCAGGACCGTCGTCCCTCATCGGGTGGTGGTCGTCCCACCGGTGGTGGCCCCTCCAACGGACGCCCTGGCAGCGACCGCGGTGGTCGAGGTGGATCGAGCCCGCGTGGCGCGTCCGCGTCCCGCGGCGGTTCGGCACCTCGCGGTGGGTCACGGGATGCCAGTGCGTTCGACAATGGCGAGCGCGGCGGTCCACGTCTGGCCCCGAAGAAGCCCAAGCTGCCGGAACCTCGCATCGCCGATGGTGTGACGGGCAAGGAGCTGGATCGTTCGGTGCACCAGCAGCTGCGCACCCTGAGCAAGGAGAATGCCGAGGGGGTCGCGCAACACCTGGTGATGGCCGCGGCCCTGCTCGAGGTGGACGACCTCGAGAGCGCTGAGGCCCACGCCGAGACAGCGGTTCGTCGGGCTGGACGAGTCCCGGCCGCCCGCGAGGCGCTCGGCCTGGTGGCGTACCGCAAGGGGGAGTGGGCACGGGCCCTCAGCGAGTTCCGCACCGCGCGCCGACTCAGCGGCTCCTCGCACCTGCTCGCGCTCATGGTCGACTGCGAACGCGGTCTCGGCCGGCAGGAGCGCGCCCTCGAGCTCGCCATGTCTCCGGAGGCGAAGACCCTGGCCGTGGAGGACCGGGTCGAGCTGGCCATCGTGATCTCCGGCATCCGTCGCGACCTCGGTCAGCTGGAGGCTGCCCAGCTGGCGCTGGAGATTCCCCAGCTCAAGGCGGGGCGCAAGCCCTGGACGGCGCGGTTGTCCTATGCCTACGCCGAGACACTCCTGGCCCTCGGCCGTGAGGACGACGCCCGAGAGTGGTTCGCGCGGGCGGCCGACGCTGACGACGACCTGGAGACCGACGCCGCCGAGCGTCTCGCCGAGCTGGACGGCGTCATCCTGACCGACCTGCTCGAGGGTGAAGAGGACGACGCGGACGAGGGCGAGAGCGCCGCAGACACCCCGTCCGCTGGCGGAAGGGCTCCCCGCGAGGACGCCCGCTAGCGTGCCCGGGTTGGTGGAGCGGTATGCCGCGGTGGTCTGTGACCTCGACGGGGTGGTCTACCGCGGACCCGAGGCGGTGGACCACGCTGTCACCGCGTTGACCGCGTTGACCGTGCCCATCGTGTACGCCACCAACAACGCCTCGCGCCCGCCCGAGGAGGTCGCGGCGCACCTCACCGACCTCGGCCTCCACGTGACCGGACGCGACGTCGCGACCAGTTCGCAGGCCGGTGCCGTCGCCTTGTCAGGGCTGCTGCCCGCAGGATCGAGAGTCCTGGCGATCGGCGGTGTGGGTGTCCGCGAAGCACTCCAGAACCAAGGCTTCACGGTGGCGACGCCCCAGCAGACGCGCGACGAGCCGGACCTCGCGGTGGCCGGCGTGCTCCAGGGCTACGGGCCGTCCGTCACCGCGGCGGACCTCGCGGAGGCTGCCTATGCCGTGTCTGCGGGCGCTGTCTGGGTGGCGACCAACACCGACGGCACCCTGCCAACCCACCGCGGGACTGCTCCGGGGAACGGCACCCTCGTCTCGGCGGTGCAACGTGCTACGGGCCGCGACCCGCTCGTGGTCGGCAAGCCGCATGCGCCGTTGTACCAGCTCTGCGCGCAACGCCTCGACCGGTCGCCGGCCCAGGTGCTGGCCGTCGGTGATCGCCTGGACACGGATGTCGCCGGGGCCGTGGAGGCAGGAATGGACTCGGCACTGGTGCTGACCGGGGTCGACACGGTGTCCAGCCTGGCCGTGGCGCCGGCCGCGTTGCGTCCCACGTATCTTCTCGAGGACCTGCGCGCACTCACGGAGCCCTACCAGTCGGCGGAGACCGACTACGTCTGGTGGGTGTGTGGCGCGGACCGCCGTCGCATCATCGACGGTGCGTGGGACGTTGCCAGCGTCGGGAGTCCCATCGAGTCCGCTCGAGCGGGAACGGCCTGCCTGCACGAGGCGCTCGACCACGAGGAGCTCGATCTCGACGCGGTGCGCAGACTCGTTCCCGAGATCGACGCGTGGCAGTAGCGTGAGGGGCGCGAGCGGCATCCCGCCGCTCCGTCGAGGAGGACCATCGTGGCTTTCGAATCAGTGCGCAACTATGTGCAGCTCGCCAGTGGGCTGGGCGAGATGACCAAGGCCAGGGCGATGGAGGCAGCCCAGGGGCTGCTGGCGCTCCCCGGAGCCGACGAGGTCACCCGCCGGGCAGTCCAGGCCTCGACACTCGCCGACCAGCTGCTCGAGGCTGCGCGCGCCAACCGGGCGAACCTGCTCACCCTCGTGCAGGGTGAGGTGGAATCTGCCCTGAAGAGGGCAGACGTAGCCCGCGTTGCCGACGTGGATGCTGCCAGGGCGGCGTTGACGCTGGTCACCAAGGAGCTGGCCGAGCTGCGGGCGATGCTCACCGCCACCGGTGCGGCTGCGGTCGCCGGAGCCTCGCGCAGTCCGCTCGCTCGCTCGGTCGGCGTGTCGGGAGCGGTGACGACGGCCCACCGGGCACCGGCACCCGCCGCTGAGCCGGCATCTGTGTCGACGTCCGCCGCGCCCGCACCTCCCGCTACTCCCGCCCCCAGGAAGTCCGCAGCCAAGAAGACCGCCGCCACGGGGGCTGCGCGCAGCGCCAGTGCGCGGACCGTGAAGAAGGCTGCGGCGAAGAAGACCACCGCGACCACGACTGCGCCGGCCGTGAAGAAGGCCACCGCGAAGAAGGCCACAGCCACGAAGGCCACGGCGAGGAAGGCGACCGCGAAGAAGGCCACCGCCACGAAGAGCACGGC
The DNA here is from genome assembly GCF_056403675.1 of Pedococcus sp. P2_F6. Classification (NCBI taxonomy): domain Bacteria; kingdom Bacillati; phylum Actinomycetota; class Actinomycetes; order Micrococcales; family Intrasporangiaceae; genus Pedococcus; species Pedococcus sp. P2_F6. The sequence goes on from NZ_JBFUEZ010000001.1 coordinate 313,778, forward strand.
CACGAAGAGCACGGCGACGAAGGCCGCCACCAAGAAGTCCACGACCGCGAAGACTTCCACGACTGCCAAGAAGGCCTCAGAGTGACCGACCAGAACCCTGACGAGACCGTCGCGGCCGTCGAGCCCGATGCACCGAGTGACGTCCAGGCTGAAGCACCGGACACCAGCCATCGTGCCGAGGTTGCCCGCGCCTCCCGGCACGAGAACCCGACCGACCGCGCCGAGTCACTCGGCACCGGTTTGGGCGACCAGGCCACCGGCGACATCGTGATCGACGCGTCCTTGCAGGACCTCAAGGACGCACCCAGCGACGACCTCGACGCCCAGATCGAGGCAGGCCAGCGGGTGCAGCAGACCCTCCAGTCGCGGCTGTCCGACCTCGGCGGCGAGTGAGCGACCCGGCCCGGCTCGACCTCGAGCTCGTCCGGCGTGGACTGGCGCGGTCCAGGGGGCACGCCCGTGCCCTGATCGACGCTGGTGACGTGAGCATCGGGGGCAAGCCCGCTGCCAAACCTGCCACCCCGGTCGGCGCCGACCAGCACATCGAGGTGCGCGAGGAGGGACCGCGGTGGGTGAGTCGCGCGGCATACAAGCTCGTGGGTGCGTTGGAGGCCTTCGGACCCGCAGGGCTCACGGTGGCAGGCAAGCGATGCCTCGACGTGGGCGCGTCGACCGGCGGGTTCACCCAGGTGCTGTTGCACCACGGCGCCGCCCATGTGACGGCGCTCGATGTCGGGCACGGTCAGCTGGTGCCCGAGCTGGCCGCCGACGCGAGGGTCACCGACCGGTCGCGCACGACCGTCCGCGGCCTCTCCGCTGACGAGGTCGGGGGAGCGGTCGAGCTGCTCGTCGCCGACCTGAGCTTCATCTCGCTCACCCTGGTCCTCGACACTTTTCGCGGGCTGCTCCTCGACACCGGCGACGCGATGGTGCTGGTCAAGCCCCAGTTCGAGGTGGGTCGCACCCGGCTCGGCAAGGGTGGCATCGTCCGCACCCAGGGTGATCGGGCCTGGGCCGTCACCGAAGTCGCCCGCGCAGCCGTGGCGGCCGGGCTGCATCCGCGAGCCCTGGCCAGGAGCCCGATCGAGGGCAGCGAGGGCAACGCGGAGTACCTGTTGTGGCTGACCCCCCGCGACGCCGAGTCGATGGGGTGGGAGGCTCTGGTGAGCAGAGCCGACGAGGTGACCGCACCGTGACCGACGACATCGTGGGGAGAGCACCGTGAGCCCAGGGAGTACCACGCAGCGCCGCAAGGTCCTGCTCGTGGCCCACCCGCGTCGCCAGGAGGCCCAGGACGTCGCGGCGGAGGTCGTCAAGCGCCTCTACGCCGCCGGCATCGAGGTGGTCGTCCAACGTGACGAAGCCACCGCCGTGAAGCTGTCCCAGCACCCGGGCGTCACCCTGGTCGACGACGGCAACGCCGCGGCAGTGGGGTGCGAGCTGGTCTGCGTGCTCGGTGGGGACGGCACCATCCTGCGCGGGGCCGAGGTGTCGCGGGGGACCGGGGCGCCGCTGCTCGGCGTCAACCTCGGCCACGTGGGCTTCCTCGCCGAGGCCGAGCGCGAGGACATCGACGCCACGGTGGAGCACATCGTCGCCAGGACGTACTCCGTCGAGGAACGCATGACCCTCGAGGTGACGGCGCACGTCAACGGCGATCCCGTCTACACGAGCTGGGCGCTCAACGAGGTCACCGTCGAGAAGGCCAACCGCGAACGCATGTTGGAGGTCGTCGCCGAGATCGACGGTCGTCCCCTCACCACCTGGGGGTGCGACGGTGTGGTCGTCGCGACGCCCACCGGGTCGACGGCCTACGCGTTCTCCGCCGGAGGGCCGGTGGTCTGGCCCGACGTCGAAGCCCTCCTGCTGGTCCCGATCAGCGCGCACGCCCTGTTTGCCCGGCCCATGGTGCTCGGACCCAACTCGCACCTCGCCCTCGAGGTCGTCCCCGACACCCTCGGCACCGGGGCGCTCTGGTGCGACGGCCGACGCGCCGTCGACCTGCCACCGGGCGCCCGCATCGAGGTGGTGCGGTCGCAGACACCTGTCCGGCTGGCCCGGCTCACCACCTCACCGTTCACCGACCGGTTGGTGGCCAAGTTCGACCTGTCCATCCACGGCTGGCGCGGCGAGGCACGGCGCGAGGATGCCGCCCGAGCAGGCCACCTTCCCCAGCAGGGGTGAAGCCCCACCGCCAGCCTGACCGTCGGCGTCGGTCGTGCGTGAGAGGCTGTGCACCGTGCTGTCCGAACTGAGGATCCAGGGACTCGGCGTCATCGACGACGCCGTCCTCGAGCTGCACCCCGGGCTCAACGTCGTCACGGGTGAGACCGGCGCCGGCAAGACCATGGTGGTGACCGGTCTGGGACTGCTCCTCGGCGCCCGCGCGGACGCCGGGCTCGTGCGCGCCGGTGCAGGCACCGCCGTGGTCGAGGGTGTCGTGGACGTGGCGTCCGACCATCCCGCGGCGGTGCGGGCTGCCGAGGCAGGAGCCGACGTGACAGACGGCCTGGTGCTGGTGCGTTCGGTGTCAGCTGAGGGCCGGTCGAGGGCCCACGTCGGTGGGCGGACGGCTCCCGTGGGTGTGCTCAGCGAGATCGGCGAGCACCTCGTGGCCGTCCATGGCCAGGCCGACCAGTGGCGGCTCCGGCAGAGCGACCAGCACCGCGCCGTCCTCGACCAGTTCGGGGGAGCGCCCCTGCACAAGGTCCTGCAGCGCTACACCGACGTCTATGACGCGCATCAGGCGGCGGCGGCCGAGCTAGCCGGACTGCGCGAGCAGGCCCGCGACCGGGCTCGCGAGATCGAGGTGCTTCAACACGGGCTCGAGCAGCTCGAGCAGGTCGACCCGCAGTCTGGCGAGGATGGCGATCTGCGCGTCGAGGACGAGCGCCTCGGCCACGCCGAGGGCCTTCGCCGGGCCGCGTCCCTCGCCCACGACCACCTCGCGGGCGAGGAGTATGCCGCGGAGCCGGCCCCCAGCGCGGTCGAGAGGATCGCCGCGGCGCGTCAGGCCCTCACGGGCGAGGTCGAGCACGACCCAGCCCTGCGTGAGCTGGACCGTCGGCTGGCCGATCTGGGCTACCTGGCGGCCGATTTGGCGGCCGACCTGAGCGCGTACCTCACCGACGTGGAGGTCGACCCCGCCCGGATGGCGTGGGTGCAGCAGCGCCGCGCCGACCTCACGGCGCTGACCCGCAAGTACGGCGAGACGATCGACGACGTCCTGGAGTGGGGCCGCCTCTCGGCGCAGCGGCTGGACACCCTCATGGGCTCGGACAGCCGGATCGAGGCCCTGGAGCCCGAGGTGGTCCGGCTGACCCAGGAGCGCGCAGACGCGGCACGAGCTCTGACCAAGGCACGGGGTGCCGCGGCCAAGCGCCTCGCTGGCGCAGTGACCGGAGAGCTCGCCCACCTGGCGATGGGTCAGGCGACGGTCGACGTCGCCGTGCGCCCCCGGTCCGCCGGCCTGGCCGGCCACGGCGGCGACGACGTCGAGATCCTGCTGGCGGCCAACCCCGGCAGTCCCGCCCGGACTGTGGCCAAGGCGGCCTCCGGCGGTGAGCTGTCGCGGGTGATGCTGGCCCTCGAGGTGGTCACCGGCGCTGCCGGGGGGACCGACGTCCCCACCTTCGTGTTCGACGAGGTCGATGCCGGGGTCGGAGGGGCTGCCGCGCTCGACGTCGGCGCGCGGCTGGCCGCGCTCGCCCAGCACGCCCAGGTCGTGGTGGTGACCCACCTGCCACAGGTGGCTGCCTACGCCGACCGGCACCTCGTGGTCCGCAAGTCCAGCGACGGGCACATCACGTCCAGTGGCGTGCACGCGCTCGACGGCGACGAGCGGCTCCGCGAGCTGGCGCGGATGATGGCCGGGGTCGACACCGGCACGGCTCTCGACCACGCCCGCGAGCTCGTCGAGGAGACCGCCTCCCGGCGGGCGGCTGCCGCCCCCACCTCCACTGTCCGCGTCTGACCACCGGGCCCGCGCAGCAGCGGGCTGACCGTCGGCGTGATCGAAGTCGCCCTCGGGCTCCCGCGTGGGGGCTCGCGGCAGACGCAAGGGCCCATGGGAGGATGGAACACCATGCCTTTGAAGTTCCCCCGCCAACGCGCCCGCGACCCCGAGACCCCGGGGGTACGCGGGCTGGTCCGCGTGGACGCCCGCACCAAGAACCTCACCAAGCGCCTGCGACCTGGTGAGATCGCGGTGATCGACCACCAGGACATCGACAAGGTCAGTGCCGAGGCGTTGCTCGCCTGTCGGCCGGCCGCGGTGATCAACGCGGCACCGTCGATCTCCGGGCGCTACCCCAACCTGGGGCCCGAGATTCTCGTGGACGCGGGCGTCCCGCTGATCGACAACGTCGGCAAGGACGTCATGCACGACCTGCACGAAGGTCAGCAGGTCCGCATCGAGGGCGACCAGATCTGGGTGGGCGACGAGGTCGTCGCCAAGGGCCAGGCCTTCGACCACGAGCTGGTCGCGTCGTCCATGGTCGAGGCCAGGGCTGGGCTGGCCGTCCAGCTCGAGGCGTTCGCAGCCAACACGATGGAGTACCTCCGCCGGGAGCGCGACCTCCTGCTCGACGGTGTCGGTGTCCCCGACATCACGACCAAGATCGACGGTCGGCACGCGTTGATCGTCGTGCGCGGCTACCACTACAAGGAAGACCTGCGCATGTTGCGCAGCTACATCCGCGAGTACCGTCCGGTCCTCATCGGCGTGGACGGGGGTGCCGACGCGCTCCTCGAGGTCGGGCTCAAGCCGGACCTGGTCGTCGGCGACATGGACTCGGTGTCCGACTCGACATTGCGCTGCGGCGCCGAGATCGTCGTCCACGCCTACCGCGACGGCAATGCCCCCGGGCTGGAGAGGGTTCGGCGGCTGGGCGTCGAACCTGTCGTCTTCCCCGCCACCGGGACCAGCGAGGACGTCGCCATGCTGCTCGCCGATGACAAGGGTGCCGAGCTGATCGTGGCCGTCGGCACCCACGCCACCCTGGTCGAGTTCCTCGACAAGGGTCGCAGCGGGATGGCCAGCACCTTCCTCACCAGGCTGCGCGTGGGTGGCAAGCTCATCGACGCCAAGGGGGTCAGCCGACTCTACCGCTCGCGCATCTCCAATCTTGCCCTCACGCTCATGTTGCTCGTGGGTCTCAGCGCCCTGCTCGCCGCGCTGTGGTCCACGACGGGTGGGCGCGCGTTCCTCCAGGTGCTCGGCGCCCGCTGGGACGACTTCTGGTCCTTCGTCGTAGGAATCCTCACGTGATCGACTTTCGCTACCACCTCGTCTCGATCGTCTCGATCTTCATGGCCCTGGCTGTGGGCATCGTGCTCGGCGCCGGCCCGCTCAAGGAGGACATCGGCAACACGCTCACCTCAGAGGTGAAGAACCTGCGAGCCGACAAGGCTGCGCTGCGGGGTGAGCTCGACGTGGCCGAGAAGGGCACCAAGGCCCGTGACGAGTTCACTTCCGCGAGCAACCGCAGCCTGCTCGCGGAGCGGCTCAAGGGCACGACGGTGACTGTCGTCGTGCTGCCCGGTGCGGACGCGAACCTCGTCAAGACGACGCAGGGCACGCTGGCCATTGCAGGTGCCGTGGTCGGCTCGACGATCTCGGTGCAGGACAACTGGATCGACCCCGACAAGGCCGCGTTCCGGGCGACCCTCGGCCAGCAGCTGGCCAGCCAGGTCGGGGTGCCTGTGGACCAGTCCGGCGGGGACGTCGTCAACGACGTGCTCGCGCGGTCGGTGCTGGCCAAGGCGGGCTCGACGTCGGCGGGCGCCGCCGCAGCCCTCGAGGGTCTGCGCACGGGCGACCTCATCCGCTACACCCCCGACCAGGTGGGGGTGTCCTCCATCGCCGTCATCGTGGCGGGACCGGTGACCGGTTCCGACGCCACGGCCCGCGAACAGCGCGCGACGGGCCTGAGCCGACTGGCGGGTGCGCTCGACGGGGCGGGGGCCGGAGCGGTCCTCATCGCCCAGAGCGCAGCGTCGGGAGGGACCAACGCCACCTCCGTGATCAGCACCGCCCGTGAGGACGGCGACCAGGCCAAGGTGCTGTCCACCGTCGACAACGCCGAGCTCCCCATGGGTCAGGCCAGCCTTGTCTTCGGACTGCTCGAGCAGGAGGCCGGCAAGTCGGGACAGTACGGCCTCGCGTCCGACGCCGCGGCCGCGTTCCCCCAGCTGGCGACCAAGTAGCCGCCGTGCGTGCACTGGTGTCCGGCGCCGTGGCAGGCGCCCTCGCGGCCGCCGCCCTGCGTCTGCTGCGCGAGCGCCCGCCGGGCGGGTCAGTCACCTGGGACCGCACCAACCACGCAGGGCGCACGGTCACCCTCCTCGAGGGTCCTGCGTATGCCGTCGGAGCCGCGGGCGCGTCAGCCCTGCTGGGTGCCGGCCCAGGCCCCGTGGTGGCCGCCGTGGCCTCGGCTGGACTCGGCGGCCTCGACGACCTGGCCGGCGACTCCAGCAGCAAGGGTCTCAAGGGTCACTTGAGCGCCCTGGCCCGCGGTGAGGTCACCACCGGCGCAGTGAAGATCGTGGGCCTCGGCATCACCGGCCTGGTGTCGGCCGCGCTCATCGACCGGGCCTCGCGCGCTGCCGACGCCAACGGGGCACGCGGCATACCCGGGGCTGTCGACACGCTCGTGGGCGGCGCCGTGATCGCGGGCACGGCGAACCTGCTCAACCTGCTCGACCTGCGCCCCGGCCGCGCCCTCAAGGCCACGATCCTGCTCGGCGCGCTCACCGCGACGTCACGGCTTTCAGGGGCTGCCGCGGGCGCCGCGGCCGGCGCCGCCGTGGGGCTTCTGGGTCCCGATCTCTCCGGTGAGGCGATGCTGGGTGACACCGGGGCCAACAGCGCCGGAGCACTGCTCGGCACCGCACTCGTCCAGCGCACCGGCAGGCGGGGGCGATGGGTCGCACTCGGCGCCCTGACCGCCCTGACCCTGGCCTCCGAGAAGGTGTCCTTCACCCAGGTCATCGAGTCCACCCCGGTGCTGCGCCAGCTGGACGCCCTGGGTCGTCGATGATGCGGTGCCGCCGATGACGGCGAGGTCGGTCGGCACCTCGGTCGCCAGGGCCGCGGCAGTGATCGCGGTCGTGACGCTGCTCGCCCGGCTGGCTGGTTTCGGGCGCACCATCGTGTTCTCGCGCACCGTCGGCGCCGGTGGGGTGGGCGACACCTACCAGACCGTCAACATGCTCCCGAACGTCGTCTACGAGGTCGCCGCCGGTGGGGCCCTGGCGGCCGTCGCCGTGCCCCTCATCGCCGGACAGCTCGCCTCCGGTCGCAGCGAGGACGCCGACCGCACCGCGTCGGCCCTCCTGACCTGGGCGGTCTCCGTGCTGGTGCCCCTGTCGGCCCTGCTGGCGCTGTCGGCACCGTGGATCAGCGACCTCCTGTTCCGCAAGAGCAGGGTGGCCGGCGCCGCCGAGCTCGGCACCACGATGCTCGTGGTGTTCGCGCCTCAGGTGGCGCTCTACGGTGTCGGCGTCGTGCTGGCGGGGGTGCTGCAGGCCCACCGCAGGTTCCTCGCCGCAGCACTGGCGCCCCTGCTGTCCAGCCTCGTGGTCATCAGCGCCTACGTCGCCTACCGGTTCGCGGCCGCGCCCGGGACCACCCCCGCGGACCTGTCCACCGGTGCGATGTGGGTGCTGGCGGGTGGCACCACGCTCGGCGTAGTCGTGCTGAGCCTGCCGCTGCTCGTGCCCGCCGTGCGGGCCGGGGTACGCCTCAGACCCACGTTCACCTTTCCCGCCGGCGTGGCCCGCCGCGCCGGCTCGCTCGCCGCTGCGGGCGTCCTCGCCCTCGTCGCACAGCAGACCGCGGTCGCGGCGACGTTGTGGCTCACCCACGCGCCGCGCACCATCGACACCGGTGTCGTCAACGTCTACACCTACGTCCAGGCGGTCTACCTGCTCCCGTATGCCGTGCTGGCCGTCCCGATCGCGACGTCTGCCTTTCCCGCGCTGGCCCACACCAGCGCCGCCGAGGAGCTGCAGGAGCAGGTCGGGACCTCCGCGCGCGACACCCTGGCAGGCGCCCTCAGGGGGATCCTGCTGCTCACGGCCGGCGCGGTCACCGTGCTGATGGCCGTCGCCCGCCCGGTCGGGGTGTTCTTCGGTTCGTTCGACAGCGCGGCCAACGCCGGTGGGGCCGCCGCCCTGGCAGCGTTGCCCGGTGCCCTGTCGGCCTACGCACCCGGACTCGTGGGCTTCTCGGTGGCCGCGCTGCTGACCCGCGCTCTCTATGTCCGAGGCCGCCCGCTCCATGCGGCCCTGGCCGTGGCGGCCGGGTGGGCCCTGGCCGCACTCATCCCCATCGCGCTCATCCCTGAGAGCTCGGGTGCCGGCACCACGTTGGGCCTGCTCGGCGTCGGCTCGACCCTCGGCATGACCGTCTCGGCCGTCCTGCTGGCCCTGCTGGTCCGCAGGGCCTGGGGCGCCGAGGCCGTCCAGGGCTCGGGCCGGACGCTCGGGGCTGCCGTCGTGGCGGTGGCGGTCGGCCTCGCAGTGGGCGACACCGTGGCGAGAGGCCTGTCGCCGGACTCCCTGTGGTCGGCCCTGGGCAGCGGTCTGCTGACCGGGCTGGTGACGCTGGTGGCCTACCTGGGCGTGATGATGGTGGCCGACCGCAAGGCCATGCAGGCACTGCGCGAGCGTGGCCGCAGTCGGCGCCGAGGGAGCGAGCTGTGAAGGTCGTGATGCTCATCGGGCGCAGCACCGGCGGCATCGGGACCCATGCTGTCGACCTTGCGCAGGGGCTGCGCCAGCTGGGCGACGATGTCAGCCTCGTCACCGACCAGCTGACCGCCGACAGGTTCGGCATCGCGCAGGCACGGCTGTGGTGGCCTGGCCGGGCAGCCGGGGTGATCGGCTCACTGCGCCACCTGTGGCGGCTGCGCCGCCTCATCCGGGGTGCCGAGGTCGTGCACGCCCACGGGCACCAGGCTGGTCTGGTGGCGACCCTGGTCGCCGTCGGGACGCGCACCCCGGTGGTGGTGAGCCAGCACAACGCCGTCCTGACCACGGGCGGTCTGCGTGGTCGCGTCTCGACGACGGTCCAGCGCTTCGTCGCTCGTCGTGCCACCCTGGTCACCGGCGCCAGCGGCGACCTCGTCGACGAGGCTCGACGCCATGGCGCGCACCAGCCACGCCTCGCGCCGGTGCCGTCGCCGCGGGTGCCCGGGCTGCTCACCCACGAGCCGCCGGGCGATGACGAACGCGGAGCGTTGGCGGTGGATCTGCTGCGGGACAACGGAATCGAGACCGCGGCTGGCGTCCCGCTGATGGTGACCATCGCCAGGATCGCCCCGCAGAAGGACCTCGAGACCCTGGTCGACGCCGCGGCCTCGGTATCGGTCCGAATGGGTGAGAAACCTGCGCCACCTGCGGTGTGGGTGGTCGTGGGTGATGGTGAGGACGGCCTGCTCCGCGGGCTGCGGCTGAGGGCCGAAGCCGTCGGTGCGCCGGTCCACTTCGTCGGGTCGCAGGCCGAGCCCGAGCGCTGGCTGCGTGCGGCTGAGGTCTTCGTGCTCCCGAGCCGCTGGGAGGCACGCGCCCTGGTCGTGCAGGAGGCCATGGCGGCGGGCGTGCCGGTCGTGGCCACCGACACCGGCGGCCTCAGGGACCTCGTGGCGGGCGTGGGCACCCTCGTGCCCGTGGGCGACCCCTCGGCCCTCGCAGGCGCCGTGGAGCGCTATCTCACGGACCCAGCCGCACGGCATACCGCCTCCAGGGCCGGCCGGGAGCGCGCCACATCGTGGGACGACGGCAAAGCCACGGCGAGTCGCTGGCACGACTGGTACTCAGCCCTGCCCGGGATGACGTAGGCTTGAACCCCGTGGTGGAACAGACGAAACACATCTTCGTAACCGGCGGCGTTGCCTCTTCTCTGGGCAAGGGACTGACCGCCTCCAGCCTCGGACATCTGCTCCGTGCTCGCGGTCTGCGGGTGACGATGCAGAAGCTCGATCCCTATCTCAACGTGGATCCGGGCACGATGAACCCGTTCCAGCACGGTGAGGTCTTCGTGACCGACGACGGCGCCGAGACGGACCTCGACATCGGTCACTACGAGCGCTTCCTCGACAGCAACCTCGTGGGCAGGGCGAACGTCACGACGGGGCAGATCTACAACCAGGTGATCGCCAAGGAGCGGCGCGGGGAGTACCTCGGCGACACCGTCCAGGTGATCCCGCACATCACCAACGAGATCAAGGAGCGCATGCGGGCCCAGGCGGCCGGCAGCCCCGGGGTCTCGCGGTCCGAGGCTCCCGACATCATCATCACCGAGATCGGCGGCACGGTCGGCGACATCGAGTCGCTGCCCTTCCTCGAGGCCGCTCGCCAGGTCCGCCATGACGTGGGCCGCGACAACGTCTTCTTCCTGCACGTCTCGCTGGTGCCCTACCTCGCCCCGAGCGGCGAGCTCAAGACCAAGCCCACCCAGCACTCCGTTGCCGCGCTGCGGCAGGTCGGCATCCAGCCTGACGGGCTCGTGCTGCGTGCGGACCGCGAGATCCCGGACGGCATCAAGCGCAAGATCTCGCTGATGTGCGACGTCGACACCGAGGCCTGCGCCGCGGCCGTCGACGCCCCGAGCATCTACGACATCCCGAAGGTCCTGCACAAGGAGGGGCTCGACGCCTACGTCATCCGTCGCCTCGGCCTGAACTTCCGTGACGTCGACTGGCACGACTGGGACGAGCTGCTGCGGCGGGTGCACAGCCCCGAGCACACCGTCGAGATCGCCCTCGTCGGCAAGTACATCGACCTGCCGGACGCCTACCTGTCGGTCACCGAGGCCATGCGGGCCGGCGGGTTCCACCACGACGCCAAGGTCTCGATCCGCTGGGTCGCCAGCGACGAGTGCCAGACCGAGTCCGGCGCCCAGAAGGCCCTCGGCGGGGTCGACGCCGTCCTCGTGCCGGGCGGCTTCGGAGTTCGCGGCATCGAGGGCAAGCTCGGTGCCCTCCGGTGGGCCCGCGAGCGCCAGGTCCCGACGCTGGGCATCTGCCTCGGGCTGCAGTGCATGGTCATCGAGTACGCCCGGAACGTCGCCGGCATCGCCGGCGCCAGCTCGACCGAGTTCGACCCCCAGACGCCTGCTCCGGTCATTGCGACGATGGAGGAGCAGAAGGCTTTCGTCGAGGGCGCGGGAGACCTCGGCGGCACCATGCGCCTCGGTTCCTACCCGGCCAAGCTCGCCGAGGGATCAGTCATCGCGGAGGCCTACGGCGCCGTGGCGGTCGACGAGCGGCACCGGCACCGCTACGAGGTCAACAACGGCTACCGAGCTCAGCTCGAAGAGGCCGGGCTGGTCTTCTCCGGCCTGTCGCCGGACGACAACCTCGTCGAGTTCGTGGAGCTGCCCCGCGAGGTGCACCCCTACTACGTCTCCACGCAGGCGCACCCCGAGTTCAAGTCCCGACCGCACCGGGCCCATCCGTTGTTCGCGGGACTGGTCGAGGCCGCCATCAACGCCCAGCGTGCGGCGCGGCTGGTCGAGGTCGAGCGACCGCGCAGCACGGTCGACGCCTCCGCGTGAGCGAGGGACACGGGGGGTCCGGCGCCCCGGGAGAGCTCGCCGACCGCCACGAGGCCCTGCCGGTGCGCCACTCCGAGGTGGTCATGCACGGGCTGGTCTGGGACGTCGTGCGCGACCGCGTCGACCTCGGTGAGGCCGGCGAGGTGACCCGCGAGTACGTCCGTCACCCCGGCGCAGTGGCCGTGGCCGCCCTCGACGACGAGGGTCGGCTCTGCCTCATCCAGCAGTACCGGCACCCGGTGCGGTCCTTCGAATGGGAGATCCCGGCCGGGCTCCTCGACGTCGCGGGGGAACCGCCCCACGTGGGTGCCGCTCGCGAGCTGCACGAGGAAGCCGACCTGACCGCCGCGACCTGGCACGTGCTCGCCGACTACGTCAGCTCACCAGGCGGCCTCGACGAGGCCCTGCGGATCTACCTCGCGCGCGACCTCACCCGCGTTCCCGAGTCCGAGCGCCATGCCAGAGATGGCGAGGAGCTCGGTATGCCGGTGCGCTGGGCCCCGCTCGAAGAGGTGCGCGACGCGGTCCTCGCCGGCCGCGTCACCAACGCCACGATCGCGATCGCGGTCCTCGCTGCCCTCGCGGCACGGGACCTGGACTGGGCCACGCTCCGGGCGCACGACGCCCCGTGGCCGAGCCACCCGGCATTCCGGGGGTAGTCGGATCGGCCGGGTGTGGTGAGCGGTCCGGTGCAGGGCCTCGTGACGTGGCCCGGCGGCAAGAGGCCAGCGGGATCGCGCTGCGTTAGCGTGACCCCATGACCCACCCGATCCCGGCTCCCTGCCGCAAGCGACCGTTCGCGACCAGCCGCGCCTGCGCACAGCCGGTGGCCTGAGTGGGCGTCTTCGGGACGGGCGCCACGACCGGGTGCCCCTGCGGGAGCGGCCGGCCGTATGCCGGCTGCTGCGGGCCACTGCACGACGGCCAGCGGGCGGCCACGACCGCGGTCGAGCTCATGCGCAGCCGCTACTGTGCCTTCGTGGTGCGGGACGAGGCCTACCTCACGCGCACCTGGCACCCCCGAACGCGTCCTGCGGCCCTCGAGCTCGACCGGGGACCGCAGTGGCTCGGGCTGACCGTGCTGGCAACTGCCGACGGCCGCGAAGGGGATCAGAGCGGCGAGGTGGAGTTCGAGGCGGCCCACTCCGAGGGGGTGCTGCGCGAACGCAGCCACTTCGTGCGGCGGGCTGGCCGCTGGGTCTATGTCGACGGGGACATCGTGGGAGACGTCGAGAGGGACGTCGAGAGGGACGTCGCGGGCTGAGCTGCCGACGCAGCAAACCGATTCGTATGCCGCGTGGCCCGGTCCGTAGGATGGCCGGGTTCACCACCCGCTCGAATCGAAGGATCTCTCGTGCTCCGCACCCATGAGGCCGGCACCCTGCGTGCCGACCACTCCGGCCAGACCGTCACGCTCACGGGCTGGGTTGCCCGTCGGCGCGATCACGGTGGAGTGGCGTTCCTCGATCTGCGCGACGCCAGCGGCGTGGCCCAGGTGGTCGTCCGCGACGAGGTTCTCGACGAGGGGGGAGCCCACGACCTGCGCAACGAGTACTGCGTGCGCGTCGTGGGTGAGGTCAAGGCACGCCCGGAGGGCAACGCCAACCCCGACCTGCCGACAGGTGAGATCGAGGTCATCGCCGGTGAGATCGAGGTGCTCAACGCCTCGGCCCCTCTGCCGTTCCAGATCGACGAGCGCGTCACGGTGGGCGAAGAGGCCCGCCTCAAGCACCGCTACCTCGACCTGCGTCGCCCCGGTGCCTCCTCGGCCGGCAGCGCCATCCGGCTGCGGTCGCGCGTCAACGCCGCCGCCCGCTCCGTGCTCGGCGCTCGCGACTTCATCGAGATCGAGACGCCGACCCTGACGCGCTCCACGCCCGAGGGCGCCCGCGACTTCCTGGTCCCCGCGCGCCTCGCACCGGGGTCCTGGTACGCCCTGCCGCAGAGCCCCCAGCTGTTCAAGCAGCTGCTCATGGTCGCGGGGATGGAGCGGTACTACCAGATCGCGCGCTGCTACCGCGACGAGGACTTCCGCGCCGACCGCCAGCCCGAGTTCACCCAGCTCGACATCGAGATGTCGTTCGTCGAGCAGGCGGACGTGCTCGAGCTCGGCGAGGAGGTCGTCCGCGAGGTCTGGAAGCTCATCGGGGTGGAGCTCCAGACGCCGTTCCTTCAGATGACCTACGGCGAGGCGATGCGTCGGTTCGGATCCGACAAGCCCGACCTGCGGTTCGGCACCGAGCTCGTCGAGTGCACCGACTACTTCAAGGACACCCCCTTCCGGGTGTTCCAGTCGGAGTACGTCGGCGCCGTCGTCATGCCCGGCGGAGCCTCCCAGCCGCGCAAGCAGCTCGACGCCTGGCAGGACTGGGCCAAGAGCCGCGGCGCCAAGGGTCTGGCCTACGTCCTCGTCCAGGAGGACGGGGAGCTCGGCGGGCCGGTCGCCAAGAACCTGTCCGACTCCGAGCGTGCCGGCCTCGCCGCCCACGTGGGTGCCCAGCCCGGCGACTGCATCTTCTTCGCCGCGGGTGCGACCAAGTCCTCCCGCGCCCTGCTCGGTGCCGCGCGCCTCGAGATCGGCCGGCGCTGCGACCTCATCGACGAGGACGCCTGGTCGTTCCTGTGGGTGCTCGACGCCCCGCTGTTCGAGCCGTCGTCCGAGGCGGTCGCCGCCGGCGACGTCGCAGTGGGCGCCGGCGCCTGGACCGCGGTGCACCACGCGTTCACCTCGCCCAAGGCCGAGTTCCTCGACACCTTCGACACCGACCCCGGCCCCGCGCTGGCGTACGCCTACGACATGGTCTGCAACGGCAACGAGATCGGCGGCGGGTCCATCCGTATCCACCGCCGCGACGTGCAGGAGCGGGTGTTCAAGGTCATGGGTCTGTCGCAGGAGGAGGCGCAGGAGAAGTTCGGCTTCCTGCTCGACGCGTTCGCCTTCGGCGCCCCGCCGCACGGTGGCATCGCCTTCGGCTGGGACCGCATCGTCTCGCTGCTGGCCGGCACCGACTCGATCCGCGACGTCATCGCCTTCCCCAAGTCCGGTGGCGGCTACGACCCGCTGACGGCGGCTCCCGCGCCGATCACGCCCGAACAGCGCAAGGAGGCCGGGGTCGACGCCTCGCCCGAGGCCAAGGCGGTCGACGCGAAGGTCGACACGGACAAGGTCGGCACGGGGTCCTGAGGTCTCACCACGCACTATCCGGATGCCGCCCGCTCACCTCGAGCGGGCGGCATACCAGCACAATGGCCGCGTGGGCGACAAGGCACTGCGGGCCCCCGGCGACGTGCTCGTGCACCTGCGCCGGGCGCGGGACCACGCGGACCGCTGCTACGCCGACCCGGTCGATGTCGAGTCCCTTGCCGCCGTGGCGGGGCTGAGCAAGTACCACTTCCTGAGGCTGTTCAAGGCGACCTACGGGCTCACGCCGGGGGAGTACGTCTCCCAGCGTCGTATCGAGCGCGCCCAGGACCTGCTGCGGGCGACCGGCCTGTCGGTGACCGAGGTCTGCTTCGCGGTCGGGTTTGCGTCCCTCGGCTCGTTCTCGAGCCGGTTCAAGGCGGTTGTGGGGGAGACGCCGTCGCAGTTCCAGGCGCGGTATGCCGTCGCCGGCGCGCCGCACATCCCGGGCTGCTACGTCTTCATGTGGGGCCTCGCGGAGCGGTCGACCGTCACGGTGGCAGAGCAGTCCGCAATCGAGGAGAAGCACCCCGACCCGACGGCTCCTAGGCTCCGAGCATGATCAACAACATCGCCATCGTCAGTGTCTTCGTCAAGAACCAGGACGACGCAAAGAAGTTCTACACCGATGTCCTCGGATTCGAGGAGAAGGACGACATCACCCTCGGCGACGGCTACCGCTGGTGCACAGTCATCCACCCGTCGCAGCCCGAGCTGCTCGTCAACCTCGCCATCCCCGGCCCGCCGATGGATGCCGACCTGGTCGAGGCGATGAAGCGGGCCCAGGACGCCGGTGGCCTCAACGGCCTCGGGCTCAACGTCGACGACTGCCGCAAGACCCACGAGGAGCTGGTCGCCAAGGGGGTCGAGTTCATCCAGCCGCCGACCGACCGCCCCTACGGTGTCGAGGCCGTGTGCCGCGACAACTCTGGCAACTGGATGGTCCTGGTCGAGCAGAAGATGTACGACCCCGCCAACGTCACCTGACCTGGACGCGAGTGGTGGTGGGCTACTTCGCGAGGAAGGCGACGACGGCCGCGTTGAACTCCTGCGTGTGGCTGGCGAAGATCCCGTGGGGCCCACCCTCGAGGACGACGAGCTCGCTGCCCGTCACGGCCTCGTGGGTGCGGTGACCCGAGACCTCGAACGGCACGATGGCGTCGCTGTCGCCGTGGAGGACGAGGGTGGGGACGCTGACCCTGGACAGGTCGGGCGAGAAGTCGGTGACCCATGAGCGGATGCACTCGGCCGCGGCATGGACGTCGGCCTGGGCGGCGAGGGCGAGCGCCTCCTGGCGCTGTTCCTCGGTGACCTTGAGGTCGCCGTCGGCGCTGAAGAAGTTCGTCAGGAACCCGTCGAGGAACCCGCTGGGGTCTTCGCGGAGCTGGCCCTGCATGCCGCTGACCGTGTCGAGGTCGAGGGCGCCGTCAGGGTGGTCGTCGTCCTTCAGCAGGCACGGGGGGATGGCCGCCGCGAACACGACGCTGTGGACGCGGTCCTCGCCGTTGGTCCCGACGTACCGCGCCACCTCGCCGCCGCCCATCGAGAACCCCACGAGGCTGGCGTCCTGCAGGTCGAGCTCGGTCATCAGGACGTCGAGGTCGCCGGTGAGGGTGTCGTAGTCGTAGGAGGAGGCGGGTCCTGGCTTGCCGGACTGGCCGAAACCGCGGCGGTCGTAGGTGATCACGCGGTAGCCCTCGTCACTGAGAGCCGGCGTCAGCGTGGACCACGAGGCACCGCTGAGTGGCCAACCGTGGATCAGGACGACCGGACGGCCGGAGCCGCCGCTGTCCTCGTAGTGGATCTCGACGTCGCCGTTGGACACGGTGGCCATGTCAGTCCTCTCGTCAGCGCTGCTGGGTCAGGACGAATGTAGGCACATCAGCAGCGTTCGCGCAGGTCGAGGCCCGGTGTGGTCAGTCGGCCAGCCGGCGGCTCGACCACTCGTGCACGTCGCCGTAGCCGAGCCCGGTGTAGAGCCGGCGCGCCACGGCGTTGTCGGAGTACATCCCGAGGGTGCAGACTCCGCGCTCGCGGACCGCCTCCCGGGTGAGGTATGCCGTGACGGCTAGTCCCAGCCCGGTCCCGCGGTGGTCGGGGTGGACGGTGATGCCGGAGAGGACGGGCCAGCCCGCGACGTTGGGTTCGCTGACGCCGCACGCGACGAGGCGACCCGACCCGTTGCGGGCCCCGACCCAGTGCTGGTCGGGGAACTCGAAGGGCCGCGCGTCGGTGCCCGGGTTGGCCACGTCGAGGAGGTCGCGGATCTCGCCGAGGTCTGTGTCCTCCAGGGTGACCAGACCGGACTCGGCGGGGACCTCCAGCGGTGCGCTTGCGGCACACAGCCACTCCCACTCGTTGCCCTCGGTGAGCCGCAGGTGTGCGGCAACGGCCGCCAGGGACCCCCTCTGGACCGTGACGGACCGCAGCTCTGGGGGAAGGACGCCCTCGGTGAGCATCTCGCCGACGAGTCGCCCGACGTGCGAGGTGGGTCCCAGGACCAGCATCCCGAGCCGGCGGGTGTGGGTGCGCCGGGGGAGGGCCACGGCGTCACCGAGCGAGTAGCCGGTCCCTTCCAACGGCGACGGGATGTCGTAGCGGATGAACGCGCTGCCACCGGTGGCGTCGAGGAGGGCATCGTGGGACGTGATCTGCCGCAACGTCATTCGGTGATCCCGAAGCGGGCGTGCCAGCGCCGCAGCCCCCGGGGCGCCCACCAGTTCCAGTCTCCGAGCAGCGCCATCGTGGCGGGCACGAGCAGCATCCGGACGAGGGTCGCGTCGAGCAGCACCGCCACGGCGAGGCCGACGCCGGTCTCCTTGATGACGAGCAGCTGCCCGGCGACGAACCCGGAGAAGACAATGACGACGAGCACCGCCGCGGACGTGATGATCCGTCCCGACCGCTGCAGACCCGCGATGACGGCCTGGTCGTTGCCGACGCCTCGCTCGTGCAGCTCGACGATGCGGGACAGCAGGAAGACCTCGTAGTCCATCGACAGCCCGAATCCGAAGGCCAGCACGAGCATCGGGATCGTCGACTCGATCGCCCCGACCGAGTCGAAGTGCAAGAGCCCCTCGAGGTGAGCCTGCTGGAAGATCCACACGACGACACCCAGGCTGGCGCCGAGTGACACGACGTTCATGAGCAGGGCCTTGATCGGGATGACGACCGACCCGGTCATGAGGAACAGCAGGACGAGGGTGGCGAGGGCCACCAGCGCGAAGGCGATGGGCGCGCGTTCGCGCAGTGAGTCGGTGAAGTCCCGCAGGCCCGAGGCCTCACCGATCACCGTGGTGGGGAAGTCCGGGCGGTCGGCCCGCAGCGCGGTCACGGCGTCACGCGCGCCGTCGTCGAGCGCGCCGCCCGGGGTGTCGATCTCGACGACGGTCAGACCGGCGTTGACGCTCTCGACCCGGCCGGTGAGGCGCTGCCCGTCGACGACGGGGAGCGAGGCGGCATACGACTGGGTCTGCTGGAGCCCCGCCTGGGCGACCACCTCGACGTCGGGACCGGACAGCTGGGGGTAGTGGCGTTCGAGCGCCGTGAAGAACTCACGCTGCGGTGCGCTGACCGGCAGCAGCTCCTTGCCGGAGGAGGTCAGGCGGAGGTGGAGGGCGGGGGCGGCAAGGGTTCCGAGGACGGCGAGCACGGCGACGATGACGAGCAGCGGATGACGGAACACGCGGGTGGCGAGGCGGGAGAAGACGCCCTCGTCGGGGGCCTGCTCGGTGCCGCGCCTCAGCAGTCGTCGCGCCCCGACGACGCAGAGCGCAGGGACCAGGGTGAGGGCCACGAGCATGGCCACGAGGACCACCGAGAGGCCGGCGGAGCCGATGGCCTTGAGGATCGACGCCTCGAACACGAGCAGGCCGCCGAGGGAGATCGCGACGGTCAGGCCGGAGAAGACGACGGTCCGGCCGGCCGAGTCCACGGTGCGGGCCACCGACGCGAGAACCTCGTCGCGCGTGATCTCGGCCGCAGGGCGACCCTGCACCCGGCTGCGCAGCTCCTCGCGGAAGCGGCTGACCGTGAGGAGCCCGTAGTCGATGCACAGGCCCAGCCCGAGGACCGTGACGACGTTGACGACGGTGGCGTCGAGGTCGATGACGTGCGAGAACCCGAGCAGCGACCCGAGCGCGCCGGCGATGGAGGCGATCGCCCCGATGATCGGCATCCCGGCTGCCACGAAACCACCGAAGACGAGCACCATCACCAGGAAGCTGATCGGTAGCGCGATCCCCTCGCCGGCCCGCAGGTCGACCTCCACCTGGGACGTGATCGCCTCGATGAGGTCGGACAGCCCACCCGTCGTGCCCTTGGCGCCGGGCACGGAGGCGACGAGGGAGTGGAACTGCTTGTCGACCTGGGTCTGAGTCCGGTCGCGCTCCTCGCCCGTGAGCCCGCGCTCGAAACTCACCACCACTGCGAACCCGTCCCCGGAGGTCGGCAGCAGCGCCTTGGAGGCGGGGCTGTCCAGCCCTGTGGGCACGAGCTGCGGCGCGGCGACCGAGGCCACCCCGTCGATGCGACCGATCGCCTCGGCTGCGGAGCGGACGGCCGCGACTGCCGAGGGCGCGGCGGCATCGGCCCCGGTCACCTGGAGGATGTAGGTCGACGTGGCCGACCGGCCCGCGGCCACGAGCTGGTCGCGACCCTGGAGGTTCTCCCCGGCGACGGACGGCTCGCCGGACTGCAGGCGGTCGAACAACGACTGGTTCCCGAAAGCACCGGTGGCCCCCGCGAAGGCCGCGACGACGGCCACCAGCCAGACCACGATGACGGTCTTCGGGTGGCGCCCCACGAGGCCGCCGAGGTGGGAGAGGGCGGACGCGGATCGGTCGGGGTGACTGGTGGCCGGGTTGGCGTGGTCGGGCGCGT
This sequence comes from Pedococcus sp. P2_F6, assembly GCF_056403675.1. NCBI lineage: Bacteria > Bacillati > Actinomycetota > Actinomycetes > Micrococcales > Intrasporangiaceae > Pedococcus > Pedococcus sp. P2_F6. The sequence continues at coordinate 333,400 of NZ_JBFUEZ010000001.1, forward strand.
CGGTCACGGGGGATAGCCTGCCACCCGTGGGAACTGGTGCCGACGACGACCTGTTCGGTGTGGCCGCGTCCGTTCGGGACGGCGACGGCATGCCGTCGGGTGCCTCCCTGCCACCCCTGGCCGTCCGCATGCGGCCGCGATCGCTGGATGAGGTCCGCGGTCAGTCCGACGTGCTTCGGCCCGGGAGCCCGTTGCGTCGGCTGATCGAGGGGTCCGGCGGATCGGCGGGGGCGCTCAGCGCGATCATCTGGGGCCCGCCCGGCACGGGCAAGACGACCCTCGCGCACCTCGTCGCGACGGCCGCAGACCGCCGGTTCGTCGAGCTGTCGGCCGTGACCGCCGGCGTCAAGGACGTCCGTGCCGTCATGGACCAGGCCGCGCGGGAGCGCGACCTGTACGACCGCCAGACGGTGCTCTTCCTCGACGAGATCCACCGGTTCACCAAGGCCCAGCAGGACGCCTTGCTGCCCGGCGTCGAGACCAGGCAGGTCATCCTCGTCGCGGCCACCACGGAGAACCCGTCCTTCTCGATCATCGCGCCGCTGCTGTCCCGCTCGATGCTCATCACCCTGACGTCCCTGTCCGACGAGGAGGTGGCCGACGTCCTCGCGGCCGCGATCGCCGACGAGCGTGGGTTGGCGGGGGAGTACGCCCTGGCCGACGACGCGACGGCTCACCTCGTGCGGATCTCCGGCGGTGACGCCCGACGAGCCCTCACGGCGCTGGAGGCGGCTGCGGGAGTGGCGCAGGACGGCATACCCGCTGGCGCCGAGGTGGACGGCCCTGTCGAGATCACGCTCGCGCACACCGAGCAGGCGGTGGCGTTCGCGAGCGTGCGGTACGACCGCACCGGCGACCAGCACTACGACGTCGCCTCGGCCCTGATCAAGTCCATGCGGGGCTCAGACGTGGATGCCGCGCTGCACTACCTCGCCCGCATGCTCGAAGCAGGGGAGGACCCGCGGTTCATCGCGCGCCGCATCGTCATCGCAGCGTCGGAGGACGTCGGGATGGCCGACCCCACCGCGCTGCAGACCGCCGTTGCCGCCATGCACGCTGTCGCGCAGATCGGGATGCCGGAGGCGCGGATCATCCTCGCCCAGGCCGTGGTCCACAACGCCCTCGCACCCAAGAGCAACGCGGCGTACACCGGCATCAACGAGGCCATCGCCGACATCCGCGCCGGCCGAGGTGGGGCGGTGCCGCCCTCGCTGCGCGGCAGCGGGTATGCCGGTGCGACCCGGTTGGGGCACGGCGACGGCTACGTCTACGCCCACACCGAGCCCGACGGGGTCGCGCGTCAGGACTACCTGCCCGACGACCTGCAGGGCGGGACCGACTACTACCGGCCGACCGACCGCGGTTTCGAGGAGCGCCTCGGCCCCCGGTGGGAGTGGCTGAAGTCCCGCATCCGCCGCTCGTGACGCCGTCGGGTGCGGGGTAGGGTGCCCGCATGGATTCAGTGAGTTTGGGCGACATCGCGGGCACCATCGCGGCGCTGGCCTTTGCGTTCCTCGTCTTCCGACTGGGCAGCGTCATCGGCAAGGCCGGCAAGATCCTCGACGAGACGAGGGTCAGCCTGCGCAGCACCACGGAGAACGTCCAGCCGACCCTGCTCAAGCTCACCGACACCGTCAGCCTGACCAACGAGCAGCTGGCCCGGGTCGACGGCATCACGACCAACGTCTCGGCGATCACCACGAACGCCAGCGCGCTCACCGCCCTGTTCGCGGCCACGCTCGGCTCGCCGGTCGTGAAGGTCGCAGCCTTCACGTACGGGGTCCGATCGGCCTTGGGTGCCAAGAACACCCGCAGCGCTGGCGGCCGTCGCCGCCGCAGGGGCTGATCACCGTGGCACGTCTGTTCTGGGTGGCGCTGGGCGCCGCAGCCGGTGTGTATGCCGTGCGCAAGGTCAGCAAGGCCGCCGAGGCCTACACGCCGACCGGGGTCGCGCACGGGCTGGCCGACTTCGGCGACGGCCTGCGCGAGCTCGCAGCCGCCGTCCGCGAGGGCATGGCCGAGCGCGAGGGCGAGCTGCGTCTGGCGCTGGGCATCGATGCCGGCACCGCCGACGACCCCGAGGCGAGCGCGGCACGCCTCGACGCTGCCTCGGCGCGGGCCCTGCTGGACGACCCCACGGGCCCCCGGGGCGGACGAGCTTCATAGGGGCGTTGGCGCACCCGCGCCGTCGCCCCGGCACACCCCTGTTGTTTGCCCGTACGATTCGTCATGCCGGCCCGTCGGTGGCCCCGCATGCGCCTAAGGACTGAGTACTTTCATGGAAACCGCCGAGATCAGGCGCCGCTTTCTCTCGTTCTACGAGAGCAAGGGCCACACGATCGTCCCCTCGTCGCCGCTCGTCTATGACGACCCCAACCTGTTGTTCGTCAACGCCGGCATGGTGCCGTTCAAGCCGTACTTCCTGGGACAGCAGGCTCCGCAGTGGGACCGCGCCACGTCGGTGCAGAAGTGTGTCCGCACGGGGGACATCGAAGAGGTCGGCAAGACCTCCCGCCACGGCACGTTCTTCCAGATGAACGGCAACTTCTCGTTCGGCGACTACTTCAAGGAAGGCGCCATCCAGTTCGCGTGGGACCTCATCACGACGCCCCAGGGGCAGGGTGGCTACGGCCTGGACCCCGACAAGATCTGGCCCACCGTCTACGAGGACGACGACGAGGCCTACGACCTGTGGCACCGGATGATCGGCATCCCCGCGGAGCGGATCACCCGGCGCGGCAAGCTCGACAACTACTGGCACATGGGTGTGCCCGGCCCTGGTGGCCCGTGCAGTGAGCTCTACCTCGACCGCGGGCCGGAGTACGGGCGCGAGGGTGGCCCGGCCGTCGACGAGGACCGCTACCTCGAGTTCTGGAACCTCGTCTTCATGCAGTACGAGCTGTCCGCGGTCCGCGCCAAGGACGACTTCGACATCTCCGGTGAGCTGCCGAAGAAGAACATCGACACCGGCATGGGTCTCGAGCGGATGGCGACCCTGCTCCAGGGGGTCGACAACCTCTACGAGATCGACGAGGTCTACCCCGTCCTCGACCGCGCGGCCGAGCTCACCGGCAAGAAGTACGGCGCGCACTCCGGCCACGCGGCCAGCGAGTCGCACCCCGACGACGTCCGGCTGCGGGTCGTCGCCGACCACGTGCGGTCGTCGCTGATGCTCATCGGTGACGGCGTGACCCCCGGCAACGAGGGCCGCGGCTACGTGCTGCGCCGCATGCTGCGCCGAGCGGTGCGTTCGATGCGCCTGCTCGGGTATGACGAGCCCAGCCTGCCGCTGCTGCTGCCGGTCTCCGTCGAGCGGATGAAGAACTCCTACCCCGAGCTCGAGGCGGGCTTCGACCGCATCTCCCAGATCGCGTATGCCGAGGAGGAGGCCTTCCGTCGCACCCTCGCCTCCGGCACGACCATCCTCGACACCGCGATCGCGAAGATCAAGGCCGGCGACACCGGCACCCTCTCCGTCGAAGAGACCGCCTCGATTGTGAAGACGGACGAGCTGCCCGCGGACCAGGCGTTCCGACTTCACGACACCTACGGCTTCCCCATCGACCTGACTCTGGAGATGGCCTCCGAGCAGGGCCTCACGGTGGACCGTGCGGGCTTCACCCGGCTGATGGAGGAGCAGCGCAACCGAGCCAAGGACGACGCCAAGGCCAAGAAGGGCGGCCACGCCAACACCGAGGTCTGGAAGGACCTGCGAGCGCTCGGCGCGACCGACTGGCGTGCCTACCAGGAGCTGACCAGCGACGCGAGGGTGCTCGGGATCGTCGTGGACGGCGAGCGCGTCGAGGAGCTCGAGCCGGGCCAGCGGGGCCAGGTCGTGCTCGACCGCACCCCGTTCTATGCCGAGTCCGGTGGCCAGATCGCGGACGAGGGTGTCATCACCGCCGACGGCGCGCACCTCAAGGTCGTCGACGTCCAGCGCCCCGTCAAGGGCCTGGTGGCGCACACCGTCGAGGTGCTCACCGGTCCGCTGCGGACCGGTCAGGACGTGTCTGCCGAGGTGGACGCCGACTGGCGCATCTCGGCCTGCCAGGCCCACTCGGGCACCCACGTCGTGCACGCGGCCCTGCGTCAGGTGCTCGGCCCCACGGCCCTCCAGTCCGGCTCCTACAACAAGCCCGGCTACCTGCGGCTCGACTTCGCGTGGGGGCAGGGCCTGTCGCCCGAGACCCGCAGCGAGATCGAGGAGGTCGCGAACCTCGCCGTCCGCCAGGACCTCCCCGTCTCCGCCCAGTACATGACCCTGCCGGAGGCGCGGAAGTTCGGCGCGCTCGCGTTGTTCGGCGAGACGTACGACGAGCAGGTCCGTGTGATCGAGATCGGCGGCCCCTGGTCGCGCGAGCTCTGCGGTGGCACGCATGTCGGGCACTCGAGCCAGATCGGCGCGCTGACAGTCACCGGCGAGTCGTCGGTGGGATCGGGTGTGCGACGTCTCGAGGCCTTCGTCGGCATGGACGCGCTGCACTACCTCGCCAAGGAGCGAGCCCTGGTCGCCGAGCTCACGGACATCGTCAAGGTGCAGCCGGGCGAGCTCAAGGAGCGGGTTGCCGCGCTCGTGGCGCGCGTCCGCGACGCCGAGCGCGAGCTGGAGAAGCTGCGCCGGGAACAGGTCCAGGCGGCGACCGGCAAGCTGGTCGGGTACGCCCACGACGTCGACGGCGTCCGGGTGCTGACGCACGATGCCGGCGACGGGACGACCGCCGACGACCTGCGCACGATGGTGCTGGACCTGCGGGGCCGCCTCGGCGACGCAGCCCCGGCAGTCGTGGCCCTGACGGGAGTGGCCAGTGGTCGCCCGGCCATCGTGGTGGCCACCAACGCAGGCGCTCGCGACCGGGGAGTCAAGGCGGGAGCGCTCGTGCGCCTGGCGGCCCAGACCCTCGGCGGCGGCGGAGGCGGCAAGGACGACCTGGCGCAGGGCGGTGGCACCGACCCCAGCCGCACCGGCGAGGCGCTCGGGCAGATCGACCGTGCCGTGCAGGCGGCGACCCAGGGACCTGGGTGAACCAGTCCACCTCGACCTCGATGCCCACCCGCCCCGGCCGGCGGGTGGGCATCGACGTCGGCAGCGTGCGTGTCGGCGTCGCGGCGAGTGACCCGTCCGCCCTGCTGGCGACGCCGGTGCGGACCGTGGCGCGCGATCCCGACGACACCGCTGACGCACCGACCGACCTCGAGGAAGTGGCCGGCATCGTGACCGAGCTGGAGGCCGTCGAGGTCGTGGTCGGGCTGCCCCGCACCCTCGCAGGCGGGGAAGGGGCCGCCGCAGAGACCGCCCGCACGTATGCTGGGCGGCTGTCGGTGCGCATCGCCCCCGTGCCCGTCCGTCTGGTCGACGAGCGACTCACGACGGTCGATGCCCACCGCAACCTCCGCGAGAGTGGGGTCGACGGTCGGCGGCAGCGCTCGGTCGTCGACCAGGCTGCTGCAGTCCTCATCCTGCAGGCCGCCCTCGACACGGAGCGCAACTCCGGGCGACCGCCCGGGGAGCTGGTCAGGACAGGTGGGCGCAAGCCCAGGACGAAGGACAGGCGGCGATGACCGACCCCCACTTGGAGCACTCGATCTTCGGGGGGCACGAGGACGCGCACGGCAGCCAGCCCGAGGTCCGCAGCCGAGCGGACCGTCGTCGCGCCACGCGCCGACCGCGCCGCAGGGGGCGTCGCACCGGATGCCTGTTCGTGGCGCTGGTGATCGTCGCGGTGGCCGCGTTCGCGGCATACACGGTGTTGCGTCCGATGGTCGAGGGGTTCCTCGAGAGCAACGACTACCCGGGGCCGGGCACCGGCGAGGTGCAGATCGTCGTCAACGACGGCGACACGGGGCGCGCCATCGGCGCGACCCTGCAGAAGGCCGACGTGGTCAAGACGGCCAAGGCGTACCTCGACGCCGCTGCGGCCGACACACGGGCGGCCGCGATCCAGCCGGGCAGCTACACGATGAAGAAGCAGATGTCCGCCAAGGCGGCGCTCGCGATCCTCGTGGACTCCAAGAACCGCAGCGTCCCCCGGGTCACGGTGCGTGAGGGACTGTGGAAGAGCGAGGTGTTCGCGGCCTTGTCCAAGGGCACGGGCGTACCCGTCGCGGAGTACACGGCGGCGGCGAAGAACCCCCAGGCCCTTGGGCTCCCGGCGGGCGCCAAGGGCAACGTCGAGGGCTACCTGTACCCCGCGACGTACGAGTTCCCCGTCAAGGCGACGGCCACGCAGCAGCTCAAGATCATGGTGGCCCAGGCGGTCGCCCAGCTCGAGAAGGCCGGGGTCAGCGAAGCCGACTTCCAGAAGACCCTCATCGTGGCCTCGATCGTCGAGGGCGAGGCCGGGGTCGCCGACCGCGGCAAGGTCGCCCGCGTCGTCGAGAACCGCCTCGACAACCCGAACGGCCCGACGGTCGGGCTGCTGCAGATGGACTCGACGGTCAACTTCGCCCTGCAGAAGCGGGGCAACCTGACCAAGACCGAGTACGACTCCGCGAAGTCCAGCCGCTACGACACCTACGCCTTCAAGGGCCTGCCCCCGGGCCCGATCAGCAGCCCGGGCGCCAAGGCCATCGAAGCAGCCGCCCACCCCACCCCGGGGCCGTGGTTCTACTTCGTGACCGTCAACTACGACACCGGCGAGACGCTCTTCGCCGTGACCCAGGCCGAGCACGACCGCAACAACGCCCAGCGCCAGGAGTGGTGCGACGCCAACAAGCCGAAGTGCGAGGGCGGTGGCTGACCCGCGCCGCGCGGCGGTCCTCGGATCACCGGTGGCGCACTCCCTGTCACCGGTGTTGCACCGTGCCGGCTACCGCACGTTGGGCCTCGCCGACTGGACGTATGCCGCGCACGAGGTCCGCGAGCTTGAGCTCTCCGAGTGGGTGGCTGGTCTCGACGACTCGTGGCGGGGGCTCAGCCTCACCATGCCGCTCAAGGAGGTCGCCTTCACCGTGGCCACGACCGTGACCGAGACCGCTCGCGTCACTGGTGCGGTCAACACGCTGGTGCGCCGCCAGGACGGCGGGTGGGACGCCCACAACACCGACGTCCGGGGGATCGAGGCGTCGCTGGCGGACATCGACCACGGTGGTGTGGCGACCATGCTCGGCGGGGGCGCCACCGCGCGCTCGGCCGTCATCGCCCTCGGTGCGCTGGGGGTGGAGCGGATGAGGCTCGCTGTGCGCGCTGAACCCCGGCCCGAGACCCTGAGGCTCGCGGTGCATGCCGGGATCGCGGTGGAGGTCGTCCCACTGGCGTCGTGGGGCAGGGGCCACCGCGGCGGACTCGTGATCAGCACCCTTCCGCCGGCAGCGGGTGAGGTGGCTGCCCAGGCACTGGGCGTCGGCAGACGACATGGCACCCTCATGGACGTCGTGTACGCCGACTGGCCGACCCCGTTGGCCCGCGCCGCCGCCGCCGTGGGCATGGACGTGGTGTCCGGCCTCGACATGCTGGTCTACCAGGCTGCCGAGCAGTTCCGCCTGTTCACCGGTGAGCAGGCGCCCGTCCAGGCGATGTACGCCGCCGGGCGACAGGCGCTCGGCCGATGATCGAGCTCGCCAACGGCTCGGGCGTCGCGGCCTGGGTGGTCGTCCTGCTGGCCGTGGCGGGGGCAGGCCTCGGAGCGGTGACGGGACGGTCGCTGGCCGAGGCGGGCTACCGCATCGAGTCCGACGAGGCCGGAGCCCCGCCACGGCACTGGTGGTGGCCCGCGGTCGCGCTGGCCCTGCTCTGGGCACTGGTGGGCTGGCGGATCGGTGACCTCGCGGGCTGGGCCGCCGCCCCGGCATACCTGCTGTTCGCGTGGTTGGCCGTCGGGCTGGTGTGGATCGACGCGGACGTGCACCGCCTGCCGGACGGACTGGTCCTGCCCGCCTACCCGGCCCTGCTGGTGCTGGTGGTCGTCGCCACCGCCGGCCTGGGCGACTGGCGGGCCCTGGTGCGGGCGCTCGTGTGCATGGCCGCCCTGTACGTCCTGTACTTCGTCCTCGCGTTCGTCTCCCCGAGCTCGCTGGGTTTCGGCGACGTCAAGCTGTCCGGGCTCATCGGGCTCCTGCTGGGGTGGCTCGGGGTGGGGCACGCCGTCGTGGCGCTGCTGGCGGGCTTCATCGTGGGCGGGGTGGTCGCGCTCGTCATGCTCGTCGGGCAACGGGTCGGGCTGCGCTCGCACATCGCGTTCGGGCCGTCGATGCTCGCCGGCGCCTTCGTGGCGCTGGCGGTCGAGTACCACGTGCTGGCCTAGCCGAACCGGCCCGTGCCCTGCATGGGAGGATCGGGACATGCTTCGCTGGTTGACCGCAGGTGAGTCCCACGGCCCGGCCCTCCTCGCGACGATCGAGGGTCTCCCGGCCGGGGTCGAGGTGACGACCAAGGACGTTGCCGCCGCACTGGCCCGCCGCCGACTCGGCTTCGGCCGTGGCGCTCGGATGAAGTTCGAGCAGGACGACGTCGAGTTCCTCGGAGGTCTGCGCCACGGCGTGACCATGGGGTCCCCCGTCGCCATCCGGATCGGCAACACCGAGTGGCCGAAGTGGGAGACGGTGATGTCTCCCGACCCCGTGTCCGAAGAGGCCTACGCCGCGTCCGACGACGTGAACGCCGAGAAGGAGGTCGCCCGCAACCGACCCCTGACCCGACCGCGCCCGGGCCACGCCGACCTCGTCGGCATGCAGAAGTACGGCTTCGACGACGCGCGGCCGGTGCTCGAGCGGGCCTCCGCCCGCGAGACGGCCGCCCGGGTCGCCCTGGGTGAGGTGGCGTCCCGCTTCCTCGACCAGGCCTATGGCATCCGGCTCGTCTCGCACACGGTCGCCATCGGCGCTGCGGGCGTGTCCGAGGACGCACCGCTGCCGACCCCCGACCAGGTCGAGCAGATCGACGCCGACCCCGTGCGCACCCTCGACCCTGCTGGCTCCGCGGCGATGGTGGCCGAGGTCGAGGCGGCCAAGAAGGACGGCGACACCCTCGGCGGCGTCGTGGAGGTCGTGGCCTACGGGCTGCCGCCGGGCCTGGGTTCGCACGTCCACTGGGACCGGCGGCTCGATGCCCAGCTCGCCGCGGCCCTCATGGGCATCCAGGCCATCAAGGGTGTGGAGGTCGGCGACGGCTTCCGCACCGCAGCCCGTCGTGGGTCTGCTGCCCACGACGAGATGGAGCGCGACGCATCCGGAGTCATCCAGCGGCGCACCGGACGCGCCGGGGGCACCGAGGGTGGCATGTCGACCGGTGACGTCCTGCGCGTGCGTGCCGCGATGAAGCCCATCTCGACAGTGCCCCGCGCCCTCGACACCGTCGACACCACGGGCGCCGAGGCGGCCAAGGCGATCCACCAGCGCTCAGACGTGTGCGCGGTGCCGGCGGCCGGAGTGGTGGCCGAGGCGATGGTGGCCCTCGTGCTCGCGCAGGCCTGCCTCGAGAAGTTCGGTGGGGACTCGGTGACCGAGACGGCTCGCAACCACGCGGCATACCTCGCCTCCATCCCCGAGGCGATGCGCACGTGGTGAGCGGCACAGCCGGACCCCGCGTGGTCCTGATCGGGCCGCCCGGGGTGGGCAAGAGCACGATCGGCCGCCGTCTCGGCAAAGCTCTCGACCTTGCCTGGCACGACACCGACCGCGCCGTCGAGGCAGCCGCGGGGCAGTCGATCGCAGACGTGTTCGTCGACCACGGCGAAGCCCACTTCCGCGAGCTCGAGCGCGCCGAGGTGCTGCGCTCCCTGGCGCAGGAGCCCGGGATCCTGTCGGTCGGAGGCGGAGCGCCGATGGACCCCGAGGTGCAGGCCGCCCTGGCCGGGCACACCGTGGTCTTCCTCGACGTGGGCATCGCGGACGCCGCGCGACGGATCGGGTTCGACGCCAGTCGCCCGCTGCTCATGGTCAACCCCCGGGCGAGCTGGACCAAGATGATGAACGAGCGCCGACCGACCTACCAGCGGCTGGCCACCCTGAGGGTCGACACGGCGGGCCGCAAGCCCGCCGCCGTGGTCGAGGAGATCCTGGCGTTCCTCGGCGCACCCACTGGAGGGCAGGCATGAGCACCACCCGCATCAGCGTCGGAGGGGACTACGACGTCGTCATCGGCACCGGCCTCCTCGACGAGCTGCCCGGACTGGTCGGCGAGGGAGTCCAGCGAGTGCTCGTGGTGCACCCGCGGGCACTCGCGGCCACGGGCGAGGGCGTGCGCGAAGCGTTGGTGGCCAAGGGTTTCGAGGCGTATGCCGCGGAAGTGCCTGACGCCGAGGAAGCCAAGACCGCGCAGGTCGCCGCCTTCCTGTGGGGTGTCCTGGGACAAGCCGGGTTCACCCGCTCCGACGCCATCGTGAGCGTCGGGGGAGGGGCGACCACCGATCTCGCGGGGTTCGTCGCGGCGACCTGGCTGCGCGGCATCAAGGTCGTGCACGTCCCCACGACCCTGCTCGCCATGGTCGATGCGGCCGTGGGCGGCAAGACCGGGATCAACACACCCGAGGGCAAGAACCTCGTCGGGTCGTTCCACCCCCCGGCCGGGGTGCTGTGCGACCTCGCGACGCTGGAGACCTTGCCGACCCATGACTTCGTGGCCGGGCTGGCAGAGGTCGTCAAGTGCGGTTTCATCGCCGACCCCGTCATCCTCGACCTGGTCGAGGCCGACCCCGACGCAGTGAAGCGGGCCGACGGTCCGCACGTCCGCGACCTCATCGAGCGCGCCGTCCAGGTCAAGGCGGACGTGGTCTCGCAGGATCTCAAGGAGGCCGACCTGCGAGAGATCCTGAACTACGGCCACACCTTCGGGCACGCGGTCGAGCAGGTCGAGCGCTATGCGTTCCGGCACGGGGCCGCGGTGTCGATCGGCATGGTCTACGTCGCCGAGCTCGCCCGCCTCGCGGGGAAGATGGACGACGCCCTGGTGGAGCGGCACCGGTCGATCCTGGGCTCGCTGGGTCTGCCGGTGTCCTACCGGGGCGACAAGTGGCCGCAGTTGCTGGACGCGATGAGGCGCGACAAGAAGTCGCGCGGGTCGCTGCTCCGGTTCGTCATCCTGTCCGGGCTGGCCAGACCGGTCCGGCTGGAGGGGCCGGATCCTGCCCTGCTCCAGGCTGCGTACGCCGAGATAAGCCGCGACTGACCAGCAGCCCAACCTCGGGGCTCACAGACAGCGCACAGCAGCCACACAAGAGGTGGATGGCCGGATCGCCCACAGTGGGGGCATGAGCGCGAACCAGAATTCAGAGGATCACGGCGTCGACCACTTCGGCAACGCCCACGACGACCGACACGACCGTGGCCTGGAGTTCGACGTGGCTACGCTGCTGGGCCGTCGGCGAGTCCTGGGCCTGCTCGGCGGGCTCGGCGCCGGAGCGGCGCTGGCCGCGTGTGGGACGTCCGCCGGCTCGGGCACCTCCGGCTCCCCCACGAGCAGCGCTTCGGGTTCCAGCGCCTCAGGCGCGACGCCGAAGGCCGAGGTGCCCGACGAGACCGGAGGGCCCTACCCGGGCGACGGCTCGAACGGCCCCAATGTCCTCGACGACTCCGGCATCGTGCGCTCCGACATCACCACCAGCTTCGGTTCGTCGACGACCAGGGCCGAGGGCATCCCGCTCACGATCAACCTCACGGTGACCGACGGCGGCAACGGCTACGCAGCCATGCAGGGCGCGGCGGTCTACCTGTGGCACTGCAACCGCGACGGTCAGTACTCGCTGTACTCCCAGGGCGTCGAGGATGAGAACTACCTGCGCGGCGTACAGGCGACGAACGCGGCGGGGATGGCGACGTACACCAGCATCTTCCCCGCGGCCTACGACGGGCGTTGGCCCCACATCCACTTCGAGGTCTACTCGTCGGTGGACGACGCGACGAGCAGCGGCCAGATCGTCAAGACCTCGCAGATCGCCCTTCCGGAGGCGGCCTGCAAGGAGGTCTACGCGACCACGGGCTACGAGGCCAGCGTCCAGAACCTCGCCCGGACCTCCGTGACCCAGGACATGGTGTTCGGCAACGACGGCGGGATCTACCAGCTCGCCACCGTCACCGGAAACATCACCGACGGCTACGTGGCCAACCTGACGATCGGTGTCTGACCCCGCCGTCGCACCTCAGCACGCCGGGGGTATGCCGTGTCGTCACCCGGTGCACCTCGCTGAGGCGTCGCCGCTCAGAGCTCGTCGAGCGCGACGAGGTCAGCGGCGGTGGGCTGCCAGCCCGCGGCGCGGGCGTTGCGGGTCACCTGCTCCGCGGTCGTCGCCCCGGCGATGACCGACGTGACGGCCGGCTGCGCGGCGAGACCGCCGATGGCGACGTCCAGCAGCTCGACGTCGCGCTCGGCGGCAAAGCCCTGCAGCGCCTCGACCCGGTCCCAGTCCGCTTCCGCGAGCCACCCGGCCCGGTCTGACTCCAGCGCCGCGCGCGAACCCTCAGGCGCGACTGCACCTCGCCGGTACTTTCCCGTGAGCAGGCCACGGGCCAGGGGGAAGAACGGCAGGATGCCGAGCCCGAAGCGTTCGCAGGCAGGCGTCACCTCGTCCTCGACCGAGCGGTCGAGGAGCGAGTACTCGTTCTGGACGGACACGAAGGAGGCCAGACCCGCCGTCGACGACGTCCACGAGGCGTCGGCGACCTGCCAACCGTCGAAGTTCGAGCACCCGAGGTAGAGCACCTTGCCCTCGCGGACCAGGTCGGTGAGCGCTTCTAGGGTCTCCTCGAGCGGAGTCAGCGGGTCGGGCCGGTGCAGCTGGTACAGGTCGATGTGGTCGGTCTGCAGCCGGCGCAGGCTGGCCTCGACCGCGCGACGGACGTAGCGGCGCGAACCCAGCGCTCCGAAGTCCTCGCCGTTGGCCCCCTGCATGTCCATCCCGAACTTGGTCGCCAGCACGAACTCGTCCCGCTGACCCCGCAGTGCCTCGCCCAGCATCGACTCGCTCTGCCCGGGCTCGCCTCCGTAGATGTCGGCGGTGTCGAGCAGCGTCACGCCGGCGTCGCGGGCGGCGGCCAGGATCGAGCCCACCCCGACCTGGTCCACTCTGCGGCCGAAGGCGTTGCAGCCCACGCCGAGGGCACTGACCATGAGGCCGCTCGACCCGAGCGCGCGGTAGCTCATGTCCTGGGCGGTGTCGGTGGCTGTCATCCACCCAGCCTAGGCGTGCGGTCCAGCCGACCTCGGGCGGTTACCGACCCGGGCTGGCTGCGTGGGGTGGGCTGTGGGGTCGGGTGGGGCTGCGCAGCGATTCGGGGGAGCGTGCGGCCGACGGCTAGACTGTCCGGCGATTCCCACCCCGAACCTTTCCGGGACTGCCGCGCGCGCTCAGCCATGCGGCATACCGGCTCGTGGACTGAGTCCTGACCAGTCTGCGCACCCAAACAGAGAGTGACACCCGCATGGCATCGACCAACGACCTCAAGAACGGCATGGTCCTCAACCTCGAGGGCCAGCTGTGGGCCGTCGTGGAGTTCCAGCACGTCAAGCCCGGCAAGGGCCCGGCCTTCGTGCGCACCAAGCTCAAGCACGTCCTGTCCGGCAAGGTCGTCGACAAGACGTTCAACGCGGGGCTGAAGGTCGAGACCGCCAACGTCGACCGGCGTGACATGCAGTACCTCTACAAGGACGGTACCGACTACGTCTTCATGGACGGGTCGACCTACGACCAGATCCACATCCCGGAGAGCGTCGTCGGCGACGTCGCCAACTACCTCCTGGAGAACCAGAGCGCCCAGGTCGCGACGCACGAGGGCACCGTCCTCTACGTCGAGCTGCCCACCTCGGTCGTCCTCGAGATCACGTACACCGAGCCGGGCCTGCAGGGCGACCGCTCCACCGGTGGCACCAAGCCCGCCACCCTCGAGACCGGCGCGACGATCAACGTCCCGCTGTTCCTCGAGCAGGGCGCCAAGGTCAAGGTCGACACCCGCGACGGCTCCTATCTGGGGCGCGTCAACTAAGTGGGCGCACGGACGAAGGCACGCAAGCGCGCGATCGACCTCCTGTTCGAGGCCGAGAACCGAGGGCTGAACGCCCGCGACCTGCTCGCCGAACGACTCGCGAAGCCGGTCACCGAGGCACCGCTCAGCCAGTACACCTCCGACCTGGTCGAGGGCGTGGTCGCCCACTGGACCGACATCAACGAGCTGCTCTCGACCTACTCGCAGGGCTGGACCCTCGAGCGGATGCCCAGCGTCGACCGCGCGATCCTGCGCCTCGGGGCGTACGAGGTGCTGTACGCAACCGAGGTCCCCGAGAACGTCGCGATCGCCGAAGCCGTCGAGCTGGCCAAGAGCCTGTCCACCGACGACTCGCCGAAGTTCGTCAACGGCCTGCTCGGTCGCCTCGCCGAGGTCAAACCCACCCTCGCCTGAGCTCTGCGCACCGAACGCGTGGTGCGCCTCGGCGGGCCGGTATGCCGCGTGGTCCCGGCACCGGGTAGAGTCACCCGCGAAAGACATCCTTTAACGACCTGTCCTGTGAGGCAGGGAAGGAGGTCCTGACGCTGATGCGTCCTGACTTTGCTGCACCTGCGGCGGTTGAACCCACCGTTCCCGCCTCCCTCTCCGTCGACGCTTCCGGCAGCGCCGGCAATGACTCGGACAGCGACTCCCGTACGGTCATGACCGAGGCCGACGTGGCCCGTGTGCTGCGGCGGATCGCGCACGAGATCCTCGAGCACAACAAGGGCGCCGCCGACCTGGTCGTGCTGGGCATCCCGACCCGGGGGGTCGCGCTGGCGCGCCGGCTGGCCGCCCTTATCGAGGAGGTCGAGGGAGTCCCGGTGGCGGTCGGTGCCCTCGACGTCACGATGCACCGTGACGACCTGCGCAGGCAGCCGACCCGCAGCCCGATGCACACCGACATCCCCGCGAGCGGGATCGACGACAAGGTCGTGGTGCTCGTCGACGACGTGCTCTACTCCGGGCGCACGGTCCGCGCCGCACTGGACGCGCTGTCCGACCTCGGTCGTCCGCGCATCGTGCGCCTCGCCGTTCTCGTCGACCGGGGTCACCGTGAGCTGCCGATCCGCGCCGACCACGTGGGCAAGAACCTGCCCACCTCGAGCACCGAGAAGGTGCGAGTCCGCCTGAGCGAACCCGACCACGTCCAGGACCAGGTCACCATCGCCGGAGGGGACGCCCGATGACCGCCACCACCTCCACCGCCAGCGCCACCCCCACGACGCGCGAGCAGCAGGTGGGCCCCCGGCACACCAAGCGGCACCTCCTGTCGTCCGCTGACCTGTCCCGCGAGCAGGTCCGGGCCATCCTCGACACCGCGTCCGAGATGCACGGCGTCCAGCAGCGTGAGGTCAAGAAGCTCCCGACGCTGCGCGGACGCACGGTCGTGAACCTGTTCTTCGAGGACTCGACCCGCACGCGCAGCTCCTTCGAGATCGCCGGAAAGTGGCTGTCGGCCGACGTCATCAACATCAGTGGCAAGGGTTCGTCGACGTCCAAGGGGGAGTCGCTGCGCGACACCGTCCTGACGGTGGCGGCGATGGGAGTCGATGCCCTCGTGATCCGCCACCACGCGAGCGGCGCCGCCCACCAGGTCAGCCAGTGGGTCGACGCGCACGTCATCAACGCCGGGGACGGGATGCACGAGCACCCGACCCAGGCCCTGCTCGACGCCTACACGATGGAGCGCCGCCTCGGTGACCTCGAGGGCCGACACGTCGTCATCGTCGGCGACCTGACCCACTCACGGGTGGTGCGCTCCAACCTGATCACGCTCAAGACGCTCGGCGCACGGGTCACGCTCGTCGCCCCGCCGACCCTGATGCCCAGCGGCATCACGACGTGGGCGCAGGCTGACGGCTTCGCGCTGTCGCACGACTTCGACGCGGTCCTGCCCACCGCCGACGCGGTGATGATGCTGCGGGTCCAGCGCGAACGGATGAGCGGCGGGTTCTTCCCGACGGCCCGCGAGTACACCGTCGGCTACGGCCTCACGCGCGCGCGGCTCGATGCCCTCATGGCGGCCAACCCCGACGCGGTCATCTGCCACCCGGGCCCGATGAACCGCGGCCTCGAGATCGCGGCCGACGCCGCCGACGGGGCCCAGTCGCTGATCCTCGACCAGGTCAGCGCGGGCGTCGCGGTGCGGATGTCGGTGCTGTACCACTTGCTTGCCGGCAACGAGGGAGAGGACAGCTGATGGCCACGCTGCTCGTCACGGGGGCGGACCTTCTCGGGTCGGGCGCCCAGGACCTGCTGATCGAGGACGGGCTCATCACCGAGGTGGGGTCGATCCGCTCGGCCAAGGGCGCCGATGTCCTGGACGCCGACGGACTGGTCGCGCTCCCGGGTCTGGTCGACCTGCACACCCACCTGCGCGAGCCCGGCCGCGAGGACGCCGAGACGATCGGCTCGGGTTCGGCCGCGGCGGCTGTCGGCGGCTTCACGGCGATCCTCGCGATGGCCAACACCAGTCCCGTGACCGACACTGCCGAGGCGGCCGAGCGCATCCTCGACCTGGGGCGCGCGGCCGGGCTGGTCGACGTCGTGCCCGTCGGCGCCGTCACCAAGGGGCTCGACGGCGAGGAGCTCGCCGAGCTCGGGCTCATGCACCGCTCCCGTGCACGGGTGACGGTCTTCTCCGACGACGGCCACTGCGTCCATGACGCTCGAGTCATGCGCCGCGCCCTGGAGTACGTCCGCGCCTTCGGTGGCGTCGTCTCCCAGCACGCCCAGGACCCCCACCTCGCCGGTCCGCACGCCTGCGCGCACGAGGGCGAGCTCTCGGGCCGCCTCGGTCTGCCCGGGTGGCCCGGCATCGCCGAGGAGTCGATCGTGGCCCGCGACGTCATGCTGGCCCGGCACACGGGTTCGCGGGTGCACGTCGCGCACGTGTCGACTGCCGGCACCGTGGAGGTCATCCGGTGGGCCAAAGCCCAGGGGATCGCCGTCACCGCGGAGGTCACGCCCCACCACCTGGTCCTCACCACCGACCTGCTCGCGGGCTACGACCCCACCTACAAGGTGAACCCGCCACTGCGCCCGCAGGAGGACGTCGACGCCCTGCGCGCCGCGCTCGCCGACGGCACCATCGACGCGGTGGCCACCGACCACGCACCACATGCCCGGCACGACAAGGAGCACGCTTTCGTCGACGCGGCGTTCGGCATGCTCGGGCTCGAGACGGCGCTGTCGGTGGTGAGCGACGTGATGGTGGGCGGTGGCCTGCTCGACTGGGCGGGTGTGGCGCGCGTGATGTCGCAGGCGCCGGCCCGCATCGCAGGGCTGACCTCCCACGGCCAGGCGCTCGTCGAGGGCTCGCCGGCGCACCTGACGCTGGTCGACCCGACGGCCACCGTGACGGTCGACCGCAGCTCGTCGCTGTCGTTGTCCCGCAACAACCCCTGGCACGGGCGCACCCTGCGGGGTGCTGTGCACGCCACGGTCTTCGCCGGTCGAGTGACGGCCCAGAAGGGAGCCATCGCGTGACCCGACTGCAAGCCGTGGGCGTGATGCTCGTGGCCCTCGGCCTGATCTATGCCCTGCTGTATGCCGCGTGGTTGCGCAAGCGGCGCGAGCACGAGTCCGCGGCCATCGCGCTGGAGCGCAACCGCACCACGCGCGACCACGCCCTGGAGGCTCCCGCCCTCAAGGAGAAGCCCCCGCAGGTCATCGCGGAGGGAACCTACGTGAGCACCACGACGGCCGAGAGCAGGCTCGAGCGGGTGACGGTGGATGGCCTCGGCAACCGTGCCAAGGCGACCCTCATCGTCAGTCGCGGAGACGTCGACGAGCTGGTCCGCATCGACAGGCAGGGCGAGGCCACCATCATCATCCCGGCCGCCCGACTCATCTCCGCCCGCCGGGAGCGCGGCATGGTCGGCAAGTTCGTCGGCGCCAACCGCCTCGTGGCGCTGCAGTGGCGGGCCGAGAACGGGGACGTCTACGAGACCGGCTTCCTGCCCCGTTTCAAGGCGGACGTCGAACGGGTCGAGTCGGCCCTGTGGTGGCACACGGGTGACTCGCCAGACGGCCCCGACAGTACCGAGAGCACCGAGAGTGCCGTGAGTGCCGGCGGCGCCGAGACGACCCAGGCCGACGAGGCGCCCACCGATCCCGAGACCGAACGAAAGACGACACCATGAGCGCCGCTGCACACGGGTTCGACCTGGCCACTGCTCTTGACAGGGCCCCCGCCCTCCTCGTCCTCGAGGACGGTCGCACCTTCCGGGGGGACACCTACGGCGCCACGGGCCAGACGGTCGGCGAGGCGGTCTTCTCCACGGGGATGACCGGCTACCAGGAGACCCTGACCGACCCGAGCTACCACCGGCAGGTGGTCGTCATGACGGCCCCCCACGTCGGTAACACCGGCGTCAACGACGAGGACAACGAGTCGGGCAGGTTCTGGGTGGCGGGCTACGTCGTGCGCGACCCCGCGCTGCGCCCGTCCAGCTGGCGCTCCCAGCGGTCGCTCGAGGACGCACTGGTCGAGCAGGGAGTGGTGGGCATCAGCGGGATCGACACCCGTGCCCTGACCCGGCACCTGCGCGAGCGGGGTGCGATGCGGGTCGGCATCTTCTCGGGGGAGCGGGCAGGGCTGCCGGTGACCGAGCTGGTCAACGCCGTCCAGCGGGCTCCGCTGATGAAGGGGGCCGCGCTGGCGGCCGAGGTGAGCACCAAGGAGACCTACGTCGTGCCGGCCGTCGGGGAACGACGGTTCACCGTGGCCGCACTCGACCTCGGGATCAAGGCGATGACCCCGACCCTGATGGCGCAGCAGGGCATCGAGGTCCACGTCCTGCCCGCCTCCTCGACGATCGAGGACATCCGTGCGGTGGGGGAGGACGGCCCCGACGGGGTGTTCTTCTCCAACGGGCCCGGTGACCCGGCGACCGCCGATGCCGAGGTGGCTGTGCTTCGCCAGGTGCTCGACTCGCGCATCCCGTTCTTCGGCATCTGCTTCGGCAACCAGCTGCTCGGGCGGGCCCTGGGTTTCGGCACGTACAAGCTGAAGTACGGCCACCGGGGCATCAACCAACCGGTGCTGGACCGCAGCACCGGCAAGGTCGAGGTCACGGCCCACAACCACGGCTTCGCCGTCGACGCCCCGACCGACCGTGAGGTGCCCGCGCCCGCCGACGAAGCCGACGGCACGGCATACGGACGGGTCCGGGTGTCGCACGTGTGCCTCAACGACGACGTCGTCGAGGGGCTGGAATGCCTCGACGTGCCTGCCTACTCGGTCCAGTACCACCCGGAGGCGGCCGCGGGGCCGCACGACGCCGGCTACCTCTTCGACCGTTTCGTGACACTGATGGAAAGCAGGAGTATGAGCTCGCCAGACATTCGGGGCCCCCGTGAAGTATCGGAGCGAGGCACGAGCGCAGAACTTCGTGGGGTGAATTGATGCCCAAGCGCGACGACATCAAGAGCGTTCTCGTCATCGGCTCCGGCCCGATCGTCATCGGCCAGGCCTGCGAGTTCGACTACTCCGGCACGCAGGCCTGTCGGGTCCTGCGCGAGGAGGGCATCAGGGTGATCCTGGTCAACTCCAACCCGGCCACCATCATGACCGACCCGGAGTTCGCGGACGCGACCTACGTCGAGCCGATCACCCCTGACATCGTCGAGGCGATCATCGCCCGCGAGCGCCCGGACGCGGTGCTCGCGACCCTCGGTGGGCAGACCGCCCTCAACTGCGCGATCGCCCTGCACGAGTCCGGCGTCCTGGAGAAGTACGACTGCCCCCTCATCGGCGCCAACGTCGAGGCGATCCAGCTCGGCGAGGACCGCGAGAAGTTCAAGGGGGTCGTAGAGCGCTGCGGCGCGGAGTCGGCAAAGTCTCTGATCTGCCACACGATGGACGAATGCCTCACTGCCGCAACCGAACTCGGCTATCCGGTCGTTGTCCGCCCGTCGTTCACCATGGGTGGCCTCGGCTCAGGCTTCGCCTACGACGAGAAGGATCTTCGCCGCATCGCCGGAGACGGCCTGCAGTACTCACCGGTCACCGAGGTGCTCCTCGAGGAGTCGATCACCGGCTGGAAGGAGTACGAGCTCGAGGTGATGCGCGACCACGTCGACAACGTCGTGGTGGTCTGCTCGATCGAGAACCTCGACCCGATGGGTGTGCACACCGGTGACTCGATCACCGTGGCGCCTGCGCTGACCCTGACCGACCGCGAGTACCAGCGGCTGCGCGACATCGGCATCGCGATCATCCGCGAGGTCGGTGTCGACACCGGTGGCTGCAACATCCAGTTCGCGGTCAACCCGGTCGACGGCCGGATCATCGTCATCGAGATGAACCCGCGGGTGTCACGGTCGTCCGCGCTGGCCTCCAAGGCGACCGGGTTCCCGATCGCCAAGATCGCCGCGAAGATGGCCATCGGCTACACCCTCGACGAGGTGCCCAACGACATCACCCGCGAGACGCCGGCGTCGTTCGAGCCCAGCCTCGACTACGTCGTCGTCAAGGTGCCGCGGTTCGCGTTCGAGAAGTTCCCGGCCGCCGATCCGACCCTGACCACCACGATGAAGTCGGTGGGTGAGGCGATGTCGATCGGCCGCAACTTCACCGAGGCGCTGCAGAAGGCGCTGCGGTCGATGGAGCGCAAGGACAGCACCTTCCACTGGGACGGCCCGACCCCCAGCGAGGAGCAGGCCCGCACCTTCCTGCACTCCGCCAGGACGCCCACGGACGGGCGCATCGTCACCGTCCAGCAGGCGATGCGCGGCGGCCTGTCCGTCGAGGAGGTCCACGAGGCCACCGGCATCGACCCGTGGTTCCTCGACCAGATGGCGCTGGTCAACGCCATCGCCGACCGGGTCGTCGCCGCGCCCGAGCTCACGCCGACCCTCCTGCGGCTGGCCAAGCGGCACGGCTTCAGCGACGTGCAGCTCGCCTCGTTGCGGGGTATGCCGGAGGCGGTCGTCCGCGGCGTGCGGCACGCCCTCGGCGTGCGCCCGGTCTACAAGACCGTCGACACGTGTGCGGCGGAGTTCGCTGCCACGACGCCGTACCACTACAGCACCTACGACGAGGAGACCGAGGTGGCGCCGCGGGAGAAGCCCGCTGTCCTCATCCTCGGCAGTGGTCCCAACCGGATCGGGCAGGGCGTCGAGTTCGACTACTCGTGTGTCCACGCCAGCTTCGCCCTGCGCGAGGCGGGCTACGACACCGTGATGGTCAACTGCAACCCCGAGACCGTTTCCACGGACTACGACACGAGCAGCCGGCTCTACTTCGAACCGCTGACCCTCGAGGACGTCCTCGAGGTCGTGCACGCCGAGCAGCAGGCCGGCCCGGTCGCCGGGGTCATCGTCCAGCTCGGCGGCCAGACGCCGCTGGGTCTGGCCAAGGCTCTCAAGGAGGCCGGCGTCCCCATCGTCGGCACCAGCCCGGAGGCCATCGACCTCGCCGAGGACCGCGGTGCCTTCGGCCGCGTCCTGGCCGAGGCGCAGCTGCCGGCACCCAAGCACGGCACTGCCTACAGTGCCGCCGAGGCGGTGGAGGTCGCCCGCGAGATCGGCTACCCCGTCCTCGTGCGCCCCTCCTACGTCCTCGGCGGACGCGGCATGGAGATCGTCTACGACGACGAGACCCTGGCCACCTACGTCACCCGGGCCACCGTTGCGAGCCCCGAGCACCCCGTCCTCGTGGACCGGTTCCTCGACGACGCGATCGAGATCGACGTGGACGCGCTCTACGACGGCACGGAGATGTACCTCGGCGGGATCATGGAGCACATCGAGGAGGCCGGCATCCACTCCGGCGACTCGGCCTGCACCCTGCCGCCGGTGACGCTCGGTGTGGCCGAGCTGGAACGCGTCCGCGAGGCGACCCTCAAGCTCGCCGAGGGCATCGGCGTGCGCGGCCTGATGAACGTCCAGTTCGCGCTGGCCCAGGACATCCTCTACGTCCTGGAGGCCAATCCCCGCGCGTCGCGCACCGTCCCGTTCGTGGCGAAGGCGACCGGGGTCCCCGTCGCCAAGGCAGCGGCCAGGGTCATGCTCGGGGCCACCATCAAGGAGCTCCGCGCGGAGGGGCTGCTGCCGCCGCACGGCGACGGGGGCTCGATGCCCGCCCACGCCCCGGTGGCTGTCAAGGAGGCCGTGCTGCCCTTCAAACGGTTCCGCACGCGCGACGGCCAGGTCGTCGACAGCCTGCTCGGCCCCGAGATGCGCTCGACCGGTGAGGTCATGGGCATCGACCAGGACTTCGGGACGGCGTTCGCCAAGGGAATGCTCGCGGCCGGCTCCGGGCTGCCGCGCGAAGGCAGGATCTTCGTCTCGGTCGCCAACCGCGACAAGCGCGCGATGATCTTCCCGGTCAAGCGGCTCGCCGATCTCGGTTTCACGATCGTGGCCACGACGGGCACCGCGGATGTCCTGCGGCGCAACGGGATCCCGTCCCAGGTCGTCCACAAGCACAGCGAGCGATCGGAGGGCGACGAGAGCATCGTCGACCTGATCCTTGCCGGCGAGATCGCCATGGTGGTCAACACCCCCAGCGGCCCCAACGCGCGCGCAGACGGTTACGCCATCCGCGCTGCCACGACGTCGATGGACAAGCCGATCGTCACCACGGTCCAGGAGCTGGCGGCGGCGGTGCAGGGCATCGAGGCGCAGATGCACGGCGTGTTCACCGTGAAGCCGTTGCAGGAGCACGCCCGCGACCTCGACCTCTACGGCACCGGCACCGGCAAGGGAGCGGTCCGGCCGGGCAGCTCGGCTTCCGCGTCCGGCGTCGGGGCGGGCGGGGTCGCGTGAGCGCGGCGACCACGCGGCATACCTCGCAGGGCTCTGGCGTGGTGCAGGTGACCGGCGAGCTGATCGCGACCCGACGGGTCGGCGCCTACCACCACCTCACCTTCGTGGCCCCCGGGCTGGCCGAGCTGGCCCATCCGGGTCAGTTCGTGGCCCTCGCCGTGGGTGGTGACACGAGCGCCACCCTGTTGCGCCGGTGCTTCTCCATCCACAAGGTGAGCCCGTCGGGCACCTACGGCGGCACCGTCGACGTCGTGATCTCGGCCGTGGGGCCGGGCACCCGATGGCTCAGCACGCTGCGCGCCCACGACGAGGTCGACATCGTCGGGCCGCTCGGGCGCCCCTTCCCGCTGCCCAAGGAGCCGGTGGCCTGCGTGCTCGTCGGCGGCGGCTACGGCAGCGCCCCGCTGTTCTGGCTGGCCGAGGCGCTGCGCGCTCGGGGCTGCCACGTCGAGATGGTCCTGGGGGCCGCCACCGAGTCCAAGCTGTTCGGCGTCGTCGAGGCACGGCGCTACGCCGACGGTGTCTCGGTCACGACCGACGACGGTTCGGCCGGGACCAAGGGCTGGGTCTCCGACGTGCTGCCGGAGGTCATCCGGCGCACCGGTGCCTCGGTCGTCTACGGCTGCGGACCCATGGGCATGCTCAAGTCGATCACGGACGTCGCTGCCGCCGAGGGCGCGGTCGCCCAGGTGGCCGTCGAGGAGTCGATGGCGTGCGGCGTGGGTGTGTGCATGACCTGCGTCATGCCCGTCACGGGGAACGACGGGGCCACGCGGATGGTGAGGTCCTGCGTCGAGGGGCCGGTGTTCCGCGGGGACCGCGTGCGGTGGGACGCCTTCGCCGACGGGGTATGCCGGGTGCCCGCCGACACGGTCGGCGCGCCCCGGGTGGGCGGTCACTGATGGCGGTCGACATGTCGGTGCGGCTCGGGTCGGTGACGCTGCCGAGCCCGATGATGACGGCCTCGGGCTGCGCGGCGAACGGTCGCGAGCTGGCGCGGTTCTTCGACATCCGCGAGCTGGGCGCCTTCGTCACCAAGTCGGTGATGGCCGACCCGCGGTCGGGACGTGGCACACCGCGGATGGCCGAGACCCCCGCCGGCATGCTCAACTCGATCGGCCTCCAGGGGCCCGGCATCTCCGCGTTCGTCGACAAGGACCTCGCCTGGCTCAAGCAGGCCGGGGCCCGCACCCTGGTCTCCATCGCCGGCAACACCAGCGGCGAGTTCGCCGACGTTGCCGCGACCCTGCGCGCGAGTGACGCCTTCGACGCGGTCGTGGGCGTGGAGGTCAACATCTCCTGTCCCAACGTCGCCAACCGCGGCCTCGTCTTCGCCTGCGACCCGATGGCCAGTGCCAAGGTCGTCGCACTGGTGCGCGAGCAGCTGCCGCGGGACATCCCCATCTTCGCCAAGCTCACTCCCGACGTGACAGACATCGTCGGTGTGGCCCAGGCCTGTGTGAAGGCGGGTGCCGACGGGCTGACCATGATCAACACGTTGCTGGGCATGGTCATCGACACCGACCGGCTGCGGCCGCAGGTGGCAGGGGTGACAGGCGGCCTGTCTGGGCCGGCGATCCGGCCGGTGGCGGTCCGCGCCATCTGGCAGACACGGGCCGCGATGCTCGAGGGGCGACTGCCGACAGTGCCGATCATCGGGGTCGGCGGGGTGCGCACCGGACGGGACGCGCTGGAGCTGGTGGCGGCAGGCGCGAGCGCGGTGCAGGTGGGCACAGCGACGTTCAACGACCCCAGCGCACCGGTGCGAGTGGGTCGCGAGCTGGCAGAACTGTTGCAGGACAAGGGATTCGAGCGACTCACCGATGCAGTCGGTGTCGCCCACGGGAGGTTGGCGTGACCATGACGGAGCTGACGTTCGGACAAAGGCTGCGCGGGGCGATGGACTCCCGTGGCCCCCTGTGTGCCGGGATCGATCCCCACCGCGCCCTGGTCGAGTCGTGGGGGCTCGGATACGACGTCGACGGACTGGCCGCCTTCACGGACACGTGCGTCGAGGCCTTTGCCGGACACGTCGGGGTGGTGAAGCCGCAGTCGGCCTTCTTCGAGGTGTTCGGGTCGCGAGGGGTCGCCATCCTGGAGCGCGCCATCCTCGCGCTGCGTGAGGCGGGCACCCTCGTGATCCTCGACGCCAAGCGAGGCGACATCGGCTCGACCATGGCGGCCTACGCCGAGGCCTATCTCGGCAAGGACGCCGTCGCGCCCGCCGATGCCGTCACGGTGAGCCCCTACCTGGGGTTCGAGTCCCTGCGGCCCGCCCTGGACCTGGCGGCCCAGACCGGCAGGGGCGTCTTCGTCCTGGGCCTGACGTCCAACCCCGAGGGTCGCTCCGTGCAGCACGCCCGGCTGCGGGACGTCAGCGTCGCCGAGTCGATGGTGGCTGGTGCGGCCGGTGAGAACGCCGCCGCCCGCGAGCGCGGCGAGCTGGGCAGTGTGGGGCTCGTGGTCGGGGCGACGGTCGGCTCTGCCGTCCAGGAGCTCGGTCTCGACCTAGCCGGGGCCACGGCACCGCTCCTCGCGCCCGGGGTCGGCGCCCAGGGCGGCACGAGCGAGGACCTGCGGCGCGTGTTCGGGGACGCCCTGCCCAACGTGCTGCCCGCCAGCAGCCGCGACGTCCTCAACGCCGGACCGGACGTGGCAGCCCTGCGTGACCGCGCCATGGGCACGAACGACTCCTTGGCCGCCCTCCTGCAGTGAGCTTTCCCGCGAGCACCGCTCCGAGCTTTTCCGCACTGCGTCCCGCACCGAGTCCCGCACTGAGCTGCCCGCGCTGAGCACGGCGCTGGACGCACCGAGCTTCGCCGAGAACGCTGAGGTCAGGCCCTGTGACCGGCGCCATGGAGCCTCGAGGGGAAACCCGGCCTCGCGGTTGCTAGAGTCGGAAGACATCACCCAGACACGAACCCGTGCCGACCCGCTTGCGCAAGGAGTACCACCGTGGCCCTTCCCCCGTTGACCCCGGAGCAGCGTGCGGCGGCCCTCGAGAAGGCTGCCGTGGCCCGCCGCGAGCGAGCTGCGGTGAAGAACCGGCTGAAGTACGCCCAGGGTTCGCTCAAGGAGGTCATCGCCGACGGCAAGGCCAACGAGGTCGTCGGCAAGATGAAGGTCTCCGCGCTGCTCGAGTCGATGCCCGGGGTGGGCCGGGTCCGTGCGCGCCAGATCATGGAGGAGGTCGGCATCTCCGAGAGCCGCCGCGTCCGTGGCCTGGGTGCCAACCAGATCTCCGCGCTGCTCACCCGCTTCGACGAGGCGTGAGCCGACGCGCTTCCGTCGGCGAGGACCGCCCCCGGCGGCTCGTCGTCCTCGCGGGTCCCACCGCCGTGGGCAAGGGCACCCTGTCCGCCCACGTCCGCGACAACTTCCCCGAGGTCTGGCTCTCGGTCAGTGCCACTACCCGCAGCCCGCGCCCGGGGGAGGTCGAGGGCGTCCACTACCACTTCGTCGACGAGGCCGAGTTCTCGCGGATGGAGCAGGCCGGAGAGCTGCTGGAGTCGGCGGTCGTGCACGGTCGCAACCACTACGGGACGCCGCGCGCTCCGGTGGAGCGGGCGCTGCGCGAGCACAGGATGGCATTGCTCGAGATCGACCTCCAGGGCGCCCGCCAGGTCCGGGACACCATGCCCGAGGCCTTGTTCGTCTTCCTCGCCCCACCCAGCTGGGACGAGCTCGTGCGCCGGCTGGTCGGTCGCGGCACCGAGGACGCGGAGGAGCGGGGCCGTCGGCTGGACACCGCGAAGGTCGAAATGGCCGCCGAGGACGAGTTCGACGTGACCATCGTCAACGACGACGTTCGTCGTGCGGCGGAAGAACTCGTATCATTGATGCGATCGCACTGACGCCCGGCGTCAGAAGCTGAGCCAACCGTCCAGAAGCTGAGTCAGTCCAACAGAATTGAGTACCCCCGTGTCTGGAACCGTCGCCAACCCGATCGGCATCACCAACCCGCCGATCGACGACCTGCTCACCAAGGCCGACTCCAAGTACGCCCTGGTGATCTACTCGGCCAAGCGCGCCCGCCAGATCAACGCGTACTACAGCCAGCTGCAGGAGGGCCTGCTCGAGAACGTCGGCCCGCTCGTCGACAGCCAGGTCCACGAGAAGCCGATGTCGATCGCCCTGCGCGAGATCAACGAGGGCCTGGTCATCTCCACGCCGATCGAGAGCTGAGCCCGGACGCGGGCCGGACGAGAGCAGGGGACAGGGGCGCCATGGCGCGCATCGTCCTGGGGGTCAGCGGCGGGATAGCGGCCTACAAGGCCTGCTCGCTGCTGCGCCTGTTCACGGAGGCGGGGCACGACGTCACCGTCGTGCCGACCGAGTCGGCCCTGCAGTTCGTCGGAGCCCCCACGTGGGAGGCCCTGTCGGGCAAACCCGTGCACACCGGGGTGTGGGACTCGGTGCACGAGGTGCCCCACGTCCGCCTGGGGCAGACGGCCGACCTGGTCGTCGTCGCGCCCGCCACCGCCGACCTGCTCGCGAAGGCCGCGCACGGTCTGGCCGGCGACCTGCTCACGAACGTCCTGCTGACCGCGCGCTGTCCCGTGGTCATGGCGCCGGCGATGCACACCGAGATGTGGGACCACGCAGCCACCCAGGCCAACGTCTCCACCTTGGCCGAACGCGGCATACACATCATCCCGCCCGCGTCGGGGCGCCTCACCGGCGCCGACACGGGCCCGGGCCGCCTCCCCGAACCCGAGACCTTGTATGCCGTGTGCGAGCGGATCCTCGCCCACCCCGAACCCCACACCCATCGTGGGACTCCCGCTACGACCTCCGAGCTCGCCGGTCGCAGGGTCGTCATCACGGCCGGAGGCACGCGAGAGCCGATCGACCCGGTGCGGTTCCTCGGGAACCGCAGCTCGGGCAAGCAGGGCTACGCCCTCGCCGCCGTGGCGGCCCGCCGCGGAGCCACGGTGACCCTGCTCGCCGCGAACACGTCCTTGCCGGCACCGTCGGGAGTGACCATCGTGCCGGTGTCCACCGCGCTCGAGCTCCAGGCGGCGGTGGAGGTGGCTGCCAAGGACGCCGACGTCGTGGTGATGGCCGCAGCGGTGGCCGACTTCCGACCGGCGCACTACGTGGACGCCAAGATCAAGAAGACGTTCGGTGCGCCGGGCGCTCCCGAGCCGGAGTCGGCGCCGACCATCGAGCTGGTTCGCAACCCCGACATCCTCGCCGGTCTGGTGGAGTCGCGAGGCGAGGAGGCCAGCCCTGTCATCGTCGGGTTCGCCGCCGAGACCGGCGACGACCAGGCCGGGGTCCTCGAGCACGGCCGCGACAAGCTGGCCCGCAAGGGGTGCGACCTGCTCGTCGTGAACGAGGTGGGCGCCGACAAGACCTTCGGCCAGGACGACAACACCGTCCACATCCTGAGGCAAGGCTCCAGCCACGTCACCGAGGCGGGACCGGCCTCCAAGGAGCTGGTCGCCGCCGTAGTGTGGGACGCCGTCCAGGAGATCCTCTGACCTAGGTAGACTCTCGGGGTCGCGCGGCCAGTTGCCGCCGCGCCCAGCATCGTCAGCATTCGCTGCTCCAAAGGAGAAATGAGTGTCCGCTCGCCTGTTCACGTCCGAGTCCGTCACCGAGGGCCACCCGGACAAGATCTGTGACCAGATCTCCGACGCGATCCTCGACGCCATGCTCGACCAGGACCCGGGCAGCCGAGTCGCGGTCGAGACGATGGTGACCACCGGGCTGGTCCACGTCGCCGGCGAGGTCACCACCGAGGCCTACGTCGAGATCCCCAAGATCGTGCGCGACACGGTGCTCGGCATCGGCTACGACTCCTCCACCAAGGGTTTCGACGGCGCTTCCTGCGGTGTCGAGGTCTCGATCGGCCAGCAGAGCCCCGACATCGCCCAGGGCGTCGACACGGCGTACGAGAACCGCACCGGTGGCGTCGACCCCCTCGACAAGCAGGGCGCGGGCGACCAGGGCCTGATGTTCGGCTACGCCTGCGAGGACACCGCCGAGCTGATGCCGCTGCCCATCCACCTCGCGCACCGGCTGGCCGAGCGCCTCACCACCGTGCGCAAGAGCGGCGAGGTCGCCTACCTGCGCCCGGACGGCAAGACCCAGGTCACCATTGGGTACGACGGCGACAAGGCCGTCCGGCTCGACACCGTCGTCCTGTCCACGCAGCACGCCGAGGACATCTCGCTCGACGGACTGCTCCAGCCCGACATCATCGAGCACGTCATCAAGCCCGTCCTGGCCGAGCTGGCCGACGAGGGCACCGAGCTCGACCTCTCCGACTACCGCACCTTGATCAACCCGACCGGCAACTTCGTCATCGGCGGCCCGATGGGTGACGCCGGCCTCACCGGTCGCAAGATCATCGTCGACACCTATGGCGGCATGTCCCGCCACGGTGGCGGCGCGTTCTCCGGCAAGGACCCGTCGAAGGTCGACCGCTCAGCCGCCTACGCCATGCGCTGGGTCGCCAAGAACGTCGTCGCCGCAGGGCTGGCCCGTCGCTGCGAGGTTCAGGTCGCCTACGCCATCGGCAAGGCCCAGCCTGTCGGCCTCTACGTCGAGACGTTCGGCACCGAGAGCGTGCCGGTCGACACGATCCAGGCCGCGATCTCCAAGGTCTTCGACCTGCGCCCGGCCGCGATCGTCCAGGACCTCGACCTGCTGCGCCCGATCTACAAGCCGACGGCTGCCTACGGCCACTTCGGCCGCACGCAGGCAGGGCACGTGGAGAACCCCTTCACGTGGGAGCGCACCGACCGCATCGACGCCCTGCAGAAGGCCGTCAAGGACTGACGGCACCCTCCGCTAGGTTCGCTCCCGTGAGCGGACAGGAGGGCGAGACCGAGCAGCTGGAGCTGATCCGCTCCGCGCTGCCACGGACCCGCACGCCTCGCACCGAAGCCACCGCGTCCACCGACCCGGTGGCTTCGGTCGTCGTCGACACGGGTCTGGCCCACCTCGACCGGCCCTTCGAGTACCTCGTGCCCGAGGCGATGGCCGACACGGCACTGCCCGGCACCCGCGTCAAGGTGCGCTTCGCCGGTCAGGACCTCGACGGTTTCGTCGTCGCGCGGGCGGCTGCCGCCGAGCACGAGGGCCGGCTCGCGCCCATCCGGCGCGTCGTGTCGCCGGAGCCCGTGCTACGCCCCACCCAGCTCCGAGTCGCCACTGCCGTCGCGACACGCTGTGCGGGCTCGCTCGGTGACGTGCTCCGGCTCGCGGTGCCCCCACGGCACGCAGCAGCCGAGAAGGCCCTTGCGCTGGAGCCCCCCACCCCTGACCCCCTTCCCCACGTGAGCGGTCCGGGAGGCGCGTGGGGCAGGTATGCCGCGGGGCCGGCATACCTGTCGCGGCTGGCCGCGGGGGAGTCGCCGGCGGCGTCGTGGCTGGCAGTGCCCACCACCGACCCGACGCAGGACTGGCCGTCCGCCCTGGCGGCCGCTGCGGCGGCGACGCTGGCGGGCGGGCGGGGAAGTGTCCTCGTGGTGCCGGACCACCGCGATGTCGGGCGCGTGGACGCCGCCCTCACCCAGGCGCTCGGCCCGGGGCGACACGTGCGGCTGACGGCCGACCAGGGACCACAGGCGCGCTACACCGCGTGGCTCAAGGTGCTGCGTGGGCACGTGTCCGTGGTCGTGGGCACCCGGGCCGCCGCCTTCGCGCCGGTGCGCGACCTCGGGCTCGTCGCGTGGTGGGACGACGGCGACGACCTGTTGGACGAGCCCAGGTCGCCCTACCCCCACGTCCGTGACGTGCTCCTCACGCGCGCCGACGTCGAGGGAGCCGCGGTCCTCTCGGGAGGGTTCACGCGCACCGTGGCCGTCCAGCGACTCGTCGACACCGGCGAGCTGCGGACCATCACGGGAGGTGGCCTCCGCGGAGCTGCCCCCCGCGTGCAGGTGGCCGGCGAAGGCGTCGAGATCGAGCGGGACGCCGCGGCGGCTTCGGCACACCTGCCTTCCATCGCCTGGCGAACCGCCAAGGCTGCCCTCGAGTCCGGCCCGGTCCTCGTGCAGGTGCCCCGCCGCGGCTACGTCCCCTCGCTGTCCTGCCAGACCTGTCGCACTGCCGTCCGTTGCGCCCACTGCGCCGGCCCCGTCGCCCTGCGCTCCAGGCAGGCCGAGCCGGCCTGCCGCTGGTGTGGGCGAGGAGTGGGACGGTTCGAGTGTCGGCACTGCGGCGGCCGCGAGCTGCGCTCGTCGGTGGTCGGAGCACGGCGGACGGCCGAGGAGCTGGGCAGAGCCTTCCCCGGCGTGCCCGTGCACACCTCTGGAGCCGGTGCCGTGCTCGACCGCGTCGCTGCGGTCCCTGCCCTCGTCATCGCCACACCGGGTGCCGAACCCGTGGCCGAGGGGGGGTATGCCGCGTGCCTGCTCCTCGACGCGTGGGCCAGTCTCGACCGCCCCACCCTGGACGCGGGGGAGGAGGCGTTGCGTCGCTGGGTGGCCGCTGGTGCCCTCACACGCGGTGCGGCGGCAGGAGGCCAGGTCGTGCTCTGTGGGGCACCCACCCACACGACGCTGCCCGTCGTCGAGGCCCTGGTGCGTTGGGACCCCGCCTGGTTCGCAGCCCGTGAGCTCGCCGAACGCCAGGAGCTCTCCCTGCCCCCCACGGTGGCGATGGCGGCCCTGACCGGGGACCGTCGCGCTCTCGAGGCCGCCCTGCGGCTTGCTCACCTGCCGGCCGAGGTGGACCAGCTCGGTCCGCTGCCGGTGGCTGACGACGCGGTGCGGATCCTGCTGCGAGCCCCGCTCGAGCAGCGCCCCGCCCTGGCCGCAGCTCTGGTGGCGATGAAGGCGGT
The DNA here is from genome assembly GCF_056403675.1 of Pedococcus sp. P2_F6. Classification (NCBI taxonomy): domain Bacteria; kingdom Bacillati; phylum Actinomycetota; class Actinomycetes; order Micrococcales; family Intrasporangiaceae; genus Pedococcus; species Pedococcus sp. P2_F6. The sequence goes on from NZ_JBFUEZ010000001.1 coordinate 364,886, forward strand.
GCGCAGCGCCCGCAAGGAGAAGGCCAGCATCCAGGTCCGGATGGACCCGCGCGACCCCGCCACCTGATCCGCGTTCCAACGGCCCTGCGGACGCGGCATACACTGACAGCCCCTTTTCGCCCGCCCAGCCATGCTCGTCCAACCACAGGAACAGCGTTGTCGATCCAGAACATCCGCCTCTTCGGTGACCCCGTCCTGCGCACGCCGGCCGAGCCCGTCGTCGACTTCGACCGCGAGCTGCGTCAGCTGGTCAAGGACCTGACCGAGACGATGATCGACGCCCCCGGAGCGGGACTCGCCGCACCCCAGATCGGGGTGGGGCTGCGCGTGTTCACGTACTGGGTCGACGGCGAGCTGGGCCACCTGGTCAACCCTGACCTCGACCTCTCGAGCGAGCTCCAGGAGGGCGAAGAGGGCTGCCTGTCGTTCCCCGGCCTGAGGTTCGAGACACCGCGGGCGCTGCGGACCGTCGCCAAGGGCTTCAACCAGTTCGGTGAGCCCGTGGTGATCGACGGCTCTGAGCTGCTGGCTCGGTGTCTGCAGCACGAGACCGACCACCTCGACGGGATCCTGTTCATCGACCGGATGGACCGCGAGCAGCGCAAGGCGGCCATGAAGGCGATCCGTGAGGCGGAGTGGGCCGGTGGCGACACCCCCGTCGTCAAGGTCAGTCCGCATGCCACCTTCGGCCGGGGGATGTGATGCGGCTGGTCTTCGCCGGCACGCCCGAGCCCGCGGTGCCGTCGCTCGACGCCCTGATCGCCTCCCCCCACGAGGTCGTCGCCGTGGTGACCCGGCCCGACGCCCGAGCCGGCCGCGGCCGAGGTGTGGTGAGGTCGCCGGTGCGCCAGCGAGCCGAGGAGCTCGGCATCGAGGTGCTGACCCCGCACCGTCCGCGCGACCCAGACTTCCTCGAGCGACTGCGCGCACTGGCGCCGGATGCGTGCCCGGTGGTGGCCTACGGCGCCCTGATCCCGCAAGCGGCCCTGGAGATCCCGCTGCACGGCTGGGTCAACCTGCACTTCTCCCTGCTGCCCGCGTGGCGGGGGGCCGCACCAGTGCAGCACGCCGTGATGGCCGGCGACGAGGTGACCGGGGCCTCGACCTTCCTCATCGAGACCGGCCTCGACACCGGGCCGGTCTTCGGGCTGATGACGGAGCGGATCCGCCCGCGTGACACCGCCGGGGACCTGCTCGGCAGGCTTGCGGAGGGGGGTGCGGGCCTGCTCGTCGCGACGTTGGACGGCATCGCCGACGGTGCCCTGACTCCCGTGCCGCAGGCGGTCGACGGGGTCTCGCTCGCGCCCAAGATCGAGGTCGAGGACGCACGGGTGCGCTGGGACCGACCGGCCGTCGCGGTGGATCGCCAGGTGCGTGGGTGCACCCCCGCGCCGGGCGCGTGGTCCACCTTCCGTGGCGAACGGGTCAGGCTGCTGCCCGTCCACCCCGACGAGGGTCATGTCGGGCCACAGCTTGCCCCGGGAGAAGTCGCCGCCGGGAAGCGCGAGGTCCACGTGGGCACCGCCAGCGGGCCGGTCTGCCTCGGTGAGGTGCGACCGCACGGCAAGAAGCAGATGGCCGCGGCCGACTGGGCGCGAGGGGTCCGCATCGACGCAGGAGAACGGTTCGACCATGAGTGACCAAGCACCACGCGGACCTCGTCGGGACGACGATGGTGGTCGCCGCAACGCGAAGGGTCGTCAACGCCCCGAGCGGACGCACGGCGACAGCCAGCGATCGGCGCAGCGGCCCAGCGAGCGCAACCGCAGCAGCGACCCCCAACGCCTCGCGGCCTACACAGTCCTGCGAGCCGTCGCCGAGGGCGCCTACGCCAACCTCGAGCTCCCGAAGGTGTTGCGCGACAGGGGGATCAACGGCCGGGATGCCGCGTTCACGACCGAGCTCGTCTATGGCGCGGTGCGGATGCACGGGCTCTACGACCCCATCATCAGCGTTGCGGCAGGACGACCCGTGACCAAGATCGACCCCAATGTCCTGGACACCCTCCGGCTCGGCGCCCACCAGCTGCTGGGCATGCGGGTGCCGACCCACGCGGCGGTCGACGAGACGGTGGCGCTGGCGCGCAAGGTCAACGGCGCCGGAGCGGCAGGTTTCGTCAACGCAGTCATGCGCAGGATCAGCGAACGTGACCTCGAGGCCTGGCTCGCGGAGGTGGTGCCGGCCGACGACCTGACTGCCCGGTTGGCCGTCGAGCAGTCGCATCCGGAGTGGATCGTCAAGGCGCTGCGTGCCGCCCTGCTCGGTCATGGCGCCGCGACCGCCGACACCGTGGACGCGGAGCTGACCGCCTTGGTGACGGCGGACAACGCTGCCGCGAAGGTGTCTCTCGTGGCCCGACCGGGACTGGCCACCGTGGCCGAGCTCGTGGGCGCCGGCGCCTCTGCCTCGCGGCTCTCACCCTGCGGTGCGGTCCTCGACGGAGGTGACCCGGGCGGCATACCCGCGGTGCGTGAGGGGCGTGCAGCGGTCCAGGACGAAGGTTCGCAGCTCGTCGCCCTGGCACTGGCGGCGGTGCCCGTCGAGACCGAGGGGACCGAGCAGTGGCTCGACCTGTGCGCCGGCCCCGGGGGCAAGGCGGGGCTGCTCGCGGGTCTGGCCATCGAGGCGGGCGCCGACCTCACCGCCAACGAGGTCAGCGAGCACCGCACCGAGCTGGTGCGCCAGACGCTGCGTCCCGCGATCGCGCGCGCGACGGAGGCGGGCCGCACCGTCACGGTGCGGACGGGAGATGGTCGGACGATCGGCGAGGACGAGCCGGACCACTACGACCGCGTGCTGGTCGACGCTCCGTGCACCGGTCTGGGTGCCCTGCGTCGACGCCCCGAGGCGCGGTGGCGGCGCACCACGGCCGACCTCGCCGACCTCGGCAAGCTCCAGCGCGAGCTGCTTGCCTCCGCCATCGACGCGACGGCGCCCGGGGGAGTCATCGCGTACGCCACGTGCAGCCCCCACCTGGCCGAGACGTCGTTCGTCGTGGGAGACGTGACCAAGCGCCGGTCGGATGTCGAGCTGCTCGACACGCGTGACTTCGTCCGCGACAGCGACGGCGCCGTCGTGGACATCCCAGGCACGGGTGCCACGGTGCAGCTGTGGCCACACCTGCACGGCACGGACGGCATGTTCCTGGCGCTGTTGCGCAAGAAGGGGTGAGCCGGGTGACCGGTCCCGCGGACCGCGGCGGCAGAGCCACGGTCGCCCATGTGCCGGTGACGCTGCGCCCGATGCTCGTCGAGGACGCGCCGGGTGTGGGGGCCATGCACCACCAGGCATGGGTCGACACCTATGCCGCCGTTCTGCCGGAGGACTACTTCTCCACGTGGACCGTCGACGCCGCCGTCGAACGCTGGCGCGGCCTCTTGGCTGCCCCGACGCCGACCGGCACCAGACGCCTCGTGGCGGTCGAGCAACACGCCAAGGGCGAGGCGATCTGCGGGCTGGTCGCAGCCGGGCCCTCCCGAGACCCGGCCGGGCGACCCGACCACGTCCGTCCGGCGGAGCTGTGGGCGCTCTATGTCAAGGCTTCGCGACACGGCACCGGTTTGGGCCAGCGGCTCCTCGACGCGGTGCTCGAGCGGCAGGATCCCGCGGAGCTCTGGGTCTTCCGCGACAACCCGCGAGCGCGCGCCTTCTACGTCCGGAACGGCTTCGCGCCGGACGGTGCGACGTTCGTCGACGACCGCTTCCCCGACCTCCCCGAGATCAGGATGGTCCGCTGACCCCACCGGAATAGCGCACGGTGGCAGCCGGTTGGCCCACAGGTGAGCACACCTGCGCTGTCCGTCCTCGACCTCGTCCCCGTCCGCAGCGACCAGACCACGGGGGACGCGCTGGCCGCGACCCGGTCGCTGGCGCGGGTTGCGGACAGCCACGGCTACCGCCGCTACTGGCTGGCCGAGCACCACAACATGCCCGCGGTGGCGGCGACGAACCCGCCGGTCCTCATCGCGATGGTGGCCGCCGCCACGGAGCGGATTCGCGTCGGCTCGGGCGGCGTCATGCTGCCCAACCACGCACCACTGGTCGTGGCCGAGCAGTTCGCCCTGCTGGAAGCAGCGCACCCGGGGCGCATCGACCTCGGGATCGGACGTGCCCCCGGCACCGACCCGGTGACCAGCTACGCCTTGCGACACGGCGCAGGCGGGGTCGACCAGGACGCGGTCCAGCGGTTCCCTCAGTACGTCGACGACGTCATGGCCCTGATGTCCCCCGAGGGCGTCGGCATCAGGGTCGGCGGCGACGTCCACCCCTTGCACGCCACTCCCCGGGCCGCCTCGGCACCCGACGTCTGGCTGCTCGGGTCTTCCGACTACTCGGCGCGCCTGGCGGCGGAGCGCGGCCTGCCGTACGTCTTCGCCCACCACTTCTCGGGGCGCGGCACGGCAGCAGCCCTCGACCTCTACCGCGGGGGCTTCAGGCCCTCCGCCGCGCATCCGGAGCCACGCACCTTCCTCACGGTCAACGTCGTGGTGGCGCCCAGCCAGGTCGAGGCCGAGCGACTCACGCTGCCGAACCTGGCGTCGATGGTGGCGCTGCGGACCGGCGGTCGACTTGCCCCGCAACTGCTCGTCGAACAGGCGGAGGAGGCCGGGATCGCGGACGGGCACCGCGATCTCGCCACCGAGATGCGTGGGCGTTGGGTCGTCGGCACTCCCGACGTCGTCGCCGAGCAGCTCACCGCCCTCGCTGCCGAGTACGACGTCGACGAGGTGATGGTCCACCCTGTCGCCGGAGCCATGAGCGGCACCCCCGCGGCCCTCGCACCGGCTCGCGAGGCGACGTTGGCGCTGCTGGCAGACGCGTTCGGCCAGTAGGTCGCATCCGCGTCCCCCACCTCCGCCGCCCCCGACGACGCCCGCCCCGTCGCCGCGTTCGCGGGCGGATACAGTGTCGGCCGTGCAGATCTCGCCGAGCATCCTTTCCGCCGACTTCGCGAACCTCGAGAGCGAACTGGGCCGCATCGCCAACGCCGACTGGGCGCACGTCGACGTGATGGACGGCCACTTCGTGCCGAACCTCACCCTGGGGCTCCCTGTCGTCGAGGCCCTCGCGAAGGTGAGCCCGATCCCGCTGGACTGCCACCTGATGATCGACGACCCCGACCGCTGGGCCCCCATGTATGCCGAGGCGGGCGGCGCGTCCGTCACGTTCCACATCGAGGCCGCTCGCGACCCGCGCGCCCTGGCGAAGAACCTCCGCGCCCTGGATGTCAGGGCGGGCATGGCCATCAAGCCGGGCACCCCCTTCGCGCCCTACGAGGACCTCCTGCCCGACCTGGACATGGTGCTCGTCATGACGGTGGAGCCCGGTTTCGGCGGGCAGTCGTTCATGGCCGACCAGATGCCGAAGGTGGCCCAGGTGCGCGAGGCGGTGCGGCGCCTCGGTGGCGAGGTCTGGGTGCAGGTCGACGGGGGAGTGTCGGCCAAGACCATCGAGCAGTGTGCCGAGGCAGGTGCCGACGTGTTCGTCGCGGGATCGGCCGTCTACGGCGCCGAGGACGCAGCTGCCGCGGTGGACGAGCTGCGCGCCCTGGCGGCGACGCACGCCCACTGAGCAGACCGGCATACTCGTCGGTCCCGGCCGTGTCCTGGGGCCGTCAGCCGGACTCGTCCCAGCGGCGGATCGCGTCGAAGGGGTCGCGCTCGATCACTGCTGGCCCGGCGGGGGACCTCTCGGCTGCGCCTGAGACAACACGCAGTCGCGGCGTGAAGGTGTCCTCGAGCTCGCGATCGGAGGGAATCTCGATCTCAGCCCAGCGAGCTCGTTCCCCCGACGGTGGTCGGTAGGTCGTGACCCTGTCGTCGCACTCGCGCGAACCCTCGTCCGGTGGGGCGAGCTCGTCAGGCCCTGGCGGTCGCAACTGGTGCCCGTAGCGATTCACTACGACGAGCCCATCGTGGCGAGTCGGGTCTCCTGTGACGCTGAAGTCCCCGCGATCGATGGCGTCGTGGTGGAACGGACAGAGGCTGATCTGGTTGTCGTCGTCTGTGGCGCCACCGTGGGCCCAGTCGTCGAGGTGGTGGATCTCGACGAACCGGGTTGCGGTGCATCCTGGAAACCGGCATCCGCGGTCGCGGTCCTCGATCAGCCTGCGTGAGCGCCGGGGGAGGATGCGCATCGTGCGGCCGACGCTGATCGGTCGCCCCTGCGTCTCCCACACTGGCTGGAGCGCGCCGTCCGTGAGGAACCGCTTGACGAGCCGCGTCGGGATGGCGCCCCCGCCGTTGATCCAGGCGCCGTCCGTGTCCAGGTGGAGGTAGACCCTGTAGTGGCTGGCGCGGCTCGTGGAGGCAACGCCGGCCAAGGACCGCTGCGCGACCTCCGCGAGGCCATCCGCGTAGGTGGGTTGAGGGGCTGCAGGCGGGTCGCCGTCCCGCTGCTGGAGGAACAAGGCGTCCTTGGCCTCCTTGACGGCCTGTTCGACGAGCGCCCCGATCGTCGCGGGCGCGCTGTAGCGGAGCTGGAACCGGCCATCTCGGTCGTAGTGCATGGACAGCTCTGGCTTGGCACACGCACGACGCTCAGACTCGCCTTGCGGGCCGCTCGGATGGTCGAGCGCGACAGGATCCGCAGACACCCCGGGGGACGCGGACTCCACCTCGGTCGCAGGGTCGCGGAACGCGTGTCGGCTCACGGCGCGGCGCAGCTGCGGCACCGTGGCGTGCCGAGCCAGGTGGGTCATCGACGCCTGGTGGCTGGCGGGCACGTGGTGAGCCACGACGGCAGCCGCATCGAGCGACAGCTCACCAGCGCTCACCGCCGCGGCTGCATCCGGCAGCTCCGCGCGGCGTCGGGCCACCGCGACGACGTCGCGGGCGTGCGCGGGGGACAGGCCGGCTCGGACGATCAGGTAGTGCTCGGGGGAGCGGAAACCGCCGTCGCCCCAGTGCCCACCCTCAATCAGCTTCGCGACGATGTCGACCAGCTCGGCGTGGGCCCGGTTGAGCCGCCCAGCCACCATTGCCGTGCGGGTCCAGAGGTCCTGCTGGACCTCCTCCCGCTGCGTGGCGATAGCGCTGACCGACATGGCTCAATCGTACACCTGTTCGAATGGCAACGACAAGACCATCCACAACCAATTCTGTTGTGGCGCAATCCATTTCGCGGCCCTACCCATGTCAGAGGTAAGTGGTAGAGGCTCAGGCAGAGCTGGCAAGTGTTCTCCTGGCTGCCCCCTTCGTGAGGACCGTCACGCGGACGGGACGGCGCGCACCCACCCGTGCTGAGGCATACTGGACAGTGACGTGCTCCGGGGTCGGTGTAATTCCGAACCGGCGGTGACAGTCCGCGACCCGACCGCAGCCAGCGGCCGGTTGACTGGGTGGAACTCCCAGACCGACGGTGAAAGTCCGGATGGTAGGCAGCACGCGACAGCGGGACCAGTGGGTTCGCAGTGCGGCAGTTGCCGACCCTGCGTTCCGACCCTCGCCAGCAGGCCCGCCTGCACACCCCCGGAGCTCAGCCGACACGGTTTCGAGCAAGGGCAGGACAGTGGCAGAGCACTCCGCGACAGACACGGCGATGATGCGTCGTGCCCTGGGGCTGGCTGCCCATGGCCCCCGGGCCAACCCCAACCCACGCGTCGGGTGCGTCCTCGCGGACGCCGCCGGCGACGTCGTGGCCGCCGGCTGGCACCGCGGCGCGGGGACGCCCCACGCCGAGGCCGACGCCCTGAGCGCCGCGGGGGACCGCGCGGCGGGGTGCACGGCCTACGTCACCCTGGAGCCGTGCAACCACAGCGGGCGGACCCAACCCTGCGCGGCGGCCCTGCATGCCGCGGGCGTGGCTCGGGTGGTCTATGCCCAGACCGACCCCAACCCGGCCGCCGCGGGTGGGGCCAAGTGGCTGCGCAGGAGGGGTGTCAAGGTCGAAGGCGGCCTGCTGGCCGACGAGGCACAGGCCCTGAACGCGACGTGGACCCATCTGGTCACCACCGGGCGCCCGTGGGTGACCTGGAAGCTCGCGACCACGCTCGACGGTCGCAGTGCGGCGGCTGACGGGACCAGCCAGTGGATCACCGGCGAGGCCGCCCGGGCCGACGTCCACGAGCAGCGCTCCCGCAGTGGGGCGATCCTCGTGGGGACCGGCACGGCGCTGCTCGACAACCCACAGTTGACCGCGCGACGTCTCGACGGCTCGCTCTACCCCGAGCAGCCGATCCGGGTGGTCATGGGCGAGCGTGACCTCCCGCCGGACGCCCGTGTGCTCGACGACGCGGCTCCCACCTGGCAGCTGCGGACGCGCGACCCCAAGGACGTCCTGTCGGCGCTCGCCGAGGCCGAGGTGCACCACCTCTGGCTCGAGGGGGGTCCCACCGTCGCGGCTGCGTTCATGGCGGCCGACCTGGTCGACGAGCTCGTGGCCTACGTCGCGCCCGTCCTGTTGGGGCGCGGCCGCCCGTCGGTCAGCGACCTGGGGATCACGTCGATCGACCATGCGCTCCGCCTGCAGCCGACCGACATCACCCTGATCGGCGACGACGTGCGGATCACGGCATCACTGAAGGGGGCTCGCTGATGTTCACGGGAATTGTCGAGGAGCTCGGCCGGGTCGTTGCCCTCGACGCGGGTGCCGACTCGGCCCGACTGACGGTGGCCGGACCACTCGTCACGTCCGACGCCGAGCACGGCGCCTCCATCGCCGTCAACGGCGTCTGCCTGACCGTCGTGGAGCACGACTCCGAGCAGTTCACCGTCGACGTCATGGCCGAGACCCTCGACCGCAGCAGCCTCGGCACCCTCAGCGCCGGCGACCCCGTCAACCTCGAGCGCGCCATGGCAGCCTCGAGCAGGTTCGGCGGCCACATCGTCCAGGGCCACGTCGATGGCACGACCCGGATCCTCGCGCGAACGCCGGGGGAGCGGTGGGAGGTCGTGCAGTTCGGCCTGCCGAACGCCCTGGCCCGCTACGTCGTCCAAAAGGGGTCGATCACCGTCGACGGCGTCAGTCTCACGGTCTCCTCCGTCGACGACGCGACGTTCAGCGTCTCGCTGATCCCCACCACCCTCACCCTCACCACGTTGGGACACAAGGAAGTTGGCGACACCGTCAACCTCGAGGTCGATGTCCTCGCCAAGTACGTCGAACGCCTGCTCACCTCCAAGGAGACCTCCGCATGAACATCTTCAGTCGGCTCTACGAGGCGCACCTGACGATCGCCGGCCACCCCATCACGTGGCGCGAGATCGTCGGCAACGCCTTCGGCTTCGCCTCCGCCATCGGCGGGTTGCGACGACGAGTCTGGGCCTGGCCGATCGGCATCGTCGGCAACGTGCTCCTGTTCACCGTCTTCATCGGTGCGACCTTCGACGCACAGGCGCAGCAGCCGTTGTTCGGCCAGGCCGGCAGGCAGGTCTTCTTCATCCTGACCAGCGTCTACGGGTGGTGGCGGTGGACCGAGCAGCGCAAGGCACGTCATGACCTCTCCGCCGCCGCGATCACGCCGCGCTGGGCCACGCTCCAGGAGCGGGTGGCATACCTGGTCGCGGCCGCCGCGGGCGTGCTGGTCTTCCAGTGGGTCTTCTCCGTGATCGGAGCCGGCTGGCCGGCGCCACGCTGGTACTTCTGGTGCGACGCCTGGATCTTCGTCGGTTCGATGGTCGCGACCTACGCGATGGCCCGCGGCTGGAACGACTTCTGGCTGGCGTGGATCGCCGTCGACCTCGTCGGTGTGCCCCTGCTCTGGCACTCGAGGTACTACCCGACAGCCATCCTGTTCGTCGTCTACGGAGGCTTGGTCGTCTACGGCTTCTTCGTCTGGCTCAAGGCTTCCCGTGAGGAGCGCGACCCCGCTCCCGAGCTGAGTGAGGTGTCGGCATGATCGGTCTGGCCACCGTCGAGGCGGCCCTCGCGGCGCTGCGCGAAGGGCGTCCGGTGCTGGTCACCGACAGCGAGGACCGCGAGAACGAGGGCGACGTCATCCTCGCCGCCCAGACCCTGACGGACGAGTGGCTGGCCTGGACGATCCGCCACACCAGTGGCTACGTCTGCGCCCCGATCACCAGCGAGGCAGCGGACCGGCTCGGGCTTCCGCTGATGGTCGCCGACAACCGTGACCCGCTGCGGACTGCGTACACCGTGACCATCGACGCCGCGGCGGGCGTGACCACGGGCATCAGTGCCGCCGATCGGGCGCAGACCATCCGGCTGCTGGCAGACCCGTCGTCGACGACCGAGTCGTTCGTGCGTCCCGGTCACGTGATCCCGTTGCGTGCCAAGCCTGGCGGGGTGCTGGAGCGGCCCGGTCACACCGAGGCAGCCGTCGACCTCTGCCGGCTCGCTGGGCTCGCGCCCGTCGGCGCGATCGGCGAGCTCGTCAACGACGACGGCACGATGATGCGCCTGCCCGAGGTGCTGGCGACCGGGGCGGTCACCAACCTCCCCGTCATCACCATCGAGCAGCTGATCGCGTGGCGGCAGCTGCACGACCGCGTCGAGACCCTCGCTGAGACGACCCTGCCCACCCGGCACGGCGACTTCTCGGCGATCGGGTTCCGCGACAAGCTCACCGGTGACGAGCACGTGGCGCTGATCAGCCCGCGCGGTGCCACCGGGCCGAACCCGCTGGTGCGACTGCACTCCGAATGCCTCACCGGTGACGCCTTCGGCTCCCTGAGGTGCGACTGCGGGCCACAGCTCGAGCGATCCATGGAGCGGATCGCCGCCGAGGGCGGTGTGCTCGTCTACCTGCGTGGACACGAGGGCCGTGGTGTGGGGCTCGTCTCGAAGCTTCAGGCCTACGCCCTGCAGGACGCCGGCCTCGACACCGTCGACGCCCAGCTCGAGCTCGACCTGCCGATCGACGGCAGGGAGTATGCCGCCGGCGCGGCCATCCTCAGCGCGCTCGGTCTCGGTGCGGTCCGGTTGCTGACCAACAACCCGGCCAAGGTCGCGGCGTTGCAGGGATACGGGATCGAGGTCGCGGCCGTCGAGCGCCTCTCGATCGCGCCCAACCCCGCCAACCGTGCGTACCTGCGGACCAAGCGCGATCGGATGGGGCACGACCTCGTCGTTGACGCGAGCGACCAGGGAGCCAGCGCGTGAGCGGTCACGGCGCGCCTGCCCTCACCGCCGACGGGTCAGGCCTGCGAGTCGCCATCGTGGCGGCCTCGTGGCACACCGAGGTCATGGACGGCTTGGTCGCAGGCGCCCAGCGTGCCCTCGCCGAGGCGGGGGTCGAGGACGTCCTGCTCGTCCGGGTGCCGGGCACGGTCGAGCTGACCGTGGCCTGCGCGCGTCTCGCGCCCGCACACGACGCACTCGTGGCCCTCGGCGTCGTGATCCGCGGCGGCACACCGCACTTCGACTACGTCTGCTCGGGGGTCACGCACGGGCTGGCGCAGGTCAGTGTCCGCACCGGGGTCCCCGTCGGGTTCGGGGTGCTCACGTGCGATGACGACGCCCAGGCACTCGACCGTGCCGGGCTGTCCGGATCCAGTGAGGACAAGGGGCACGAGGCGGCGATGGCCGCGGTGGCGACCGCGGTCACCCTCGGCACCCTTGCTCCCCGTACCCTTGGCCCGTGAAGACTTTCGACGATCTGTATGCCGAGCTGGCCGAGAAGGCGGTGAGCCGACCCGAGGGCTCGGGCACCGTGCGCGCGCTGGACGCCGGCGTGCACGAGATCGGCAAGAAGATCGTGGAGGAAGCCGCCGAGGTCTGGATGGCTGCCGAGCACGAGGGCAAGGACCGCGCGGCGGAGGAGATCAGCCAGCTGCTCTACCACCTCCAGGTGCTCATGGTCGCTTCCGACATCACCCTCGACGACGTCTACGCACACCTCTAAAGGACTTCACGGACATGCTGCGAATTGCTGTGCCCAACAAGGGTTCCCTGTCCGAGCCCGCGGTCGAGATGCTGCGCGAGGCGGGTTACCGCACCCGTCGTGACACCAAGGAGCTCGTCCTCACCGACGCGGACAACGAGGTCGAGTTCTTCTACCTGCGTCCCCGTGACATCGCTGTCTACGTCGGGTCCGGCACCGTGGACTGCGGTGTCACCGGCCGCGACCTGCTGCTCGACGCCGGCAGTGCGGCGATCGAGGTCATGACGCTCGGCTTCGGGGGTTCGACCTTCCGGTATGCCGCGAAGCCCGGCACCTGCGCGAGCGTCGCCGAGATCTCCGGTCACCGGGTCGCGACGAGCTATCCGGGGCTCGTGGGGAAGCACCTCGCCGACCAGGGAGTCAGCGCTGAGGTGGTCCGTCTCGACGGCGCGGTCGAGACCGCCATCACCCTGGGCGTCGCCGACGTGATCGCGGATGTCGTCGAGACCGGCACGACGTTGCGGCAGCAGGGGCTCGAGGTCTTCGGTGAGGAGATCCTGCGCAGCGAGGCCGTCCTCATCCGTCGCGAGGGCTCTCACGAGACAGCCGCGGTGGACGTGCTGCGTCGTCGCCTCACCGGGGTGGTCACGGCGCGTCACTACGTGATGCTCGACTACGACGTCCCCGTCGACCTCGTCGAGGCAGCCTGTGCCATCACCCCCGGACTGGAGTCGCCCACCGTCTCAGCCCTCCAGAACAAGGAGTGGGCCGCCGTGCGGGCGATGGTCCCGCGAGTGCGGACCAACGCCATCATGGACGAGCTCTACGACCTCGGGGCGCGGGCGATCCTGGTGACCGACATCGCTGCCTGCCGGTTGTGACCACCGTGACCCCGTCGGGTCGGGCCGCCAGCGCGGACGAGCAGGCAGCCTTTGCGGTCTTCCGGGCGCGACGGGGACGGTCCGTCGCCTATGCGTTCGCCGCTGCCACCCTCGTGGTCTTCGGCGTGATCGCGCTGCTGCTGCCCGGGCCGGCGCAGGGTGGGACGTGGCGCACCGGTGACAGGATCTTCTTCGCCGCGGTCGGGGTCGCGATCGCAGTGCTGCTGTGGCGGTTCGCCTCGATCAGGGCGGTCCCGACGCGCGACTCCCTGACCGTCCGCAACCTCTTCACCACCCGCACCGTGGCCTGGCGCGAGATCGTCGACGTGAGGTTCTCGGGTGGCGACCCGTGGGTGACCATCGCCCTGTCCGACACCGACACGGTGGCCGTCATGGCGATCCAGAAGGCGGACTCGGGCTTCGGGCGCGCCGAGGCCGGCCGCCTCGCCGCCCTCGTCCAGGCCCTCGGCCCCTCGGCCACCAGTCCCGACGTGACCCTGGACTGACTCGGTCAGTCGACCTTGCGCAGCCCTGGCCGGAGCAGCGAGGAGAACGCGACCTGGCCGAGCATGAGGACGGTCAGCGCACCCCAGACGGCCGTGAAGGACCCCGACACGTCCCGGACCGTTCCCATCATCGCCGGCCCGAACGAGGCGACCGTGTAGCTGACGAAGAAGGCCATCCCCGCCAGCCGCCCGCTGGCAGCAGGAGTGCCTGCGTAGTCGACCATGAGCACCAGCCCGAGCGCGAAGGACGCGCCTTGGCCGAATCCCAACACCGTGGCCCAGACCCACGGGGCTGCCGTAGGTGCGAGCCACAGCCCGGACTGTCCCAGGAGCCCGAGCACGGCCGCCGACAAGAGCAGCACCCGGCGGTCGGTGATCTTGTCGGTCAGCGCCGGTGCCGCGAGCCCGGACACGAGCTGGGCGGCTGTGAAGACCGAGAGAAGGTAGCCCGCGTGGGTCGGGTCCCAGCCGCGCGCGGTGTACGACGGGGCGAGCCAGGCCAGCGTGGAGTAGAACTCGACGGACTGCACCGCGAGGTAGCCCGCCACGAGCCAAGCGGTGACGTGTCGCCAGGGCAGCCCGACGGGGGCCAGCACCGACGGGTTCGCCGCACGGTGCCGGGCGTGCCCCGTCAGGACCGGCACCCACGCCAGGACCCCCACGAGGGCGAGGACTGACCACGATCCCAGCGCGGCCTGCCACGATCCCAGCCACCCCTCGAGCGGCACCGACAACGCGGAGGACGAACCGGCGCCACCCATCATCGCCAGCATGTAGAGACCAGTGACGAGCCCGGCCCGCTCAGGGGGGAACAGCTCCTTGACCAGGCCCGGGAGGAGGGTGCCGCCGATGGCGATGCCTACGCCCGCGAGGAAGGTCCCGGCATACAGTGGCCACGTGGCGCCGCCTGCGAAGCGCAGCGCCAGCCCCACGGCCACGGATGCGATGGACAGCTCGATGGAGGCCGCTGCGCCGAGGCGGGCGGCGATCCGTTGTGCGAAGGGCGCGAACAGCCCCATGCACAGGACCGGCAGGGTGGTGAGCGCGCCGAGGGCTGTGTTGGACAGGCCGAGGTCGCCCGCGATGGACTCGGTGAGTGGCGGGACGCTGGCCATGGCGGTGCGCAGGTTGGCAGCCACCGCGACCAGGGCCAGGGCCATCAGCCAGACGGGGGGCAGGTGGGGGCTGGGACGGGAAGACATCGCCGTCAGTCTCGCAGCCCCGCTCAGTCCTCCTGCCGTCCGGTCGACATCGACTCGGGCACCAGGTCACGAGCCTGCGTGAGCGGCATGCCGGTGAGCATCAGCAGGTCGACCACCATCGACCGGATCTGAGCGCGCATCACCTCGCCGGACAGCCCCGCCGACGCGTCGATGACGGCGCTGGCCTCACCGATCCGTTGCAGCCCGACCCGCGCGTTGGTGGGGAGTCGACGTTCGCCGAGCTCATGGGCGATGTCCTCGCTCGTCTCGGCGAGGGCATCCAACAGCCGCAGGTATGCCGTGGGGACCTCTTCCCCACGCCAGGTCGCGATCGCGGCCCGGCGGACCAGGACTCGCAGGTTGCGGATGGCGCGGTCGAGGGGTTCGAGCAGGTCGGCGATGGCCTGCACGCCGGGGAGGTGGCGCCGCCTGAACGGTGAGAGCCGGACGACCGCCACCCCCTCGGCGGACAACGTCCTGGCCTCGTCGAGCATCGACTCTGAGTCGCGGGCGCGGGCGAGCGTGGCCGAGGCGAGGTCGGCGTCGTGCTCCCTCAGCGAACGCGCCGTGTCGGCGAGGATCTCGCCGATCTCGTGGACCACCAGCGCGGCCTGCTGTCGCGGTTTGCGCAGCGGGGCAGCCGGGGCGACCAGGGTGAAGAGCAGGGCCACGACCCCTCCGACGACGGCGTCGAGCCAGCGGGTGAACGCCTGCCCGGACCCGGCCACCAAGGTGGTGACGATGACGGACTGCACCCCGGCCTGGGTGATGAGCAGCATCCCGGCGCCGAGGAGGGCGGCGACACTCATCGCGAGCACGACGACGACCACGATCTGCCAGAACCCGGACCCGAAGAAGTGGACGAAGACGTCGCCGACGAAGACGCCGACCGCCACGCCGATCATCACCTCGGTCACTCGGCGCAGTCGCTGGCCGAACGACATCCCCAGGGAGATCATTGCCGTCACCGGGGCGAAGAAAGGCCGGGTGTGGTGCAGGACCGAGCTGGCCACCCACCAGGCGGTGGCCGCGCCGAGGCCGCACTGGACGATGAAGAACATCCGGCTGAGCAGCCGGTCGGTGCGGGCGCGCGCCTCCCTTCGGGAGCGGGCGGCGGCGCGGGCGAGGTCGGCGCTGGGCACGTCAGCCGTTCTGGCGGTAGGCCGCCTCGAGCAGGGGCTCCAGCGAGCGGAGGTCGTCCTCGTCGGCATCGGCGGCCAGGTGGAGCCAGTGGGTTGCCTGCGCGAAACCCCTCGCGGGAGACAGGCGTTCGTCCTCAGGGGGGCTCCCGCGGAAGCGGAACCCCACACGCACGGTCCCGCGCGGACCTGGGGCGACGGCGACGAACTGGGTCTTGCGGATGACCGGGATGTAGGTGCCTCGCCCCTCGCGCCTGGCGTCCTCGCCGAGGGCTTCGGCCAAGGTCATGACAGCGTCGTGGATCGCACGCAGGTGCGCCTTCGACCCGCTGTAGAGCGCATCCGTGTAGGCGTCGACGTCCGGACGCTGCCAGCCCGCACCGGTGGCAGCGGCATCCGCGATGGCCCACTGCGAGTTCTGCGGGACGCCGTGCACCTCCTTGAGCCAGGCGCGGACGGCCCGCTGGTCCAGGGGGTCGGGGCCGGACTCACGCACCAACGCCACCCACTCGTCCAGCGAACGACCAGTGCGTTCCTCCATGGAGGTCGTGACGGCCGCCATCATGTCTGCCGGTTCCATGCCCCGATTATGTATGCCGCGTGCTCACCGCGGCGTCGAGGACGGTCGACGGAGCTGGGACGGTCAGCGACTGAGCTGCTGCCGCCGGTCCAGGGTCGTGTCGAGATAGAGGTCGGCCCGCTCCCAGGTGCGGTCCGCCTCGTAGAGGCGGCGTTCCTGGACGGCCCAGCCGTCCCAGAACTGGGCGAAGACGGCGTCGCGGGCGATGCCTCTCGCCTTGCGCACGGACTCCTCGGCCTCGACCCACACCAGGACGGATGCCGCCTTCCCGGCCGGGAGGGCGCCCGCCCCGCACCCCTCGAGGACCACCACCTCCGACGACGGCAGCTGCACCCACTCGGCATACCGGTCGGTGGCCCAGTCCCACCGCCGGTAACGGGCCGGGTGGCCGAGCGTGAGCGGCCCGACGATCCACTCCTGGACCCGCTGCGTGCCGGCACGCAGCCCGCCCCAGCCGGGGTAGAGGTCGTCCATGTGCAGGGTGGGCGCTGCGAGGGCGGCCGCCACAGCGCTCGCCAGGGTCGTCTTGCCGGCGCCGCTGGGTCCGTCGATGCAGATGAGGTGTGTTGTGCCACAGAGTGCTTCGCTGGCATCGACCAGCGTGACGATGACCGCGACTGCTTCCGTTATCTGGTCGCTGGGCATGTGTTCCAGACTAGATCGCTAGGCTCGCGTAGTGAGTGTTGCGACGCGTGTCATCCCGTGCCTCGACGTGGACGCCGGCAGGGTGGTGAAGGGAGTCAACTTCGCCAACCTGCGGGATGCGGGCGACCCCGTCGAGCTCGCCAAGGCCTACGGCGAGCAGGGCGCCGACGAGCTCACCTTCCTCGACGTGACCGCCAGCAGTGCCAACCGCGAGACGACCTACGACATCGTGCGTCGCACCGCGGAGCAGGTCTTCATCCCGCTGACCGTCGGAGGGGGAGTGCGCACCGTCGACGACGTCGACCGGCTGCTGCGGGCCGGTGCGGACAAGGTGGGCGTGAACACGGCCGCGATTGCCCGCCCCGAGCTCATCTCCGAGGTGGCCGACAGGTTCGGCTCGCAGGTGCTGGTGCTGTCTGCCGACGTCCGGCGTCGCCGCGACGACTCCGGCTCGCCGACCACGGGGTTCGAGGTCACGACGCATGGTGGTCGCCAGAGTGCGGGGCTGGACGCGATCGAGTGGTGCGCCCGCGCGGCCGAGCTCGGCGCCGGTGAGATCCTGCTCAACTCGATGGATGCCGACGGTACCAAGGACGGTTTCGACCTCGAGCTCATCGAGCAGGTCCGCCGAGCGGTGCGGATCCCCCTGATCGCCAGTGGGGGAGCCGGACGAGTCGACCACTTCGCCCCTGCCGTGCGTGCTGGGGCGGACGCCGTGCTGGCCGCCAGTGTCTTCCACTTCGGCGAGCTCACCATCGGTGAGGTCAAGGAGGCCCTGCGGGAGGGCGGCATACCAGTGCGTTGACCGCGGTCGTTTCCGCAGCGGGTCAGGTCAGGCCGAGCGGGGCGTCCCACAGCGCTTCGATGGCGGCGTCGCTGCCCGTCACCTCGAGCGCGGCCACGCGGCGGCGGCCGTAGGCAGCCAGGAGCAGCTCGGACGGGTGGCCCTCGATCACGACCGTGCCGAGGTCGGTCGTGTCCTTGGCATGGAGGGTCTTGCCCTCCGGGGTGCTGAGGACGACACCCACCGGACTGCGGCGGAAGAAGAGCTTGCCCATGCGGGACAACGTCTTCCAGAGGGCGCGGCTCTCTCGCTCGGTCAGCTCCCTGCGAGGTCCCACCTGCTCGTCACCACGCAGGACGTCCTCGTGGTGGACGAAGAACTCCACGAGGTTGACCGCGTTGTCGACCCGGCTGTTCTGGGTCGGGGACCAGGCCGGCGGCCCCGAACGCACGAGGTCGACGAGCTCGTCCCACGGCTTGGCGGCGTACTCGGCCATGCCGTCCTCGAGCCGTGAGGCCAGGGCGGGGACCCAGATGCCCGGCGCCAGGTCCGGTCGGCGCTCACGCACCACCAGGTGGGCCGCGAGGTCGGCCGTCGTCCACGGGGAGCACAGGGTGGGCGCGTCCGGCCCGGTTGTCAGAAAGGTGTCACACAGGGCGTCGCGCTCGAGCCGGGCGAGGTGGGTCATGGAGGCCATCATGCCCGGCACATGAGAAGGTTGCTCTTCCCACCCCTGTGCCTGATCCGGAGGTTCGTTGTGTCCGTCGACGCCGCGCCGTCGCTGCGCCGCAGCCTCGGCATCGTGGGCGTCGGGATCCGGCGCGAGCCACGCTGGTTCGCGCTGGCGGTGGCCGGGAGCACGCTCTACGGCGTGATGACCGTGCTGACGGCCTGGGCCATCGGCAAGGTGACGCGTGAGCAGGTCCAGCCGGCTGTCGCCGCAGGGCACGCCACCGCGACCCAGCTGTGGACCATCTTCGGATGGATCGCCGGGGTCGTGGTCATCAACGTGGTGGGGGTCGTGATCCGACGGATCGCCGCCGGCTACACGATGTACAACGTCGCTGCCGGGTTCCGCCGCGAGGTGACGCGGCAGTACCTCCGGCTCCCGCTCGCCTGGCACCACCGGCACCCCTCCGGGCAGCTCTTGTCCAACGCCAACGCCGATGTCGAGGCGACGTGGAACGTCTTCGCCCCACTGCCGATGGCGATCGGCGTGATCGTCATGCTGGTGGCCGGCATCGTGCAGATGGTGCTCGTCGACCCGGTGATGGCCATCATCGGCCTGACCGTCTTCCCGTTGCTGTTCCTGGCGAACATCGTGTTCCAGCGGGCCATGTCACCGCGGGTCTCCCGGGCGCAGCAGCTCCGCGCCGAGGTCAGCGAAGTCGCCCACGAGAGCTTCGAGGCAGCGCTCATCGTCAAGTCGATGGGGCGCGAGCAGCAGGAGTCCGACCGGTTCGAGGAGGTCACCCGACGGCTGCAGCGGGCCAACGTCGAGGTCGGCCGCACCCGGGGGACCTTCGACCCGGTCATCGAGTCCATCCCGACGCTCGGCACGCTCGCCGTCCTCGCCGTGGGCGCCCACCAGGTCGCCTCCGGTGCCCTCACTCCCGCGGCGGTCGTCCAGGTGGCCTACCTCATCTCGGTGCTCGCCTTCCCCGTGCGCGCCCTCGGCTGGGTGCTCGGAGAGCTCCCGCGCACGGTCGTCGGCTGGGACCGGGTCGATGCGGTCCTCAAGGCCCGTGGTGAGCTGGCCTTCGGTGAGACGCAGCTGCCGCGTCGAGGCTCCTCGCACGCCGAGCTGAGGGGGGTCGACTACTCCTATGACATCGTCGACGAGGCAGGCGAGGAGGGCACCTTCCAGGCCATCCACGGTGTCTCGCTCGACGTCCCCGCGGGGTCGACGGTCGCCCTGGTCGGGCCCACCGGCTCGGGCAAGACCACGCTGACCAACCTCACGCTGCGCCTGGTCGACCCGCATCGCGGGCACGTGACCATTGACGGTTTCGACCTTCGGGAGATCGCCCGCGGAGGGGTCTCCGCGGCGGCGGCGCTGGTGCCACAGCAGACGTTCATGTTCGACGACACGGTCAGCGGCAACGTCGCGCTGGGCGGCGACTACGCCGACGCCGAGGTGTGGGAGGCGCTGGAGATCGCGCAGGCGACCGGGTTCGTGAAGGACCTACCCCTCGGCATCGAGACCCGGGTGGGCGAGCGTGGCACCTCCCTGTCGGGCGGTCAGCGCCAGCGGATCGCGTTGGCCCGGGCCGTGATCCGCCGGCCTCAGCTGCTCGTCCTCGACGACGCCACCAGTGCCGTGGACCCGGCGGTCGAACAGGCGATCCTGGCCGGCCTGCGACGGTCCAGTGCCGGCACCTCGGTGCTCGTCGTCGCCTACCGGATGTCGACGATCACGCTCGCCGACCAGATCGTCTACGTCGAAGGTGGGCGGGTGGTCGACCACGGCACGCATCGCGAGCTCGAGGAGCGGTGCGTCGGCTACCAGCGGCTCGTCACGGCCTACGCTCGCGAGGCTGCCGAGCGCGCTGCCCTCGCCGCCGACGAGGAGGGGGCGTCCGCGTGAGCACCTCCATCGACACGACCTCGTCCTTGGGGACCATGGCGACCCTGCGTCGCGGGCTCGACCTCTCGCCCGAGCTCCGGCGCGGGCTCGGGGTGACTCTCGGGCTCGCCGCGATCACGACCGTCGGGCGGATCGTCGTGCCGTTCGTGGTCCAGCAGACGACCGACCACGGGCTGCTCGGCAAGGACGGTCCCGACCCGGGGCTGGTCACCCGTTACGTGCTGCTCGCCCTGATCGCCGTCGCGGCCACCGCCCTGAGCGCGTATGCCGTGAACGTGCGCCTCTTCAAGGCCTCCGAGGCCGGGCTGGCGTCGTTGCGGCTCAAGGCTTTCCGCCACATCCACGACCTGTCGATGCTCACGCAGAACACCGAGCGCCGGGGGTCGATGGTCAGCCGCGTGACCTCCGACGTCGACACCATCAGCCAGTTCGTCCAGTTCGGCGGCATCATCCTCGTGCTCAGCCTGGGACAGATCGCCGTCGCGACCGGGTTGATGTTCTTCTACAGCCCCCTCCTGACGGGGGTCGTGTGGCTGTGCTTCGTGCCGCTGCTGTTCGTCATCCGACGGTTCCAGAAGATCGTGGGGCGGGCCTACACGGTCGTGCGCGAGCGGGTCGGCGACCTGCTCGCTGCGGTCTCGGAGTCCGTCGTCGGGGCGGCGACCATCCGGGCCTACGGCGTCGAGGAGCGCACGGCGCACCGCATCGACGGCGCCATCGAGGCGCACCGCAGCGCGTCGATCCGGGCCCAGGTGCGTTCGGTCGTGGCCTTCTCCTCGGGGCAGCTCGTCGCTGGCCTGACCCTTGCCGTCGTGCTCGTCGTCGGCACCATCCAGGCTGTCGGCGGCCACCTCACGCTCGGACAGCTGCTCGCCTTCCTCTTCCTCGTCAACCTGTTCACCCAGCCGGTGCAGCAGGCCACCGAGATCCTCAACGAGCTCCAGAACGCTGTGGCCGGGTGGCGCCGCGTCATCGGCGTGATCGACACCCCCGCCGACGTCGCCGATCCCGGTGACGACGGGCAGGTGCTGCCGCGGGGACCGATCGCGGTCGACTTCGACGCCGTGTCCTTCGCCTATCCCGGGGCCGACACCGTCCTGCACGACGTCAACCTCGCCATCGGGCCGCGCAGCCGCGTGGCCATCGTGGGGGAGACCGGCTCGGGGAAGTCGACCCTCGCCAAGCTGCTCACCCGCCTGATGGACCCCACCGAGGGCACCGTCCGCATCGACGGCGTCGACCTGCGAGACGTGCGCTTCTCCTCGCTGCGCGAGCGCGTCGTGCTGGTGCCGCAGGAAGGCTTCCTCTTCGACGCCACGCTGCGTGAGAACGTCCGGTTCGGGCGACCCGACGCGACCGACGAGGACGTGAAGCTGGCCCTCACCGAGCTCGGCCTCGACGCCTGGCTGGCCGGCCTGCCGCAGGGCCTGGCCACCGAGGTGGGGCAGCGGGGCGAGTCGCTGTCCGCCGGCGAGCGGCAGCTCGTGGCCCTGGCCCGTGCCTACCTCGCCGACCCCGACCTGCTCGTGCTCGACGAGGCGACCTCCGCCGTCGATCCCTCCACGGAGGTGCGCCTCCAGCGGGCGCTCGAGGGCCTCACCCGCGGCCGCACCTCGATCGCCATCGCCCACCGGCTCTCGACGGCCGAGGCCGCCGACGAGGTCATCGTCGTCGACCGTGGGCGCATCGTCGAGCGCGGCCCGCACCGAGACCTGGTCGAGCAGGACGGCGTGTATGCCGCGCTGCACGCCTCGTGGGCGGCCCAACAACGCGGCTAGCCCCGCTGAAGGCGCTTCGGCAGGGTCAACGTGTGGGCCGGTCGAAGCTGAGCCGCTGCACCATCTGGCATCGCTCACCGATGATGCGCGGCGTCACTTGCCTCCAGTGCTGGTTGGCGGGTTGGTCCAACCACGCCGACAGCCGGACCCGTTCGGCATCCTCGGTGCCCAGCGCCATGAGAGCGAGGTCCAACGGCTCGTTCTCCTTGGATTCCTTGAAGAACTCACGCGCAACGCTTGGCGTGCCCTCATGAATGGCGGCGAACAGAGCGGCGGCCAGTCGAGGTGAGTGGGGGCCGTCGCCGACGAGGGGCGGCCGCACCGAGAGCACGAACTGGACGGTGTTGACGAACCGCTTGATGCGCCGCGGTGTCTCACCGACGAGGGGGCCGAGACTCGCGACGAACTCCAGCTCGGTAGGAGTCAGGGCCAACGAGCTGGTCTCGAGCCTGAGCCCGCTTCCGCTCTGGCCGAGCATCGCGTCAAGGGCTTCAGAGCGTGACTCGTCCATGCTCAGCGCTCCGGGTGCCACGTTTCCGGCTTCGGCGGTGTCCCCGCGCACGGTTGGCCCGAGGAGGCCGGACACGATGTTTCGGCGGTCATCCCCTGACAGGGGCTGCACCCAGAACGGGAGCTGGAAGATCTTCTCCAGGTAGTCGCGGGCCGTGGGGAGTCCATCCGCAGAGGTCTTGTCGTCGTCCTGAGCCCGCAGGGCATGAAGTTGCTGGAGCAGCGCCGAGGTGAGCCATCGCGAGTCGACCGCAACGAAGACGACGAACAACGGGAAGGCGAGCAACAAGTGCACGGCCTCAAGGACTTGGACGACCTTCGCGGGTGGGCATCGGTCGAGATCGTCGATATACAGCACGATCCGGTTGGGGATCTGCACATTGTGCGACGGCTGCCCATCGGACTCCGGGGCAACGGCCATCTGGTTGTTCTTGGTGACCTCGGCCTCGATCGTCCTCAGATCAGCCCGAACAGTCCCGAGGAAGCCGAGCTGCGCCCGGTAGTCGGTGCTTCGTTTGTCTGCGAACTCGGTGAACACCCGCCCGGCGGTGAGGGTCTTGAGCTCTGCCTCGAGCTCGAGTGCTCGCTGCTTCTCCTGTGCCACGGTGGCGCTCTGGTCCGACAGCGCCTTCAGCATCTCGGCATGTCGGGCCTGCGCCCGGTCCAGGTCGCGCTGCGCCTGGGCGACAGGTGCCTGATGAGTCGCCCGCACCTGCTGCTGGGCCATGGCGATCGAGTGTCGCTGCTTCTGGCTCCAGCTCGTGAAGAGCCGCAGCCAGGCGATGAGCACGGGCACCCCCGCGGCCAGACCGGCGAGCGCCGAGCCGACGTCTCCCACACCCGTCAGCCACCCGACCAGCCAGGTCACCAACGGGACCACGGCGACCGCTGCGCACAGCACGGCGAACCGGCGCCAGTCCTTCCAGTACGGGCCCAGGAGTGCCTTGCCCTGACGCATCTCCTCCCAGGCCTCCTCGAGAGCAGTGAGCAGCCCGTCCGCGTCGGCTCCGAGCGCCTTGACCCGCTCCTCGGACCAGACTTCGCTGAGCACCTTTCTGGCGGCGATCCTCGTGGCCTCCGGAACGGTCCCCTCCAGCTGGCCCGCCTCGTGCTTTCGCTGAGTGAGAGCGGCACTGGCGTTGGTCACGTCGTTCGCCGCGGCCTCAACCCGAACTCCGAGCTCCTCCTTGGCGAGCTCGGCGCTCTCGACCACGACGAGCTGCTCGGTCCATCGCGTCCGGACGGGGGCCTGCCTTTCCTCGACGAGGGTGCGCGTCTTGATGGCCGTGCCCAGCTTCTGGAAGATCTTCTCGAGCAACCCAGCCCAGAGGTCGCCCTGCACGTACTCCCAGGCGTTGAACTCGATGTGCTGGATGTTCTGCCAGATGGCGGATTCGTGCTGTGGTTGTCCGTCGCTCAAGGCCACCAGACCGCGGACGCGATTGCGCACGTCTCGCATCAAGAAGCTCTTTCCGCTTCCCCAGTCCCCGAACAGGCCAACGGCGAGCGGTGGCGCGAGGTCACGCGAGGCGACGAGATAGGCCAGGGCATTCGCCTCCGGCGAGATTCCCACCAGGTCCTGTTGTGGCAGGTCCGGGCTCGAGATGTCATCGGTCGAGAACCCCGCGACGTTGACCGGAGCACGCGGGTTGTTTCTCTGCAGCCATTCCCGCAGGGACGCCCCGGCGGTGCGCGGCTCGTCCTGAGGTCGAGTGGAGAGCCACGACTCGTACGACGAGGCGACGGCCTGTCGGCTCTCCCCGATGTACGTGAAAGCCGACTCGAAGCTGGTCATCAGCTCTGTCTGGATGGCCAGCATCGCACCGAGGAGATGGAGCAGCTGGACGTCACCGCCGCTCTGCCGCTGTGCCCAGTCGACGATGCCGTCGATCGGACCGCTCGGCACCGGCCGACCCACGCTCACCGACGGAGCCACGGCGGCGAGGTTCACCGGGGTCACGCGCGCGTACTGCTCGCCGACGATGTCGCGCGCCGTCAGACCGAAATGTGTCAGCAGTACCCGGACCTCTCCGTCACTGTCCGCGTGAGCCAGCATCGTGCCGACGAACAGGTCGCTCGGCGTCGGGAGCGGATCGGGGTCGGCCGCAGGAGTCCGTTCCCGGACCCGGGCAACAGCGCTTGCCCAGTCCAGCGCTCTCTGGACGGATGGCGACAAGCCGGCGGCCGGAGCCTCACTCATCTGTGCCCCGCTTCATGTGCTCGGCACCCTGTGCTGCCGGTCCTGGACGGGTCCACCTCGGCCTTGACCGTGCGAGCTCGAGGAGCGCCGAGGCGGGAGCCTGACAACAACTGGACCCATAGGGATGTTCTCACTCACAGACAGGGCATATCTCATGCAAGTGCCGTAGTTCGCGCTGCAACGCAAGGACCTGAGCCTGCATGGGCAACGCGAACAGAGGCAGGTCGGCGCTGTTGCGCTGCTACCTGCGAGCTCGGGCGGTCACCTCGCATCTCCGGGCGGCAGCACAGGCAGGCCCGACGGTGCTCCTTCGTTGATCAGCGTGTCGATCGCGTCCATGTCGAGGCACTCCTCAACCAGGTCGGCCAGGAGATCGAGCCTGGCCTGCCGAGCCGCCTCGAAGCTGACCCCACTGGCGGTGTGGGGGCGTCCCACCCACGCGGCGACCTCGCGCAGGAGCGAGTGCCGGAACTCGTCGGACTCCAGGCTCCCGTGCACCATGGTCCCGAGCACGTGCCGCCGGCGGGCTCCGCCGAAGAACTCCTCCTCCGCGCCGGTGGTGGTCACCCCGTGGTGGATCTCGTAGCCGGACACCGGAGCGCCCAACGCCGTTCCTTGCGCGAGGCGCAGGACCTTCCGGGGGGCGAACGTGGTCGTGGTGTCGAGCAGTCCCAGCCCCTCGGTCACCATCCCGGCCGGGCCCTCGACTCCCTCCGGGTCGGTGATGGTGCGTCCGAGCATCTGGAACCCGCCGCAGATGCCGAGCACGGGGCGTCCGGCGGCGGCATGGGTGACGACAGCTCGGTCCAGGCCGCGATGCCGCAGCCAGGAAAGGTCCGCGATGGTCGATCGGGTCCCGGGGAGCACGACGAGGTCGGCGTCGGCGAGGTCCTGGGGACGGGAGGCGAACCTCACGTCGACGTCGGGCTCCAGCCCGAGGGCGTCCAGGTCGGTGAAGTTGCTGATCCGCGGGAACCTCACCACCGCGACGACCAACGGGTGCTCGGCCTCGGCCGCTCGTCCGGCGAGGTCGAGGCCGTCCTCAGAGTCCAGCCACACGGCTGGGCTCCAGGGGATCACCCCCAGTACCGCTCGACCGGTGATGCGCTCGATCTCGCGGTTGGCCGGTTCGAGGAGGGTCTGGTCCCCCCGGAACTTGTTCGCCACGAACCCGGCCACAAGTCGCTGGTCGGCTGGCTGCAGCAGCGCCACGGTGCCATGGAGGGCGGCATACAGCCCGCCGCGGTCGATGTCCCCGACGACGATCACAGGTATGTCGGCGTGCCGTGCCAGCCCGAGGTTGATGTAGTCGTGCTCGCGCAGGTTGATCTCGGTGGGGCTTCCGGCGCCTTCGCAGATGACCACGTCGAAACGGCTGACCAAGTCGTCGTATGCCGCGAAGGCCGCCTTCGCGAGCGCTCCTCGCGACCCTGCGAACTCGGCCGAGGAGATGGAGCCCGCAGGGAGTCCGTTGAGGATGACATGGCTGCGCCGATCGCTCCCCGGTTTGAGCAGGACGGGGTTCATCGCCACTTCGGGTGCGGCTCCGGCAGCAACGGCCTGGATCCACTGGGCGCGCCCGATCTCGGCGCCCTGGCCGTCGGGGCCGGCCACGACCATCGAGTTGTTCGACATGTTCTGGGCCTTGAACGGGGCAACGCGAACCCCGCGGCGGGCCAACAGCCTGCAGAGCCCAGTGGTCACGACGCTCTTGCCAGCATCCGAAGTCGTCCCGGCGACCAGCAGTGACCCCTTCACACTGCGTAGCCTACGAAGGATCGGTGAGGCTCATCCCGGCGCCCAGCACCCGCAACGGGCCGGGAGCAGCAGGGCTACGCGGATCCCGGTCGCACGACGGGCGCGAACAGGCTTGCGGTCACTGGGGCCTCTTGCGTCACCTGTGGGGACATCGCGGTCAACCGCGGCGAGCGGCGCCGGCGCCACGCAAGGCGAGGACGACGATGCCGCGCAATGTAGCTGCTCATGTGGGGGACTCCTGTCGATCAACACCCTGCGAGTTGATTGCCCTCACCTTGGCATTCCGACGCGGGCTCCGGCCCAGCCCTCGGTGGGTGGTGCGCTTCATCCAACTGACGGAGTTGCGCTCTTCGTGGCCCGGTGCCGACGATGGAGGATGCGCTACATAGAGCTCCGTCGACACACGGACAGCGACGGCGACGAGCTGACTGCACAGGGGGTGGCCGACGCGCAGGCGATCGGCCGCGACGGACTGCAGCCACCGTATGCCGCGTTCGTCTCCTCGGGCGCGGCCCGCGCCACCCAGATGGTCACCATCCTGCGTCACGCCGCCGGGCAGGACGACCTGGCCGTCTCCGAGGTGACTGGGCTGCGCTCGACAGTCGAGGATCGCTGGCGGGCCGCGTCGAAGGCGGCGGGCAAGGGCGCAACGCTCGAACAGATCCGAGGGGTCGACCCAGAGCTGGTCGACCACGAGGAGCGGCTCCTCGGCGAAGCGCTGCGGGGGATCGTCGAGTCACTTCCCGAGGGCGGCCGCGCCCTGGTCGTCGGTCACAGTCCCACGAACGAGGCCGCCGTGGCCGGCCTGGCCGGCCAGCTCGTCGGGCCGCTCGCCAGGGGGGCCGGGGTGCTGCTCGTGGAGGACGGCGGCGGCTTCACGGTCAGCCCGCTGTAGCGAGACTCCCGGCCCCGCGGCATACCTGACGGATGGTGGGCGAGCCGACCGCTTCGGGACGCACACGGCAGAATGGCCGGGTGACTTCGTCTGCAGTGCTCGACCCCGCCATCGCCGCGCGTCTCAAGCGGGACGCGCAAGGGCTCGTGGCGGCCATCGTCCAGCAGCACGACACCGGTGAGGTGCTCATGCTCGGCTGGATGGACGACGAGGCGCTGCGCCGAACCCTGGGCGAGGGTCGCGTGACGTTCTGGTCCCGGAGCCGGGGTGAGTACTGGCGCAAGGGCGACACGAGCGGGCACGTGCAGCACGTCCGCTCCGTGGCGCTCGACTGTGACGGCGACGCGCTGCTGGTGCGGGTCGACCAGGTGGGCGCCGCCTGCCACACGGGCGACCGGACCTGTTTCGACGCCGGCGACCTCGATGCCCGGGTGGGGGAACGGTGAGCGACGTCAGCCCCGACCTGTCATTCGGCACGACCTGGCCTCGCCTCGAGACGTTCCAGATCCTGGCGAAGGACCGCCGCGTCATCCCGGTCGTGCGCCGGTTGATGGCCGATGCCGAGACGCCCGTGGGCCTGTACCGCAAGCTCGCCAAGGACGCCCCCGGCACCTTCCTGCTCGAGTCCGCCGAGCACGGCGGCGTCTGGTCGCGCTACTCCATCGTCGGGGCGGCGAGCCGGGCGACGTTGACGGAGCAGGACGGTCAGGCCCACTGGGTGGGGGAGCCGCCGGTCGGCGTGCCCACCGACGGCAACCCGCTGGACGCCTTGCGTGACACGGTCGCCGCCTTGGCGACAGAGCCCATCGAGGGCCTGCCGCCGCTCACGGGAGGGATGGTCGGTGCCATCACGTATGACGCGGTGCGGCGCTGGGAGCGGGTGCCGGACAGCCTTCCCGACGAGCTGGGCCTGCCCGAGATCTCGATGATGCTGGCGACCGACCTCGCGGTGCTCGACCACGCCGACGGCTCCGTGCTGCTCGTGGCCAACGCCGTCAACTACGACGCGACCGACGAGCGGGTCGAGGACGCCTGGGCTGACGCCGTGGCACGGCTCGACGTGATGACCGCAGATCTCGCTGCTCCCGCGCCGAGCACGGTGGCGACGGTCGACCGCGAGGCCTTCCAGCGGGCACGGGGCGAGGTGCGCAGCAACCTCACCCAGGCGGCCTTCGAGGAGATGGTCGAGCAGGCCAAGGAGGACATCCGGGCAGGCGAGGTCTTCCAGGTCGTGTTGTCGCAACGGTTCTCGACACCGTGTCGCGCTGACGCCCTCGACGTCTACCGGTCGTTGCGCTCGTCCAACCCGAGTCCCTACATGTACCTCCTGCGGCTGCCCGCCGGCGACGGCACGGCCTACGACGTCGTCGGCTCCTCACCCGAGGCGCTGGTCAAGGTTTCCGGCCGCCGGGCCATCACCCACCCGATCGCCGGCTCGAGGCCGCGGGGCAAGACTCCCGAGGACGACCACCAGCTCGCCGAGGACCTGCTCGCCGACCCCAAGGAGCGGTCCGAGCACGTCATGCTCGTGGACCTCGGGCGCAACGACCTCCAACGCGTCTGCGAGGCGGGCTCCGTGGACGTCGTGGAGTTCATGAACATCCGTCGCTACTCCCACGTCACCCACCTCGAGTCCACCGTCGTGGGCGAGATCCGTCCGGACCAGTCGGCCTATGACGTGCTCGTCGCCACGTTCCCTGCGGGCACCTTGTCGGGTGCGCCCAAGCCACGCGCGCTCAGCCTGATCGAGCACTACGAACCCAGTCGGCGAGGGGTCTATGGCGGGGTGGTCGGCTACCTCGACTTCCACGGCGACCTCGACATGGCGATCGCGATCCGCACTGCTGTCATCAAGGATGGTGTGGCGCACGTGCAGGCGGGCGCGGGCATCGTCGCCGACTCGGTGCCCACGGCCGAGTTCGAAGAGACGGTCAACAAGGCGGCGGCTGCCCTCCGTGCCGTGGCGACCGCCGCGGCCCTGAGGACCGTTCAGTGAGCACTCGCCTCACCTCGAAGCTGTCCGTGGTGCTCCTGGCCCTCCTGGGCTCGGGCGTCCTGCTGTCCAGCGGGGGCCGGGTCTGGGTGGAAGGCACCGTCAACGATGCGGTCCTCGGAGCCAGCCGCATCACCGGCACCGGTAGCGAGGTCGCCTCCGGCGTCGTGGCGCTGGCGCTCGTGGGTGCGGCGGCTGCCCTGGCGAGTGCCACCAGCGGGCCGGTCGTGCGACGGGTCACGCTCGTCGTGCTCGCCCTGGCAGGTGCTGCCGAGGGCTTCGTGGCAGCCCGCGTCGGACTCGTGCCCGAGAACTCCCTCGGATCCGTCGCCGCCAAGGCGGCCGGGCGCACCGGATCCATCGAGACCCACGCCATGGCGACCGCCTGGCCGTGGATCTGCGTCGTGGCATCGGTGCTGCTGGTCGTGGCAGCCGTGGCGGGATGGGTCGGAGCGGGCAGCTGGCGCGGACTCGGAGCGCGGTACGAGGCTCCGTCCACGTCGGCGGGGGCTCGGGGACAACGGGTGGCGACCGACTGGGACCGGCTCGACGCCGGCGACGACCCGACGGTGCGCGACGAGTCCGCAAGCACCTGACAGAATGGGCGTCGAGCCCACGCCAGACCAGACCAGACCACGACGACCAGCAGGAGCCACCCCCATGGCAGAGCACGAGATCCACGAAGAAGACCACGGCCACAGCGTCGCCGCCTGGACGGCCGTCGTCATCATCCTCGTCGGGTCTGCCGTGGCGTCCCTGGCCGTGGTGCTGACCAACACGACCTTGTTCGTCATCGGACTGGTCGTCTGCGCCCTGGGCGCGGTGGCAGGCAAGGTCCTGTCGATGGCGGGCTACGGCGCCGTCACGGTCGACGGGCCCGACGCCCCCGACAGCACCAAGCCCGAGGTCGGCATCAACTGACCGGCGCGGGCGCCGCGGCCAACCCGGTCGACCGGGACCACCCGGCCGCCCCGGCCCATTCGGCCCACCAGTCCACCGGCTGACCCGGGCGGGGACCACCCAGTTCTGCTGGATAGCCTGTCGACATGCCCACCGTGCTCGACGACATCGTTGCCGGCGTCCGCGAAGACCTCGCGGCCGCGCAGGCCGTCGTCCCGCGCTCACGGATCGAGGAGCTGGCGGCTGACGCCGCCCCTGCGCTCGACGCGGAGGCCGCGCTGCGCCGTCCCGGACTGGCGCTGATTGCCGAGGTCAAGCGATCCAGCCCGAGCAAGGGAGCGCTGGCGACCATTGCCGACCCGGCGGGCCTTGCGGCGGATTATGAGTCCGGTGGTGCGACGGCCGTGAGCGTGCTCACCGAACGCCGCCGGTTCAACGGGTCGCTCGAGGACCTGGACGCAGTGCGCAAAGCCGTGCGGATCCCGGTGCTGCGCAAGGACTTCATGGTCGAGGACTACCAGCTGTTCGAGGCACGGGCCCATGGGGCCGACCTCATCCTCCTCATCGTGGCCGCTCTCGCCCAGGACGACCTGGTCCGCATGCAGGGCCTCGCCCACGATCTGGGGATGACGGCGCTGGTGGAGGTCCACGACGAGGAGGAGACGCGACGCGCCGTCGACGCCGGGGCCGCGGTGGTGGGCGTCAACGCCCGCAACCTCAAGACCCTGGCTGTCGACCCCGACACCTTCGCGCGACTGGCCTCGTTGATCCCCGACACCTGCGTCAAGGTGGCGGAGTCCGGCATCGGCGGCCCCGCCGACGCGGCCCGGTTCGCGGGTCAGGGCGCCGACGCCGTCCTCGTCGGCGAGGCACTGGTGCGGGGCAGCGACCCCCGCCGCGCGGCATACGAACTCATTGCGGCGGGAGCCACACCATGACCGACCTGACGCCTGAACCCCTGGCCCGCCCGGGCCGCTTCGGCGAGTTCGGGGGCCGCTATGTCCCGGAGGCGCTGATCCCGGCGCTGGAGGAGCTCGACGAGGCCCGCCGCAAGGCCATGGTCGACCCCGAGTTCATGGGCGAGCTGGAGCGGCTGCACCGGACCTACACCGGACGTCCGAGCATCATCACCGAGGTGCCGCGGTTCGCCGCGCACGCCGGGAACGCACGGATCATCCTCAAGCGCGAGGACCTCAACCACACTGGCTCCCACAAGATCAACAACGTGCTGGCGCAGGCGCTGCTGACGAAGCGGATGGGCAAGACCCGTGTGATCGCCGAGACCGGCGCCGGCCAGCACGGGGTCGCCACGGCAACAGCGGCCGCCCTGATGGGCCTCGAGTGCGTGATCTACATGGGCAAGGTCGACACCGAGCGGCAGGCCCTCAACGTAGCCCGCATGCGGATGCTCGGCGCCGAGGTGGTCGCCGTCCCCACGGGCAGCGCCACCCTCAAGGACGCCATCAACGACGCGTTGCGCGACTGGGTCACGAACGTCGGCAACACCCACTACATCCTCGGCACCGTCACCGGACCGCACCCGTTCCCGGAGATGGTCCGCGACTTCCACCGGGTCATCGGGGTCGAGGCCCGCGCCCAGGTGCTCGACCTCACCGGACGCCTCCCCGACGCCGTGATCGCCTGTGTCGGTGGCGGATCCAACGCCATGGGCATCTTCCACCGGTTCATCGACGACGCGGACGTCCGGCTCATCGGGATCGAGGCCGGGGGAGCGGGCATCGAGTCCGGGAGGCACGCGGCGCGGTTCGCGGCGAGCTCGCCGGGGGTGCTGCACGGCACCTTCAGCTACCTCATGCAGGACGACGACGGCCAGACCCTCGAGTCGCACTCGATCTCTGCGGGCCTGGACTACCCGAGCGTGGGGCCGGAGCACGCCCACCTGCGCGACACCGGTCGGGCCGAGTACCGCTACGCGACTGACGACCAGACCATGAAGGCGTTCGAGCTGCTCTGCCGCACCGAGGGCATCATCCCCGCGCTCGAGTCCGCCCACGCCCTCGCGGGTGCGCTCGAGGTCGGGCGGGAGCTCGGCCCCGAGGCGCTGCTGCTGGTCAACCTGTCGGGTCGCGGTGACAAGGACATGCACACCGCTGCGGAGTACTTCGGCCTCCTGGACGGCGAGGCGACCCCGAGCGGCACGGCCGACGAGCCGCGGGCCGAGGGTGACGGAAGGGCCCAGCTGTGACCCCCACGACCACGGGCATCGGGGTCGCCCAGGTCCTCGAGCAGTGTCGTGCCGAGAACCGTGCCGCCCTCGTCGGCTACCTGCCCGTCGGCTTCCCGTCGGTGCAGGGCTCCATCGAGGCGATGGTCGCGATGGTCGAGGCAGGCGTYGACATCGTCGAGGTCGGCATCCCCTACAGCGACCCGCTCATGGACGGCCCCGTCATCGCCTACGCGGCAGACCAGGCTCTCAAGCACGGGGTCCGGGTGAGCGACGCGTTCACCGCCACCCGCGCGGTGCGAGACGCTGGGGCGCCGCCGCTGGTGATGTCCTACTGGAACCTCATCCTGCGGCACGGCCCGACCGCCTTCGCCCGAGACCTCGCGGCCGCCGGCGGTGCCGGCATCATCACCCCCGACCTCATCCCCGACGAGGGCGCCGAGTGGATCGCAGCGAGTGACGAGACCGGCCTCGACCGCGTCTTCCTCGTCGCCCCGAGCTCCACGGAGCAGCGCATCGCCGCCGTGACCGCGCAGTGCCGCGGTTTCGTGTATGCCGTGTCGCACATGGGCGTGACCGGCGCGAGGACGTCCATGGGAGACGCTGCGGCGGTGATCGTGGGCCGCACCAAGGCGGTCACCGACAAGCCCGTGTGCGTGGGTCTCGGAGTCTCCGGTGGTTCCCAGGCGGCCGAGGTGGCGGCCTATGCCGACGGCGTCATCGTGGGTTCGGCCCTGGTGCGGTGCCTTACCGAGGCGGACGACCTCGAGGCTGGGATCGCCAGCCTGCGGGCGCTCGTCGGCGAGCTGGCCGAGGGCGTCCGGAGCGGGCGCTGACGTTGAGCCTGCTGTCCAACCCGCGGTTGCGCGACGTCGTGGGGCTGCTGGCCCGGCTGGTCCTGGGCGGTGTCGTCCTCGTGGCGGGGCTGCTCAAGGTCGGCCACCTCGAGACGTCAGCGCGTTCTGTGCGCGCGTACCAGCTGCTGCCCTACGACGTCGCCGGCTACCTCGGTTACGGCCTGCCGATCCTCGAGGTTGCCGTCGGGGTGCTGCTGGTCCTGGGGCTGTTCACCCGGTTCAGTGCGGTCGTGGGTGGAGTCCTGATGGTGGTGTTCATCGCCGGGATCGCCTCGGCCTGGGCGCGTGGGCTGTCCATCGACTGCGGGTGTTTCGGCCACGGGGGAACCATTGCGGCCTCCCAGACGCAGTACCCCCAGGAGATCGCTCGCGACCTCGGGCTGCTCGTGTGCGCCGCCTGGCTCGCCGTGCGGCCTCGAACGGCTTTCGGCCTCGAGCCGGTCCTGTTCCCCGACCAGTACGAGCCCGACCAGCACGAGCCCGACCAGTACGAGCCCGACCAGCACGAGCCCGACCAGTACGAGCCCGACCAGCACGAGCCCGACCAGCACGACGAGAGGCCCCACGCATGACCAGCAGCAGCGCCAGCCGCAAGGCGAAGATCCAGGCGGCAGCGCCCAAGGGCCCGATCCGCAGCGGTGGCAACGGCGGTGGCCAGGGAGCGAACCGCATCGTCGTGGCCACGGTCGTGGTCGTCGTGGTGCTGGCGGCGGTCATCACGGCTGTCATCCTCGGCAGCCAGGACAAGAAGGCAGCCACGACCGCCGGCGGCGCGACCCTGCCCAAGAACGTGGCCGCCATGGGCGCCGGCATCGTCGTCAACCCCGGCGCCCCGGCGAACGTGCCCACCCTCGACCTCTACGAGGACTTCCAGTGCCCGATCTGCGCACGGTTCGAGGAGATCTTCGGGCTGCAGATGGTGGACATGGTCAAGGCGAACCAGATCAAGCTGGTCGCCCACCCGCTGTCGTTCCTCGACGACAACCTGGGCAACGACTCATCCAACCGTGCGGCCAACGCGGCCGCGTGTGCCTCTGACGCCGACAAGTTCCTCCAGTACCACGCGGCCACGTTCCAGGGTCAGCCCGCGAAGGAGGGGGCCGGCTACACCGATGCCCAGCTCAAGCAGTTCGCCGTGCAGGCGGGGCTGAACAGCACGGCCCTGGCCACCTGGGACCAGTGCTACGCCGCCAAGTCGCACAACCAGTGGGTCGAGTCCGTGCAGACCCAGTCCGAGAAGGACCATGTCAATGGCACCCCGACGGTCAAGCTCAACGGCAAGGCCCTCGAGCTGACGGGTCTGACTCGCGACAAGCTTGCCGCCGAGATCAAGGCCGCCACGAAGTAGCGGCACCCCACCACGTCGAACGACGCCGTAGTGACCAGAACTATCCAGAAACCTATGCATAGCTAGCCAGTTGCTGTATATGGTTGCTCCATGACCATGAACATGGGGAACCCAGGCATCAGCAGATCTCGACTCGCGCTCCTTGCTGCGACGCTCGCAGTTCTGTTCGTATGCGGCCACGCATCGCCGGCCGAGGCGCTGGGGTCGGGAAAGTTCCCGTGGCGCGGCGACGACGCCAAGCGCACGACGTACTACTACTACGGCAGCGGTGGCACCAACGGGGTCTACGCGTACGCCACGACGAACGTCCCCGGGACGGGCTGCCTGCTGTACGTCAAGCGGGCCAAGACCACGATCAGCCTGCCCAACGGCAGCTTCGCGACCCACTCGTCACTCCTCGGTCAGTGCGCCTCGGGGGTGGACATCGCGCGCGGCGGGTACTCGGTGTTCCAGATCAAGTCCACTCACACGCTGCAGAAGTGGAGCGGCTCCGAGTACAACTACGTCCTCTAGATGGCGCGCGGACATCGTCATGCGAGGGTGGCTGGCGTTTCGTGGCCTTGGGCCGCGGTCAGTGTGCTGTCCGTAGGGCTGGCGGGCGGGTGTGGACCCGAGGCGGACCAGCCGCCGCCGAGGCAGGCGCGTGCCGTCGCGACCTACAGCGACCCCAGCGTGTACCGCGTGGGTCCCACCCAGCTCCGACGGCTCGTCGACGCGCTGGATCCGGACTCGTCCCAGCGGGTCATCCTGGCTGATGGCCGGGTCACGCGGGCCGAGGTCGAGGGTGCCTGGGAGGACTATGCCCAGTGCCTGCGGGCCGCCGGATTCGGGGTGACGACGCCGGTCTGGGACCCGGTCACCACCACGACTCGGATCTTCACGTACGCGCGGACCGGCGCCGCGGCGACCGCCACAGGGACGACCACAGCGACCTCGGCGCCGACGACCGGCGTGCTGAGCAAAGGGGAGGCCGAGAGGGTCGACGCCTGCGAGGAGAGCCACTGGTTCCCGGCATCGGCAGTCTATGCAGCCGATACGCCGCCCCACATGGACCCGCCTCTGGCGTCCGCTGTCCAGACGTGCATGGTCGGGCGCGGATACGACGTGCGTGGCATCACCGACTTCGGTGGCATCGTCGGGGCAGTGCGGGGGCAGGCTCGAGGGGAGCGGGTGGAAGCTGGCCGGGACTGCCTCGCGACGGCGTTGGCTCATCTGTACCCCGACCTGCCGTACTTCCCGCGTCCCTGACTGGATAGCCTCCAGTGGTGCCCTACTACCTGCCCAGCCCGACCTCGGGAGTGTGGCACCTCGGCCCGTTCCCGATCCGGGCCTATGCCCTGTGCATCCTCGCGGGGATCGTCGTGGCCGTCTGGATCACGGGTCGGCGGCTCGTCGACCGCGGTCACGCCACGGAGAAAGCCGTCGACATCTCCGCCTGGGCGGTCCCCTTCGGCATCATCGGTGGCCGGCTCTACCACGTCATCACGACCCCGGACCCGTACTTCGGCGAGGGCGGCCACCCGCTCAAGGCGCTCTACATCTGGGAGGGTGGGCTCGGCATCTGGGGCGCCATCGCCCTCGGAGCACTGGGGGGCTGGATAGGGGCACGTCGCCACGGCGTCCCGTTCCTCGACTACATCGACGCCGCTGCCCCCGGGGTGGCCGTGGCCCAGGCCCTCGGCCGGTGGGGCAACTGGTTCAACAACGAGCTCTACGGCCGCGCGACCGACGTCCCGTGGGGCCTGACCATCCACGAGTGGGACCAGTCCGCCGGTCACGCGGTGCGGGACGCGAGCGGCAAGGCCGTGGTGCTCGGCACCTACCAGCCCACGTTCCTCTACGAGTCGCTGTGGTGCCTCCTGCTCGCCCTGGTGCTGGTGTTCGCAGACCGCCGCTGGGCGCTGCGCAAGGGACAGCTGTTCGGCCTCTACGTGGTGGGGTACCCGTTGGGCCGGATCGTCTTCGAGCTGATGCGCAGCGACCCCGCGCACACAATCCTCGGCGCGCGCGTCAACGTGTGGACGAGCATCCTGGTCTTCCTGATAGGCGTGGCCATCGTGTGGTTCGGGAGGCGCCGCGAGGTGGCCGTTCCGCGTGAGGCGACGTCTCAGCATACGGAATGAGGCGGCTCACATGGCGGGACAAACGGCACTCGGGCTATCCTTCCTGCAGCCGTGGCCAAGGCCGTCCACGCGCGTGACCTGGTGTGCCCAACTTGGGTTCCACAACGCACTTCTCCCCCCAAGGACGGTGACCCGAACGTGACCTCTGCGCGCTTCTCCGCCCAGCCCGCCGACACGGGCCTCTACCGCCGCGAGTTCGAGCACGACGCCTGCGGGGTCGCCCTCGTGGCGACGATGCGGGGGAGCGCAGGGCACGACATCGTCGACCACGCCCTCACCGCGCTGCGCAACCTCGACCACCGCGGCGCCACCGGCGCCGACCCGCTCGTGGGCGACGGCGCCGGCATCCTCACGCAGGTCCCGGACGCCTTCCTGCGTGCGGTGGTGGACTTCGACCTCCCCGTCCAGGGTGCGTATGCCGTGGGCATCGCGTTCCTGCCCGGCGACGAGGCCGAGCGTGCCCGGGTCGAGGCCCGGATCGAGGAGCTGGCCGTTGAGGAGGGGCTGACCGTCCTCGGCTGGCGCGACGTGCCGGTGGCCGCGGAGCTGGTCGGCCAGGCAGCGCGCGACTGCATGCCGTTCTTCCGCCAGCTGTTCGTCTCGGCGGCCGTGGGTCGGATGGTCGGCCTCGGCCTGGACCGCCTGGCGTTCTGCCTGCGCAAGAGGGCCGAGCGTGAGACCGACGTCTACTTCCCGTCCCTGTCGTGTCGCACGCTGGTCTACAAGGGCATGCTCACCACCGGCCAGCTCGAGCCGTTCTTCCCCGACCTGTCCGACCGGCGGTTCGAGACCCAGCTCGCGCTGGTCCACTCGCGCTTCTCGACCAACACGTTCCCCAGCTGGCCGCTGGCGCACCCCTACCGGCTGATCGCGCACAACGGTGAGATCAACACCGTTAAGGGCAATCGCAACTGGATGAGCGCGCGGGAAAGCCAGCTGGTCTCCGACGTCATCCCCGGGGACCTCGAGCGGCTGTTCCCCATCTGCACCCCGGAGGCGTCCGACTCGGCGTCCTTCGATGAGGCGCTCGAGCTGCTGCACCTCGGTGGCCGCCCCCTGCCCCACGCCGTCCTCATGATGATCCCGGAGGCGTGGGAGAACAACGAGGAGATGGACCCCGCCCGCCGGGCCTTCTACGAGTTCCACTCGACCTTCATGGAGCCGTGGGACGGTCCCGCCTGCGTGACGTTCACGGACGGCTCGCTCATCGGCGCAGTGCTCGACCGCAACGGACTGCGCCCGGGCCGCTACTCGGTGACCGACGACGGGCTCGTCGTGCTGGCTTCGGAGTCCGGGGTCCTGGACCTCGACCCGACCCGGGTGGTCCGCAAGGGCCGCCTCCAGCCCGGACGTATGTTCCTGGTCGACACCGAGCACGGCCGCATCGTCTCCGACGACGAGGTGAAGTCCCAGCTCGCCGCCCAGCACCCCTATGACGAGTGGCTGCACGCGGGCCTGATCCACCTCGACGACCTCCCCGAGCGCGAGCACATCGTGCACACGGCGGCGTCGGTCGCCCGCCGCCAGCAGACCTTCGGCTACACGCAGGAGGAGCTCAAGATCCTGCTCACCCCGATGGCCCGCACCGGGGGAGAGGCCCTCGGTTCGATGGGCACCGACACCCCGATCGCGGTGCTGTCGGACCGCCCCCGCCTGGTCTTCGACTACTTCACCCAGCTCTTCGCCCAGGTCACCAACCCGCCGCTGGACGCCATCCGCGAGGAGCTGGTCACCTCGCTCGGCACCGTCATCGGGCCCGAGGGCAACGCCCTGGCGGCCGGGCCGGCCCACTCCCGCCAGGTCGTTCTGCCGTTCCCCGTGATCGACAACGACCAGCTGGCCAAGATCGTCCACGTCAACGCCGACGGCGACCTGCCCGGCTACGCCACCCACGTGGTGCGCGGGCTCTACGACGTCACCGGTGGCGCGGCCGCGATGACGGCGCGCCTCGAGGAGATCTTCGGTGAGGTGTCCGCGGCGATCGCCGAGGGTGCCCGGTTCGTCGTGCTCTCCGACCGCGACTCAGGGCGCGACTACGCCCCCATCCCGTCGCTGCTGCTGACCTCCGCAGTCCACCACCACCTCATCCGCGAGAAGACCCGCACCCTCGTGGGCCTGGTCGTCGAGGCGGGAGACGTCCGCGAGGTCCACCACGTCGCACTCCTCGTCGGGTACGGCGCGGCGGCCGTCAACCCCTACCTCGCCATGGAGTCGGTGGAGGACCTCGTCCGCTCCGGCGCAATCGACGGCGTCACCTCTGAGCAAGCCGTCAAGAACCTCATCAAGGCCCTCGGCAAGGGCGTGCTCAAGGTGATGTCCAAGATGGGCATCTCGACCGTCGCGTCCTACCGCGGCGCCCAGGTCTTCGAGGCCCTCGGCCTGTCCCAGGAGCTCGTCGACCGCTACTTCACGGGCACCGTGAGCCAGCTGGGCGGAGTCGGCCTCGACGTCCTCGCCGCGGAGACCGCGGCCCGGCACGCCGCGGCATACCCGCCGGACGGGGTGCGACTGCCGCACCGCAAGCTCGGCGTCGGCGGCGAGTACCAGTGGCGGCGCGAAGGTGAGCCGCACCTCTTCGACCCCGACACCGTGTTCCGGCTGCAGCACTCGACGCGGCAGCGGCGCTACGACATCTTCAAGCAGTACACCGAGCGCATCGACGAGCAGTCCGAGCGGCTGATGACGCTGCGCGGCCTGTTCACGCTCGGAGGGGCGTCGCCGCGCCCCGCCATCTCGATCGACGAGGTCGAGCCGGTCAGCGAGATCGTCAAGCGGTTCAACACCGGGGCGATGTCCTACGGCTCGATCAGCCAGGAAGCCCACGAGACGCTGGCGATCGCCATGAACCGGCTCGGTGGTCGTTCCAACACGGGCGAGGGCGGCGAGGACGTCGACCGGTTGATGGACCCGGAGCGTCGGTCGACGATCAAGCAGGTGGCCTCCGGCCGCTTCGGGGTCACGTCGCTCTACCTCACGAAGTCCGGCGACATCCAGATCAAGATGGCCCAGGGCGCCAAGCCCGGCGAGGGCGGGCAGCTGCCCGGTCACAAGGTCTACCCGTGGATCGCCACGACGCGGCACTCGACGCCGGGTGTCGGCCTGATCAGTCCGCCGCCGCACCACGACATCTACTCGATCGAGGACCTTGCCCAGCTGATCCACGATCTCAAGAACGCCAACCCCGAGGCCCGGATCCACGTCAAGCTCGTGTCGGAGATCGGTGTCGGCACCGTCGCGGCCGGCGTCTCCAAGGCGCACTCCGACGTCGTGCTCATCTCCGGTCACGACGGCGGGACGGGCGCCTCGCCGCTCACCTCCCTCAAGCACGCCGGTGGGCCCTGGGAGATCGGGCTCGCCGAGACGCAGCAGACGCTGGTGCTCAACGGGTTGCGCGACCGCATCGTCGTCCAGTGCGACGGTCAGCTCAAGACCGGTCGTGACGTCATCATCGCCGCACTCCTCGGCGCAGAGGAGTTCGGCTTCGCCACGGCACCGCTGGTCGTGAGCGGCTGCATCATGATGCGGGTCTGCCACCTGGACACGTGTCCGGTCGGCATCGCGACCCAGAACCCCGAGCTGCGGTCCCGGTTCTCGGGCAAGCCCGAGTTCGTCGAGACCTTCTTCGAGTACGTCGCCGAGGAGGTCCGCGAGCACCTGGCGGCCCTCGGCTTCAAGAGCATCGAGGAGGCGATCGGCCAGGTCTCGGCGATCGACGCGACTCGCGCGGTCAACCACTGGAAGGCAGCCGGCCTCGACCTCTCGCCGATCTTCACCGACGTCGAAAGTCCTGACGGCTCGGCCCGGCGCAACACCACGACCCAGGACCACGGGCTCGAGAAGGCGCTCGACCACCACCTCATCACCATCGCCCGCGAGGCCCTCAACGACGGCACCCGGGTCACGGGTGACGTCGCGGTCCGCAACGTCAACCGGACGATCGGCACGCTGCTCGGTCACGAGGTCACGAAGGCCTACCCGGAGGGTCTGCCCGACGACACGATCAACCTCACCCTCAGGGGTTCGGCCGGTCAGTCGCTCGGTGCGTTCGTCCCGCGCGGGGTCACCCTGCGCCTGGTCGGGGACGCCAACGACTACGTCGGCAAGGGCCTCTCCGGTGGCCGGATCGTGGTCCGTCCCGACCGCGCGGCCCCGCTCCAGGCCGAGGCAAACGTCATTGCCGGCAACGTGATCGGCTACGGCGCCACCACCGGTGAGCTCTACCTGCGCGGCCTCGTGGGCGAGCGCTTCTGCGTGCGCAACTCCGGAGCCACCGCTGTCGTCGAAGGTGTCGGCGACCACGGCTGCGAGTACATGACGGGCGGCACGGTCCTCGTGCTCGGGCCCACCGGTCGCAACTTCGCCGCCGGAATGTCCGGGGGAGTTGCCTACGTGCTGGACCTCGACCCCGGGCGGGTCAACACCGAGCTCGTCGACCTGTCCGCCCTGCGGCCCGACGACGAGACGGTCGTGCGCGAGCTGCTGGGCAAGCACGTCGAGTGGACCGAATCGCCCGTCGCCGCAAGGCTGCTGGAGGAGTGGGACAGCGCAAGGACGCGCTTCACCCTGGTCCTTCCGCGCGACTACCAGCGCGTCCTGGACGTGCGCGCCGCCGCTGAGGCGGAGGGACTCGACGTCAACGGCTCCGAGGTCTGGGAGCGGATCATGGAGGCTTCCCGTGGCTGACCCCCAGGGCTTTCTCAAGACACGTGAGCGCGAGCTGCCGGCCCGCCGACCCGTGCCCGTGCGCATCCGGGACTGGAAAGAGGTCTACGAGGAGCAGGAGCTCGGACAGCTGCAGCGCCAGGCCGGTCGCTGCATGGACTGCGGGATCCCGTTCTGCCACAGCGGATGTCCGCTGGGCAACCTCATCCCCGAGTGGAACGACCTGGCCTGGAAGGGCGACTGGCGCGAGGCCATCGAACGGCTGCACGCCACCAACAACTTCCCCGAGTTCACCGGTCGGCTCTGCCCGGCTCCGTGTGAGACGGCCTGTGTCCTCGGCATCAACCAGCCTGCCGTGACCATCAAGCAGATCGAGGTCACGACGATCGACCGCGCCTTCGACGCCGGCTACGTCCAGCCCCAGGCCCCCGAACGCCTCTCGGGCAAGACGGTCGCCGTGGTCGGCTCGGGTCCAGCCGGTCTGGCCGCTGCCCAGCAGCTCACCCGCGCCGGCCACACGGTCGCGGTCTACGAGCGCGCCGACAAGCCTGGTGGGCTGCTGCGCTACGGCATCCCCGAGTTCAAGATGGAGAAGTCCGTCCTCGACCGCCGGATCGCCCAGATGGAGGCCGAGGGCACCCGCTTCCGCAGCGGGGTCGACGTCGGCGGCGACGTCACCGGCAAGCAGCTGCGCGACCGCTACGACGCCGTGGTCCTCGCCATCGGTGCGACGGTGCCGCGTGACCTGCCGGTCCCCGGCCGCGAGCTCGACGGCGTGATGCAGGCGATGGACTTCCTGCCGCCCGCCAACCGGGTGGCGCTCGGTGAAACCGTCGAGGGACAGGTCACCGCCGAGGGCAAGGACGTCATCGTCATCGGCGGCGGCGACACCGGGGCCGACTGCATCGGCACCTCCCACCGCCAGGGTGCTCGCTCGGTCACCAGCCTCGAGATCTTGCCGCAGCCGGGGGAGGAGCGCGTGGCGGGCCAGCCGTGGCCTACCTACCCGATGATCTTCCGCGTCGCCTCCGCGCACGAGGAGGGCGGCGACCGCGTGTATGCCGCGTCCACCAAGGAGGTCCTCGGCGAGGACGGCAAGGTGTCCGGCATCCGGGTCGTCGACGTGCGCATGGGCGACAAGGGTTTCGAGGAGGTCGAGGGCACGGAGCGAGTCCTTCCTGCCCAGCTGATCCTGCTGGCCATGGGCTTCCTCGGACCAGAGGGCCCCGGTGTCGTCGAGCAGCTCGAGGTCGAGCTCGACGAGCGCTCGAACGTCAAGCGCGACAAGGACTTCATGTCTTCGGTGCCCGGTGTCTTCGTCGCCGGTGACGCCGGTCGTGGACAGTCACTCATCGTGTGGGCCATCGCCGAA
This sequence comes from Pedococcus sp. P2_F6, assembly GCF_056403675.1. Classification (NCBI taxonomy): domain Bacteria; kingdom Bacillati; phylum Actinomycetota; class Actinomycetes; order Micrococcales; family Intrasporangiaceae; genus Pedococcus; species Pedococcus sp. P2_F6. Next base: position 407,573 of record NZ_JBFUEZ010000001.1, read on the forward strand.
GGTCGGTCGGCCGCAGCAGGAGTCGACCGATTCCTCACGGGTGGCACCGCCTTGCCACGTCCCATCAACCCGAGCGACCGCCCCCTGGTCGTCTGAGGCTCGGTCGCAACGCGGCATACCTCCGCTGTGGGGTGTCCGCAGGGTGACCGGGGTCACGTTCGGGGGTTGCTGACCGATAGGGTCGTTGCCATGCGTCGCGCCAAAATTGTCTGCACCCTCGGCCCCGCAGTTTCCTCTCCCGAGCGCATCCGCGCGCTCGTCGAGGCGGGCATGGACGTGGCCCGGCTCAACCTCTCCCACGGCGAGTACGCCGACCACGAGAAGATCTACGAGGAGATCCGCAAGGCCAGCGACGAGACTGGTCACGCGGTCGGCATCCTGGTCGACCTCCAGGGTCCCAAGATCCGCACCACGCGGTTCAAGGATGGTCCGGTCGAGCTGGTCAACGGCGCCGAGTTCACCATCACGACGCGTGAGGTCGACGGGTCGCAGGCAGAGGTCGGCACGACCTACAAGGGTCTTCCGGGTGACGTGAGTCCTGGCGACGCGCTGCTGATCGACGACGGCAAGGTCGCCCTGCAGGCCGTTGAGGTCACCGACACCGACGTCCGCTGCATGGTGACCGTGGGCGGCATGGTGTCCAACAACAAGGGCATCAACCTGCCTGGCGTCGCGGTCTCGGTGCCGGCGATGTCCGAGAAGGACAAGGAAGACCTGCGCTGGGCCCTCGGGCTGCGCGCCGACATGATCGCGCTGTCCTTCGTGCGCTCGGCTGCCGACCTCGACGACGTCCACGCCGTGATGGACGAGGTCGGCGTCCGGTTGCCGGTCATCGCCAAGATCGAGAAGCCGCAGGCCGTCGACAACCTCGTCGAGATCATCGAGGCCTTCGACGGTGTGATGGTGGCCCGTGGCGACCTCGGCGTCGAGCTGCCGCTCGAAGAGGTGCCGATCGTCCAGAAGGAAGCCATCGAGATCGCGAGGCGCAATGCCAAGCCGGTCATCGTCGCCACCCAGGTCCTCGAGTCGATGATCGAGAACCCGCGCCCCACCCGCGCCGAGGCCTCCGACGCCGCCAACGCCGTCCTCGACGGCGCGGACGCCCTGATGCTGTCGGGGGAGACCAGCGTCGGCGCCTACCCGATCATCGCCGTGCAGACCATGGCCCGGATCATCGAGAGCACCGAGGAGCACGGCCTCGAGCGGATCCGACCGCTCGGCACCAAGCCGCACACGATGGGCGGCGCTGTGGCTGCGGCTGCCGTCGAGATCGGTGAGCTGCTCGGCGCCAAGTTCCTCATCACCTTCAGCCAGTCCGGCGACACGGCCAAGCGGATGTCCCGCATCCGCCCGCGGATCCCCATGCTCGCCTTCACCCCGGAGCCACACACCCGCTCTCGACTCGCGCTGGCCTGGGGCATCGAGACCTACCTCGTCCCGATGGCCAGGCACACCGACCAGATGGCCCAGCAGGTCGACAAGTCGCTGCTCGCGTCCGGTCGCGCCAAGGAGGGGGACCTCGTCGTCATCGTCGCGGGATCGCCTCCCGGCATCCCTGGGTCCACCAACGCGTTGCGCGTGCACAAGATGGGTGACGCCATCAACAAGGTGGCACCGGCCTACGAGGACCTCGCCGACTGACGTGGTGCGGGGGCACGGCCTGCCGACCCACGACAGGCCACGGCCACGTTCGGTATGCCGCGTGCTCACCGCTATCCTTTCGGAGGCCGCTGACGTGGCCGCGCCGAAGTGGTGGAATGGCAGACACGGAGCACTCAAAATGCTCTGCTCGAAAGGGCGTGCGGGTTCAAGTCCCGCCTTCGGCACCCCTTGACCTGCACAACAGCGCACCCTTGAGGGCTGCGCCGACAACCCCGCCCGGGATCTCGGAAAACGGGTTGACGCAGGAGTGACGCCTCCGTGACGGCCCGTCTCGTTGACTGACAGTCGACCGACGTACCCGTGTGAGGTGGGACATGGCGAAGAACGAACCAACTGTTAGTCAGATTCAGGCCGCGATCAAAGCAGATGGTCTCTCCTGGCAGGCTGAGGAGAACTTCCTGACAGAGATGTCCACGGAGGAGCGGCGCGGTTACCTTGGGGTCATCGTCACTCCCGAGGAGATGGCCGCCTTGGAGGCGGAAACCCAGGGCTACGCGGCGCAGGAGATGTCGGCTTTCGGGGCAGGAGTCGGTGCTCCGACCGCGGTCGACTGGCGAACCGGGGGGTACGTGACCTCGGTGAAGAACCAGGGCGGCTGTGGTTCCTGCGTCTCGTTCTGCACCTGTGCCGTGATCGAGTCCGGAGTCCGCATCAAGCTGAACAACCCGGCCTACGCGATCGACCTGTCCGAGGCGTTCCTGCAGTTCTGCGGCGGTGGTAGCTGTAACGGCTGGGGTCTGACCTCAGGTTTGTCGTTCGCGCAGAGCACCGGGGTCACCGACGAGGCATGCATGCCCTACCAACCGCAGAACATGAACTGCGGGGCCAGCCGGTGCAGCGACTGGCAGAACCGCCTGACCAAGATCTCCGGTTTCACCGGCTACGGAACCATGGCGGCGCGCAAGGAGGCCGTAGCCAAAGGTCCGGTCCTCGCGGGGCTGGAGGTGTGGAGCGACTTCTTCGCCTACAACGGGACGTCGGTGTACGTGAAGTCCTCCGCCGCCACGAGGCTGAACCCTCCTGGCTACCACTGCATCTGCGTGGTGGGTTACGACGACAACCAGCAGTGCTGGATCGTCAAGAACAGCTGGGGCACCACGTGGGGAGCCCAGGGCTTCGGCCGGATTGGATACGGGCAAACCGATCTCCTCATCGACTCGAGCTGGTCCTTCTACTCCGCTGACGTGAGCGTCGGCCCGGTGTACCAGAGCACCAAGGTGACCCAGGTGTACGCCAGCCGGGACGCACAGAACGCGTGGGCACACTTCCCGGGGCTCGGGTGGCGTCGTATCCAGCCCGGTGCGGCCGACGGGGTCACGAACGTGCACGCAGTCCTGACCGAGGCGGCCGCCAAGAACCTGACGGTGACCGTGCTCGTGGACGGCTCACAGATCTACCAGGTGTACCTGTAGGCCGCGAAAGGCTTACGAGACTGAGGAGGAATGGGTTTCATGTGGACGAACATCAATCAGGTCTATGCCAGCCGAGACGCACAGAACGCGTGGGCGCATCTTGCCGGGACCAACGCCTGGCACCGTATCCTCACGGGTAGCGCCGACGGCGTGACCAACGTGTTCCTCATCCTGACGGCTGCCAAGGCGAACAACCGACAGGCATACGTCGTCCGAGACGGTAGCGGCAACATCGTGCAGGCGTACCTGTGAGGTATGCCCTGACGCATCGGAAGGATTCGTCGTGAGCTCCGAAGTCACCATCACGATCAGCGTCGGCGCCGGGCAGGTCGAGTCGACCTCGATGGCCACGGCCGACACGGGTGCAGGACCAGCCCCCGCCGCGCTCGAGGATCTCCAAGCGGCCGGGACCGGCGAGACCCCGTCCCCGCTCGAACCGGCGGAGTTGGCCGGGGCTCGTGGCGAGGTCACGTCCTCCGGCGACGCCCTGCCCACGCCGATGCCCGTCGAACAGCTGAGCGCGGGCAGCGCGGCTGCCGCCCCGCCACCTTCCGACGACCCGTCCCTGGCGGGAGTCGGCGGCGGCGGCGCACCGGGCGGCGCTCCCGCACCGCTGTCGGTGGACGACCTGCAAGCCGCGGTGTCGGCGGCCACGGAGGCCGATGACGAGACGGCACCCAGGTCCCGGGCCAAGCCGAGAGCGTCCAAGCGATAGGGCAGATGGCGCAGATCGAGCTGGGGGCGGTTGACGACGGGCGCAGCATCGTCGTCGAGCTCGGCGACGAGCTCGTCGTGGTGCTGGAGGAGAACCCGACGACCGGGTACCGCTGGACGGTTACTGGGGTGGGCGGCGTCGTCGGGATGGTCGACGACGGGTACGCACGGACTCTGTCGGAGCCGTTGCCCGCCGAGCCCGTCTTCGGACGAGGTGGAGCGCGGGAGTTCCGTCTGGCGGCCTTGTCGACGGGCGTCGCCACGCTCAGGTTCGTCCTCCGACACGAATGGGAAGAGGACGAGGACGACACCGGGGCAATTGCCCGCTACAGCGTGACCGTCGAAGTCGTTGAACGGCGGACTTGACCGCGCGGCAGCCCGATTCGCAGGGCGGGGGACGGCTCAACCCCCAGCTCACGCTGCAGACGTCCTCGAAACGACTCGTACTGGTTCACGGCGTCGATGACGTTGCCCTCCAACAGGTACACCTCGATCAGGGCAGCGTTCGCGGTCTCACGCAACGGTTCTGCACGCACGGCTTCGAGGGCGAGCTGGAGCGCCGTCGCCCGGCGGTGGCTTCGCGCCATCACCACGGCCGTGTGCTCCAGGGCGCGCAGGCGGAGCTGGCTGAGCCGTTCCCTCTCGAGCACGATCCAGTCGTCGTACCACCCGGGCAGGAGCTCGCCGGGCCACAGGATCTCGAGTCGCTCTGAGATCCACTGCTCGTCGATGACCTGCTCGCGCAGCAGCCGAGTCACGAACCATTCCTGTTGCCGACTGTCGACCGTCATGGTCTGTGCGGTCGTGAGGGACATCCCCTCCTGGGCGATCGACCCTGGCAGGATGCGGTTCATCCGCCAGATGCTCGTGCGCAGGCTGGCCAGCGCCTGGCATTCGGGAACCTCGGGCCACAGGGTGCCGGCTACCACGCAACGATGTGCCGGACCCTTGAGCGCGAGGAACGCCACGAGCCGCTGCATGCCCTGAGGCAGGCCGATGCGAGCGTCGGCATCGTGCAGGACGAACCCCTGCAGCAGCTGAAGGCGCATCCCGGCCATCGGAACCCCCTCATGCCGGTCCGGAAGTCCAGTGAACGTCAACATCCACGTTCGCTGGCAAATGCATGATATTCCGCCAGAGCGGTCTCGTACTCGCTCAAATGACGTAACGGACCTGACCGGGCCGGACCACGGCATCCTGGATCGGGGCAACCAGGCGCATCAGTGCGACTTCCGCGTCAGCCCGGTGGCTCAGGCTGAGGTGAGCTCGCCCCGGGCCTGACGTGCTCGCGCAGGGGACGAGGAGCCGGACGTCAGGGCGCGAAGGCGATCCATACTCGCCCGCTCGACGAGGAGCGGCACGTAATCTCGAACGGGGCCATCGAGCGAGGCATGGACCTCGATGACAACGGACTTCACTGTCATCGGGTCCACCGTGGGAAACCGAGAGGCGAGCGTTTCACGTACGTGCTCGAGGGCTTGTGCCTCGTCAACCCCGGACATGAAGCGTAGGTTCCTCCGGTCTCGTCCCGCGCGCAAGAGCCAGTCCATCGGAGCCCTCAGCTCTGGCCCGAAGACGGCTCGCGAACCTGATCGCCGGGCTCAGGAGCAGGCCGTCACCCGGTAGAGCGTCAGTCTTCCCCCGGAGGCAACCGGCACAAAACCTGGGTGGCCCTCGACCTCCAGCCCTGGATAGCGGGTCTGCCGGCGGTCGCCCTTCCAGAACTCGATCGGTCCGTCGATCACGTAGCTGACGTCGAGTCGATGCACCGCAGCGCACACGGCCGGGCTCTCGGCCGCCTCGTTCAGGCTCTTGGCCAGCAGCAGCCGGTCTGGGTCCCACGCCCCGCCCACGTGTGGAAACACGGTCGCGCGGTTGCCGAGAGGGGCCGCCAGGGGCGAACCGTTCCACGGGTTGCCCGCTATCCGCACGTCTGACGGCACCAGCTGCGGCAGGCGCACGAGCATCGACCTCTCCGCTGGTCCCGCCAGGGACTGTCCGTGGTACCAGTTGCCGACAACACGGCCGTTCGCACCGGCATACATCCCCATGGTGAGCGCGGCCAGGACCAGGGCCATCGGACCGACGACGGCCTGCGGCGTCAAGCGGCGCGCGCGCGGCGTGGCCCGGCCGACCGCAATGACGCCGGCGGTCGCGCACCACTCGAGGCCGACTGCCGCGAGTGGCACAGCGGTGATGCCGAGAAGCCCTGCGAAGCGGAACGAGTCGTCGTACCAGGGGCCGCTGAGGGCGCGGGCGAGCCTGCCGTCGCTGCCGGACACGAGGACGAACGCCGCTCCGGCCGCGGCATGGGCGAGGACCAGCCAGCGCAGGCGTGGCTTTCGCGAGGCGACGGCACAGCCCAGGAGGACCAGGGTGGCGGCGAGCCACGGGACCGGACTCCTCATCGGAGCTGCGAGGGCCCACTCGCCTGCCGCCTGGGCGAGCGTCTGCCGCGCTGGCCAGCTGGTGCCGCGCGTCGCCGCGAAGACGGGTGAGAACGCCACGAACCAGAGGTCCGCCCCGACCAGGGCCGAGGCCGCACCCGCGGCCGTCAGCCGTCTCCGAGGACCGGCCCCGTCGCCGAGGCCCCATCTGCCCAGAGCCGCCAGGGCCATCACGGTGAGGTAGAGCATCGCACTGGGCACCGCGTTGGGATGCGCGAGCGCGACGCCCGGGAGCGTTGCTGCTCCCAGGGCCAGGGCGCGCATGCCGTCGAGCCCGTCAAGGTCCCGCGGTGACCTGGGGAGCAGGACAGCCACCCCGCAGGCGAGTACCGAGGGCAACAGGGCGTTCGCGAGGGCGTTGGGCCACAACGTGCCGTAGGACAGAAGAAGGTACGGCGAGGCACCGAAGGCGGCGGACAGCACCCCAGCGGCGAACAGCACGCCGGGACGATCCCCGACGAGCTGACGTGCGAGGAACACGCATCCGAGCGGCCAGACGACGGTTGCGATCGCGATCGAGACGCAGTTCACCGCCACCACCACGTGGGCTCCCGAGACCTGGGCCACCAGGGCCACGACGTCATGCCACGCGGCTGGGTAGAAGGCGGCCGAATGCCCTGGCGCCGACACGCTGCCCAACGTCAACGACGATGCGTCCCCGGTGTGCAGCACCCGCCAGACCGCGCTCAGGTGAAAGAGGGCGTCGAAGGTCTGCGGGAAGACCTCAGGTCGGCCGATCCCACGAACGACGGCAACCGCGGCGCACGTCCCCCCGATCGCTGCCCCGGCGATGCCTGACGCCGTCGCGAAGCGCTCGCTCCCGAGGTGCCTGGTCCCGAGGTGCCCGGTCCCGAGGTGCCCGGTCTGGAGCCGCGCGGTCGCGCGCGTCCTACCCGCGGGGAGCAGGCGCGCTGCGAGGAGAACCGCGGCGGCCGCGGCCGTCGTCGCAACGGCTACCGCCGGCACGCCAAAGGGGACGCCCACGAGTTCGCACACGACTGCCGTGAGCGCCACAGTCGTCACCGACAGGGGCGACGCCATCCCGAGAGCCGCGTTCCCGCGCAACCCTGCCGCGAGGGCGACCAGGAGGCCGGGAAGGACGAGGACGCAGGCGGCCGCGAGCACTGCTGGCGCTGCGTCGGCCCAGCCGGTCAACCGCGGACCCGCATGGTCTCGACCGCGGCGCTCACCGGGCCATCGGCCAGGACGCGACCACTGTCGAGGACCACGCCCCTGGTGCACAGCCGTTCGACCAGCGGCAGGTCGTGGCTGACCACGACGAGGGTGCGACCCTCGGCGCTCAGTCGGGCAATGCGATCGAGGCACTTGGCCCGGAATGCCTCGTCACCCACGGCGAGGATCTCGTCGACCAGGAAGACGTCGGGTTCGGTGTGCACAGCCACCGCAAAAGCGAGCCGGAGGAACATCCCCGACGAGTAGAAGCGGACCTGGGTGTCGAGGAAGGGGCCGATGTCGGCGAAGTCCACGATGTCGTCGAACCGGGCCGCGATCTGCGCGCGCTCCACCCCCAGGATGGAGGCGTTGAGGTACACGTTCTCCCGACCAGTGAGGTCAGGGTGGAAGCCGGCTCCGACCTCGAGCAGACCGGCCAGCCGACCCCGCACGCGGACCTGTCCGCTGTCGGGAGCCATGACACCAGCCATGAGCTTCAGCAGGGTCGACTTGCCGGACCCGTTGCGGCCCAGGAGGGCCACCGTCTCCCCCTGGTTGATGGTGAGGTCGAGGTGGTGCAGGGCCGTGAAGTCATCACGTCGGGCCCGACCCTGCAGGGCCCACACCACGCTCTCCTTCAGTGAGTGGGTGTGCCGGAGCCGGAAGTGCTTCGAGATCCCGTCGACCTCGACGGCGCTGGTCGTCACGGTCACAGCTCCTGGGCGAAGCGGCCGGCCAGCCGCCGGAACACCCACGCCCCCAGCACCACGAGCGATGCCGATAGAGCAAACGCGAGGAGGGTCCGGGAGGCCAGGTCGGGCGGCAACGTCGCGCCGTTGCCCGGAGATGCGTTGGCCCAGGTGCCCCGGTGCACGAGCTCGACCGCCACGGTGAGCGGGTTCGCCTGGTAGATGCCGAACCACACGGAGTCGGAGCCGAGCAAGTCGGCGACGCGCTGCCAGGGGTAGAGAACCGGACTCATCCAGACCAACACCATGAGCACCATGTCGACGACGTTCTCCACGTCACGAAAGAGCACGTTGACCGCCCCGAGCAGCAGCCCCAGGCCGAGCGCCAGCAGGGCGGCGAGGGCGAGTCCCGCCCCGAGTGCGACCACCCCGACAAGGTCGGGGGACCAGCCTGCCACGAAGGCTCCGACGACCAGCACCAGCAGCTGGGGCCCCAGGTGAACCCCGGCCACGCAGAGGCTCGAGACCGGGAAGAGCTCGCGGGGCAGGTAGATCTTGCGGACGAGGTCGGCGTTGACGACGACCGACCGGGTCGCGTTCCCCACGGCCTCGCCGAACGCAGTGATCACGACCAGGCCGCCGAAGAGGTAGACCGCGTAGTCACCGATCGTGGTCTGGCGCAGCAGCAGTCCCAGGCCCACGAAGTACACGCCGAACTGCACGGCGGGCTTGACGTAGGACCAGCCCAGACCGAGCACAGACGCCCGGTAGCGCACCCGGAGCTCCTTGCGAACCAGGAGGCCGAGCAGGAATCGTCGCCCCGCCACCTCGCGCAGGCCACCTCCGCGACCCTGGACGACCAGCGGGGTGTCGGCGGCGATGGCGACCGCGGTCACCGGTCGGCCTCGTGATCGGGCAGAGGCAGGTCGAGGGTCTTGCGCCAGGCGTCCTGGCCCACGAGGTCCGGGAGGGCAGCGCGGTACTCGGCCGCGAGCCGCGGCCACTCACGCAGGAGCTGCTGGTGCACCTGAGTCGCCCTGCGGGCCGCAGCCAGAGACCGGGCGCGGTCACGCCGATGCCACGAGACGCCGGTCCCGTCGGTCGTCGAGACGAGCGCGGAGTCCAGCCGGGAGAGCGTCCACCAGCCGGCATCGGCGGCGGGGACCTCGCGTTCGGGCTGCTGCCGTGCGCCCGCCGGCACTGCTGTGAGCTGCCGGGCCAGGCCGACGAGAGCGGTGGTCAGGGTCGCAAGCTGGCTGGTGGGCTTCTCGGTCCGGGGGTCGCGCTTGCGCGGCTTGGCCGCGCGGACCTGCGCGAAGGCCTTGGCATCCGGCGCCACCCGCGCGTCGTCGAAGCCCGAGCGGGCTTCTCGGACCTCACCGAGCCGTGACGGCAGGCTCGGGTGGAGGTCCTCGGGGCCTGCCAGCACGTCGAGGAGGGCTTGCTCGCGCAGGTGCGCTGCCGAGTACTGCATGGCCATGAGGTGCTTGAGCTGGATGGCAAGGCTTTCACGCACCATCCGGCCACCATGGTCGAACGGCGAGTGGAGCAGCGCTGCGATGAAGCGATTCCGCGCGTGGAAGTAGGCCTGCCAGTCGACCGAGTCGTCCTTGTCGGTCCAGGGGACGTGCCACACCGCTGTCCCGGGAAGCGAGACGGTCGGGTAGCCGGCTTCCGCGGCGCGCAGGCCGAACTCCGCGTCGTCCCACTTGATGAAGACGGGCACGGACAACCCCACGTCGCGAAGTACCGCGGTCGGGATGAGGCACATCCACCAGCCGTTGTAGTCCGCCGCGGCACGACGGTGGAGCCACGGCGTGGAGCGCAGGTTGGAGTGCGAGAGGTCGTGGTCATGCTCGGTCGCGGGGGCTGGAGTCCATCGGAACTGCCAGGGGGAGACCCGCTCTGCGAACGCGTGCAGGACCGACCGTTCGTACATCGAGAACATGTGGCCGCCGACCACCGTGGGCGCACGCGCGAAGTCCGCGAAGACGGCGGCACGGGCGATGCCTTCGGGCTCACAGACGACGTCGTCGTCGAGGAGGAGCACGTAGTCGCTGCGACCCACGTCGAGGGTCTCGAGCATCGCGCGCGCAAAGCCACCGGACCCGCCGAGGTTCTGCTGCTCGAGCACCCGCAGTCGGCCGCCCAGGGACGCCGCTGCCGCCGGAAAGCCCCGGTCGTGGCGCACCTGCTCCGAGCCCTGGTCCACCACGATGACTTCGTCCACCACGTCGGTGAGCTGGTGGTCGGCGGCGAGCTGGGCGAGGAGCGCGCTGCAGTAGGCGGGGCGGTTGAAGGTGGTGATTCCAACCGTGACCGTGCCACGGGGCGCTTGGCGGGAGCCAGGCTCGGTTTGGCCGGCAAGCCACTCCGCAGCGTCGAGCACGAGGTCCTCGCGGCCGGCCACGAGGTCGAACCAGTACCAGCCACCGTCGCCGAACGCATTCAGTGGCAGCGGGATCGACAGCGTCGACTGTCCTGTCAGCGTGTGCGCGCTGACGCGGGCGACGCTGCCTCGCGCCGATGACCGGTAGACGATCAGAGTCCCGTTGCCGGTGGTGCGCACGTCGAGCCGCACCGACTGCAGGACGCTCCACCGCCGCCAGTACCCCGCCGGGAAGGCGTTGAAGTAGGTGGCGAAAGAGGTCCGCGTACCGTGGCCGAGGCGATAGGACCGTCGGCCCAGCACCTGGTCCGGGCTCTGGTCAAAGGGGACAGGCAGCACTGTCTCGCCGTCCTCGACCGCGACCGGCACCTGCTGACCGTCCACGTACAGCGGCAGGACGTCGAGGTCCCCGTCGGTGGGAAACACCACCCTGGCGAGCACCCGGTCGCCGGCGGGAGGCCCCGCGGTCATACCGACACCTCGACGACGGAGCGGCGAGGCGACCGGCCGCGCCCGTGCACCAGCTCGTCGAGGTCGTCGACGAGGCGCAACGCCGAGGCGATCGCCATGTGCATGTCGAGGTACTGATAGGTCCCCAGCCGACCGCCGAACCACACCGAGCTGCGCCGTTCCTGCTCTGCGAGCTCTCGGTAGGCCAACAGCCGGTCACGGTCCTCAGGGGTGTTCACCGGGTAGTAGGGCTCGTCGCCGGGCCCGGCCCCGCGCGACCGTTCGCGGACGATGACGGTGCGGTCCGTGCGGTAGTCGCGCTCCGGATGGAAGTGACGGAACTCCAGGATTCGGGTGAAGTCGACGTCCGCATCGGCGTAGTTGACCACCGGTGCTCCTTGGAAGTCGCCGACGGGAAGCACCTCCCTCTCGAAGTCCAGAGTGCGCCAGCCCAGCGCCCCGTGGACGTCACCGAAGTAGCGGTCGACCGGTCCCGTGTAGACGACGGGCACGTGGCCCCGAACGGCGTTGCGGGACAACGGATGCCCCTCGGCCAGGAAGTCCGTCTCGAGGTGCACGGAGATGCGCGGGTGGTCGGCCATCCGACTCAGCCACGCGGCATACCCGTCGAGGGGTAGTCCCTCGTAGCGGTCGTTGAAGTAGCGGTTGTCGTAGGTGTAGCGGACGGGGAGGCGGCTGATCACCTCGGCGGGCAGGTCCCGCGGATCGGTCTGCCACTGCTTCGCGGTGTAGTCGCGGATGAACGCCTCGTAGAGGGGGCGGCCGATGAGGGACACCGCCTTCTCCTCGAGGTTCGCGGGCTGCCCGGTCACCTCGGCCGCCTGCCGTGCGACGAGGGCGCGAGCCGACTGCGGCCCGTGGTTGGCGCGGAAGAACTGGTTGAGGGTTCCGAGGTTGATGGGCAGCGGGTACACCTCCCCGCGGTGCACGGTCCAGACCCTGTGCTGGTATGCCGTGAAGGCGGTGAACCTGTTGACGTACTCCCACACCCGCTCGTTGGACGTGTGGAAGAGGTGGGCACCGTAGCGGTGCACCTCGATCCCCGTGTCCGGGTCGGTCTCGCTCCAGGCGTTGCCGCCGGGGTGGTCGCGCCGGTCCACGATCGCGACGTCGAGGCCACGCTCTGCGGCCTGTTCGGCGACGGTGAGACCGAACAGACCCGCCCCGACGACGACGAGGTCGGCCCTCACGCGTGCTCCCGTGTCGCGCGGGGACGGAGAACCGTCGACGTCACCTCGCCGAGCAGGAGCTCCGGCGAGCTCCCCGCCTCGGTCGTGAACCGGTTGCGGTACAACGACTTGCGAAGTCCTACGGGGATCACCCGGTAACCGCCCCGGATCGCGACGTTGCGCAGCATCTCGGCCCGGGTTGTGAAGCCCTCACGTCGCAGCCGCCGCTGCAGCCCCAGCTCAGAGCGCAGCAGCCGCATCCCCCCACGACGTCGGTAGGACCCGGCGTCCACTCTGTAGAGGACCAGCGGCTCCGGCACGTTCGCCACCACCGAACCCGACTCGATCATCCGGGTGAACAACCAGTAGTCCTCCAGCAACGGCAGCTCGCGGTAGCCCCCTGCCTGGAGCACCGCCGACCGCCGGTAGACCACCGTGGGGTGGTTGAACGGGCTGCGCAGTCGCGCCTCGGTGGCGATCTGCGCCGGGTCGGTCGGGGGGATCCTGAGCAAGCCGTCCGTCGGTGTCGCCTCGCCGAACTCGCGCATCCCGCTACCGACCAGGTCTGCGCCCGCCTCGATGACGGGGATCTGGACGGCAAACCGGTGCGGCAGGCTGATGTCGTCGGCGTCCATCCGGGCCACCACCTCGTGGGTGCAGGCCGAGAGGCCGCACTGGAGGGCCTGGGACAGTCCCACGTTGTGCTTGAGGCGCAGCCGGCGCACCGGCACCGGGCTGGTTGACTCGAGCCGTTCCAGCGCAGAGGCCAGCTCGGGGCCGACGTGCCCGTCCTGGACCACCACGACCTCCGAGGGTCGCAGCAGCTGTTCCTGCACGGTGCTCTGGAAGGCTCTCGCCAGGTGGTCAGCGCGGTCACCACGGTAGACGGGCAGGAGCAGGGAGAAGGGGATGCTCACGACGACGACGGTAGGCAGCCAGACCAACGAGATGGTGAACTCGACGCGTCGCGCGGATGGACCCCGGGCCAAGGCCCCTACCGCGCGGCCGAGTCGACACCGCGGGTGCATCCGGCGTTCACCCGCGAGCCGCCAGCCGGGCCGTCGCGACTTCTAGCGTTGGGTGGGTGAGGACCGAGGTACCTGCCCGCCAGCCATGGGTGGCCTGCGTCATCGTGACGCGCGACAGGGCAGCCCTCCTGCGAGCGTGCCTCGAGGCCGTTGCCTCGCAGCAACGACGACCCGACCACCTCATCGTCGTGGACAACGGCACGGAGCCCGGTGCCGCCGATGCCCTTGCTGCGACTGGGATCCCGCACACCCTGCTCCAGTCCGAGACGAACCTCGGTGGGGCCGGCGGCTACGCGTACGGCGTGTTGACCGCACGCGCTCTGGGCGCCGACTGGGTGTGGCTCGCCGACGACGACGGACGACCGGGGTCCAGGTGGACGTTGGGTCGACTGCTGGCCTGCGCTGCCGATCATCGTCTCGACGTGGTTTCCCCCCTGGTCGTCGACCAGGACGACCCGGACCGACTCGCGTTCCCCCTGCGGAGGGGTCTCCGGTGGATCCGGCAGCGCGGGGAGCTGGGAGACGATGTCCTCGTGCCCAACGTCGCCAACTTGTTCAACGGCGCCCTGTTCTCGGCCCGAGCCGTTGACGCGGTGGGTGTGCCTGACCCGCGGCTGTTCGTCCGCGGTGACGAGGTCGAGATCCACCGGCGGCTGAGGCGTAGTCAGCTCCGTTTCGGCACCTGCCCACCCGCGACCTACCTCCATCCCCAGGGCCACGATGACTGGGCGCCCATCCTGGGTGGACGGCTCACTGTCCTGGTTCCCCGTGACCCGGTCAGGCGGGCAGGCACGTTCCGCAACCTCGGGTACCTCACGGCGCAGCCCGGTCTGCGTTGGCGGCGCTGGCCTGATGAAATGCGGTACCTCTGGTACTTCCTGGTGCAACAGCACGACCCGACCGGTTGGCGCGCCTGGCGCCGGTCGAGCCGGGCAGGGCGGCGGGAGCTCTTTGCCTCGCCATCCGGCTCCGGCTCGCGACACACCGCCTTCGTGTAGTCCGGACGCAGCTGGTGCGTCGAGCTAGGGGGCGCCGTCAGGCCCCGATCGCCCTGTTGAGCGACGACGACAACGCAGTGCGCAGCGAACGGTGCGGACCGGCCCGGTTCGGACGCCCGTGTGCAGCGCGGTGGAGGACCTCGGCGCGGACGTTGTGCTCGATCTCCCGGTTGAGGATCCCGAGCATGGCGTCGCTGAGAGTCCCGTTCAGCCTCACCTCAGTGGGGTCCAGGCCGAGGAAGCCGTAGTCCTCCGCGTAGAGGTCATGGATTCGTTGCACGGTCCGCGGGTCGACCATCGAGAGGTCGACGTCGATGGGGGAGTCGTTGTCGTGGCCGACGTCGCAGAGCTCGGCGCCCTCGGTGGCAAGGCGACCGCGAAGCCACTCGATGGTCTCGCCCAACCGGTCGGTGCGTCCGACGTGGTCGAAGCGGGTCAGGTCGCGGCGCAGCAGCTCGTACTGCGACACGAGGTGCACATCACGGTGGACGAGCGCGGGGTTCGCATGGAGGTGCGCCACGAGCTCGTCGAGGTCTGCGAGTACGTCGTCCACGCGCTCGAACCGTCGCAGGCCGGGGTCCGGCAACCCGAGCCTGGCGCGATAGTAGGGAGCCCGGACGAGGTACTTGCTGGACCAGGTGGTCAGGAGGCGTTCGACGGGGTGGCGTACCACCGTGAAGACGTGGCGGAGGCCGGTGCCCATCAGGCGTTCGTATGCCGCGTCGTCCAGTGAGTCGACCATCGGTCGGCCGCCCGCGTCCCCGTCCCAGATGGTCTGGCTCACGAGCGACTCCTCGCCGAGCGAGTCGACGAAGGCGCCCGGGAAGGGGACGCCCGCGGAACGGGTGAGAGCCACGTTCAACGAGGTCCCGGCGGCCTTGGGTACGGAGATGTACAGGAGCCGCCACCCAGGGTGCAGGAAGGCCAGGCCGTTGTACTTCCTCACCCACTCGGTGAAGGTCGGGCTTTCCCTGGTCGCACCTGTCGCGTGGGTCACGGTGACACGATCGCGGGCGAAGGTGTGGGCCAGGTGACTCTCGGCGCCGAGTGAGGTTGCGAGAGGGAGAACGCTGAGAGTCCAGGGCCCGGCAGCAGGTGGCGATGACCGGACCAGGGCCAGTTCCACAGCGGCAACGCCGACGCAGGACGCAGAGGACCCGATCGGGCGACTCGATGCTCGTCCCTTCAGTCAACGCAAACGACCTGATCTGCCGTGTAGTGCGCTGTTCCGGCTTCCACCGGGGGCAGGACGCACCACGATGGGGCGAACGTCCCATCCAGAGTGGAAGAGACCCTTCCACGTCCACGCAGGGAGCACCATGGGGAACGAGCTCGGCATCGTCATCGAAGAGCGGCTGCGAGAGAAGGGATGGTCCCTTTCTCAGTTCACGCTCGAGAGCGGACTGAGCCCGGAGGTCGTCGCAGACCTCGTGGGGGCGGAGCAGCTGGCTGCCATGCCCGACGAGTCGACGCTCTCGATGCTCGCCAAGACCCTTGACCTGACCTACCGTCAGCTCGTCGTTGCTGCCGGCGTTGCGTGTGGTCTGCCGAAGAACCAGGAGGGTGAGCCCACGTTCGTCCTGCGGTTCGTGTCGAACCAGGAGCTGGTCAACGAGCTGCGTCGCCGACTCGTGCGAGGTCGGAACACCGGCGACGGGCGTCAGCGGCGGCTGAGCCACCTCGCGCTGATGCAGACCGCCCTGGTCAGCGAAGCGAGCTGACCCCGCTGGACATCCACCGCGAGTCGCCCCCTGTCGGCGCCCCAGCGAGGGGATGACGTCCGACGGCTATCTCCAGCCGGTCGTGTGGACGGCGCACCGGCGGGGGTCGGGGTCGCTGCCTCGCCTGACGACCGTCCGGACCGCCCAGCGGATGCGACGGCGAGTCAGGAGCAGGAGGACCCCGACCCAGAGAGCGATGGCCCAGCCCTGGGGTCCTCGCGGCGGGACGGGCGGTGGGGGATACGCGCCGTCGAACAGACCCGCAGCCTGTTCGAAGTGGTTCTCCGAGCCCGGGTACAGGGTCTCGTCGACGAGGTAGAGCACCGGCAGCAGGCTGATCCCGCCGACGATGGTGCACACGGCCCACTGGTCGACGTGACGTGACTCGTGTTCGGCGACGCCGCGGGCCCGCACGGCGTTGATGCGCGGCACCGGGGAGGCCAGGAACACCTCGCCGACCATGCTTCCCATGTGCTCCCCTGCCTGCGGCACGAACGCCAGCGTGATGGGCGGGTCACCGACGCTGCACAGGCCTTGCCCACGGACTTCCGCGAACCCCAGTGCAAGCCCGCTCACGGGAGCCGTCATGGCGGAGCGGACCGTCGACCACAGTGGCGGCGGCCTCGGAGCGCGCGGGTCGATGACCCGACGCCCCTCCGCGATCGAGGTGTCGGCGGCGCAGGCGGGGAGCTCACGCGCCCGCTGGGAGACCCGCAGCCCGAACCCAGCGACCGCGAGGAGCGCCAGGACCATGGTCACGCCGAGCAGCCGTCGATGCCGGGCCTGGCACAGGTCACAGGCGAGGACGCGGCGCGGGCGCAGCGAACGGGTGCGAGGGAGCACGAGGAAGAGCCCCAGGAGGCCGCCGCCCAGGAATGCCACGAGCATCCACACCACGCGCATCGACGCAGAGGTCGGTCGGCGCCGGGGATGGGGAGGGCGCCGGGGATGGGGAGGGCGCCGGGCACGGCGACGTGGACGGGCTGTCTCAGCCACTCCGTCCTCCAACTGCCATGCCTCCGGCAGCCGGACCGCAGCGGACGGGGACACCCGGGCACCGCCGGGGTCGTCTCCATCATCGCCCCTCGCCGCGTCTCAAACCAGAGCGGGTAGCGTCCGGGCGAGGACCGCATCGCGCAGGCCGGCACGCGGCATACCAAGCCTCGACGAACGGCGGCGGCGCCTCCCGCAACGTGCCGTTAACGCGAGTCCCCTAGGCTTTCTCCGTGAGCCAGACCGAAACCGCGAGCCCCCCGCCTTCCGCACCCACCCGCATCCTGGTGGCGGAGGACGAAGCCCTCATCCGCCTCGACCTGGCCGAGATGCTCGTCGAGGCCGGCTACGAGGTGGTCGGGCAGGCCAGCAACGGTGAGCAGGCCGTCGAGATGGCCACCGAGCTGACCCCTGACCTGGTCATCATGGACGTCAAGATGCCGGTCATGGACGGCATCACGGCAGCCGAGCAGATCGGGGCCGCTCGCATCTGTCCGGTCGTCATGCTCACCGCATTCAGCCAGACCGAGCTCGTCGAACGGGCCCGTGATGCGGGCGTGATGGCCTACATCGTGAAGCCGTTCACCGCCTCCGACCTCTCGCCTGCCATCGACATCGCGCGGCACCGCTGGACCGAGGTCAAGGCGCTCGAACAGGAGATCTCCGACCTGGGCGAGCGGCTGGAGACCCGCAAGTCGGTCGACCGCGCCAAGGGTGTGCTCATGAAGAAGCTCAAGATCACCGAGGCCGAGGCGTTCCGCTGGATCCAGAAGACGGCGATGGACCGGCGCCTCGGCATGCGCGAGGTCGCCGAGGCCGTCGTTGCCGGGATGGACAAGGCCTGACCGTGGGCGTGGAGGTACGCCGGGCGGATCCGGCCGACTCCGGGGTGCTGGCCGAGGTGGCAGCAGCGACGTTTGCGCTGGCCTGTCCGCCGCACACGACGCAGCAGGCGATCGACACGTTCATCGCGAACGTGCTGTCGCAGGACTGTTTCGAGGGCTACCTCGCCGACCCGCACCGCGACCTGTTCGTCTCCGTCGACGGTGACAGGGTGACGGGGTACGCGATGGTGGTGAACGGTGAGCCCACGGATCCGGACGCGCGAGCCGCCCTCACGCTGCGACCGACGGCGGAGCTGAGCAAGATCTACGTCCTGCCCGACCACCACGGTGCCGGCACGAGCCGGCTGTTGATGCAGGCTGCCATGGACGCCGCGCGGGCACGGGGTGCGGTCGGGGTGTGGCTGGGGGTCAACCAGGAGAACGAGCGCGCCCAGAAGTTCTACGGCAAGAGCGGCTTCGCCAGGGTCGGGACCAAGCGGTTCCTCGTGGGGGACCGCTACGAGAACGACTACGTCTTCGAGCGTGCCCTGTGAGGACGCTGCACCCGGACCGGCGCGGAACACCGGCGTCGCACGGAGTTGACGCACGAAAGTTGTTGAACCCTTCACGAAGGCCCGCCAATGGGCCTAGAGTCCAGAGTCGGTCGCCTTTCGAGGGACCGCGGCCGTCGGGGGAGCCGTCTGCAGTGGTGAGCAGTGCCAGACCGACGATGGAGGAACCCCGGTGAGCCGTCCAGCGATCTCTGTCAGGCGTGTCTCCGCGGACGAGGAGCGCACGTTCACCGAGTTGTGGTTGTCGTCCCGCGTCGAGGCCGGCGTCGGCCCTGAGGTCGCCGCGCGCGCCGCCTCCGAGGGACGGGTGGCGACGGCCCTGCACCGTGAGGACGTCCGGGCCTACCTCGCCACGTCCGACGGTCGCGCGGTCGGTTTCGCCGTCGCCGCCACGAGCCCCTTCTCGTCGCTCACCGACACTCCGTGCGTCACCATCGACCAGCTCTATGTCGTGCCCGAGGCGCGCAAGCACGGTGTGGCTCGTCAGCTGATGACCGCCGTCACCCTGTATGCCGACTCGCGCGGCTGCGACCAGATCGGCTGCAACGTGCCGGCCCAACACCGCGAGGCCAACCGCTTCTTCGCCCGGCTTGGCTTCTCGTCCCAGGTGGTGCGCCGGGTCACGAGCGTCGCCGCACTGCGTCGCCGACTCGGCCAGGACGAGCCCAGGCACCACTCGATCGAGGCGTTGCTGCACCGTCGGCGGTCGCTGCGGGCGCGGGCCACCGCATCCGCCGGCTCCGACAGCCGCCTCGCGGGCTGAGACTCAGGAGTTCGGGCGTTCGGGCGCTCAGGCGCCCGGTGCGCCGTCGCGCAGCAGGCAGGTGATCCGGCAGGTGCAGATCCGCTTGTCCTGGTCGTCGGTGACGACCACCTCGTAGCACGCGAGGGTGCCGCCGAGCGACAGCGCCGTCGCCGTCCCCGTGACGAAACCTGATCGGGCGGCGCGGTGGTGGGTCGCGTTGATGTCGAGGCCCACGGCGATCCTGTCCGGGCCAGCATGCAGCGCGGCGCCGATCGAGCCCAGCGTCTCGGCGAGGACCACCGAGGCGCCACCGTGCAGCAGGCCGTAGGGCTGGGTGTTGCCCTCCACCGGCATTCGCGCGACGAGGCGCTGCGGTGTGGCCTCGAGGACCTCGATCTCCATGCGGTGCAGCAGGGAGTTCGGGTTGAGGGCCTGCATCGCCTCGAGCGCGGCGGTGAAGTCGTCGGTCGTGGCCCTGGAGTCGGCGACGGCGGTGCGGTCGGTCATGGGGGTGTCACTCATAACCAATAGGCTGCCATGCGTGAGTCGCCTCCTGCTCCTCGACGGTCATTCCCTCGCCTACCGGGCGTTCTTCGCCCTGCCGGCCGAGAACTTCTCGACGAGCACGGGCCAGCACACCAACGCTGTCTACGGGTTCACCTCGATGCTGATCAACGTCATGCGTGACGAGCAGCCGACTCACCTCGCGGTGGCGTTCGACGTGTCCCGGCAGACCTTCCGCACCGAGCAGTACGCCGACTACAAGGCCGGCCGCTCGGCGACCCCGAGCGAGTTCAAGGGTCAGGTCTCGCTGCTGCACGAGGTCCTCGACGCCCTGCGCATCCGCTACGTCGAGGTCGACGGCTACGAGGCCGACGACGTGCTCGCCACCCTCACCACCCAGGCGCTGGCCGAGGGGATGGAGGTGCTGATCTGCTCGGGCGACCGCGACTCGTTCCAGCTGGTCACGGACACCAGCACCGTGCTCTACCCCGTCAAGGGCGTCTCCGAGCTTGCCCGGATGACCCCGGCCGCGGTGGAGACCAAGTACGGCGTGCTGCCCGAGCGCTACTCCGACCTCGCGGCGCTCGTCGGTGAGTCCTCCGACAACCTGCCGGGCGTCCCGGGGGTCGGCCCCAAGACGGCGGCCAAGTGGATCAGCCAGTACGGCGACCTCACCGGGGTGGTCGCCCACGTCGACGAGATCAAGGGCAAGGCGGGTGAGTCCCTGCGCGAGCACCTTGACGGCGTGCTGCGCAACCGGCGCCTCAACCAGCTCGTCCGTGACCTCGACGTGCCCCTGACCATCGCCGACCTCGAGCGCCAGAACTGGGACCGCGAGCAGGTGCACGCGGTGTTCGACAGCCTGGAGTTCCGCGTCCTGCGCGACCGCCTCTTCGAGTACCTCGACGCTCCCCAGGAGGAGGCCGACCACGGGTTCGACCTCGACGGCGCGCTGCTCGCGCCCGACGAGGTGGCGGGGTGGCTGCAGGAGTATGCCGCGCCCGGCGCCACAGTGGGCGTGCACCTCGTCGGCCAGTGGGGTCGTGGCACCGGGGACGCGACCGCCCTGGCGCTGGCCACCGACGGCGACGCCGCGGCCTACGTCGACCTGACCGCGCTGGACTCGGCGGGGGAGGCGGCCGTCGGTGCCTGGCTCGCCGACGCGCAGCGTCCCAAGGTGCTGCACGACGCCAAGGGACCCCTGCTCGCGCTGGGGGCGCGGGGTTGGAGCGTCGAGGGGATCACGACCGACACCGCGCTGGCCGCCTACCTGGTGCGACCCGACCAGCGCTCCTACGACCTGGCCGACCTCGTGCTGCGCCATCTCGGCCGTGAGCTGCGGGCCGAGGCGGATACCTCCGGGCAGGGTCTGCTCGACTTCGGTGACGAGGGCGACGCCGGCGCGCAGGATGCCATGGTCCGTGCCCGCGCCGTGCTCGACCTCGCAGGGTCGCTGGCCGAGCAGCTCGAGGCCACCGGCGGCACCTCGCTCCAGCAGGACGTGGAGCTGCCCCTCGAGCAGGTGCTCGCTGGCATGGAGCGCACCGGCATCGCGGCCGACGTCGAGGTGATGACCGGGCTGGAGGCCGACTTCGCGGTGAAGGTGCGCGAGGCGCAGGGCGATGCCTACGACGCCATCGGTGGAGACCAGATCAACCTCGGTTCGCCCAAGCAGCTCCAGGTGGTGCTGTTCGAGACCCTGGGCCTGCCCAAGACACGGCGCACGAAGACCGGCTACACGACCGATGCCGATGCTCTGACCGACCTGTTCGCCAAGACCGAGCACCCTTTCCTCGAGGCGCTGCTGCGGCATCGTGACGCCTCGCGCCTGCGCGTCACGGTCGAGGGCCTGCTCAAGTCGGTGGCCGAGGACGGGCGCATCCACACGACCTACCAGCAGACGATCGCGGCGACCGGCCGCCTCTCGTCGACCGACCCCAACCTGCAGAACATCCCGATCCGCACCGACGAGGGACGCCGGATCCGCGAGGTCTTCATCGTGGGCGAGGGCTACGAGTCCCTCATGTCGGCCGACTACAGCCAGATCGAGATGCGGATCATGGCCCACCTCTCCGGTGACGAGGGCCTGATCGAGGCGTTCCGGTCGGGGGAGGACCTGCACCGGTTCGTCGGGTCGCGCGTGTTCTCCGTCGACCCTGAGGACGTCACCTCGGCGATGCGCTCCAAGGTCAAGGCGATGTCCTACGGCCTGGCCTACGGGTTGTCGGCGTTCGGCCTGTCCAAACAGCTCACCATCTCGACCGGCGAGGCGCAGGGTCTGATGGACGAGTACTTCGCCCGGTTCGGGGGGGTGAAGGACTACCTCGACTCGGTGGTCGCCGAGGCGCGCGGGACGGGTTACACCGAGACCATGCTGGGCCGCCGGCGATACCTGCCCGACCTGACCAGCGACAACAGGCAGCGCCGTGAGATGGCCGAGCGGATGGCGCTCAACGCGCCCATCCAGGGATCGGCCGCCGACATCATCAAGCTGGCGATGCTGCGCGTCGAGGCCGCGCTCAAGGAGTCCGGCGCGCAGTCGCGTCAGCTGCTCCAGGTGCACGACGAGCTGGTCCTCGAGATCGCGCCCGGTGAGGCGGCCGACGTGGAGGCGTTGGTCCGCCGCGAGATGGGCGGCGCCATCGACATGGACGTGCCGCTCGACGTCAGTGTCGGGGTCGGCCGCTCCTGGCACGACGCCGCCCACTGAGCGGCTCCGAGATGCCGGCTCCGGTCGCGGCTGCCCGCCGCGGGCTGCGCGACAGTGCAGCGGGCTCTCACAGCGGCGCGCGCGACCTAGCCGTGGCGGCGCTGGTATCACTGGTGGTCACGGCCGTGGTGTGCGGTCGGTCGCTTGGCCAGGGCCTCTACCTGTACCGCGACTTCGTGAGCGTGCCGCGACCCGTGTGGAGTCCCACGACGTGGGGCGGGGGTCAGGCACCCCGGGCGGTCCCGCTCGACGCGGTGATGACAGCCCTGTCCGGAGTGGTGCCGACGGGGGTGCAACAGCAGGCGATGCTGACGGGTGCGGTCTTCATGGCGGGGCTCGGGACGGCCCTCCTGCTGCGACGGTGGGGGCTGGCCGCGATGGTGACGGGCGCAGTCCTGGCGATGTGGAACCCCTACGTCGCCGAGCGCCTGCTCATCGGGCAGCCGCCGACCTTGCTCGCCTACTCGATGACGCCGTGGCTCGTCGCCGTGGTGCTCTCGAGGTCCGCGCCGTTGAAGTCGTTGCTGCTCGTCGCCCTGGCCGGACTGCCTGCGGCCCTGACGCCGTGGGGTGCGCTCGTGGCCGGTGCCACCGTGCTGGGCTCGTCGGCCGCGGTTGCCCACCGCCGCAGCGGGGCGTGGCTCGTCGGGTGCGTCCTGGTGGTCACCGCCTGGTGCCTGCCGTGGGTGGTCCCGGCACTCGCGCACGGCTCGGGTGGCGCCGATCCCGATGGCGCTCGCGCTTTCGCGCTCGCGGCAGACTCTCCACTGGGCGTCCTCGGCTCGGCCATGACCCTGGGCGGCGTCTGGGCATCAGGTGCCCAGCCGGCCTCGCGCACCGAGCTGACGTCCGTGGTCGCGTCCTGCCTCGTCCTGGTCGCCGCCGGGGCAGGCGTCCTCACCCTGCACCGTCGGGGTCGTCCTGGCTTGGCGCTCGGCCTCGCCCTCGGATGGCTGGTGCCACCGCTGACCGCGTGGCTGCTCTCGACAGGCCCGGGCCTGTCCCTGTTCACCTCCCTTCAGGCCGTCCCGGGCGTGGCCATCGGTCGCGACACTCATCGCTGGCTGGGGCTCAGCGCGCTGGCCGCAGCGGTGCTCCTCGCCATGGCGGTGGCTGAGCTGGGCCACCTGCTCCGGCGCCGTGGTCGTCAGGCACCGGGCCGGCTGGTCTCGGCCACGGCTGCCGTGGTGGTGGCGAGCCTCGCTGTGCTGTCGGCGCCGGACCTGCCCAAGGCCGTGCACACCGCATACCGGCCGGTCACGATGCCGGCAGACTGGCAGCCCATGGTGAGCGCGGCAGTTGCGGCCGCGGGCAGAGGAACGGTGGCCGTCCTGCCCTGGCAGCCGTTCAGGGCGGTGTCCTGGGCCGGCGGGCGGCCGTTCCTCGACCCGCTGCCGAGAGCCTTGCCCGGGCGGGTGCTGACGGCACACCAGCTCACCGTGGTGCGAGACGCCAGGCGGATCACGGTGGATGACGATCCCGCCGTGGTGGCCGGGTGGCAGGCTGGCCGGGTCGACGTCGCAGACCTCCGCGCGCAGGGAGTGGCAGCCGTGGTGATCTGGAAGGGAACGCCCGGTGGGGCACCCTCGCGGCCTACCGGAATGCGCGTCGTGCAGGACTCGGCGAACTTCGCAGTCTGGGCGTGGTGACACGCCCGCGAGGCGCGAATCTCGGAGGATTGCACGAAAAAGGCAACCAGCCGGTAACATTCGCGGGACACCACTAGCCGGGGAGGCCCTGGAGCATGAAGTTTTTCCGTCCAAACGAGCGTGGCGAGGTTTCGTCAGCCGTTGCCGTCACGCTGCTCAGCCTCGTGCTCGGTGGGGGCGCCGCCGCCGCCGCTGTGATCACCGTGGTGAACACGCAGGGTCCTGGCGACAGCGCCGCGGTCCAGTCGGGTCAGAAAGACATCGTCGACCCCGCCCAGATCATTCCCTACGGCGGCTGATCAGCCACCGCTGACCAGCCCTCTACTGCCTGGGAACGGGCGTCGGTCATCGCGATCGGCGCCCTTCTCTGTGCCACGTGGGTCAGGAGTCGCTCCCAGTACTCAGCCGTTCCCGTCCAGGTGAACTGCTGGGCGTAGTCGCGGGCGTGCTGCCCCATCTGCTCCCGGCGGACTCGATCGGCAAGCAGTTCCGACACCTCGTGCGTCATGGCGTCCAGGTCCTCGACCAGCACTCCGGTGCGGCCGTCGACGATGGACTCCGACAGGCCGCCGGCATCGTCGTAGGCGATGGTCGGGACGCCGTGGCTGGCCGCCTCCACGACACACAGCCCCCAGCCCTCCTTGACGCTGGGGGCGAGGGCGAGCCACGCCGCCGCCAGTTCGGCGTGCTTGGTCTCCTCGTCGACGAAGCCGAGCAAGGACACGTCGTCCTCGACGCCGGACTCGTGAGCGTGCTCGGCGATACGGTCGTGCCACCACCCGTGGCCGATGACGCGCAGCTGGAGCCCGGGATGCGTCGGTCGGAGGCGGGCGACCACGTCGATGGCATGCTCGACGCGCTTGTGCGGCACCAGCCGCCCGAGGACCACGATCGTCGGTCGGTCGGCGCGCGCGACACCGAGCGAACGTGGCGCATCGGTGCCGTTGTGGATGACGGCGATGCGCTCACGATCCACCCTCAGCTCGACGAGCTCGTCCCGCGTCTTGCCGGACACGGCGACGTACTGCCTCGTGCGATAGGCACGAGGGGCCACTCTCGACTCGATGAACCAGCCGATCCGGGCCGCGAGCGGACCGAAGACCACCGGCCACTGCTCCCGGTGCACGTGGTGGACCAGCACGACGAGCGGGCTGCGGGTGCCCCAGGCAGAGAAGAAGGGAATGCCGTTCTGGGTGTCCACCACCGCGTCGTACGGGCCGTCTGCCCGCTCGTCGCGGCGCAGCGCCCGCATGGCCGCGGCATACACACTCAGTCGGCCGCCCTGGCGGCGGTAGGTCACGCCGCGGATGGTCTCTCGCGGCGAAGCGTCTCCGTGGGCGGCGCAGTAGATGGTGACTTCGTGGCCGCGCGCGGCCAGGTGCTGCCCGACGGTTTCGAGGTAGTGCTCCGCGCCGCCGCCCTCAGGGTGCGTGAAGTCGCGCCAGCTGAGAAGGGCGATACGCACCTGTTGCGATCCTCACACGTCCGGAGATTGGCTAAGTTGACTCATGAGTAACCGTAGCGGCATTAGGGTTCACCCCGTGATCGAGATGGGAAATCCGGCTGCGCCTGAGCTGCCGAGGGGGTCCCTGCGGCGCTCGCTGGAGCTGTTCCGGGCCTTCCTGGTGGAGCAGACCGATCCCGACCGCTTCTACTCGACCCTCGCCGTCGACTCGGTCGCCGAGGTGCGCCGGTGGACGACGCTCGAGGGCGCCACCGTGGTCGACATCGGTGGGGGACCGGGCTACTTCGCCGACGCCTTCGTCGCGGCCGGTGCAGGGTATGCCGGTGTCGAACCGGACGTGGGCGAGCTGACGGCCCGGGGCCAGGTGGGGGCCAACGCGGTGCGGGGCTCGGGCCTTGCCCTGCCCTTCGCCGATGGCTCGGTGACGGTCGCGTACTCGAGCAACGTGCTCGAGCACGTGCCGGAACCGGAGGCGATGGCGGACGAGATGCTGCGGATCCTGCAACCGGGCGGCCTCATGGTGCTGTCGTGGACCCCGTGGCTGTCGCCCTGGGGCGGCCACGAGACGGCACCGTGGCACTACCTGGGGGGTCGGCGCGCCGCCGACCGGTATGCCGCGAAGCACGGCAAGCGCCCCAAGAACGACTTCGGTCGTTCCCTGTTCGCCTGCTCGGTCGGGCGGATGATGCGTTGGCTGAACGCGGTCGAGTCGACGGGGGCCGTGCGGGTGGTCGAAGTGCTGCCTCGGTACCACCCGTCCTGGGCGAAGTGGGTCATCCGTGTCCCCGGGCTGCGCGAGGTGGCGTGCTGGAACAGCGTCATCGTCGTGCAACGCGTGGGCGGATGATGGCCGACCGACATGCCGTCGAGCGGGGACGCGACACTCTCAACCTGATCGCCCAGTCGGCCGTTCTGGTCGCCTTCGCCTTCACCCAGGCGCCGCGGTGGACCGCGGGTGACACCAAGCTCGACCTCACCCAGGCTCCGGGAGCACTGCTGGCCCGAGCCTTCACCCTGTGGGACCCCCAGGCCGCCGCCGGACAGCTGCAGAACCAGGCGTACGGCTATCTGTTCCCCATGGGGCCGTTCTTCTGGTTGTGGCACCAGCTGGGAGCGCCACCGTGGGTGGTCCAGAGGCTGTGGTGGTGCCTGCTGCTGCTCGTGGCCTTCCACGGGATGCGCCTGCTGCTGGTGAGGCTGGCCATCGGGACCGGCACGTCCCGGATGCTCGCGGCCTTCGCCTACGCGTTGGCACCACGGATGCTGGAGGGTCTGGGCGCCATCAGCTCGGAGATCTGGCCGATGGCGGTGGCGCCGTGGGTGCTGCTGCCCCTCGTCGGTGCACGCCGGGGGGACGAACGCGTGGTTGCGGCTCGGTCGGCGGCGGCATTCCTCGCCGCGGGCGCGGTCAACGCGGTGGCGGCCCTGGCGCTGCTCCCGCTGCCAGCGCTGTGGATCCTCACCCGCGCCAAGGGGGCACGACTGCGACTGGCTGGGTGGTGGTCGCTGTTCGTCGTCCTGGTGTCCGCGTGGTGGATCGGGCCCCTGCTCCTGCTGGGGCGCTACAGCCCGCCCTTCCTCGACTGGATCGAGTCGAGCGCTGTGACTACGTCGGGGGCCTCGACCACCGAAGCACTGCGTGGCACGACGCAGTGGATCGCAGCCATCTCAGGTGCTCGTGGACCGCAGTGGCCGGCAGGATGGCAGATCCTGACCCAACAGCCCGTCGTCTGGCTCGGGCTCGTGCTGGTGGCGGTCGGACTCCTGGGTGTCTGGCGCGCCGGCGCCTCCTGGTCGCTCTTCGTCCGTTGTGGCCTCGTCGTCGGGCTGGTGCTCGTGACCTTGGGCCACGTGGGCCCGGGGGTCGGGCCGTTCGCCGGGTCCTTGTCCACCCTGCTGGACGGCGCCCTCGCCCCCTTTCGGAACACGCACAAGTTCGAACCGGTCATCCGGGTCGTCCTCTGCATCGGTATCGCGCACGCGCTCCCGCGTCTCGAGGGAATGCTGCGTCGGGCCGGAGGCCGGATCCCGCACGTCGTGACCGCGGTCGTTCTGGTGGCGGTGGCGGCGCAGGCTGCTGCCCCGGTCTTCCAGGGAGTGAGCCAGCGTGGGCAGTTCCTGGCCGTGCCGGGGTACTGGAAGCAGGCCGCCGACTGGCTGGGGGACCACCCGAGCGCGGGACGCACCCTGGTCCTCCCGGGAGCCAACGCGCCGGCCAGCTACTGGGGTGACCCCCGGGACGAGGCGCTGCAGCCACTCGCATCCAGCCCCTGGATCGTGCGCGACGCCGTGCCGCTCGGTTCCGCTGGGGCGACTCGCATGCTCAACGACATCGAGGCTCGGGTGGCGTCGGGTTTCGGCGGCGTGGAGCTGCGCAACGCCTTCGTCCGCATGGGCATCAGCAGGGTGCTGCTGCGTTCGGACCTGGCCTACCGGGTCACGGGGGCGCCGGCACCGATGGTGGTGCAGGCCGCCTTGGCGTCGGCGGGGGCGCGACCGGTGTCCTTCTTCGGCCCCGAGCTCGGAGGAAGCCTCAACCCGGAGGTGGCCTTCGACGGAGGCCAGGACCAGCCGATCCCGGCCATCGTCATCTATGACGTCGCCGACGACACCAGCATCGCGCCAACACGGACCCAGCCGGTCGAGTCCACCTCTGTCCTGGCCGGAGGCCCGGAAGGCACGGTGCTGCTTCCCGACGCGGAGCAGCCCGTGCTCCTGAGCTCGGACGGAGCGTCGCTGCGTACGGCGGGGCTCGAGAAGGCGCCTCAGATCCTCACCGACACGTTGCAGCGCCGCGAGGCCAACTTTGCCGCCGTGCGCAGGAACTACGGCCCGCCGCTTGCGGCGTCCGAGGCCTATCCGGCGCCACGGCTGGCGCACGACTGGTTGATGCCGTGGCTGTACCACGACGCTTCGCTCGTCGACCAGCAGACCGTCAAGGAGCTCGTGGGGGCGCGCTCGGTCACTGCCTCCGGATCGTTGGCCTATCCCGACCTGGGTCAGGTGCGCGACCTGACGCGGGTACCGGACAGCGCCTTCGACTCCAGCCTCGACACGATGTGGGAGAGCCGCGGCTACCAACCTGCGGGTCAGTACGTCGAGCTCCAGCTGCAGCAGGCGGTGACGCTGCCGGATCACCTCGACGCGGTCTTCGACATGCAGGACGGTGCAGACATCGCCGCAGTGACCGTGACCACCGACACGGGAACCGTCAGAACTCCGGTCAGCTCGCCCGAGCGTGGGTCGGCGGCGGCACGTACGGTGGTCCGGCTCTCGGTGCAGCCCGGTGCGACGACAAGGTTCCGGATGGCCGTGGTCGAGACCCGTCCTGGCAAGCCGACCGTTCGCGTGCGGGACATCGGCGTGGGAGTGCTGCCCAGGGTCGAGAGCTGGCTGCGCCTGCCCGAGCCGACGTCCGACACGATCGACGGAGTCCTCCTTCAGGCCTCGCCGGACCGGGTCCCCGCGTGCGTGCCGGGGTTCCACGACGTCCTGCACTGCCGCCCCGACAAGGCACGGGTGAGTGAGGGCGAGCTCGACCTGCGCCGCATCTTCAGTGTCCCCTCGGGCACGACCATGGAGGGCACGGGCTCGGTCGTGCCGCGTGCGGCCACGGCGACGGCCAGACTCCTGGACCGACCTGACGGCATCAGGGCCGCGGCCACGAGCACATGGGTGCCGGGTGCGTCGACCGCACCGCAGCTGGCCATCGATGGCGACCCCGCCACCTTCTGGGCCTCGTCGCCGTCACAGTTCGGCCCCAGCCTCACCCTGCGCTTCCCGCACAAGCGGGTGGTTCGTGGCCTAAGCTTCGAGACCGACCCCGCGGTGACCGGCCGGCGGATCACCGAGGTCGACGTGACGGCCGGCGGTCAGACCTATCGCCGCACCGTGGAGGGGGATGCCGCACGCGGCACGGTGGTCATTCCCGAGACCGAGGCGGCCAGCGTGGTGGTCAGGGTCATCAAGAGCACCAACCTCGCCCTTCGCTCGGATGGCCGCAACGCGCCGGCTCCGATCGTCCTCGGCGACGTCAACCTGGTCGGAGACTCCTGGCCACCCCTCGAGGGCACCGACGTCGCGATGCCCTGCGGCTTCGGACCACGACTGCAGGTCAACGGCACCGAGTACCCCACGGAGGTGACCGGGTCACGTGCTGCCCTGATCCAGGGCCTCCCGCTTCGGCTCCGGGTCTGCGAGCGGGTCCGCCTCGACCAGGGGGTTTCGCGGTTGAGGGTGCTGGCCTCCGCGGAGTTCGGAGTGCGCAACCTCTCGCTGTGGGCCTCGGAGACGTCGGCGACGCAGTCGCCCGTCACGGCCTCCCGGTGGTCGCCCGCCGACCGTGCCATCACGGTGACCGACCTGAGCCAGCCCTCCGTGGTCCGGGTGCGCGAGAACGCCAACCCCGGGTGGACAGCACGCTTCGGCACCAAGCAGGCGTCATCGGTGACGCTGGACGGCTGGTCCCAGGGGTGGATCGTCCCTGCGGCTGACCGTGGCGTCCTGCGGCTCGAGTTCAGCCCGCAGACTCCGTTCCGGGTCACGCTGGGCCTCGGCCTCCTGCTCGCTCTGGGAGTCCTGGTCGTGGCGGTCACGGGTCGGAGACGGTTCTCCCTCGCGCTCGGTCCCGAGCTCCGGCTGCCCGGTCTCGTCGGTGCGCTCGCTCTTGTCGCTGCCCTCGCGGTACTGGCTGGGCCTTGGGGGCTGGCGGGAGCCCTCGCCGGCTTCGCCGTTCGCCGGCTCGGCCCACGGCGTGGGGTCGTGGCGTTGGTCGGGGTCTTGGGAGTGTGGGCCACGTGGGGCGCCGCCGCACCCTGGCCCGAGCCCGCCGCGACCAACCGCGGACTCGTTGCAGCGGTTCTGACCGCCGTGGTGCTGGGTGTGGTGCTGCTGCCAGCGCGACGGCACCGGGGACCGGACCACCGCGCTGGCGACCACCGCGCCGGCGACCACCGCTCCCGCGTCTGAGCTGGCTCAGCCCGTCCGGTCGCGCACGAAACGCTGGGCCGGTTGCTCGACGAAGTGCCAGCTCGCCGCGGCCACGGGAACGGTGATCGCGAGGGTGCCGATCAGGGTGAACCAGAAGTGGCCCGCGAACAGCGTGAGGCCGCGGGCCTCCCGCAGGGCGAACATGATGGGCATGTGCCACAGGAAGATCGCGTAGCTGATCTGCCCGAGGTAGCGCATCACCCGACTGCCGAGGAACCCGCTCAACGGGTTTCCACCACCCACCGCGGACGGGGCGATCACGAGGAACGCGAAGAGGCCGTAGCCGAGGTGCTTGAAGGTCTGTTCCCACACCGTGGCCTGCGACAGGTCGTAGGGTCCGGCGAGCCTGGTCGTCAGGACCCACATCACGCAGGCCGCCAGCACCCAGAGAGCGACGGGCGAACGGCGGATCGTGGAGGTGGCCGACGACCAGCGCCCGGGACGAGCCGTCAGACAGGCCAGCAGCATGCCGTAGCCGAACCAGTCGAGCGTGGCAGGGAGCGTCTGCAACCAGGTGTACCCCGCGGGCAGGCCACCCCAGGCATCGACGGCGCGGAATGCCTCGGCGAACAGCATGATCCCGACGATGGCGGCCAGCTCGTGACCGGGGGAGCGTCGTCGGACGATCCGCGCGACCAGCCAGGCCAGGCCTGGCAGCGCGAGGTAGAACATCACCTCGGTCGACAGGCTCCAGAGCTGGGCGAGTCCGGGCATGACCCACGACTGCTTCACCCCCTGGAGCTGGGCGAGGTTGGCCAACCAGGTCGTGAGGCGGGCTTGCCGCGCCTCTGCCCAGAGCAGCGGAGTCGCCGCGAGGACGCACAGCCACGCGGGGACCAAGCGGGCCGTCCGGCGCAGCGCGAAGGTCCGCAGCGATGGCCAGACGCCCAGGCCGGCGTTGAACCGGGCGTACGGCCGGTACAGGAGGAAGCCGCTCAGCACGAAGAAGAGGGCGACCCCGATGTCCATGCGCGCAACGAAACCGGGCAGCACGTTCCGCCCGATGGTCCCCGCCATGAAGCCCGCGTGGGTGACGACCACCGCCAACGCAGCGAGGGCACGCAAACCCTCGAGCTCTCGGACGTGGTGCACTGCGTGCTCGGCGCCTCGTGTGCGCCTGCCATCAGCAGTGACGTCAGAGGGGGCTTCTGGGGGAGCGCCGGTGCCGGCGCCGGTGGGAACGTCGGTCGCGGTCACTGGGGCTCCGGAGGCTGGACGACCTGCAGGGTCGTGACGCACACGTCGGCGCTCGCACGGCTTCGGCTGATCTGGACGCTCTTCACGCGGACATCCGGCATGACCGGCAGGAGCAGCCGGTGGGGACCTCGCTGCATCTCGGGCGTGACCCCGGGCCGCGGAGCCGAGACCGAACCGTCCTCGGCGATGACGCGCACCGTGAGCGAGGTGGTGTCTGACACGAGAACGCCGAGCTCCAGCAGCGCCCCCCTGTAGTAGGGGACAGCCTCGGTGAAGTCGATCGTTGCGTTCTCCTGACCGGCGGGCAACGCGTGCCTGCAGAAGTCCGACCGTTCGTCCGGTGCCACCGCGATCCGTTTCAGCTGGCCGTCCGTGAGATGCCCGTCGGGGCCGACGAGGCGCGCTGCGGAGTCGAAGACGGCCGTGCGCGTGGTGGGGCGCAGGATGGCGATCAGGTCGGCCGTCGAGAAGTCGGGTTGGACCCAGTTGGGCACGATCGTGACAGGCACAGGGGAGGCGACCACGGGGGAAAGGTTCTTGGTGAGGTCGGTGCGAAGCGCCTCCACGTAGGAGGGGCTCGAGTTCTGGTGCCAACGGTGGGCGAAGCCGACCCAGGACAGGCCGCACGCCACCGTCGCAGCGATCGCGCCGGCCGCGAGGGCTCGGACTGTCGCGCGTCGGGGGCGACGGACGGCGACGTCGAGCAGCACTGCCACCGCAAGGGCAAGGAACACGCCCACGTCCGGGAACAGCCGGAGGTCGTCCACGGACGAGACCTCGGCGCGCGCGATGCGTCCGACGTAGAGCATGCAGTAGATCGGCACGACGTATGCCGCCACCACCAGGAGGGGTCGCCACACAGGTGTGCCGCCGTGTCCCTCGCGACGGCGGCGAACGGCGAGCACCACGAGGAGGGCGAGGGCGGCGCAGCCGACGATCGCGAGCCACAGGGGTGTCTGCGCATACGAGTAGCTCTCACCGCCGGGCCGCCAGCTGATCGGGCCGCCCACCAGGCTCGGGATCGAGTTGCGAAGGAGGGACCGTCCGATGGCGGCTGCGAACCCGGCAAGGCTCGGTGTCCCCACGCCAGCGTGGTCGAAGTCGCCGCTGCCGTAGAACGCGAGGAACGCGAGGTTCAGGACGATCATGGGCCCCACGGCCACGGCCTGCCGCGGCAGGGCGCGCCGGAACGTCGTGCTGGGGACCAGCAGGAGGCCGGCTGTCACGAGGACCACGGGGACGACCAGGGTTCGCTCGGAGAAGGCCAACCCTGCGGCGTGCGCCAGGCACGCGGCATACGCCCACGTGCGCGAGCCGCCGCGAAGGTAGCGCAGCCCCGCATCGATGGCCACGAGGATCAGGACGAGTGCGGTGAGGGTGGTGAGCGCCTGCCGGTACCACGCGATGGCCGGGATGATCGACGGAGCGAAGAGGGCCAGGCCGAGTCCCACGAGGGCCACCGAGCGGCGGGTGACGAGCTGGTTGACCAGCCGCCACACCGCCACGCCCAGCAGCGCGCACACCGTCAGGGTGAACAGGACGGCAGGCAGGCGTTCGAGCGGCCAGTAGTGGGCCTGGAGCCAGTCCATCGTCCGGGCACCGGGAGCAAGGTGGGTCGCGTTGCTCTCGACGATGAACGGCCACGGCCCTCGACCCGCGGCGTAGGCCTGTGCCCGGAAGTCGTCGATGTAGTAGCCGCTCGGGACGATCAGGTAGGCGCTGGCGACCACGAAGGCAGCGATCACGGCACCGGCGCCCCGGTCGAACGGTCGCCCCGGACGTGCTGCATGCCGCACCCGAGTGGCCTCGGACGGCGCAGTTTGCTGCACAACTCCCACCAAAATCAGCTCATTTCTCGCAGTGGCGCCAATATGCGCGTGACAAAGGCTACTCGCTGGTAGTGTCCAGCCACCTCATAACGCAAGGAGAAAGCCGGGATGCGCAAGGTGCTTGGCAGTGTTGCCACGCTTTTGGGAGTTTTGCTGTTGGTTGTAGGTGTTTCAGCGAAGCCGGTTCTGTACGACGGGCTTGCGACCGTCAAGCTGAACCAACGCTCAGTGTCTGTTTCAGAAGGCACTGGCATGTCTGCGCTGCACGTCTACAAGGGCGACGACGGCAAGTCACACTACGACAAGCTTGAGAACGCCCATCTCAAGAGCACACGGAACGTGATCGGGATCCCTGGCCGGGCCAAGGATGCCAAGAAGCAGGACACGGACGCCTTCTGGCAGACAACCGTGCAGTCACAGGCCGAGATCGACGGCAAGTGGACCGACCTCAGCTTCACCAACGAAGGTGTCTCCTTCAACCGGAAGACCGCTGAGGCCACGAACTGCTGTGGCGACTTCAAGTCCGCCGGTGACCTTGACGACCCGGCCAAGGTCACGCCGCTCGACCACAAGGGCCTGTTCTTCAAGTTCCCGTTCGACGTGCAGAAGAAGACCTACCAGTGGTGGGACGGCGACCTGGGCAAGGCCACCGACATCAGCTTCGTCCGCGAGGAGAAGCTGGAGGGAGTCAGCACCTACGTCTTCCGCCAGAACATCCCCAAGGCGGAGGTGACGCAGCGCGATGTCCCCAAGGCACTGTTCGGCGACACCGCCACCGGCAACGTCACTGCCACGGTGAACTACGGCAACATCCGCACGCTGTGGATCGAACCCAACACGGGCGTCCTGATCAAGGGCCAGGAAGAGGTCGAGAAGTCGCTCACGACCGACGCCTACCCCGAGCTCTTCACGACCAAGGGCACCATCGGCTACTCCGAGGCGACGGTGAAGAAGAACGCCGAGGACTGGGGCTCCAAGGGCTCTACGCTCGGCCTCATCAACGGTCCGTTGACCGCTATCGCGATCGTGCTCGGACTGGTGTTCCTCGCCCTCGGCCTGTTCCTCACCTTCGGGGGCAGGCGCCGGGGTTCTCGCGAAGCCACCTGACGCCACCCGCACCACACCACGAAGGGCCGCTCGGAATCCGGGCGGCCCTTCGCGGTGCCTGCCTTGCGTTTCGTGTGC
Source organism: Pedococcus sp. P2_F6 (assembly GCF_056403675.1). Taxonomy (NCBI): domain Bacteria; kingdom Bacillati; phylum Actinomycetota; class Actinomycetes; order Micrococcales; family Intrasporangiaceae; genus Pedococcus; species Pedococcus sp. P2_F6. Next base: position 442,108 of record NZ_JBFUEZ010000001.1, read on the forward strand.
CGGCCTGCGCGGGTCGTGTGCCCGCTCCTGCCTTCACATTCGTGTGCAGACGAAGATCGCCGTCCCCGGGAAGACGCGGCCACGCAACGGCGACCAGCCGCCCCAGGTCTGGTCATTGCGCTCCGGCCACTCCGGCTCGACGAGGTCGACGAGGACCAGACCGGCGGCCACCAGCTCGCGCACCCGGTCGCCCAGGGTCCGATGGTGCTCGACGTAGGTCGCCTCACCGTCGGGGTCGGCCTCCACGTACGGGGTTCGGTCGAAGTAGGACTGGGTCAGGGTGAGGCCCGGCGAACCGGGGTCGTCGGGAAAGGCCCACCGGAACGGATGGGTCGTGGAGAACACGAACCGACCGCCGGGGCGCAGCACCCGCGCCACCTCGCGCATCAGCCGCGCCGTGTCGGCGACGAAGGGCACCGCTCCGTAGGCCGTGAAGACGATGTCGAAGGTGGCCTCGCCGAACGGCAGGGCCACGGCGTCGCACTGAGCGAACGGCACCGGCTGCGCAGGCGGAGTCACCGTCCGGTTGAGGTCGAGCCCCTGTCGGACCATCCCCGCTGACAGGTCGGTGGCCACCACCCGGCCGCCGGCCGCGGCCACCCAGCGGGCGCACTGCCCCGCGCCGGCGCCGATCTCGAGCACCCGCCGACCCGCCACGTCGCCCAGCAGGCCCAGCTCGTCCTCGCGCCAGCCCTCGGGGCCCCACACGAAGTCCGCGTCGCCGAGGAACGTGCCGTGCTCGGCGTAGTACTCGCCGGCCTCGGCGTCCCACCACGACCGGTTGGCCGCGGCGGTTTCCTCGGCCCCCGCCTCCCGACGGCTCACCTGCGCATACTCACTCACCGGCATACCCCTCGCGTTTTGACCCTGCACGGACACCGTCGGTAAGGTGGAGGCGCACTTCCGTGTGCGCGCTTCGTCGTGCCGCCGTCCGGTGGCCCGCTGAGCGTGAGCACAACAACCACCTTCTATTCACTGTCCACCATCGGAGTTCCTACTACATGACTGCCAGCACGGTCGAAAAGACCGCCCCTCAGGTTGCCATCAACGACATCGGCACCGAGGAAGAACTGCTCGCCGCGATCGACGCGACGATCAAGGATTTCAATGACGGAGACATCGTCGAGGGTGTCATCGTCAAGGTCGACCGGGACGAGGTCCTGCTCGACATCGGCTACAAGACCGAGGGTGTCATCCCCTCCCGCGAGCTCTCGATCAAGCACGACGTCGACCCCTCTGAGGTCGTCAAGGTCGGCGACGAGGTCGAGGCCCTGGTTCTCCAGAAGGAGGACAAGGAGGGTCGGCTGATCCTGTCCAAGAAGCGTGCGCAGTACGAGCGCGCCTGGGGCACGATCGAGAAGATCAAGGAAGAGGACGGCGTCGTCACCGGCACCGTCATCGAGGTCGTCAAGGGTGGACTCATCCTCGACATCGGCCTGCGCGGCTTCCTTCCCGCGTCCCTCGTCGAGATGCGTCGCGTCCGCGACCTCCAGCCCTACGTGGGCAAGGAGATCGAGGCCAAGATCATCGAGCTCGACAAGAACCGCAACAACGTGGTCCTGTCGCGCCGTGCGTGGCTCGAGCAGACGCAGTCCGAGGTGCGCACCACGTTCCTCAAGGAGCTCCAGAAGGGGCAGGTCCGCTCCGGCGTCGTGTCCTCCATCGTCAACTTCGGTGCCTTCGTGGACCTCGGCGGCGTCGACGGTCTCGTCCACGTTTCCGAGCTGTCCTGGAAGCACATCGACCACCCGTCCGAGGTTGTCGAGGTCGGCCAGGAGGTCACCGTCGAGGTCCTCGACGTCGACATGGACCGCGAGCGTGTCTCCCTGTCGCTCAAGGCGACGCAGGAAGACCCGTGGCAGCACTTCGCCCGCACCCACGCGATCGGTCAGGTCGTCCCGGGCAAGGTCACCAAGCTGGTCCCGTTCGGTGCGTTCGTCCGCGTGGACGACGGCATCGAGGGCCTGGTCCACATCTCCGAGCTGGCCGAGCGCCACGTGGAGCTGCCGGAGCAGGTCGTCACGGTCGGTTCCGACATCTTCGTCAAGGTCATCGACATCGACCTCGAGCGTCGCCGGATCTCGTTGAGCCTCAAGCAGGCCAACGACGACAGCGCGCCCGTCGCCGAGTTCGACCCGACCCTCTACGGCATGGCCGCGGAGTACGACGAGGCGGGCAACTACAAGTACCCGGAGGGCTTCGACCCGGAGACGAACGAGTGGCTCGAGGGCTTCGACACCCAGCGTGAGAAGTGGGAGAAGCAGTACGCCGAGGCCCACACCCGCTGGGAGGCCCACAAGACCCAGGTCGAGGAGGCCACCAAGGCCGACGCCGAGGCTGCCGCCAACGCTGGCAGTGGGACGTCCTACTCGAGCGACTCGGGTTCGTCCTCGTCGTCCGACAGCGACACGGGCAGCGCCAGCAGCCGCCCGGCCGCCCCGGAGTCCGAGGGCACCCTGGCCTCTGACGAGGCCCTCGCCGCACTGCGCGAGAAGCTCACCGGCAACTGATCCGTTCCACGCGGCACACTTCGGTATGCCGCGTGGCCGGCACGGCCTGTTGGCTGAACGAGAGGCCCGGTCCCCTGAAGGGGGGCCGGGCCTCTCGGCGTTCCCGGTGTGCGGAGACCCCTCAGTGGAGGCGGACGCGGGGGTCCAGCACGGCATACGCGAGGTCGACCAGGATGTTGGCCACGACGACGGCCGCCGCTGCGAAGAGGACGATCCCGATGATGACCGGCAGGTCCTGCTGGTTGATGGCGTCGATCGCCGTCTTGCCGAGCCCGGGCAGGCTGAACACCGTCTCGGTGACCACCACGCCGCCAAGCAGGGAGCCGACGTCGATCCCGAACTGGGTGACGATGGGCGTGAGCGCGGCTCGCAGGCCGTGCCGCAGCACGACCCGGCGTTCGCGGATGCCCTTGGACCGCGCGGTCCGGATGTAGTCCTCGCCCAGCACGTCCAACATCGAGGCGCGGGTGAGCCGGGTGTAGGTGGCGGCGGAGACCAGCGCCAGCGTGAACCACGGCAGGACCAGGTGCTGGGCCCAGCCGCCGAGACCCAGGGCGAGCGGCGAGTAGCCACCGGCCGGGAAGGCCGTGTGCCCGGCCAGGGTGAGCCGGAAGTACAGGAGGTAGAGCAGCAGGATGCCGAGCAGGAACGTCGGGGTCGAGTAGAAGAACAGGCTCATGGCCGTCAGGGAGCGGTCGGTGAACGACCGCGGGTGGGTGGCGGAGATGACGCCGTTGAAGACGCCGAGGCCGAGCCAGATGAGGGCCGCCCCCAGCACCAGCGAGATCGTGATCGGCAGCGCGGCCCCGAGGATCGTGGTCACCGGGACCTGGTGGTAGTAGTCGTAGCCGAGGTCCCCCCGCACGGCGTTGCCCACGAAGTCCAGGTACTGCTTCCAGAGCGGTTGGTCCAGACCGAGCCGGTGGGAGATCGCGGCAACCGTCTCAGGCGTGGCCTGGCGACCGGCGAGGGTGCGCGCCACGTTGTTGGGCGCGACGAAGAAGAGGCCGAAGACTGCGACCGTGATCAGCCACAGGACGAGCACGCCGAGGACCAGCCGTCGGATCAGGAAGCGCAGCATGACCGTCTCCTCACTTCGCCATGAGCCGGGCAGCGCGCGGGTCGAAGGCGTCCCGGATCCCGTCGCCCAGCAGGTTGAAGGCGAGGGTGGTGACCAGCAGGGCGGCGCCCGGGAAGACCACGAACCACCATGAGGTCGTGTAGTAGTTCTGGGCCTCGCTGATCATCCCGCCCCAGTCGGCAGTCGGTGGCGCCAGCCCGAGACCCAGGAACGACAGCGTCGCCTCGACGACGATCACCACCGGGATCAGCAGAGAGGCGTAGACGATCACGGGGGCAAGGACGTTCGGAAGGATGTCGACGAACATGATCCGCGAGTTGGAGGCGCCGAGCGACCGGGCCGCCTCGACGAACTCGCGTTCGCGCATCGACAGCACCTGTCCCCGCACGATGCGGGCGACCGACGCCCAGCTGAAGAACCCGATGACCAGGACGGTGACGATCAGGCTGGGACCGGTGATGGACACCAGGGCGATGGCGACGAGCAGGAAGGGCACCGACAGGACGACGTCGATCAGTCGAGCCAGGACCGTGTCCACGATTCCCCCGAGGAACCCTGCCGCAAGCCCGATGACCACGCCGATGACCACGGTCAGCGCCGTCGATGCGACACCGACGAGCAGCGAAATGCGCGAGCCGTAGGCGATCCGCACGAGGATGTCCCTGCCGAGGTCGTCGGTGCCGAGCCAGAACTCGCTGGACGGCCCCCGCGGGAGGCCCTCCGGCGTGAGGCCGGTGGTGCGGTACTGCTCGTTGACGGGGTGCCCGGTGATCATCGCGGCCAGCGGCGCGAGGAACGCCATCAGCACGATGACCACGATGACGACCAACGAGATCATCGCCACCCGGTCTCTCCGCAGGCGCTGCCAGGCGAGCTGCCACGGAGTGCGGCCCTGGATGCTCCCGACGCCCCGGGCTTGGCCCGCGCCGGGGTCGCCTGCGCTGCCGTCGCCGGGCCCACGGGCGGGACGGCCGGAGCCGCTGCCGAGGGCGTCAGGATCGAAGGCGGCGGAACCCACGGCGGCAGGACCGGAGGCCTCAGGGGAGGGACGTCCGACCGCCGCCGTGCCCTTCATGTCGCTCATGCCGACTCAGCCTCCTGTGGATGGTGCGACCCGATGGTGCGACGACGTGTCGATCTCGGTGTCCTCGACGCGGGGGGTGGCGAGTGAGAGGTCCTCGCCGACCTCCAGCGGGTGCAGGCACGCCGTCTGGTGCGCGGTGCCGTCACCGAGCACCGGAACCAGCGGAGGGTCGGTGACGGCGCAGTCCTCGCGAGCCTTGGGGCAACGGGTGTGGAACCGACAGCCCGAGGGCGGGTTCGTCGGAGTGGGCAGGTCCCCGACCAGCACGATGCGTTCGCGACTGTCCGCCACGTCGGGGTCGGCGTGCGGCAGGGCCGACAGGAGCGAGCGGGTGTAGGGATGGCGGGTGCGGTTGAACAGCTGCTCCGCGGGGGCGAGCTCGGCGATCTTGCCCAAGTGCATCACGGCGATCCGGTCGCTCACGTGCCTGATCACGGACAGGTCGTGCGAGATGAAGACGTAGGTGAGGCCGAAGTCGTCCTGGAGGTCGATCAGCAGGTTGATGATCTGCGCCTGGATCGACACGTCGAGAGCCGACACCGGCTCGTCGCAGATCACCAGCTTGGGCCGCAGGGCAAGCGCCCTCGCCACTCCGATGCGCTGGCGTTGCCCACCGGAGAACTCGGCCGGGAACCGGTTGTAGTGCTCAGGGTTGAGCCCGACGCGCTCCATGAGCTCTTGCACGTTGCGCTTGCGCTCGTCGGCAGACCCGATCCCATGGATGACGAACGGGTCACCGATGATCGACCCGACGCGACGGCGAGGGTTCAACGAGCCGTAGGGGTCCTGGAAGATCATCTGGATGTCCTGGCGCAGCGGGCGCATCTCCCGTCCCGAGAGCGAGGTGATGTCGCGGTCCTCGAACAGGACGGAGCCCGAGGTCAGGTCGTAGAGCCGAGCCAGGCACCGGGCCAGCGTCGACTTGCCGCACCCGGTCTCACCGACGAGTCCGAGGGTCTCCCCGCGCCGCACGTCCAGGGTGACGCCCGCGACCGCCTGCACCACGTCGTGCTGCCGCCGCCAGCCCGCCGATCGGACCGGGAAGGACTTCGTCACGTCCTGGGCCCGAAGGAGCACCTCGGACCTCATGGCCGGGCCCCCGTCGGAGCGGGCGAGACACCACCGGTGTCGAGGGGTCGGCTGGTACGGCGCCCCTGGGCGTCGTCCGGCAGCCAGCACGCCGACTGGTGCAGGGGATCGTCGTGAACCGTGTCGAGCGGTGGGGTGGCGCCCCAGCACCGCTCGAACGCATAGCGGCAGCGGGGGGCGAAGGGGCACCCCGCAGGGAGTCCGATGAGCGAGGGAGGTGCCCCCGAGATGGGGGTGAGCCTGGCCCCGGGACCGCCCTGTGACGGCAGCGACGCGAGGAGGCCCTCGGTGTAGGGGTGGTGGTTCCGGTAGAACAACGTCCGCCGCGGCGCGCGCTCCATGACCGACCCGGCATACATCACCACGACCTCGTCGGCCATCTCGGCGACCACGCCGAGGTCGTGGGTGATCAGGATGATCGCCGTTCCAAAGCGCTCCTGGAGACTGCGCATCACGTCGAGCACCTGAGCCTGGACGGTCACGTCCAGGGCGGTGGTCGGCTCGTCGGCGATGAGCAGCGCAGGGTCGAGGGCCATCGCCATGGCGATCATGACGCGCTGGCGCATCCCGCCGGAGAACTGGTGTGGGTAGTCGTGGATCCGACTGGAGGCACGGGGGATTCCGACGAGGGTCAGCAGCTCGGCCGCGCGTTGCTGGGCCGCCGACTTGGAGACCTGACGATGCGCGCGGATCATCTCCACGATCTGCCATCCCACGGTGTAGTAGGGGTGCAGGCTCGAGAGCGGGTCCTGGAAGATCATGCCGATCTGGTCGCCGCGGACCCGGCGGAGCACCTCCGGGTCGGCGCCGATCAGGTCGATGCCGTCGAACCGCGCCGACCCGCTGACCTGGGCGCCGCGGGTCAGTCCGGCGATGGTCTGCGTCGCGACGCTCTTGCCCGAGCCGGACTCTCCGACGATGGCGAGCGTGCTGCCACGTTCGACGTCGAAGGAGAGTCCGCGCACGGCCTGGACGACACCGTCGGCGGTGGTGAAGGCGACCTTCAGGTCACGAACCTCCAACAGTGCCATGGTGTTTGCCTACCCGCCCTGCTTGCCTGCGGTCAGCCAGACGTTCGCAGGGTCGAAGTTCTGGAAGGCCGGGATGTAGACGGCGTTCTGCACCTGGCTCGCCCGGTAGTTGGGGTTCAGGGAGTTGGTGATGGGGAAGAACACCGCGTCCTCCATGACCTGGTGGTCGGCCTTGGCCCACAGCTCCTTGGCCTCCTGCTCGGTCTTGGCGTTGGACGCCTGCACGATGAGGGCGTTGGTCGCCGGGCTGTTGTAGAACCCGAAGTTGCTGCCGATCGGCGGGTAGGCGGCCTGACCGAAGTAGAGCGGCTTGAAGAACGACAGGGCCGCGTTGCCGTACCAGTCCGCGCCCCAACCAGAGGGGGCGATGTCCCACACGCCGCGTTGCGCGACCGTCGGCACCTGGAGGTACTTGGTGTAGAAGTCCGCGTTCGGCGAGGGGACGCCGACGACCTTCACGCCGATCTTGGACAGGTCCTGCTGCACGGTCTGGAACGACTTGCTCTGCCCCTCGGACGCGTTGCGGTAGAGCATCTTGATGGTGAGCCCGTTGGGGTAGCCGGCCTGGGCCAGCATCGACTTCGCCTTGGCCGGATCGGTGGGGTAGAGGTCGAAGTCCTGCTCACCTCCGACGATGTTGGACGGGAGCACGTGGGTCAGCGGAGGGGCGATCTTGGGCCCACCGAGCACCTGGATGATGTTGGCCCGGTTCAGCCCGTAGGACAGCGCCTGCCGGACCTCCTTCTTCTGGAGCGCCTTGTTGTTGTTCGGCGACACCGTGTTGAAGACCAGGTACGGGTTGCTGGACGAGCCCTCGCCGAGGTTGAGGTTCGGGTCCTTCTTGGCGATGAGAGCGGGCAGCTGGGACGGCGGGACGAACGCGTCGAACTCGAGGTCCGCGCTGGGGGTGCCGGTCTGCAGCTGCTGCTGGATCGAGTCCTGGCTGACGGTCTCGTTGATCACGATCTTGTCGACGTATGCCTTGCGGATCGGGTCGGAGGCCGCGTCCCACGCCGTGTTGCGGCTGAACGTGATGTTCTTCGTGGCCGTGTAGGAGTCGATCTTGTACGGCCCGTCGGAGATCGTGTGGGCGGCCAGCTCCGGGCTCGCGGGCAGGTAGGCGTCCCACTCCTTGGGGGCCGGGGAGAACGCAGGAAGGGTCAGCATGTCGACGAAGTAGCTCGCCGGGTGGGTGAGGGTGAACACGACGGTCTCGTCGTCCTTCGCGGTCACGCCCGCCACCGGGGTCTTGTCGACGTATGCCGCGAGGGCAGCGGGCGTCTTGCCCACCTTCGCGAACCCGTCGCAGAACGACTGGAAGCCGACGATGAGGTCGGCGTAGTCGGGCAGGCCGCCGAAGGGCTGCACCGGGTTGCAGGTGCGCTTCACCCCGCGCACCATGTCCTGCGCCGTCACCTGACGGGCCGGGGTGGTGTTCCACTTGGCGCCCTGGCGGATGCTGATCGTGTAGGTCTTGCCGTCGGCACTGATGCCTTTGCCCTCGGTGGGGAGGGCGGTGGCCAGGTCGGGTGCCGCCTTGGTGACCTGACCCTCGATGGCCGGGTAGGTGAACAGCTGCCGGCTCCACAGCCTGAGCGCCATGTAGCCGGCCGAGTAGTAGCTGATGTTGGGATCCATGTAGTCGACGTCGCCGGCGCCGAGGATGTTGAGCGTCCCGCCCTTGGCGACGGCGCCGCTGGAGCTGGACGAGCCTGACGCGGTGCCGTTGTTGTTGGCGCAGGCCGCCAGTCCGAGACTCGCAGTGCAGACGGTTGCCACCGCTGCGAGCCGACGTGTCCTGGGGATCATCACATCCTCCTCGGATGGGTAGACGGATCCGGTTTGAAGGGGCATGGCCTGCCGGTCGCGCCGGACAGGTCGACTGCGAACCTAGGCACTCGGGAGGGTGCCCGGCGGGCCTTCGACTCGACCGTCACGGGACTGCAAGGGGCTCGTCATGGACCATGGCCCTTCATGACGATTACGTGACGGAACGCCATGTCCGAGAGGACTTCCGGACGGACCTCGTGAGCCGGTGTGATACTGGCGAGGTGACGCGACGCGTGTTGCTCGTGGAGGACGACGCCCGAGTTCGCCGCGTCCTGCGCCTCGCCCTGGAGGACGAGGGGTACCACGTCTCGGAGGCGGCGACGGGGGAGCAGGGTCTGGCCGACCTGCCGCGCGAGGAACCCGACGTCGTGCTCCTCGACGTGATGCTCCCGGACATGGATGGCTTCTCCGTGTGTCGCGAGATCCGGCACCGGAGCAACGTGCCGGTGATCATGGTGACCGCCCGCTCGGACAGCCACGACGTCGTGGCTGGGCTCGAGGCCGGTGCCGACGACTACGTCACGAAACCCCTTGTCGCCAAAGAGCTTTCAGCGAGGATCCGTGCCCTCCTCCGTCGGGTGGAGCCCGCGGTGGACCACCGCCCGCGCCGTCCAGTCCTGGGCGACCTGTCGATCGGGCTGGACGACGGCGTGGTGCTCCGCGACGGCGAGCCGGTCGCGTTGACCCGCACCGAGTTCCGCCTGCTCGCGGAGCTGGCCGTGGCCGAGGGCCGCATCCTCAGCCGCGAGGACCTGCTCGACAAGGTGTGGGGCTACGGCTACTTCGGCGACTCGCGGATCGTCGACGTCCACATTCGTCGGTTGAGGACGAAGGTCGAGCGCGACCCTGCGAGTCCCCGCCACGTGGTGACTGCCCGCGGCCTGGGCTACCGGCTGGCCGGTTAGGTGGGGCGCGGTCCGCGCACGTCGCGCCGGGTGCTTGCGACGCGACGGGTCGGGGTGCGTGGCCGCGTCACGCTCGGGTTCGGGGTGCTGGCCCTCGGTCTGTCTGCGCTCCTGTCCGGACTGGCCTGGACGCTGGTGACCCGCACCATGGTGTCGCAGACCGAGCAGACCGCACTGGTCGAGACGGCGCTGGATCGCGGCGAGGTGGAGAACGCGCTCTCGACCGGAGCCACCGGCCTCCCTGCCGTCCTGGAGGGAGTGCCGGGGACGGACTCCGCCGCGGTGCTCGCCCAGGTGGACGGGCGGTGGTACGCGACGTCCCCCAGCCTGGGCCCGGCGAGCCTGCCCGGCGGGCTCGTGACGATGGTGAGCGGCGGCCAGGGTGCGACCCAGCGCATCCGGGTGGACGGCACCCTGCACCTCGCGGTCGGGTTGCCGCTCTCGGGAGGGAGGGGTAGCTACTTCGAGGTCTACTCCCTCAGTGAGATGCAGCGCACGGCTCGCGTCCTGTCACTCGGCCTCGTGGCGGCGGCCATCGTCACCGTCCTCATGGGGCTGGGAGTGGGGCGGTTCGCCAGTCGGCTCGCGCTGCGCCCTCTCACCGAGCTGAACCGGGTGGCCGCGGACGTGGCAGCGGGCCGGCTCTCCACACGCCTGGATGCCGACGGCGACCCGGACCTCGAGGAGCTCGCCGGTTCGTTCAACCAGACCGTCGAGGACCTGCAGCGCCACGTCGTCGCCGATGCGCGGTTCGCCGTCGACGTGAGCCACGAGCTGCGCACGCCCATGACCACCATGCTCAACTCGATGCAGGTGATCCAGAACCGCCGGGACCAGCTTCCCGAGTCGGTCCGCGAGCCGGTCGAGCTGCTGGCGGACGAGCTGGAGCGGTTCCGCGCCCTGGTCGTCGACCTGCTCGAGATCTCGCGGCACGACGCGGGCGACCAGGTGGTCCGGGAGACCGTGCGGATGGGCGACCTCGTCCGCCGGGCCGCCGATGCGGCTGCAGGCCGGGAGGTCACGTCGGTCGACGAAGCCGTGGCCGGGCTGACGATGGACGTCGACAAGCGACGCCTCGAACGCGTCGTCGCCAACCTGGTCGGCAATGCGGAGACGCATGGAGGCGGGTGCACGGGGGTGCGCGTCGAGCGTGGGGCGCACGGGCTGCGTGTGGTCGTCGAGGATGCCGGGCCCGGAATCGCGCCCGAGCGGCGGTCGCGGGTGTTCGAGCGCTTCGCGCGCGGAGGCTCGAACGAGCGCACAGGAGTCGGGCTCGGGCTGGCGATCGTGCAACGGCACGTGGCGCTGCACGACGGTCAGGTGCTCGTCGAGGAGACCCCCGGGGGAGGTGCCCGCTTTGTCGTCGAGCTACCGACCGCCACCTCGTGACGGGGTATGCCGCGGTGTCATCCGCGGTGCCGCCGTCGCCTTCGCCGTCATGGTCACCTGCGGCCTTGGGCTGTCGGCGTGTTCGATCGGTACCCAGTCCGCCCCGGTGCCCGCTGTGGCCCCCACGGCCTCCGCATCCTCGTCCGGTCCGAGCCGTCAGGGTGTCCCACTGACCATCCAGGTCTACCTGGTGCAGGGGGACCGCCTGGCTCGGCTGACGCGAACCGTCCCCCCTGGCGCGGGGCTGGAGCCGTCCTTCGTGGGGTTGGCGACGCCCATCACCGCGACCATGTCGGCGGCGGGGATCCGCAGCGCGCTGCCCCTGGCCAGCACTCCGCTTCGCGGCACCGTGGAAGACGGGGTCGCACGGATCGAGCTGCCCACGGGGTTCGAGCGCATCTCCGTGCACGAGCAGTCGCTGGCCATGGCCCAGCTCGTGTTCACGGTGACGGCCAACAGCCTGGCGACAAGCGTCCAGCTGGTCCAGGGGGCCAGGGCCCTGCCCATGCCCGACCCGAGCGGACAGCTGGTCACGCGGCCCGTGACCCGAGTCGACTACGCCGCCTACAACCCGCCCGGCTGACGCCTGCCGACGACCGCGGACGCCTGCTGACGCCTGCCGACGACCGCGGACGACCGCCGCGATCTGACGAGGTGGGCTGGCCCGCGGCGGCGCGGCGGTGCAGTGGCCGGGGGGTTAGGGTTCCCCGCATGCCGTTCACGCTGAGCCACGTGGCGGCGGTGCTCCCCGTCGTCGGACGCAGGCACACCGCCCGGGTCGTCCCCGCCGCGTGGGTCATCGGGTCGATGGTGCCGGACATCCCGTGGTTCTTCACCGGCGGCAGAGGGGCTGCCTTCCTGCACTCGTGGCCGGGACTGGTCACGGCCGACCCCGTCCTCGGGCTGGCCCTCCTCACGCTGTGGCGGGGCGCGCTGTTCGCGCCGGTCCGAGACCTGCTTCCGCCGGTGGTCGGTCTTCGTCTCCCGACCCCCGAGCCGCTGAGGTCGACCCGATGGGGATGGGCGCTGCTCGGCATCGTCCTCGGAGCGACAACGCATCTGGTCTGGGACGACTTCACCCATGAAGGCCGGTGGGCGGTGGCCCGAATCGGCTGGCTGCACACCGAGCACGCCGGGCTCCTCGGGGCGCAGTGGGCGCAGCTGGCCAGCGGGCTGGTCGGGGGAGCCGTGCTCCTCGTGGTCTGCCTGAGGCTGCTCGTCGCTGCCACGCCGGGTGCCGACCGCGGCTGGGTGTCTCCGGCCCAGAGGCGGCAGGCAGCTGCGACCGTGGTGGCCGTGGCGGTGCTCGGGGCGGCCGGTGGCGCCTTCTCCGCGAGGGGCCTCGACGTCGAGGTCGCGCTGTTCCGGGCCGTCACGCGTGGTGGCGCCGCGGCGGCCGGTGTGTCGCTCCTGGTCTGCCTGGCCTGGTGGCTGCGGCGCCCGCGCCGTCCGGCGGGGGAACGGCTGGTGAGCTCGGCTGCGGCACGAAGGTGAGCACCCGGCATACCTGACTGGGGAGGCGCAACGTCTCACGGTGGGTAGCGTGCAGGTCATGGGACGCACCATTGCCACAAACACGACGGTCGACCGAGAGGGCCTGCTGGACTTCGTCCGGCCCCGACACCAGATGCTGGTCATCACCAGCCGGGCGGACGGGCGGCCCCAGGCCTCGCCCGTGACGGGTGGAGTCGACGACAGCGGACGCATCGTGATCTCCAGCTATCGCGATCGCGCCAAGACGGCCAACGCGCGCAAGCGCCCGGCCGTGAGTGTCGTCGTGCTGTCCGACGACTTCGGTGGGGCGTGGGTGCAGGTCGACGGCGACTGCGAGGTGCTCGACGCCCCCGACTCGGTCGAGCCCCTGGTGGAGTACTTCCGCAACATCTCCGGCGAGCACCCCGACTGGGCCGAGTACCGTCAGGCCATGGTCCACCAGGACAAGTCGATCCTGCGCATCACGCCGACTCGCTGGGGGCCCGTCGCGACCGGAGGCTTCCCCGCCCGCTTGGCCGACTGAGGGCCGCAGCTCGGACCGGAAGGTGCTCGGTCACGGTTGCGCGACGAAGCTCCCGAAAAGCCCGCGGAGCCTGACGAGGGGCCAGTACCGTTCTGGGCCATGGATGTGGGCAGGTTGCGGTCTGTGCTCGTGTGGTCAGGCAAGTTCGTCGTCGCGTTCGCCAGCGTGCCCAGCTGGGTGCTCAGTGCCTACTTCCTGCAGTGGTTCTGGCCGGGCGCCAAGCTGGGTCAGACCTGTGACCTGGTCCGTCAGCCCTGGTGCAGACCGGGCAACGGCATGCCTCAGTACATCATTGTGGCGGTCCTCGTCGGCGTGGCCAGCGTCCTCCTGCTGACCGCCGTCCTGAACGCCTTGACCGCACTCGGACCCCGCGGCAGCTGGTTCGCCGCCTGCGTCTGCGCCGTGCTGAGCGGCGCTGCTGTCACCGTCGTGCCGGCCCTGCTCGAGCCGCACGCTCCGCACTGGTGGTTCGCCGCCTGACGGCCCGGAGCCGTGCGGATAGGGTGGGTGACATGTTGCGCGTGGGCCTCACCGGAGGCATCGGGTCGGGGAAATCCACTGTGGCACAACGACTTTCGGAACTCGGCGCGGTCGTCATCGATGCTGACGTCCTCGCCCGCGAGGTGGTCGCGCCCGAGAGCTCGGGCCTCGAGGCCATTGTCGGCCGCTTCGGCGACGGTGTCCTCGATGACGCAGGTGCCCTCAACCGTCCCGCCCTCGGTGCCATCGTGTTCGCCGACGAGCAGGCACGACGCGACCTCGAGGGCATCACCCATCCCCTGATCGCGCGCCGGACGGCCGAGCTCGTGGCCGCCGCGCCGGAGGGTGCAGTGGTGGTCCATGACGTCCCGCTGCTCGTGGAGAAGGGCTACGGGCCCGGGTACCACCTCGTGGTGGTCACAGGGGCTGACATCCAGACCCGGGTCAAGCGGCTCATGCACACGCGAGGGATGACCGAGACCGAAGCCCGCAGCCGGATCGCGGCCCAGACCACCGACGAGGAGCGTCGCGCGGCGGCCGACGTCTGGCTCGACAACGACGGGCCCAGGGAGCACCTGATCACAGCGGTCGACGTGCTGTGGCACGAGCGCCTGGTGCCGTTCGAGGAGAACGTCCGCGGCGGCATACGCGCAGCGAGGGTCGAGAGGCTCGCGCTGGTAGCGAGCGATCCGACGTGGCCGACCCAGGCACGGCGGCTGCTCGCGCGGCTGCGGCTGGCGTTCGGTGATGCGCAGGTGACGATGGACCACATCGGCAGCACCGCCGTCCCGGGTCTCCTCGCCAAGGACGTCATCGACCTCCAGGTGGGCGTCCGGTCGCTCGACGACGCCGACGACCCGGACCTGGTGGACCGATTGACCAGGGCGGGATTCCCACGTCCTGACGGGGACTGGGCCGACAACGCCAAGGACGGCAGGAGCTGGCCCAAGCGGTTCCACGGCACTGCCGACCCGGGACGCATGGCCCACGTGCACGTGCGGGAGGTCGGGAGCCCGGGATGGCGGTGGGCACTGGTGTTCCGTGACTGGATGCGTGCCGTGCCCGAGGCGCGCGAGGAGTATGCCGCGGAGAAGCGCCGCCTCGCCGCCACCGGTCTGGGGACGAGCGAGTATGCCGCCGCGAAGGAGCCGTGGTTCGACTCCGTCCACGAGCGGGTCGAGGCCTGGGCGCGCGAGACCGGGTGGGAGCCCCCACGCGGCTGAGGGCGGGAGAGGGACCGCCGGACAGGGCACTGTCGGCGGGTCCGCCTACGCTGGACGCATGCGTCCCACGACTGACCTGCAGCGCACGGTCGCCCCGTTCGAGGTCGTCTCCGAGTTCTCGCCCGCGGGAGACCAGCCCACTGCCATTGCCGAGCTCACGACCCGGATCAGGGCGGGGGAGAAGAACACCGTCCTGCTCGGTGCCACCGGCACCGGCAAGTCGGCCACGACCGCCTGGCTGATCGAGCAGGTGCAGCGGCCGACCCTGGTGATGGCCCCCAACAAGACGCTGGCGGCGCAGCTCGCCAACGAGTTCCGCGAGCTGCTGCCCAACAACGCGGTCGAGTACTTCGTGTCCTACTACGACTACTACCAGCCCGAGGCCTACATCCCGCAGACGGACACCTACATCGAGAAGGACTCCTCGATCAACGACGAGGTCGAGCGGCTGCGGCACAGCGCGACGAACTCGCTCCTGACCCGTCGTGACGTCATCGTCGTCGCCTCGGTGTCCTGCATCTACGGCCTGGGCACACCACAGGAGTACGTCGACCGCATGGCCCGGCTGCGCGTCGGCCAGGAGGTCAACCGCGACGACCTGCTGCGACGCTTCGTCCAGATGCAGTACACCCGCAACGACCTGGCGTTCACCCGAGGGACCTTCCGGGTCCGTGGCGACACCGTCGAGATCATCCCCGTCTACGAGGAGCTCGCCGTCCGCATCGAGTTCTTCGGCGACGAGATCGAGCGCATCTACACGCTCCACCCGGTGAGCGGCGAGATCATGCGCGAGGAGCAGGAGATGTACGTCTTCCCGGCGACCCACTACGTCGCCGGGCCCGAGCGGATGGAGCGGGCGATCCGCGGCATCGAGCTCGAGCTCGCCGACCAGCTCGCGGCGTTCGAGAAGCAGGGCAAGCTGCTCGAGGCCCAGCGGCTGCGCATGCGGACCACCTATGACATCGAGATGATGCGCCAGGTCGGCTCGTGCTCGGGCATCGAGAACTACTCCATGCACATCGACGGTCGAGGTCGCGGGACGGCGCCCAACACCCTGCTCGACTACTTCCCCGAGGACTTCCTCCTCGTCATCGACGAGTCCCACGTCACCGTGCCTCAGATCGGTGCGATGTACGAAGGCGACATGTCGCGCAAGCGCCAGCTCGTCGACCACGGCTTCCGGCTCCCGTCCGCCATGGACAACCGTCCCTTGCGCTGGGAGGAGTTCCTCGGCCGGATCGACCAGACCGTCTACCTGTCCGCCACGCCGGGTCCCTACGAGCTGGCCCAGAGCGAGGGGATCGTCCAGCAGATCATCAGGCCGACCGGCCTGGTGGATCCCGAGGTCATCCTCAAGCCCACCAAGGGTCAGATCGACGACCTGCTCCACGAGATCGGCGAGCGCACCAAGGTCAACGAGCGCGTCCTCGTGACGACCCTGACCAAGAAGATGGCCGAGGACCTCACCGACTACCTCCTCGACAAGGGGGTTCGGGTCCGCTACCTGCACAGCGAGGTGGACACCCTGCGCCGCGTCGAGCTGCTCCGTGAGCTGCGGATGGGGGAGTACGACGTCCTCGTCGGGATCAACCTGCTGCGCGAGGGCCTTGACCTGCCGGAGGTGTCGTTGGTGAGCATCCTCGACGCCGACAAGGAGGGATTCCTGCGCTCGGCCAGGTCGCTCATCCAGACCATCGGGCGCGCCGCGCGCAACGTGTCCGGTCAGGTGCACATGTACGCCGACAAGATCACGCCGTCCATGCAGGAGGCCATCGAGGAGACGCAGCGCCGCCGCGAGATCCAGATCGCCTACAACCTCGAGGCCGGCGTCGACCCCCAGCCGCTGCGCAAGAAGATCGCCGACATCACCGACCTGCTCCAGCGCGAGGACGCCGACACCGAGGCCCTGATCGGCTCGGGACGCAGCCAGTCGCGGGGCAAGGGCGGCGGACGCGGAGGCCGCGGAGCGGTCCAGGCCGACGCGGGTGTGGCCACCGACCGGCTGCGCAACCTGCCCGCCAACGACCTGGCCAACCTCATCCAGGAGCTGTCCACCCAGATGCACCAAGCAGCGGCCGACCTGCACTTCGAGCTGGCCGCACGGCTGCGCGACGAGATCGGCGACCTGAAGAAGGAGCTGCGGCAGATGTCCGAGGCCACCAAGTGACGCCGGACCAGCTGCGCGAGCACTGCCTGGCCAAGCCCGGGGCGTGGGTGGACCAACCGTGGGAGGGCGACTTCGTCGCCAAGGTCGGCGACAAGATCTTCGCCTTCATGGGCGACGAGTCGGTCGGGCTCAAGTGCGGCGCGAACCGGACCGAGGCCGACGAGTGGGTCCTGCAGTACCCCGACGACGCCTCGGTGATGGCCTACATCGGCAGGTCCGGCTGGAACACGCTGCGCCTGGGTGGTGCGATCGCCGACGACGAGCTCCGTGAGGCCGTCGACGCGTCCTACGACACGATCGTCGCCAAGCTGCCCAAGTCACGACGGCCCCAGCAGGCCTGACCGCGCCCAGCCGATGGATGGGACGGCGGCGTCCCGAGTTGGGTTTGCGGGTCGGAGTCTGGGACACTGGCTCCAGATCATCGGAGGGGAGTATCCCCACGCGGTGTCCTCGTCATCACGGTCGCTCGTCGCACGGCTCACGCAGCCACGCGGCATACCGACCCGGGGAGCCGGTCCGCACCTGTCTGGGGCGGGAGAGACCTCCGGCCACCTCGTCGTGACCGGAAGGTTCCCACTGTGACCGCGTTCGTTGCCACCACTGCCACCCGGATGGAAGTCCCCACCTGGGTCTGGTACCTCACCGTCGGCCTGATGGCCGCCGTCCTCCTCTTCGACGTCTTCATCATCGCGCGGCGCCCGCACGTGCCGTCGACGAAGGAGGTCAGCGTCTCGCTGGTCTTCTACATCGGCGCAGCGGTGCTGTTCGGGCTGGGCGTGTGGTGGTTCACCCACGACCAGGCCGGCGCCAAGTTCATGACCGAGTACTACGCGGGCTGGCTGACCGAGTACTCGCTGTCCATCGACAACTTGTTCATCTTCCTGCTGATCATGGCCAGGTTCGGCGTCCCCGAGAAGCTCCAGCAGTCGGCCCTGCTCATCGGCATCATCATCGCCATCGTCCTGCGCGGGATCTTCATCGCCGCCGGTGCGGCCGCGATCGACCGGTTCTCCTGGGTCTTCTACATCTTCGGTGCCTTCCTCATCTACACCGCCGTCAAGCTCGCCAAGGAGGGCGAGACCGACGACGACGAGTACGAGGAGAACCGCTTCATGAAGTTCGTCGAGCGCCGCTTCCCGGCGACCGACCAGTACGCCGGCGCCAAGCTGTTCACCCGCATCGACGGCAGGAAGCTGGCCACCCCCATGTTCATCGTCATCATGGCGCTGGGCACCACGGACCTGCTGTTCGCACTCGACTCGATCCCGGCGATCTACGGCCTGACCAAGGAGCCCTACCTGGTCCTCACAGCCAACCTGTTCGCCCTGATGGGCCTGCGCCAGCTGTACTTCCTCATCGGTGGCCTGCTCAAGAAGCTCGTCTACCTCAGCCTGGGGCTCGCCGTCCTCCTGGCCTTCATCGGGCTCAAGCTCGTGCTGCACGCGCTGCACGAGAACGAGCTGCCCTTCATCAACGGAGGTGAGCACGTGACCGCCGCCCCGGACATCCCGATCTCGGTCTCGCTGGGTGCGATCGTCGTCATCCTCGGCGTCACGACCGTCGCGAGCCTGCGCAAGTCCCGCAAGGACGAGCGGGAGCGGCTCTCAGCCTCCTGACGCGGCAGGGTCCTTGCGCTGGCCGGCGCCCATGACCAGGGCGCTGGCCACGACCACGAGCGCCATTCCGGCCAGCTGCGGCTGGGTCAGCCGTTGTCCGAGGACGACCAGACCGGCAAGGGCGGCTGCGGCCGGCTCGAGGCTGAGCAGGATGCCGAAGACCCGCGGACTCAGGTGCCGCAGGGCGGCCAGCTCGAGCGAGTACGGCAGCACCGAGGACAGCACGGCGATGCCCAGCCCCTTGGCCACCGACTCGGGGGACCAGGAGGGCGCGCTCGCCACGCCGAACGGCAGCGTGACCACCAGTGCGACGGCCATGGCGAGGGCAAGCCCTTCGAGCTTGGGAAACTCCCGCCCCGCGCGACCACTGGCGAGGATGTATGCCGCCCAGCAGGCCCCCGCGAGGGCGGCCAGCCCCAGCCCGGTCCACTCCATGTCCGCGAGGGGGATGTCGAGGGCTTGGGAGATGAGCACCACGCCGACGGCGGCTGCGGCCACGGCGGCGAGGTCGCGCAGCCGTCGCGACAAGGCCGTCGCGAGGGCCAACGGGCCGAGGAACTCGACCGTCACCGCGACCCCGATGTGCAGGTGCGCGAGCGAGGAGTAGAACGCGAGGTTCATCAGGCCCAGGGCGAAGCCGAACGCCAGCACGGTCGACCACGCAGTGCGGCTGTGACCGCGGACGCGCGGACGCGCGATGGCCCAGAGGATGGCCGTGGCGAACAGGAGGCGGAGGGTGACCGAGCCTCCCGCACCGATCTCGGGGACCAGGGTGGCCGCCAGCGCGCCACCGAACTGCACCGAGACGATGGCGGCGAGGACGAGGAGCAACG
Organism: Pedococcus sp. P2_F6; assembly: GCF_056403675.1. Taxonomy (NCBI): domain Bacteria; kingdom Bacillati; phylum Actinomycetota; class Actinomycetes; order Micrococcales; family Intrasporangiaceae; genus Pedococcus; species Pedococcus sp. P2_F6. The sequence continues at coordinate 461,363 of NZ_JBFUEZ010000001.1, forward strand.
GCCGAGCCGGGGTCCGTGTCGCCACCATGGTTGGCGACTCTAGTGAGGTGAGGAGGGGGCACCTCCACTCGACCGTCGCAGGGCACGGGACGCACTGCACGGCCAGAGCAGGCAACCGGCAAGTATTGGCGAGGTCACCTAGTCCCTAATGACTATTGCTGCCCGTCTTTTTGAACTCATACCGTTGACGAGTCGCGGAACCACAAGGAGACCTCACAGGGGGTGCTGGTCTCCGGTCTGCGGGGTTGTGAGGGACATACATGGCTGCTTTTCTTGAAGATCGCCAGCGCCCAGTCGCTGGCGGGGAGATCGACACCGTACGAGCGCTGCTGCACGACCTGCGTCAACCGTTGGCCGCGATCCTGCTCCTGGCAGGCACCGAGGGCGGGGACGTCGGTCGCAAGATGGACGGTATCGCCGGACAGGCGCGTTGGCTCGCCGAGCTGGTCGAGACGAGCCTCAGTGAGGCCGCGGCCGACGAGGTCACGAGCACCGACCTGGCGGCTGTCGCGACCCGGGCGGTGGCCCGGGCTCGCGCCACGGCGAGCTGCGAGATCACGATCGATGCGAGCGGAGCGCTCGAGGCGTGGGCTCGGCCGGTCGCCTTGAGCCGGGCGCTGGCCTGCGTGCTCGACAATGCAGTGCGTGCCGCTGGCGACGGGGGCCACGTTCACGTTGACGCCTACGCCGACCGCGATGGCGCTCACATCATGGTGACCGACGACGGCCCCGGCCTCGGCAAGGTGACCGCCCGCACGTCGCTGGGCCTGACCACCACCAGGGCGATGGTGGCCGCCTGTCACGGATCCTTCACGCTGCACGCGACGGACGGTGGTGGCACGGTGGGTGAGATCTGCCTCGCCCAGACCGAGCTCGGGCTGGTGGCGTCATGAGGATCGTCGTCTGTGACGACCACCTGCTGCTCCTTGAGGCGCTCGGTCTCGCACTGGGTGCCCGCGGACACGAGGTGGTCGCCCTGGCCGGCACGCCGGAGGAGGCGGTCAGCGCCGTGGCGATGCACCGTCCCGACGTGTGCCTGCTCGACGTCAACTTCCCCGGCGGGAGCTCGGTCTCCGCGATCCACGTGATCCGTGAGATCTCGCCCGAGACCAAGGTCGTGATGCTGTCGGCCGAGGCCGACCACTCGATCGTGGGCCGGGCCATCGCCGAAGGTGCGTCGGGCTACGTGGGCAAGGAGAAGCCCATCGTCGAGATCGTCGAGATGCTGGACCGCGCCGTCCGTGGCCAGCTCGCCGTCGAGCCGTCACTGCTGCAGCGGGCCCTGCGCCCGTCGAAGTCCACCGACGACCCGCTGTGGGCCCTGCAGTTCCTGACCGACCGCGAGTGGCAGGTCATGCGTTGCATCATGGACGGCCAGACCACCGAGGAGATGGCGACGTCCCTCGGCGTCCAGCGCAGCACGGCCCGCACCCACGTCCAGAACCTGCTCACCAAGCTGGGGGTCCACTCGAGGCTCCAGGCGGCGGCCCTGATGTCGGCGCACGGTTCCCAGGAGTCCTGGCCGGCCCACTTGCGCTGAGCGTCACCCGGGCCGTCGTCTCGACGGACGGCGTCGTGCGAACCGACGGCATCGTCCGGACGGACGGAATCGTGTGGACGGACGGCGTCGTCCGAACCGGCGACGTCGTCCGAACGGACGGCGTCGCATGGACGTAACGGACTAGTCCGGTCACCCTTTTGACGTAGGACGACCTCCGGCACGGGCCGGTTTTGTCCGCTCTGCCGGTGCGTCACCGTGGGGCCATGCCAGCCCCCGTGCGCGTGTTGCTCGTGGATGACCACCAGGTGTTCGTGGACGCCCTGGCCATCTGTCTGGGGGACTACCCGGACATCGTGGTGCAGGGTTCTGCGACCAGCGTCACCCAGGCCCTGCGGCGCCTGGAGGAGGTCGAGTGCGACGTGGTCGTGCTCGACCTCGACCTGGCGGGCGAGGATGGCCTCCTGGTCGCCCGGGAGGCGTTGGTGACCAGGCCGTCGATGGGCATCGTCGTCGCCACGGGCGCGGCGGCGGGGGACCAGATCGTGGAGGCCGTCCAGCTGGGCGTCCGTGGCTGGGTCTCCAAGACGGAGACCGCCGAGGCGCTCGTGGACGCCATCCGCGGCGTGGCGCGGGGGGAGACCCGCATCCCGGCCGGCTTGCTGGCTGGAGTCCTGGTGGCGCTGTCCCGGGGACAGCGCACCACGGTCGAGCACGTCCAGGGGATCCGTGAGCTCACCGGGCGCGAGCTCGAGGTCCTCGGCTGCCTGGTCGAGGGCATGAGCCGAACCGAGATCGGGACCCTTCTGCACGTGTCCCCCAACACCGTGCGCACCCACGTCCAGAGCATCCTCCACAAGCTCAAGGTGCACTCAGCCCTGGCGGCGGTGGCCATCGCCCGGCGGGCCGGCATCTCGGGGGCGTCGCTCCCGATCCCCTAGGCCCCGGGAGGGAGTTCCGGAAGGCCCCCTTCCGCACTGACGCCGGCGTCGATGCGCCGGGCCAGCCAGAGGAGCACCCCGGGCCGCGAGCCGTGGATCTCGGTGGAACCCTCGCCGACCATCCACTGGTCACCTTCAGAAGTTCTCAGGTCCAGGGCTGGCGGGTGACCGCCCATGCGCAGCCTCGACACCGCATCGTCGATGAACCGGCGCAGCAGGTCCGGCTCGACATCGCCGAACCCGAACCCGTCGTCGAGGTCGACGTGGTGGTAGACGACCTCGCGCAGCCGCACGAACGGCAGGGCCATCGGTGAGATCTTCAGGCCACCACGCATCTCGACCTCGTCGACGGCGAGCGACCCCGTGAGCTCGGCCAGCCGCGGCGCCAGAGCAGAAGCGGTGCGGGCGACGTCGTCGACGAAGACGCCGGCCGGACGGCGGTCGTCGGATGAGGCCGGCCCTGCGCGCAGGGCGCCCTCCTCGATCTCGGCGTCACGGGCCGCGGTGCCTCCGGGATACATCTCCCGAGGATGTCCGTCCAGGGCCCACTCGGTGAGCCGCAGGATCGCGTCGGCGTTGCGGGCCACGTGGGTGAGGACGTGCGCGCGGCTCCAGCCCTCGCAGAGCGACCTCGCCCCTACGTCACCGAGCTGGGTGGCATGGTCCACGAGCAGCTGGGTATGCCGTGACACGAGCCGGAGGTCCGTGTCGAGGTCGGCAGGGGAGCCCGGGCCACGGCCCGAGCCGGTACCGGCGGTGGTGGGGTCGGTCATGGCAGCTGTCCTCCCGCGCTGGCGGCCCCCTTCGCCTCGGCCTCGGCGAGGGCGTGGGCCGCGCCGATGAAGGTGAGGTGGGAGAAGGCCTGCGGAAAGTTTCCCACCATCCGCTTCTCGAGGGGGTCGTACTCCTCGGAGATCAGGCCCACGTCGTTGAACAGCGCGACGAGACGGTCCATCAGGTCCCGGGCCTTCTCGGCCTGTCCGCACACGGCATACGCGCTGACGAGCCACCACGAGCAGGCCAGGAAGGGGTGCTCGTCGCCGGCGAGGCCGTCCACACCGCTCTCGGTGCGGTAGCGCAGCAGGAAGCCTTCACGCACCAGGTCCTGCTCGATGGCGGCAACCGTGCCGAGGACGCGCGGGTCGTCAGGAGGGAGGAAGCCCACGAGGGGGATGAGCAGCAACGACGCATCGACCTCGGTCGTGTCGTAGTGCTGGGTGAAGGTGTTGCGCTCGGCGTTGAAGCCCTTGGTGAGGATCTCGTCGCGCACCTCGTCCCGGAGCTCGCGCCACCGCTCGACAGGGCCGTCGAGCCCCCACTTCTCGACTCCCCGGACCGCCCGGTCGAACGCCGCCCACACCATGACGCGGGAGTGGGTGAAGTGCCGCAGGGGGCCACGGATCTCCCACAACCCGTTGTCCGGCTCCTGCCAGTGGCGCGCGAGGTTCTGGACGAGGGCACGCTGCATGGCCCACGACTGCGTCGACACCTCCAGCCCCCGCGCGCGGGCCTCGTCGAGGGCGATCATGACCTCGCCGAGGACGTCGGACTGGCGCTGGTCCACCGCCCCGTTCCCGATCCGGACAGGGGTCGAGCCGGCATACCCGGCGAGGTGGTCGAGCGTGCGTTCGGGTAGGCGACGGGATCCGTTGATGGTGTACATGATCTGCAGGTCCTCGGGGTCGCCGGCCACGGCACGCAGCAGCCAGTTGCGCCACAGGCGGGCCTCGTCGACGTACCCCGAGGCCAGCAGCGCCTCCAGCGTGAGGGAGGCGTCGCGCAGCCAGCAGTAGCGGTAGTCCCAGTTGCGCTCGCCGCCGAAGTCCTCGGGCAGGCTCGTGGTCGGCGCAGCGACGATGCCCCCGTAGCGCGAGTGCGTCATGCCACGCAGCGTCAGGAGCGACCTGACGACGAGCTCGCGATAGGGGCCCTCGTAGTCGCACCGGGCAGCCCACTCGTTGGACACCCGGATCGTCTCCGCGATCCTCGAGTCGATGTCCAGGGGTGGCGGCACCTGCTCGAACGAGGGGAACCACGTCGTCGAGAACGTGTGGGTCTCTCCGGCGGCGACGTCGAACTCGTCCTCGTGGTGCCCGTCACGGGCGTGGGGGAGCCGGCTGCCGCGCAGCACGAGCATGTCGGGCCCGGCGACCGCGGTGATGACGTCGCCGTCGAGGCGGTGTCCCACGCTGTGCGACACCCACGGGCGGACCTTGCCGTAGTCGAAGCGGACCACCCACTCGTGACACATCGTGACCGTGCCGCGCAGGCCCTCGACACTGCGGATGATGTCGGCCCGTCCGTCGCCCAGCGGCATCAGGTCCGTGACCTTCACCGCGCCCGTGTCGGTCTCGTGGACAGTCTCCAGAACGAACGAGTTCTCGATGTATCGACGGGTGCTGCTGGCGGGTCCCTTGGGGCCGAGGAGCCAGCGCCCGTTGTCGGGGGTGCCGACCAGCGCGGCGAAGCAGGCGCTCGAGTCGAACCGGGGGAGGCACAGCCAGTCGATCGAGCCAGCGCGGCTCACGAGGGCAGCGGTCTCGGTGTCGCCGAGCACGGCGTACTCCTCGATGGGGGTGGTCATGCGACGACACCCCGAGGACCCGAGTGAGGGACGAGCGAGGCCCGGAGGGGCGAGGAGCCTGGCCGGTTGGGCGTGGTCATGCGACGACACCCCGAGGACCCGAGTGAGGGACGAGCGAGGCCCGGAGGGGCGAGGAGCCTGGCCGGTTGGGCGTGGTCATGACGAGAGGGTATGCCGCGTGCAGGGGTCCACGCGGGAGGTGCCGGGCCGGTGGCCGGGAGAGGGTTGTCGGTGCGGCCACCTACGATGGTGCGCGTGACTTCAGCCGTGCCCGCCCGCCGCCACCAGCACGACCAGCTCATCGTCCGGGGTGCCCGTGAGCACAACCTCAAGGATGTGTCGGTCGAGCTGCCTCGTGACTCGCTGATCGTCTTCACGGGTTTGTCAGGGTCCGGCAAGTCGTCCTTGGCCTTCGACACGATCTTCGCCGAGGGGCAACGTCGCTACGTCGAGTCCCTGTCCGCCTATGCCCGGCAGTTCCTGGGACAGATGGACAAGCCCGACGTCGACTTCATCGAGGGGCTCTCGCCGGCGGTCTCGATCGACCAGAAGTCGACCAACCGCAACCCGCGCTCGACGGTCGGCACGATCACGGAGGTCTACGACTACCTCCGCCTGCTCTTCGCGCGCGCGGGCCGTCCGCACTGCCCGGTGTGTGGCGAGCCGATCACCCGGCAGAGCCCCCAGCAGATCGTCGACCGCCTCCTGGAGCTGCCCGAGAAGACCCGGTTCCAGGTCCTCGCCCCGGTCGTCCGCGCCCGCAAGGGGGAGTACGTCGACCTCTTCGGCGAGCTCCAGAGCAAGGGCTTCTCGCGAGCCCGGGTCGACGGCGAGGTCGTGTCGCTGACCGATCCCCCCAAGCTGGAGAAGCAGGTCAAGCACACCATCGACGTCGTGGTCGACCGCTTGGTGGCCAAGGGCAACGACACCGGGGCCAAGCGGCGGCTCACGGACTCCGTCGAGACCGCCCTCGGGCTGGCCGGGGGTGTCCTCGTCGTCGACTTCGTCGACAAGGACTCCAAGGACCCTGAGCGTGAGCGACGCTTCTCCGAGCGGATGGCGTGCCCCAACGACCACCCGCTGGCGATGGACGAGGTCGAGCCCCGCTCGTTCTCGTTCAACAGCCCCTTCGGCGCCTGTCCCAAGTGCACCGGTCTGGGCACCGAGCTGGAGGTCGACCCCGAGCTGCTGGTCCCCGACGAGGACCTGACCCTTGCCCAGGGCGCGATCGCCCCCTGGGCGTCAACCAGCGGGTCCGCCGAGTACTTCCAGCGCGTGATGACCGCGCTCGGTGAGGACCTCAAGTTCACGATGGACACCCCCTGGCACGCCCTGCCGGACCGCGCCAAGGAGGCGCTGCTGCACGGTCAGAACTACAAGGTCCACGTCCGCTACAAGAACCGCTACGGGCGGGAGCGGTCCTACACGACTGGCTTCGAGGGTGTGGTCCCCTTCGTGAAGCGTCGACACTCCGAGACCGACTCCGAGTGGAGCCGGGAGCGCTACGAGGGGTACATGCGCGAGGTGCCGTGCCCCGAGTGCGGTGGCGCCCGCCTCAAGCCCGAGTCGCTGGCCGTTCACATCGGGGGCCGCAGCATCTCGGCAATCTGTGCGCTGGCCATCGCCGACTGTGCGAAGTTCCTCAAGGAGGTCGACTTCACCGTCCGTGAACGGCAGATCGCCGAGCGGGTGATCAAGGAGATCGACGCGCGGCTCGGGTTCCTGCTCGACGTGGGGCTCGACTACCTCTCGCTCGACCGCCCGGCGGGCACGCTCTCCGGCGGCGAGGCCCAGCGGATCCGGCTCGCGACCCAGATCGGCTCGGGCCTGGTCGGAGTCCTCTACGTCCTCGACGAGCCGAGCATCGGTCTGCACCAGCGCGACAACCACCGGCTCATCGAGACGCTGACGCGGCTGCGCGACCTCGGCAACACGCTCATCGTCGTCGAGCACGACGAGGACACGATCGCCACTGCGGACTGGGTCGTCGACATCGGCCCGGGAGCCGGCGAGCACGGTGGGGTCGTCGTCCACTCGGGCACGGTCCAGGGACTGCTCGAGCACCAGGACTCGATCACCGGCAAGTACCTCTCCGGGCGCCTCGAGATCCCCATGCCCGCTCTGCGCCGACCCCAGGAGCGCGGGCGCGAGGTCACCGTCGTCGGGGCTCGCGAGCACAACCTGCACGGGGTCGACGTGTCGTTCCCGCTGGGCAACCTCGTGGCGGTCACCGGAGTCTCCGGCTCGGGCAAGTCGACGCTCGTCAACGACATCCTCTACAACGTCCTGGCCAACAAGCTCAACGGTGCCCGCCACGTCCCGGGGCGGCACAAGACGGTCACGGGCCTGGACAACCTCGACAAGGTCGTCCACGTCGACCAGAGCCCGATCGGCCGCACTCCGCGGTCCAACCCGGCGACCTACACGGGTGTCTTCGACGCCGTGCGCAAGCTCTTCGCGACGACGACCGAGGCCAAGATCCGTGGCTACCAGCCCGGTCGGTTCTCGTTCAACGTCAAGGGCGGTCGCTGTGATGCCTGCTCGGGCGACGGCACCATCAAGATCGAGATGAACTTCCTCCCCGACGTCTACGTCCCGTGCGAGGTGTGCCATGGGGCGCGCTACAACCGCGAGACGCTCGAGGTCCACTTCAAGGGCAAGACGATCGCTGACGTCCTCGACATGCCGATCGAGGAGGCCGCCGACTTCTTCGCCGCGGTGCCCGGCATCGCTCGCCACATGAAGACGCTCAACCAGGTGGGGCTCGGGTACGTCCGACTCGGGCAGCCCGCACCCACGCTGTCCGGTGGTGAGGCGCAACGCGTCAAGCTGGCCGCCGAGCTGCAGAAGCGGTCGACGGGCCGGACCATCTACGTCCTGGACGAGCCCACCACGGGGTTGCACTTCGAGGACATCCGCAAACTGCTCCTCGTCCTGCAGGGTCTGGTCGACAAGGGCAACACCGTGATCGTGATCGAGCACAATCTCGACGTCATCAAGAACGCCGACTGGATCGTCGACATGGGTCCCGAGGGCGGCAACGGCGGAGGTCGCGTCATCGCCGAGGGCACTCCCGAGCAGGTCGCCACGGTGGAGGACAGCTACACCGGGCAGTTCCTCGCGCCCATCCTGGCGCGCAGCGCGCGCACGCCGCAGCGAGCCACCGGGGCGGCCAAGCGCACCGCAGCTGCGGCCGCGCCGAAGAAGACCGCCACCACGAAGACCGCGACCACGAAGCCGGCAACCAACGCGACTCCGAAGACGACGACTGCGAAGAAGGCGACCGCGAAGAAGGCGACGGCGAAGAAGGCGACCGCGAAAGCGGCCACGAAGCGCGCCGCCCCCAAGGTCACGTCGAAGTCCGCGAAAGCGACCTCCACGAGGTAGGCCCACCCCGCCGATGAAGGCTCCTGCGCGAACGGCCCCTCGGAAATCACCGAGGGGCCGTTCGCGGTGTGCCGGCCAGCCGGCACACCAGGGAGTGCCTAGACGTCGCCGCCGAGGTAGGACGCCTTGACCGCAGGGTCGTTGGCCAGTTCCTGGCCGGTTCCCTCACGCACGATCTCGCCGGTCTCGAGGATGTAGGCGCGGTCGGCGCGCTTGAGCGCCTGCGCAGCGTTCTGCTCGACGAGGAGCACGGTCGTGCCCTGCTTGTTGATCTCGGTGATGATGTCGAAGATCTGCTGGATGAGCTTGGGCGCCAGTCCCATCGACGGCTCGTCCAGGAGCAGCAGCTTCGGGTTGGCCATGAGGGCGCGCCCGATCGCGAGCATCTGCTGTTCGCCGCCCGACATGGTGCCGGCCACCTGGCTGCGCCGCTCCGCCAGCCGCGGGAAGAGCCCGAAGACCCGGTCGCGGTCCTCCTTGATCTTCGGCGTCTTGCGGTCGCTCCGGGCGTAGGCACCCATGTCGAGGTTCTCGAGCACGGTCATGCCGACGAAGCAGCCTCGGCCCTCGGGCGACTGGGCGATCCCCAGCACCGGACGTTCGTGGGGCGGCATCGCGGTGATGTCCTGACCCTCGAACCGGATGGAGCCCGCGCGGACCGGGCGCAACCCGGAGACCGTCTTCATGGTGGTCGTCTTTCCGGCACCGTTGGCCCCGATGAGCGTGACCACCTCGCCCTCGTTCACCGTGAACGAGATGTTGCGGATGGCCTCGATGCGTCCGTAGTTGACGCAGAGGTCGTCGACCTCAAGAAGCATCTTCATCAACTCCCAGATAGGCGGCGATCACCGCAGGGTTGTCCTGGATCTCGGCGGGCAGTCCCTCGGCGATCTTCTTGCCGAACTCCAGCACCACGATCCTGTCGGTGACGCCCATGACGAGCTTCATGTCGTGCTCGATGAGCAGCACGGTGTAGCCCTGGTCGCGGATCGACCGGATGAGCTCCATCAGCCGAGCCTTCTCCGCCGGGTTGAAGCCGGCCGCCGGCTCGTCGAGGCAGAGCAGCTTGGGGTTCGTGGCGAGGGCTCGCGCGATCTCGAGCCGCCGTTGGTCGCCGTAGGGCAGGTTGCGGGCGAGCTCGTCGGCCCGCTTGTCCAACCCCATGAACTTGAGCAGCTCGAAGGCACGTTCCATGCCCTCGGCCTCCTCGGCATGGTGTTTGCGCAGCCGCAGCAGCGCCGACCCCATACCCGTGGAGTGGTGCGCATCCGCGCCGACCAGGACGTTCTCCAGTGCCGTCATGTTGTGGAACAACCGGATGTTCTGGAAGGTGCGGGCGATGCCCAGCTTGGTGATCTGGAACTTCTGTCGCTTGCCGAGCGGCTCGCCCATGAACTGGATCCCGCCCGAGGTGGGCTGGTAGACACCGGTCATCACGTTGAAGCAGGTCGTCTTGCCAGCACCGTTGGGCCCGATCAGGCCGAGGATCTCGCCGGTGTTGATGTGGAACGAGACACCGTCGAGGGCCGTGACACCGCCGAAGCGCAGGGTCACGTCGTCGACCTCGAGCATCTTGCCCTTGGGGAGGTGGGCGATCTCGTCGACACTGATGTCGACCGAGGTGTCCGGGGTGGTGTCGACCTCGGGACGGGTCGTGGCCTCGTCGTCGACCCGGGGTCCGCGTGCCGCGGCCGCGGCATCGGCGGTCTCGTCAGGCGTCTTGTCAGGCGTGGTGTCAGGCATGGGTCGCCCCTTCCTCGAGGACCTCTGTCTCGATGTCCGCCTGTTTGGCACGCACCGATCGTCGAGGCGGCATCAGGCCCTGCGGTCGGAAGATGGCCAGCGCCATCAGGGCGAGGCCGAACAGCAGGAACCGAGCGTCGGACAGGAACCGGAACTTCTCCGGCGCCCAGGTCAGCAGAGCCGCAGCGAGCACGACGCCCCAGCGGTTGCCCTGACCACCGACGACGACCATGGCGACGAAGAGCACGGAGTACAGGATGGTGAAGTTGTCCGGGTTGATGAACTGCTGCTTGGTGGCGAAGAGCGCACCGGACAGTCCGCCGATCGCGGCACCCGTGGCGAAGGCCAGCAGCTTGAACCGGAAGGTCGGGACACCCATGAGCTCAGCGGCGTCCTCGTCCTCGCGGGTTGCCTCCCAGGCCCGGCCGACGCGAGAGTTCTGCATCCGCCAGTCGAGGAAGAGCACCACGCCCACGAGAGTCAGCGCCAGCCAGTAGTAGGGCACCGAGTCGGTGACCCCGAACTGCAGGAACGTCGTGGTGTTGCTCTGGTCGACGTAGGCGACGAACCCCTCCCACTTGAGCTTGGGGATCTCGAACAGTGCCCAGCTCGGTGGCGTGGGAATGTTCGAGATACCGCGGGAGCCGCCGGTCAGGGCGTCGGCGTTCACCAGGATCAGCCGGACGATCTCGCCGAAGCCGAGGGTCACGATCGCGAGGTAGTCGCCCCGCACGCGCAGCGTGGGCGCGCCGAGGACGATGCCCGAGAACAGCGTGACCGCCATCGCGATCGGGATGCACAGCAGCAGCGGAAGCTTCCCATGGGCCGACCCGAGCACGCCCACCGTGAACGCGCCGATCGCGAAGAAGCCGATGTACCCGAGGTCGAGCAGGCCGGCATACCCGATGACGATGTTGAGCCCGATCGCGACCAGGGCGTACAGCGCGCAGAGGAACAGCACGGCACCGAAGTCGGAGTCGGTCGTCGTGATCAGCGGCGGGTTGAGGATCGGCAGGAGGTAGACGAACACCACGGCGGCGACCATCAGCACGATCTTGGCCCAGCGGGGCAGGGCACGGAAACGGTCACCGACCCCGTGGAACACGTTCGAGACGGCGCTCATGCGCGTGCCTTTCCGAGGGACTCACCGAGCAGGCCGGTGGGCCGGAACAGGAGGATGACCACGAGGAGCGTGAAGGCCACGACGTCCTTCCACTCTCCACCGAAGATGGCTTGACCGTAGTTCTCGGCCACGCCGAGGATGAAGCCACCGAGCAGAGCGCCGCGAAGGTTGCCGATGCCGCCGAGCACGGCGGCGGTGAAGGCTTTCACGCCGAGCAGGAAGCCCGAGTTGTAGCGGATCTGCCCGATCCGGATGAGGTACATCATCGCGGCGGCACCAGCCATGGCCCCGCCGATGACGAAGGTCAGCCGGATGACCCTGTCGCGGTTCACACCCATCAGGGCGGCGGACTCGGGGTCCTGGGCAACGGCGCGGATCCCCCGGCCGAGACGGGACCGCTGCATGAACTGGTCGAGCACGATCATCATGACGATGGCCGACCCCAGGACGATGAGGTCCTTGTTGGAGACGTGGTAGTCGAAGACGTAGAAGAGCCGCTTCGTCTCGATGTTGAGCGGGAACGGCGCGGCCTCGCGGGGACGGCCGACGTAGTTGACCAGGTCGTCGTCCTTGCCGAACCACTTGAACGGCTTGTCGCGCAGGCCCATCACTTCCGACAGCGTGTACGACGCACCGATCGCGGAGATGAGCGCGATCAGCGGTGGCGAGTTGCGCTTGCGGAGCGGGCGGTAGGCGACGAACTCGAGGCCGAGCGCCACGAGCGCGGAGATCACCATGGCCGACGCGAAGCCCGCAATGAGGAACCCGACGACGCCGATGCCGCTCGCCTTGCTGGCGCCGAGCGCCACCAGGGCCCAGACGGCCGCGAAGCCGCCCCACATGAACACCTCGGAGTGGGCGAAGTTGATGAGGCGCAGCACGCCGTAGACGAGCGTGTAGCCGAGAGCAATCAGCGCGTAGATGGCCCCGTTGGCCAACCCGGTGATTGTGAACTCCCAGAAGTTGTTCAGGAGAAGCTGCATCAGACCTCCGTGGTGAGGGACCTGCGCGTCAGTGCGGCGGGGTCCGGGTCCGGACGGGAACACGGTAGCGGCCAGGACCCCCGTTGCCGAGAGCCCWGGCCGCTACACGTGGTGTTACTTGACTTCCTGGTCCGGAACGATCTTGCCGCCGGTGACCTTGTAGGCCCACACGTGGATGTCCGCCGGCTCGCCCTTGGCGTCGAACTTGACCTGCTTGGTGACGCCCTTCTGGTCGTAGGAGGCGATGAAGGCGTTGATGTCGGCCGACGTGGTCTTCCCAGCCTTGATGGCAGCGAGGAACACGTTGGCTGCGTCGTAGGCCTCTGCCGAGTACGTGGCCGGGTCCGAGTTGTAGGCCTTCTTGTAGGCGGCCGCGAACTCGGGTGCCTGGTCCGGCGGGAGGCACGGGCAGGTGACGATGGCGCCCTCGGCCGCCGCACCGGCGCCCTTGATGAAGCCGTCGTCCTTGACGCCGTCGCCGGCGACGAAGGTGCCGGTGAAGCCACCGTCCTTCAGCTGCTTGGCCAGCTTGCTGGCGTTGGAGTAGTAGCCGCCGTAGAAGAACGCGGTCGCACCCGAGGCCTTGGCCTTGGTCACGGTCGCGGAGAAGTCGTCCTGCTTGCCGTCGGCTGCAGTGTGGTCGGTGCCGGTGACGAGCGCTCCGAGATCACTCTTGACGATGTCGGCCAGGCCCTTGCCGTACTCGGAGGTGTCGTCCGAGACGAAGACCTTCTGCGCCTTCAGGACGTCCTTGATGTACTTCGCGGCCGCGGGGCCCTGGCTGTTGTCGTTGCCGAGGATGCGGTGGAAGGTCTTCCAGCCGTTCTCGGACAGCTTCGTCGCCGTCGCGGAGGCCGTGATGATGTTCAGGCCGGCCTTGTCGAAGATCGGGTCGGCGGCCTTGGACTCACCGGAGAAGGCGGGGCCGACGATGCCGACCAGCTTCTTGTCGGTGACGGCCTTCTGGGCCAGTCCGGGGGCAATGGACGGGTCGCCCTGGCTGTCGAACGAGGTGAGCGCGACCTTGCAGTCGGCGTTCTTCTCGTTGTACTGCTTGACGGCGAGCTCGGCACCGTTCTTGATGTTGATGCCGAGGTTGGCAGCGTCGCCGGTGAGGGCGCCGAAGAAGCCGATCTTGAGGTCACACGCCTTGGAACCGGCGTCGGAGCTGCCGCCAGTGGTTCCACCACAGGCAGTCAGCGCGAGGGCAGCGGCCACGAGTGGCGCGCCAATCTTGAACACGGAACGCAAGACTCCTCCTGAAGTCATTGGGTGCTCGCGGGCCGTACGGCGCCCACGGGTCACCCCGGTTGGGGTGTGTGCAGACTATGCCGCTGTTCCCCCTGCGGGGCAGCACATCAACCCCATGCGTGACCGTGTCGTTATCACCGCCCGGTGGCGGGTGCCGTGAACGTCGTGGCAGCGTCACCCGTCATACCCATGTCCCACGCATGTCTCATACAGGTCCCACCCATCATCGGCCCGCATCCTCGGGCCATCTGGTCAGCCCGTGAGGGGGCACCTCCACCGAAAGGCGCGCGCATGACCACCCCAGAAGACCACCCCGTCACCGGCCCCTCCCGCCGCACCGTGCTGGCGTCCGCCGGCCTCGCCGGAGTCGGCGTCACTGCACTCGCCGGCTGTGGAGCCGCCGAGGACGCTGCGAGCAGCGCGGCCAGCACGGCCAAGGACGCCGCGACCAGCGCCGTCAAGGACGCCATCTCGAAGGCGACCATCCCCGTGGGGGGAGGCAAGATCTTCACCGACCAGAAGGTGGTGGTCACCCAGCCCACCTCGGGGGAGTTCAAGGCCTTCAGCGCCGTGTGCACCCACCAGGCGTGCCTGGTGACCACCGTCGCCAACGGCACCATCAACTGTGCCTGCCACGGCAGCGAGTACGACATCACCACCGGCGCGGTCAAGAAGGGACCGGCCACCAAGGCCCTTCCGGAGAAGTCCGTGGCCGTGAGCGGCGACGGGATCTCGGTCACCTGACCTTCCCCGCCAGAAGCGCAGGGCCAGGTATGCCGCGCCGTCCCGACGCGGCATACCTCGTCTCCGCGGGAAGCGGGGCTCCCGCGGGACGGGCCGTCGGTCGCCCTCCATAGAGTGGAGTCGTGGCTGACCCGTCGACCTACCGTCCGGCGCCGGGGGAGATCCCGGTCGACCCGGGCGTCTACCGGTTCCGGGACGCCGCCAAGCGCGTCATCTACGTCGGCAAGGCCAAGTCCCTGCGGCCGCGGCTGTCGTCCTACTTCCAGGACATCTCAGCCCTGCACCCCCGCACCGCCACCATGGTCACCACGGCTGCGAGCGTCGAGTGGACCGTGGTCTCGACCGAGGTCGAGGCGCTGCAGCTCGAGTACTCCTGGATCAAGGAGTACGACCCGCGGTTCAACGTCAAGTACCGCGACGACAAGTCCTACCCCTACCTCGCGGTGACGCTCGGGGAGGAGTTCCCGCGGGCGCAGGTGATGCGCGGGGCCAAGCGCAAGGGCACCCGCTACTTCGGCCCTTACGCCCATGCCTGGGCCATCCGCGAGACGCTCGACCTGTTGTTGCGGGTGTTTCCCGTCCGCACCTGCTCCTCGGGGGTCTTCAAGCGGGCCGGGCAGGTGGGCCGTCCGTGTCTGCTGGGCTACATCGACAAGTGCTCGGCGCCCTGCGTGGGGAGGGTCAGCCCAGAGGAGCACCGCGCCATCGCCGAGGACTTCTGCGACTTCATGGCCGGCAACACGACGCGGTTCGTCAAGCGGCTCGAGCGCGACATGGCTGCCGCGTCGAAGTCCTTGGAGTTCGAACAGGCAGCCCGGATGCGCGACGACCTCGTGGCGCTGGGCAAGGCGCTGGAGAAGTCCGCCATCGTCCTGGGCGACGGCACCGACGCCGACGTGTTCGCCCTCGAGCACGACGGGCTCGAGATCGCCGTCCAGGTCTTCCACGTGCGTGGCGGGCGCGTGCGCGGACAGCGCGGCTGGGTCGCCGAGATGGACGCCGAGACCGTGCCCGAGATCGTCGGCCACCTCCTCCAGCAGGTCTACGGAGGCGAGTCGGACGACAGCGTGCCGCGCGAGGTGCTGGTGCCGGTCCTGCCGGAGGACCCGGATGCCGTCGCGATCTGGCTCGGGTCGCTGCGGGGCTCCGGGGTCGACTTGCGCGTGCCCCAGAGGGGCGACAAGCGCACCCTGCTCGAGACCGTGCACCGCAACGCGAAGCAGTCGCTGGCCCGGCACAAGCTCGCCCGCGCCGGGGATCTCACGGCACGCAGCCAGGCACTGCAGGAGCTGCAGACCAGCCTCGACCTGGCTGATGCGCCGCTGCGCGTCGAGTGCTACGACATCAGCCACATCCAGGGCTCCCAGGTCGTCGGGTCGATGGTCGTCTTCGAGGACGGGCTGGCCCGCAAGTCCGAGTACCGCCGGTTCGTCATCCGTGGCGAGCAGGTGGACGACACCGCGGCGATGGACGAGGTGCTGACCCGGCGGTTCCAGCGCTACCTCGAGGAGCGCGACCAGGCCACCGACGTCGAGCTCGGCCCCGACCCGGAGAACGGTCCCGAGCGGATCGACCCCGACACCGGCAAGCCGAAGAAGTTCGCGTACCCGCCCAACCTCGTCGTCGTCGACGGCGGCCTGCCCCAGGTCAACGCCGCCCAGGCGGCCCTGACGGCGCTGGGCATCGACGACGTCGCCGTCGTCGGGCTCGCCAAGCGGCTCGAGGAGGTCTGGGTGCCCGGCCAGGACTACCCCGTCATCCTGCCGCGGACCAGTGAGGGCCTCTACCTGCTGCAGCGGGTCCGCGACGAGGCCCACCGCTTTGCCATCACCTTCCACCGCCAGCGCCGGTCCAAGGCCATGACCACGAGCGTCCTGGACGGTGTCCCCGGACTCGGGGAGACGCGACGCAAGGCCCTGCTGCGTCATTTCGGCTCGGTGAAGAAGGTTCGCGCGGCGACGGCCGAGGAGCTGCAGGAAGTTTCCGGCATCGGACCTGCGCTGGCAGCCACGATTGCGGCAGAGTTGGCCACCGCAGACACGGCCGCACCCGCCGTCAACCTGATGACCGGAGAGATCCTCGACGGTGACTGAGCGCGATGAGCAAGGAGACGGGGCAGGGATGACCGACGAGGACCGCGCAGCATCTGGGGCAGCGGTGCCGGACGCAGGAGCCCCGGACGCCGCCGACTCGGGCGACAAGCGCGACCAGGCTGAGCTCGTCATCGTGACCGGCATGAGTGGAGCCGGGCGGTCGACGACCGCCAACGTGCTCGAGGACTCCGGCTGGTACGTCGTCGACAACCTGCCGCCACACCTGCTCGTCTCGTTGGCCGACCTCGCCAACGAGGCACCGCGTCGGGCAGGTCTGCCGCGCCTTGCGGCCGTGGTGGATGTCCGGGCCCGCGGGTTCTTCGACCACCTCCAGACCGCGCTCGACGAGCTGCGCGACCGCGGGTGGCGACCCAACCTGGTCTTCCTGGACGCCACGGACGAGGCGATCGTGCGCCGCTTCGAGTCCGTGCGCCGACCACACCCTCTCCAGGGCCAGGGCCGGCTGCTGGACGGCATCACCCGCGAGCGCGCCATGCTGGCCGACCTGCGGGCCCGCGCCGACGTCGTCATCGACACGTCCGGCCTGAACGTCCACCAGCTCGCCAAGAAGGTCCACCCGGTCTTCTCCGGCGACATCGGCCACAAGGTCCGCATCGCGGTGATGTCGTTCGGCTTCAAGTACGGCGTGCCGCTCGACGCCGACTTCGTCTTCGACATGCGGTTCCTGCCGAACCCGTTCTGGATCCCCGAGCTGCGCAACTTCACCGGGCAGGACGCGCCGGTGGCCGAGTTCGTCATGGCCCAGGAGGGGGCTCCCGAGTTCGTCGACCGGGTCGTCGCACTCATGGACCCGGTGACCGAGGGCTACATCCGCGAGGGTCGCCGGTACGTCACCGTCGCGGTGGGCTGCACCGGCGGCAAGCACCGCTCCGTCGCCGTGGCCGAAGCGCTGCGGACCCGGCTCAGCAGCGACGACATCGCGACGTTCGTCGTGCACCGCGACCTGGGGCAGGAATAGTGAGTCTGACAGCGCAGCGAGCACACGAGCGAGGCACGAGCGAGGCGCGGAGCAAGCGCGGAAGCGAGCAGTTGTCATGACCGGCCCCGCGGTGGTCGCGCTCGGCGGTGGACACGGCCTCGCCGCTTCGCTCGAGGCACTCAAGCTGGTCTGTGACGACATCACGGCGGTGGTCACCGTCGCCGACAACGGTGGGTCTTCCGGACGGCTTCGCGACGAGTTCGACGTGCTGCCGCCGGGTGACCTGCGGATGGCCCTGACCGCGCTCTGCGACGACACCGAGTGGGGCCACACCTGGCGAGACGTCCTGCAGCACCGGTTCCGCGGCAACGGGCAGCTGGGCGGCCACGCCCTCGGCAACCTGCTGATCACCGCCCTGTGGGACCTGCACCACGACCCGGTCATCGGGCTCGACCTCGTTGGTCGACTCCTCAACGCCCGGGGCCGGGTGCTGCCCATGGCCGCCGTGCCACTCGAGATCACCGCCCGGGTACGTGGCCTGGACCCGGCCGACGCCCGGGCTCTCTCGACCTTGCGCGGCCAGGTGGCGGTCGCCACGACCAAGGGGACCGTGCTCAGCATCGCCCTCGAGCCGGCTGATCCCCCTTCGGCACCCGAGACCGTGGCGGCCGTGCGTGAGGCCGACTGGGTGATCCTCGGGCCGGGGTCGTGGTTCACCTCGGTGATGCCGCACCTCATGGTGCCGGGTCTGCGCGACGCGCTCCATGACACGACCGCCCGGCGGTTGCTGACCCTCAACCTGGAGCACTCCGGCGAGACGGCCGGCTTCACGGCCGCCCGCCAGCTGGAGGCGCTCGTGGACCACGCGCCGCGAATGCGGCTGGACGCCGTCCTGGCCGACCCCAGTGCTGTCGACGATGAGGCAGGATTGCGCACGGCCGCCGCGCGACTCGGTGCAGAGCTGGTGCTTGCACCAGTGGCGCAACGCGGCGCACCGGGGCACCATGACTCGCTCAGGCTGGCGGCGGCATACCGTGACCTGTTCGGCTGAGGGCGGACATGGTTGAGTCTGACGCGAGACCACGTCAGCGCCTCTGGGCGCCGACGAACCAGGGGAGACAGCACAGCATGGGAGCAGAGCCCACCAGTGCACGACGGCGAGATGGCAGGATGAACCAATGGCAATGACGGCGCGGGTCAAGGACGAGCTCAGCAGACTCGACGTCACGAAGCCCTGCTGCCGCAAGTCGGAGGTGGCCGCGACGCTGCGGTTCGCTGGCGGCCTGCACATCGTGGGGGGACGGATCGTCGTCGAGGCCGAGCTCGACACGGCGAACGCCGCCCGACGGCTCCGCAAGAACATCAGCGACCTGTACGGCCACCCCTCGGAGGTGCTGGTCCTCGCAGCCGGCGGTCTGCGCAAGGGCAGCCGCTACGTCGTCCGGGTGGTCCAGGACGGCGAGGCCCTGGCCCGGCAGACCGGGCTGATCGACGCCCGGGGGCGTCCGGTGCGGGGGCTGCCACCCAAGGTGGTCAGCGCCTCGGCCTGCGACGCCGAAGCAGCCTGGCGCGGTGCCTTCATCGCCCACGGCTCGCTGACCGAGCCCGGCCGATCCTCTGCTCTCGAGGTCACGTGCCCGGGGCCTGAGGCGGCCCTCGCCCTCGTCGGAGCGGCTCGTCGCCTCGGCATCCAGGCCAAGGCACGCGAGGTGCGCGGCGTCGACCGGGTCGTCATCCGCGACGGCGATGCCATCGGGGCAATGCTCACGCGACTGGGCGCGCACGACGCGGTCATGGCGTGGGAGGAGCGGCGGATGCGCCGCGAGGTCCGGGCCACGGCCAACCGGCTGGCCAACTTCGACGACGCCAACCTGCGCCGCTCGGCGCGCGCCGCCGTTGCGGCCGGCGCCAGGGTGCACCGCGCCATGGAGATCCTCGGCGACGAGATCCCCGACCACCTCAAGGAGGCCGGGGCGCTGCGGTTGGAGCACAAGCAGGCCTCGCTCGAGGAGCTCGGCCAGCTTGCCCAGCCACCGATGACCAAGGACGCCGTGGCAGGGCGGATCCGGCGCCTGCTGGCGATGGCCGACAAGCGGGCCCAGGACCTCGGCATCCCGGGTACCGAGGCCAACCTCACGCCCGACATGCTCGACGCCTGATCGACCCATGACCGACGCACGCCAGCGCCTGACTCGGAGCGGGGACAACGCATGACGAGGATCGCCGTCGTCGGAACCGGGTACGTCGGACTCTCCATGGCGGTCCTGCTCGGCCAGCGACACGACGTCGTGGCCCTCGACATCGACGCGGCCCGCGTCGACCTGCTGAGCTCGGGCCGCAGCCCCATCGCGGACCCCGAGATCGAGACGTTCCTCGCCCACCACGAGCTGACGCTGACCTTCACGACCGACCCGGCCACGGCCTACGCCGGCGCCGAGTTCGTCATCATCGCGACACCGACCGACTACGACCCCGTGACCAACTACTTCGACACCTCGACCGTGGAGAAGGTCGCGGCCGACGTGGTGGCTGCCAACCCGACCGCCGTGATGGTCGTGAAGTCCACGGTCCCGGTCGGCTTCACCGAGGACCTCTCGCAGCGACTCGGCACCGACAACCTGCTGTTCAGTCCAGAGTTCCTCCGCGAGGGCAAGGCGCTGTGGGACAGCCTGCACCCTTCCCGGATCGTCGTGGGCGAGCGCAGCGACCGGGGGCAGGCGTTCGCCGACCTGCTGCGGGAGGGGTCCGAGGAGCCGGATGTCCCCGTGCTGCTCACCGACAGCACCGAGGCCGAGGCCGTGAAGCTGTTCGCCAACACCTATCTGGCCATGCGCGTCGCCTTCTTCAACGAGCTCGACACCTTCGCAGTGACCCACGGACTCGACCCCCGCCAGATCATCGAGGGGGTCGGGCTCGACCCGAGGATCGGCCCTGGCTACAACAACCCCTCTTTCGGCTACGGCGGGTACTGCCTGCCCAAGGACACCAAGCAGCTGCTGGCCAACTACCAGAACGTGCCCCAGTCGCTCATCGAGGCGATCGTCACGGCCAACACCACCCGCAAGGACTTCGTGGCGACCGACATCCTGCGTCGCCACCCCCGCATCGTCGGCATCCACCGCCTGATCATGAAGTCCGGCTCCGACAACTTCCGGTCGAGCAGCGTCCAGGGGATCATGAAGCGGATCAAGGCCAAGGGTGTGGAGGTCGTGGTCTACGAGCCCGCGCTGGCCGATGACCACTTCTTCGGCTCACGGGTGATCCGCGACCTCGCCGAGTTCACCGAGGTGGCCGACGTCATCGTCGCCAACCGGATGGTCGGCGAGCTCACGCCGGTGGCCGACAAGGTCTACACCCGAGACCTCTTCGGCGGCGACTACTGACCTGCTCCTGAGCCCTGGGCGAGGGGGCGACGTTACCGGCCCGTACGCCGGACCGCCGTGACTCCCGGCGGCCCCGCTCGCTAGGCTCGGGCCCGAGCATTTCCGCGCCGCGCCACGCGGCATACCGTCCCCATCTGAGAAGGACTTGGCATCGTGACTGTTCGCGTAGGTATCAACGGCTTCGGCCGCATCGGCCGCAACTTCTTCCGCGCCATCGAGGCGTCGGGAGCCGACATCGAGGTCGTGGCCACCAACGACCTGATGGACAACAAGACGCTGGCGCACCTGCTCAAGTACGACTCGATCCTCGGCCGCTTCCCCGGTGAGGTGACCTACGACGACACCTCGATCACCGCCGGTGGTAAGACGTTCAAGGTCTTCGAGGAGCGCGACCCGGCCAAGATCGACTGGGCCTCTGTCGGCGCCGACATCGTCGTGGAGTCGACCGGCTTCTTCACCGACGCGACCAAGGCCAAGGCGCACATCGACGGCGGCGCCAAGAAGGTCATCATCTCCGCGCCGGCGTCCAACGAGGACATCACCATCGTCATGGGCGTCAACGACGACCAGTACGACGCGGCCAAGCACACCATCATCTCCAACGCGTCCTGCACGACGAACTGCCTCGGCCCGATGGCCAAGGTCCTCAACGACGAGTTCGGCATCGTCAAGGGCCTGATGACGACCATCCACGCCTACACCCAGGACCAGAACCTCCAGGACGCCCCGCACAAGGACCTGCGTCGCGCCCGGGCCGCAGCGCTCAACATCGTGCCCACCTCGACCGGCGCGGCCAAGGCCATCGGCCTCGTGCTGCCCGAGCTCAAGGGCAAGCTCGACGGGTTCGCGCTGCGCGTCCCGATCGCCACCGGTTCGGCGACCGACCTCACCTTCGAGGCGGGCCGCGAGACGACCGCCGAAGAGGTGAACGCCGCAGTCAAGGCCGCCGCCGAGGGTCCGCTCAAGGGCATCCTCGTCTACACCGAGGACGCCATCGTCTCCAAGGACATCGAGACCGACCCGGCCTCGTGCATCTTCGACGCAGGCCTGACCAAGGTCATCGGCAACCAGGTGAAGGTCATCGGCTGGTACGACAACGAGTGGGGCTACTCCAACCGCCTCGCCGACCTCGTGGTCCTCGTCGGCCAGACGCTCTGACCCGGGTCGAGCCACAGCTGATGCACTCGATCTCCGAGCTGGGCGACCTGCGCGGCAAGCGCGTCCTCGTCCGGTCAGACCTCAACGTGCCCCTGGACGGGACGACGATCACCGACGACGGGCGCATCCGCGCGTCGGCGCCCACCATCGCGTCGCTGTCCGAGGCGGGTGCCCGCGTCATCGTGTGCGCCCACCTCGGTCGGCCCAAGGGCGCGCCCGAGGACAAGTACTCGCTGGCTCCGGTGGCTGTTCGCCTCGGCGAGGTCCTCGGCCGCGACGTCACGTTCGCCAGCGACACGGTGGGCGACAGCGCCAAGGCGGCGGTCGAGGCGGCCCGGGACGGCGACGTCGTGCTGCTGGAGAACCTCCGGTTCAACCCGGGAGAGACGGCCAAGACCGACGACGAGCGCGCCGAGTTCGCGCGCCAGCTCGCCGGGCTGGCCGACGTCTTCGTCTCCGACGGCTTCGGTGTAGTGCACCGCAAGCAGGCCAGCGTCTACGACGTCGCGCGGCTGCTGCCGTCGGCCGTGGGCGGGCTCGTCGAGACCGAGGTCGGCGTCCTGAAGCGCCTCACCGAGGACCCGGAGCGTCCGTATGCCGTGGTGCTCGGTGGTGCGAAGGTCTCCGACAAGCTCGGCGTCATCGACAACCTGCTCCAGACGGCCGATCGCCTCCTCATCGGCGGTGGCATGGTCTTCACCTTCCTCGCCGCCCAGGACTACGAGGTGGGCAAGAGCCTGCTCGAGGCCGACCAGCTCGACCAGGTCAAGGGCTACCTCGAGCAGGCCAAGGAGCGTGGCGTCGAGATCGTCCTCCCGGTCGACATCGTCGCCGCCACCGAGTTCTCGGCCGACGCCGAGCGCGACGTGGTGCCCGCCGGCGCGATCCCCGCCGACCGCATGGGGCTCGACATCGGGCCCGAGTCCGGGGTGCTGTTCGCCGAGAAGCTCAAGGACTGCAAGACGGTCTTCTGGAACGGCCCGATGGGTGCGTTCGAGATGGAGCCGTATGCCGCAGGCACGGCTGCGGTGGCCGCGGCCCTGGTCGAGGCGACCGAGAAGGGGGCCCTCACCGTCATCGGTGGTGGCGACTCCGCGGCTGCCGTGCGCCAGCTCGGCTTCGACGACGACCAGTTCGGGCACATCTCGACCGGCGGTGGCGCGAGCCTGGAGTACCTCGAGGGCAAGGAGCTCCCGGGGCTCACCGTGCTCGACGAGACCACCGCCTGACCCAGCCCGACCAAGACCCTTCGGTGGGCCGGGCTCGCAGCCCGGCCCACCGGCATACCCCTAGGACGACAACCTGATGGCAGCGAAGACCTCCGGACGCACGCCCCTCATGGCCGGCAACTGGAAGATGAACCTCGACCACCTGCAGGCCACCCACCTCGTGCAGAAGCTCGACTGGACCCTGCGCGACGGCCGGCACGACTTCGCCGCGGTCGAGGTCGCGGTGCTGCCACCGTTCACCGACCTGCGGTCCGTTCAGACCCTGATCGACGGCGACCGGCTCCAGCTGGTCTTCGGGGCCCAGGACCTGTCGAAGCACGACTCCGGGGCCTACACGGGCGAGATCTCCGGTGCCTTCCTCGCCAAGCTCGGCTGCACGTACGTGCTGGCCGGCCACAGCGAGCGGCGTGAGTACCACCAGGAGTCCGAGGACGTCGTCAACGCCAAGGTCAAGGCGGCCTACCGGCACGGCCTGACCCCCATCTTCTGCGTCGGCGAGCACCTCGAGGTGCGCCAGGAGGGGACTCACCTCGCGCACGTCCTCATGCAGCTCGAGGCGGGCCTGGCCGATGTCACGGCCGAGCAGGCCAAGACCATCGTCATCGCCTACGAGCCGGTGTGGGCCATCGGCACCGGTGAGGTCGCCACGCCGCAGGATGCACAGGAGGTCTGCGCCGCGATCCGCACCAAGCTGGCGGAGCTGTACTCCGGCGACCTGGCCGATGGGGTGCGCGTGCTGTACGGCGGATCGGTGAAGGCGAACAACGTCGCGGCGATCATGTCCCAGGAGGACGTCGACGGCGCGCTCGTGGGTGGCGCGTCGATCGACCCGGCCGAGTTCGCCTCGATCTGCCGCTACCGCGACCACCTGGCCACTGCCTGAGCGGCCAGCAGGTATCCTGAACCTTGCTGCCTTTTCGGCAGCACCAACTGACGTCGACTCGAGATGGGTGCTCCGTGGAAGCCGTACGTATTGGCCTGCAGGTACTGCTGGTCATCGGTGGTCTGTTCCTGACGCTGCTGGTCCTGCTCCACAAGGGCAAGGGCGGCGGTCTGTCCGACATGTTCGGTGGCGGCATGTCCACCTCACTGGGGTCCTCCTCGGTGGCCGAGCGCAACCTCGACCGGTTCACCGTGGCCGTGGGTGTCATCTGGTTCGCCTGCATCGTGGGGATCGGCCTCATCGACCGGTTCTCCGCCTGAGCTCCCGACCGGCAGCTCGACCCGACCACGCACTGACCGCGCGTCACTGACGCACTCACAGACCAGCTCTCCCCAGACCAGACTCTTCCTGACCAGACAAGGACCTTTCGCACATGGCAGGTGGCAACGCAATCCGAGGCAGCCGAGTCGGCGCCGGCCCGATGGGCGAGGCCGAACGCGGCGAGGCCGCACCCCGCGTCTTCGTGTCCTACTGGTGCGCCAACGGCCACCAGACCCGACCGAGCTTCGCGGAGGAGCCGGGCCTGGCCGTCCCCGAGACCTGGGACTGCCCGCGCTGCGGGTTCCCCGCGGGTCAGGACGAGGCCAACCCGCCGGCCCCGCCGAAGGTCGAGCCCTACAAGACGCACCTGGCCTACGTGAAGGAGCGTCGCTCCGACGCCGACGGCAAGGCCATCCTCGACGAGGCCCTCGCCACGCTGCGGGAGCGCAAGCTCATCCAGTAGCAACAGACACAGACGAAGGGCTGCTCCCGGTCATCGGGAGCAGCCCTTCGTCATGTGGTCGAACTCAGGTGGGGAGGTCGGTCGCAGAGTCCGCGTCGACGAGCCAGATCGTCTCGCGTAGGCCGCGCACCTGCGCCGCGCTGGACAGCTCGGGCCCAGCCCCCTCGACTCCGTTGCGCACCGCCTCGGCCTTGTCCGCGCCGGCCACCAGGAACCACACGCGGTCGGACCGGCTGAGGCACTCGAAGGTGAGCGACACACGGTCCGGAGGTGGCTTGGGCGAGTCGTGCACGGCGACGGCGATTGCCTCGGTGGTCAGCTGGGCGGGATGCCCGGGAAAGAGCGATGCGACGTGGCCGTCGGGACCGACGCCGAGGATCATGATGTCGAACTCGCCCCCACCACTGCCACGCACCGCTGCCGAGTACCGCTCCGCGCTGTCCTCGACCGAGTCGCTGGCGTCAGGCCCGGCGACGCGGTGGACCTTGGCCTGGTCGAGCCCGAGGCGGTCCAGCCCAGCGGCATCGTTCTGGGTGTCGTTGCGGTCGGCGTCCCCGGCGGGCAGGTAGCGCTCGTCTCCCCACCACACCGAGACCCTCGACCAGTCGACCGCCGTGTGGGCCGGCACCTGGAGGATCGAGGCGATGATCGCCGAGCCGAGCGAGCCACCCGTCAGCGACACGTGGGGTGCGCGTCCGGCGGCCTGCAGGTCGAGCAGGGCCGTGACGAGCCGCGCGGCGCCGGCGTCGGCCACCGCCTGCTTGTCGGGATGGACGACCACGAGCACTGCGGCGCTCATGCCTTGCCTGACTTGACGCCCGTCGAGGACTTGACGGTCTTCGCCGCCTTGACGCCCGTCGAGGACTTGACGCCCGTCGGGGACTTGACGGCCTTCGCCGGCTTGACGGCCTTGGCCGCCTTCGCCTTGGTGGTGGCGCCGGAAGTCGTGCCCTTGGCGAGCTTGCGGGCCGCTGCCTTCTTGACGACAGCCGTGTCGGACGTGGACGCCGGGGTCGCTGCCTGGACCATCTCCGAGCTGGCTGTCTTGGCACTGGCTCGGGCGATCCTGCGTGACTCTCGCTCGGCCTCCTTGACCGAGGGCGCCTCGCCCTCGCGGACGGCCTCGCTGGCGGTCACCGTCTTGGTGCCGATCCGTGCGAGCCCGCTGCGGATCGCCTCCTCGTAGATCTCGTCCGGGTCGAGCCGGCGCAGCTCGTCGGCCAGGCATTCGGCGGTGGCACGGCGGGCCAGCGAGATGCGTCGGACGGGTTGCCCGGGCTGGCTCAGCGTGGCGATGGCGCCGTCGGGTCGGACCAGGTCGATGGCGCCGCTGCGGCGCTCGAGCCGGACGCTGACCATGCCGGTGCCCGAACGTGAGCGAGCCCGGCGGACCGGACAGCGCAGCGTCTGGGCGAGCCAGGCGGCCAGCAGGTCCGTCGACGGGGAGTCCGAGCCGCCGGTCACGGTTGCCTCGGTCACCGGCTCGAACGGTGGCTGGTCCATCGCGGCGGCGAGCAGTCCCCGCCAGAGGGTCACGCGCGTCCAGGCCAGGTCGGTGTCGCCCCGGGTGTAGGTGCCAGCCCGTGCCTGGAGCGCGGATCGCGGGTGCTTGGCCTCTGCGGCATCGGTGATGCGCCGCTGGGCCATCGAACCGATCGGGTCCTGCGCCAGGTGCGTGGGGGCATCGGTGGGCCACCAGGCCACGACGGGAGAGTCGGGCAGCAGCAGGGGGATGACGACGCTGCGCCCATGGTCGGTCAGGGCACCGTAGAGCCGGAGCACCACGACCTCGCTGGCTCCCGCGTCACCGCCCACGCGGATCTGGGCGTCGATGCGCGACTGGCCACGCTTGTTGCCGATGACCACCGCGATGATCCGGCACGGGTGCTGCCGGCTGGCGTCGTTGGCGGCCTGGATGGCCTCCTCGGCATCCTGCTCGTCGACGACGATCAGCAGGGTGAGGACGCGACCCAGGGCCATCGCCCCGGTGTCCTGGCGCAGGGCGACCAGCTTCTTGCTGATCGCGACGGTGCTGGTGCTGGGCAGGTCGACGATCACCGGGGTCCCCGATCAGTGTCGGAAGAGCGCAGCGGGGGAGAACTGTGTGGGGTGCTCATGGCATTCTCCAGACACGGCCGTCACGGTGCATCATCTCGTCGGCCGTGGCCGGACCCCAACCACCGGCGACGTAGGGCTCGACCGTGCTGCGCTGCTTGGCCCAGTAGGCCTCGACCGGGTCGAGGATCTCCCAGGAGAGCTCGACCTCCTCGTGCCGAGGGAACAGCGGCGGGTCCCCGAGCAGGACGTCGAGGATGAGGCGCTCATAGGCCTCCGGACTGGACTCGGTGAAGGCACGGCCGTAGCCGAAGTCCATGGTCACGTCGCGCACCTCCATCTGGGCCCCCGGCACCTTGGCGCCGAAGCGCATCGTGATGCCCTCGTCGGGCTGGACGCGGATGACGATGGCGTTCTGGCCGAGCTCCTCGGTCGCGGTGTCGTTGAACGGCAGGTGCGGCGCCTTCTTGAAGACGACGGCGATCTCCGTGACCCGTTTGCCGAGCCGCTTGCCGGTGCGCAGGTAGAACGGGACGCCGGCCCAACGGCGGGAGTCGATCTCGACCTTCATGGCGGCATACGTCTCGGTGCGCGACTCCTTGGCGACACCGTCCTCGTCGAGGTAGCCGATGACCTGCTCGCCGCCCTGCCACCCGCCTGCGTACTGGCCGCGGGCGGTGGACTTGCCGAGGTCCTTGGGGTGCCGCACCGCCGAGAGCACCTTCTCCTTCTCGGAGCGGAGGTGCTCCGCCGCGAACGAGACCGGCTCCTCCATCGCGGTCAGGGCGAGGAGCTGGAGCAGGTGGTTCTGGATCACGTCGCGGGCCGCGCCGATGCCGTCGTAGTAGCCGGCCCGTCCACCGATGCCGATGTCCTCGGCCATGGTGATCTGCACGTGGTCGACGTAGTTGGCGTTCCAGACCGGTTCGAACATCTGGTTGGCGAAGCGCAGGGCCAGCAGGTTCTGGACGGTCTCCTTGCCGAGGTAGTGGTCGATGCGGAACACCGCGTCAGGCGGGAAGACACCCTCGACGATGTCGTTGAGCTCGCGTGCGCTCGTGAGGTCGTGGCCGAAGGGCTTCTCGATGACCACGCGACGCCACGCGTCCGCCTCGGGCTTGCTCAGCCCGGACCGCTCGAGCTGTTCGCACACGACGGAGAAGGACGACGGCGGGATCGACAGGTAGAACGCGAGGTTGCCACCGGTGCCACGCTCGTGCTCGAGGTTCTTGACCGTCTGGGCGAGCAGGTCGAAGGACGTCGGGTCGTCGAAAGTGCCTGGCACAAAACGGAATCCCTCGGCCAGGTTGCGCCACACGCTCTCGCGGAACGGTGTGCGGGCGTGCTGCTTGACCGCGTCGTAGACGATCTTGCCGAAGTCCTGGTCCGCCCAGTCGCGACGGGCGAAACCGACGAGCGAGAAGCCCGGAGGAAGCAGCCCACGATTCGCCAGGTCGTAGATCGCCGGCATGAGCTTCTTGCGCGCGAGGTCCCCGGTGACGCCGAAGAGGACCAGGCCGCAGGGGCCGGCGATGCGGGGGAGTCGCTTGTCACGAGGATCGCGCAGGGGGTTGCTGTCCTGCGTCACCCGCGTTGGGCTCATGTGGTGCCTTCCGATGGGGCCAGCGAGGGAGCCAGTTCCGTGAGGGCCTGGGTGACCTGCGCCAAGCCGGCGTCGTGCTCGGTCAGGTGCAGCTGCAGCACCGGACGACCGTGCTCGGCGAGGACCTGGGCGTCGCCGGCGGCCTGGGAGGCGATGAAGTCACCCAGGCTGAACTCGCGTCCGGGGATCGCCAGGTCCTCGTGCGGCGCGGTCGTGATCTGGAGGTAGACGCCCGTCGCCGGCCCACCCTTGTGGAACTGACCGGTCGAGTGCAGGAAACGGGGACCCCACCCGAACGTCGTGGGACGTCCGGTATGCCGTGCCAGGCCGGGGCGCACGTCGGCGAGGGCCGCGTCCGTGAGCCGGTCGAGGTAGGCCATCACCGCGACGTAGCCGTGCTCGGGGTCGAGCTGGTCGAACAGTGCGGTGAGGGCCTCGGGGACGGTCCTGGCGCCGCCGAGCCATTCGCCGCCGAGGGAGCGGATCTCCACTGCTCGGTCGGTGGCGGCGCGAGCCTCGGCGCTGCCGATGCCCTGGTCCAGCAGCGCACGGGCCGCCTTCTTGGCGCTCTCCACATCGGGCTGGTCGAACGGGTTGATGCCGAGCAACCGTCCGGCGGCGGCGGTCGCCACCTCCCACAGGAGGAGCTGGGCTCCGAGCGGGCCGCTGACGGCGACCTCGGAGCGGCTGGCGTCGGCCTCGCCCTGGGGATCTGCTCCAAGGGTGAGATCGTCGTCGGAGTCACCGACCAGCCGGGCGACGGTGACATCACGCGCCGGCCAGGCCACCTCGGGGTCGGAGTCGCCACCGACGACGACGGGCAGGATGCCGGTGCCCTGTTTGCCGGTGCTCTCGGCGATGAGCTGCTCGGCCCAGTCGGCGAAGCCCACGATGCCCGACCCGTCGTCGACGATGACGAACTTGTCGCGCAGGGGATCGGTGCCCGCCATGGCGGCGGCCAGGCGCAGGCCGGGGTTGGCGTCGTCGTCGGCGCTGAGCACGTCGGCCACGGCTTCGGCATCGTCGAGCAACGCCTCGATGTCAGCTCCGGCGAGGCCGGAGGGAACCAGGCCGAAGGCCGTCAGCGCCGAGTAGCGACCGCCGACGTTGGGGTCGGCGTTGATGACCCGGTAGCCGCTGGCGCGCGACTCCTCGTCGAGCGGGCTGCCCGGGTCCGTCACGATGACGATCCTCGTGGTCGGGTCGATGCCCTTCTCCGCGAACGCCGCCTGGAACACGCGGCGCTGCGAGTCCGTCTCCACGGTCGATCCCGACTTGCTGGAGACGACAACGACAGTCCGTTCCAGGTCGGTGATCGCGGCCCGCACCATGTCGGGCTGGGAGGAGTCGAGGACGACGAGGTCGACGCCCGCCGTCGCACATATCACCTCAGGGGCAAGGGACGAACCACCCATGCCACACAGGACCACCCGGTCCACGCCCTCACCGCGGAGCTGCTCGCGCAACGCCGCGATCTCCCCGAGCAGAGGCCGGGACGACCGGGGCAGGTTGACCCAGGACAGGCGGATCGCCGACTCGGACTCGGCTTCCGGCCCCCAGAGAGTCGCGTCCTGGGCGAAGAGCTTGCTCGCGAACTGGACCCCGACGAGGTCGGCCACCTTGGTGGCGATGGCATCGGCAGCGGCGCCTGATGCCACCACGCCGAGTGAGCTCACTGGTCGCCCTTGCCAGACTGCTCCACGTCGGCACGAGCGAGGTCGAGGTCGGACTGTGCCTCGTCCAGCAGCTCGCCCCAGGAGACCTCGAACTTGTCGACGCCCTCGCGCTCGAGCTGGGCGGTCACGTCGGCGTAGGAGATCCCGAGGCCCTCCAAGGCGTCCAGCACCCCACCAGCGTCCTGGTAGGTGCCGGTGACGGTGTCACCGGTGACCTCGCCGTGGTCGATGACCGCGTCCAGGGTCTTCTCGGGCATCGTGTTGACGGTGTTGGGGGCCACCAGCTCGGTGACGTAGAGGGTGTCGGAGTAGGCCGGGTCCTTCACGCCGGTCGAGGCCCACAGGGGGCGCTGGGCGTTGGCGCCGTCGTCGGCGAGGTTCTTCCAGCGCGGGGTCGCGAAGACCTCCTCGAAGGCCTGGTAGGCCAGGCGGGCGTTGGCCACGGCGGCCTTGCCCTTGAGGGCCTTGGCCTCGTCGGTACCGATGGCGTCGAGCCGCTTGTCCACCTCGGTGTCCACCCTCGACACGAAGAAGGACGCGACCGAGTGGATCTGCGACAGGTCCTTGCCGCCCTCACGAGCCTGCTCGAGCCCGGTGAGGAAGGCGTTCATCACCCCGCGGTAGCGGTCGAGCGAGAAGATCAGGGTCACGTTGACGCTGATGCCCTCGGCCAGGGTCTGGGAGATGGCCGGCAGCCCCTCGACGGTGGCCGGTATCTTGATGAGGACGTTCGGGCGGTCGACGGCGGCGTAGAGCTCCTTGGCCTGGTCCACCGTCTTGGCGGTCTCGTGGGCCAGCCGCGGGTCGACCTCGATCGACACGCGGCCGTCGACGCCGTTGGTCGAGTCGTACAGCGGACGCAGGATGTCGCAGGCGTTGCGGACGTCCTCGGTCGTCAGGCCGAACACCGTCTCGTCGACCGTCTTGCCCTGGGCGGCGTACGTGCGCAGGTCGGCGTCGTAGCGGTCTCCCTTGGCCAGCGCGGCCTGGAAGATCGAGGGGTTCGTGGTGACCCCCACGACGCCCTTGGTGTCGATGAGCTCCTGGAGGTTGCCGGTCTCGAGGCGCTCGCGGGACAGGTCGTCGAGCCAGACGGAGACGCCGTTGTCGGCAAGGGCCTTGAGTGCTGCGTTGTCAGTCATTTCTGTTCACTTTCCCTTGACGGTCTTGAGGGACTTCTTGGCCGCCGCCACGACAGCGGCAGGAGTGAAACCGAACTCGCGAAAGAGGGTCGCCGCATCTGCGGAGGCGCCGAAGTGGTCGATCCCGATGATCTCGCCGGCGTCGCCGACGATGTCGCGCCAGCCCTGCGGCACGCCCGCCTCGACGGAGACCCGGGCCTTGACGGCTGCGGGCAGGACCTTCTCGCGGTAGGCCGGGGTCTGCTCGTCGAACCACTCACGGCAGGGCATCGAGACGACGCGAGTCGCGACACCCGACTCCTCCAGCGTCTCGCGAGCGGAGACAGCCAGCTGCACCTCGGAGCCGGTCGCGACGAGGATGACGTCGGGGGTGGCCTTGCTCGACTCGAAGAGGATGTAGGCGCCCTTGGCCACCCCACTGACCTTGCCGGCCACCGTGCGGTCGACGATCGGCAGGTTCTGGCGACTGAGCGCCAAACCGGCCGGCCGCTTGTTCTTGAGGACGGCGACCCAGGCGGCGGCCGTCTCGTTGGCGTCCGCCGGCCGCACCACGTCGAAGGACGGGATGGCGCGCAGCGCCGCAAGGTGCTCGATCGGCTGGTGGGTCGGACCGTCCTCGCCGAGCCCGATGGAGTCGTGGGTCCAGACGAAGGTCACTGGCGCCTGCTGGATCGCGGCGAGCCGCACGGCGGGGCGCATGTAGTCGGAGAAGACGAGGAAGGTGCCGCCATAGGGGCGGGTCAGGCCCTCGAGGGCGATGCCGTTGAGGATCAGCCCCATCCCGAACTCGCGGATGCCGAAGTGCAAGGTCCGTCCGTAGGGACCGCCGGACCACTCGCGGGTCTGCTTCGACTTGGGGATGAACGAGGGCTGCCCGTCCATCGTGGTGTTGTTGGACTCGGCGAGGTCCGCCGACCCACCCCAGAGCTCGGGGACCGCGTCGGCCAGGGCGCCGAGGACCTTGCCCGAGGCGGCTCGCGTCGCGATGCCCTTGGGGTCTGCCGCGAAGGTCGGCACGGCCTTCTCGAACCCGTCGGGCAGGTCACCCGCGACAAGCCGGTCGAGCAGGGCCGCCCGCTCGGGCTGGGCCTTGCGCCACGCGGCATACCCCTTGTCCCACGCCTTGTGGGCGGCCTTGCCACGCGCCCCGACCTTGCGGGTGTGGGAGATCAGCGGGCGAGGGACCTCGAAGGTCTTGGCCGGGTCGAAGCCGAGCAGCTCCTTGGTGGCGGCGATCTCGGGGTCGCCGAGGGCCGAGCCGTGCGACTTGCCGGTGTCCTGCTTGGTCGGTGCGGGCCAGGCGATGATGGTGCGGAGCACCACGAACGTGGGCTTCCTGGACGTGCGGCTCTTCTCCAGGGTGGCGAGCAGCTGGTCGACGTTCTCGACGTAACCACCGCTGGTGCCGTCACCACGCCAGTCGATCGTGACGACGTTCCAGCCGTAGGCCTCGTAGCGCTTGCCGACGTCCTCGGAGAAGGAGATCTCGGTCTTGTCCTCGATGGAGATGGTGTTCTGGTCGTAGATGACGGTGAGGTTGCCGAGCTCCTGGTGGCCGGCCAGCGCTGACGCCTCGTGGCTGACGCCCTCCATGATGTCGCCGTCGGACGCCATCACCCAGATGTGGTGGTCGAACGGGCTGGTCCCGGGCTTTGCGTCCGGGTCGAACAGGCCGCGCTGGCGACGCTGTGCCATCGCCATGCCGACGGCCGAGGCGAGGCCGGAACCCAGCGGGCCAGTGGTGATCTCGACCCCCTTGGTGTGGTGCACCTCCGGGTGGCCGGGCGTCAGCGAACCCCAGGTGCGCAGCGCCTTGAGGTCGTCGAGCTCGAGGCCGTAGCCGGACAGGTAGAGCTGGATGTACTGAGTGAGGCTCGAGTGGCCACAGGACAGCACGAACCGGTCGCGGCCGAGCCAGTGCGGATCGGACGGGTCGTGGCGCATCACGTTCTGGTAGAGCAGGTATGCCGCGGGGGCCAGGCTCATCGCCGTGCCCGGGTGGCCGTTGCCGACCTTCTGGACGGCGTCCGCGGCAAGCACCCTGACGGTGTCGACGGCACGGACGTCCAGGTCGGTCCAGCCGGCCTTGCGCGCGACCGGCGGACGCAGTGAGCTGCTGCGTTTCCGGGCGGGCTGGGACTTGGCGGAACGAGTGGTGGTAGGCACGAATGGTTCTCCTCACACTGAGCTGCACAGGCGGCGCACGACGACGATCCGAGACTAGTCCCGGAGGTGATCCGCGTCGCATCCAGTCCCGTCCACAGGACATCGCCGGGCCGGGGATAGACTGACCCGGCCAGCCGCCCCTGCACCACCCACGAAGGACGCCGTGACCGCACTCGATCCGTCTGCCCGGATCTCCGCGTCTTCGGCCCCGGGTCGCAGACGCAAGGCAGCGGCATACCTCGCGCTCACCAAGCCCCGCATCATCGAGCTGCTGCTGGTGACGACGGTGCCGGTGATGTTCTTGGCGCACAAGGGAATTCCCTCGCTCTGGCTTATCGTGGCCACCCTCGTCGGTGGTGCGCTCAGTGCCGGCGCCGCCAATACGTTCAACTGTGTCTACGACCGCGACATCGACGCGGAGATGCACCGCACGAGCAACCGTCCGATGGTGACCGGCGAGATCAGCCCGCGTGAGGGGCTGGTGTTCGGGGTGGTCCTCACCGTCGTCTCGACCGTGTGGTTCGCCGTGGTCGTCAACTGGCTCTCGGCGGCCCTCTCGCTCGGCGCCATCGTCATGTATGCCGTGGGCTACACGATGATCCTCAAGCGCCGCACCGCGCAGAACATCGTCTGGGGCGGCGCGGCCGGCTGCATGCCCGTCCTCATCGGCTGGTCGGCAGTGGCGAACTCGGTGTCGTGGTCGGCCGTGATGCTGTTCCTGGTCATTTTCTTCTGGACGCCTCCGCATTACTGGCCGCTGTCGATGAAGTTCAAGGACGACTACGCCGCGGCCCACGTGCCGATGCTGCCGGTGGTCGAGAAGTTCGTCGTCGTGGCCCGCCAGATCGTGGCCTACTCCTGGGCGATGGTGGCCGTGTCGCTCGCCCTGGTGTGGGTGAACCCGATGGGCTGGATCTACCTCGGCACGGCACTGGTCACCGGGTTGCTGTTCCTGCTCGAGGCGCACCGCCTGCTGCGCGTCGCCAGGACCGGTGCGGACCCCCAGGCGCTCAAGCCGATGCGGCTGTTCCACTTCTCGATCACCTACGTGGGCATCCTGTTCCTCGGTGTTGCCGTCGACCCGTTGCTCTACCTGCCGGTCATCTCTCGCTGACGCTGACGGCCGGATCCCTGACCTCGGCCACAGGGCCGGGCATCTCGCGCAGTCCGCGCAGCGGGCTCCACCACATCGACAGGCAGGCCACCACGTGGATGGCCGCCATCACCGCGATGGTCGGGCGCAGCCCCAAGGTGCTGCCCAGGGCGCCGGCCGCGATGCCGGCCAGCGGCATGGTGCCGTAGTTGATGACCTGCATGGTCGTGACCTGTCTGGCCACCATGTGCTCGGGCACGTAGCGGTTGCGCCAGGCACCGCGGATCACGTTGCCCGCGACCACGCCGACGCCCACGAGGAGCATTCCCGCGACCAGGGCGACCAGACCGGCGCCCGGAGCGCCGAGCGGCACCAGCAGGGCGGGTGGCCCGGCCAGCACCTGCAGGGCGAGCAGGGCCCGCGCCGAGCCGAGCCGGTGCGAGACGCGGGTCGCGACGGCCGCCCCGATGACGCCGCCCAGCGAGCCCACGGCCATCACCAGGCCGACCGCCCCCGAGCCGAGGTCGACCTCCCGGACCAGGAACAGGACGAGGAGCGCCGCGTAGCCGGTGAGGCCGAAGTTGCTCATGCCGCGCATCACCATGAAGAAGCGCATGATCCGGTCGTGGCGGATGTAGTCGATGCCCTCGCGGATGCGTCGGGCCAGCGATGCCACCTCGACGTCCTCCGCCAGGTGGGGCTCGGCGGCGGGCAGCTTCAGCCGCCAGAGGCACACCGCCGACACGAGGAAGCTGACCGCGTCGACGAGGATGCCCCCGGCCGTGGAGATCGCCTGGGCGAGGAGACCGCCCACCCCGGGGCCGGCGACCTGCATGGCCGACTCGGTGCCGAACAACCGTGCGAACGCAGCCTCCTGCTGTTCGCGCCGGGCGACCTGCCGCACCAACGCCGGGTAGGCGGCGCGGAAGTAGACGGTGCACACGCCGTTGCAGAAGGCCGCGACCGCGAGATGGGGGAGCGTGAGGACGTCGAGGAGCCAGGCGACCGGAACGCTGGCCAGCGTCAGGGCCGCGACGAGGTCGCTCACGACCATGACGCGGCGGGCCGGCAGCCGGTCCACCCAAGCGCCGGCGGGGAGCCCGATGAGCAGCCACGGCACCCAGGCCGCCGCCGTCAGCGCACCCATCCAGCCGGGGCCGGCGTCGAAGCCGACGACGGCCAGGAGCGGGAGCAGGACCGAGGTGGTGGCGTTGCCGAGGACGCTGACGCCCTCGCCGAACCAGAGCAGGCTGAAGTTCCGGTTGCGGGCCAGTGGGGGAGGCGGGGCAACCGGTGTGGTGTGGGTCGTCATGGCTGGGCCGGGAACCCTCGGGCGAAGACGAACACCGACTCGCGCTCGACGCCGTCGTCAGGCACCTCGCGCTGCGACCACCGCATCAGCACGTCGACCATCTCGTCGGCCACCTGCTGCAGCTCGTCGGGGGAGACCTTCATCCAGTTCTGGGTGGCGAAGGAGACGGCGTCCCACTCGGGGACGGACGCGGCGTTGGCGTTCCACTCACGGGTGCGGTCGAACTGGCGCTGGAGGGCCAGCGCCTCGGCGGCGTAGGCGGCCGTGACTGCTGCGGTGTCGTCGGCGAAGTCGGCGCGCGACCAGCGCGTGCCGGGGTCGACCAGGCGCCACCAGCGTTCGCGGCGGTCCTTGGCGAGCTCGGGTGCCTCCTCGACCAGGCCGGCCTCGTGCAGCACCTTGAGGTGGTGGCTGGCACTGCCGACGGCCTGCCCGGTGCGGGCGGCGAGGGCGGAGGCGGTTGACGGGCCGTCGACCTTGAGCGCGTCCATCATCCGCGAGCGGAACGGGTTGGCCATCGCCGCGAGGGCCTTGGCCTCGGTGACGGTCCTGACTCCTGGGCGTTGTTTGGCGGGCATGTGCACAAGACTATTTGCACAACGAAGGTTGCACAAGAGTCCTTGTGGAATGGTCTAGCGCACGCAGCCGATCGGCGTCTGGCCCACGGTGGAGAGGCTGGCCGCCTGGGGTGAGGCGCCGTAAACGGCGCAGTCCTCACCAGAGCCGCGCACCGACCACCACATCGCAAGGGTGGCCAGGAGCAGCATGATCGCCACGAGCTGCCCTGCGTGGCCACGGAGCACGTCCGCTTGAGGTCTCATGGCCCGAGTGTGCTCTTCGGGGCTCGTCCTGGGTAGGGGTCAGTGCGCGCGGAGTCGCACCATGGCGCGGGTCAGCGTCACCACCAGCACGGTGGCCAGGAACATGTGCACCAGGACGACGACCCACGGCAGTCCGGTGAGGTACTGCGTGTAGCCGACCACACCCTGGGCGAGGGTCACGACGAGCACCACGGCCCAGGCGCGGCCGGGAGCCGCGGGCCCGTCGCCCAGCCGGCTCGCGATCCACATCGCGATCACCAGTCCGACGAACAGCATCACGGCATCGGCATGCAGCCAGGAGATGGTGCGCGGGTCGAGGCCGAACCGGGCCGGCTCGTCGGCGTCGCCCGAGTGCGGACCCGAGCCGGTGACGACGGTGCCGAGGATCAGCACGACCGCAGCCACCGCACAGGTGGCCCAGCCCAGCCGTTGGACGAGGGGGTGCACGACCAGCGGCCGTGGCCCGGCCGGCTCCGGTGCGCGGAAGACGAGGTAGGCCGAGGTGGCGACGAGGCACATCGACACCAGGAAGTGGGCCGAGACGGTGAACGGGTTGAGGCCGGTGCGCACCGTGATCCCGCCGAGCACCGCCTGGACGCCCACCCCGGCGAGCACGCCGAGGGCGGGGACGAGCAGGTCGCGACGGCGCGCGGCCCAGCGCCACACGGCATACACGGTCGCAAGGGCCGCGATGCTGACCACGCTGGTGAGTGTGCGGTTGCCGAACTCGATGTAGCGGTGCCACCCCTCCGCCTGGTGGGGGACGGGGGTGTAGGAGCCGGGCACGCACTGCGGCCACGTGGGGCAGCCGAGCCCACTGCCGGTGAGCCGGACGAGGCCGCCGGTGACGACGATGAGCACCTCGACGACCAGGTTGGCGAGCAGGATCCTGGGCAGCCACACCCGTCCGGCGGAGGCCACCGGTGCGGCCATGGTGGAGGTCGAGGCTGGTGCTGCGGTCACGCAACGAGGGTACGGCTCAGGGCGGACCCTGACGCGGTTGGGGGAGTCCCCTCATGGTGCTGGCCGCGGTGGGCTGGCTGACTGGACGCATGGAGACCAACACGTGGCGGGCGGGGGTCGCGGCGGGGTACGCGACGCTCCTGGTGGTGGCGGTGGCGACGGCGCGACCGTGGTGGCTCGTGGGTCTGCTGGCCCTGGTGACGGTGGTGTGCTGGACCAGGGCCGGCGCCACCAGTCAGTCGCTCCAGCGGAAGAACCGGCGTGCCAGCACCGTCGCCGCGAGCGCCCAGAGCGTCATCACGAGCCAGGCGCCCGGCAGCATCCGACCCTCGACCAGCGCGGCGCGCAGGCTGTCACCGAGCGCGGCCGACGGCAGCAGGGCAACGGCGCTCGCGAACCTGTCCGGGAGCTCGGTGCCGGCGATGACGACCCCACCGAGGGCGAGCAGGGCGACCCACAGCAGGTTGGCGACGGCCAGCACGCCTTCGGCGCGCAGCGTGCCCCCCAGGAGCAGGGCCAGAGCCACGAAGGCCCACGTTCCCAGCACTAGGGAGAGGAGTG
Source organism: Pedococcus sp. P2_F6 (assembly GCF_056403675.1). NCBI lineage: Bacteria > Bacillati > Actinomycetota > Actinomycetes > Micrococcales > Intrasporangiaceae > Pedococcus > Pedococcus sp. P2_F6. Next base: position 499,479 of record NZ_JBFUEZ010000001.1, read on the forward strand.
CCGCGGGTATGCCGCGCAGCGTCGGCTCCCAGCCGAGCGCCAGCCCCAGCGCTCCGATGACGACCACCTGCACAGCGACCACGCAGAGCACCGCGGCGGCCTTGGCGAGCACCAGCCCCGTGCGGCCGAGCGGAGTGACGCCGAGCAGTCTCAGCACGCCGTAGCGGCGGTCGAAGCCGGTCGCGATGGCCTGGCCGGTGAAGGCCGAGGAGATCACGCACAGCGCGAGGACACCCGGAACGGCCAGGTCGACCCGGCGCCCGTCCCCGAGCGAGATGGACTGCGCGTGGACGAGGGCCACGAGTACGGCCGCCGGGAGGAGGACGGCCACGAGCAGCTGCTCTCCGTTGCGCAGCAGCGTCACCGCCTCGAACCGGGCCTGGGCCAGGACCCGGGCAGCGGGCGCCGCCGGCGCAGCCTGCGCGGTGGGGGCGGAGGCGGCGGTCATGCGACCGACCTCCCCGTCAGGGCGAAGTAGCGGTCCTCGAGCCGGTCCCCGCCGGTGACGGCGTCGAGCGACCCCTGGGCGACGACGGCACCGGCGGCGACGACGACGATGTGGTCGGCCAGCCGCTCGGCCTCCTCGAAGGAGTGCGTGGTGAGCACGACTGCCGCGCCCCCGTCGGCCAGGGACCGCACGAGCTCCCACACGTCGAGGCGTGCGTGCGGGTCCAGGCCGGCACTGGGCTCGTCGAGGAACGCCACCTCGGGACGACCGACCAGGGCTGCCGCCAGCGCCACGCGTTGCCGCTGACCCCCGGACAGCCGACGCACCGAGGTGCCGGCGAACTCGTCGATCCCGAGGCGCTGGACGAGGGGGTCGAGGGGCGCGGGCGCGGCATACATCGACGAGAGGTGGCGCAGCAGCCGCAGTGGACGGGCGGATGCGGGCAGCCCGCCGTCCTGGAGCATCACGCCGACTCGTGCACGGTGGGCGGGGCCGGCGTTCCACGGGTCGGTGCCCAGCACGCGGACCTGACCCGCGTCCGGCCGGCGCAGCCCCTCGCAGCACTCCACCATCGTGGTCTTGCCGGCGCCGTTGGGCCCCAGCACTGCCGTCACCGCACCGCGCTCGGCCTGCCACGAGGCGCCGTCCAGGGCGACCACGCTGCCGTAGCGCTTGGCGAGACCGGAGACGAGGACAGCGGGTGGCACGCCCTGAGTCTAGGTCCGGGACGCAGCACCCCTGAGGGGGGCCGGGCACCTCAGAACAGTCGCGTGTCGATCGAGGGATGGGCGACTTCCCCATGTGGAGGGGTGCCTCAGAGGCGAACTGTGGAGGCATCAACCACGAGGAATACCAAGGCACGAAGGAGCACGGCCATGAGTCTCACCGCCCACCCGTACATCGTCCTCGCCGAGCAGCAGTGGAAGCAGGAGAGCCTGTCCGGCGCCAACCTCGCCCGCCGCCAGCCCCGGCCAACGCGCAGGCGCCGCGACTGGCACCTGCCGCGGCCGCTGGGGCAGTCGGTCCGCCACACCCCGCGCCCGGTCTGAGGCCCCCTGAGGCAGGTGCGGCCACAGATAAGGCACCCGCCCCATGTGAACGCCTGCCTCAGACGGTCAGGTTTGAGGACACACCACCACCAGAAGGAGCACAGCATGAGCATCAACGCAGACCCGCTGTTCGTCGCCGCCGAGGTTGCCTGGCGCACCGAGAGGCTGTCGACCGGGCTGGCCAGCGCCGTCCCCGCACGGCACCACGGCCACGCCATCCGCACCGCCCTCGGCCGGGTCGTGCACTCGCACCGTCACGGTCAGGGCGCCGCCCGCACCGGCTCGGCTCGGGTCGCCTGACGGCGGCCGCCCGATGGCGACCACGCTCGACGTCGACACCCACCGCGGCGACCGTCACCCAGCCGAAGCCCACCACGCCGAAACCCACGACACCCTGTCGGAGCCCTCCGACATAATCGGTGTCGTGGGTTTCGAGCGTTCGGCTGCCGGGTTGTTCGTCGGACGTGACGACGAGGCGACCAGGCTCGCCACGCTCCTCGGCATCGACGGTCCGTCAGGCACGGGCCTGGTGCTGCTGTCCGGTGATGCCGGGATCGGCAAGACCCGCATCCTCGCCGAGGTCGCGGCGCGCGCCAGGGCCCAGGACTGGACGGTGCTGGTCGGGCACTGTCTGGGTGAGGCCGGCCAGTCGCTGCCCTACCTGCCGTTCATCGAGGTCCTCGGGCGACTCGAGAGCACCTCGCCGGACGTTCTCGACCGCGTCCTGAAGGCGCACCCGGGGCTGTCCCGGTTGGTCCCCGCCCGCCGCACCGATCCCAACCCCGACGAGGCCGCGGATGCGGCGCTCGACCGCGGCGACCTCGTCGAGGCGGTCCACGCCGCTCTCGACGACCTGGCTTCCGACGCGCCGATCCTGCTCGTGGTGGAGGACGTCCACTGGGCCGACCAGTCCTCCCGCGACCTGTTGACGCTGCTGTTCACGAGGGGTTTCGCCCGTCGGGTGAGCATCGTGGCGTCATACCGCAGCGACGACCTGCACCGGCGCCACCCGTTGCGGACCACGCTCGCCCACTGGTCCCGGCTGGCCGAGGTCGAGCGGCTCGACCTCGCCCCGCTCGGCGACGACGCCGTCCGAGCGCTGGTCCGAGGGCTGCAGTCCCAGCCGCTGCCCGAGGACCAGGTGCGTCAGGTGGTCGAGCGGGCCGAGGGCAACGCGTTCTTCACCGAGGAACTGGTGGCCGCGACGGCGCTCGGGGGGTCCGGCCTGGCCGAGGACCTGTCCCGACTGCTGCTCGTGCGCTTCGACCAGCTCGAGACCTCGGGGCAGCACGTGGTCCGGGTGGCTTCGGCCGCCGGACGCCACGTGTCGCACCGGCTGCTGGCGGCCGTCGCCGGTCTCGGCGAGGCCGACCTCGACGCGGGCCTGCGAGACGCGGTCGAGCACCACGTCCTGGTCCCCACGGACACCGGCGGCTACGCCTTCCGCCACGCCCTCTTGGGCGAGACGGTCTACGACGACCTGTTGCCCGGCGAGCGGGTCCGTGCCCACGAGAGGTATGCCGCCGCCCTGGCGCAGGACCGCTCGCTCGGCACCTGGGCAGAGCTGGCCCGGCATGCCACCGCTGCGGGCCAGCGCGAGCAGGCGCGCGAGGCCAGCGTGCAGGCGGGCGACTCCGCCTTGCGCATGGCCGGGCCGGAGGAGGCCTTCCGCCACTTCAAGAACGCCCTGGCGCTGATGCCCGAGAGCGACCCCGACTGTGACGCGGTGACGTTGCGAGCGGCCGCGGCCGCCACCGCGGTCGGGCGCGTCCTCAAGGCGCTCGAGCTGCTCGAGGAGCGACTGGCCCGCCGAGGCCCACGAGCCGACCCGGCCGGGCGTGCCGAGCTGTTGGCCGCCCTGGCGACGACGGCGCGGATCACCGAGAGCACGCTCGACACGCTGGCGGCGACCAAAGAGGGCCTCGGCCTGCTCGACGGTGTCGACGAGGAACACCCCCAGATCCGGGCCCGGCTGCTCGCGGCCAAGGTGCAGGCCCTCGCCGACCGTGGGCGTGACGGCGAGGCGATCGCCGCCGTCGACGAGGCAGTCGCTGCCGCCGAGGCGTCCGGGTTGCACGACGTGGCCGACGAGGTGCGGGTCGTGGAGGCGCGCATCCTCGAACGCGCCGGCGATCCCGAGACCTCCCGGGCCACCCTCGAGCGGATCATCGCGACCTCCAGGACTCCCGGCGACCCTGCCGAGGTCCGGGCCTACCACCACCTCGGCTGGCTGCACCACCGCGCGGGACGCCTCGACGAGGCGGTCGACGTCTACCGGCGTGGGGTCGAGCGCGCCCGCGGTGCGGGGCGGCCCTGGGCCCCCTATGCCTTCGACGGCCGGTTGCTCGCCGGGATCGCCGCCTACGAACGGGGCCGGTGGTCGGAGGCCCTCGAGATCCTCGACGTCTCGAGCGAGGTCCCGCCCGAGCCCGCCCGCTCCATGCTCATGGGGGCGCGGATGTACGTCGCCGCGGCTCAGGGGGACTTCTCTGCCGTGGCGGGGTACGAGGCGTCCCGGCCGTGGTGGGAACAGGAGGGCCTGGTCCCTCTGCTGGCGGGCAGCGCCGCCATCGACCTCTACGGTCACGCCGACGACCTCGCCTCTGCCATCAGGGTGCACGACGAGGTGGTCGACGTGCTGAACCGTGTCTGGTACCCCCTGTTCCAGGGTCAGCTGCGGCTGGACGCCCTGCTGCTCGGCCAGCTGGGCAGCCACATCCAGCGGGTGCCGACCTCGGATCGCGCAGCCCTGTTGTCACGGGGCGCCGAGCTGGCCGAGTCCGCATCGCAGGTCTGGGACCGCGCGACGACGCGGCCCGGCAACGACGGACCCGAGTCCACCGCCTGGAGGGCGCGCGCCCGGGCCGAGGCCCTGCGGCTGGAGTGGCTCGGGGGAGCCGAGGTCGACCCCGCGCCCCTCGTCGAGGCCTGGCAGGACGCGGTGGACACCTTCGACGCCTACGGGCATCCCTACGAGGCAGCGCGCTCACGGGCCCGCCTCGGCACCATCCTGAAGTCGACCGGCGACCCGCGCGGCTCGGACGAGCTCAAGGCCGCGCTCGAGGTGGCCCAGCGGCTCGGAGCCGAACCGCTCCGGGCCGAGATCCGGCTCGGTGGGGGAGTCCGGACCACGCCGAAGGCGGCCTCACGGCTCGGTGAGGCCCTCACGAGCCGTGAGGCCGAGATCCTCGCGCTGGTCGCCCTCGGCCGCAGCAACCGGCAGATCGGCACTCAGCTGTTCATCAGCGCCAAGACCGCCAGCGTGCACGTGTCCAACATCATCGCCAAGCTCGGGGTGGCCGGCCGGGGCGAGGCGGTGGCCGTCGCGCGAGAGCGTGGCCTGCTGGGCTGAGCGAGGGTTAGGTTCACCTTGCTTTCCCTTGCGCCGGGTATTTACGTAACATCGGCGTTGTGAATATCCCGGTGTCCGTCGCGACGACCCACGGGGCCCCTGCGGTCCTGGAGTCACGCACGCGCGACCGGATCCTCCAGGTGATCAGCGAACGCGGTCCCATCACGGCCGCGACGCTGGCCCTGGACCTCGGGCTCACCGCCCCCGCCGTGCGTCGTCACCTCGAGAACCTCGAGGACGCCGGCCTCATCGCCACGCACGAGGTGGCCCCCGGTGTTCGCGGTCGCGGCCGCCCGGCACGCTCGTTCGTGTTGAGCGACGCGGGCCACCAGGGCCTCGAGTCCGACTACGACCACCTGGCCACCGAAGCCCTACGGTTCCTGTCGCGGGAGTCCGGCCAGGACGCAGTGCGCCGGTTCGCCGAGTCACGCGTGGCCGAGCTCGAGGGCCGGTATGCCGCCGAGCTGGCTGCCGCCGGCCCCGGCACCGCCGCTCGCGTGGACGCCCTCGTCGGCGCCCTCACGCGCGACGGTTTCGCCGCCTCGGCCCGCCCCGTGGGCGAGCCGGGCTCCACGAGCCCGTTCACCGGCATACAGCTGTGCCAGGGGCACTGCCCCGTCCAGCACGCGGCTCGGGAATTTCCGCAGTTCTGTGACGCTGAGACTGATGCGTTCTCGCGGCTGCTCGGCGTGCACGTGCAGCGCCTGGCGACGCTCGCCCACGGAGACCACGTCTGCACGACGTTCGTCCCGACCAGCAAGCCCGTCACCTCCAAGCCCGCCACGACCACCACAACCACCACCACGACTGCTGTCACACCAACACCTGTTACACCAACAGAAGGGGCCACGCGATGAGCACCAACATCGAGGAGCGGAACCCGGGTCTGAAGGACCTGGGACGCTACGAGTACGGCTGGGCCGACAGCGACACCGCTGGCGCCACGGCCAAGCGTGGCCTCAACGAGGACGTCGTGCGCGACATCTCCGGCCGCAAGAGCGAGCCCCAGTGGATGCTCGACCTGCGGCTGAAGTCGCTGCGCCTGTTCGGCAAGAAGCCGATGCCCAACTGGGGCAGCGACCTCACCGGCATCGACTTCCAGAACATCAAGTACTTCGTGAAGTCGACGGAGAAGCAGGCGACCTCGTGGGACGAGCTCCCCGAGGACATCAAGAACACCTACGACCGGCTGGGCATCCCGGAGGCCGAGAAGCAGCGCCTCGTCTCCGGTGTCGCGGCGCAGTACGAGTCCGAGGTCGTCTACCACCAGATCCGTGAGGACCTGGAGGAAAAGGGTGTCATCTTCGTCGACACCGACACCGGCCTGCGCGAGCACGAGGACCTGTTCCGCGAGTACTTCGCGTCGGTCATCCCCGCCGGTGACAACAAGTTCGCCGCGCTCAACACCGCCGTCTGGTCGGGTGGCTCGTTCATCTACGTCCCGCCGGGCGTCCACGTCGACATCCCCCTGCAGGCCTACTTCCGGATCAACACCGAGAACATGGGCCAGTTCGAGCGCACGCTGATCATCGCCGACGAGGGCTCCTACGTGCACTACGTCGAGGGCTGCACCGCGCCGATCTACAAGTCCGACTCGCTGCACTCCGCGGTCGTCGAGATCATCGTGAAGAAGAACGCCCGCGTTCGGTACACGACCATCCAGAACTGGTCCAACAACGTCTACAACCTCGTCACCAAGCGGGCGACCGCGGCCGAGGGCGCGACGATGGAGTGGATCGACGGCAACATCGGCTCCAAGGTCACCATGAAGTACCCGGCGGTCTTCCTCCTCGGCGAGCACGCCAAGGGTGAGACGCTGTCCATCGCCTTCGCGGGTGAGGGCCAGCACCAGGACGCCGGCGCCAAGATGGTGCACGCGGCCCCCAACACCTCCTCGACCATCGTCTCCAAGTCGGTGGCCCGTGGCGGCGGGCGCACGTCCTACCGCGGACTCGTGCAGATCCTCGAGGGTGCCCATGGCTCCCGCTCGAGCGTGGTCTGCGACGCCCTGCTGGTCGACACGATCAGCCGCTCGGACACCTACCCCTACGTCGACATCCGCGAGGACGACGTGACGATGGGCCACGAGGCGACCGTCTCCAAGGTGTCCGAGGACCAGATGTTCTACCTCATGTCCCGCGGGATGACCGAGGAAGAGGCCATGGCCATGATCGTGCGCGGGTTCGTCGAGCCCATCGCGCGTGAGCTGCCCATGGAGTACGCCCTCGAGCTCAACCGCCTGATCGAGCTCCAGATGGAAGGAGCAGTGGGTTGAGCCTGCTGGCCCAGAAGAACCCCGAAGCGCCGGCGGGGTCCCACGAGGACTCCGCCGCCGCATTCGTCCCCGACCAGTCGCGGGCCGAGCGCAAGACCTCGTATGCCGTGGACGACTTCGCCGTCCCCGGTGGCCGAGAGGAGGCGTGGCGGTTCACCCCGGTGGACCGGCTGTCCGCACTCTTCCAGGTCGCGCCCACCCAGGCCGACAAGGTCACCGTCGACATCCAGGCGCCAGCCGAGGTGACCACCTCGCTGGTGGACCCGAGGTCTGCCGGCGTGCTGGTCCCCGCCGACCGCGCCGCCGCGGTCGCGTGGGCCGGTGAGGCGCAGGCGACCCAGGTGTCCATCCCGGCCGAGTCGGAGCTCGCCGAGCCGGTGCGGATCACCGTCACCGCGACGGACTTCGCCCGCGTCAACGGCCACCTCGTCATCGACGCCGGGCGCCACAGCAAGGCCACCGTGGTGCTCACGCACCGCGGGTCGGCCGAGTGCGGGGCCAACGTCGAGCTCAAGGTCGGCGACGGCGCGGACCTGACCTTCGTCACGGTGCAGGAGTGGGACGACGACGCCCACCACGTCACCCAGAACGACGCCCTGATCGGTCGCGACGCCCGCCTGCGCCACATCGCCGTGACCCTCGGCGGCAAGGTCGTCCGGGTCTCGACGAACGCCCGCTACTCGGGCCCCGGTGGCTCCTTCGAGGGGCTCGGCGTCTACTTCGCCGACGCCGGTCAGCACCAGGAGCACCGCCTCTTCGTCGACCACGAGGCGCCGCACTGCCACTCCAACGTCGAGTACAAGGGCGCGCTCCAGGGCGACACCGCCCACACCGTCTGGGTGGGTGACGTGCTCATCCGTGCCAGCGCCGAGGGCACCGACACCTACGAGCTCAACCGCAACCTCGTGCTCACCGAGGGTGGTCGCGCCGACTCCATCCCGAACCTCGAGATCGAGACCGGCGAGATCGTCGGTGCCGGACACGCCTCTGCGACCGGCCGCTTCGACGACGAGCAGCTGTTCTACCTCATGGCACGCGGCATCCCGGAGGACGTCGCCCGCCGGCTGGTGGTCCGCGGTTTCTTCGCGAGCATCGTCGCCCGCATCGGGGTCCCCGAGATCTCCGAGCACCTCATGGAGGTCATCGACGCCGAGCTCGGCGCGGTGCCCGGCATCGCGGCGATCGAGGACGTCGCGTGAGCGCCGTCTCCGAGCTGGTGCCCGACGAGGCCGAGTTCGTGCGCGTCTGCCGCGTCGACGAGCTCCCCGAGCGGGGCGCGGCTGCCGCGGACATCAACGGCACGATCATGGCGATCATCCGCACCGAGAGCGGCGAGATCCACGCGGTCGACGACACCTGCAGCCACGCCAACGTCTCCCTGTCCGAGGGTGAGCTGGACGGCTGCACGCTGGAGTGCTGGCTGCACGGCTCCCGGTTCGACATCCGCACCGGCGAGCCCTCCGGGCCGCCCGCGATCGTGCCGATCAACGTCTACCCCGTCCGGGTCGAGAACGACGAGGTCTTCGTCAGCCCGACCCCCTTGAACGCCTGACCACAGAAGGAAAACGAGAAAACCATGGCAACACTTGAGATTCGTGGCCTGACGGTCACCGTCGACGTCGAGGACGGCACCAAGGAGATCCTGCGCGGGGTCGACCTGACCGTGAAGTCCGGCGAGACCCACGCGATCATGGGCCCCAACGGCTCGGGCAAGTCCACGCTGGCCTACTCGATCGCCGGCCACCCCAAGTACACGGTCACCGGCGGCACCGTCACCCTCGACGGTGAGGATGTGCTGGCCATGAAGGTGGACGAGCGCGCCCGCGCTGGCCTGTTCCTCGCCATGCAGTACCCCGTCGAGGTCCCCGGCGTGACCGTCAGCAACTTCCTGCGCACAGCCAAGACCGCCATCGACGGCCAGGCCCCCAAGCTGCGCACCTGGGTCAAGGACATGAAGGGCGCCATGGAGGCGCTGCGGATGGACCCGACGTTCGCCGAGCGCAACGTCAACGAGGGTTTCTCCGGTGGCGAGAAGAAGCGCCACGAGATCCTCCAGATGGAGCTGCTCAAGCCGTCCATCGCGATCCTCGACGAGACCGACTCCGGCCTGGACGTCGACGCCCTGCGCGTGGTCTCCGAGGGTGTCAACCGGGCCAAGCAGAACAGCGAGGTCGGCGTCCTGCTCATCACGCACTACACGCGGATCCTGCGCTACATCAAGCCCGACTTCGTGCACGTCTTCGTCGACGGCCGGATCGTGGAGGAGGGCGGCCCCGAGCTGGCCGACCGCCTCGAGGCCGAGGGCTACGACCGCTACCTCGCCACCCAGGCCTGAGCGCCACACCCAGCCACGCGGCATACCCCATGAGTGCAACGACCTTCAGCGACGGGGAGCTGGCCCGCATCCGGGCCGGCTTCCCGATCCTGTCGCGCACCGTTCGCGACGGGAAGCCGCTGGTCTACCTCGACTCCGGTGCCACGTCGCAGCGGTATGCCGGTGCGCTCGACGTCGAGCGCGCCTTCAGCGAGCAGGTCAACAGCGCGGTGCACCGCGGGGCGCACCAGCTCAGCGAGGAAGCCACCGACGCCTACGAAGGCGCCCGCGCGAAGGCTGCGCGGTTCGTCGGGGGAGCGGACGACGAGGTGGTGTTCACCAAGAACGCCACCGAGTCCCTGAACCTCGTGGCCTACGCTTTCTCGAACTCCGTTGCGGGACAAGCCAAGGATCCTCGGCTCGACCTCGGTGAGGGTGACGAGATCCTGGTCACCGAGATGGAGCACCACGCCAACCTCGTGCCCTGGCAGGAGCTCGCCCGGCGCACCGGCGCGACCCTGCGCTGGGTCGGGGTGACCGACGAGGGCCGCCTCGACCTCGACGGGGTGCACGGCCCGGCGCTGGGGGAGCTGCTCACCGACCGCACCAAGGTCTTCGCGTTCACGCACGTCTCGAACGTCCTCGGCACCATCAACCCGGTCCGCGAGCTCGCTGCCGCCGCCCGGACCGTCGGTGCCCTGACGGTCCTCGACGCCTGCCAGTCGGCACCCCACCTCGCGCTCGACGTGGCCGACCTCGGTGTCGACTTCGCGGCCTTCTCCGGCCACAAGATGTTCGGCCCCACCGGGGTTGGAGTGCTGTGGGGTCGCGGCGAGCTGCTGCACGCCATGCCGCCCTTCATCACCGGCGGCTCGATGATCGAGACCGTGCGGATGGAGGCGACCACCTACGCACCGCCGCCCCAGCGCTTCGAGGCCGGTTCGCCCAACTCGGCGCAAGCCGTCGGGCTCGGCGCCGCCATCGACTACCTCGACGAGCTGGGCCTGGACCGCATCGCGGCCCACGAGCACGCGCTGACCGAGCGACTCCTGGCGGGCCTCGCGCAGCGGCCGTGGGTGCGCATCGTCGGTCCCGCCGAGTCGGTCGACCGGGTGGGTGCCGTCGCCTTCGACGTGCAGGGGGTGCATGCCCACGACGTCGGGCAGGTGCTGGACGACCAGGGAGTCGCAGTCCGCGTCGGACACCACTGCGCCTGGCCGCTGCACCGCCGGATGGGCGTGACCGCGACGACGCGGGCCACCCTCGCGGCCTACAACGCGCCGGCTGAGGTCGACACGCTGCTCGACGCGCTCGACCGCGTCCCGGCGATCTTCGGGGTGGCGAGCTGATGGACCTCTACCAGGAGCTCATCCTCGAGCACTCCAAGCGCCCGCTGCACGCCGGTTTGCGCGAGCCCTTCGAGGCCGAGGTCCACCACGTCAACCCGACCTGCGGCGACGAGGTGACCCTGCGCGTGCACGTCGAGGGCAGCGGCAGCGACGCCGTCGTCAAGGACATCTCCTACGACGCGCTGGGCTGCTCCATCTCCACGGCCTCCACCAGTGTGCTGGCCGACGAGGTCATCGGGCACACCGTCGCCGAGGCGATGACCACGCACGAGGCGATGCGCACGATGCTCACCTCCAAGGGTGCCGACCCCGGCGACGAGGAGGTCATCGGTGACGGGGTCGCCTTTGCGGGGGTCAGCAGGTACCCGGCGCGGGTGAAGTGTGCTCTGCTGGGATGGATGGCGTTCACGGACGCGTTGCACCGAGCAGGCCATGACACCAAGAGCAGTGACACAGCCGGCAGCACGACCGGCAGCACGAACAGCGACACGAGCACCGACACGGCAACCAGCAAGGACAAGTCATGAGTGAGACGAGCACAGCCTCCCCCAACGTCGCGGACGTCGAAGAGGCGATGCGCGACGTCGTCGACCCCGAGCTCGGGATCAACGTCGTCGACCTCGGCCTCGTCTACGGCATCACGGTGGACGCGCAGAAGCATGCCGTCCTCGACATGACGCTCACCTCGGCGGCCTGCCCGCTGACCGACGTCATCGAGGACCAGACGCAGCAGGCCCTCGAGGGCCTGGTCGCGTCCTACCGCGTCAACTGGGTCTGGATGCCGCCGTGGGGCCCCGACAAGATCACCGACGACGGTCGCGAGCAGCTGCGCGCCCTGGGGTTCAACCTCTGACCGGTCCCAGGCCGAGAGTCGTCGACGTCGCCCCCGAACGGCTTGACGGCTGGCTGGAGCGGTTCGCCGCCAACAACGAGGGCTCGGCGACGCCGCAGCTCATCACGGGACGTGACGAGTTCTCGCACGACCCGTTGGGCGTGCTCCTCATCCGACGCGGTGGGTATGCCGTGGGCTTGGCGCACGGGGCCACCTTCACCGAGTCCAAGGTGGGCACACGACACGTGCAGTCCCGCACGGCTGCCGGTGGCTGGTCCCAGCAGCGCTTCGCGCGGCGACGGGGCAACCAGGCCGACGAGCTGGTCCGTGCGGTCGCCGAGCACACGCTGCGGATCCTGCCGCGCGGCATACCAACCGGTCTGGTGGTCGGCGGCGACAAGGCGCTGGTCCGCGCCGTCCTCGACGACCCCAGGCTCGCGCACCTCGACGCGCTGCCACGCCGTGAGCTCTACGACCTGCCGGACCCCCGGCGGGCGGTGCTCGAGGACGCGCTCTACCGAGGCCGCGCGGTGCGCATCACGATCCAGGACTGATCTGTCGCATGATGGCTGCATGGCGAAGTACAAGGTCAACCGGGCAGCCGTGCGGCACTGCCGCGACCTGATCAAGGCCGGCGAGGTCGTGCTCGACAGCGAGTGGGGCAGCGTGCAGCCCGACGCGGACACCGAGAACGCGTTCCTCGAGGAGCACGGCTGGGACGAGTACCCGAAGTGGTTCCTCGGGCTCACCGAGGGAGCCAACGACGAGACGAAGGCGCGGCACGCCTTCGCCTACGGCGACTTCGGCACGGTGCACCGCAGCGGGCTCATCGCGTGTGTGTACCGCGCCGCGGAGTGGCGCCACAAGGACGTCGAGCTGGCGGCGCACCGGCTGCTCCAGGAGCTCGACAAGGCTCACCCGGGTGCGAAGGACGACTGACCGCAGGTTCCCTACTCGACCGTGGCCGGGCTGAGGGTGTCGCACTGGTTGAGGTCGCCGGTCTTGTAACCGGTGGTGAACCACTGCTGGCGTGCCGCCGCAGACCCGTGTGTCCACGACTCGGGGTTCACCCGGCCCTGGGTCTTCTCCTGGATCCGGTCGTCACCGACCGACGAGGCCGCGGAGAGCGCGTCCTTGATGTCCTTGTCCGTCAGTGGCTTGAGGAAGGCCACCTCGCCGCCGCTCGTGCTCTCACCCTTGGTCTGCGTCGCGTGGTTGGCCCACACGCCGCCCAGGCAGTCAGCCATCAGCTCGATGCGGACGCTGCCGCTGTTCTTGCCCTGGGGGTTCTGCTGGGCCTGGTCGAGCAGGCCCAGGATGTCCTGGATGTGGTGGCCGTACTCGTGGGCCACGACGTACTCCTGGGCGAGGGCCCCGCTGCTCGAGCCGAACTGGGAGGACAAGATCTCGAAGAAGCTGACGTCGATGTAGACCTGTTTGTCCAACGGGCAGTAGAACGGGCCGACCTGGTTGCTTGCGGTGCCGCAGGCCGACTGGGTCGAGCCGTTGTAGAGGATCGTCTTGGAAGGCGTGTACTCCCGCTTGTACTTGGGCAGCTCCTGCGCCCAGAAGGCGTTCACCGAGTTCACCGTGGCGATGACGCGGCAGGTGTCGTTCTTGTTGGCGTCGGCACCGGTCTTGCACTCGGCGAACGCGGAACCGTCCTCGGTGCCCCCGGGTTGGACCTGGCCCTGGTCCGACGTGCCCCCGCCGGGGTTGGTCGGGAGGTCGCTCGGGTTGATCCCGAAGATGAGGGCGATGATGAGCAGGATGATGCCGCCGATCCCGCCGCCCACGACCATGCCCCCCGGGGCGCCCCCGCTGCCGCCCGACCCGACCTGCGAGGTGTCGATCTTGACATCGTCGTTGAAGCTCATCTGGCCTCCGCGGTCGTGAGGGCGTGGCTGCCCTGTGCAGCTGTACTGGTCGGTCAACTCTCCCGGTTAGACTAGTGATCTCAACCCCTGCGCGGCGCATCCGCAACTCATCGGAGCGCCCCACCCCACCTGTGATGTCTGGAGTTCCGTCGTGATTGCCGCCAGTGGGATCGAGCTGCGTGCTGGGTCCAGGCTCCTGCTCGACGGCGCGACGTTCCGGATCGCGGCCGGTGACCGGGTCGGCCTCGTGGGCCGCAACGGTGCGGGCAAGACGACCCTGACCAAGGTGCTCGCGGGGCAGGGGCAGCCTGCGGCCGGCTCGGTGACCGCGACAGGCGAAGTGGGCTACCTGCCGCAGGACCCGCGCACCGGTGACCTGCACGTCCTGGCCCGCGACCGCATCCTGTCGGCGCGCGGACTCGACCGGATCATCACCCAGATGCGTGAGGCCGAGGGCGCGATGGCCAGCGCCGACGACCAGACGCGCGACAAGGCCATGCGGCGCTACTCGCGGCTCGAGGGCGAGTTCACCGCCCAGGGCGGGTATGCCGCCGAGTCCGAGGCGGCGACCATCGCCAGTGCCCTGTCGCTCGAGGAGCGGGTGCTGGGCCAGCCGCTCGCCACCCTGTCCGGTGGACAGCGCCGCCGCGTTGAGCTGTCACGCATCCTGTTCTCGGGCGCCGCGACCCTCCTGCTCGACGAGCCGACCAACCACCTCGACGCCGACTCCATCGGCTGGCTGCGCGACTACCTCAAGGGCTACCAGGGAGGGTTGGTGGTGATCAGCCACGACGTCGAGCTGCTCGACGCCGTCGTCAACCGGGTCTTCCACCTCGACGCCAACCGCGGCGAGCTCGACCTCTACAACGTCGGCTGGAAGCCCTACCTCCAGCAGCGCGAGACCGACGAGCGGGCCCGCAAGCGCGAGTACGCCAACGCGACCAAGAAGGCCGCTGCCCTCATGGAGCAGGCCGAGAAGATGCGCGCCAAGGCGACGAAGGCGGTCGCTGCCCAGAACATGATCAAGCGCGCCGAGCGCCTGATGGCGAGCGTCGAGGGGGAGCGGACCAGCGACAAGGTGGCCAAGCTGCGCTTCCCCGATCCTTCCCCGTGCGGGCGCACGCCTCTGCGAGCCTCGGGCCTGTCCCGGTCCTACGGCAGCCAGGAGGTCTTCACCGACGTCGACCTCGCCATCGACCGCGGGTCACGCGTCGTCGTCCTGGGCCTCAACGGTGCAGGCAAGACGACCCTGCTGCGCATGCTGGCCGGCGTCGACACCCCCGACACGGGTCAGGTGGAGCCAGGCCACGGCCTCAAGCTCGGCTACTACGCCCAGGAGCACGAGAACCTCGACGTCTCCCGCACCGTGCTCTCGAACATGAAGTCCGCCGCGCCCGACTCGTTCGGCGAGACCGAGGTCCGCAAGGTCCTCGGGTCGTTCCTGTTCAGCGGTGACGACGTCGACAAGCCCGCCAGCGTCCTGTCAGGCGGGGAGAAGACCCGGCTGTCATTGGCGATGCTCGTCGTGTCCAGCGCCAACGTCCTCCTGCTCGACGAGCCCACGAACAACCTTGACCCCGCGTCGCGCGAGGAGATCCTCGGTGCCCTGCGCACCTACAAGGGGGCGGTGGTGCTGGTCACCCACGACGAGGGAGCGGTCGAGGCGCTCGAGCCAGAGCGCATCCTGCTGCTGCCCGACGGCGTCGAGGACCACTGGGGCCAGGACTACCTCGACCTCATCTCGCTGGCCTGACGGGCCCCCTGACCGCGCGGCATACCCACAGGTTTGGTGGGGATTGCGGTCGAATAATGGACGGTTATGCAATCCATAACAGGATTGGCACAATGGTTGGGTGACGCAGACCCCCACGCGACCCCAGCGGCAGGCAGGCAAGGCCACTGGCGCCTGGGCCGACGGCGACCGCACCCCTCTCAACGCCAACGAGGAGTTCAAGCAGGCCGATGACGGCCTCAACGTTCGGGCGCGGATCGAGGAGGTCTACTCCAAGGAGGGGTTCGCCTCCATCACGGGCGAGGACCTGCGCGGGCGGATGCGCTGGTGGGGGCTCTACACCCAGCGCCGTCCCGGCATCGACGGCGGCAAGACCGCCACCCTGGACCCCAGCGAGCTGGACGCCGAGTTCTTCATGCTCCGGGTCCGCAGCGACGGCGGCGCGCTCGACGGGGACCAGCTCCGCACCATCGCCCAGATCAGCACCGAGTTCGCCCGCGACACCGCCGACATCACCGACCGGCAGAACATCCAGCTGCACTGGATCCGGGTCGAGGACGTCCCCGAGATCTGGAAGCGCCTCGAAGCCGTCGGACTCACCACTGCGGAGGCGTGTGGCGACACCCCTCGCGTCATTCTGGGCTCCCCGGTGGCCGGCATCGCCGCCGACGAGGTGCTCGACGGGACCCCGGCGGTCCGCGAGATCCTCGAGCGCTACATCGGCAGCCCCGAGTTCTCCAACCTGCCGCGCAAGTTCAAGACCGCCATCTCCGGCAGCCCGAGCCTGGACGTCGCGCACGAGGTCAACGACATCTCGTTCGTCGGGGTCCAGCACCCCGAACACGGTCCCGGGTTCGACCTGTGGGTCGGTGGGGGACTGTCCACCAACCCGATGTTCGCCCAGCGACTCGGCGCGTGGGTGCCGCTCGAGGAGGTCCCCGAGGTCTGGAAGGGCGTCGTCTCGATCTTCCGCGACTACGGCTACCGCCGGCTGCGCAACCGTGCCCGGCTGAAGTTCCTGATGGCCGACTGGGGACCGGAGAAGTTCCGCGAGGTCCTCGAGACGGAGTACCTCGAGCGCACCCTCACCGACGGACCTGCACCACCCCCGCCTTCGGCACACCGTCGCGACCACGTCGGCGTGCACGCCCAGCAGGACGGCAGGTTCTGGGTCGGCGTCGCTCCCATCGCCGGCCGCGTGAGCGGCACCACCCTGTATGCCGTCGCGAAGCTGGCTGCCAAGCACGGCTCGGGTCGCGTGCGGCTCACCGCCCACCAGAAGCTGCTCGTGCTCGACGTTGCGCAGGGCGAGGTCGCCGCCCTCACCGCGGGTCTGGACGAGCTCGGCCTGCCGACCGCCCCCAGCGAGTGGCGACGTGGCCTGATGGCCTGCACCGGCATCGAGTTCTGCAAGCTGGCGCTGGTGGAGACCAAGGCACGTGCCCACACGGTCATCGCCGAGATGGAGCGTCGGCTGCCCGACTTCGACGTGCCGTTCTCGATCCACATCAACGGCTGCCCGAACTCCTGCGCCCGCACCCAGGTCGCCGATGTCGGCCTCAAGGGCATGGTCCAGACCGACGACGACGGCCACCTCGTCGAGATCTTCCAGGTCCACCTCGGCGGCGGCCTCGGCACCGAGCCACAGCTGGCCCGCAAGACCCGTGCCCTCAAGGTCCGCGCCGAGGACCTGCCCGAGTACGTCGAGCGGCTCGCCGGACGGTTCGTCGGGCAGCGAGAGGGCGACGAGTCGTTCGCGCACTGGGCCCATCGCGCCGAGGAGGACGACCTCCGATGAGTGACGCGCCGCGCGGGAGCGTCATCTACTACTGCCCGTTCTGCGCCGAGGAGGACCTGCGACCCGTGGAGGAGCCTCGCGGCGGCTGGCGTTGCAACGCCTGCGCGCGGGTGTTCACCGTCCAGCTGGCGGCCCTCGACACCACCCGCATCCCGGGTCGCCTCCGGGAGGAAGCCGAGCTGCAGGGAGGAAAGCCATGACCGCGGTCACCAGCGACACCCGTCCGGCCGACGCGCTGCGCGCTCTCGCCGCCGAGGGCGGTGACAGGTTCGCCGCGCTCGAGGCCAGCGGCGCCGAGACGTCCGGCGACGCGGCATACGAAGCCCGCGTGGAGCTGGCCCGTGAGGCCCTGCGCTGGGCGCAGGAGACGTTCGGTGAGCACCTCACCGTCGCCTCGTCGATGGGCGACGAGGTGCTGGTGCACCTCGTGGGCACCACGATCCCGGGCGCCGACGTGTTCTTCCTCGACACGGGTTACCACTTTGCCGAGACGCTGGGCACCCGCGACGCCTACGAAGCCATGCTGCCCATCACGATCCGCACCATCCTGCCCCTGCTCACGGTGGCCCAGCAGGACGCGAAGTACGGCGAGAAGCTGCACGACCGTGCTCCCGACCAGTGCTGCGCGATGCGCAAGGTCGAGCCGCTCAACCGTGCGCTCTCGACCCACCAGGCCTGGGTGACGGGCATGCGACGGGTGGACGCGCCGACCCGCACCGACATCGGCATCGTCGGGTGGGACGAGCGTCGCGAGATGGTCAAGCTCAACCCCATCGCGGGGTGGACCGACGACGACGTGGACCGCTACGTCGAGGAGCACGGGGTGTTCCTCAACCCGTTGCGGCAGGAGGGCTACACCTCGATCGGGTGCGCCCCGTGCACCCGTCCGGTCGCCGAGGGCGAGGACGCCAGGGCCGGCCGCTGGGCCGGCAAGGACAAGACCGAATGCGGGCTGCACACATGACGACGACCACCGCCGCGCGGGCGCTGCCCGCCGAGTACACCCTCGACCACCTCGACCACCTCGAGTCCGAGGCGATCCACATCTTCCGCGAGGTCGCGGGGGAGTTCGAGCGCCCGGTGATCCTCTTCTCGGGTGGCAAGGACTCGGTCGTGATGGTGCACCTGGCGCTCAAGGCCTTCGCCCCGGCGGCGCTGCCGTTCGCGCTCCTCCACGTCGACACCGGCCACAACTTCCCCGAGGTGCTCGACTACCGGGACGCGACGGTCGAGCGGCTTGGAGTGCGGCTCGTCGTGGCCCACGTGCAGGACTACATCGACGACGGCCGGCTGCGCGAGCGCGCAGACGGGACCCGCAACCCGTTGCAGACGGTCCCGCTGCTCGATGCCATCGAGGCCGGCAAGTTCGACGCGGTCTTCGGTGGAGGCCGCCGCGACGAGGAGAAGGCCCGGGCGAAGGAGCGCGTGTTCAGCCTGCGTGACTCCTTCGGCGCCTGGGACCCGCGTCGTCAGCGTCCGGAGCTCTGGGACCTCTACAACGGCAAGCACGCGGTCGGTGAGCACGTCCGCGTCTTCCCGCTGTCCAACTGGACCGAGCTGGACGTCTGGCGCTACATCGAGCGTGAGGGCATCGCGCTGCCGGACCTCTACTACGCCCACGAGCGCGAGGTCTTTGCTCGCGACGGCATGTGGCTCGCTCCGGGTGAGTGGGGCGGCCCCAAGGACTCCGAGCGGGTCGAGAGCCGCACGGTCCGGTACCGCACGGTCGGCGACATGAGCTGCACCGGCGCCGTCGACTCGGACGCCACCGACGTGGCCGGCGTGATCCTCGAGCTGGCGGCCTCCCGGCTGACCGAGCGGGGCGCCACGCGGGCCGACGACCGCATGTCCGAGGCCGCCATGGAGGACCGCAAGAAGCAGGGGTACTTCTGATGCCCTCGACCCAGGAAGCGCAGACCCCCGTGACCACTGCCGTCCAGGACCCCTCCGCCCCCGCGCGACGCCACGACCTGCTCAGGCTGGCGACGGCCGGCTCGGTCGACGACGGCAAGTCGACCCTGGTCGGGCGGCTGCTCTACGACACCAAGTCGGTGCTGGCCGACCAGCTCGACGCCGTCGAGCGGGTCAGCCGTGAGCGGGGCCTGGATGCCGCAGACCTCGCGCTTCTCACCGACGGCCTGCGGGCGGAACGAGAGCAGGGCATCACCATCGACGTGGCCTATCGCTACTTCTCGACTGCGACCCGGTCCTACGTCCTCGCCGACACCCCCGGCCACGTCCAGTACACCCGGAACATGGTCACGGGTGCCTCGACCGCGGAGCTGGCCCTCATCCTGATCGACGCGCGGCACGGGGTGGTCGAGCAGACACGACGCCACCTCGCAGTCACGGGACTGCTGGGTGTCCGTCACGTGGCGGTGGCCGTCAACAAGATGGACCTGGTCGACTGGTCGCAACAGCGGTTCGACGACATCGTCGCCGAGTTCGGCCGCCACGCAACGCGTTTCGGGATCGAGGACGTCGCGGCGGTGCCTGTCTCCGCCCTGTTCGGCGACAACGTCGTCGATCGCTCCGACCGCGCAGCGTGGTACACCGGCCCGACCCTGCTCGAGCACCTCGAGTCGGTGCCGGTCGGCACCGACCCCTCAGCGCAGCCGCTGCGCCTGCCGGTCCAGTACGTCATCCGTCCCCAGGGCGCCGAGCACCCTGACTACCGCGGGTATGCCGGCCGGCTGGCTTCCGGTGTGGTCCGCCCGGGGGACGAGGTCGTCGTCCTGCCCGGCGGAGGCCGCACCACGGTGGCCGGCATCGACCGGGCCCGCGGCGACGGATCGCTGGAGTCGCTCGACGTGGCCTTCGCCCCCCAGTCGGTGGTGCTCCGCCTCACCGACGACCTCGACGTGTCCCGCGGCGACCTGCTGGCGACTGCTGACGAACCCAGCCTGACGACCCGCAACCTCGCAGGCACCGTGGCGGTCCTGTCGGAGCACCCGCTGCGTCAGCGTGACCGTGTGCTGCTGAGGGTCGGCACGCGCACCGTGCGTGCACTGGTGGACGACATCGTGGACCAGCTCGACATCGCGACGATGGAGCACCGCGCAGCGCCTGACGGCCTCGCCCTCAACGCCATCGGTCGGGTCCGCATCCGACTCGCCGAGGACGTCGCCATCGACGACTACCGCGCGCTGCGCCGCACTGGCGCCTTTCTGCTTATCGACGAGGCCGACGGCTCCACCCTCGCGGCCGGCATGGCCGACGCTCCGGACCGCAACGCCGGAGAGGGCATCTGATGACCTCGCCCAGCTACCCCCTGACCCTCGACCTGACCGGGCGACGGGTGGTGGTCGTCGGTGGTGGACCCGTGGCGGCGCGCCGCACGGCCGGGCTCCTCGAGGCCGGGGCAGCGGTGGACCTGATCGCACCGTTCGTCTGCGAGGACCTGGCGGCACTGGTCAGGACCGACCGGATCACGTGGCAGGACCGCGACTACGTGGCCGGCGACCTCCTCCAGCCTGAGCCCGCGTGGTTGGTGCACACCGCGACCGGCGACCCGCTTGTCGACGCCCAGGTGGCCCGCGAAGCCGATGCGGGCCGCATCTGGTGCGTGCGCGCCGATGCCGCGGAGGCCTCCGCCGCCTGGACCCCCGCCGTGGCGAGGGGTGTCGCGGGCGCGGCGAGCGACGGCCTCACCATCGCCGTCAGCGCGGGCGGCGACCCCCGTCGCGCGACCGCGGTCCGTGACGCTGTCCTGGCCGCTCTCGACAGCGGCACCCTGCCAGTGCGTCGGGTGCGGCGCGACAGCCCCCAGGATGCCCCGGGGAGCGGCCCCCAGGCCGGTGTGGGACGGGTCGCCCTCGTCGGCGGTGGGCCCGGCGCCGACGACCTCATCACGGTCCGTGGCCGCGCGCTCCTGGCGGCGGCCGACGTGATCGTGACCGATCGGCTGGGACCGCGAGGGCTGCTCAGCACCGTGGCGGCGGACGTCGAGGTCATCGACGTCGGCAAGACCCCGGGCAACCACCCCGTCAGCCAGTCCCGCATCAACGAGCTCCTGGTGCACCACGCGCACCTGGGCAAGCGGGTGGTGCGGCTCAAGGGCGGTGACCCGTTCGTCCTCGGTCGAGGAGGCGAGGAGGCGCTGTACTGCGTCGAGCACAGCGTCCCGGTCGAGGTAGTGCCCGGAGTGACCTCGGCGGTGTCGGTGCCAGCGGCCGCAGGCATCCCCGTGACGCACCGGGGGATCGCCGCGTCCTTCGTCGTGGCCTCGGCGCACGAGGGCGCCGAGCACGTGCTGGCCGCAGCTGCCGATGCCGCTCCCGACGCGACGCTGGTGCTGCTCATGGGCGTCACCCGGCTGGCCGAGACCGCCGCGGCCCTGATCGCTGCCGGCCGCGCCGCCGACACGCCGGTGGCGCTGGTGGAACGCGGCTGGACCCCGGAGCAGCGCACGACCACCACCACGTTGGCCGATGCCGCCCGTGACGCGGTGGCGGCCGGAGTGCAGGCCCCCGCGGTCGTGGTGGTGGGCCAGGTCGTCAGCCTGCGGGACCGGCTCGGCGACCTGTCGGGGGAGTAGCGTCACGCGGGTGACCACCGAACCCGACATCGTCCTGCTCGCGCACGGGTCGCCGGACCCACGGCACGCCCAGGGCGTCGAAGCCCTCGCCACGCACGTCCGAGAGCTGGTTCCGCACCGCCCGGTGCACACGGCATACCTCGACCACCACCCACCCAGCCCCCGGGACGTCGGGGTGAGTCTCGGGTCCCACGCCGTCGTGGTGCCCGTGCTGCTCACGCCCGCCTTCCACGCCAAGGTCGACGTGCCGACAGCCGTCGGCGACCTGACCCAGGCGTCCGGTTCGCAGGTGTCGGTGGCCGCTCCCCTCGGGCCGCACGAGCTGCTGCTCGACGCTGCCGAGGAGCTCCTTGCTGCGCAAGGGATCTCGCCCGATCCGACGACGGCGGTGCTCCTGTATGCCGCGGGCTCCAGTGACAGCGACGCCGTCGCCACCGTGGGACGCACCCTCGCGGAGCACCCACGCGTGGGGTGGGGTCCGTGGAGCGTCGCCGCGCTCGAGGGCGGGTCGACCATCGAACAGCTGCTGCGGCGGCTCCCCGACGAGGTCGAGCGAACCGTGGTGGTGTCCTTCATGGTCGCCGAGGGGATCCTGCGTGACCGCATGGCGCAGCACTGCGGTCGGGCCGGGGTGTCCATGGTGGCTGGGGCACTGGCCCAGACCACGGCGGTGGCCCACCTCGTCCTGGAACGCGCGGACAACGTCCGCGAGCGGGTGGATAGCCTGCCTGTGTGAGCGATGCAGCCAAGTCCCACCCGCACCTGACCGTCTCTCGGGAGGGTGCCGTCCTCACGGTGACCCTCGACAACGCGGCGAGGCGCAACGCCCAGACGCCCAGTCTCTGGGCAGCCCTCGCCGCCGTGGCGACCGGGGTCGACTCGTCCGTGCGGGTGGTCGTGCTGCGCGGCGAGGGACCGTCGTTCTCGGCCGGACTGGACCGGGGCATGCTCGCGCCCGGGGGAGTCCCGGGAGAGGTCGACATGATCGCCATGGCTGCCGGGAGTGCCGGGGCCGCCGCCGAGGTCATCGAGGACTTCCAGCGCGGGTTCTCGGCCTGGGCCGCCGTGCCTGCGGTGGTCGTGGCTGCAGTCCAGGGGCACGCGATCGGTGCCGGGTTCCAGCTGGCCCTCGCGGCGGACCTGCGGGTTGTCGCAGACGACGTGCAGTTCGCCATGAGGGAGACCTCGCTGGGGCTGGTTCCCGACCTGGCCGGCACGACGCCCCTGGTGTCGCTCGTCGGCGTGGCGCGGGCCCTGGAGATCTGCGCCACGGGCCGGTTCGTGGGGGCTGCCGAGGCCGTCGCCAGCGGACTGGCCAACGTCGCCGTGCCGGTGGATGCGCTCGAGGCCACGACGGCCGACCTGGTCGCCGCCCTCCTCGCCGCACCCGAGGCCGCACTGCGTGAGCTCAAACCGTTGCTGCGCAGTGCAGCGTCGACCGATCGCGAGACCCAGCTGCGCCTCGAACGTGAGGCCCAGGGACGGTTGCTGCACGGCCTGGCCGGGCTGTTGTCGCGCTGACCACCCCGACGTCCCGGGGCCCCGCCGGGTGACCAGCAGTGGGTCCCCGGGTTGCGCGCTCGGCGCAATGTCGGTGGCGGGCTGCATGATGGGGAATGCGCCGTCGCGAGCACGGCGTTCCATCGCCATGAGCAGAGGAGACGTTTCTTGAGCCACTCGGGCTGGATGGCCATGCGATCGCTGACCCGCGACGACTCCGTCAAGGACCGCAAGCTGGCACCCGGCACCGCGAAGCGGGTCGGGTCCTACGCGCGACCGTTCCGGCGCGAGATCGGTGTCTTCCTCGTCCTGGTGATCATCGACTCGGCTCTGGTGGTGGCCACGCCGCTCCTGCTCAAGGAGCTGATCGACAAGGGCATCACGCCGCGGGACCGCGGGGTCGTCATCGAGCTCGCGCTCGTCGTGGCTGCCCTCGCCCTGGTCAGCGGCGGGCTGACCCTCCTGGAGCGCTGGTACTCCAGCCGCATCGGGGAGGGGCTGATCTACTCCCTGCGGGTCGAGGTCTTCTCACACGTGCTGCGACAACCCATCGCGTTCTTCACCCGGGCCCAGACGGGAGCCCTGGTGAGCCGCCTCAACAGCGACGTCATCGGTGCCCAGCAGGCCTTCACCTCGGTGCTCTCGAGCGTGGTGAGCAACGTCGTGTCCCTGGTCCTCATCATCGCGACGATGGCCACGCTCTCCTGGCAGCTGACCCTGGCGTCGCTGGCCCTGGTGCCGTTCTTCCTCCTGCCGGCACGGCTCATGGGCAAGCGCCTCGCCGGGCTCGCCCATGCGCAGATGGGCCTCAACGCCGACCTGGGTTCGCGGATGACCGAGCGTTTCAACGTGGCGGGCGCGCTGTTGGTCAAGCTGTTCGGCGAGCCCCGCCGTGAGGACCGTGAGTATGCCGCGCAGGCTGCTGGCGTCCGCGACATGGGCGTGCGGATCTCGATGAACCGCAGCATCTTCTTCGTCGCGCTGACGCTCGTGGCCTCGCTGGCGACCGCGATGGTCTATGGCTTCGGTGGACTGATGGCCGTCAGCGGCACCCTCACCGTGGGCACGCTGCTGGCCCTCACGGCCCTGCTGGCCCGGCTCTACGGACCGCTCACCTCGCTGTCCAACGTGCGCGTCGACGTGATGACCGCGCTCGTGTCGTTCGAGCGGGTCTTCGAGGTGCTCGACCTGCAGCCGTTGGTGACCGAGCGTGCGGATGCCCGACCTCTGCCCCCCGTCCCGGTCCGGGTCGAGGTCGACGGCGTGGCTTTCCGCTACCCCTCGGCCGACGAGGTGTCGCTCGCCTCGCTTGAGAGCGTTGCCGCCGGTGACCGCAAGGGTGGTGGGGTCGTCCTCCGGGACATCACGTTCGAGGCGCAGCCGGGACAGCTCGTCGCCCTGGTCGGTCCCAGTGGAGCAGGCAAGTCGACGATCACTTCGCTCATCGCCCGGCTCTACGACCCCTCCACGGGAGCGGTGCGGATCAACGGCGTCGACCTGCGGGAAGCCACCCTGGAGTCGGTCGCCCAGACCGTGGGAATGGTCACCCAGGAGGCGCACCTGTTCCACGACACCATCCGTGCCAACCTCACGTACGCCGCGCCGGACGCCACCGACGACGAGCTCGTGGCGGCTCTGAAGGCAGCTCAGGTGTGGTCCCTGGTGGGCTCACTTCCCGAGGGGCTGGAGACGGTCGTGGGCGATCGTGGCCACCGGTTGTCCGGCGGCGAGAAGCAACGCCTGGCCCTGGCGCGCCTGCTGCTCAAGGGGCCGGGTTTGATCGTCCTCGACGAGGCCACCGCCCACCTCGACAGCGAGTCCGAGGCGGCCGTCCAGCGGGCGCTCGACACGGCCCTGCGCGGCCGGACCGCGATCGTGATCGCGCACCGGCTGTCCACGGTCCGGGGCGCGGACCAGATCCTCGTCGTCGACGAGGGTCGCATCGTCGAACGCGGAACCCACCGCGAGCTCATTGCACGTGGTGGTCTCTACAACGACCTCTACACCACGCAGTTCGCCGACCAGGAGACCCGCGCCAGCGATGTCCCCGCCTGACGCCTGACGACCGGGCCTGTCAGGCGTCCTCCTCGTCCCAGATCCGGACCTTCCTCGGTTTGACGGGGGCGGACCGCTGCGGCGCGTCGTCACCCTCGAGGTACTCGCGTCGGGCGCCGAACCAGACCAGCACGAACCCTGCCACCATCGCGAACCACCACTGGAACGCATAGGCCTGGTGCGGTCCGAGGTCCGTGTCCGGTGGCTCCAGGGCCGTCGGCCGTGCCGGTGCCGTGCCGTCGGGCATCCGCTCCACCTCCAGGACGACGTACGCGCCGAGCAGCTGGGCTCCGACCTGCCGGCTCGCCTCGGCGAGGTTGATGCTCGCGACCTGGCCGGGGGGCAGGCTCTTGCCGAGTGAGGGCTCCGACCGGCGCAGCCAGCCGGTCACCGTGACCGTCCCGGTCGGCGAGGGCACCACGGCCGGCAGCGTCTCCGCGGACTCGGCGTTCATCACCCAGCCGCGGTCGACGAGCACGGTGGCACCCGTGGTTTCGACGAAGGGGACCAGCACCTCGTACCCATACGTGCCGTCGAAGGGACGGTTGCGGACCAGCAACGTCTTGTCCGCGGCATACCGGCCCTGCATGGTGATCCGGGTCCAGTCCTCGGCGAGCGGCATGGGCCTGGTGCCCAGCACCTCGGTCACCGGACGCGGCTCGGCGTCGTAGTGCGCGTGGATGCGGTCGGCCCGCGCAGCCTTGGCCTCGTATCGGTGCCACTGCCACTGTCCGAGGAAGTACGCGGCGACCGCAAAGGCCAGGGCGACCCCAAAGGCACCCAGCCACCGACGCGATGTGAGCACCTTGACCACTGCTTCACGGTACCCGGCTTAGGCTAGGGACCATGACGGGCCTTCCTTTCCCCAGTGTGCGCGGTGAGACCCGCGCCCCCGAGGGGACCGTGGGCCTGCCGGACCAGCTCGGCCGGGTGGCTCGCGACCTGCGCGTCTCCGTGACCGACCGGTGCAACCTGCGCTGTCGGTACTGCATGCCGGCCGAGGGCCTGCCGTGGCTGGCCAAGCCCGACATGCTCACCGACGACGAGCTCGTGCGCGTGATCGGGGTGTTCGTGGGTCTGGGGATCCAGCAGATCCGGCTGACGGGGGGCGAGCCGTTGCTTCGCCGTTCACTCGTCGACGTCGTGCGGCGTGTGGCAGCCCTCGAGCCTCGGCCCAGGATCGCCATGACCACCAACGGCATCGGCCTCGACCGCCTGGCCCAGCCCCTGGCCGATGCGGGACTGGACCGGGTCAACGTCAGCCTGGACACCGTCGACCCGAAGGAGTTCGCCGACCTGACCCGCCGAGACCGCCTCCACGACGTCGAGCTCGGCCTCAAGGCCGCGGCCGCCGCGGGCCTGGCACCGGTGAAGGTCAACGCCGTCGCGATGCGGGGGATCAACGACCACTCGGTCGCCGACCTGCTCCAGTGGTGCCTCGACCGCGGCTACGAGCTGCGGTTCATCGAGCAGATGCCGCTCGACGCCCAGCACGGGTGGGACGCCTCGACCATGATCAGCTCCGAGGAGATCCGGGAGCGGCTGGGGGAGCGGTTCGAGCTCACTGCGCTGCCGGCTGCCGATCGCGGCAGTGCCCCTGCCGAGCGCTTCCTCGTCGACGGGGGCCCCGTCACGGTCGGCATCATCGCCAGTGTCAGCGCGCCCTTCTGCGCAGCCTGCGACCGCACCCGGTTGACCGCCGACGGCCAGGTGCGCAACTGCCTGTTCTCCCAGAAGGAGACGGACCTGCTCGGTCCGATGCGGGGCGGCGCGAGCGACGACGAGCTCGCGGCCCTGATCCAGGGCGAGATGTGGCGCAAGGCCCCCGGGCACGGCATCGGCACGGCCGACTTCGTCCAGCCGGACCGCCCCATGTCCGCCATCGGCGGCTAGGGCCTCCAGAACCTGCCGCGTCGTCTCGACCAGCGGGACGGCGGGCTCAGCCCGCGGTCTCGGGGATCGCGTCGGCGGGGACGGTCTCGATGAGGAACCCGCGGATGGAGAGGAACTCACCGAGTGAGGTCCGGTGGTCGTCGCAGGCCAGCCAGACCTTGCGGCGATCGACTGTGTGGAGTGTGGGGTTGTTCCACAGGTGCGCCCACGTCGCGGTGTTGCGGCATCCCTTGGCACTACAGACCATCGAGTCCATCAACGACCGATCTGCTCGGGGCCGTCGCCGCGCGGCGTCACCGGTGCCGACGACCCCTGCGGGCGCGGCCGCACGGCGTTGGCGAGGACCACCGCGACGTAGGGCAGCACGATCGCGGCCACCGCCATGCTGCCCCAGAGCCACCACGGAGCGCCCTGCGTCGCGGTCACCGCGGCGCCGATGAAGCATGCCGTGCGGATGCCCATGGTGATCAGGTAGCGGCGGATCCGGCCCGCCTGCTCCTCGGCCAGCGACTCCGGCACGGACGTCACCGACTGCACGACGGCCTCGTCGTGGCGGTGGCGGTGGGCGCGCGGCACATGTCCACGATAGGCGCCGCAGGATGCGGTGTACCCATGGGTAGTCGATAAGGTCGCGACCGGAGGCGCAGCGCGGGTGCGCGCCCGCCGGACGCACCGCCCGAGACACACGGAGGACATCCATGGCAGGCCGCAACGTGCTGGTCACCGGAGGCAACCGCGGGATCGGCCTGTCCATCGCCAAGGCTCTGGCCGAGGCAGGCGACAACGTCGTGATCACGCACCGCTCGGGGGAACCGCCCGAGGGTCTGCAAGGAGTGCGCTGCGAGGTGACCGACTCCGCATCGGTCGACCAGGCCTTCACCGAGGCGGAAGCGATCTGGGGCGGCCCCATCGAGGTCCTGGTGGCCAACGCCGGGGTCACGCGTGACACCTTGCTGATGCGCATGTCCGACGAGGACTTCGACGTGGTCATCGACACCAACCTCGCCGGAGCCTTCCGGTGTGCGCGCCGCGCGGTGAAGGGGATGATCAAGCAGCGCAAGGGGCGGATCATCTTCATCTCCAGCGTCGTCGGGCTCTACGGCTCACCCGGCCAGACCAACTACTCGGCGAGCAAGTCCGGGCTCGTGGGACTGGCCCGGTCCATCTCCCGCGAGCTCGGTGGCCGCGGCATCACCGCCAACGTCGTCGCCCCCGGTTTCATCGAGACCGACATGACGGCCGAGCTCCCGGAGGACCGCAAGAAGGCCTACCAGGCCACGATCCCCGCCGGTCGGTTCGCACAGCCGGAGGAGGTCGCCGCAGCGGTGCGCTTCCTCGCGGGTGACGACGCGGCATACATCACCGGAGCGGTGATCCCGGTCGACGGGGGCCTGGGCATGGGCCACTGAGCCCAGTCCCACTCTCACCACACACTGACCCCACGACGAACTCCCAGCGAAAGGCACCAGACATGCTGCTCGAGGGCAAGAAGCTCCTGATCACCGGAGTCCTGATGGACTCCTCGATCGCGTTCCACGTCGCGAAGATCGCGCAGGAGCAGGGTGCGGAGGTGGTGCTCACGTCCTTCGGTCGCACCTTCAAGATCACCCAGACGATCGCCAAGCGGCTGCCGACCACGCCGCCGGTCATCGAGCTCGACGTGACCAACCCGGAGGACCTCGACAGCCTGGCCGGACGGCTGGGCGAACACGTCGACCGCCTCGACGGGGTCCTTCACTCGATCGGCTTCGCCCCCCAGGGCGCCTTCAACTTCATGGAGGGCACCTTTGAGGACGTCTCGACGGCGATGCACGCCTCGGCCTACTCGCTCAAGTCCCTTGCGGTGGCTGCGCTCCCACTGATGAGCAACGGCGGCAGCGTCGTGGGGCTCACGTTCGACGCCAAGTTCGCCTGGCCGGTCTACGACTGGATGGGCGTCGCCAAGGCGGCTTTCGAGTCGACCAACCGCTACCTCGCCCGCGACCTCGGGCCCAAGGGGATCCGCTGCAACCTCGTCGCGGCCGGCCCGATCCGCACCACGGCAGCCAAGTCGATCCCGGGATTCCAGACCTTCGAGGACACCTGGAACACGCGGGCGCCGCTCGGGTGGGACGTGAACAACGCGGTTCCGGCGGCCCAGGCCTGTGCTGCGCTCCTGTCGGACTGGTTCCCGGCGACGACGGGCGAGATCGTCCACGTCGACGGCGGCGTCCACGCGATGGGGCAGTGACCGCCCCCGCTGGCCCTCCCACCAGCCGCTACTAGGCTCGGATGCATGACGTCTGAGCCCGCCGCTGAGCCCGCCTCCGAGCCTGTTCCGGAGCACGCCCCGTGGTCGGCTTCCGAGCCTGTTTCGGCGCCCGCCGTCGCCGTGACGGAGGTGCGGGTACTCGAGGGTCCCAACCTGTACTTCGCCAAGCCCGCGATCAAGGTCAGCCTCGAGCTGCCGGGCTACCTCTCCGCCGACGAGAGTGTCCTCGCCGCCCTGGCGGCCCGCATCGAGCTGCGCAGCGCCCGTCCCGGCGCTCCGGGCACCGAGCAGCGCCAGCGCTTCGTGATGCGTCTGGTCGAGCGTGCCGTGCGCCTGCTCGCGACCGCGAGCGGGACGACCCGGTTGGGTGTGCGGGTCCGTCCCGGCAGCTCTCCGGCCAGTGTCGTGATGGCCTTCGTATGGCGCCGTCGCACGCGGGCGCGCGCGCTCGGGCTCGGAGTGGGTCCGGTCCTGCAGGCCTGGCTCGAGGGCAGCGACGTCATCGAGCACGAAGGCCTGGTCATCGGGCAGACCGAGCCGGGTGCGCGTCCCGCGCTCCTCAAGCCGCGGATCCCGGTGGCGTCGATCACCGGCACGAACGGCAAGACCACGACCACCCGACTACTCGGCCACATCGGGATGACCGCCGGGCTGCGCACGGCCTGGTCGTCCACCGATGGGATCGTCGTGCAGGGCGAGGTGGTCGAGTCAGGCGACTACTCCGGTCCCGCCGGCGCACGGGCCGTCCTCAACGCCGCCGGCGTCGAGCTCGGCATCCTCGAGACGGCGCGGGGCGGCATGCTGCTCAAGGGAATGGGGGTGAGCGCCAACGACGTCAGCGTCGTCACGAACGTCTCCGCGGACCACCTCGGTCTCCAGGGCATCGACACCGTCGACCAGCTGGCGGAGGTCAAGGCGATCGTCACCAAGGCCACCAAGCCTCGCGGCTGGGTCGTGCTCAACGGCGAGGACCCCCGCGTGTGGGCGATGCGCAACGGCATCAAGGCCAGGCCGTGGGTCTTCACGCTGCGTTCCGACGCCCCCGCGATCCGCGAGTCGCTCGACAGCGGTGGCCGCGCGATCACAGTCCTCGACGGGTCGATCACGGTGCTGGAGAACGGCCAGGACCCCGACCGGCTGGTCAGCATCCTCGACGTCCCGGCAACGCTGTCCGGACTCTCCGAGCACAACATCGCCAACGCCCTTGCGGGAGCGGCTGCAGCCCTCGGGCTCGGGCTTCCGCGCGACGCGGTGGTCGAGGGACTGCGCACCTTCGCGCCGGACGACAAGCTCAACCCCGGCCGGATGAACACCTACACGCTGCGGCGCGGCGACCAGTCCGCCATCACGGTCATCGTCGACCTGGCGCACAACGAAGCCGGTCTCGAAGCCCTCATGGACGTCGCCCATGGCCTGAAGGTCCCCGGAGGTCAGGTGCACCTCGGGTTGGGCCTGGCCGGGGACCGCACTGACGACCTGCTCGAGTCGATCGGTGAGGTGGCCGGGCTCCGGGCCGACCGGATCGTCGCGGCGCACAAGGAGCACTACCTGCGCGGGCGCACCATGGAGGAGCTGGAGTCGCACCTGCGAAACGGCCTGGCGAGGGCCGGAGTGTCCGACATCGAGTCGTACGACACCGAGCTCGCCGGACTCCAGGCCCTGGTGCCGGGTGCCGCGGACGGCGACGTCGTGGCGCTGATGTGCCACGCCGAACGCGCCCAGGTCGCGTCCTGGCTCGCCGAGCAGGGCGCCACCCCGGACACGGCCGACGACATCCGCGCCAAGGTGGTCGCGGCTCGGGGTGAGCACGAGTTCGAGGCGGAGATCGCCGGCGTGTGGGAGCTGGTCGACGACCAGCGACGCATCGACGCCATCGCCCTCCTGCGGAGCCAGCGCCCGTCCGACCCGCGGCTGGTGTTCGAGCACGCCAGCGCGCTCGACGCGGCGGGCAAGGAGCAGGACGCCATCCCGCTCTACCGCGAGTCCCTCGCCTCGGGCCTGCGCGAACCCCAGCGCCACCGGGCGCGCATCCAGCTGGCATCGAGCCTGCGGGTGGCCGGGCAGCCCGAGCTGGCCTACTCGCTGCTCACCGAGCTCAGCGCCGAGCGGCCGGGCAGCGTGGCCGTCGAGGCCTTCCGCGCCCTCGCGGGGGTCGACAGCGGACACGCCGAGTCCTCCGTCGCCGACCTCATCGACGTGCTGCTGCACCATGCTGGCGACGACGACGCCCTCGCCTACCAGCGTGCCCTGTCAGGGTATGCCGCGGAGCTGCGCGAGCGCTGACCTCGGTCAGGTGGTGGCTGGCTCGACCTCGGAAGCCTCGGCGGCGGCCGCCTCGTCACCCGACTGCTGGGCCTCGGACTGCATCTCGACGGGGTCGAGGTCCGGGTCGCCGATGCCCTGCTTGTTGTGGGCGCCGGCCTGGGCGTGCTTGGTCATCGACTCCAGCTCACCGAGCACCTCCGCGTGCTGGTCGACGCAGAGCACCACGACGTCCCCGGGGTTGGCTCGCGCCATGCAGTGTCGCACCGCGTCCACCTCGTTGAGCACGATCTCCACCTGACGGCAGCGCACGCCCTCCTTGCCGATCTCACCCTTTGCGCCCTCGGCGATGAGGTCTGCCGTCTGACCGGCGGGCCGCCCGCGCTTGCGCTCGTCCTCACGGACGACCACGACGTCGAAGTGGCGAGCCGCGAGAGCGCCCAGCTCACGCATGTCGTCGTCGCGACGGTCACCGGCTGTCGACACCATGCCGATGCGCGACACCTTGCCGAGATCCGACTGGCCGGCCTTCTGGTCGGCATAGCTCTCCACGAACTCGCCGAGCACCCGCATGCCTGGCGCGTTGTGGCAGTAGTCGACGAACACGTCCACGTTGTGCACGTTGACGAGGTTCATCCGCCCGGGGGAGAGGTAGTAGCTCGTGGTGAAGGTCCGCAGCCCCTGGCGGATCTCGTGCAGCCCGGCGCCCGCGGCAAACGCCGCGCCAGCCGCAGCCATGGCGTTGGCGACGTTGAACTTCGCCGTGCCGCCGAAGGTCGACGGCAGCAGGTGGGTCCACGCGAGCTGCATCGAGCGGCGTCCGTGCTTGATCACGATCATGTCGCCGCGGTCGGTGTGGTCGAGGACGACGGCGCGACCGCCACGGCGGCAGTAGTCCTCGATGAACTCGCGGACCTTGCTGCCGGGCGGCTGCAGCGAGAACCACACGATGCCGCCCGAGCACTTGCGACGCATCTTGCGGACGAGCTCGTCGTCGGCGTTGAGCACCGCAAAACCGTTGCGGGGCACCGCTTCCACGACGACGGCCTTGACGTCGGCGAGCTGGGCCAGGGTGTCGATGCCCTTCATTCCCAGGTGGTCAGGGGCGACGTTGGTCACCACCGCGACGTCGTTGCGGTCGTAGCCGAGCCCTTCGCGCAGGATGCCGCCGCGGGCCACCTCCATCACCGCGAAGTCGACGCGTGGGTTCTGCAGGACCATCCGTGCCGAGCGAGGACCGGAGGCGTCCGCCTTGTAGACGAGGCGCTCGTCGATGACGATGCCGTCGGTCGAGGTCATGCCGACCTTGCGTCCGATGCCCTTGAAGATGTGGGCGATCATCCGCGACGTTGTGGTCTTGCCGTTGGTCCCGGTGACCGCCACGATCGGCACCCGTGAGGGGGAGCCGGGTGGGAACAGCAGGTCCACGACCGGTTTGGCGATGAACTGCGGCTCGCCGACGGTCGGGTGGGTGTGCATCCGGAAACCCGGGGCCGCGTTGACCTCGCAGATCGCGCCCCCCGTCTCGCGGACGGGGGAGGCGATGTCGGGACAGATGAAGTCGATGCCCGCGACGTCGAGCCCGATCATGCGGGCCGCCTCCTCGGCGATCTCGACGTTGTCCGGGTGCGCGTCGAAGGTCCGGTCCACGGAGATGCCACCGGTCGACATGTTGCCCGTGAGGGCCAGCTTGACCATCTGGTCCTTGGGCGGCACGTCGTCGAGCTCGAAGCCCTGGTCCCGCACGAGTGCTGTGGCCGCGTCGTCGACCTTGATCCGGGTCAGCACCTTCTCGTGGCCCACTCCACGGCGCGGATCGGCGTTGGTGATCTCCACGAGCTCGGCCACTGTGTGGCTGGCGTCGCCGATGACGTGGGCGGGCACGCGTTCCGCGATGGCCTGCATCTTGCCGCCGACGATGAGGCAGCGGTAGTCGCGACCCGTGACCAGCGACTCGACGATGACGTAACCACGCCGCGACTCGCCCTCGGCGATGACGAAGCTCGCGCGGACCTGCTCCTCCGTGGTCAGGTCAAGGCACACACCCCGACCGTGGTTGCCGTCCAGCGGCTTGACGACCACGGGGTAGCCGATCCGCTTGGCGGCGGCCACTGCGCCGTCGGCCGTGCGCACGGTCTCCTGCTTGGGCACCGGGAGCCCGGCAGAGCCCAGCAGCCGGGTGGTCATGTCCTTGTCGCCGGCGATGTCGACGGCCAGGGCACCGGTCTTGGAGGTCATGGTCGCGCGGATCCGCTGGGCGTGGACGCCCTGGCCGAGCTGCACGAACGAGGCCGCGTTGAGCCGGATGTAGGGGATGTCGCGCGAGATCGCTTCTTCGAGGATCGCACCCGTGGACGGGCCGAAGGCCGTCCGCTGCGCCCGCCTCAGGAAGAGGTCGAGCTCCTCGGCGAAGTCGAACCCTTCCTCGGCCTGCACGAGGTGGTTGACCAGCCGCACTGCGAGCACACCTGCGGCCAGGCCGACAGCCTCGTCGGCGTAGTCGTAGATGACGTTGTAGACCCCGGCCTGACCCTTGACCGCGCGTGTCTTGCCGCGCCGCAGGTCGTGCCCCGCCTCCTGCTGGAGCTGGAGCGAGACGTGCTCGGCGACGTGTCCGAGCCAGGTGCCTTCGCGCAACCGCTCGATGAAGCCGCCCTTCACGCCCCGGGAGCAGGTGTGGTTCTCCAGGTTGGGCAGCAGCTCGAGGAGTCGGTCGGTGAACCCGGTCAGCGTGTCGGTCGGGTAGGCCTCGAGCACCCCCAGGTCGACCACCAGGTGGATCGCCGGGCTGTACGACCAGATGTTCCCGCCGCGGTAGACCCGGGACTCGACGATCGAGAGCTCGGGTGCCGGGGGGCCGGTGGGGGTGGGGCGATCTGCCATGGGATCTCCTTGCGGGTCGGGCAGTGCGAGGCGGTGGGTCAGGCCTTGGCCGTCGCGAGGGCCACCGCGACATCGGGGTGCTTCTCGACGAAGTCGACGAGGCGAACCTCGGAGAGGTCGAACGTAGCGCCTGCGGGGAGTGAATGCACCACAGCGCCCGAGACCATCAAGGGGGCACCTCTGCGGGCGTCCGGGGCATCGGACTCGGCGGCGCGGCAGTCGAGGACGAAGGCCACGCCGCTGCCGTGCACGGTGAAGACGCGCCGGTCGCGCACCTCGATCGCCGTGTCCTCGTCGATGCCCACGCCGATCAGGTTGGGCGAGGCGGCGACCATGGACATCAGCCGCCCGTACCGGGAGCGCTGGGCGAAGTGCTGGTCGATGATGACACCGTCGATGAGCCCGAGCCCCGCCGTCAGCTGCCCGTAGCGCTGTCGGGGCGTCACGCCCTCCTCGCCCATCGAGATCATGAACTGGCTCATGATCGAGGCCCCGGCCGACGTCCCGCCGATGACGGCACCGCGATCGTGGGCGCGGGCCAGGGCCTCCCCCAGCGGCGTGCCCGGGAACCGCTGGCTGAGCTTGAGCTGGCTGCCGCCGCTCATGAAGATACCGGTCGCCTGGTCGAGCAGGGCGACCAGTTCCTGGTCCTGGGCGGATGCGCGGTTGGGTGGGTTCACGACCTCGATGTCCGGGGCACCCAGACGCGTGAACACCTCGCGGTAGGAGGCGACGACCTCGTCCTCGAACGACGACGCGGTGGGGATCAGCACGATCCGCGCCCGCCTGCCCCCAGCAAGTCGGACGAACCGGCGCAGGACCGTTGCCTTTCCGACCCGGTCCTCCGCTCCGCCGATGATGAACAGGGTGGGAACCTTGCGGACCGTGCGGCCCTGCGTACTTGCCATTGCGTCAGCCTAGGAGTCAGGGGGTGGGGATCGGCGGAGCGGGGGTCGGCGTGCCGTCCGCCTCGTCCGCCTCCTCGATCTCCTCACGCGTGATCCCGAGCAGGTAGAGCACCGCGTCGAGGTAGGGCACGTTGACGGCGGTGTCGGCCTGCTCGCGGACCACGGGCTTGGCGTTGAAGGCGACGCCGAGGCCGGCCGCCTGCAGCATGTCGAGGTCGTTGGCCCCGTCACCGATCGCCACGGTGCGCGAGAGCGGCAGGCCCGCCTCGGCGGCAAAGCGGCGAAGCGCTGCGGCCTTGCCCGCCCGGTCCACGATGTCCCCGACCAGGTGGCCGGTGAGTATGCCGTCGCGCACCTCGAGCCGGTTGGCGTGGGCGTGGTCGATGCCGAGCTCGCGAGCGAGGTCCTCGACGATCTCGATGAAGCCGCCGGACACGATGGCCACCGTGAACCCGAGTCGCTTCAGGGTCCGGACGAGGGTGCGCGCACCGGGCGTGAACTGGACGGCGGCACGGACCTCGTCCAGCACGCTCACGGGTAGGCCCTCCAGGGCGGCGACTCGTTCCCGCAGGCTGTCGGCGAAGTCGAGCTCTCCGCGCATGGCGGCGGCAGTCACTGCCGCCACCTCGGCCTCGCGGCCTGCGTGGCTGGCCAGCAGCTCGATGACCTCGTCCTGGATCAGTGTCGAGTCCACGTCCATCACCACCAGACGTCGACCGCGGCGCGCCAACCCGCCGGCGGCCACCGCGATGTCGAGGCCGTGGACGCTGGACTCGAGGGCGAGCTCACGCCGCAGTCGATCGACGTCAGCACCGGAGACGTCGAACTCGACCGTGGTGACCGGATAGCGCGACAGCCGACGAATGCGGTCGATGTTGGCACCGTGCGAGGCGATGCGTGCCGTGATCGCGGCGACGCCGCTGGCCCGCAGCGGCGCCCCGAGGACGACCACAGCGGCCCGCCCGCTGCGCCGGTGCATGCTGTCGCCGGTGCCGACCTTGATCTTGACCTTGAGGTCGAGGTCGCGGCCCACCGACGTCAGGACCGAGCGCAGTCGCGCTTCGGCGTCCCCCGCCGACAGCAGCATCGCCAGCGTCAGGTGCCCACGGACCACCACCTGCTCGAGGTCGAGGACCTCCGCGCCGACGTCGGCGATGGCGTCGAAGAACGTGCTGGTGACGCCCGGCCGGTCCTCACCGGAGATGGTCACGAGCAGCGTCTGCGCGGTCAGCTCGGGCACGGCTCCAGACTATCGACGCCGGTCAGCCGCCCAGGCGGGAGTCTCGCCATGCGACCAGGTCCCGCACCCCCGGTGTACAAGCACCACATAGATAACGGTGAGATATAGATCTAGTCAGTCATGCTCAGTCATGGTCATGGACCGGCATAAGGATCTATGTTCCTCGAACGCGTCCGGAGCGACGGGCGTCAAAAGGGGAGCGGCATGCAGCGCATCATCAGTCTCGTCATCGTGTCAGTCGGGCTCGTCTCCGGCGTGAGCGCGCCCGCCAGCGGAGCGGAGGCGCCAGACCTCGCGGCCGACATGGTCGTGGCGCGGACCGGCCAGCTCGGCGAGGGTGTGCCAAGCGCCGGGCTGAACAAGGGCGGCCAGGCAATAGCGCCTGCTAGAGGCCTGCGGACGTGGGCTCAGGCCGACGGCGTCGGGCTGAGGCTGGTCGCAGAGTTGCCGCAGGGGCGCACCGACGGCGTGTTCGAGAACGTCATCCCGGAGGCTTGGACGATGGCTCCGGCCATTGACGGCACGCTCGAGATCAAGAACGAAGACGGGGTCACCGAGGGCCACGTTGAGCGTCCGTGGGCGGTCGACGCAAAGGGTCATTTCCTGAAGACGCGCTTCGTCGTCGAGGGCCGCTCGTTGCGCCAGGTCGTGGACACCAAGGGGGCGGCGTTCCCGATAGTCATGGATCCGTGGGTTACAGCGGGCTGGTGGTACTACACGCCGATCTACTACGTCGAGATGTCCTGGTCAGAGACGTGGCAGCTCAAGAACTTCATGGACACCAACTCGAGCCAGATCCCCGGGTTACTGTGCGGCTTCGTTCCCACGGCCACCGCCAAGATCACCTGCGGCGCTATATACCTGCTGGTCAAGGACGACGTGAAAAGCACTGTGAACACCGCCATCCGACTCAAGAAGTGCTACAAGGCCAGGATGCCGGCAACGGGTGGAGCCGCGTCGCTGCCGGCATACGATTCGTACTACAAGACCTGTAGGTCCTGAGAGGGGACGCATGCCAACCCGTAAGGAGCTGCGCCGTGAGGCACTGGTGCTCGTCATCATCCTGACTATTGCCGTCCTGGCGCCGCTGGTCCAAGGGCACGAGCCAGCCCGGGACAGTGAGGTCCTGACCCTGGCGGTCGGGTGGGTGCTCGTGCGGTCGTCGGTGCTTGGCGCTCGTGCCATCCGTCGCAGGCGACACTCATGAGCATGGCAACGGCGGTGC
Source organism: Pedococcus sp. P2_F6 (assembly GCF_056403675.1). Classification (NCBI taxonomy): domain Bacteria; kingdom Bacillati; phylum Actinomycetota; class Actinomycetes; order Micrococcales; family Intrasporangiaceae; genus Pedococcus; species Pedococcus sp. P2_F6. The sequence goes on from NZ_JBFUEZ010000001.1 coordinate 537,259, forward strand.
CCGTCAGGCTGATCGCCGACCCCGGTCAGCCGCCCAGGCGGGAGTCTCGCCATGCGACCAGGTCCCGCACGGGCCCGAGGTCGTACTTCGGACCACCGATCCCGACGGTGAAGAGCCGCGTGCCCACGGCATACAGGGCTTCCGCGCCGGCGGCGTAGTCGGCGACCTGCTCGGGGTGGCGACCCGGCCTGGCGGAGACGCCGGCAGACCGCTCGATCTCGCTGGGGTCGCGCCCGATCCTGGCGCACCACTCGTCGAGGACGGCGTGCTTGTGGGCGATCGTCTCGGGCCCGCCGAAGCCGTGCCAGATGGTCGCGTGCTCGGCGACGATCTTGAGGGTCTTGCGTTCGCCACCCCCACCGATCAGGACCGGGATGTCGCGCGTCGGCGCCGGGTTCAGCTTGGCCCACCGCTGCTTGACGAGCGGCAGGTCGCGGGCGAGGTTGTTCAGCCGTCCACCGGCCGTGCCGAAGTCGTAGCCGTACTCGTCGTAGTCCTTCTCGAACCAGCCCGAGCCGATGCCGAGGATCAGCCGACCCCCACTGATGTGGTCCACGGTTCGGGCCATGTCGGCGAGCAGCTGGGGGTTGCGGTAGCTGTTGCAGGTGACCAGGGCGCCGATCTCGACGCGGGACGTCGCCTCGGCCCAGGCGCCCAGCATCGTCCAGCACTCGAAGTGCTCACCGTCCCGCCCACCGTAGAGCGGGTAGAAGTGGTCCCAGTTGAAGACGACGTCGACGCCGATCTCCTCGGCCTCCGCCGCGGCCCGGCGGATCGACGCGTACTCGGCGTGCTGTGGCTGGAGCTGGATGCCGATCCGGATCGAATGGTGGGCGTCCGTCATCCGGTGACTTCCTGGAACTTGGCGATGACGGTGAGTCCTGACTCGGTGACCATGAACCCGCGCTCCCGGTCCTTGTCGGGGTCCACCCCGATGGTGGTGTCCTCGGGCACCACGACGCCCTTGTCGATGATGGCCCGCTTGATGACGCAGCCGCGTCCGACCTCGACACCGTCGAGCAGCACGCTGTCGTCGATCGTCGTGCCGCTGTGGATGTGGCACCGCGGAGACAGGACCGAGTTGGTCACGGTGGCACCGGAGATGACGACACCGGGGGAGACGGCGGAGTTGTGCGCCTCCCCGAACTTGCCGGCAGCGCCCTGGACGAGCTTGGCAGGGGCGAGCGGGCCGTAGTCGGTGTAGATCGGCCAGTCGTAGTTGTAGAGGTTGAAGACGGGGTGGATGGACACCAGGTCCATGTGCGCCTCCCAGTAGGAGTCCATCGACCCGACGTCGCGCCAGTAGGCCTGGTCGCGTGGGGTTGCACCCGGGATGACGTTGTCCTTGAAGTCGTAGACGTAGCCCTCGCCATTGTCGACGAAGTCCGGCACGATGTCGCCGCCCATGTCGTGCTTGCTGCCCGCTCGGTCGTTGTCGCGGGTGACGGCGTCGACGAGGACATCGGCGTCGAAGACGTAGTTGCCCATGGAGGCCAGCACCTCGTCGGGGGAGTCGGGCAGGCCCTTGGCGTCCTTGGGCTTCTCCTTGAAGGCCGAGATCTTGCGCCGGTCTGCGTCGTCGACCTCGATGACCCCGAACTGGTCCGCCAGCGAGATGGGCTGACGGATCGCGGCCACGGTCACACCCGCACCGGTCTCGATGTGCTGGGCCACCATCTGGGAGAAGTCCATGCGGTAGACGTGGTCGGCGCCGACCACCACGACGATGTCGGGCTTCTCGTCCGTGATCAGGTTGAGGCTCTGGAAGATCGCGTTCGCTGACCCGAGGTACCAGTTCTTGTCGACGCGCTGCTGCGCAGGCACGGGCGCGACGTAGTTGCCGAGCATCGTGGACATCCGCCAGGTCTTGGTGACGTGTCGGTCGAGGCTGTGCGACTTGTACTGCGTCAGCACGACGATCTTGAGGTAGCCGGAGTTCACGACGTTGCTCAGGGCGAAGTCGATGAGCCGATAGATCCCTCCGAACGGGACAGCTGGTTTTGCCCGGTCAGCGGTCAGGGGCATCAGTCGTTTGCCCTCTCCGCCGGCGAGGACGATGGCAAGAACCTTGGGAACCCCGCGTCGATAAGGCATGGTCCGACCCTAGGCAATCCGCGCCCTCGCGGCGACCCCACTGCACGACTAATCTCACGACCGTGAGAGTCGACATCCTGACCAAGGAGTACCCGCCCAACATCTACGGTGGCGCGGGGGTGCACGTCGCAGAGCTGGTGCGGGCGCTGCGCGACCGCGGCGACATCGATGCGCGGGTCCGAGCGTTCGGCGAACCCGTGTCGGAGGAGGGCACCACGGGGTATGCCGACCTGCCGGACCTGGGTGCCGCGAACGCGGCCGTCCGGACGATGGGCGTCGACCTGGCGATGGCCGGTGACTGCGTCGGTGCCGACCTCGTGCACTCGCACACGTGGTACGCCAACTTCGGCGGGCACGTCGCGTCCCTGCTCGGGGGCATGCCCCACGTCGTGAGCGCCCACAGCCTCGAGCCGATGCGCCCGTGGAAGGCCGAGCAGCTCGGTGGCGGCTACCGCGTGTCCTCCTTCATGGAGCGCACGGCCTACGAGGGCGCCGACGCCGTCATCGCCGTGAGCGAGGGCATGCGACAGGACGTCCTGCGCAGCTATCCCTCGATCGACCCCGAACGCGTCAAGGTCGTCCACAACGGCATCGACTCCCAGCTGTGGCAGCGCCACCGTGACGACGACACGGTCCGTCGGCACGGGGTCGACCCCGACGGGAAGTCGGTCATCTTCGTCGGCCGCATCACCCGGCAGAAGGGCCTGCCGTACCTGCTCAAGGCAGCCGCCCAGCTGCCACCCGACGTCCAGGTGGTGCTGTGCGCCGGGGCGCCGGACACCCCGGAGATCATGGCCGAGGTGACCAGCCTCATGGACGAGCTCAAGGCGACGCGTGAGGGCGTTGTCTGGATCCCCGAGATGCTGCCGCGCGGAGAGGTCGTCGCACTCCTTTCTGCTGCAACGGTTTTCGCCTGTCCGTCGATCTACGAGCCATTGGGCATCGTCAACCTCGAGGCGATGGCGTGCGAGCTCCCGGTCGTCGCCACGGCGACGGGCGGCATCCCCGAGGTCGTCGTGGATGGCGAGACCGGCTGGTTGGTGCCCATCGACCAGAAACAGGACGGCAGCGGCATACCCCTCGATGCGGACCGGTTCGTCGCGGACCTCGCCGCAGCGTTGACCGACGCCGTCAGCGACCCGGCCAGGGCCGACGCCATGGGGTTGGCCGGGCGCAAGCGGGCAGTCGACTCGTTCTCCTGGGCGACCATCGGGGAGCGGACCAACCAGGTCTACCTCGAGGTGCTGCGCCAGCGGATGCTCCAGTCCTGACCGCACCCGTCGGCGGCCGCGCCTAGGAGACCGGGGTGGCCACCCTTTCGTCTTCGGTCGTCGAGGTGCCCTCGGCTGTCGGGGTGTCCCCGGTCGTCGGGGTGTCCTCGGTCGTGGGGGTGAGGTAGGCGTGCACGAGGGGAACGGCCGACGCCCCCTCACCACTCGCCGAGGCAACCCGCTTCATCGAGCCCGCCCGGATGTCGCCGGCGGCGAAGATGCCGGGCACCGTGGTCGCCAGATTGGCCGGCGGCACGTCGTCGACCCACTTGCTCCGCGGCACGTCACGCCCGGTGAGCACGAAGCTGTGCTTGTCGCGAGCAAGCTCGGGCGGCAGCCAGTCACAGCGCGGTTCGGCCCCGAGCAGCAGGAACAGACCTCGCGCCTGCTTGGTCGTCCTCTTCCCGGTGGTGATGTCCTCGAGGCAGAGCCACTCCAGCTGGCCCTCACCACCACCGTCCACCACGCGGGTGCAGGGCAGCACCGTGATGCGCTCGTTGTAGGCCATCTCCTCGATGAGGTAGCGCGACATCGTCTCCTCGAGCCCGACCCGACGGACGACGATCGTCACCGACCTCGCGAACCGAGCCAGGTGCAGCGCTGCCTGCCCGGCGGAGTTGCCACCTCCCACGACCACGACGTCGTAGCCCTCCATCTCGCGGGCCGCCGTCATTGCCGCCCCGTAGTTGACGCCGGCGCCCACCAGTGCGTCGAGCCGCGGGACTCCGAGCCTTCGGTACGCCACCCCGGTGGAGATGATTACGGTCCTGGCCCGGACGTCGCCCCCACCGGTGCGCAGGAGGTGGGGAGCCCCGTCGGTCCCGGGCTCCAGAGCAGTGACCTCCCAGCCGGTCAGGAACTCGGTCCCGAAGCGCAGGGCCTGGTTCCGTGCGCGCTGGGCCAACCTCATGCCTGAGATGCCGCGGGGGAAGCCGAGGTAGTTGCGGATCATCGAGCTGGTGCCGGCCTGCCCGCCGATCGCCTCCGCCTCCAGCACCACGACGGACAGTCCTTCCGACGCTCCGTACACGGCGGCGGCGAGTCCGGCCGGGCCGCCACCGACGACCGCCAGGTCGACGACCTCGTCGAGCTCGAAGGTGCGCGGTGGGCCGTTGACCGCGATCGCGACGTCGCGGACGCTCGTGGCCTGGATCGGTGTCCGGTTGGCCGCGGTCACCACCGGCCAGCGCAGCTCGTCCACGCCGAGCTGCTCGCGGATCCCCGCGAGGTAGTCCTGGAGCGCCGGCTCGTCGGGATGCCACACCCGGTTCTGCATGCCCATCCGGTCGAGGAAGTCGCGGATCGCCATGGTGAGCGCGTCCTGGGTCGGCGAGATGACCTTGGCGGCCACGACTTCGGGCTGGGGGACGGTCGAGGTCCACTCGGACAGCAGGTCGGTGATCGCGTTGTGGAACTCCTCGTCGCGCTTGCCACGCGGCATGAGCAGGTAGGCGTCGTACTTGCCCTTGGCCATGCCGGCCCGGAGCCCGGGGGCATCCGCCAGGAAGTACTCCCACGGCGCGGCGACGACGCGGCGGGCAGTGGGCACCACGAGGCGCCAGCGGTGGAAGGCCTCGTGGACGCTCTCGACGTCCGGCAGCCGCGATTCCGTCACGAACAGCGCCACGTGGTCACCCCGGTCATGGATCTCGCGGGCGATGGACTCGGCCTCGCCACAGGAGCCGGCGGTGCGCAGGTCGTAGTCGCGCTGGTACCGGCTCCGGAACTCCTCGAGCAGGGTGTCGGCATGGTGCTCGGACACGAGGATGATTGCGGGGTCGAAGACTGCGGGGTCCGCCATGCCGTCCGAGTCTAGTTGCCGGAACGGACCCCTCCCAGTGGTCAGGCTGGTCGCCATCCGGCCAGCACCGCACACGCGGCGTTGGTCGCGTCGGCGAGGGCCCGCTCGGAGGCCCGTTGCAGGCGCAGCAGGACGCGGTGCCTCGACGACGCCTCGGCCGCGGTCAGGGCCCCGTCGCCAGCGCGGAGCGCGACGTCGACCACCGAGTCGATGGTGCCCGCGAGGGCGATGACGCGCGCGGCCCGGCCCGGCAGGGCGGGTGGCAGGCCCCAGCGACCTCCGAGGGCCGCGTCGGCCAGCGTGCGGGCCGCACCCGCCCCGAACGGCTGGCCGCCGATCGCGTCGATCGCCTCGGTTGCCGCGCGGATCTCCTCACGCAGGTGGCGCTCGAGTTGCGAGGCCTCGAGCGCCTCCACCCGGTGGCGCGGCACCGGATCTGCGTCGTATGCCGTCCAGTCCACCCGGGTGCCTACGTCCAGACCTCCTTCGGGGCCGCCGCCATAGGTCGAGATCGTGGGCACGAGAAGCCCTCCCAGGCCGGGAACGAAAACGCACTCGCCGCCCGCGGCGGCCGCGCCCTGCGCCTCGACGGAGGCACCCGGCATACCCACGAGGTCGCCGGGGGCCGGCAGGGCGACGAGCAGGGCCCGCTCACCGAGGTCGTGCCACAGGTCCAGGCGGTCGAGGTCACCGGCGACGTGGTCGATGTCGGGAAGGGCCTGGGCGATCGAGCGCTCCAGCGGGGTGCCCGTGGCCCACGCGTGTGTCGTCCACAGCGAAAGGCGCACGCACGCAGGGAGTTCGGGCATCCCGCCAGCCTAAGCCGATAGGGTCCCGTCCCATGAGTGACGTCCTTGAGTTCGCAGGAGTGAGCGTCGTCCGGGGTCAGGCGACCCTGCTCGACGACGTCTCCTGGGAGGTCGAGGAAGGGCAGCGCTGGGTCATCCTCGGCCCCAACGGAGCGGGCAAGACGACACTGCTCCAGCTGGCCGCAGCGCGGATGCACCCGACCCGCGGCGTGGCCGGTGTGCTGGGCGAGGTGCTCGGGGCGGTCGACGTGTTCGAGCTGCGACCCCGCATCGGGCTGGCCTCGGCGGCCCTGGCCGAGCGGATCCCGTTCGACGAGATCGTGCACAACGTCGTGGTGACCGCGTCCTACGGCGTCGTCGGCCGGTGGCGGGAGAGCTACGAGACGTTCGACCACGCTCGGGCGTCCGAGCTGCTGGTCGCCCTGGGGGCCGACCACCTGGCCGACCGCACCTACGGCACGTTGTCAGAGGGGGAGCGCAAGCGGGTGCAGATCGCGCGCGCCCTGATGACCGACCCCGAGCTGATGCTGCTCGACGAACCTGCCGCCGGGCTCGACCTCGGTGGCCGCGAGGACCTCGTCCGGCGACTGGGCGTCCTCGCAGGCGACCTGGAGGCGCCGGCCCTGATCCTGGTCACCCACCACGTCGAGGAGATCCCGCCCAACTTCACCGACCTGCTCCTGCTGCGCGAGGGACGGATCGTCGCGCAGGGTCCGGTCGAGATCACCCTCACCGAGGCCAACCTCTCGGCCACCTTCGGCATGCCCCTGGAGCTGGAGCGTCGAGGCGACCGGTGGACGGCGCGACTGCGTGTCGACGAAGGAACGTCCGAGCCTCGCCCGTCGTCCTAGAGTTACCTGACCACTGAGAGGGAGGGGTGTCATGGACTGGTTCGCGGAGAACCCGTGGCTCGCGTGGCTGGGGGTGGCGCTGATCCTGGCGGCCATCGAGGCCGCCACGGTCGATTTCGTGTTCCTCATGCTGGCCGGTGGTGCACTGGCTGGAGCGGCGACATCGGCGATCGGGGTCGCCTTCCCGGGTCAGGTGATCGTCGCCGTCGTCGTCGCAGGACTGCTCCTGCTGCTGGTGCGCCCGATCATCACCCGGAAGTTCATGGTCGCCGAGGCCAGCCACGGAATCGGCGCGCCCGGTCTCGTCGGCCGCAGCGGGAGGGTGCTGCAGGCCGTCACCGCGACCGACGGTCGCGTCAAGGTGGGCGGGGAGACCTGGTCCGCACGCACGCCGCAAGGCGGCGACCCATGCCAGCCCGGCCAAGAGGTCCGGGTTGTATCCATCGAGGGGGCCACCGTGATCGTCACCGGCATCACGGCGGGTCAGAAAACGGAGTAGACGTGGACGGCATTGGAGCAGGCTTCATCGTCCTGCTGATCCTGGTTGCCTTTGCGCTGATCGTGCTCTTCCGCACGGTGCGCATCGTGCCCCAGCAGACTGCCCTGATCATCGAGCGGCTCGGCCGCTACGCCCGCACACTCGAAGGCGGCATCCACTTCCTGGTGCCGTTCGTCGACAAGGTGCGCGCGAACGTCGACCTGCGCGAGCAGGTCGTGTCGTTCCCGCCCCAGCCGGTGATCACCTCGGACAACCTGGTCGTCAACATCGACACGGTCATCTACTACTCGGTCATCGACGCGAAGTCGGCCGTGTACGAGATCGCCAACTTCATCCAAGGCATCGAGCAGCTCACCGTCACCACCCTGCGCAACGTCATCGGCTCGCTCGACCTGGAGCAGACGCTGACCAGCCGCGACCAGATCAACGCCCAGCTGCGTGGTGTCCTCGACGAGGCGACGGGCAAGTGGGGCATCCGCGTCAACCGCGTCGAGCTCAAGGCCATCGACCCGCCGCACTCCGTGCAGGAGTCGATGGAGAAGCAGATGAAGGCAGAGCGTGAGCGCCGCGCCCAGATCCTGTACGCCGAGGGCACCAAGCAGTCCGCGATCCTCACGGCCGAAGGTGAGAAGCAGAGCCAGATCCTCCGGGCCGAGGGTTCGGCCCAGGCCCGCATCCTCGAGGCCCAGGGCCAGGCCCGCGCCATCCAGCAGGTCTTCGACGCGATCCACCGTGGCAAGCCCACGCAGAAGCTCCTGGCCTACCAGTACCTCCAGGTGCTCCCGCAGATCGCCCGTGGCGACGCCAACAAGATGTGGATCATCCCCAGCGAGCTGACGGACGCCCTGCGCGGCATCGGTGGGGCCCTGGGTGCCACGGACAAGCCCACTGGCCCGGACGGTGACGGCGAGGAGGAGTGGGTCGACCCCGGCCAGCTCGCCGACGCCTTCGACGAGACCGTTCTGGAGGACCCCATGCAGGCCCTTGCGGAGGCCCGCGGGCTCGCGGGGAAGGCCAGCCAGGAGGCCACCGAGCATGCGGCGCCGGTGAAGCGGGTCCAGCCCCCGATGAAGCCGCCGGCTGACACCGTGCCCGACTTCGAGCCGCCGGCCCCACCGGCTTCGCTGCCCGTGGAGCCGCCGCCGGCAGACGCGGACGAGGCGCCCAAGCCGCCGCCCGCCTGACCCCACCTCACAACACGGTATGCCGCCCACGCACCCGCGCGGGCGGCATACCTCTGTCTTGGACGGGCGACACCCGTCGCTAGGGTGACGTGGTGTCCGTCTTCGAAGCCCTCGGGATCTTCCTCGCAGGCCTGGCGGCGGGGACCATCAACACCGTGGTCGGGTCGGGCACCCTCATCACGTTCCCCACCCTGCTGTTCTTCGGCTACCCGCCAGTGGTGGCCAACGTGTCCAACACCGTCGGCCTGGTGGCCGGGGGAGTCACGGCAGTCCATGGCTACCGGGCCGAGCTCGAGGGCGCCGGGCGCACCCTCCTGCGGCTCGCACCCGCGTCCCTGCTCGGCGGCGTCATCGGTGCGGTGCTGCTCCTCGTGCTGCCCGCGGAGGCGTTCCAGGCGATCGTGCCGGTCCTGATCGGCCTGGGGCTGCTGCTGGTGGTGGTCGGTCCCCGCCTGCAGGCTCGGGCCGTCGAGCGCCACGAGGCGGGGGTCGCGCCGGCGTCGTGGCACGGCGCGGCCCTCACCGGGGGAGTCCTGGTCGCCGGCATCTACGGCGGCTACTTCGGTGCCGCCCAGGGCGTCATCCTGATGGGACTGATGAGCGCCCTGTCCAGCGAGCCCATCCAGCGGCTCAACGGGTTCAAGAACGTCCTCGCCACCATCGTCAACGCCGTGGCCGCCATCACCTTCATGGTGGTGGCGTGGGGCCGGATCGACTGGCTGGTGGCGCTGTTCATCGGGCTGGGCGCGTTCGCCGGCGGCTTCGTCGGCGCGAAGGTGGGCCGCCGGCTGCCCCCACTTGCGCTGCGCGCCGTCATCATCGTGGTGGGACTCGTCGGGATCATTAAGATCGTCTGGTTCAGCTGATGGAGTGGACTCCGGTCCTGCTGCTCGGTCTGGCCCTCTTCGCGGGAGCGTTCGTGCAGTCGTCGATCGGCTTCGGCATGGCCGTGGTCGCAGCCCCGTTCCTCGTGCTGTTCGCACCCGAGCTCATGCCGGGAGCCCTCCTGGTGACCAGCTTCTCGCTGCCGGTGGTCCAGCTCGTCCACGGGCCTCGCGACATCGCCTGGCGGCCACTGTCATGGGCCCTCGTGGCGCGGCTGCTGGTCATGCCGTTGGGCGTCGCAGCAGTGGCACTGCTGTCGGTGCGGGCGATCTCCGTCGTCACCGGTGTGCTCATCCTGCTCACGGTCGCCGCGTCGGTCTCGGCTCTCGAGGTGCGAACCACTCCGGTGAACTCGGCCGTGGCCGGCGCCATCGCAGGGTTCTCCGGCACTGCGGCCTCGATCGGCGGCCCGTTCCTGGCGCTCGTGCTGCAGCACGAACGCCCCACCCGCCTGCGCGCCACGCTGTCGGTCTTCTTCCTGGCTGGAGCCGCCATGGCGGTCGCCGGGCTGAGCTTTGCAGGGGAGTTCACCCGTGGACAGCTCGTGGCCGGCCTCGCCTGGATCCCGTTCATGGCCTTGGGGTATGCCGCGGCGGCTCCGGCCCGCGCCCGCCTCGACCGCGACCGGTTGCGCCGGGCGGTGCTCGCCTTCTGCGTCCTGGCCAGCGTGAGCGTCATCGTGCGCGCCCTCCTGTCCTGAGTGATCTAGCCTGCTCGCCGTGCCCATCACGATCACCAGCAGCGACGACGACCGCCTGACCGACTACGTCTCGCTCACCGACGTCGCGCTGCGGCGCAGGACCGAGCCCGAGCGCGGGCTCTACATCGCCGAGTCGGAGAAGGTCATCCGGCGGGCCCTGCAGGCCGGGCACCGACCGCGCAGCTACCTCATGGCCCAACGGTGGCTGACCGACCTGGCTGACCTGGTCGAGCAGGCCGAGGCCGGCGGCGTACCGGTCTTCGTCGGCGAGCACGACGTCATCGAACGGCTCACGGGGTTCCACCTGCACCGTGGGGCGCTTGCCTCGATGCAACGGCCCGAGCTGCCGAGCGTGGCGGACCTCGTCGCCGGCGCCCGACGGGTGCTGGTCCTCGAGGACATCGTCGACCACACCAACGTGGGCGCCGTCTTCCGCTCGGCCGCGGCCCTCGGGGTCGACGCGGTCCTCGTCACTCCCCGATGCGCAGATCCGTTGTACCGCCGGTCGATTCGAGTCTCGATGGGCACCGTCTTCCAGGTGCCGTGGACGCGCATCGACCCCTGGCCCGGCGGCATCGCCGACCTCCAGGCCGCTGGGTTCACCGTGGCCACCCTGGCCCTGGCCGACGACGCGGTGAGCCTCGACGAGCTGGCCGCCAACCCGCCAGAACGACTGGCACTCGTGCTCGGCACCGAGGGAGACGGGCTGTCCCACCACACCCTTGACGCGGCCGACCTGACGGTGACCATCCCCATGGCCGGGGGTGTGGACTCCCTCAACGTGGCCGCTGCGGGCGCGGTGGCCGCGTGGGCCCTGCGCCCCACGGGTCAGTCGACGAGGCGCTGAAGGAGGTCGCGCAGCTCGCTGGCCGGGTCCGCCGTGAGGCCTCCGTGCACCGGCCCGGGCTGGACCACAGTGCTCCGGGGCGCGCTGAGCCAGCCGAACCTGCGCCCGAGCCCACCCAGGGTGGGCAGCCCACCACCGGTGACGCCGCGGCATACCTGGCAGATGGTCTCCAGCGCCTGGTCGACGTCGTCGACGTCGACCTGGGGTGCGAAGGCGTGCAGCCTGACCGGGTCGACCCGGTAGGCCGCTTCGAGGAAGTCGGCGCCCTGGCTGTAGAGGACGAGCCCGACGTTGAGGAACTCCTCGCGCTCCACGCGGGGCACGCAGCGAAGCACGACGTACTGGTAGCCGTGGACGGTCATGACAGGTCCCCTGGAAGCCAGGCCGTCGGGTTCGCGACGCGGGCCAGGAGGTGCTCGACGTAGGCCGCTCGGACGGCTCGGGGCGTGTCGAGACCGGGTGCCTGCTCCAGCCAGCCGTCGGGCACCGCGTCGACGACGCCGGCAAGGAGCTCGGAGGTGATGGTGGGGGACAGCCGCTCGTGGGCGGCGCCGGTGCCGGAGGCGACATCGCGAAGGACGTGGGTGCTGGCATCGAAGGACTGGTCGGCGAATCGCTGTGGGTCGGCGCCCCGACTCGGCCAGCCGTGATGGAAGTACAGCGCCGCACCGTGGTCAATCAGCCACGGGTTGCGGTGCCAGACAAGGAGGTTGGGGTTGCTCCAGGTGCGGTCGACGTTGGCGGTGAAGGCGTCGAGCCACAGGATGTCGGCGGCCGTGTCGGGTGCGGGTGGCCGTGAGCCGTCGTACCCGAACGAGCCGGGCAGGAAGTCGATGCCGAGGTTGTGGCCGAGGCTGGCCGTGAGCAGGTCCTGGACCTCCTCGTCCGCTTCATACTTGGCAATCGGTGCCTGGAGGTCGACGACCACCATGCGGGGCACGTTGAGGTCGAGGGCGCGCGCCAGCTCGCCAACGATGACTTCGGCGACGAGGACCTTGACGCCCTGCCCCGCTCCGCGGAACTTCACGACGTAGGTGCCGAAGTCGTCGGCCTCGACGATGCCCGGCAGTGAGCCACCCTCCTTGAGGGGAGTGACGTAGCGCGTGGCGGTGATCTGGTCGAGCACGACGCCCAGCCTAGGGTGCTGCGCGCCGTGCCCGAGTCAGGTTGCTCAGGGGGCCAGGCAGGTGGCGTGGTTCAGCGCCGCGATCACGGCCTCGCGCCAGCTCAGCCCCGAGGTGGCCGTCCGGCAGGAGGCGCCACCGCAGTCGCACTGCCAGCGCCACGTGCCGGTCCCTGCCCGGTGCACGTGAGGGTGGTGGTGGGCCGTGTCCGCCCGGGTGTGGTGTCGCGTCTGCATGATCCTGCCCCCCTTGGCCGCGCCGCCCCTTGGCACGTCCTGACTCCCAAGAGGCCGGGCCTGGACCGGTGATACGTCGGATACGGCGTGTCGCGTGACCCGGTCGGGTGAGCGGTCACATCCGGCGGGACAGCGGCTACCGAAAGTCGCCCTCCGGTACGAGACCTTCGACGAACGAGGCGAAGTCGGCTGCGAGCAGCGTGATCCGGTAGTCGACCTCCTGGTCGACGTGCACGACTGTGGGCTCGCCCGAGCCGCGATAGTCGAGGGCAATCATGTCGTGCCCGGCAGAGGGACAATCTGCGAAGTAGACGCCTATGTCGGGATAGCCCCACTCCCGGACCCAGAAGCGGCTGCCGAGCTCCCCGCCAAGGCTGAAGGGCGCGGTCCGGCCGATCGCAGCGATGTTCGTGATGCCGACATGATCCCTTGCCCACGTCGTCGGCGAGCCGGTCCGATGGGCATCCCGCGCGAGGCGACCGCCATTGTGCTTGCTCGCAAGACGCACGTACGCCTCGGGAAGTGTGACGCCGAGTTCGGCCTCCAACGACTGGATGAGGCTCGCTTCCGGTGCGGGCTCGAACGCGGCCGCGTCGTCGCAGAACAACCGTGCACTTCCCCCCATGCGAGCAACCTATCCGTCAGCGTGCACGTCAGGTGAGGTGGTTGCGCACCGCGTCGATCGTGTCGGCCTCCTCGGCCGTCTTGTCGTCGCGGTAGCGCAGCACCCGCGCGAACCGCAGCGCCATCCCCCCTGGATAGCGCGACGAGGTCTGGATGCCGTCGAAGGCGATCTCGACGACCTGTTCGGGACGGACGGGCACGACGTAGCCCTCGGTGCCGTCGGTGGCCAGCTCGGTGAACCGCTCCGTCTGCCAGGCCAGCATCTCGTCGGTCATGCCCTTGAACGTCTTCCTGCCACCATCGTGACCGATACTTTGGAGGTTGGAGAACCGCTCTCGCACGGTCCCGCCGTGGCGCCGAGGCAGCGCCGGACCTTCGGGGACTTTCATCAAGCCCTGAACTTTGCGAGGATCCGGACCTGACTGGGCCTGTAACGATCAGGTCCGAACCGGGAGGGGCTTCATGAGCAGCTCGTGGCTCTCGACACTGCTCGACCAAGAGCGAATCGAAACGGTGCAGGCAATCGCTGCGCGCACGGAGGATGTTAGAGGCCTCCCCGACAGGACCGGATCAGAGGTAGCCGAGGACTTCGGTAACCGCTATGCCCTCCGCTACTTGACCCCGTCTCAGTTGACCTCTTTCAACGCAGGAAGCGATCGGCCACATTGGGTGACGCCGACAGCCATCAGTCCCGACGATGTCGTGTCTTGGCTGGCGCTCTTCACCCCGGGCACGCCGCGTAAGCACGTTCTTCTACTCGACCTTAACGAAGTCGAAATCGTTAGGGGTCCCGCTTGGATACGGCTGGGTCAGGGAATCGAGTACTACCTTCCCAACGGCTTTCCGGGAGAAGCCGTCGTCCACGTCGGCGTTCTTGAAGTGAGGTAGTCATGGCAGCCGAGTCCTTCAAGGAACAGCAAGGTCTGCTCGCAGAGTGGGAAGCACGCCTACCGGGCGTGGTCTCCGAGGCGCGGGGCAACGAACCTTCGGAGGTTTCCTTCGGTGAGCGGCACGGTAGTTGGATCCTGAGCATCGCGTGGCACCAAGCTGACATGCTTCGAATCGCTGAACTCGCGATCACCAATCCCGAGGCTGTGCCGGACGACCAGACGGACGCGGTGGCTATCGAGGTCCGCGCATCGGCCACAACGGACGAACGGTTCGTCGTCGAGAAGCCGTATGAGAGTCGTCGATCGGTAAAGCGTATTCCGGATGACTTCCTTGCGTTGAGGCTGGCCACTGCGGTACGTCGAGCCGCTGCCTTCACCCCTCAAAACCTTCAGCAGACCTATGTGACGGGAGGGGGTCTCGACGAGAGTCTCGACGTCTGATTCCCGTCTCGGAACGCACCGAGAGGGCCTGGCGCCGCGCTGTACTCGCGGGCGGAACGAGCACGTCCAGGAACCGCGCGGATGATGCGCTCGGGCCCCATCGGGAGTCGGTGCGAGTGCGACGCGCCCGCCCACTACCAGGTGGCTCATTCTGGAAGCGCACCGCAATCTGCGTGTGGAAATACAGAATCTGTGAGATGTTCTGTACCTATCCACTAGGGGGACACATGGCTGAGGCGGAACTCGATCAGTTGCTGAAGCGGATGCCGGCGATCGCAGAGGCGGTCGAGAAGTTCACTTCCGAGGCGATTCAGAGTCAGGTGTTGGAAGCACTAATCGGCGCGTTCCAGGTGGGCGCGGGCTCCGACGACGACGAGGGCGTGACCGACGGATTGGCGTCCGGCGATAGCAAGGCGGACGCGCGTACCGTCACCGAGCCTTCCGGTCTCGCGGCCGCGAACGGCACGGGCACCGCGAAGCGCACAGCGCGTAAGTCCGCAGGTTCGCGAGCGAAGCAATCGTTCTCTCTCGACAAGGACCTGGACATGGTCCGAGGCGGTCCGAAGAGCCTCAAGAATTTCGTCGGCGAGAAGCAGCCAAAGACCGTGCTCGACAAGGTGCTCGTTTCCGTGTACTGGCTCACTCGGATTCTGGAAGGCGATCAGCCTGCCACGCTCGACCGCGTGTACACCTGCTTCAAGCACATGGAGTGGCCCATCCCGAGCGATCTGGCAAACACCGCTCAGCAGGCAGGCGCCAAGGGCTGGCTCGACAGCCGTAAGCGCGACGACATCAAGGTGGTCATTGGAGGCGAGAACCGGGTCGAGCACGAACTGCCCGCGGAGCCGAAGAAGTGACCCAGCCGACTCTGCTTGAGTTCCTCAGCCCCGTGCTGACTGGATCGCGTCGTGACATCTGCCTCGCCGCGATGCTCTATCTCAAGCATGCGCCCGACGGAATCACGGCGTCGGAGCTGAAGCAGGCGCTCACTGCCGCACGAGTCCCGAAGGCAAAACAGTTCAACGTCGCAGACGTTCTCGGAAAGGCTGGGGCGCTGGTGAAGGTGGAGCCTGGCACACGCCCACATCGGTGGTCGCTCACGACGTCCGGCGAGAGCCACGTCGCGGACTTGCTGGGGCTCCACGCGCCGCAACCTGAAGCGGTCAACGCCGCCGATGGTCTAACGGCGCTACTCGGACGAATCGGCGACGAGGTCATCAAGGGCTACGTCGAGGAAGCTCTGACTTGCTATCAGGTTGACGCACGGCGCGCTGCTGTCGTGTTCCTGTGGTCTGGAGCGATCCGACACCTTCAGCAAGCGGCCCTAGCCTACGGAACGTCCGTGATCAACCAGGCGATCCAGAAGCACGACCAGCGATCGAAGTCTGTTTCCAAGGTCGAGGACTTCTCTGGAGTCAAGGACGTCACCCAACTGCTCGCCTTCAGGGAAGTCGGTCTGCTCGACAAGGGCGAGTGGCAGACCCTCCAGGAGGGTTTGGATCTCCGGAACCGATGTGGCCACCCGACGCGCTACCGACCCGGCGCCGCCAAGGTCGCCGCGTTCATCGAGGACGTCATCAGCATCGTGTTCTAGCGCATTCCGGAGCGAGGCGGGGGAACCGGGATCCACTCCCAGAGCCCGAGCAGTCCGGACAGGGGACAGGAGCCTTCAGCGCGGGCCGCGGCCAGCGTCTCTCGGTTCTGGCATCCAGGAGCGCCGTCAATCCGGCATCCGGAGGCTCCCCAGGGCCGTCCTGCGCTGTCCGTTCGCTCCGCTTGGGCGACCGATTAGGGCACCGGCTTTTCCAGATGCGACCGAACCATGTCGATCGTGTCGGCTTGGTCCGGTTCCTTGTCATCCCGATAACGGACGACTCTGGCGAAGCGGAGCGCAGCGCCACCCCGGTAACGACTTGACCGCTGGACGCCGTCAAAGGCGATCTCGACGACCTGCTCCGGCCTCACGTAGACGACGTGACGATCGCGCTGAGTCTCGAGTGCAAGGAAGCGCTCGGTCTGCCACGCCAGCATCTCGTCGGTCATTCCCTTGAAGGTCTTTCCAACCATGGTCCAGCCGGGTTCGTAACGATCCTGCAAAGTCTTGCCCAACATCACGAGTCCGCCCGTATCTGGGTCGCGGGCACCGAGGTGGATGTTGGACAGCCACCCACGGCGTCGGCCGCTGCCCCACTCGACCGCGAGCACCACGAGGTCGAGCGTGTGCCGGGGCTTGACCTTCACCCAGCCCGCACCACGTCGGCCGGCGGCATAGGGCGCTGACGGGGCCTTGACCACGACGCCCTCGTGCCCATCGCCCACCAGGCGCCCGAAGAAGTCCCCTGCCTCTGCGGACGTGGCCGCGGTGATCCGTGGCACCAGGGAGGGGCCGGGAACCAGCTCGGCGAGCCGGGCGAACCGAACCGAGGCCGGCAGCTCGAGCAGGTCCTCGCCGTCGACATGGAGCAGGTCGAAGAAGTACGGGGTGACCGGCACCCGGGCCCTCAGCTCGGGTACACCGGTGCTGCTCATCGTGCGGGACGCTGTTTCCTGGAACGGGCGGGGTCGCCCTGCGGCGTCGAGCGCGATGGCCTCGCCGTCGATGACGACGGTCTCGACGTCCAGTGCGAGGACTGCCTCGACCACCTCAGGTAGTCGATCGGTGATGTCGTCGAGCGAGCGCGTGAACAGGCGCACCTCGTCGCCGTTGCGGTGTGCCTGGAGCCGGATGCCGTCGAGCTTGCCGTCGACCACGACCCCCTCGATGGTGTCACCCACCTGCTCCCACGCGGCGTCGATGTCCGGGGCCGACGCCGCGAGCATCGGTCGCAGCGGTCGACCGACCTCGAGGTGGATCGCGGCCAGCGCGTCGGCGCCCCCGGTCAGGGCCGCCGCGGCAACCGGCCCGGCATGCCCTGCCAGCATCACCGCGCGCCTGACGTCGGCCTCCGGCAGCGCGGAGGCCGACGCGATCGCCGCCAGCATCACGCCGTCGAGAGCGCCCTGCCTCACCTGCCCGGTCACCAGCGCTCGGAGGTAGTCCTGCTCGGGTGCGGTCAGCCGGGCGAACAGGGCCCCCACCGCGGCTGCCCTGGTGGCCCCCGACCCCGAGCCCGAGATGGCGCCGATCGTGGTGAGGGCGGCGTCGACCTCCGCCACCGTGATGGTGGCCGAAGGCGCCGGCTCGGGGAGGGCGGACAGCCCGCGCCAGCTCACCCCCACGCGTCGCTGCGGCAGCACCCCCGAGAGGTATGCCGCGACCGTCGCCGCGTCGTGTGGGCCGGCCGCACGCAGCGCGTCGGCCACGGCTGCCGTCTTGGCCAGCCGGGACCGCGTCTCAGTGGCAGCACGCGAGGCGGCGACGACGTCAGCGAGGAGCACGGACCCACGCTAGTCTCGCCCGCCGACAGCGGAGGGGATCAGCCGGCCAGCACGGTCTTCAGGTCGACGGACTCGAAGCCGTGGGCCTCGGCAACGGGTGCGTACGTCACTGCTCCGTCGTGCGTGTTGAGCCCCAGGGCGAGGGGCCCGTTGGCCCTCAGCGCGTCGCGCCATCCCTGGTTGGCGAGCTGCACGGCATACGGGAGGGTGACGTTGGTGAGGGCATAGGTGCTCGTGTGGGGCACCGCGCCCGGCATGTTCGCCACGCAGTAGAAGACCGAGTTGTGCACCTCGTAGGTGGGGTCGGCGTGCGTGGTCGGCCGCGAGTCCTCGAAGCAACCGCCCTGGTCGATCGAGATGTCGACGAGCACCGAGCCCGGCTTCATCCGGGAGACCTGCTCGTTGGTGACCAGCTTGGGTGCCTTGGCACCGGGGACCAGCACCGCGCCGATGACCAGGTCCGCGTCGATGATGGCCCGCTCCACCTCGTAGGCGTTGGAGGCGACGGTCTGGCAGTGCCCCTGGTAGATGGCGTCCGCGTGCCTCAGCTTGGCGATGTCGCGGTCGAGCAGCAGCACCTCGGCCTGCATGCCCAGGGCGATCGCGGCGGCGTTCATGCCGGAGACCCCGGCGCCGATGACAACCACCTTTGCGGCATACACCCCGCTGACCCCGCCCATGAGGACGCCACGGCCGCCCTGGGCGCGCATCAGGGTCTGAGCGCCGACCTGGGGAGCCAGCCTGCCGGCGACCTCGGACATCGGGGCGAGCAGCGGCAGCGAACGGTCCGGAAGCTCCACGGTCTCGTAGGCGATACCGGTGACCTTGCGCTTGACGAGCTCTTCAGTGAGGGGCTGGTCGGCGGCGAGGTGCAGGTAGGTGAAGAGGGTCTGGCCCTCGCGCATCCGGTGGTACTCCGGCTCGATCGGCTCCTTGACCTTGAGGATCAGGTCACCGGTGCCCCAGACGTCGTCCGCGGTGCCGAGGATCGTCGCACCCGCGGCGATGTAGTCCTCGTCGAGGATGGAGGAACCGACCCCCGCCTCCTTCTCGACGAAGACCTCGTGGCCGTTGACGACGAGCTCGTGCACACCCGATGGGGTGATGGCCACGCGGTACTCGTTGTTCTTGACCTCGCGCGGAATGCCGATCTTCATCTGGTCCTCCTGGTTGGTCCCTCACGCAGTGGTCCATCGCGTGTGACGGCGACGTCAGGCCGCCACCGCCCACCTTCCCAGATGCGCCATGGCGATGACACGTTTTCGCTGTTCAGCAGGTTTTCCGGACTTGCACCGTCGGCGTGCGTGGAGGCGTACCCTTTGCGTGAGTCCGGGTGCTGCGTCCCGGTCGGCCGCGCGCACGGAGCTCTCATGGGCATGACACCTTCCTCCCTCGCCGTGGGGGAAGCGCGCGCCAGCAACGGCTACGTCCATGACGTGATGTTCTGGTCGCGTCCGGATGCGTTCGTCCACGACACCGTCGACTTCGTGCGCGGGGGGCTGCTGGCTGGCGAACGCGTCCTCGTGGCGCTCCCCGCACCTCGCCTGCAGGCGGTCCGGGCGGCCCTCGGCGACGAGGCCAGGCACGTGGACTTCGCCGCCATGGAACACCTCGGCGCCAACCCTGCACGGATCATCGCGGCGTGGGTCCAGTTCGTGACCGAGTCGGGGGACCGACCCTCGCGTGGGGTTGGTGAACCCCTCTGGGCGGGGCGGTCGAGTGTCGAGGTCAGCGAGTGCCAGCTGCACGAGGCCCTGCTCAACGACGCCATCCCGGCGTCGGCGCCGTTGTGGTTGCGCTGCCCCTACGAGGTCGGGGCGCTGCCTGATGAGGTCGTCGACGTCGCCCTGCACTCGCACCCGTGGGTGGCGCAGCCGAATGGCACGCCGACGGCGAACGAGTCCTACGCGGGAGGCGAGCAGGGTGCGTTGGCCTTTGCGACGCCGCTCCCGGATCCGCCGGTCACGAGCATCGTCCGGACCATCACGCACGAGACCCTGCGGTCCGTCCGCGACCTGGCCCTCCACGTGGCTCGCGTCTGCGGAGTCCCGCAGGAACGAGCCGAGGACCTCGGGCTCGCGCTCCACGAGCTGGGTGTCAACTCGGTCGTGCACGGCAACGGCGGCACCCTGCGACTGTGGCGCACGCCGGAGGCCTTGGTGTGCGAGGTCACCGACCGCGGTGTCGTGGCGGACCCCCTGACCGGGCGACTCGCCCCGAGCACCGAGGAGCCGGACGGCCGCGGGCTGTGGATGGTCAACCAGCTCTGCGACCTCGTGCAGCTGCGGTCGTGCGACACCGGGACGACCGTGCGGGTGCACACCTGGCTCTAGCCCGTCAGCCCTCCTCGCGTGGGGACGCGTGTGGGGGAGCCGCGTGTCGGGGCCCCGTCAGGGGGCGACGGTGGACGAGTGGAGCAACGCGGCGATGAGGGCCGAACGCCAGGCCAGCGGGGCCTGTGCCGGCGTCCGGCACGATGCGCCACCGCACTCGCAGACCCAGATCCAGCCCCGCGCTCCGCGCAGGACGCGCGGGTGGTGGCTGGTGCTGCGGTGGATGGTGTGCGTGCTCACGTCTTCGACGGTAGAAGCCCGTCAGGTATGCCGTGCACGGACGCGCCGCGGATCGGCCGAGTTCACCCCATGGAAGGGCCGAACGGACGAGGCGGGGGTCAACCTCTCGGAACCCGCGGTGCTGAGCGCGAGGTCAGCTTGCCGGAGTGACCGTCAGGTTGTTGACCTTCACGATGGTGGAGTCGCTCATACCCAGGTAGACGCTGCCGTTGACCACGGCCACGGACTGGGCGCCGGTGGGTGCCGTGCTGAGCGCGGTCCACGAGCTGCCGTCGAGGCTGCGGTACAGGCCGGCGGAGGTCAGGGCGTAGATGTAGCCGTCACCCGGGACGGCCAGGTCGGAGAGTCCCCCGATCGCGGCGGTCACCGCGCTCACCCCGTTGAACGTGGTGACGCCGTAGGACGAGCCTCCCGCGCAGACGATCTTGTTCTTGAAGACCTCGACCCGGTTGGCAGCCACGGTCCCGCACGGCCGGTCGACGGACCCGGGGGAGACGGTCGACCAGGTGACCCCGTTGAAGGCGCGCAGGGGCGTACCTCCCGTGACACCGCTGGCCTGGAGGTACATCGTGCCGTTGATGGCGGCCGCCCAGTAGTAGCGCTCGTACCCGTTCTCGACGGCCGAGGTGTCCTTGGCGACCAGCTGCCAGGTCTGGCCCCCGTCGGTCGACCGGTAGGCACCCGCCCCGCCGCCCGCCACCGCGGGGTCGTACTGCCCGACCGAACCGACCATCCACAGGTCGTTCCCGGTCAGGGTGGCGACGTCGTAGACGTGAACTGCGGGGGCCTTCATCTGGTTGGTCCACGCACCGGTGGCGTTGGTCGCGTACCCGACGTTGGAGGTCCACGGAACGCGCGGGTCCGTCATCGGCGCGTAGAGCTTGCCACTGACCTTGCGGTAGACGCTGATCTCCTCGCTCGGCACCTCGAGCTGGCTCCCCGAGAACGCCTTGGTCGCGGGGTCGAACGTGTGCACCTGCTGTGGTCCGGTGTTCGCGTCGTAGTCGCCGTAGGCGACGTAGAGCCTCCCGCCGTCGAGGCCGAGGTCGCGGATGAGGTGACCCGAGGCGGTGGGTTGTGCCGCAGCGAACGGGTCGGTGCCCACCACGGTCGTCGTGTGCGACGGAACCGGTGTCGGCTTGACCGGCTTGGCCGCCTGGGCGGGACTTGCGGCGACGATCGCCGCGGCTGCGACGACGGTGGCGAGGACGGCAGGTGCTGCGTTGCGGAGATGCATGCGAACTCCCACGATGGGTGCCGTTGGTCCACTGCCACGGCAGGTCGCCGGACACAGCAGGGCCGACCCGGTGGGGGGCGCGCCGCTACCAGCCTTGCGCGCCTTCAACCCCATGCAAACGTCTTTACCAAACCTTTAATGAGTTGTTCTGCTGTTTACCGAACGCAGCCCAAATCATCATGGTTTCCTCTTCACATCCAGAAGGAAGAAACCCTTCCAATTCGGCTCACGCGGGGAGCGTCCATGGCAAATGAACTCGGCATCGTCATCGAAGAGCGGCTGCGCGAGAAGGGGTGGTCCGTCTCGCAGTTCACGTTCGAGAGCGGCCTGAGCCCGGAGGTCGTCGTCAACCTGGTCGGCCCGGAGCAGCTGTCCGCCATGCCCGACGAGTCGACGCTCTCGCGGCTCTCGAAAGCCCTTGACCTGCCCTACCGTCAGCTGGTGGTGGCGGCCGGGATCGCGTGTGGGCTGCCGAAGAACCAGGAGGGTGAGCCCACGTTCGTCCTGCGGTTCGTGTCGAACCAGGAGCTGGTCAACGAGCTGCGTCGCCGGCTCGTGCGGGGTCGGAACACCGGCGATGCCCGGCAGCGACGACTGACGCACCTCGCGCTGATGCAGACCGCCCTGCTGAGCGAGGCGAGCTGACCCCGGTGGACGCCCAGCGCGCATCCACACCCGCTTGACCGGTACATTCGGGGACAAACCCCGTGAAACGGCGGTAGGCGAAACCGTTCCTGGGCCCCCCGGAGGAAGGGTGACGCGTGCTCGCACTGGACACAGCGTGGCTTCGGACGCGGATCCAGCTCGAACGCGAGGTGGTGACCCGCGAGTCACTCGCGGGGGCGCTGGAACACCGGCTGCACGGCCCTGAAGTCGACCATGGGGAACTTCGACGGGGATGCGACTATGCCGCCGAGGTCGGGCTTGCCGCGGTCCTGTGTCGTCCCGAGCACCTGGCCACCGCGGCCCGCCGACTCACTGGGAGCGGAGCAACGCCCGTGACGGCTCTTGCCTTTCATGACAGGCCGTCGCAGTTCCATGACCCGGTCGACCTCGCTGCCGAAGCCATGGAACTGGTGTCCCTCGGCGCCTCAGAGGTCGCCTTGGTCGTCGCACCCGGGCGCGAGAACGACTGCCTGCACCTGATTGCCGAGCAGATCGACGCGGTCGTGGAGGCCGTGACGCCGCAGGCCGGCAAGGTGCGCGCCCTGATCGACACGACGGACGCCTCCAAGGACCAGCTGACCGCGTGCACGGCGCTGCTCGGCGCGGCGGGGGCGGTGCTCGTCCAAGGGGGCTCGTTCCGCGGCGACCGCGCGACCTTCTCCCAGATCGAGGCCATGCGTCACACGCTTCCCGCCGCGGTCCTGCTGAAGTGGACACAGCCGCTGAGGTCGGTCGAGATGATGCTCGTCTGCATGGCCTTGGGCGTCAACCGGTTCAACGGCGACGTCCCGGCCCTCTTGGCAGAGGCCAAGCGGAGC
This sequence comes from Pedococcus sp. P2_F6, assembly GCF_056403675.1. NCBI lineage: Bacteria > Bacillati > Actinomycetota > Actinomycetes > Micrococcales > Intrasporangiaceae > Pedococcus > Pedococcus sp. P2_F6. Next base: position 560,187 of record NZ_JBFUEZ010000001.1, read on the forward strand.
ACGCAGCGTGCACCGCTCATGCTCCCGATTTACGGCGTGGACTTCTGACGCGAAGAACGACCCCGACGATGACGCGTGTCGGGGTCGTTCCATGTGGTGTCCGGAGGGGGACTTGAACCCCCACGCCCGTTAAGGGCACTAGCACCTCAAGCTAGCGCGTCTGCCATTCCGCCACCCGGACAAGGTGCTGAGCAGGCCCTTTGGGGAGCGCCTGCTGCGACCCGGAACGATAGCACGCAGCACACCGCATCTCCCAAACGGCCCAGCCCCCAACGGATCCCGTGGAACGACCGGCCGCGTTGCATACCCAACGCCCTTAGTCTGGACGGCATGAGCGAGGTCACCGAGTCCGCCACCACTCCCGTCGACGAGGTCGTGCGGCTGTGTCGTGACCTGATCCGGATCGACAGCACCAACTACGGCGATGGCTCCGGACCCGGCGAGCGCGAGGCCGCCGAGTACGTCGTGGCCCAGCTCCGCGAGGTCGGCCTCGAACCCACCGTCATCGAGAGCGACCCCGGACGCACCAGCGTCGTGGTCCGGATCGAGGGCGAGGACCGCGACCGCCCGGCCCTGTGCATCCACGGTCACCTGGACGTCGTACCCGCCAACGCCGCCGACTGGCAGGTCGACCCGCTCGCGGCCGAGCTGAGGGACGGCTGCATCTGGGGCCGCGGCGCTGTCGACATGAAGGACATGGACGCCATGATCCTGGCCAACATCCGCGACCTGGCCCGCCGCGGTGCCAAACCGCCGCGGGACATCGTGTTCGCCTTCTTCGCCGACGAGGAGGCCGGAGGTGTCAAGGGGAGCCACTACGTGGTCGACCACCACCCGGAGCTCTTCGAGGGCGTGTCGGAAGCGGTCTCGGAGGTCGGTGGCTACAGCGTCACGGTGCCGACCGCCGGAGGCGAAACCCGGGCCTACCTGGTCCAGACCGCAGAGAAGGGCATCCTGTGGCTTCGCCTCACCGCCCGCGGACGGGCCGGTCATGGTTCGGTGCCCAACGACGAGAACGCCCTGGTGCGCCTGGCCGAAGCCATCACCCGCATCAACGAGCACAAGTGGCCACGGGAGTACATCGCCTCGGTGCGCGAGCTCCTGGACGGCCTTTCCGCCGTCACCGGCACGTCCTACTCCGACGAGGACCTCGACGACCTGCTCGACCACCTCGGGGGTGCCCAGGGATTCGTGAGGGGGACGCTGCAGGACACCGCCAACTTCACCATGGCCGAGGCGGGGTACAAGCACAACGTCATCCCGCAGAGCGCCTGCGCCTCGCTCGACTGCCGGTTCCTCCCGGGCCACGACGACGACCTCCTCGACACCATCCGGGAACTCGCGGGTGAGCACGTGGAGGTCGAGGTCGTGCACCGTGACATCGCGCTCGACGCCCCCTTCGAAGGGCCGCTCGTCGAGGCGATGAAGGCGGCCCTGCTCGCCGAGGATCCCGGTGCCGAGGTGCTGCCCTACTGCCTGTCCGGGGGGACCGACAACAAGGCGCTGAGCACCCTCGGCATCACGGGGTACGGGTTCGCCCCTCTCCAGCTGCCGGCTGACCTCGACTTCGCGCCCATGTTCCACGGCATCGACGAGCGGGTGCCGGTCTCGGCGCTCGAGTTCGGGACCAAGGTGCTCCAGCGCTTCATCGCCACCTGCTGACCGCGCACAAATCCCTGCTGCAGCCGTATCCCCGCGGTCCGGCCCGTCGTTGAGCAGTCCGTAGTGGACACACGCGAAGGGCGGACGGTCATGGGGACTGGTCAACGGATCAGTGGCGTTGCTCGGCTCGGCGCGGTCCTGGCCCTCGCGGGAGGGGTGGTTCTCCTCGGTGAGGGTGGCGCCCATGCTGCCCCCCAGGTGGTGCCTGACCCCGTTGGCGCGGTGGTCGGCACCGCGACCAGCCTCGTGCCGGCGCCGCCACCTTCCGGCCCGACCACGCCGGTGACCCAGGTCATCGGCGCCGTCAAGGGTGCCCTGGAGAGTCCTTCGGGGAAGGGGTCCGGCAGCGCTCCACAGCGGAGCACCCCGGCTCGCACCGCGCCGGGGACGAGCACGTCGTCACCGGCGGCCAGCTCCTCGGCCGCGCGCGTCGGCGCAGCACCCGCTGCGGACGGTGACACCGTCGTGGGCGCGGACGTCACCGTGCGGAACCTGCTGGGGGCGTGCGTACGGCTGACCCGCGCCGGTGTGCCGGCCCGCACCACGATCGTCGTGCTCGACCGCAACCTCCTCGACGAGCTCAGGGCTGTGGGGCTGCCCGTGGAACGCTTGCTCGTGCCCTGCCCGGCCGGAGCGTCAGTCGGCACCTCCCAGGGATCCACCGGCGGCACCACCAGCGCGGCCGCCACGTCAGCCAACCCGACGGGGAGCGCAGCGAGGGTTGGTGTCTCGGGGTTGCTCGCGTTCACGGGCGCCGACCTCGCACCCACCGTGCTGCTGGCCAGCGGCTTGATCGCCCTCGGGATCGCCTTTCTGCGCAAGGCCCACGGGCTCGTCGACTACCGGGCAGCGGGCACGAACAACGCCTGACCGGAGGTCGGCACCGACTCCCGCCATCCCTCGTCAGATGGGGCGCGGCGCCCGGATGATCTTGCGGCGCAACCAGGTCCGTTGCAGACCACCGAGGTAGATCCGGGTGCGGTGCAGCTCCCAGTGGCCGTACTCGGCGTGCTCGGTCAGCGTCCGGCGAATGTCGGATCGCGAATCTGTTCGGGTGAAGCTCACCACGCGGTACTCGTACTCAACCATCGTCCGCCATTTTGCCGTAGAACCCGATACCGTCGAGCCATGACCGCAGACCCGCGTGGCGCGCTGGCCAACCTCATGACCGCCTTCGAGCGGCACCTCGAGGCATCGGCATCCAAGCGGGGCGAGGAAGACCCAACGGTCATCGCAGCCTACGACGACCTGGCCGACGCGTTCGCGACCTACGACGACGCCCTCCTGCAGGCGTACGGCGAGATGACGCCGCTCGACATCTATGACGGCGACGACGACGACGACGATGACGAAGATGCCGAAGACGACGAGGACGACGACGAGGAGCTGGACGACCATCCCGACGAGGACGGCGACGGCGGTGTCTACTCAGGACTGGACGACGCGGACTACGACGAGTCCTGACGCCTCAGGCTGAGATCTCGTCCAACGCGGCCACCAGCTCGTCGGGGAGCTCGAGGGACTCGCTGGCGAGCGAGGTGCGCAGCTGTGCCGTGGTCCGGGCGCCGACAACGGGGCTGACCACGCCCGGCCGGTCTCGCACCCAGGCCAGGGCGACCTCGGCCAGGCTGACCTCCAGCCCCTTGGCGGCGATGGCGAGCGCCTCGACGATCCCGGTGCTGCGGTCATCGAGGTAGCGGGCCGTGAACCGGGGGAAGTCCCGCGAGGCTGCTCTGGAGTCTGCGGGCACCCCGTTGCGGTACTTGCCGGTCAGCACGCCCCGGCCCAGCGGCGACCATGGGAGCAGCCCGAACCCCAGGGCCTGTGCGGCGGCCAGCAGGTCGGGCTCGGCGCTGCGGTTGGCAAGGGAGTACTCGATCTCGTTGGCCACCAAGGGGACTCGCGCCTGCTCCAGCAGCGACATCGCCCGGGCCGCCTGCCAGCCACTGAAGTTCGACACACCGACATAGCGCGCACGCCCGGTGTTGACGGCCCATTCCAGCGCCGACAACGTCTCGGTCAGTGGCGCCTCGTCCGACCAGGTGTGGACCAGCCAGAGGTCCACATGGTCGGTCCCGAGCCGTTCGAGTGAGGTGTCCAGCTGGCTGAGCAGGCTGTGCCGAGAGGTGTCCACGACGCGGTTGCCGGAGCGGCGGGAGATGCCGGACTTGGTGCAGATGACCAGGTCCTCCCGCTGGACGTCGTCGTCGATGAGGCGGCCGATGATCTCCTCGGAGGCGCCGTCGGAGTAGCCGTGTGCGGTGTCGACGAGGTTCCCCCCGGCATCGAGGAACGTGCGCAGCTGCTCGCGTGCGCCTTCCTCGTCCGTGGTCCGGCCCCACGTCATCGTCCCGAGGGCAAGGCGGGACACCGACAGTCCGGAGGTGCCCATTCGTCGCTGGCGCATGGTCCCGTACGGTAGTCGGCCGCCGCCCGGCTGACGCGGCGCACTCGCCGCTAACCTCGCACCCATGGAACTCGGTGTGAACCTCGGCTACTTCGGCATGGGCGTGGACCAGGACAACGTGGCGGTCGCGCAGGAGGCCGATCGGCTCGGGTATGCCGTGGCGTGGGCTGCCGAGGCGTACGGCTCGGACGTCCCCACCGTGTTGTCGTGGATCGGCGCCCTCACCGAGCGGATCGACCTCGGTGCGGCAGTGATGCAGATCCCGGCGCGGACGCCGGCCATGACGGCGATGACCGCGGCCACGCTCGACACCCTGTCCAAGGGCCGCTTCCGCCTGGGCCTGGGCGTCAGTGGTCCCCAGGTCAGCGAAGGGTGGCACGGTGTCCCGTTCGGGGCGCCGCTCGGGCGGACGCGCGAGTACGTCGACATCGTGCGGATGGCCCTGCGACGGGAGAGCCTGGCGTATGCCGGGAAGCACTTCACGCTCCCGGTGGCCGACGGCCCCGGCAAGGCCCTCAAGCTGACGATCCACCCGCCGCGTCCAGATCTCCCGATCTACCTCGCGGCTGTGGGGCCCAAGAACCTGGAGCTCGCAGGTGAGGTGGCCGACGGGTGGCACGCGATCTTCTTCAGCCCCGAGCACTCCGGCGACCTGGTGCAGTCCGTGGTCACTGGCCGCAGGCGTGCCGGCCGGGGGACCGACGACAACCCCCTCGAGGGTTTCGACATCGCTCCGTCGGTGCCCGTCGTGATCGCCGACGACGTCGAGGCCGCCGCAGACGCGATCCGTCCCTACGCGGCCCTCTACATCGGTGGGATGGGTTCGCGGGAGCAGAACTTCTACAACCAGCTGGCGGTGCGGATGGGGTTCGAGGAGGCGGCGGCGCGGGTGCAGGACCTCTTTCTGGCCAGGCAGCACCGTGATGCCGCAGCCGCGGTGCCCTTCGAGTTCATCGACGCCACCGCCCTCATCGGCCCCCGCGACCGCATCCGGGACCGGCTGGCGCGCTACGCCGACGCCGGGGTCGGCACGCTGTCGATCGCACCCTTTGCCGGAGGGCTCGAGGACCGGCTGCATGTCGTGCGAACGATGGCGGAGCTGATGGGGGAGACTGGCCCGTGACCTCGGCGCCGCACCGCTTCCTCCTCAGGCCTGACCGCCTCACTACCCCGAAAGCAGACCGTTGACCCTGAGCTATCTCGACGCCCTCATCCTCGGCATCGTGGAGGGGCTGACCGAGTTCCTCCCGGTCTCCTCCACCGGACACCTGACGATCACCGAGAAGCTGCTCGGCCTGACGGTCGACGACCCGGGGGTGACCGCCTACACCGCGGTGATCCAGCTCGGGGCGATCGTCGCCACGCTGCTCTACTTCGGCAAGGACATCGTCCGGTTGCTCGTGGCGTGGGTGTCCGGCCTGGTGAGCGCTCCGGCCCGGGCCCACCACGACTACCAGCTGGCCTGGGCCGTGATCGTCGGGTCCATCCCCGTGGGCATCGTCGGCTTCGCGGCCAAGGACCTGATCAGCGGCGGCCTGCGCAGCCTGTGGGTGGTCGCGGTGGCCCTCATTGCCTGGAGTGCCGTGATGTGGCTCGCCGAGACCCGCCACACGATGCTCACCCGCCAGGGGGTCGAGCGCGGCGAGGGACAGGTCACCCTCGTCGACGGTGTGGTCATCGGCCTGGTGCAGTGCGCTTCCCTCGTCCCCGGCGTCTCGCGGTCGGGCGCGACCATCTCCGCCGGGTTGTTCCGCGGGCTGGACCGGCTGACGGCCACGCGGCTGTCGTTCTTCATGGCGATCCCGGCCCTGACGGCTGCGGGCATCTTCGAGCTGCTCAGCGAGACCGACCACCTCAAGCTGCTCGGCATCGGCCCGATCATCCTCGGCGTCGTGGTGTCCTTCGTCGTGGCCTACGCCTCGATCGCGTGGTTGCTGAAGTTCGTCAGCAGCAACAAGATCACGGCCTTCGTCTGGTACCGCGTCGCCCTGGGCCTCGTGCTCCTCGTCGTCCTGGCCGCTGGTTGGATGACCGCCACCTGAGGCACGAGGGCGTCGTGGTCAAGGCCCCGTCAGCGCCACCGGTGGGGTCAGAGCCAGCCCGACTTGCGGAACGCGCGGTAGAGGCCCACGCAGGCCGACGCCATGACGACCAGCACGAGGTAGTAGCCGTACTGCCACCGGAGTTCGGGCATGTTGTCGAAGTTCATGCCGTAGACGCCCGCGATCATCGTGGGCACGGCCGCGATCGCGACCCAGGCCGAGATCTTCCGCATGTCGCTGTTCTGCTGGACGCTGATCTGCGCGAGGTGGGCGTTGAGGATGTCGGTGAGCAGCCGGTCGTAGGACTCGACGTGGTCGATCACGCGCAGGAGGTGGTCCGCGACGTCACGGAACAGCAGCCTGACCTCCTTGTGGGGCAACGGTGACCGCGACCCGTCGTGGAGCATCCGCAGCGGCGCGGCCAGGGGGACCGCCGCGCGACGGAACTCCAGCACCTCACGCTTGAGCTGGTAGATCGTCGTCGAGCTCGCGGACCTGGACCCCGAGAAGACGGCGGCCTCGATCTCTTCGAGGTCCTTCTGCAGCTCGGCGTCGATGGAGACGTAGTTGTCGATGATGCTGTCCATCACCGCGTGGACCACCGCGATCTCTCCGTGGCGCAGCGTCTCGGTGTTGGCCTCGAGCCCCTGCCGCACCCCCGCCAGCGGGTTCGCCTCGCCCCTCCGGACGGTCACCACGAACCTGTCGCCGACGAAGAGCATCACCTCGCCGGTCTCGATGTCGGAGGTCTCCTCGATGTAGCGCAACGTCTTCATCACCACGAAGATCGTGTTGTCGTAGAGCTCCACCTTGGGTCGCTGGTTGCCCTTGACCGCGTCCTCCACGGCCAGCGGGTGCAGCTTGAGCTCGTCGTTGACGAGGTCGAACTCCGCGTCGGTGGGGTTCTTGAGCCCGATCCAGAGGAAGGCGTGGGGGTCGTCCCCACCGCGTAGCTCCTCCAGCGCGTCGCTGAGGTCGCCGCACGGCAGCCGTTGGCCCTGGCGGTAGATGGCTTGGTCGACGATCACGGCCCTACTTCACCACGTCGCGGACGAGCGAGCGAGCAGCGCGCCGTAGAGTGCGCAGGTGCCCACCGTCCTGCTGGTCCGTCACGGCCACTCCAGCGCCAACGGTGAGGGCATCCTCGCCGGCCGGCTGCCCGGCATCCACCTCACCGACCGGGGTCGCGAGCAGGCCAGCCTCCTCGCGGAACGGTTCCGCGGGCTGCCCGTCGCGCGGGTGGTGAGCAGTCCGCTCGAACGCTGCCTCGAGACTGCGACGCCCATCGCCGCGGCGGTGGGCGTCGAGGTCACCGTCGACGACGACCTCCAGGAGTGCGGTTACGGGGCGTGGACAGGCCGGCCGCTCGGTGAGCTGGCCAAGGAGGCGTTGTGGAAAGCCGTCCAGGACGCCCCGGAGACGGCCCGGTTCCCGGACGACGACCGGTATGCCGGCGAGAGCCTTCGCGCCATGAGTGACCGCGTCGTGGCGGCCGTCAGGCGCCACGACCGGGAGGTCGGCGAGGCGTCGGGAGGCTCCATGCTGTGGGTCGCCGTGACCCACGGTGACCTCCTCAAGGCGGTCCTAGCCGACGCGACCGGGTCCGGTCTGGCCCGGTTCCAGAGCTACACAGCAGACCCCGCCTCGGTCTCGGCGGTGCGGTACGGCGGTCGACACACGTTCCTGCTGACGGCAAACGACCTGACCCCCGACCTGACCCGGTTCCAGCCGACACCCGATGCGCCGGTCGCGGGCGACGCAACCGTCGGCGGGGGAGCCGGTTAGAGTTTCGCCATGGGGCTCGTCGAGTTTGATCCACCGGACCGGTTCGTCGCCGGCACCGTCGGCCCGCCGGGGCAGCGCACCTTCTTCCTCCAGGCCAGCGAGGGACGTCGACTGACCAGCGTCTCGCTGGAGAAGCAGCAGGTGTCGGTCCTCGCCGACCGCATCAACGACCTGCTCGACAGCTATGCAGCGGGGGAGGGTGGCGACCACGCCGCGGCCGAGGTCGTCGACAACGCACCGCTCGACACCCCGATCGAGGACGAGTTCCGTGTCACTGCGCTGAGCCTGGCCTGGGACGACACCCGGCACGTCGTGGTGATCGAGTGCCTCGACCGAGACCCCGACGACCCCGAGGCTGCCGTCGACCCGGAGGTCCTCACCGAGGAACCTCGACAGGTGCGGGTGGTGCTCTCCCCGTCGAGGGCTCGGGCGTTCGCGCGCCGGGCCCAGTCGGTCGTGTCCGCCGGTCGCCCGCCCTGCCCGTTCTGCGGTGGCCCGCTCGAACCAGAGGGGCACATCTGCCCCCGCGCGAACGGCTACAAGCGCTGACCCAGCCAGCAGGCGGCGCACGGGTCACCCTCGACCTCCTGACGCGCGCAGACCTGGTGGTGCTCGGGGCGTTGGCCGACGCCTCCAACCTCGCCCTGCTCGTGCGACTCGGCGACGACGAGGGACCGCTGGCCATCTACAAGCCGATCGAGGGCGAGCGACCTCTCTGGGACTTCCCTGACGGGTCGCTGGCGGCCCGCGAGGTGGCTGCCCACCTGGTCAGCGCCGAGGGTGGGTGGGACGTGGTGCCAGAGACCGTGCTGCGCGACGGACCCCGTGGTCCCGGATCGGTGCAGCGGTGGGTCGGCGACCCGCAGACCCAGCCGGAGTACGTCGTCGACGTCGTGGCGCCCGACGCCGTTCCGAAGGGATGGCTGGCTGTGCTCCGCGGACAGGACGAGCGTGGCCGGCCGGTCGTGGTCGTGCACGAGGACAGCACGGACGTCCGGGGAGTCGCGGCCTTCGACGCGGTGATCAACAACTCCGACCGCAAGGGCTCGCACCTCGTCCGTGAGGGCGAGCGCCTGCGAGGGTTCGACCACGGCGTGAGCCTGCACCAGGACGACAAGCTGCGGACCGTGCTCTGGGGCTTCGCTGGTCAGCCGCTGTCCTCAGCCGACCTGTCCCGGATCACGACCGTGCGCGACGCCCTGGGTGACGCGACGTCGTCGCTGCACGGCGGCCTGTCAGGACTGCTGACCACGGCCGAGCTCTCCGCCCTGGAGGCCCGCTGCGCGGCGCTGCTCGCCGAGGCGGCATACCCACTGCCCACCGGCGAGTGGCCGGCCATCCCGTGGCCGCCGCTGTGAAGGGCCCCCGTAGGCTTCCGCTGTGATCTCCTGGCCCACGCCCTTCCTCCCCACCGTGCCCGGCACCGGCCACCCCGTGCAGGTCTTCGACTCCGCGACCGGCGCGGTCCGCGCCATCACTCCCGGGCCGACCGCGCGGATGTACGTCTGCGGGATCACGCCCTACGACGCCACCCACATGGGGCACGCCGCCACGTACGTCACGTTCGACATCCTCGGTCGCGCACTGCGTGACGCGGGGCACGACGTCGAGTACGTCCAGAACATCACCGACGTCGACGACCCGCTTCTCGAGCGAGCGACGCGCGACGGGATCAAGTGGGAAGACCTTGCCGCGCTGGAGATCTCGCTGTTCCGCGAGGACATGACCGCGCTGGCGGTCATCCCTCCAGACCACTACGTGGGTGTCGTCGAGAGCATCGAACCCGTGGGAGCCGCCGTCCGCGCACTGCTCGAGCGGGGAGCTGCCTACCCGGTCGACACCGCGGAGTCCGACGGAGACGACCTCTACCTCGACATCTCGGCGGACGCCGGCTTCGGCGCTGTGTCCAACTGGAACCGCGAGGAGATGCTCGCGGTCTTTGCCGACCGTGGCGGCGACCCCGATCGGGTCGGCAAGCGCGACGAGCTCGACCCCCTTCTGTGGCGGGCCGCTCGCGAGGGTGAACCGTCCTGGACGGTCGAGGGTCTGCCCGACGGTCGGCCCGGCTGGCACGTCGAGTGCACCGCGATCGCGCTGGAGCACCTGGGCATGGCCTTCGACATCCAGGGTGGGGGGACGGACCTGATCTTCCCCCACCACGAGATGAGCGCGACCCAGGCCGTGGTGCTGACCGACGAGCGGCCCTTCGCACGGACCTACACCCACCAGGCGATGGTGGGTCTGGACGGCCAGAAGATGAGCAAGTCCAAGGGCAACCTCGTGCTCGTCTCCACGCTGCGCGCCGACGGCGTCGACCCGATGGCCATCCGTCTGGCGCTGCTTGCCCAGCACTACCGCACGGAGTGGTCGTGGACCGACTCCGTGCTGGAGGCGGCCCAGGAGCGGCTGGAGACCTGGCGCGCCGCCCTCTCGGTCAACACGGCACCCGACTCCACGGACGCCGTCGAGGCGATCCGCGCGCGGGTGGCCGAGGACCTCGACACCCCGGGCGCACTGGCTGCCGTTGACGCGTGGGCCCGGCAGACCCTGACCCGCGGCGGCACGAGCAGCTCCGCCGCGGGGGTGCTCTCCCGCGCCCTCGACGCCATCCTCGGAGTCAGGGTCTGAGGCTGGTCAGTCCCGACTGAGGCCCTCGGTCACCCCGCGTCAGGCGGTCGCGGCGTCCGAGAGGAGCTGGGCGAGGGCCTTCGGCTTGGTGACCATGGGCCAGTGGCCCGAGTCGATGTCGACCAGGTCGAGGTGCCTTGCCTTGGCGAGCTCAGGAAGCTCACCGTCGTCGATCCACGCCTGGGCCTGCGCAGGGTCGAACTCGGGGCACACCAGCACGACCGGGACGTCGAACCGCCGCTCGTCGGTGAGGTGGACCACCCCCTTGGTCACCCCCTCGGGGACCGCGATGGCCGCAGCCTCGAAGGCTCGCCTGGCCTCCTCGTCGAGGTCGGCCGAGTCCGCTCCCTCGAACGGCCCCCAGCCGGGGAACGGCATGACGCCATCCGTGGTCTCGAAGAAGTCCGCGTAGGCCTCTCCGTCTGCGGACGGGAAGCCGCCGATCAGGGCAACCCGGGCCACCTTGTCAGGCCGGGCATCGGCCGCCAGCCACGCGAGGGTGCAGGCGGCGGAGTGCCCCACGACCATGGGAGGGTGGGCGGCAAGGTCCACCGCGCTGAGCACCGCTGCGACCTGGTCGTCCAGAGAGGCCTCCGTTGCGCCGTCACCTTGACCGGGGAGGGTGATCGGTACGGGGCGGTGGCCGAGGGCCTCGAGCTCCGGCACGACGGCGTCCCAGGCGGATCCGTCGAGCCACAGTCCGGCGATCAGCAGGATGTCCATGGTCAGGCCCCTTTCCAGCGCGGGCTCGGTGCCCGACGGTGAGGCCTGCAGGCTAGGTCCGGTTCCGGACGATGTGCGTCCGGTTCAGCGAGCGACGGGTGCCTCGGCCAGAGTTGGCTGGTCGTCCGGCTCAGCCCGGCCCCTCCTGGCCGCGGCGACGCAGGTAGCGCTCGAACTCGCGCGCGATCGCATCACCGCTTGCCTCGGGCAGGTCCGCGGTGTCCTGGGCCTCCTCGAGGGACTGGACGTACTCGGCGACCTCCTCGTCGGTGTCGGCGAGCTCGTTGATGCCGCGCTCCCACGCCTTGGCGCCCTCGGCCAGGTCGCCGTGGGGGATGGTCGCGTCGAGCAGCTCCTCGAGCCGCGAGATCAGCGCGAGGGTGGCCTTCGGCGAGGGAGAGTGGCCGGCGTAGTGCGGCACCGCGGCCCAGCAGGACAGCGACTGCATCCCCGACTGGGTGGCGGCGTCGGCCAGCACCCCGACGATGCCCGTCGGCCCCTCGTAGCGGCTCGGCTCGAGGTCGAAACGGTGGATCACGTCGTCGTCGTCGGAGGTCGCGGTCACCGGGATCGGGCGGGTGTGGGCCACGTCGGCCATGAGGGCGCCGAGCGTGAACACCGTGCTCGCGCCCACCTCCTGGGCGAACTCCATGAGCTCGATGGTGAAGGCCCGCCAGCGGAAGGAGGGTTCGATGCCCTGGATCAGGATCACGTCGCGGTCCAGCCCTGCCGAGCGGGCGACGAGGATCCGGGTGGTCCGCCAGTGGATCCGGCGCCGGCCGTCCTCGAGCACCACACGGGGCCGGTTGACCTGGAAGTCGTAGTACTCCTCCGGGTCGAGTGCTGCGATGGCCTCGGCGTCCCACACGTCGACGAGGTGGTCGACGGCTGCGGTCGCCGCCTCTCCTGCGTCGTTCCAGCCCTCGAAGGCGGCAATCACGACGGGGTTGTTGAGCTCGGGGACGTCTTCGAGTTCTATCACCACCGCTCCTTCCTCTGCTGCCGATGCGCGGTCCAGGTCCAGCCTACGGTCCGTGGTCCGGAGCCCTCTGCACGGCTGCGTATAGTCGGGCGCGCCGCCATCCCCGCACCACGAAGGCCACCCGCAATGCCGCCTCCCGAGTCCGATCAGTCCGAGGACCCCTCGCCTCGCGTGGACGGTCTCCCGTCCGCGGTCTTCTGGGACATGGACGGCACGCTCGTGGACACCGAGCCCTACTGGATCAACGCCGAACACGCGATCGTCGAGGAGGCCGGCGGGATCTGGAACGACGAGTACGCGCACCAGCTCGTCGGCAACGACCTCATGGTGTCGGCGGAGTTCATCCGGGACAACAGCCCTGTCTCGCTCGACCCGGTCGAGATCATCGAGGAGCTGCTCAGGCGGGTCATCGCCCAGGTCACCGAGCACGTGCCCTGGCGCCCGGGTGCGGTCGAGCTGCTGACAGCCCTGGGCGAGGCCGGCGTCCCGAACGCCCTCGTGACCATGTCCTGGCGGTCGCTGGCCGACGCAGTCGTCGAGGCACTGCCACCGGGCACCTTCACCGCGGTCATCACCGGTGACGAGGTGGAGCACGGCAAACCCCACCCCGAGCCCTACCTCGCCGCGGCTCGGGCCCTCGGGGTCGAGGTCACCGACTGCGTGGCGATCGAGGACTCGCCCACCGGGGTCCGGTCTGCCGTGGCCGCCGGTGTCCCGACCCTGGCCGTGCCGCACGTCGTGCCGGTGCCCGTGATCGTGGGTGCGGTCCAGGCGCCCAGCCTGCGTGGGCTGACGCCCCGGGACCTTCGGGCCCTGTTCGTCGGTGCGCGAAGGGACGGGGCTCGCGGCTAGCTCAGGCCACGGGCCTCACTCGTCGATCTGGGTCACCTGGCCGGAGACGGCGGGGTTCAGCGCGATCTGGGCGGCGTTCTCAGGCAGCGGCGGGGGAGTGCCACCCCAGGCGGGGCAGAACTCGCGGTAGTCGCACCAGTCGCACAGCCGTGAGGTCTTGGGCCGCCAGTCGCCGGTGGTGGCGGCGTGCTCGATGGCCGTCCACACGGCCTTGAGGTTGCGCTCGAGGCTGAGCAGGTCGTGCTCGTCAGGCGCGTAGCGGACCACCTCCCCGTTGCCGAGGTAGACCAGCTGGAGCAGGCGCGGGATCTCGCCGCGCAGCCGCCACAGGACCAGGGCGTAGAACTTCATCTGGAAGAGCGCCTTGCCCTCGAAGAGCTCGCTCGGCGACCGGCCGGTCTTGTAGTCCACGACCCGCATCGCGCCGTCGGGGGCAACGTCGAGACGGTCGACGTAGCCACGCAGGACGAGGCCGTCCACGTCGGTCTCGACGTAGAGCTCGCGCTCGGCGGGCTCCAGCCGGGTCGGGTCCTCCAACGTGAACCAGGTCTCGATCAGCGCCTGCGCGTCACCGAACCAGCCCGCCTCGGTGAGCTTGTCGTCCGACAGGATCATCTCGGCCAGCTCGGGTTCCTGCTCGACGAGTGCCTCCCACTGCGGACCGAGCAGGGCCTGGGCGGCGGCCGGCGTGCGCTCCTCGGCGGGCAGGTCGAACAACCGCTCCAGGACGGCGTGCACGAGCGTGCCCCGTGCGGCTGCCGGGCTCGGCGGGGACGGCAGCTTGTCGATCGTGCGGAACCGGTAGAGCAGCGGACACTGCTTGAAGTCCGATGCTCGGCTCGGTGAGAGGGCTGGAACCATGGACCACACGGTATGCCGCGCCGCTGACAGCGGTGCCGCGGCGCACCGGCGGTGCCCGGCGGCATACCGCTCGATGCCCGGTGCCGCTCGTCCGGCGCAGTGCAGTGACCCGAGTCAGCGGGTGCTCACCATGACCCAGCCGGCCTGGACGGCGGCCCGGGCACAGGTGGGGGTCACACCGCCCTTGGCCTCGACGCTCTGGGCCGCGACCACCATCACATCCCGCAGGACGGTACGAGGGCGTCCGGGGCTGGCGCACCCGGCGGTGGGGGACTGCGAGCTGGTCAGGGTGACGGTGCCGTCCGACGAGACCGTCACGGTGCCGGAGTCGCGAGGGTTCCTGGCCAGGTTGCCCCGGTCGTCCAGCGCGTAGGTGCCTCGGCTGCCGTCGATCGCGAGGAGCATGCCGGTGCCCGGCATGATCCACACGCCACCCACCTGCGCGACGCGACGAACGGGTGTGGCGCCCGTCATCGAGAACATCGGGATCTCCGTCCCCGCGGGACTTGCCGGGGACAGTCGCACCAGGGACACAGGGGGTGCGGTGTTGCCGCAGAACTCCAGGACGTCTCCCGTGAGCTGCCTGCTCTGGCGGTACCCAGTCAGGCGGAAGGAGAAGTTGCATCCAGTGGCGTCGCGCACCCCGAGCTTGTTCCCCTTGAGGGTGTAGTGGAAGGGGGTCTCCAGGGTGTTCGCGTTGTTGCTGTACCCGCCCGTCCCGTCCGCGTAGAAGGTCCAGAGCCCGAGACCGGTCCAGACGCCGACCATCTCCTCGGGCGAGATGACCGACGGGGTTGCGGCAGGCACGGGAGGTGGCCGGCGGTCCGTGCCGCGTTCGGCCACCGCCCAGTAGGCACTGGCACCGCCCACGAGGAACACCACAGCAGCGGCGGCTGCTGCCAAGCGCTGCCCGCGCCGACGGCGCCACGCGCGGGTCGAGCGGTCCTTGAAGTCCGTGAACGCCGCGTCGACGTCCGGCGACGCGAGCACGACCTCGTCCGCGAGGCTCGCGAGTGCGCGTTCGAGATCTCGATCCTGCAGCGTCATCTGCCGGCTCCCATCACTGCCTGGAGGGCGGCTCGCGCCCGGTGGGTGTGCTGTTTGACGCTGCCCACACTGATGTCCAGCTCGGCCGAGGTCTCGGCCTCGCTGAGTCCCAGCAGGAACCGGCACACGATGACTTCGCGCTGACGGAGTGGGAGTGCCCGGATGGCCCTGCCCAGGCGGTGCGTCTCGTCGAGCAGGACGGCAGAGTCCTCCGAGCTGGGCACCAGCTCCGGCGATCCGAGCTCGCTCACCGCCCTCCGACCCCGGATGAGCCACCGCTGCCTGGATCGGCACTGGTTGAACACCACGGACCGGACATAGGGCAGCAGGGCGCCGCGGTCTCGCAGGGTGCCCCAGTGCAGGTGCAGGGAGACGAACGCCTCTTGTGCCACGTCCTCGGCGGCGCTGCGGTCGCCGAGCAGGCAGTAGGCGAGGCGCACCATGCTGCCGAACTGCTCGCGGAACAACGCCTCGACGACGGCGTCCTTGTCGTGGGATGTGGGCGCCTCGAAGGCGAGCACGACCGCTGACTCCTCGCCACCGTTCACTCCGGCCTCCCGGCACCAGTCTCCTGCGGTGTAGTCGTCACAGCGCGCTGGAGGTTGACACGGATGTCGGGGAATTTTCGAAAAAGCTGGAAACGGCAGGAGTCTGCATCGGGGTCGGCGGTGCCAGAGACCGTCAAACAATCTTCCGCGGCGCCGACGTCAACCTTTTGGTCGGCATCGACGACTACCCCACATGCAACCAAACACTATGCAGCAGAGGCACATTCGTCGCCTGGCGCCCACCGCAGCAGCTGTTGCCGCTGCGCTCATTCTCTGCGTTTCCTCGACCGCCACTGCGCGGCAGGACCCAGGGCCACGGCCCCATGCCACCACGGTGTTCTGGGACTCCACCCCGTTCCGGTGTCCGGTGGAACGTGTTGGGTCCCAGATCGTCCGCTGCGACAACCTCTCGGGCGCCGGTGTCTCAGCCCCGCTCGGCATTCCCCAGCAGCACTGACTGTCGCCTGTGGCCGTGGGGCTGGGGCCTGGTGCCGGTCAGTCCTCCGGCAGGTAGCCGAGGTTGGGAGAGAGCCAGCGCTCTGCCTCGGCGAGGGTCCAGCCCTTGCGCTTGGCGTAGTCCTCGACCTGGTCCCGGCCCAGCCGACCCACGACGAAGTACTGCGACTGCGGGTGCGAGAAGTACCAGCCCGACACCGACGCGCCCGGCCACATCGCCATCGACTCGGTGAGCTCCATTCCGGCGTTCTGCTCGACCTGGAGCAGGTCCCAGAGCAGGGTCTTCTCGGTGTGGTCGGGGCAGGCCGGGTAGCCGGGAGCCGGGCGGATGCCGACGTACTTCTCGGCGATCAGGTCCTGGTTCTTCAGGTGCTCGTCGGGTGCGTAGCCCCAGAAGTCGTGACGAACGCGCTCGTGCATGCGCTCCGCGAAGGCCTCGGCAAGGCGGTCGGCCAGGGCTTCGAGCAGGATGGCGTTGTAGTCGTCCATCGCAGCCTTGAACTCGTTGACCTTGTCGTGCGAGCCGAGTCCGGCGGTGACGGCGAACGCCCCGACGTGGTCGGACCTGCCGGTGTCCCGCGGCGCCACGAAGTCGGACATGGCGCGGTTGGGGATGCCCTCACGGTGCTGCCCCTGCTGGCGCAGGGTGTGCAGCGTCGTGGCCACCGTCTCTCGGGACTCGTCGGTGTAGACCTCGATGTCGTCACCGACCGAGTTCGCGGGGAACAGTCCGATGACACCGTTGGCCCGCAGCCACTTCTGGTCGATGATCTGGTCGAGCATCTTCTGCGCGTCCTGGTAAAGCCTGGTCGCGGCCTCGCCCGTCGCCGGGTTGTTGAGGATGTCCGGGAACCGGCCCTTCATCTCCCACGCCAGGAAGAACGGTCCCCAGTCGATGTAGTCGCGCAGCTCGGCGATGGGGTAGTCCTTGAAGGTCCGCACGAACTGGGTGACGGTGCGGTTGCGCGTGCCGGACTGGCGACGCAGCAGCTCCTTCTCCTGAGCCGCGACGAGGTGCGGCACCGGCGGCCGGTAGCCGCTCCAGTCGATCGGGGTGGCCTGTTCCCGGGCCTTCTCGATGGACACGAGCGGCCGCTCGGTCGTCTTGGCCGCGTGGCGGGCGCGCAGCGAGTCGAAGTCCGCCTTCACCTCGGCCATCAGCTTGGGGCGCAGCTCGTCGGACAGCAGCTGCGCGACGACGGGCACCGAGCGGGAGGCGTCCTTCACCCAGACCACGGGGCCGTGGTACTTCTGGTCGACCTTCACGGCCGTGTGCGCCCGTGACGTGGTGGCGCCGCCGATGAGCAGCGGCAGGTCGAACCCCTGGCGCTCCATCTCCGTGGCGAAGTTGACCATCTCGTCGAGGCTCGGGGTGATCAGGCCGGACAGCCCGATGACGTCGGCCTTCTCGGCCTTGGCAGCATCGAGGATCTTCTGCGCCGGCACCATGACGCCGAGGTCGACGACGTCGTAGTTGTTGCACTGCAGGACCACGCCGACGATGTTCTTGCCGATGTCGTGGACGTCGCCCTTGACAGTGGCCATGACGACCTTGCCCTTGGCCCTGTTCTCGGCCACCTCGGCCTCGGTCTTCTCGGCCTCGATGAACGGGATGAGGTAGGCCACGGCCTTCTTCATGACCCGGGCCGACTTCACGACCTGCGGCAGGAACATCTTGCCGGCCCCGAACAGGTCGCCGACGACGTTCATCCCGTCCATGAGGGGGCCCTCGATGACCTCGATCGGACGACCGCCGCGGGCCGAGATCTCCTGGCGAAGCTCCTCGGTGTCGGTCTCGGCGTGCTCGTCGATCCCCTTGACCAGGGCGTAGGTGATGCGTTCGCCGACGGGCAGGGAACGCCACTCCTCGGCGATCGCCTCCTGCTTGGTGTCGCCGGTGTTGAACCGATCGGCGATCTCGAGCAGCCGCTCGGTGGAGTCGGGCCGCCGGTTGAGGACGACGTCCTCGATGCGTTCGCGCAGCTCGGGGTCGACCTGGTCGTAGACCACGAGCGCACCGGCGTTGACGATTCCCATGTCCATGCCCGCCTGGATGGCGTGGTAGAGGAACACGGCGTGGATCGCCTCGCGCACGGCGTTGTTGCCGCGGAACGAGAAGGACACGTTGGAGACGCCGCCCGAGACCAGCGCCCCGGGCAGGTTCTCCTTGATCCAGCGGGTGGCGTCGATGAAGTCCGTGCCGTATGCCGCGTGCTCCTCGATGCCCGTCGCCACGGCGAAGATGTTGGGATCGAAGATGATGTCCTCGGCGGGGAAACCGACCTCGGTCGTGAGGATGTCGTAGGCCCGCTTGCAGATCTCCTTGCGGCGCTGCAGGGAGTCTGCCTGGCCGTCCTCGTCGAAGGCCATCACGACGATGGCGGCGCCGTACTTGCGGCACAGCCGGGCGTGTTCGATGAAGGGCTCGACGCCTTCCTTCATCGAGATGGAGTTGACGATCGACTTGCCCTGCACGCACTTGAGCCCGGCCTCGATGACCTCCCACTTGGAGGAGTCGACCATCAGGGGCACCCGCGAGATGTCGGGCTCGGTCGCGACGAGCTTGACGAAGCGGTCCATCGCGGCGACGCCGTCGATCATGCCCTCGTCCATGTTGATGTCGATGACCTGCGCGCCGGACTCGACCTGCTGTCGCGCCACGTTGAGCGCCGTGCCGTAGTCCTCGGCCTGGATCAGCTTGCGGAACCGCGCCGACCCGGTGATGTTGGTCCGCTCCCCGACGTTGACGAACAACGACTCCTCGGTGACCGTCAGGGGCTCGAGCCCGGACAGGCGCAGGGCGGGGGCGATCTCGCTGGGCACGCGCGGCGACTGGTCGCTGGCCGCCTTCGCGATGGCGGCGATGTGGTCGGGGGTCGTCCCGCAGCAGCCACCCAGGAGGTTGACCAACCCGGACTGCGCGAACTCGCCGACCACCGACGCCATCGCATCAGGGGTCTCGTCGTACTCGCCGAAGGCGTTGGGCAGCCCTGCGTTGGGGTAGCACGAGACGAAGGTGTCGGCGACGCGAGCCAGCTCCGCGGCATACGGGCGCATCTCGGCGGCGCCCAGGGCGCAGTTGAGCCCGACCGCGAGGGGACGGGCGTGGCGGACCGAGTTCCAGAAGGCCTCGGTGACCTGACCCGAGAGGGTGCGGCCGGAGGCGTCGGTGATGGTGCCGGAGATGATGACCGGCCAGCGACGGTCGTGCTCCTCGAACAGCGTCTCGAGGGCGAAGATGGCGGCCTTGGCGTTGAGGGTGTCGAAGATCGTCTCGACGATCAGCAGGTCGGAGCCACCGTCGACCAGCCCGCGGGCCTGTTCGAGGTAGGCCGCGACCAGCTCGTCGAAGGTGACGTTGCGCTTGCCGGGGTCGTTGACGTCGGGGGAGATGGACGCGGTGCGGTTCGTCGGGCCGAGCGCCCCGAGCACCCAGCGCGGCTGGTCCGGCGTCCTGGCAGTCATCTCGTCGCACGCCTGCCGCGCGAGGCGCGCGGCGGCGAGGTTGATCTCGTAGCCGAGGTCCTCCATGCCGTAGTCGGCGAGGGAGATCCGCTGCGCGTTGAAGGTGTTGGTCTCGATGAGGTCGGCACCAGCTTCGAGGTATGCCGTGTGGATGCCGCGGATGATCTCCGGCTGGGTCAGGCTCAGCAGGTCGTTGTTGCCCTTGAGGTCGCTGTCCCAGTCGGCGAAACGCTCGCCGCGGTAGTCGGCCTCGCCGAGCCCCTCGCGCTGGATCATCGTCCCCATCGCGCCGTCCATGACGAGGATGCGCTCGGTGAGCGCGGTCGTCAGCTGGTCGGTGGCATCGGGCCGAAGCGTGGGGGAGTCAGGCACCGCACAAGTATGGCCCAGTGCGGGAATCGACGTCGGGGCCGGTCACGTAGGGTCACCCCATGACGACCAGGGCTCCCGAGACGGAACCAGAGGAGTCCGGTCACGGGGTGCGGATCGCGAGGGTCGGCGGTGTGCCGGTCTACCTCGCGCCGAGCTGGTTCGTCATCGCACTGGTGATCGTGGCGATCGTGGCAACGCCCTACTTCCCGGACCGGGTCGGCACGGGGATCGCCATCGGCATCACGCAGGCACTGCTGCTCCTCGTCAGCGTCCTGGTCCACGAGGCCGCCCACGCCGTGAGCGCCCGCATGTTCGGAATGCCGGTCATCCGCATCGTCGCGAACCTGTGGGGCGGGCACACGTCCTTCGAGGCGGCGCGAAGCACTCCCGGGAGGTTGGCGGCGATCGCGGCCGCCGGCCCTGCCTCGAACGCGGTCCTCGCCGTCGTGGCGTGGCTGCTCCTGCTGGGGACGACGGGCGACCGCACGAGTGCGCTCCTCACGGGGCTCGTGATCATCAACGGCTCCCTCGCGGTGCTGAACTTCCTCCCGGGTATGCCGCTGGACGGTGGGCAGGTCGTGGAGAGCCTGGTCTGGAAGACCACCGGCGACCGCAGCAAGGGTTCCGTGGTCGCGGGGTGGTGCGGCAGGGTGCTCACCGTCCTGCTCGTCCTGTGGTTCTTCGTCCGACCGCTCACCGACGGCCAGCAGGTCGGCTTCGACTCCATCTGGGTGCTGGTCGTGGGCTCGGTCCTGTGGGCCGGCGCCACCGACTCCATCCGCCGCGGGCGAGCTCTCTCCCAGTTCGCGGGCCTCCGGGTGTCGCAGGTCATGGAGCACGCAGTCTTCCTCGACCCGCAGACCCCCTTGGGGGTGGCCATCGACCATCCTGACGCCGTCGTGACGGCCGACGCACGCGGCATTCCTTGCCTGCTCCTCGCCTCGCCGGGCGGCGTCACCCCTGTGGGACTCGACCCGGCCGCCCCGCTCATCTCCGCGGTCATGCGCATCCCCGAGGAGAACGTCCTCGAGGTCTCGCCGGACGCCAACGCGCTCCCCGTGGTCGAGCTCATGCAGTCGACCCGCTACCAGGACGTGGTGCTCACCTGGCACGGCCAGGTCTACGGCATCGCCCACGGCCGTCTGGTCATCGCGGCACTGTCGCGCAATTAGACTTCCCGCCCATGAGCACAGCCCCCGAGCCGACCAGTCCCGCACCGGCCTCGCCGATCGGCGCAGCGCTGCGTCGCGGAACGTTCACCGAGGGGGAGCGGGTCCAGTTGACCGACCCGAAGGGCCGGTTGCACACGATCACCCTCGAGCCCGGGCGCGAGTTCCACACCCACCGCGGGCGGCTGGCCCACGACGACCTCATCGGTGCACCCGACGGGTCCGTCGTCCGCAACACGGCCGGGGTCGAGTACCTCGCCCTGCGGCCACTGCTGTCCGACTACGTCATGTCGATGCCACGCGGGGCTGCCGTCGTCTACCCCAAGGATGCCGGCCAGATCGTGACGATGGCCGACATCTTCCCGGGGGCGCGGGTCGTCGAGGCCGGCGTGGGGTCCGGTGCCTTGTCGATGTCGCTGCTGCGGGCAGTGGGCGAGCTCGGCCACGTGCACTCCTTCGAGCGGCGTGAGGACTTCGCCGACATCGCCAAGGGCAATGCCCGGGCGTTCTTCGGGCTCGACCACCCCGCGTGGCAGGTCACCGTGGGTGACCTCGTCGAGACGTTGCCGTCCGTCGAGGAGCCCGGGTCCGTCGACCGCGTGGTCCTGGACATGCTGGCCCCCTGGGAGTGTCTCGAGGTCGTGGCCCAGGCGCTCGCCCCCGGGGGCGTCCTCATCTGCTACGTCGCCACGGCCACGCAGCTGTCCCGGGTCGCCGAGGCGCTGCGCGACCATGGCGGCTACACCGAGCCCGAGGCGTGGGAGTCCCTGGTGCGGGGCTGGCACCTCGAGGGTCTCGCGGTGCGCCCCCAGCACCGGATGCACGGCCACACCGGCTTCCTCATCACCAGCCGTCGGCTGGCGCCCGGGGTCACCCCGCCCCTGCGCAAACGCCGTCCGGCAAAGGGCTCCACGGACGAGGAAGGCGCCCTCGAGAGTGGACTCGCGTTCGGTGCCGAGAGCGACTTCACCCCCGAGGACGTCGGCGAGCGCGTCCCATCAGACAAGAAGATCCGGCGGCTTCGCCGTTCTGTGACTCAAACCTCCCCGACACCCGAGTAGTTCGGGGTTAGGTTTGTGTCATCGGCCGCGCCAGGCGCGGGCAGGGCACGGTCGGTAGCTCGATCGCCACCGCGTTGTCTTGAGGGAGCCGACATGACCGATCACAGCACCCCTGCAGGCCACTCCGAGGAGCGCCGCCAGGCGGAACTGCTCGCGGAGGAGGTTGCGGCGCTGCGCCAGCGGCTGTCCGACGCCCCAGTCCGATCCCGCGAGCTCGAGACCAAGGTGCTGCAGCTGCAGTCGAACCTCGCCACGGTGTCCTCGCAGAACGAACGGCTGGTGCGGACCCTCAAGGAGGCGCGCGAGCAGATCGTCACCCTGAAGTCCGAGGTGGACCGGTTGGCCCAGCCGCCCGCGGCCTACGGCGTGATCCTCGAGTCCTACGACGACGCCACCGTCGACATCCTCACGGGCGGACGCAAGATGCACGTTGCCGTCAGCCCGGCGGTCGACCCGGCCGAGCTGTCCAGCGGGCGCGAGGTCCGCCTCAACGAGGCGATGAACGTCGTCGCCACGTGCGGCTACGAGCGCATCGGTGAGGTCGTCATGATCAAGGAGCTGCTCGGCGAGGGCCGGGTGCTCGTCGTGGCGCACGCCGACGAGGAGCGGGTCTGCCGGATGGCCGACTCCCTCGAGGGCGAGCCGATCCGGGTCGGCGACGCCCTGATGCTGGAGCCGCGCTCCGGCTTCGTCTACGAGCGGATCCCCAAGGCCGAGGTCTCCGAGCTCGTCCTCGAAGAGGTCCCCGACATCGCCTACGAGGACATCGGTGGCCTGGCCGGCCAGATCGAAGCCATCCGTGACGCGGTCGAGCTGCCCTACCTGCACCCCGACCTGTTCACCGAGCACAAGCTCAAGCCCCCCAAGGGTGTCCTCCTCTACGGGCCGCCCGGGTGTGGCAAGACCCTGATCGCCAAGGCCGTCGCCGCGTCGCTGGCCCGGAAGGTCGCTGAGAAGGAGGGCAAGCCGGTCGGCAAGTCGTTCTTCCTCAACATCAAGGGCCCCGAGCTCCTCAACAAGTACGTCGGGGAGACCGAGCGGCACATCCGGCTCATCTTCCAGCGGGCTCGCGAGAAGGCGTCCGACGGCACGCCGGTGGTGGTGTTCTTCGACGAGATGGACAGCCTGTTCCGCACCCGTGGGTCAGGTGTCTCCTCGGACGTCGAGACCACGATCGTGCCGCAGCTGCTGTCGGAGATCGACGGCGTCGAGCGGCTCGAGAACGTCATCGTGATCGGCGCGTCAAACCGCGAGGACATGATCGACCCCGCCATCCTGCGCCCGGGACGGCTCGACGTGAAGATCAAGATCGAGCGCCCCGACGCCGAGAGCGCCCGCGACATCTTCACCAAGTACCTCGTCGCCGACCTGCCCCTGCACGAGCACGACCTGGCCGAGCACGGTGGGTCACCGCAGGCCACCGTCGACGCCATGATCACCGCGGCCGTCGAGCGGATGTACTCCGAGATCGAGGAGAACCGCTTCCTCGAGGTGACGTATGCCAATGGCGACAAGGAGGTCCTCTACTTCAAGGACTTCAACTCCGGTGCGATGATCCAGAACATCGTCGACCGGGCCAAGAAGATGGCCATCAAGGACTTCCTCACCGTCGGGGCCAAGGGCATCCGCGTCGAACACCTGTTGGCCAGCTGCGTGGACGAGTTCAAGGAGAACGAGGACCTGCCCAACACGACGAACCCGGACGACTGGGCCCGCATCTCCGGCAAGAAGGGCGAGCGGATCGTCTACATCCGCACGCTCGTCACCGGCAAGAGCGGCACCGAGCCGGGTCGCTCGATCGACAACGTGGCCAACACCGGCCAGTACCTGTGAGGCGGCGCACAGCGGCCTTCCCCACCTAACTTACTCTGGGTAACATCGTGGTCCATGGACCACCTGCTCGAGGACCCGGCGTTGCTCGCCGTGCCGTTCTTCGTTCTGTTCATCGTGCTGGAGCTGGTCGCACTGCGGGTGCTCGAGACGGACGAGGACGCGCCGCGGGTGGGGTACGCCAGGCAGGACTCGGCGGCGAGCCTGTCGATGGGCGTCGGCTCGGTCGTCGTCAACCTCGGGGCGCGGGCGCTGGCCCTGCTGGGCTACGCCGCCCTGTATGCCGTGACGCCCCTGCGCCTCGACCCGCGTGACTGGTGGACCTGGCTCGTCGCGCTGCTGCTCGTCGACCTGCTCTGGTACTCCTACCACCGCAGCAGCCATCGGGTCCGCGTGCTCTGGGCGATGCACCAGGCCCACCACAGCAGCGTCCACTTCAACTACACGACCGCCCTGCGGCAGAAGTGGAACCCGTGGGGCGAGCTGCTGTTCTGGGTGCCGCTCCCGCTGCTGGGGCTGCCCCCGTGGATGATCTTCTTCGTCTTCTCGCTCAACCTGACCTACCAGTTCTGGGTGCACACCGAGACGATCCCCAAGCTGTGGCGTCCCATCGAGCTCGTCTTCAACACGCCCTCCCACCACCGGGTCCACCACGCCAGCGATGCCGAGTACCTAGACCGCAACTACGGTGGCATCCTCATCGTCTGGGACCGGCTCTTCGGGACGTTCCGCGAGGAGCAGCAGCGCCCGACCTACGGCCTCACCCACCCCGTCGCGACGTTCAACCCGTTCAGGTTGCAGTACGCCGAGTTCGCGCTGATGTTCCGCCAGGTCAGAGCAGCGGGTCGGTGGCGCGACCGGCTGGGCTACCTGTTCGCGCCACCCGGGTGGGCACCCCGGTCGTGAACGCGGTCGTGAACCCGGTCCTGAGGCCCGGACGGGAGCGCAGGGCGCGGCGCGCGCTCGCCTCGAGCCAGGTCCACATGCGGCAGTAGGCGATCCCGACCGCGAGGCAGCAGCCCATCGCGAGCACCGAGCTCGTCCCCATGATGCGCGGGTAGACCACGAAGTGGGTGAGGTAGACGAACAACGACGCGGTCGCGACCTGCGATGCCGCCCGGCCGACGAAGCCTGGCACCCTCGCGGTCGGGAACCAGATGAGCGCGAGCAGCCCGACGATGATGGTCACCTCGCGCCCGGGCATGCTCGGCCAGAAACCGGGCACCGTGAGCACCGGGATGGCGGACACGAGGACCCGCTGCCAGGTGGTGGAGGCGCGGGCCGCGGCCCAGCCGGTCGCGAACAGCCAGACGAGCACGTAGGCGTTCGCGCCCCGGTAGGGCCCGGCGTCCGGCACCACCACGGCATACCTCGTCAACAGGCCCAGGCCCACGAGCGCGACGGGGAAGGCGAAGGGCCACCGCCGCTCCCACCGGTCCACAGCAGGAACCGCCATGAGCACGGCCGTGCCGACGAGCAGCGACGTCACCGCCTCGATGAACCAGAAGTGCCAGTGGTCGGACCAGCGCCCCCAGTCGCCGAGCACCTGGTTGAGCATCAGGACGTTGCGCCAGTCGTACGTCCCGGCCACGAGCGCGACGACCCCGATCCACGCGGCGCTCGGCAGCACCACGCGGGCGACGCTGCGCGCGATCCCGCGGACCCGTTCGCCGCGCGGGCGTGAGGTCAGCTGGAAGCGGGCGACGTTGTAGCCGACGAGGGCGAGCAGGGTGTGGGCGCCACCGGGCACGAACGACAGGTGGGTGTGGTTGGCGAGGATGAGCAGGATGGCGAGGGCTCGCACCAGGACGGTGGTGTCGACGGTGTGCAGCCGCCGGCCAGGACGCCTGCGGGCAGGCTCCGACGCGGCCAGCTCGCCGGGGGACAGCAGGTGCCAGCCGTCGGGAAGGGTGTGCAGCAGCGCCTCCAACCGAACCGACACCTCGACGTAGGACAGCGAGTCGCCGCCGAGGTCGACGAAGCTCGTCGTCGTGTCGGCGCGCGGCGCCGCGAGCAGCTCGCGATAGAGGGTCACCACCGCGTCGGTTCGTTCCTCGGCGGAGCGCGCGGCACCACCAGCGAGTCCGTCGGCCTCGGCCGCGCCAGCCCGGTGAGCTCCGATCAGCTCCGCCATGCCGCGATAGTCGGGCTTCCCCGTGGGGAGGCGCGGAGCCTCCAGCCCGTCGAGGACGACGACTCCGGACGCGGGTATGCCGTGCCGCCGGGTCACCGTCTCCGTCACCTCGGGCCCGGCGCCCACCGCCGTCGCGAGGACGCCGACGGCGTCGCCGAGGTCGACGCAATGCGCTTCGTGGCCGGCATTGGCGAGGTCACGCTCGACCTGGTCGAGGTCGATGCGCAGACCCACCACCTTGGCGAACCGGCTCCGGCGGCCGACGATCTCGACCAGGCCGTCAGGGCCGAGGCGGGCGAGGTCGCCGGTGCGCAGCTCGTGCACCTCGCGTCCCCGCGACAGGTCCAGCACGGACTCGGCATAGCCCAGCATCACGTTGGGTCCGGAGTACACGAGCTCGCCCAGCCCGCAGTCGAGGTCGCTGAGCGGGTCGAGGCGGAACGAGCCGCCGGGCACGGGCAGTCCGACCGTCTCGGGCCTGGTCTCGAGCAGGTCAGGGGGCAGCACGGCCATGCGCGCGGTTGCCTCGGTCTGCCCGTACATGACGAAGAGGTCCCAGCCCCGCTCCCGACCGAGGGCGGCATACCGCCGCACCCTGTCCGACGGCAGCCGGCCGCCTGCCTGCGTGACCACCCTCAGGGTGGGGTGCGCGCGGTGGGCGAAGCCGCTGCGGTCCAGCAGGTCGAAGCTGTGGGGGACGCCGGCCAGGGTCGTGGCGCCGACGTCGTCGAACAGGGTCCAGAAGCAGGGGTCGACGACGGACAGGTCGGTGAGCACCACGGCAGCCCCCGCGCTCAGGTGGCTGTGAAGGACGGACAGCCCGTAGCAGTAGTGCAGCGGGAGGCTGGTGATGGCCCGGTCGCTGCTCCGCACGCCGAGCGACTCGGCGATGGCGGTGGCGTTGCTGTCGAGGTTCTCGTGGGAGAGGCGCACCAGCTTGGGGGAGCCGGTGGAGCCGCTCGTCGTGAGCAGCAGGGCAAGGTCGGCGTGCAGGTCGTGCGCGACGCCCGCGTGACGCGAGACCACCTGCCACCCGGAGTCCCCGCGCCCGGCGACGACGTCGGGGTCGTAGGCCTCGATCAGTCCGTCCAGGTGCTGGAGGCGGTCGCCGGGGGCCAGCAGTGGGACGTGTCCGGCGTGGAGTGCGCCGAGGTAGGTGACCAGTGCCTCGACCGAGTTCTCGGCGGCAATGAGGACCAGACGCCGTCCGGTGCCCAACTGGGCACCGGCGCCGGCCACGAGGGCAGCGAGGTCCGCGTAGGTGAGCGTCGTGCCGGGGGAGAGGACCGCGGTCGCCTCGCCCCGGTCCGCCAGCGTCGCGACGAAGTCGACGCGGTGGCGCTGTGGTGCAGACAGGAGATCGGCGGTCACGCGGGGATGGTATTAGGTAAGCCTTACCAAACTCAAATGGCGTTCACAGTGGCGTCACAGAGAGGGGCGGAGCGTTCACGCGACCGTCAGCGGCGCGCCGCCGCCCTGTCGGCCCAGCGGTTCAGCCCCTCCTGAACGAAGCGGAACACCTCGACGGCGCAGCGCCAGCCGATCAGGAACAGGCCCAGCGTGAGCAGGGTGACCACGCCGAAGCTCCAGGCGAAGCCGCCACCTGTGGCGACGCGCAGCCCCAGGCCCAGGGCGACCGTGACCAGCCAGACCGTGGTGGAGCCGGGCATCCGGACCGGCCAGCCGCCACGCCGGTGGGCGATGGCCCACCCCACGAGCAGGGCCGCCACGAACGGCCAGGCGACGGCGAGGACGCCAGTGACGGTGACACCCTCCGCGTGGCTGATCCGTCCGACGGTGGCGAAGAGGAGGACGAAGGTCAGGTCGACGAGCAGGGCGAGCCGGGCAGACCCCGGTGCCCTCACGAGGCCCTCACCGAGATCTCAGACATGGACCTTGTCGAACAGGGAGGCCTGAGGTGGCGCATGGGTGGGGTCGACGCCGTCGAACAGGCTGCTCACCGACTCGCCGGCGTGGATCCGCTTGATCGCCTCCGCGAACAGCTGCGAGACCGAGCGGACCCGCAGCTCGGGCCAGTGACCGGGAGCGGGGACGGTGTCGGTCGTGACGACCTCACCGACCATCGGGTGCTCCCTGAGGCGCTCAACCGCCTTGCCGGCGAACAGGCCGTGGGTGCAGGCGACGTCGGCACGCGGGCAGCCGAGGTCTGCCAGCCGGTCCAGCAGCTCGACGATCGAGCCTCCGGTGGCGATCTCGTCGTCCAGGATGATGGCGCGCTTGCCGGCGACGTCACCGACGATCGAGTCGATGATGACCCGGTCGTCCGCGAGGCGTTGCTTCGACCCGGCAGCGACCGGGAGTCCCAGGAGTCGCGCGAACTGGGTGGCCGTCTTGGCGTTGCCGAGGTCGGGGGAGACCACCACCGAGTTCTCGAGGTTCGCCCCCCGGAAGTGGTCGGCCAGCACGCCGATCGCCGTGAGGTGGTCCACGGGCACCGAGAAGAAGCCGTGCACCTGCGGTGCGTGCAGGGTCATCGTCAGGACCCGGTCCACGCCTGCCGCCACCAGCATGTCGGCGACGAGGCGACCCCCGAGCGAGATCCGGGAAGCGTCCTTCTTGTCGGAGCGGGCGTAGGCGTAGTGGGGGATGACCGCGGTGATCTGGGCGGCCGAGGCTCCCCGGGCCGCGTCGATCATCAGGAGCAGCTCCATGAGGTGCTCCTGCGTCGGGGGCACCAGCGGCTGCACGATGTAGACGTCGCGCTGGCGGCAGTTCGCGAGCAGCTGCGCCTGGAGGCAGTCGTTGCTGAACCGCTTGATCTCGGCAGGGGACAGCCGCACCCCGAGGGCCTCGCAGATGCGTTGGGCCAGGGCGCGGTGCGCGTTCCCGCTGAAGACCACGATGTCGCGCAATGGCACTCCTGGTGGCTGGGTGTCCGGCAATGAGGTCTTGGTGCGAGCCTAACCCTCCTGGGCGCGCTGTGGCGCGCGCAGGCGGCATACCCGTGGCAGCAGGGCTGGTCCGGCGGGTCTCGCCTAGGGTGAGTCCATGAGCGTGAGCCAGGTATGACGGTCCGCAGGGTGATGGGGGTCGAGACCGAGTACGGCATCTCGGTGCCCGGGGACCCGGCCGCCAACCCGATGATCCTCTCGGGACAGGTGGTCAACGCCTACGCGTCGGCCCAGGGGATCAGGGCCGCCCACGCGTCGTGGGACTACGCCGACGAGGCGCCGCTGCGGGACGCACGGGGGTTCGAGATGGGACGCGGCGTCGCCGATGCGAGCCAGCTCACGGACGAGGAGGATCCCACCCTCGCCAACGTGGTGCTGACCAACGGCGCTCGGCTCTACGTCGACCACGCCCACCCCGAGTACTCCTCGCCCGAGGTGACCTCTCCCCGGGCCGCGGTCGCCTTCGACCGGGCCGGCGAGGCGATCATGGCCGAGTCGGTCCGCCGGCTCTCCCAGTTTCCTCCCGGGGTGAACCTGTACAAGAACAACACCGACGGCAAGGGCCAGTCCTACGGCACGCACGAGAACTACCTCATGCGTCGCGAGACCCCGTTCACCGACATCGTCCGGCACCTCGTGCCGTTCTTCGTGGCACGTCAGGTCATCACCGGCTCCGGCAGGGTGGGCATCGGCCAGGACTCGCGCACCGCCGGCTACCAGCTGAGCCAGCGCAGCGACTTCTTCGAGGTCGAGGTGGGTCTGGAGACCACGCTCAAGAGGCCGATCATCAACACCCGCGACGAGCCGCACGCGGTGGCCGACCTCTACCGCCGCCTGCACGTGATCATCGGGGACGCCAACCACTGCGACGTCGCCAACCTGCTCAAGCTCGGCACGACGTCGCTGGTGCTGGCCATGATCGAGGACCGCGCCATCGACGTCGACCTCACGGTGGCGCGCCCCGTCGCGACCCTGCAGGCCGTGAGCCACGATCCGACCTGCACGGCCATGATCGAGCTGCGGGACGGCACCAAGCTCACCGCGGTGCAGCTGCTCTGGCGCTACCACGACCTCGCGGAGCGCTACCTGAAGGACAGGTATGCCGGTGAGCTCGACAGCGACACCGCCGAGGTGATGCGGTGGTGGGCGCTCGTGCTGGACCGACTCGAGCGTGATCCGCGTGAGGCCGCTCGCGAGCTGGACTGGGTGGCCAAGCAGCAGGTGCTGCAGGGCTACATCGACCGCGACGGCCTCGACTGGACCGACTCCCGACTGCGAGCCATCGACATCCAGTGGTCCGACGTGCGCCCCGACAAGGGGATCTTCCACAAGCTCCGGGCCGCCGGAAGGTTCGAGGAGCTGGTCACCGAGGACGTCGTCCTCGATGCCGTCCACGAGCCGCCGGTCGACACCCGGGCCTACTTCCGCGGGAAGTGCCTGGAGAAGTACCCCGACCAGATCGCGGCCGCGTCCTGGGACTCGGTCATCTTCGACATCCCGGGACAGACCTCACTCCAGCGGGTCCCGATGCTCGAACCGTTGCGGGGCACCAAGGCGACCGTCGGTCCGCTCCTTGACCGCAGTCCGGACGCGGCCACCCTCTTGCGTGAGTTGGCGTCCGCATCGGGATAGGTTCGGACTAGGTTCATGTGCAGCGGCTCGTCCGCGAGCTTCGAGAATCACGAGTGAGAGGTCACGCCAATGCCCAGCCAAGAGCAGAGCCGACCACAGCGACGCGACGACGCTCCCGACGAGGCGCCCGAGCCCACTCCCGCCGCGCCGGAGGCCACGGCCCGCAAGGAGAACCTGGACTCCGACATCGACAGCGTCCTCGACGAGATCGACGGTGTCCTGGAGTCCAACGCGGAGGAGTTCGTCCGCGGCTTCGTCCAGAAGGGCGGCCAGTGACCACTGGCGCCGACGCGGGGAAGCTCCCCGCGGCATACCTCTCGGCAGGGTCGTCCTCGTTCACCGAGTTCGTCGGCGCCCACGCCCCCCAGCTGCTGCCCTCACGACGCGTCCTGCCGCCCGGCAGCACACTGGAGGCCCCGCACGGCACCACCATCGTCACGGCGACCTTCGACGGTGGCGTGGTGATGGCGGGTGACCGCCGGGCCACGATGGGCAACATCATCGCCAACCGCGACATGGAGAAGGTCTTCGCCGGCGACGAGTACTCCGCCGTCGGCATCGCCGGCACGGCCGGGATCGCGATCGAGCTGGTCAAGCTCTTCCAGGTCGAGCTCGAGCACTACGAGAAGATCGAGGGCACGCTGCTGTCGCTCGAGGGCAAGGCCAACCGGCTCGCGTCGATGATCCGGTCCAACCTCGGCATGGCCATGCAGGGACTGTCGGTGGTGCCGCTGTTCGCCGGCTACGACCTCGACCGCGAGCTCGGCCGGATCTTCTCCTACGACGTGACCGGCGGCTGCTACGAGGAGCACGACCACCACAGCGTCGGCTCGGGCTCGCTGTTCGCCCGCGGCGCACTCAAGAAGGTCTGGCGACCGGGCCTGTCCGCCGACGAGGTCGTCAGCGTGGTCGTCGAAGCGCTCTACGACGCCGCCGACGACGACTCCGCCACCGGTGGACCCGACGTCGGCCGTCGGATCTGGCCGACCGTCGCCGTGGTGGGAGCCGAGGGCGTGCGGTTCGTCGGCGACGACGACCTGCGCACGGTCGTCGAAGCCGTCATCGCCGCCCGTCAGGGCAACCCGGGAGGTGCCCGATGAGCAGCATGCCGTTCTACGTCTCGCCCGAGCAGCTCATGAAGGACCGGGCTGACTACGCCCGCAAGGGAATTGCGCGCGGTCGGTCGGTCGTCGTGCTCGGCTACGACAAGGGGATCGCGTTCGTCGCCGAGAACCCTTCCCGGGCGCTGCACAAGGTCTCCGAGATCTACGACCGGATCGCCTTCGCTGCCGTCGGCAAGTACAACGAGTTCGAGAACCTCCGCGTCGCGGGAGTCCGGTATGCCGACCTGCGCGGCTACTCGTACGACCGCACCGACGTGACCGCTCGCGGTCTGGCCAACGCCTACGCCCAGACGCTGGGGACGGTGTTCACCCAGGAGTCCAAGCCCTACGAAGTGGAGATCGTCGTCGCCGAGGTGGGCAGCACCGCGGACGAGGACCAGATCTACCGGCTCACCTACGACGGTTCGGTCGCCGACGAGCTGGGCTTCGTCGCCATGGGTGGCGCAGCCGAACCCATCGAGACCGCGCTGAAGGATCGCTGGACCCCGGGGTTGTCGCTCGCGGACGCCCTCAGCCTCGCGGTGGAGCTGCTCGGGCAGGACCCTGCCGGTGGTGCCTCGCGGACCCTGACTGCCGCCCAGCTCGAGGTGGCCGTGCTCGACCGCGAGCGACCGCGCCGAACCTTCCGCCGGATCGGCGGCGGGCTCCTCGATGCGCTGCTCAGCACCGAGGACCCGACCAGCGACGCCCCTGCCGAGGACGACCCCACACCCGGGCGCCACGACACCCTGACGGGTGAGGGAACGCCCCGCGACGAGTCCAGCAACCCGCAGACCCAGCGCCCCCAGGAGTAGGGGAGAGCCCAGGAGTAGGGGAGAGCCAGGGAACGACGATGCCGCGCCGGCCCGGGAACGGGCCGACGCGGCACACGCGTTCGAGGTGGGACGCCGTCAGGCGGTCGGTGCCTCGGCGTAGCGCAGGTAGGGCTTGACGACCTCGACGCCCTTGAACCGCGCCCTGGCGTCCTCCGTGGTGACGGTCGGCGCGACGATGATCCGCTCGCCGGCCTTCCAGTCGGCCGGGGTGGAGAACGGGCCGGAGTCGTTGACCTGCAAGGCGTCCAGCGCACGCAGGATCTCGTCGAAGTTGCGGCCGGCGCTCTTGGGGTAGGTCAGCGAGAGGCGGACCTTGCCCACCGGGTCGATCAGGAAGACCGAGCGGACCGCGGACGTGTCTCCCGCACCGGGGTGGATCATGTCGTAGAGCTCGGCGACCTGGCGGTCCTTGTCAGCGACGATCGGGTAGTCGACGGCAGCACCGGAGACCTCCTCGATGTCGGCCTTCCAGGCGGTGTGGTCCTCGAGTGCGTCCACGGACACGGCGAGAACCTTGGTGTTGCGGGCTGCCCACTCGTCCTTGAGCTGGGCGACGCGGCCCAGCTCGGTCGTGCACACGGGGGTGAAGTCGGCGGGGTGGCTGAACAGCACTGCCCAGCCGTCGCCCTTCCAGTCGTGGAAGCTCAGCTCGCCCTCGGTGGTCTCGGCAGTGAAGTCGGGGGCGTCGTCGCCCAGTCGCAGCGTGGCCATGACGGTCCTCTCAACGGTAACGCGAAGTTTGTCGTGACCAAACATGCCGTTACTTGACCGAGGAGTGGATGGCCCGTCCGGATGCTGGTACGCCGCCGACCCCGGCAAGACCCGCAACGGCCTCGGCGATGAGGCCCACTGCGGTCGGCTCGAGCAGGACGCCGTAGTGGTCCCCAGCCAGGCCGGTGACCGCGACATCGTCGGGCAGGCGGGCCCCCGCGATCTGCTCGAGGGAGTAGAGCCCCTGGTCCTGGCCGAGTGGCCCCCGGGAGGCCCAGAGCAGGTGGGCCCGGCACTGGAGGGTGTGCACGGCGCTGAGCGTCGCGGGGTCGCTCATCAGGTCGGCCCAGTCGGCCCGCACACACTCCAGCGAGCTGGTCGACCGCATGGCTCCCTGGGGCCCGTCCAGGTCGTGCAGCAGGTAGGCCGTCAGGTCAGCGCCGGACGCCGAGTCCAGCAGCGGGCCCATCACCGGATGGGCAGCCCAGTGGCGCAGGTAGGCGGACTGGTCCTCGAAGGTCATCGACAGGCGGCCCATCGCCGGCCCGATGATGCCGTGCAGCACCTCGTCGACGTCGAAGGTGCCGGGGGAGGGAAAGGCCAGGCCGCCGTCGACGAGGACCACGCCGCGCACGCGTTCGGGGTGCGTGGCCGCCGTCAGCGCGGCGGCGAAGCCACCCATGGCATGACCTGCGAGGGTCGCCGATGCGGATCCGAAGTGGTCGAGCACCCGTATGACGTCGGCGACGTGGTCGGCCAGCCCGGTCGAACGCAGCGCCGCGCTCTCGGCACGGCCGCGCATGTCCGGTGCGATCAGGGTGACCCGTCCGGCCAGCGCGCGAGCCACGGGCACCCAGGCCAACGCGTTCGAGGAGATGCTGTGCAGGGCCACGACGACGGGCGCTCCGGGCAGAGCCTCGGCCAGGACGTGCACCATGAGGTGGCCACCGTCGACGGGAACCCGTTCGGTGCGCTCCGCCAGCACGATGCCCCCAGTCTGGTGATCGGTCGGGACAGCGACGTTACGCAGACAGGGACTGGCGTGACATGGCGACGCGGACCACATCGACGAGCCGCGGGTGTGCCGGCGCACCACCTGCGACGGGCCGGGTCCCCTAGGCGCGGGGGTCGGCGAGCAGGTCGAGCTCGTCGGCCACCGTCAGGCCGGCCTTGCGGGCACGACCGGGACCGGACGCGACCTCCCAGGCGAGGGTGTCGCTCAGGGTCTCGGCCAGGGGGCGGCTGGTGAGTCCCAGGGCTTCGGCGGCGGCGGTGCTCCGGGCCATGAACCCGGCATGCTCGGGCACGGGCAACCACAGCGGCAGGCTGCGTTCGCCGGACCAGGGCTGCACCTCGTGTGCTGCAAGCCAGTCCTGGTCCACCCCCACGGTCTCGCCACGGTGACCCGCGACCTCCCGCGCCGTCTCGAGGTGGTCACCCAGGGGCAGCACCGGGCCACTCACGTTGACCACGCCGGTGGTGCGGTCCAGGCCCGCCCGGACGAGCCACCCGGCGAGGTCGCGGACGTCGAGGACCTGGGTGGCCACCTCGCTGTCCGGCACCAGGACTGCCCCGTCGGGGCTGGCGGGATGGGCGAACCGCAACGGCCAGTATCCAGTGCGGTCAGTGTGGTCACCGGGCCCGGCGATCAACCCTGACCGGGCGACGAGCGCCCTGTCGCCGACCTGGGCGAGGATGCTGCGCTCACAGGCCACCTTGCGACCGCCGTAGGTCTCCCAGCCCTCGTCGTCGGCCACGTGGGCGGGGAGAAGCTCGGCGCTCTCGTCAGCTCCCGCCACGTCACTGCTGGCGTAGACCGAGGCCGAGGACACGAACACCCACGAGGCGGTGCGCGCCGCCAGCGCCTCCAGGGCGCCGGCGACGTGGCTCGGCTGGCGGGCGACGTCAACGACGACGTCCCAGGCGCGACCGGACACGTCGTCGTATGCCGCGGGGTCGCCGCGATCTGCCCGCACCACCTCGACGCCCGGTGGCGGCGGAGCGGAGGCCCCTCGGGCGAGGACAGTGACGTCCTGGCCGAGAGCGAGAGCGGCGGCCACCACCTCACGACCGAGCCAGGCGGTCCCACCGAGGACGAGCAGCGACATGCCCCCACGCAACCAGCGGGCGTGGGGGCATGTCGAGCGGTTGTGCTGACGGCGTAGCGGGCGTCCCGCAGCCGACTCAGGCGCGGGTGCTGGCGCGTTCGTCCACGTCTGCCTCGGCGTCGGCGTCGTCCTCGTCGCCTTGGTCGTCGTCGGAGGCATCGGCCGAGTCCTCGTCGTCGTCCGCATCGCCGTCGGCGGAGTCGGACTGGTCGACGGCTGCGTCGCCCGCGGTGTCGACGTCGGCGTCGAGGTCGGCGTCGACATCGTCCTCGGCCGGGGCGGCCTTGGCTTCTGCTCCAGCCTCGGCTCCGGCAGAGGCGACGGGCTGAGCCGCCTGCTCGTCGTGGTCCCCGAACGCCTCGGCGATGGCGCCACCGCCGAGGGTTGCCAGCATCTGGCGGACGTTGCTCAGCTGCGCCGTGATGCTGTCTCGTCGCGCGGTCGCGGCGGAGAGCTCGCGCTCGGAGTCACGACGGATGCGCTCTGCCTGCTCACGGGCCGCGCTCACGAGCTGCTCGGCCTCAGCCTTGGCGGCGTCCAGGGCGCGCTGGCTCTCACTGAGGCTGTCCGCGTGGGCCCGGTCGCTCTCGGCAGCCAGCGTCTCGGCACGCTCCTGGGCCTGGGTGAGGGCGGTCTCGTGGGCGGCCATCTGGGCGGAGAACTCTGCTGCGGCCTTGTCGCGGCGCTGGCCGAGGGTGGCCTCGAAGTCCGCGGCAGCGGAGGCGGCCCGGGCGCGCTGGTGCTCGTAGAACGCCTCGGCCTCCTCGCGACGGGCAGAAGCCTCGCGGTCGGCGTCGTCGAGGATGCTGTCCGCCTGCTGCTTGGCCTTCTCCACGACCTGGGTGGCCTGCGCCTCGGCCTTGGTCCGGACG
Organism: Pedococcus sp. P2_F6; assembly: GCF_056403675.1. Taxonomy (NCBI): domain Bacteria; kingdom Bacillati; phylum Actinomycetota; class Actinomycetes; order Micrococcales; family Intrasporangiaceae; genus Pedococcus; species Pedococcus sp. P2_F6. The sequence continues at coordinate 596,385 of NZ_JBFUEZ010000001.1, forward strand.
TCCTCGGCGTATCGGTCTGCCTCGGCCCGAGCGCGGTCGGCCTCGAGGGTGGTCGTGCCCTTGAGGGTGTCGGCGTCGGTCTTCGCATTGCTGCGGATCTCGGCTGCCTCCTCGTCGGCCAGGCTCAGGATGGTGCCGATCCGCTCACCGAGGTTGGCGTAGGTGGGGGCGGCCGCCTTGCTGTGCTCCTCCCGGAGGCTGGCCAGCGTCGTTGCCGTGCCGGCCTGCTCCTCCTGGACGCGGGCCAGCGCTGCGCGCAGCTCGCTGACCTCGACAGTGCGTTCGGCGGCCTCCTGTCGAGCCTGGTCCAGGGCGCCTGCGTGTTCGGCGCGCCACTGGTCGACCTGCGCCGGGTCGTAGCCGCGCAGGACGCTGCGGAAGGAACTGGTGTCACTCATGGTCGGTCCGTTCTTGGTGGGGGGAGGGGTCTTCGCTGGTGGGAGTGTCGGTGGAGGTGTCGGTTTGGGCGGAGGTGTCGGCAGAGGTGTCGGCGGACGTGGTGGAGGGCGAGGTGTCGGTCGTGGAGGTCTCGGCGACGCGGTCCGGCACGGACAGCGCGTCGATGACCCCGGAGAGATGGCCGAGCTGGGTGGTGATGTCCTGCCGGCGCGAGGCCAGTGCCGCCACTTCGGCGCGGGCGCGCTCGAGCATCGCGTGGGCCTCCTCACGCACCCGGTCGGCGTCGGCGCGGGCGGCGGCGGTGGTGGTCACGAGCTCCTCCCGTGCCTGACGGTGCGACTCGTGGGTCTCCCGCTGGAGACGCTCGATCTCCTGGGCCGTGCGTTCCCGGACCAGGCGCGCCGCCTTGTCAGCCTCGTCTAGCCGGCGGGCTGCCCGCTCGTCGGCAGCCCGTTCGGTCTCGGCTGCGCTCGCCCTCACCCGCTCTGCCTCCGCAGCGGCGGCTGCGGTGGTGCGCTCGGCCTGGGACTGCGCGGCAGCCATCACGGCTTCGGCCTGGGCTCGCAGGCTGTCGGACTCGAGGCGCGCAGACTCCCGCTCGGACCGGGCGCGGTGCGCGGTCTGGGCCAGCGACGTCTGGATCAGCTGACGACGGGACCGCATCCGCGCGGCGAGCTCACGGTGGGTCTCCTTGCGCATGCGGCTGACCTCGGCCTCGCCCTCGTCGAGGATCCGGCGCACCGTGTCCTGCCCCCACTTCAGGTGCTCCTCGGCCTGCGCCATGATCTCGCTCGCCTCGGAACGGGCGCGGTCCACCCGCGCATCCGCGTCGACCTGGGCCTGCTCGACGAGCTCGGCCGCACGCGCCGCGGTCTCCTCCTGGTGGATCGCCGCGGCACCGATCATGCGCTCGGACTCGACCTGCGCGTCCTCCCTGAGCTTCGCGGCCGCAGCCGTGGCCTCCTCGAGCAGGGCGGCACGGGCCGCCTTCTCCTGCTCGTCGCGCTCCGCGAAGTGGCTGTCCATCTTCTCGACGCCAGCCGCGAACGCGGCGTCGCGCTCGGTCTCGTGCGCGGCATACCGGGCCATTGCTGTGTCGTAGTCGGTCTGCGCCCTGGTGCGCAGGGCCTCGGCGCGAGCGTTTGCCTCGGTGAGGACAGCGGAGGCCTCGGCGCGAGCGGAGGTGACCGCCTCGTCGCTGGTCCTGGTGGCGGACTCCGTCAGCATGGACGCCTGCTCGGTGGCGTCCTCCACCAGGGACTCCGCCTCGCGGGTCGCCTCGGCGAGCGCGCGACCGGCCTGCTCGCGGTCCCTGACGGCGTCCGCGTGCTGCCGCTCGGCGTCGTCGAGGAGGCGTTGGACCTCATCGCGGATGCTGGCGGCCTCCGCGCGAGCAGCAGCCAGGACCTGGTCGGTCTCGGCTCGCATGGCATCGGCGTAGGCCTGGGCACGTTCGAGGATGGACTGGGTGTGCCGCGTCAGGTCGCCCACCTGGGTGGTGGTCGTACCGGCGACACGGGTCCCCGCGTCCGTAGCGTGGGCGTCGGGCATGCGCCCATCTTCCCACGCGTGGCGTGACCCGCAGCCCGAGACCCCGGAAGCCTAGAGTGTGGGCATGGACCGGCGGATCTTCGGCATCGAGAACGAGTACGGCATCACGTGCACGTTCGAGGGTCAGCGCCGCCTCACCCCCGACGAGGTGGCGCGCTACCTGTTCCGCAAGGTCGTCTCGTGGGGGCGCTCGTCGAACGTCTTCCTCTCCAACGGCAGTCGGCTCTACCTTGACGTCGGCTCGCACCCTGAGTACGCCACCCCGGAGTGCGACCACGTCCGCCAGCTCGTGGTCCACGACAAGGCGGGCGAGCGGATCATCGAGGGCCTGGTCGCCGACGCCCAGGACCGGCTCGCCGAGGAGGGCATCGAGGGCGAGATCTACGTCTTCAAGAACAACACCGACTCCGCGGGCAACTCCTACGGCTGCCACGAGAACTTCCTCGTGGGCCGGGCGGGGGAGTTCCAGCAGCTCTCCGACGTGCTCATCCCCTTCCTCGTCAGTCGTCAGATCACGTGTGGCGCCGGCAAGGTGGTCACGACGTCGAAGGGCGCGACCTACTGCGTGAGCCAGCGGGCCGACCACATCTGGGAGGGAGTGTCCTCGGCGACCACCCGTAGCCGCCCCATCATCAACACGCGCGACGAGCCGCACGCCGACGCCGAGCGCTACCGCCGCCTGCACGTCATCGTCGGTGACTCCAACATGAGCGAGACCACGACCATGCTCAAGGTCGGGTCGGCCGACCTCGTGCTGCGGATGATCGAGGCCGGGATGGTGGTGCGCGACCTCACCCTGGAGAACCCGATCCGCGCGATCCGTGAGATGAGTCACGACATGACGGGGCGCAAGACGGTCCGCCTCTCCAACGGACGTGAGCTCTCCGCCCTCCAGATCCAGACCGAGTACCTCGAACGAGCCCAGGCGTTCGCCGACCGCGAGGGCCTGGAGGACCCGATCCACAAGCAGGTCCTCGACCTGTGGGAGCGGACCATCCGGGCGGTCGACACCGGCAACCTCGGTCTGGTCGACACCGAGATCGACTGGGTCATCAAGCACAAGCTGATCGCCGGCTACATGGCCAAGCACGACCTGCCGATGGAGCACCCCAGGATCGCCCAGCTCGACCTCGCCTACCACGACGTCAACCGTGACCGGGGGGTCTTCTACGTGCTCCAGAAGCACGGTCGCGCGGCCCGGATCACCACCGACCCAGAGGTCTTCGAGGCCAAGACCGTGCCTCCGCAGACCACCCGGGCCAAGCTGCGCGGCGACTTCATCAAGGCGGCGCAGGAGCACCGTCGCGACTTCACCGTCGACTGGGTGCACCTCAAGCTCAACGACCAGGCGCAGCGCACGGTGCTCTGCAAGGACCCCTTTGCAGCGGTGGACGCCCGCGTGGACCGGCTGATCGAGGGCATGCGCGGGTGAGCAGCGGGGTATGCCGCGCGGGCGGCATACCGGCGAATCGGGTATTGCCAGCGGCCACGGTTATGGTGGTCGCTGGTTCCCCGCCCCCAGCGAAAGTTCTCCATCGTGCATCTGCGTCGTTTTCCCGCCCTCACGGCGGTCGCCCTGGCCGCAACCCTGGCCCTGACCGGCTGTGGTGACGCCAAGGACACCAAGACCTCCGTGCTCGACAAGATCACGGTGACTGGCGGCAGCGACACCACGGCCCCCACGGTGACAGTCAACCCCAAGCCGCTCTCGGTGACCGAGACCACCACCAAGGTCGTCAAGCCCGGCACCGGTGCACAGGTCAAGGGCGACGAGATCGTCAGCCTCAAGTACGTCCTGCTGAACGGCAAGGACTCCTCGGTGCTCGACACGAACTTCGGCAAGCAGAACCTCGGCCTGAACCTCGGTGCGGCCGACCTGCTGCCAGGCCTCAAGAAGGGACTCCTGAACCAGAAGATCGGGTCCCGCGTCCTGGTCGCCATGCCGCCCAAGGACGCCTTCGGCACCCAGGGCAACACCGAGATCAAGGTCGGCGGGACCGACACGGTGGTCTTTCTCATGGACGTCCTGTCGGCGACCAAGCCGCTGGCTTCCGCCGAGGGCAAGGAGGTCAAGCCGGCTGCCGGGCTGCCGGCGGTGAAGGTCGAGGGCAACGACAAGCCCGCCACCATCACGATCCCCAAGGGCGCCAAGCCGCCGACCAAGACCGTCGGGCAGCTCCTCATCGAGGGCGCCGGCGCGAAGGTGCAGGCAGGCCAGACGATCCGCGTGACCTACACCGGCGCGCTCTGGAAGGACGGGTCGGTCTTCGACTCCTCCTCCAAGACGCCGAACAAGTACTTCGAGACCTCGATCGGCACCCAGCAGGTCATCAAGGCCTGGGACACCCAGCTCGTCGGCAAGACCGTCGGCAGCCGCGTTCTCATGGTGGTTCCGCCGGCCGACGGCTACGGCGCTGCCGGCAGCCCGCCGAAGATCAGCGGCACCGACACCCTCGTCTTCGTGGTCGACATCCTCGCGGCCTTCTGAAGTCACCTGACACCGCTTCACCCACCCCCAGTTCTCACCCTGCGAAGGAGCATGACCCATGGGTTTCGACCCCAACACCACCAAGCCCGAGATCGACTTCCCCGGCGACGCGGCCCCGACCGAGCTGGTCATCGAGGACCTCACCGAGGGCGACGGCCAGGAGGCCGGGGCGGGTGACACCATCTCGGCGCACTACGTCGGAGTGGCCCACTCCACCGGCGAGGAGTTCGACGCCTCGTGGAACCGTGGCGCACCCCTGGACTTCCGCCTCGGCGTCGGCCAGGTCATCCGCGGCTGGGACGAGGGCATCGTCGGCATGAAGGTCGGCGGTCGTCGCAAGCTGGTCATCCCGGCCCACCTCGCCTACGGCGACCGCGGTGCCGGCGGCGCGATCAAGCCCGGCGAGACCCTGATCTTCGTCGTCGACCTGGTCGACGTCCGCTGAGACCGAGCCAGACGACGCGCTGAAGCCAGCGCGTCAGCTCTCCAGCAGCCGGGCGGCATGCCGCCCGGCTGCTGCGCTGTACAGGAACGTCGCGTGGTCCTCGTCGAGGCCACGGCCCATCGTCGAGAGCCTGACGGGAGTCGCTCCCAGGGCTGCGTCGAGCCCGTCCGGGTCGACACTGCGGACCGTGAGCGCACCCTGTGCCGTGCGCGCGAGGGTGTGCGCCTGGTCGGCGACCAGGGCGCCGAACTCGTCGCCGGTCGCGGGGACCGGCAGGTCCGCGGAGACCAGGCAGATGCGCCCGTATGCCGTGGTGCTGTGGTGGGAGATCCCGCGGTGCCGTTCCCGGGCGTCCGCGTCCGAGACGCGGAGCGCGGCCACGCCGCGGCCCCCCAGGGTGCCGACCGCGTTGAGCGCCTCGCCCGCCGCGACCCCGGTGTAGCCCCAGGTCGTGCCCGTGCCGACGTTCCCCGGGCCCTGGATGACGATGGCGATGTCCGCGCCGAGCACATGCTTCGCGGCCAGCAGACCCGAGTGCAGGGTGACTGCCTCGTGCTCGCCGCCGTAGGCCTGCCCGACCGTCACGCTTCCGGCCAGCCAGCCGTGCTCGGTGAGGGTCGCGACGTTGCGGGAGAACGCGATCGGCAACGCCCCGCCGTCGGTCATGAGGTAGACGCATCGCGCCTCGGGACGGTCGACCCTGATCCCCGCGAGGATGGCGGGCAGCGCTGAGTGGAGGTCGGCCACGACGACCGGCATGCCGAGCAGGTCACCTGCCGCGGCGAGCGCGCCCGTCATCACGGCGTGGTGCGGGCTGTCCTGTTCGTCGACGGCCATGAACATCTGCTGCTGGGGCGTGTAGCGGGCCTTGACGATGTGCCCTGCGGAGGCCTCGGGGTCGCTGGGCAGGCGGTCGGGCGCTGCGACGATGAAGGCGAGCCCGCCGGTCCCGAGCCCGCGCAGCAGCGCCGAGGCGTTGAGCAGCACCCGGTCGCCGACCTGCGGCTCACCCACGAGCGCGGTGTAGGCCAGGGCCCGCACCAGGGTGTCGTCGAGCGTGTCGTCGGCGGTGTCGTCGGAGGTGTCGGAGCCGGCCCCACGCAGCCGCACGGCATACTCCACCGCGCCCGGCCACCGGCCACGCACCTGCTCGACCGTTCCCTCGCGCCACTGCATCACGACACGCAGACTAGCCACGGGGCGTGCCTGCCACTCGGGTAGCGTCGGGCGGGTGAGTTCACCCACCGGTCCTGCGGCCAAGACAGAGCGACTGCTCAACCTCGTGCTGTGCCTGCTCTACACCCGTCGGCCCCTACCCAAGTCGCGGATCCGTGCTGTCGTCCCGCAGTACGGCGACGCGGTCAGCGACGAGGCCTTCGACCGGATGTTCGAGCGCGACAAGGACGAGCTCCGCGAGCTCGGCATCCCGCTCGTGACGGAAGACATCGGTGGGGCCTGGGACGACGAGGTCGGCTACCGGATCGACCAGCGCGAGTACGCCTTGCCCGACATCACCTTCGAACCAGACGAGCTCGCCGTGCTCGGCCTGGCCAGCCGCACCTGGGCGCACGCCTCGCTGGCCGGTCCGGCAGCCCAGGCACTGCGCAAGCTCAAGGCGGCGGGGATCGAACGCGACGGCGACTCCCTCATCGGGATCGAGCCGCGCCTCGGCACCAGCGAGCCGGCGTTCGACCCGGTCAAGAACGCCGTGGTCGGTCAGCGCACGATCACCTTCGGCTACCGCACCGGTGGTCAGGGCGAGGTCAACGCGCGAACGGTCCAGCCGTGGGGGCTCGCCTCGTGGCACGGCCGCTGGTACCTCACCGGTTTCGACCTGGACCGCGAGGCGCCGCGGGTCTTCCGGTTGTCACGCATCGACGGCGACGTCGCCGAGGTCAAGAAGGCTCCGGCGTATGCCGTGCCGGCCGACCACCGGGCGCAGGAGATGATCCGCAACTTCGTCGGGGAGCAACCGACCCGCGACGCGGTCGTCAGGGTGCGGGCCGACCGGGGCAACAGCCTGCGCCGACGTGCCACGAGCACCACCGACCTGGGGGAGTGGAGCGAGCTGGTGGTGCCGTTCGGCGACGACGACGCGTTGGCCGACGAGGTGAGCGGCTACGGCGCGGACGTCGTCGTCTTGTCGCCGCCCGAGGTGCGTGAGCTCGTGGTCGAGCGGCTGCGCGGTGCGCTGTCCGCCCACAGCGGGGGCGCAGCATGACCCCGCCGCCCAAGAGGGCTCGCACCGTGCCCGAGACCGCCACCGACCGACTCGCGCGACTCCTCACGATGGTGCCCTGGCTGGTCGCCCGACAGGGGATCGACCTGGGCCGGGCCGCGGCCGAGCTCGGCATCACCGTCGACCAGCTCGAGACCGACCTCCGGTTGCTCTACCTCTGTGGCTACGGCCAGATGCCCGACGAGCTGATCGACGCGCAATGGGAGAGCGGCAGGGTGTTCGTCACCAACGCCGACACCATCGCCCGGCCGCTGCGGCTCGGGCGCGACGAGGCACTCACCCTGATGGTCGGACTGCGGGCCCTCGCGGCCGTGCCGGGACTGGGGGAGCGTGACGCGATCGAGCGCGCCATGGCCAAGCTCGAGCAGGCCACTGGTGCCAGCGCCGAGGCGGCCGCCCGGGTCGAGGTCGCGATCAGCGAGGGCGTGGAGGCAGACCTGCTCGCCGACGCCCGCCGCGCCGTCGAGGGGCACCGTCGGGTGCACCTGCGCTACCTCGTGCCCAGCCGGGACGAGGCCACCGAACGCGACGTCGACCCCATGCGCGTGGTCAACCTGGACTCGCGGTGGTACCTCGAGGGCTGGTGCCACCTGGCCCAGGACACGCGAACGTTCCGCATGGACCGGATCGCCCGTCTCGACGTCCTGGACGTCGACGGGACTCCCCCTGCCGATGCCCAGCTGCGGGATCTCGACGCGGGTGCCTTCACCCCACGGCCGGACGACACGCTGGTCACGCTGCTGCTGCAGCCCGGCGCGACGTGGGTCAGCGACTACTACCCGACCGAGTCGGTCGAGACTGCCGCCGACGGGTCGCAGACCGTCACACTGCGCACCGCCGACACGCTCTGGCTCCGACGCCTGCTGTGGCGGCTGGGGGGACGCGGTGTCGTGGTGTCGCCCCCGGAGGTGGCGCAGGCGGTGAGCGAAGGGGCGCAGGCCGCCCTCGCGGCATACGGAGCGGACGCCTACCCACCCACCACGGGCGGGTAGGGTCGACGCCGTGTGGTGGTGGGTTCTCATCTGGGTGCTGCTCGTGGTCATCGCGGCGGCCTACCTGGCGACCCGCGCGTGGGGCGTCTGGGGGCAGTTCAAGGAGCTGACCGCCGAGGTGCGCCGTTCCTCGGAGACCGTCGCCGCCCTCCAGGCGGAGACGAGCAGACTGGGGGAGAGCCCGCGGGCGCCGCAACCCGACGTGTTCGGGGACCCCCGCCAGCTGCGCCGGGAACGAGACGCCACCCGCGCGTCGTTGAAGCAGCAGCGGCGCGCCCGTCAGGCCGCGCGGCGTCCCAGCTGGGCCAGACACCTAGACTGAGGCCAGAAGGCCCGGCAGAGGCAGGGCAGCACCGTCACACTGGCCACGACGTGGTCGAGAGGAATGAGTCACATGGGTCGCGGATTGTTCGAAGGCTGGCACATCATCATCCTGCTCGTGCTCCTCGTCGTGCTGTTCGGCTTCAAGCGGCTCCCGGACGCAGCCCGCTCGATCGGCCGGTCGATGCGCATCTTCAAGTCCGAGGTCCAGGAGATGAAGACCGACGGCAAGTCCGCAGCGAGCAGCGACACCGTCAAGGGCGAGGCCATCAAGGATCCCGAGGCTCCTGCAGCTCCCGAGGCTGCCAGCCCGATCCGTGAGGACCGTCCCCGCACGGACAACTCCTCCGGCGCCTCCTAGTCCGACCCGTCACCGCACCAGTCACCTCGACCATGGCGTTCCGGCGTGCCCGCAATCCCGACGGGCGCATGTCGCTCGGCGACCACCTGCGTGAGCTCCGCCGACGCTTCCTGATCTCCGCTGTGACGGTCCTGCTCGGTGGCGTGCTCGGCTGGATCATCTACCCGCAGGTCTACGGCAGGCTGGCCGCGCCGTTCAACGACTACAAGGCTGCCCACCCCACGAGTGTCATCAACCTGAACTTCGGGACCGCCACCGCTGCCTTCTCCCAGCAGGTGAGCCTGTCGATCTTCGTCGGGATCATCGTGTCGAGCCCGGTGTGGCTCTACCAGCTGTGGGCGTTCATCGTGCCCGGGCTGACCAAGAAGGAGCGGCGGATCTCGCTGGCCTTCATCGGAGCGACGGTCCCGCTCTTCCTCGCCGGGTGTTCCATGGCCTACTACGTCCTGCCCAAGGTGCTCGCGGTCCTCTACGGGTTCACGCCTCCTGGGGCGTCGAACATCCAGCAGGTCAGCGAGTACTTCTCCTTCGTCACGCGGTTCATCCTCGTCTTCGGCCTCGCCTTCCTGCTGCCGGTCTTCCTGGTCGCACTGAACGCGATCGGCATCCTGCCGGCCAGGGCGATGATCAAGGCGTGGCGCCCCGCCATCTTCGGGATCTTCGTCCTCTCCGCCATCGCGACGCCGACACCGGATGCCTTCACGATGTTCCTGCTCGCCATCCCGCTGTGCGTCCTCTATGCCGCCGCGATCGGGGTCAGCAAGCTGATCGAGCGTGGCCGGACCAAGAACCGGCCGAAGTGGACCGAGGTGCCCGACGACGAGGCGTCGGCCCTGTAGCCTCCGCGCGTGAGTCCGAACCCATCCACCGTGAAGAAGCGCATCGGCCTGGTGGTCAACCCGACCTCCGGCAAGAACCGCGGGATGGCACTCGGCATCGAGGTGGCCCAGCGGATGCGGGCGGCCGGCCACGAGGTGCTGGACCTCTCGGACGAGTCGTATGCCGCGGCGCGCGACCGCGCCCTCGGCGCCATCTCCCAAGGCCTGGACGTGCTGGCCGTGGTCGGCGGTGACGGCATGGTGCACCTGGGTGTCGACCTCGCCGCCGAGACCAAGACGACCTTGGCCATCATCGCGGCCGGGACCGGCAACGACGTCGCCCGCGGCCTGGGCCTGCCGGTCCACGACCCCGTGCGCGCGGCCGACCTGGTCAGCACGGGGATCCCCCGCACCATCGACGCCGTCCGCCACGTCGACGCCCATGGGGGCCGACACTGGTTCGTGGGGGTCCTCGGGGCCGGCTTCGACTCGGTCGTCAACGAGCGCGCCAACACCTGGCCCTGGCCCAAGGGCAACATGCGCTACAACCTGGCGATCCTGCGCGAGCTCCCGCTGTTCAAGGCGATTCCCTATGTCGTGACGATCGACGGCGTGCGACACGAGACCCGCGCCATGCTGGTCGCGGTGGGCAACGGCCCCAGCTACGGCGGCGGGATGCAGGTCCTGCCCGGCGCCAGGTTCGACGACGGGCTGCTCGACGTGCTGATCCTGCACCAGATCAGCACGCTGGAGTTCCTCAAGGTCTTCCCCAAGGTCTTCAAGGGCGCCCACGTCACCCACCCCGCGGTGGAGATCATCCAGGGGCGCTCGGTGACGCTCGAGGCAGCGGGCATCGTGGCCTACGCCGACGGGGAGCGGTTCGCCCCGCTGCCGATCACCGTCGAGGTGGTCCCCGGCGCGGTGACGGTGCTGGCGCCTGCCGCCACGTAGGCTCGGGAGCATGTCGACGCCCGCTGAGCGATTCGCCGCAAGCGCCAGCCGCGCGGCATACGAGAAGTCTCGGTTGGCCGCCTTCGCGGCGACGGTGGACTTCCCCCTCGACGACTTCCAGGTGCAGGCCTGCGAGGCCGTGGAGGCCGGGCGCGGCGTGCTCGTCGCGGCGCCCACCGGGGCAGGCAAGACCATCGTGGGCGAGTTCGCGGTGTTCCTGGCCCTCGCCACCGGGCGCAAGGCGTTCTACACGACCCCCATCAAGGCGCTGTCCAACCAGAAGTACAACGACCTCGTGAAGCGTCACGGTGTCAAGAACGTCGGGCTGCTCACCGGGGACTCCTCGATCAACGGCGAGGCTCCCGTCGTCGTCATGACGACCGAGGTGCTCCGCAACATGATGTATGCCGGGTCGTCGACCCTGCACGGGCTCGGCTTCGTGGTCATGGACGAGGTGCACTACCTCGCCGACCGGTTCCGCGGCGCAGTGTGGGAGGAGGTCATCATCCACCTGCCGCAGGACGTGCAGGTCGTGTCGCTGTCCGCAACCGTGAGCAACGCCGAGGAGTTCGGCGCCTGGCTGTCGGAGGTGCGCAGCGGCGTCGACATCATCGTGTCCGAGCACCGCCCCGTGCCGCTGTGGCAGCACATGATGGTCTCGCAGTCGATGTACGACCTGTTCGTCGACGAGGCGTCCGCGCCGGTCACGGGCGCGGACGCGACGCGGGTGAATCCCGAGCTGTTGCAGGCGATTCGCACTTTCGAGCAACGCGGTCGCTGGGACGACGGCGCACGCCACGGATCGCAGTCGGACCGGCACAGCCGCGGTGGGCGGGGGCCTCGCGGCCCCGGCGGCGGCTACGGCGGGCACGGCATGGCCCGCAGCTCGGGCGGGCGCCCCGGTGGGGGAGCGACCCGTTCCGAGGTCGTCCAGCGGCTCGAGCGCGAGGGGCTGCTGCCGGCCATCACCTTCATCTTCAGCCGGGTGGGGTGCGAGGCCGCCGTCGGCCAGCTGCTGCGCGACGGGGTCCGGCTGATCACCGAGGCCGAGGGCGACCGGATCCGGCGCACCGTCGAGGAGCGCGTCTCCGCGCTGGCCGACGAGGACCTCGGCGTGCTCGGCTACTGGGACTTCGTGGACGGCCTGACGCGTGGGTTCGCGGCGCACCACGCCGGCATGTTGCCGACGTTCCGCGAGATCGTCGAGGAGCTCTTCACGGCAGGGCGGATCCGCGCCGTCTTCGCCACCGAGACCCTCGCACTCGGCATCAACATGCCCGCGCGCACGGTCGTCATCGAGAAGCTCGTGAAGTTCAACGGCGAGACCCATGCCGACATCACCCCCGCCGAGTACACCCAGCTGACCGGACGGGCCGGGCGTCGGGGGATCGACGTCGAGGGCCATGCCCTGGTCCAGTGGAACCGCGGGATGGACCCGCTCGCCGTGGCCGGACTGGCGTCCACCCGCACCTACCCGCTGAAGTCGTCCTTCCGGCCCACCTACAACATGGCCGTCAACCTCGTCGCCCAGGTCGGGCGCGAGACCGCCCGCGAGATCCTCGAGACCTCCTTCGCCCAGTTCCAGGCCGACCGCGCCGTGGTGGGGATGGCCAGGGCCGTGCGCAAGAACGAGGAGGGCCTCGAGGGCTACGGCGAGGGCATGGCGTGTCACCTCGGCGACTTCAAGGAGTATGCCGCGCTGCGCCACGAGATCGCGCGCCTCGAGAAGGAGGGGGCCAAGGTCCGCTCGGCGAGCAACCGGGCGCAGGCAGCGGTGTCGCTGGAGGCGTTGAAGATCGGGGACGTCATCAAGATCCCGTCGGGTCGCCGCGCGGGCTACGCCGTCGTCGTCCATCCCTCCAAGTCCTACCGGGGAGAGGTGCCGGCTCCGACCGTGGTGACCGAGGACAAGCAGCTCCTCAAGCTGACGCTCGTGGACGTCCCGACGCCGGTCGAGGCGATCGCGCACGTCAAGGTGCCGCCACACTTCAACTCCAAGAGCCCGAAGGCCCGCCGCGACCTGGCGACCTCACTGCGGATCGCCGTCCCCTACGACCCCCCGCCCGGCCGCTCGCGCGACCACGCGGCATACGCGGGAAGCGCTGAGGACGAACGCATCTCCGAGCTGCGCCGCCAGCTCAAGGCGCATCCCTGTCACCAGTGTCCGGACCGCGAGGACCACGCCAGGTGGGCCGAGCGGTGGTGGCGGCTCAAGCGCGAGACGCTCGGGCTGCAGCGCAAGGTGGAGGGGCGCACCAACTCGGTCGCCCGCACGTTCGACCGGATCTGCACCCTGCTCGGGGAGATGGGCTACCTGTCCGACAGTGGTGACCTCGTGACGCCGCAGGGGGAGAACCTGCGCCGGCTGTACACCGAGAAGGACCTGCTGGCCGCTGAGTGCCTGCGGCTGGGGGTGTGGAAGCGGCTGGACCCGGCCGGCCTGGCGTCGATCGTGTCGGCCCTGATCCACGAGCCGCGTCGCGACGAGACCGACCCGTCACCCCGGATGCCCAACGAGGACGTCGCCGAGGCGGTCCGTGAGATGAACCGGCTCTGGTCGGTGCTGGAGGACCGCGAACGCGAGCTCGGGCTCCCGCTCACCGGTGACCCCGATGCCGGGATGGTCTGGATGATGCACCGGTGGGCGAGCGGTCGTCAGCTGGAGGAGGTGCTTCGGGGGTCGGACATGGCCGCTGGTGACTTCGTGCGGCGGTGCAAGCAGGTGGTCGACCTGCTCGGTCAGATCGGCGACGCGGCACCCGAGCCGACCCTGCGCGCCACGTCGCGCAGGGCCATCGACGCCGTCATGCGCGGCGTGGTCGCCGCCGACCGCCTCGACTGAGCGCTCTCGGGTGGGCACTTTCGGGCGAGTGGCCGATTTCCCGGGCACAGGTGCGCCCCTCCCTCCGAACGACCGGGCGAGTGGCCGAATGTCCACCGTCGACGCCTGACGATGAGGCTGCACGCCTGACGATGTGGCTGCACGGCTACTCGATGCGCAGAGCCGACAGCACGCGGTTGAACGAGCTGGTCACCCCGAACTCACTGGCGACCCGGCTCATCAGCACGGGGTCCGCTACCTCGGTCGGCAGGGCCAGGTCCACCTCGTCGACCGGTGCGTCGCGAGTCACTCGCACCACCGTGGGCGCCACGTCGAGGTACGCCGTCGCCGCCTCCAGGTTGGCCCGCCGGGCTCCCTTGATGGCCGGAGCTCCAGAGTCCACCGCCGCCCGGAGACCGGCGAGCGAGCCGTACTCGGCGATCAGCTGGGCCGCGGTCTTGTCGCCGATGCCCTTGACGCCGGGCAGGCCGTCGCTCGTGTCACCGCGCAGGATCGACATGTCCAGGTAGGCGTCGCCGTTCTCCACGGCATACCGCTCCCGCAGGTAGTCCTGGGTCGCGAGGTCGGGGTCACGCACCCCGCCCTTGCCGGTGTAGAGGACACGGACGCCTCGGGCGTCGTCCACGAGCTGCAGGAGGTCGCGATCTCCCGTGACGATGTCGACCTTCATGGTGCCGCCCCACCGGGTGGCCAGCGTGCCGATCACGTCGTCGGCCTCGAAGCCGTCAGCCCCGAGGCGGGCAATACCCAGCGCTGCCAGCGCATCGACGATGACCGGCACCTGGGGAGCCAGGTCGTCCGGGACCTCTTCGGCGACGGTGTCGTCCGAGGCCGGGTGCGCCTGGTCGGGCACGGAGCCGGCCACTGGGGCGGGGGACTCCTCGGTCACCCGGTGAGCCTTGTAGCTGGGCAGCAGGTCGACCCGCCACTGCGGTCGCCAGTCGTTGTCCCAGCAGGCTGCGAGGTGGGTCGGCTGGTGGGTCGTGACGAGCGAGGCGATCATGTCGAGGAACCCGCGGATCGCATTGGTGGGCGGCTGCGAGGGATCGCTGCGCTGGTCCGGCACCCCGAAGAAGGCGCGGAAGTACAACGAGGCGCTGTCGAGCAGCATGAGACGGCCGGAGCTGTCGGGCGAGGTCATGGCGGACATGCTGCCACCCCCGACCCCGGTCCTCAGTAAGGTGTGGGCGTGGAAGACCTCGATCGACGCATCGTCGACCTGCTGCGCGCCGACGGTCGGATGAGCTACACCGACCTGGGCAAGGCCATGGGCCTGTCCACCTCGGCGGTCCACCAGCGGGTGCGTCGGCTCGAGGAGCGCGGGGTCCTCAAGGGGTATGCCGCGCTCGTCGACTACACCGCGTTGGACCTGCCGCTCACGGCGTTCATCTCGATCTCACCGCTGGACCCTGCTGCGCCGGACGACATCCCGGACCGGTTGCGCGACATCACCGAGCTCGAGGCCTGTCACTCGGTGGCGGGCGATGAGAACTACATCCTCAAGGCGAGGGTCCGCACGCCCGGTGACCTCGAGGTGCTGCTGGCTCGGGTGCGGTCCGCCGCGAACGTCGCCACCCGCACCACTGTGGTGCTTTCCACCCCCTGGGAGTAGCCGCCTCAGGGTTGGTCCAGCTCGTGCAGGGTCAGCAGCGTGAGGGCAGCGGTCCACACGAGCGGAGCTGGCCCGGCAGGGCGCCCGGTGCGCGTGACCTTCTCGGGCAGGGATCCGTAGGCCGTGCGGTGGTCATCCAGCCAGTTCAACCACCGTGTGGCTGTCCCGTCACGGGCCGTCGCCGCGGCCGTCAGAGCCACGAGGGCGGTCTCCGGCGTCCACGACGCACCGTCGTCCTTGGGCCAGTCGGCGCCGGGGGCCAGACCGCCGGCCGGGCGCAGGGCTTCACGCTGGTAGCGCAACCACGCGTCACGCAGGGCGTGGTCGGCCTCCTGGCCTCCCGGTGGACCGTGGAACGGGGGCAGCAGCATCGCCACCGCGGCGTCGACGCCTCCACCGTCCCGTCCGAACCGCTCGTACCGCGGACCGAAGCTGCCGGTGACGACCTCGCTCAACCGCGAGGCCACGACGCCGACGGTGACGGCCTCCGTCGGCTGTCCGGTGGCGCGGTAGTCACCGGCCGCGGCCTCCAGGCCCGCGAGCATCGGCGCCACGGTCCCCAGGGAGGTGCGGTCGACCGGCAGCTCCCAGTAGTCCGGGGACGGTGGCGGGAGCCGGCTGCCCGAGTCGACGAGCGTGGTGAGGGCTTGCACACAGCGGTCTCGGAGGCCGGCCGCCGTCGCCGGGACACTCGCGGGGCTCGCGGTCCGCACCTGCGCGATGGCCCAGAGCACCCAGCCACACCCGTCGGACTGGCGTGGGCGGTCGGTCAGGGGCGACCCGTCCAGACGGTATCGAGCCTGGAAGCCCTGCAAGGGGTCGAACTCCAGTCGCGCCAGGCGGTCGAGGATCGACGCAGCCTCCTTGTCGTGACCGCTGATGCTCAGAGCGGCCGCCGCGAACGAGCCGTCCCGCGGCCAGAAGTATCCCCACGGCCCGCCGGGCCCGGCCGCCACGGTCCCGTTCGGGGACAGGAACGAGTGGATGTCGACGAGCGCCCACCTCGCCAGGTCCTCCCAGCGGGTGCCGTCGCCGGGCACGGTGCCGGTCTCCAGCCAGAGCTGGTCAGCCCTGCTCTGGCCACCGGCTGCATACACCTCGGGTGAGCGGTAGCCAGGCGCCGTGAGGAGTCGGGCCTCGGGGAGGTGCGCCCGGGGGCCTGCGGTCGCGCCGACCATGACGAGCGCGAGCAGCAGGATGCCCAGCGACCCTGTCCGCGTGGTCCTCACGTGTCACCCCCGATGGTGGGCCAGTCAGCCCACGGTAGATCGCCCCGGGGGCCGACGCACACCACCTTTGGGGGAGTCGGCGGCACGGCGGGTGAGCAGGGCGTCGACGACCGCGACGTCAGGGCGCGGTCAGGGCGTCACCGCGATATCAGCGCGACCTGTGCCCGCGTGGCGGTGACCAGGTCGTCAGGCGTGAGGGAAAGGTCGAGGCCACGACGGCCTCCCGAGACGTACACGCGGTCGAACCCGAGAGCAGACTCGTCCACGACGGTCGGGAGTGCCTTCTTCTGCCCGATGGGGGAGATCCCGCCCACGACGTAGCCGCTCGACCGCTCGGCGTCGGCGGGTTGGGCCATCGCCACCTTCTTGAGGCCCAGTGCGGCCGCGATGGCCTTGAGGTCGAGCTGCCGGTCGACCGGCACCACCCCGACGGCCAGGCCGCGCTCGGACTCGACCAGGAGGGTCTTGAAGACCTGTCCGGGGGGCACCGACAGCGCAGCGGCGGCCTCCAGTCCATAGGAGGCCGCCGCCGGGTCGTGCTCGTAGGAGTGCACCTCGAACGCCAGTCCGAGCCGGGTCAGCGCCGTGCTGGCGGGGGTGCCGGTGCTGGCCTCGCGACGCTTGCCCATCAGGTGTCGGTATGCCGTGACGGAGGTAGGTCGGTCAGCGCTTGTCGACGCGCTTGACGAGCGCCCAGGCGGCCGGGAAGAGGCCCGCAGCCGCCGCGATCTTGATGGCGTCGCCGAGGAGGAAGGGGGTGAAGCCGGCGGCCAGGCCGGCCTCGAGGTCCATGCCGGTGGAGCCCATCAGCCACGACACGCCGACGGCGTAGATGACGAGGTTGCCGAGCACCATGGTGACGCCCGTCCTCACCACGGTGCGGTCACCGCCGCGCTGGGCCAGCCACCCCACGAGCGTCGCCGCAGCGACGAAGCCGATGACGTAGCCGAACGTGGCGCCGCCCCAGCCGTCGTTGTGGTCGGCGAACCAGTTCACGCCCAGTCCGCCGGCGACCAGGTAGGTGCCGACGCTGAGCAGGGCCCGCAGGCCGCCCAGTGAGGCTCCCGTCAGCAGGACGGCGAACGTGCCGAGCGTGAGGGGCACCGGGGTGCCCGGGAGCGGGACGTGCCACTGGGACAAGAGGCCGATGAATCCGGCGCCGGCAGCGATGAGCAGGACGTCACGAACGCGCGATCCGACCCATGCGGGCACGCCCACCACTGCGGGGACGTAGTCGGCCAGGACGCGCTTGCGGGGGATGGCGATAGCAGTCACGGGAGCAACCTAGCGAAGCCCGACCGCGCGGCATGACAGGCCCTCACGTCGTGAACGTCACACGCCGCGGCCGCGCACCGTCCGACTCAGACCAGCGAGGCCTCGCGGCTGGCCGCGGCGCGCTCGACGGCGATCGCGTGGGCAGCCTCGTGGTCACCCTCCTCACGCCACCACTGCTGGCCCGCCTCAGGGAGGGTGTAGATCGGGTCGTAGTAGACGTAGTCGCGCGACAGGGCGTCGGTGTCTGCGTTCTCGATCGAGGTGCGGTAGTTCTTGCGCCAGAACGACATTCCGCGCTCGGTGTCGTAGCTGTCGACCTGGTGCACCCATCGCTTGCCGACGAACGGCACGTCGCAGACGATGCGCGGCGTGGCGAAGCCGGGCAGGTAGCCCATCATCGAGTGCTGCAGGTGCTGCGCCTCGGCGAGCGAGAGCCGCCAGTGCTCGGAGAACGGGATCATGTCGCACATGTAGAAGTAGTACGGCGTGATCATCGCGTCGTCCTGGAGGGCGAAGCAGAGGTCGAGCAGCTGCTCCACCGAGTCGTTGATGCCGCGCATCAGGACGCCCTGGTTGCGCACGTCCCGCACGCCGGCCTCCAACATCGCCTTGGAGGCGTCGGCCACCAGCGGCGTGACGGACTGCGCGTTGTTGACGTGGGTGTGGATCGCCAGGGAGACACCGCGCGAGCGGGCCTTGGCCGACACGCGGGCAACCCCCTCGACGACGTCGGGCTGCAGCCAGTGCTGGGGCAGGCCCATCAGCGCCTTGGTCGCCAGCCGGATGTCGCGGATGTTCTCGACGTCGAGCAGCTTGTCGATGAAGCCCTCGAGGTTCTTCCACGGCATGTTGGCGACGTCGCCACCGGAGACGACGACGTCACGCACCTGTGGCGTCTGCTGCAGGTAGGCGAGCATGGCGGCGTAGCGGTCGACCGGCTTGCCGGTGAGCTTGAGCTTGTCGATCACCGGCGTGGAGTTGCCGACGAGGTCCATGCGGGTGCAGTGTCCGCAGTACTGCGGACAGGTCGGGAGCAGCTCGGCGAGCACCTTGGTGGGGTAGCGGTGGGTCAGGCCCTCGGCGACCCACATGTCGTGCTCGTGCAGGCTGTCGCGGGTCGCGTGCGGGTGGGACGGCCAGTCGGTGCGTCGGTCGGAGAACACCGGGAGCATGTAGCGCCGGATGGGGTCGGCGTAGAACGCCCGGGTGAACTCGGCACCGGCGGCGGGCATCCGCCCGTCGGTCCAGGTCATCTCACTGACCATGGTGTTCATCATCTGCGGGGGGACGAGCATCGACATCGTGGCGCGCTCGGCCTGGTCGCGCTCGAGGTCGGCGTAGAAGGCGTCGGTCAGCAGGTCGCCCATCAGCTCGCGCAGCTGCTTGATGTTCTTGACGCAGTGCGCCCGCTGCCACTGAGCGCTGGCCCAGTCCTCGGCAGTGACGTCGCGCCACCCCGCGAATCGGGTCCAGTCGGGCTCCACCAGCTCGCGGTGGCGGTAGACATAGGGCTGCTCGATGGCGGTGCTCATACGTGGCAGGATACGGGACAGGTTCCGATGAAATCGACATCCGGCCGCAAGATTTGCGCTCTGTGTCGCAATTGATAGGAGATTCTGTGGTCCGCACCCCCTCGTCGCCCGTGGGTTTGCACCGCGTCCTCGACCCCGCCGGGGCCTCGCTGCCCCAGGCCGCCCAGCGGCTCGACGCCTCGCCCGAGCTGTGGCCGGACGAGGTGCGCATCAGCATCGAGACGCTCAACCTCGACGCGGCGTCCTACCGTCAGCTCTCCGAGAAGCACGGCGGCGACGGCGATGCCGTCCGCGCAGAGGTGCTCGACATCGTGGCCACGCGCGGGAAGATGCAGAACCCCGTCACCGGTTCCGGCGGCATGCTCATCGGCACGGTCGAGGAGGTCGGACCCGAGTCCACCCTCGGCCTGGCGGTCGGCGACCACGTCGCCACGCTCGTCTCGCTGTCTCTCACGCCGCTGGTGGTCACCGACCAGCTGGCTCGGTGGGACGGCAAGAGCGAGCGGGTGCCCGCCCGGGGACACGCCATCCTCTTCGGCCGCTCGATCGCGGCGCAGCTGCCCCCCGACCTGGCCCCGGACCTCGCCCTCATGGTGATGGACGTGTGCGGCGCACCGGCGCTGGTGGCCCGCGTGGTGGAGGAGTATGCCGCGCGCGGCGTCAGCCCCACCGTGTGCGTGCTCGGCGGGGCCGGCAAGTCCGGCTCGCTGTCCCTCGCCGCGGCGGCGCGGGCCGGCGCAGGCCGTCGCATCGCCGTGGTGCCCTTCGAGCGCGAGGCCGACCTGCTGTCCGGCACCGGACTGGCGGACGAGGTGGTCATCGCCGACGCCCGCAGCCCGCTCGGACTGTCCGAAGCCGTTGCCGCTGCGGGGGGACCAGCGGACATCACGGTCGTCTGCGTGGACGTGCCCGGGTGCGAGCAGCCGGCCATCCTCTCGACGGCACAGGGCGGCACGATCATCTTCTTCTCCATGGCCACCCACTTCGCGGCAGCGGCGCTCGGCGCCGAAGGTGTCGCCGCCGACGTTCGCATGCTGGTGGGCAACGGCTACGTGCCCGGCCACGCGGCATACGCCCTCGACCTGATCAGGGGCAACGCCGCGGTGCGGAGTCTCTTCGAAGGTCGCCTCGCGGAGTAGCGGCGGGCCAAAGGCCTTCCCCTCGGGTGCGGGTCCGTGGTGTCGTGGGGCGCATGCCGCAGACGTCCGCTGTGCCGGTGACCGTGTCCTACGCCCCGGAGGACCTCGCGCTGGACCTGCGGTGGTGGGCTGCCGCCAACTACCTGACGGTCGGCCAGATCTACCTGCGGGACAACGCCCTGCTCCGGGAGCCGCTGACCCTGGCGCACACCAAGCCCCGCCTGCTCGGCCACTGGGGCACCAGCCCCGGCCTGTCGATGATCTACGCCCTGGTGAACCGCCGCATCCGCGAGACCGACACGGACTGGCTCTACGTCACGGGCCCGGGGCACGGCGGCCCCGCCCTCGTGGCGGCAGCCTGGCTCGAGGGTACCTACAGCGAGATCTACCCCCACATCGGTGACGACGCCGAAGGGGTGCTGCGGCTCTTCCGCCAGTTCTCCTCGCCTGGGGGCATCCCCAGCCACGTCAGCGTCCAGACCCCCGGCTCGATCCACGAGGGGGGCGAGCTCGGCTACGCACTGGTGCACGCGGCGGGGGCGGCGTTCGACCACCCGGAGCTGGTGGTCGCCTGCGTCGTCGGCGACGGCGAGGCCGAGACCGGACCCCTGGCCGCGTCGTGGCGGCTGCCGAACTTCCTGAACCCGCGCCGGGATGGTGCGGTGCTGCCGATCCTGCACCTCAACGGATACAAGATCGCCGGGCCCACCGTGTTGGGACGCACCTCCGACGAGGATGTGGAGGACTACCTGCGCAGCCAGGGCTGGGACCCGGTCACGGTCAGCGGGGACGACCCCGCGCAGGTCTTTCCTGCCTTCCGGTCGGCGCTGGCGACAGCTCACGACAAGATCCGGTCGATCCAGGAAGCGGCGCGCAGTGGCTATGGTCCGGCCGAGCCGGTGCGGCACCCGTGGCCCGCCATCGTGCTGCGCACCCCGAAGGGCTGGACCGGTCCCGACATCGTCGACGGCGTGCAGGTGCAGGGGACCAACCTGTCCCACCAGGTGCCGCTGGCCGGCCTCGCCGAGGACCCCGGACACCTGCGGCTGCTCGAGGAATGGCTGCACACCTACCGCCCCGACGAGCTGTTCGACGCCGATGGCCGGCTCGCGCCAGAGCTGCGGGACCTCGCGCCGGCAGGGGACAAGCGCATGTCCGCGACGCCCTACGCGAACGGCGGACGGCTGCGCACGGAGCTGCCAACGCAGGACCTGACGGCATACGAGGTCCCCCTCACGCCCACCAGACGCGGACAGGACTCGGTGGAGAACACCATCACGTCCGGTCGCCTCATGCGCGACCTGTACGCCGCGACGACCCGACCCGACGGAGGCGGCACCTTCCGACTGTTCTCCCCGGACGAGACGGCGAGCAACCGCCTCCAGCCGGTGTTCGAGGTGACGGACCGCTGCTTCATGGGACCCCTGCGGGAGACCGACGACCACCTCGCGCCGGACGGCCGCGTGATGGAGGTGCTGAGCGAACACCTGTGCCAGGGCTGGCTCGAGGGATACGTGCTGAGCGGTCGGCACGGGATGTTTGCGACCTACGAGGCCTTCGCGATGGTGTCGGCGTCGATGGCCGTGCAGCACGTGAAGTGGCTGCAGCACGCGCAGGAGCTGCCCTGGCGGGCCGACGTGTCGTCGCTGAACGTCCTGCTCACGTCGACGTGCTGGCGCAACGACCACAACGGGTTCTCCCACCAGGGTCCCGGACTGATCGACTGCCTCATCCCGTTGTCGCCGCAGGTCGTGCGGGTGTGGCTGCCCCCGGACGCCAACACCACGCTGTCCATCACCGACCACTGCCTGCGCAGCACCAACTACGTCAACCTCATCGTCGTGGACAAGCAGAAGCACCTGCAGTACCTCACGCTCGAGGAAGCCCACGCACACTGTGCCGCGGGTGCCGGCGTCTGGGACTGGGCCAGCACCTGCGGACCGGACGACGAGCCCGACATCGTGCTCGCCTGCGCCGGCGACGTGCCGACCCAGGAGGCGCTCGCCGCCGCCGAGCTGCTCGCCGAGCACGTGCCAGAGCTCAGGGTGCGCTTCGTCAACGTCGTCGACCTGATGGCCCTGCTTCCCGAGAACGACCATCCCCATGGCTACTCGGACAGCCAGTTCGACGACCTCTTCACCGCCGACAGACACGTCGTGTTCGCGTTCCACGGCTACCCCCGTGCCGTGCACCAGCTCATCCACGGGCGCAACGACCCGGGGCGCTTCCACGTCCGCGGGTTCAACGAGCAGGGCACGACCACGACACCCTTCGACATGGTCGTGCTCAACCGGATGAGCAGGTTCCACCTCGCCCAGGAGGTGCTCCGCCGCGCTGATCGCCGCGTGCCAGGGTGGGACGCGCTCACCGAGCTCTGCGAGCGGCGGCTCGCCGAGCACCGGCCCCACATCGAGGAGCACCTCGAGGACATGCCGGACATCGCGGACTGGACCTGGAGGGGACCTGTCCACCCCAGCGCGCCTGACGAGTCGGGCCGGTAGTTTCGACCCCGTGACCACCAGCATCTACATCGCCGGCACCGAAGCCCGGTCCGGCAAGTCGGCGGTGGCGGTCGGACTGGTGCACCAGCTGAGCCGACGCGCGGGCCGGGTGGGCGTGTTCCGCCCCATCGTCCGCGCCTCGGGGCCGGACGAGCTGGTCCTGACGCTGTTGTCCCAGCTGCCCGGCGACCTCTCGGCAGAGCAGGCGTGCGGCGTGACCTACGACGACCTGCACGCCTCGCCCGAGCGGGCCATGGGAGTGATCGTCGACCGCTTCCACGACGTTGCCCGTGACCACGACGTCGTCCTCGTCGTGGGATCCGACTTCACCGACGTCTCGGCACCGACGGAGTTCTCGGTCAACGCGGCGGTGGCCGCCAACCTCGGCTCCCGGCTGCTCCTGGTCGTACCGGCACAGGGACACGACCCTGGGGAAGTGGCGACGACGGCCGAGATGGCGGTCACAGCGGCCCGCGAGGCGCATGCGCACGTGACCGGTGTGGTTGCCAACCAGGTGGCACGAGAGCTCCTGGCGGCCACCACGACCGCTGTGTCGGACCGGGTCGGGCTCCCCGTGCAGTCGCTGCCGGAGACACCACTGCTGCGGGCCCCGACCGTCAAGGACCTCGTCGACGCGTGCTCCGGCCGGCTCGTCCACGGCGAGGCCGGGTGGCTCGACCGCGAGTGCATGGGCCTGGTGGTCGCAGCCATGACCATGCCCCACGTCCTGGACCGGCTCATCGAGGGCGGCGTCGTGATCGTGCCCGGCGACCGTGAGGACGTGGTCCTTGGCGTCCTGCTCGCCCACCGGTCCAAGACCTTCCCGACCCTGTCGGGGATCGTCCTCAACGGCGGGTTCCCGCTCTCGCCGCAGGTCCAGCGGCTCATCGAGGGCCTCGACGTCGTACTGCCGATCGTCGCGACCGACAGCGGCACGATGACGACCGCGACGAGGTTGGGCGCGGCGCGTGGGCGCCTGACCCCCGGGTCCACCCGCAAGCTCGAGGCCGCAGTGGCCATGGTCGAGCGCGGACTCGACGCCGAGGCGTTGCTCGGACCCGTCGCGACGACGGGGGAGGGTGCTGTCACCCCGTTGATGTTCGAACACCAGCTGGTCGACGACGCTCGAGCGGCAGGCGCTCACATCGTGCTACCCGAAGGTGCCGAGGACCGGATCCTGCTCGCGGCCGACACCGTCCTGGCGCGCGAGATCGCGAAGCTCACCCTGCTCGGCGACGAGGAGACGATCCGCGCCAACGCAGCCCGCCTGGGTGCGGACATCTCCGGGGCGGCGATCATCGACCCGTCCAGCAGCTCCCTGCGCGAAGGATTCGCTGCAGACTATGCCGGGCTCCGGGCCCACAAGGGGGTCACACTCGACCAGGCCCGTGACCGGGTCGTCGACCCGTCCTACTTCGGCACGCTGATGGTGCACCAGGGCCTCGCTGACGGCATGGTCTCGGGGTGCATCACGACCACGGCACACACGATCCGCCCCGCCCTCGAGATCGTCCGGACCTCGCCTGACGTGTCGGTGGTCTCGAGCGTCTTCCTGATGTGCCTGGCCGACCGCGTCCTGGTCTACGGCGACTGTGCGGTCAACCCCGACCCGACCGCCGAGCAGCTCGCTGACATCGCGATCTCCTCGGCCCGCACGGCGCAGCGGTTCGGTATCGAGCCGAAGGTGGCGATGCTGTCGTACTCGACAGGCGAGTCGGGGACCGGCGCTGATGTCGACAAGGTCCGTGCCGCCACGGCCCTGGTCCACCAGCGTGCTCCAGAGCTTCTTGTCGAGGGTCCGATCCAGTACGACGCCGCGGTCGACCCCCACGTCGCGGCGACGAAGCTCAAGGACAGCCCCGTGGCGGGGCGCGCGACAGTCTTGGTGTTCCCCGACCTCAACACCGGCAACAACACCTACAAGGCGGTCCAGCGCAGCGCGTCGGCCGTCGCGATCGGTCCGATCCTGCAGGGCCTCAACCGGCCGGTCAACGACCTGTCCCGTGGAGCGCTGGTGCGCGACATCGTCAACACGATCGCCATCACGGCGATCCAGGCCGGCGCCTGATGCCGAGGTCGCGCACGGTCCTGGTCGTCAACTCGGGGTCGTCGTCGCTGAAGTACCAGGTCATCGATGCCGACACAGGTGCCACCGCAGCCTCGGGGCTGGTCGAGAGGATCGGGGGCCCTGGACGTCTCAGGCACACGTCCGGCGACGAGACGCACGAGCGTGACGTCACCTGCAACGACCACCGGGCCGCCCTCGACGCGGCCCGAGCCGCGCTGCGCGAGCACGGACCGGATCTCGGAGAGGTGGGGCTCTTCGCCGTCGGGCACAGGGTCGTGCACGGCGGCCCACGGTTCACCGAGCCGGTGGTTGTCGACGACGACGTGATCGAAGCCATCCGCGAGCTCGTGCCGCTGGCACCCCTGCACAACCCGGCGAACCTCGAGGGCATCCTCAGCGCCCGGGAGTCCTTCCCCGACGTTCCCCAGGTTGCCGTCTTCGACACCGCCTTCCACCAGACCCTTCCCGCTCGGGCCCACACGTATGCCGTGCCCGCGGACTGGCGGGACCGCCACCACGTGCGGCGCTACGGCTTCCACGGCACGTCGCACCGCTACGTCTCCCGTCGCACGGCGGAGCTCCTGGGGCGCAGCCCCGCCGACTGCAACGTCATCGTGCTCCACCTCGGCAACGGCGCCAGCGCCTGCGCGGTGCAGGGTGGTCGCAGCATCGACACCTCGATGGGGCTGTCTCCACTCGAAGGCCTGGTGATGGGTACTCGCTCCGGTGACGTCGACCCGGCGCTCGGCGCCTATCTCGCGCGCGTCGCGGACCTCGACGCCACCGCATACGACGAGGCACTGAACAAGGGCAGTGGCCTGCTGGGCCTCGCCGGCATCTCCGACGTGCGCGAGCTCGAGCAGCGGCGTGCCCATGGCGACGCGGACGCCGCTCTGGCCTTCGACGTGATGGCCTACCGGCTGCGCAAGTACGTCGGTGCGTATGCCGTGGCGCTGGGCCACGTCGACGCCATCGCGTTCACCGGTGGCATCGGTGAGAACAGCGCCGAGGTGCGACACGCTGTGCTCAGCGGTCTCGAGGTCCTCGGAGTCGAGGTCGACGCGTTGGCGAACGTCGCGGGGGAGCCCACCCGGCTGGTCACGACGGCCCGCAGCAACATCGCTGTGTACGTCGTCCCGACCAACGAGGAGCTGGAGATCGCGCGCGCCTGCCTCGACGTCCTGGGGCAGGACGGTCCCGTCTAGGGTGCTGGCGTGACCACCCTGTACCGCGGCGGCTTCGTCTACACCCCCATCGACCCCTTCGCCAACGCGATGGTGGTCGACGACGCGACGGGCACGATCGCCTGGATCGGCGGTGACGACGCGGCGGCTGTGCACGTCGACGCCGTCGACGAGGTGGTGGAGCTCAACGGTGCGTTGGTGACCCCGGCGTTCGTCGATGCCCACGCCCACACCTCGCAGACCGGGGCGGGTCTTCGCGGAGTCGACCTCGGCACGACGCAGTCGGTCGTCCAGGCGCTCAGCCGCATCGAGGACGCCGCCCGTGCCAACCAGGGTCGCCCCGTCTACGCCCCCAACTGGGACCAGGGCGACTGGGCCGAGCGCCGTCCGCACACCGGTGCCGAGCTGGACCGCGCGACCTACGGGGGAGTCGTCTACTCACCCCGCGTCGACGGTCACTCGGCGGTCATCTCCTCCGCCCTGGCGGCTGCCTCCGGTGCCCGAGACCTGCCAGGCTGGGAGGGCGACGGCCTGGTCACCAAGGACGCCCACCATGCAGCCCGGGAGGCCTTCAACGGCGCGGTCACCGCAGCGCAGCGACGGGCCGACATCGACCTGGCCCTCCGGGCCGCGGCGGCAGCCGGGATCGGACTCCTGCACGAGAACGGCGGCCGCACCCTGTCGGGCACCGACGACTTCGCGGAGGTCCTGGCGGCGGGGGAGCGTGGTGACGGGCCCCAGACGATCGGCTACTGGGCCCAGCTCGTGGCCGACGAGGCGCAGGCCCGGGACGTCGCCACCCTGCGCGGCGCCCGCGGGCTCGCCGGCGACCTCAACATCGACGGCTCGATCGGGTCACGCACCGCCCACCTCCGGGCGGACTACTCCGACGCCTCCGGTCACGCCGGCAACGCCTACCTCACCGTCGAGCAGGTTCGCGACCATGTCGCTGCCTGCTCGCTCGCGGGCGTCCAGGCCGGGTTCCACGTGATCGGCGACGCCGGGGTGGACACCGCGATCGAAGGGTTCGAGGCTGCCGCTGCCCTCGTCGGGGCTCCCGTCGTGACGCGGACCCGGCACCGCCTCGAGCACCTCGAGATGATCTCGCGAGACGGCATCGAGCGCCTCGTGCGACTTGGGGTCACTGCGAGCGTCCAGCCCGCCTTCGACGCCTTCTGGGGTGGCGACCAGGGCATGTATGCCGCGCGGCTGGGCGCCGACCGCGTCCACGGACGCCGCGGCGGCGACTGCGCCCCGATGAACGCCTTCGCAGAGATGATGGCGGCCGGGATGATCGTCGCCCTGGGATCGGACTCGCCGGTGACCCCGTTCGCCCCGTGGGAGGCCGTGCGGGCCTGCGTGAACCACCACGACGAGAGCCAGCGGGTCTCCGCGCGTTCGGCCTTCCTTGCCCACACCCGGGGTGGCTGGCGGGCGGCCGGGTACGACGACCGGGGCTACCTCGACCTGGGACTTCCGGCGAGCTTCGCCGTGTGGGAGGTGGGCGACCTCGTGGTGCAGGCACCGGACGACCGCATCCAGACCTGGTCCACCGACCCGCGCTCCGGGACGCCCGGCCTGCCGGACCTCTCGCCGGGCAGTCCCTCACCGACCTGCCAGCGGACGGTCGTGCGCGGTCGCACCGTCTTCGACTCCGGCGCGCTCGGCTCGTGACCCTGGACCGGCGTGGGGGGAAGAATTTGCGGCGCAGAGGACCATGCGCCGGAAATCCTCTCCCTCGCTGCTAGATTTGCCGCGTGTCTTCGCGCGTGAAACCCCTCCTCGACCTCGACCCGACTGATGTCCGCCGGGCCCGCACCCTGGCTCGCAAGGCCGGGCGACCTGTCGTCAAGCTGGCCCAGAGCCACACGACCGTCAGTGTCGAGCGCGCCACCCTGCGGCTCGCGGGCCTGTCCGGCGCCGACCATGAGCGCGTCCCGTGGGTCAACCACCTCGTCGATGCGGTCCGTGGCGAGGTCGGGCTCGAGCACGGCATCACCAGCCCGGTCTTCGACGCCCTGCGCAGGGGGGAGGCGCCTGACCTGCTAACACTGGCCCAGAAGGCGGCGAGCGGCTCGGTGCAGTTCCGGCTCCCCGAGGGCAAGGCGGCCACCACGGCAGCCAAGGACGCGCGCCGTGAGGTGAGCCGCGGCATCCGCACCATCGACAAGCAGCGCGCCAACCGCGACCGCCTCATCAAGCGCCACGGCGACCCCGAGCAGCGCCCCTGGATCTACCTCATCGTCGCCACCGGCGACATCTACGAGGACATCCCGCAGGCGCAGAACGCCGCCCGCGAGGGCGCCGACATCATCGCCGTCATCCGCTCGACGGGCCAGTCGTTGCTCGACTACGTGCCCGAGGGCGCCACCCGTGAGGGGTATGCCGGCACGTACGCGACGCAGGAGAACTTCCGCCTCATGCGCGCCGCCCTCGACGAGACGTCCAAGGAGCTCGGTCGCTACATCCGGCTGACCAACTACGCCTCGGGGCTGTGCATGCCGGAGATCGCCACGCTGGCCGGGCTCGAGCGGCTCGACATGATGCTCAACGACTCGATGTACGGGATCCTCTTCCGCGACATCAACCCCATCCGGACGTTCGTCGACCAGCGGTTCAGTCGGCAGATCCACGCCCGCGCCGGGATCATCATCAACACCGGCGAGGACAACTACCTCACGACGGCTGACGCCGTCGAGGCCGCGCACACGGTGACCGTGAGCCAGCTGCTCAACGAGTACTTCGCCAAGGAGGCGGGGCTCGAGGACTGGCAGCTCGGCCTGGGGCACGCGTTCGAGATCAACCCCGAGATCCCCGACTCGTTCCGGATGGAGCTCGCGCACGCACTGCTGGCCCGCCAGCTGTTCCCCGACGCACCCCTGAAGTGGATGCCGCCCACCAAGCACATGACCGGCGACGTGTTCCGCGGCTACCTGCTCGACGGGTTCTTCAACCTCGTCGGCGCGATGACCGGTCAGGGCATCCTGCTCGTCGGCATGATGACCGAGGCCGTGGTCACCCCGTTCCTGTCCGACCGCGACCTCGCCCTCCAGAACGTCCGCTACGTGCTCAACGCGGCCGGCGGTCTGACCGAGGACTTCCGCCCGCCCCGCGACGGCTTCATCCAGACCCGGGCTCGAGGCGTGCTCGGCGAGGCCATCGACCTGCTCACCGCGATCACCGAGGAGCCCGGGAAGGCACCCCTGCTCGAGGCGATCGCGGACGGCACCTTCGGCCTGATGAAGCGTCCCGCGAACGCCGGCAAGGGGCTCGACGGAGTGGTGGTCCGCGCCGACGGCTACGACAACCCGGCCACGACCCTCCTCGAGACCGGGGAGACCCGATGACACCGGCCCAGGACCCGCGCACGACCGACGAGGCCATGCCGCTCGACCCGATGCCCGCCAAGGCCGTGGCCAAGGGGGCGAAGGCTGCTCGCAAGACCCCGGACATCGTCCGCCCCTACGGCGACACCACCGGGGACGGCATGGTGCAGGTGTCGTTCACGCTGCCGGTCCCGCACGACAAGCGGGCTGAGGGCGCCGCCCTCCAGCTCGCAGCCAAGATGGGCCTCGAGCCGGCTCTGCTCGTCCACGCCAAGCCGATGGGTCCCGACTTCACGTTCTTCGTGGTCTACGGCAGCGCGACCCACCTGGTCGACCTGCGCGACGTCACCGTCGTGGAGCGTGAGTTCCCGCTGCTGAGCCCCACCGAGGTCAACAAGGCGATCAAGTCGCGGCTTCGTCGCAAGCTCGTCGTGGTCGGCGCGTGCATCGGCACCGACGCCCACACCGTCGGGATCGACGCCATCCTCAACATCAAGGGGTTCGCGGGGGAGAAGGGCCTGGAGTACTACCGCGAGATCAAGGTCGTGAACCTCGGCGCCCAGGTGCTCGTCCCGGAGCTCGTCGCCCGCGCCCGGGCCGAGAAGGCCGACGCCGTCATGGTCAGCCAGGTCGTCACGCAGCGCGACGCGCACATCCACAACACCACGACGATGAGCGCAGCCTTCCGAGAGGCCTACCCTGCCGGGCAGGTGCCACTGCTCGTCGTCGGTGGTCCCCGGTTCGAGGAGGGTTCGGCCCCCAAGCTCGGGGTCGACCGGATCTTCGGCCGCGGTACCACCCCCGGCGAGGTCGCCAGCTACCTCGTCCATGCCCTCGCCTCGCCCGTCTCGAAGGAGAAGTCATGACCGCCCCCACCCGAGCGACCGTCGGACTCACCGTCACCCATCGACGCTATGTGCCGTACAGCCACGCCCACTACGCGGGCAACCTCGTCGACGGCGCCTACTCGCTGGCGGCGTTCGGCGACGTGGCCACCGAGATGTGCATCCGCACGGACGGCGACGAGGGGCTGTTCGCGTCGTACTCCGACGTCCAGTTCAAGGCGCCGGTCCGGGCCGGCGACGTCATCGAGATCGAGGCCCGGCTGGTTCGGGCCGGGACCCGGAGCCGTGAGATGGACTTCGAGGTGCGGGTCGTCGGCCGCGGGACCCCCGAGCGCGGTGAGTCCGCCGCCGACGTCCTGGACCCGCCCGTGGTGGCCACCACGGCTCGTGGCGTCGTGGTGGTTCCCCCGCCGGCACCGACTGGTTGAGGGCCGCTTCCGGCGTGTCGCGCGCGACACGCCGACCGTTCGCCGATTGCCCGAAGTTGCCTTGCAGCACAACGGATTTGGCGTGAGCACGCAACCAGGGCAAATGAGGTCCTGCACCAGTGAACACGGGGTTGACAGCCCTCGCCTCGGGGGTAAGTTTGCCCACGGTTGTATCACCGCAAGACCGTTGACCAGGGGGAATCCAGGCCGGAGACGTACGCATTGCCCGGTGGCTAGCGCGCGCAGCCACCGCCCGCCAGCAGTGACGTACGACCGAACTGGTGCTCCGCCTCTCGGCGGTGGTGGACGGCGGCTCGGCCCGCGCGCTTAGTAGACAACAGCAGGATGTCGGCACCCAGCCGGCCCCTTGCTGGTCCCAACGGCAGTGCGGGCCGTTCCGTGTCCTACCGTGGTCCCGTGCCTCAGCCGACCATCACCCTCCGAGCGGGGCTGCGACTCCTCGCCGCCCTGGGATCCGGCCTCGTCACCTCGTACGCCTTTCCCGGACACGACATCTGGTGGTTCGCCCCGCTCGGTGTGGGCCTGCTGTCCGCGGCGGTCCTCGGCGCCCGGTGGCGACTGGCCCTGCTGCTGGGGCTGGCCCATGGCTTGGGGTTCTTCCTGCCGACGCTGTCGTGGACCGGCGTCTACGTCGGCAACCTCCCGTGGATCGCCCTGGCCACCCTGGAGGCCCTCTACCTCGCAGCCATGTGCGCGCTGACGGCTGCGGCCCAACGCCCCTTCCTCACCTCCCGGCTGCGCCCCCTCGCGTATGCCGCCGTCCCCTTGGCCTGGGTACTCCAGGAGTGGGCTCGAGGGACGACGCCATTCGGCGGTTTCCCGTGGGCGCGCCTGGCCTTCAGCCAGGCCGACGGCCCGTTGGCGCCGTTCGCCCGCTTCGGGGGAGCCCCCGGTCTCACCTTCGCCGTGGCCACCCTGGGCGTCCTGCTGCACCTGGTCGTCCGCGAGCTCACCCACCGGGTCGGGCGGCCGCGCCCGGCCCAGGCCGCGGCATACCGGCCCCTGGCGGTGGCCCTCGCAGTGCTGGCGCTGGCGCCGCTGGGCCTCGCCGTCGCGACGACGCCGCCCACGGACGGGCGGAAGGTGTCGGTCCTGTTCGTCCAGGGCAACGTGCCCAAGGCCGGACTGGACTTCAACGCCGAGCGTCGCAAGGTCCTGGACAACCATGTCCAGGGCACCCTCGGGGCGGTCGCCACGGGTCATCCGGCGCCGAGCCTGGTCGTGTGGCCGGAGAACTCCTCGGACATCGACCCGTTCGAGAACGCCGACGCGGCCGCCGACATCCGGCTCGCCGTCGGGACCGTCAAGGCGCCCATCCTCGTGGGTGCAGTCCTCGACGGCCCCGCCCCCTACATCTCCAACGCCAGCCTGTTCTACCGCCCGGGCGTCCCCGACCCGCAGCGGTACGTCAAGCAGCACCCGGTGCCGTTCGCGGAGTACATCCCCTTCCGCGACTTCTTCCGGAACTTCTCCGACAAGGTCGACCTGGTCACCCGGGACTTCACCAAGGGTGACCGGCCCGGCGGGTTCGAGGTGCCGGTGGCGGGGGAGCGGCCCTACTGGATCATCCCCACGATCTGCTTCGAGGTGGCGTACGACGGGCTGATGCGCGACTCGACCCTGCAGCCCGGGCGGGACGCGAGCATCCTCGCCGTGCAGACCAACAACGCGACGTTCGGCTACACCGCCGAGTCCGAGCAGCAGTTCGCGATCAGCCGGATCCGCGCCATCGAGCACGGACGCTCGGTCGTCCACGTCTCCACTGTCGGCGTCAGCGGGTTCATCAACCCCGACGGAACGTCCGTCGACAAGACGACGTTGTTCAGCGCAGCGGCCCGCTACGGGTCGCCGGTGGTGCGCACCGAGGTCACCGTGTCCGATCGCCTCGGACCGCTGCCGGAGTATGCCGCGGGCCTGGCGTTCGTCACACTCCTGGCGCTCGGTCTGTGCCTGCGGCGTCGGACCGCTAGGGTCGATCGCGCCACGGACGGACCCACCGCACCGGCTCAACCCCGAAGGGATCCTGTCGTTGTCTGACGAGATCGTGTTGTCTGACCAGGTCGACCGGGTGCTCGTGTGCATCCCGACGTACAACGAACGTGAGAACCTGCCCAGGATCGTCGAGCGGGTGCGTGCCGCGGTGCCGACTGCGGACGTCCTCGTGCTCGACGACAACTCTCCCGATGGCACCGGCAAGGTCGCGGACGAGATCGTCGCGGCCGATCCGCAGGTCCACGTGCTGCACCGACCTGGCAAACAGGGCCTCGGCAATGCCTACCTCGCGGGCTTCACCTGGGCCTTGGAGCAGGGCTACGGAGCCATCGTGGAGATGGACGCCGACGGCTCGCACCAGCCCGAGCAGCTGCCGGGCCTGCTGGCGGCCCTCTCCGACGCCGACCTGGTGATCGGCGCGCGCTGGGTTCGTGGCGGCAGCGTGGTCAACTGGCCACTGCACCGCAAGGCGCTCAGCGTCGGCGCCAACATCTACACCCGCGCGCTGCTCGGCATGCCGGTCCACGACGCCACCGCCGGCTACCGCGTCTACCGCGCCAGCGCCCTGCAGGCCATCGGGCTGGACCACGTCGCGTCCCAGGGCTACTGCTTCCAGGTGGACCTCACCCAGCGCGCCGTCCGGCTCGGGCTGCGCGTCGTCGAGGTGCCGATCACCTTCGTCGAGCGCGAGGTCGGTGACTCCAAGATGAGCGGCGACATCATGCGGGAGTCCCTGCTCCGGATCACGTCCTGGGGACTGGCGCACCGATCCGACCAGGTGCGCCGGCTGGGCCGCAGGGAGCCCACGTGGCACCGGCTGTAGGACGCACCCCCTATGCGCGGCGACGTCGGCCGCGCTGGCTGGCTGTCGCGTTCGTGCTCCTGCTCGTCGTCCCGGTCCTGGAGATCGCGGCGATCATCGCGGTCGGCAAGGTCATCGGCGGCTGGCAGACCTTGGTCCTGCTGCTGGTCGAGTCGGCCCTGGGCGCCTGGCTCGTCCGGCGTGAGGGGGCCCGCGCCTGGAAGGCGCTCAGCACGGCTCTGACCACGGGTCAGATGCCGAGCCGACAGCTCGCGGACGCGGCGCTCGTCCTCGTGGGCGGGACCCTGTTGCTCACCCCGGGGTTCCTCACCGACATCGTCGGGTTCTTCTTCATCCTGCCCTTCACGCGGCCCATCGCCCGGACCCTGCTCGAGACCGTCGTCGCCAAGAAGCTGCTCGGGGGTCTCTTCGGTGGCCGGGTCACCGGTGCTGGTCCCGGTGCTGGTCCCGGTGGATCCGGCGGGGCCGGCGGACAGTCGTCCAGTGGACCCGACGTCATCGAGGGCGAGGTCCTCTAGCCGCTCACCACGCGGCATACCACGCATGACGAAGGCCGCGTCCCTTGATCGGGACGCGGCCTTCGTGCTGCTGTGGCTCAGGCGGTGCGCTTGCGGCGGGGCTTCTCGCCGCGCGACTCGCGCAGGAGCACCAGGCGCTCCTCGAGGAGCTCCTCGAGCTCAGGGATGGACCGACGCTCGAGCAACATGTCCCAGTGGGTGCGGACGTGCTTGACCTGCTTGACCTCGGGCTCGGGGCCGTCGACGAGACGGGCCTCCTCGCCGCAACGGCACTCCCAGGTCGACGGGATCTCGGCCTCGATCGAGAAGGGCAGCTCGGTCCGGTGGCCCAGTGGGCACACGTAGGACGTGATCTGTCGCTCGCTCGGGACGACGTGGTCGTCTGTCTCGAGACTGTGCGAAACCATTCGGCTGCCCCGGAGGGTGCGCTCTGCCATGACGGGGTTCTCCCAACGTGCTTGGTACCCTGCCCGCTCGGGTGGGGGCTCGGGGATTCACTCGGCATAACGCCGTAGACCCGTGCAATGTTCCGACGTTGGGGACGCCCGTTTCGTTGGCAGTTGTGACGCAAATCACATTCAGACGATCGCGGGCACCTCGTTGCCGGCGTCGATGATCCCCTGGCGTACGTCCACCGTGCGCAGGAGCACGAAGCCGAGGACGAAGAAGATGATCAGCGCGACGATCGCCGGCCGGTAGGAGTCGGTCAGCTGGTGGACCAGGCCGAAGAGCAGCGTGCCGAACCACGACGTGCCGCGCTCCATGGCTTGGTAGAAGGCGAAGAACTCGGCCTCGCGGCTCCTGGGCACGAGCTGGCTGAACAACGACCGGCTCAGGGCCTGGCTGCCTCCCAGCACGATTCCGATGAGGACACCGAGGGCGATGAAGGGGATGAACGCCTTCTCCGGGACGAAGAACGCCGCAATGACGATGGCAGCCCAGGCCACCAGCGACCCGAGGATGGTCCGCCACGCCCCGTAGCTGCGGGCGAACCGGCCGAAGAGCAGCGCCCCTCCGAACGCCACGAACTGGACGAGCAGGATCAGGGCGATCAGCTGTTCCTGGGCGAACTTGAGCTCCTCGGCGCCATAGAGGCTGCTCGAGGAGATGACCGTCTGGATCCCGTCGTTGAAGAACAGGTAGGCGAGCAGGAACATCAGCGTGTGCGGGTAGGTCCGCAGGTCACGAAACGTGTGTCCCAGCTGGGCGTAGCTGCCGCGCACGATGCCTGCGGACGGCTGGTCGACGCGGGCGATCTCCCCACCGCGCAGGTCCCACAGGCCGCGCACGGGGATGAGCGTGAACAGACCCCACCACAGCCCGGCCGACAGCATGCTGATCCGCACCGCCATGCCCTTGTCCACGCCGATCAGGTCGGGCTTGGAGACGATGACCAGGTTGATCGCGAGCAGGAGCCCACCGCCGAGGTAGCCCAGGGCCCAGCCTCGCGACGACACGGCGTCGCGGTCGTCGGGGGAGGCGATCCGGCAGAGGATGGCGTCGTACACGACCAGGGACGAGCCCAGGGCGATCGTGGCCAGGATCATCATCAGCGCACCGAACCGCCAGTTCGACCCGTGGAGGAAGAACAGCAGCGACGCGGCCACGGCGCCCGCCCAGGCGAAGGCCCCGAGCAGTCTCGCCGGGCGCGGCGTCCGGTCGGCGATGGCTCCCACGAAGACCAGCAGGACCGCCGAGATGATGGTCGACAGGGTCACCGTGTAGGACGCGACGGACCCCGGGTCGAGGGGAGCGGTCAGGACGAGAACGAGGGCACCGAGGGCAGCGAACGACAGCGGGATGGCCGTCGGCACCAGCGCGGGCTTGTTGCGGACCATCTGGACGACCGTGAACACCAGCGCGGCCAGACCCAGGAGGGTGAGCGCCAGGGCGACCTGCCAGACCCCACTGGGCAGGTCGGCGGCAGCCGGGACGACGTGCAGGTCGACGTGGCAGCTCTGGTCGTCATCGAGTCCGGGACAGGCGGCCTCCTTGGCGACCGTCGTGAGGTAGGGCGCGAAGAGCACCGTGCCGACCGTCGTGACGAAGGCGGAGTTCGCCCAGTCGTACCAGTACCAGGGCCTCTTGTACTGCTCGTGCTCAGCCCACGTCGACTGTGGCGCGGCCGCCTCTGTTGTCATGCGTGAAGGGTGGCACAACGACTACTCGCACAGATGGGTATTCCTACCCAAAAGCGATGGCGAGTCGGGGCCTCGCGGTGACTACCCGGCATACTCCCAGTGCCACGGCTCGGGCAGCGAACCGGTGGGTTCGGCCCAGTCCGGGTGGAACCACCCGTAGAGCGGCGCGTTCTGCTTCATCCAGAGGTGCGCAGGCGTCCCGAAGCTGTTGATGCCTCCACAGAGGTCCACGGCCCGGCCCATGCCGTGCTCGCTGCGCCCGGGGGTGGCGGCCCACTTGCCCTTGACCACCTTCACCGCGACCTGCTCGGCGTACGAGCGGTAGGAGTCGGTGACGCAGATGGGGGAGCCCGTGTCCTTCTCGTACGCGAGGCTCATCGCGTTGAACGCAGCGGCCGCACCCGGGCGAAGGCTCTGCCCGAGGGCACCGAAGAGCGGACACAGCCCGGCCACCGGGATCTTGCCATTGGGGTACTCGGTCTCGTTGGTGCTGCACGCCTTGACCGACCCGTCGGCCAGCACTCCCGGCACGACGAGGGCAGCGCGCAGTCGCTTCGACGCGTCCATCGCGGCCGCGTTGCCACTGCCGAGGAGCAGACCTGCCACAGGCCCGGCCTTGGCGACCTGCTCCGCGTGCAGCTGCCTGGTCGCATCCAGCTGGGCCTTCTGCTCCTCGACCACCACGTCGAGCTTCTTCTTGGCGTCGGCGGCCTGGGTCGCGGCTTCGGTGGCCCTGGTGCTGGCCTCGACGGCCTTGATGGCGATGGTGCGCTGCAGCTGGGTCTGGTTCTGGACCCGTTCGATCTGGCCCGTGCGCTGGTCGGTGAGGTAGGACAGCTGGGCGGCGGTGTCGCTCGCCTCGCTCGCCGACTTCGCCAGGGAGTCGAAGAGGGTGCCCATGTCGCTGATGGCGCCGCCGGTTCCGGCGTAGGCGAGGTAGGCCCACTGGCCGAGGGCCCGACGGTCCTCACCAAGGCGGGTGCTCAGCTGCTGGTACAGCAGCACGTTGCGGTTGGCCTCCTCGCGTGCGGCCCGCTCCGCGTCACGTGCGGCGGCATACTTCTGCAGGAGGGTGTTGGCCTCGAGGGCGAGTCGGTCGAGCTTGGTCGCCGCGGCCGCGATCCCGGCGTTGGAGGCGGTGAGGTCCCTCGTGAGCGCATCCGCGGCGGCGATCTGCGCGGCCAGCTCTGCGGGGCTGAGCGTTGCCTCGCCACCCGCTCCGGGCGTGGCCGTAGCCCCGGCGGTGACCGTCCCTCCACCGGTCACGAGACCGTCCGTCGGGTGCCCGGCCAGACCATCGGCCGGGTCGGTTGGCGGGGCGGAGGGCTTGGTCGACCTGGACTGCGGACCAGCTGCCGACGAGGTGGACGAGGGGGCAGGTGTGGACGAAGTGGCCGATGGTGCGGGTGGGGCCGTCGTGGAGGCGTAGGCGGGCGTCCACCCTGCCAGCACCGCGGCGGTCAGGACGCCTGCGGCTACGCCGGCTCTTCCTGCGAGCCCAAGCACGGTCAGCCAACTCCCTCTGCTGCCCTCTCTGGGCAGCTCCGAACTCCTCAACGCACCTTAACCGCGATAGGTCACGTTTTCTCTCGTCCTTTAGTGGGAGAGCGACTGGGCCATCAGGCTGACGCGGTGACCGGGATCGCCCAGCTGGGCCACCTCGCGATAGCCCCGGCGTCGGTGGAACTCCAGGGAGGGAACGTTCGGGGGGTCGATGTTGACCTCGAGGACGAGTCGACCCCGCACCACGGCCGCATCCTCGACCGCGTCGTAGACCGACGTCGCCAGGCCGCGGCGCCGGAAGCGGTCGTCGATGACGATCCGGTCGAGGTAGTCGAACTCGCTCCCGTAGCGATCACCGAACCAGCGGTAGTTCTCCGAGTCGTAGGCGGTGCCCGGCCCGAACACGAGGACGAATCCGGCCGTCTGCCCGTCGCACACGATCACATCAGCGCGCGAGGCCCATCGCCGGAGGTCGCCGAGTCGCACCGCGTCGAGGGGGGAGAGCAGCTCGACGTGGTCGGCGTTGAGCCGGAGCACGTCGAGCACGTCGGTGTCGACCATCGGGCGCAGCACTTCCGGAGCCTCCATGGGCCGAGTCTGCCACCCATGACAGTTGTCACTTCCGGTGAGGTCAGGGCTTACGTAGCCTCCGCCAGTCACCACAACCGACAGCCGGAACCGGCACTCGCCAACCCCGCTAGCCGACGCGTTGTCACCTCATCGAGTCGCTGTCACCAACCCAACCCAGGAGCGTGCGTCCATGGCCAACCCCGTCCACAGCAGAAGGGGTGGCCCCACCGCCGCCCAGGTCCGGCGGGCGGCGGTGACGGCAGGAGCGGCAGTCCTGGCCCTCGCCGCTGCAGCCTCCACGGGCGCCGGCTCGGCCACCGCCCACGGCACGGACACCCGTCTCGCCCCTCGCACGCACTTCACGATGCAGGCTGACGGTTCCAGCGGGCTGACCGCTGGGGGAGAGGGCATCCCCAACATCGACTCGGTCAAGAAGACCATCTACGCCTACTACGGCGACCCGGCCGGCACCGGTGCAGCCAACCCCACCAGCTCGCCCTACATCAGCGAGCTGACGTCGATCCTGGACCGGCAGCGCCAGGCGCTTCCCCGCTTGCTGGCCAACGCCCAGCGGCACCACGAGAAGCCGGCCATCGTGTTCGATGCCGACGACACGACCCTGTGGACCTACCAGATGGAGGTCGGGGACATGAAGTTCGTGTTCACCCCGGCCGCCCAGGCTCCGTGGGTCAACGAGGAGCGGTTCCCGGCTGTCCCGGGGATGGTCGACTTCGTCAACGACGCCCAGGCGATGGGCTTCACGGTGTTCGGCCTCACCGGGCGCAGCGACAGCCAGAAGGCGCACACCGTCAGCAACCTCGCCAAGGTCGGCTACACCGCCTTCCCGGAGAGCCGGTTCTTCACGAAGTACAACTCGGGCACGACTCCGCCCGGCTACCTCACCTGTGCAGCAGCCCCCACCTGCAACACCGTCGAGTACAAGGCGGGGACCCGCAAGCACATCGAGCAGGACCTCGGTTACGACATCGTGCTCAACGTGGGTGACCAGTGGTCAGACCTGCAGGGCGGGTATGCCGACCGGTCACTCAAGCTGCCGAACCCCACCTACTACCTCCCCTCGCCTAACCTGCCCGGCGTCAGCGAGCCGTGGCTGGCTCCGCGAACCCGCTTCACGATGAAGCCTGACGGGTCCAGCGGGCTGACCCAGGGCGGCGAAGGGATCCCCAACATCGACGTCGTGAAGAAGACCATCGCGGTCTACTACGGCGACTCCGGCAGCGGCATCTCCAACAAGGTCTCGTCGCCCTACATCTCGGAGCTCACCCGGCTCGTCGACCGACACAGTCGCCAGCTGCTCCAGCAGTGCCGCACCGAAACGAAGCAGGGCCGCAACCCCGCCATCGTGCTCGATGCGGACGACACGACGTTGTGGACCTACGACATGGAGGTTGCGGCGATGCACTTCGTCTTCAACCCCACCGTCCAGGACCAGCAGTGGGTCCAGCCGCAGCGATTCCCAGCCACTCCGGGCATGGTCTCCTTCGCCAACGCGGCGGCAGAGGCCGGCTGCACCCTGGTCGGGTTGACCGGTCGGAACACGACCCAGCGGGCCGCCACGCTGGGCAACCTCGCCAAGGTCGGGTACACCGGCTTCAGCCCCGACAACTACTACACGAAGTGGACGTCCACCGAGCCGATCCCGTCGTACGCGACCTGCGTCCTGGCACCCCGGTGCACGACGATCGAGTACAAGTCGCAGACGCGTGCGCACGTGGAGGCCCAGGGCTTCGACATCATCGCCAACTTCGGTGACCAGTACAGCGACCTGATCGGTGGGTCGGCGGACCGCGCGATCAAGCTGCCCAACCCGACGTACTACCTGCCCTAGCCCGCCCACCCCTGAGCGGCGCGGAGGTGAGCTCCGCGCCGCTTCGGTGTGCCATCGGCACACCTCGACGCAAGGATGTCCCGCATGAGCACCGCTCCCCACCCCGCGACCCCGGTCGAGTCCGTCCTCGTCAGGTCCGACTACGTCGTCCTGACCGGCGGTGGGCTCGCGGTCGCGCTGGCCGCGCTGACCCACTTCGTCGGGGCGGGTGCCGTGCTGCCGTTTGTCTGTTCGGCAGTGGCCGTCACCCTGCTCGCCTCGCTGGTGGGGCGGTCCGTGGAGCAGCTGGGAGACCGGTTCGGACCCGGCGCGACGGGCGTCCTGCAGTCGGCACTGGGCAACCTCCCCGAGCTGTTCATCGCCCTCTTCGCCCTCAAGGCCGGACTCGTGGCGGTGGTGCAGGCAGCCCTGATCGGGTCGATCCTCGCCAACCTCCTGCTGGTGCTCGGCCTGGCCTTCCTCGTGGGCGGGCTCAGGCACGGGACACAACAGCTGAACTCCGAACGCGCCCGCAGCATCATCGTCCTGATGGTGCTGTCCGTCGCAGCCATGGTGGTGCCGTCACTCGCACACTACGTGCACACGCCTGCCGCAGCCCACGAGAAGACCTTGTCGCTCATCGTGTCGGTGGTCCTCCTGGTCCTGTTCGCGCTGACCCTGCCTGCCTCGCTACGCCGGAGCTCGCCGACCGGGGGATCGGGAGCGGACGAGATGGAGCACGAGGCTCCCCGCTGGCCGGTCTGGCTCGCAGTCGTCCTGTTGGCGCTGGCCGCGGTGCTCTCGGCGTTCGTGTCGGACTGGTTCGTCGTGGCGCTCGAGCCAGCAATGAAGGCCCTGAGCATCTCCGACGCCTTCGCCGGTCTGGTCATCGTCGCGATCGCCGGCAACGCGATCGAGAACGTCGTCGGGGTGCAGCTGGCCGCCCGCAACCGGTCGGAGTACGCCTTCTCGATCGTCATCAACTCGCCGATCCAGATCGCCCTGGTGCTGGCTCCTCTGCTCGTCGTGCTGTCGTCGGTGTTCGGCTTCGCGACGCTGACCCTGGTGTTCCCACCCATGCTCGTGGTGTCCGTCGTGATCGCCGTGATCATCACGGCCTTCATCACCTTCGACGGTGAGTCCACCTGGATCGAGGGGGCCGCGCTGATCGCGGTGTATGCCGTGATCGCCACCTCGTTCTGGTGGGGCTGAGCAGCAACACCGGCCGTGGCGGCCGCGCCACGGCCCCATGACGGCTCCCTGTGTCCCCACGTGGGCGTCGTCGCCGCCGTCGTCCACACGTGGATCTCGTGGTCCTCGACCTGAGCCGGCACCACCGGCAGCGTGAACGCATGGATGACACAGTGGAGTGGGTCAACGAGGTGCGACTGGTGGGCAAGGTCAGCGGTGCCGTCGACGAGCGCGAGCTGCCCAGCGGGGACAGGGTGGCCGCCCTGCGTCTGGTGGTGCCGCGCCCTCCGGGTCGCGGTCCGGGCTCCGCCAGTGTCGACACGATCGACGTGGCCTGCTGGACGGGACGCACCCGTCAGGCTGCCCGACGGCTGGCCGCCGGGGACCAGGTCGAGGTCGCGGGTGCCCTGAGGCGCCGCTTCTTCCGCGCGGGGGCGGCAACCGCGAGCCGCTACGAGGTCGAGGCGCACCGGCTGACCCGGAGGCGGACTCCAGCGGGGTAGGGGAGTGGTCGCGCGGGGAGGTGGTGCCGGGGAGGTGGTGGTGCCGGGGAGCCTGCACCGCGTGGCGAGCCTGCCCTGTGCCGAAGGCGCTGGCACGGGCGCGCGCCACGTGGCACGCTTTCGAGGTGACCAGCACTCCCGCCGCCGAGCAGCACCTGCGTGACCTCGCACGGCTGCGCCGGGTCCGCGACCGGATCGACCGCGAGTACGCCCTGCCGCTGGACGTCGAGGCGCTGGCCCGTGGCGCCCACATGTCGGCCGGGCACCTGAGCCGTGAGTTCAAGCAGGCCTACGGTGAGTCTCCGTACAGCTACGTCATGACCCGGCGCATCGAGCGCGCCATGGCGCTGTTGCGTCGCGGGGAGCTCAGCGTCACCGAGGTCTGTTTCGCGGTGGGGTGTTCGTCGCTGGGCACCTTCAGCACCCGGTTCACCGAGCTGGTCGGCGTCCCACCGAGCACCTA
The DNA here is from genome assembly GCF_056403675.1 of Pedococcus sp. P2_F6. Lineage (NCBI taxonomy): Bacteria > Bacillati > Actinomycetota > Actinomycetes > Micrococcales > Intrasporangiaceae > Pedococcus > Pedococcus sp. P2_F6. The sequence continues at coordinate 638,484 of NZ_JBFUEZ010000001.1, forward strand.
CCGGCAGCGGATGGCAACGCCGACGCCGGAGATGCCGTCGTGCGTGACGAAGCAGGTGACCAGACCGATCAGGAATCGAGAAGCGCGGGCCACCGAGGCGCAACTAGCCTGAACCTCATGGACATCACCATTCACGCCAGCTTCCTGCCACAGGACGACCCGGACGCCGCACTGTCCTTCTACCGCGACACACTCGGCTTCGAGGTCCGGGGCGATGTCGGCTACAACGGGTTGCGGTGGATCACGGTCGGCCCCGTCGACCAGCCCGGCACGTCCATCGTGCTGCACCCGCCGGCAGTCGACCCGGGCATCACCGACGAGGAACGTCGCACCATCGTCGAGATGATGGCCAAGGGCACCTACGCCACGATGCTCCTCGCCACCGCCGACCTCGACGCCACGTTCGAGCGGGTCGCGGCAAGCGGCGCCGACATCGTGCAGGAGCCGACCGAACAGCCGTACGGCGTGCGCGACTGCGCCGTCCGCGACCCCGCCGGCAACCTCCTGCGCATCCAGCAGGGCTGAACCGCACCGCACCCTTGCTGCACGCCAACTCGGCAGCACACCCCGCGCATCGCCTCACGGACGGAGACACGACCGAGCATGGCCACACCGAAGGACAGCCAGGTGCAAGCGGTCCACGCCGCCGACAGCCACGACACGATCAGCGTGCTGGGCGCGCGGGAGAACAACCTGAAGGACGTCAACGTCGAGCTCCCCAAGCGCCGGTTGACGGTCTTCACGGGCGTGTCGGGTTCGGGCAAGAGCTCGCTGGTGTTCGCGACCATTGCCGCGGAGTCGCAGCGGATGATCAACGAGACCTACAGCGCCTTCGTGCAGGGTTTCATGCCGAGCCTGGCCCGCCCCGAGGTCGACCTGCTCGAGGGACTCACGACGGCCATCATCGTGGACCAGGAGCGGATGGGTGCGAACCCCCGCTCCACGGTCGGCACGGCCACCGATGCCAACGCCATGCTCAGGATCCTGTTCAGCCGCCTCGGACACCCGCACGTCGGGCCGCCGACTGCCTTCTCGTTCAACGTCCCGACGCGCAAGGCGAGTGGGGTCATGAGCACGGAGAAGGCCTCGGGTCGCGTCGAGAAGAACGTGGTCCGCGACGTCGTCTACCTGGGAGGGATGTGCCCACGTTGTGAAGGCATGGGCGCGGTCTCCGACTTCGACCTCACGGCGTTGTACGACGAGAGCAAGTCACTGAGCGGGGGCGCGCTGACGGTTCCGGGCTTCAGCATGGACGGCTGGTACGGCCGGATCTTCGCCGGAGCCGGCTTCGACATGGACAAGCCGATCGCGAAGTTCACGAAGAAGGAGATGCACGACCTGCTCTACAAGGAGCCGACCAAGATCAAGGTCGAAGGCATCAACCTCACCTACGAGGGCCTCATCCCCAAGATCCAGAAGTCGATGCTCTCCAAGGACGTCGACGCGATGCAGCCGCACATCCGTGCCTTCGTCGAGCGCGCGATCACGTTCCAGACCTGCCCCGAGTGCGACGGCACCCGGCTGACCCCTGAGGCAAGGTCCTCCAAGGTCGCGGGCAAGAACATCGCCGAGCTGTGCGAGATGCAGATCAGCGACCTGGCCGAGTGGGTCCGCGCGCTCGAGGAGCCGTCGGTCGCGCCGCTGCTCACCGGGCTGCAACACCTCCTCGACTCGTTCGCCGAGATCGGGTTGGGGTATCTGTCGCTGGACCGGCCGGCAGGCACCCTGTCCGGGGGAGAGGCCCAGCGCACCAAGATGATCCGGCATCTCGGGTCGTCCCTCACCGACGTCACGTACGTCTTCGACGAGCCGACGATCGGGCTGCACCCCCACGACATCGAGCGGATGAACCAGCTACTGCTCCAGCTCCGCGACAAGGGCAACACGGTGCTCGTGGTGGAGCACAAGCCCGAGACCATCGCCATCGCCGACCACGTCGTCGACCTCGGTCCCGGCGCCGGCACCGAGGGCGGCAGCGTCTGCTTCGAGGGGAGCGTGGAAGGACTGCGGCGCAGTGACACCATCACCGGCCGCCACCTCGACGACCGCGCTGCCCTGAAGGAGTCGGTCCGTCCCTCGGCCGGCGCGCTCGAGGTCCGTGGTGCGTCGACGCACAACCTCCAGGACGTGGACGTCGACGTACCGCTCGGCGTCCTCTGCGTCGTCACGGGCGTCGCAGGGTCGGGCAAGAGCTCACTGATCCACGGCTCGGTCGCCGGTCGCGACGGCGTCGTGGTCGTCGACCAGGGTGCCATCAAGGGCTCACGCCGCAGCAACCCGGCCACCTACACCGGACTGCTTGAGCCGATCCGCAAGGCGTTCGCCAAGGCCAACGCCGTCAAGCCGGCCCTGTTCAGCTCGAACTCCGAGGGCGCCTGCCCCTCCTGCAACGGCGCGGGCGTGATCTTCACCGAGCTGGGTGTCATGGCGACCGTCGAGTCCACCTGCGAGGAGTGCGAGGGGAAACGCTTCCAGGCGTCCGTGCTGGAGTACACGCTGGGAGGTCGCAACATCGCCGAGGTCCTGGCGATGTCGGTCACCGAGGCGGAGGCGTTCTTCGGCGACGGCGAGGCGAAGACCCCTGCCGCCCACAAGGTCCTCGACCGGCTCGTGGACGTCGGGCTCGGGTACCTCACCCTCGGCCAGCCCCTGACCACCCTGTCCGGCGGCGAGCGGCAGCGAGTCAAGCTGGCCACGCAGATGGCCGAGAAGGGCGACGTCTACGTCCTTGACGAGCCGACCACCGGCCTGCACCTGGCCGACGTGACAAACCTGCTCGGGCTGCTCGACCGGCTGGTCGACTCGGGCAAGTCGGTCATCGTCATCGAGCACCACCAGGCCGTCATGGCGCACGCAGACTGGGTCATCGACCTCGGCCCGGGTGCCGGCCACGACGGTGGCCGGGTCGTGTTCGAGGGCACTCCGGTCGAGCTCGTCGCCGACCGTTCCACCCTCACGGGAGAGCACCTGGCCGCCTATGTCAGGAGCTCGTGAGGATGACGAGCTGCCCCGTCGCTCGGGTCATCGCGACGTAGCGGTCGACCGCTCCCTCGATGCCCGTACCGAACTCCTCGGGGTCGACGAGGACCACCAGGTCGAACTCGAGCCCCTTGGACAGCTCGGGGGTCAAGGACTGGACGCGGGAGGTCGCCCGGAACGCCGGGCGACCGATGACGCAGGCGACCCCTTCGGCATGCTCGCCCAGCCAGGCGTCGAGAGTGGCGTCCAGGTCTGACGTCGCGCCGTGGACCACAGGGACACCGGTGCTGCGGATCGAGGTGGGCACGTTCGCGTCCGGGATCGCTGCCCGGATGACCGGCTCGGCCCCGGGCCATCACCTCCACCGGCGTCCGGTAGTTGACGCTCAGGGAGGCGAGGTCGACCCGGTCGAGCCCGATCCGCTCGAGTCGCTCCTGCCATGTCTCGGTGAACCCGTGCCGGGCCTGGGCGCGGTCCCCGACGATCGTGAAACTCCTCGACGGGCACCTCGCCAGCAGCATCTGCCACTCCGCGTCAGTGAGCTCCTGGGCTTCGTCGACGACGACGTGCGCGAACGGGCCGGCGAGCTGGTCGGAGCCGGCGTGGGGGAGTGCCTCCTCGTCCAGCATCGCTGCCTGGAGGTCCTCGCCACGCAGCATCGACATCACGTGCATCTCCGAGTCGTCCGTGGCGATCAGGTCGTCGACGACCCTGGCCATGCGTTCGCGCTCGGCGGTCACCACGGCGTCGTGCCGGCGTTTGCGGAGGGAGGCTTCCGAGTCGCCGAGCCGCTGACGGGCGGCGTCCAGCAGAGGCAGGTCGGAGACCGTCCAGGCCTGGGCATCGGCACGCTGGAGAGCCCGGATGTCCTCCGTGCTCAGCCAGGGAGCGCACATCCGCAGGTAGGCGGGCACCGTCCAGAGGTCACCGACGAGGTCGGCTGCCTCGATCAGGGGCCACGCGTTGTTGAGGACCGTCAACAGCTGCCGGTTCTGCTGCAGCCACCTGCGGAGCAGCTCGGGGGAGATCTCGCCGTCGTCAGGATCACCTTCGGGGTCGTCGGCCAGTCGGTCCACCAGGATGGTCAGCAGCTCGTCCCAGATCTGGTCGCGCGCCTCGTTGTGCGGAGTACCGGGGTCGGGCGCGTCGAACGCGGTTGCCCAGTCGTCGGCACCCACCCAGACGTCGGACCACGGGGTGGTGACCGTCATCCCCGTCGTGGGTGGCTCCTCGTAGAACCGGACGGCGGTCTCGATGGCCGCCACGATTTCAGCCGACGACTTGAGGACGGCCACGATCGGGTCGCTCTCCGTCGGGGCAGTTGCGCCTCCGGGGACGAGGTCGCGGACGGTGCACGTCTGGACTCCTTCCTCGCCGAGACTCGGGAGCACGTCGGAGACATAGGCCAGGTAGGGCTGGTGCGGGCCCACGAACAGCACCCCTCCGCGGCGGTGCCCGAGTCGTGGGTCCGAATAGAGCAGGTATGCCGTGCGGTGCAGGGCGACCACGGTCTTCCCCGTCCCGGGACCACCGTCCACGACGAGTGGCCGGCGGGACCCTGCGCGGATGATGGCGTCCTGGTCGGACTGGATCGTGCCGAGCACGTCCCGCATCCGGGCTGACCTGTTGGTCCCCAGGCTGGCGATGAACGCGGACTGGTCGTCGAGGGAGGCGGCGTGCCCGGCATACCCGTCCGAGGTGAACACCTCGTCCCAGTAGTCGCTGACCCGACCACGGCTCCAGCGATACCTGCGCCGGCTGTCCAGGCCCATCGGGTCGGCGTGGGTAGCTCCGAAGAACGGCTCGGCCGCGGGGGAGCGCCAGTCGAGCAGCAGCCGACGGCCGTCGGTGTCCGTGAGGCCGAGCCGTCCGACGTAGACGGGCACGGGGTCGTCCCTGAGGACGATGTGCCCGAGGCACAGGTCCAGCCCGAACCGGCGCAGGGCGCGGAGCCGGGCACTCAGCCTGCGGACCTCCACGTCACGTTCCAGGGCCTCCTGACCCAACCGGCCCGGCGCCCTGCGAGCGACCTCCAGCCGGCGTGAGAGGTCTTCGATCGCCTGTTCGAGGCTCTCGGCGATGGCAGCGAAGTGCTGCTCGTCGCCGGCGATCAGGCTCGGGTCAGCCTTGGCGGTCAGGTGGGCGGGCAGGTCGAAGGCGCTGGTTGTAGTCATCGGCCGACGATCCTGCGGCACGACCCGGGCCTTGCCGCAAGCCCCTGGGTGCGCTATACGTTGGGAGTGGAAGGGAGCGGTTGCTCTCGTCCACTGTGTTGTCCAGCGGTGCGTTCCACGGGCTCCATCGAGCACCTTGATCGGCTGGTCCAGTGTGAAGGGTAAACGCCGATAATCGACATTATGTCAATCTAGGGATTCTGGAAGCCACCCCTACGGTGGTGCCATGGGCACTGACACACCGACCGCCGGCGACACCACCTACTCCCTCAACGACGGCACGTCGTTGCCGGCCATCGGCTTCGGCACCTATCCGCTCAAGGGCGCCGATGGCATCGACGCGATGGTCAGCGCCCTCGAAGCCGGTTACCGACTGCTCGACACGGCGGTCAACTACGGCAACGAGGAAGAAGTCGGCGAGGCCCTGCGTCGATCGGGAGTCCCCCGTGAGGACGTCGCCATCGCCACCAAGATCCCCGGCCGCTTCCACGCGAAGTCCCTGGCGCTGGAGTCGCTTCGGGACTCTGCGGACCGACTGGGTGTCGACCGGCTCGACGTGGCCCTCATCCACTGGCCGAACCCCAGCCAGGACCTGTATCCGCAGGCCTGGGAGGCGCTGGTCGACGCCCGACGCGAGGGCCTGGTCCGCACCGTCGGCGTCAGCAACTTCACGGCGCAGCACCTGCGCCGGATCATCGACGAGACCGGCGTGACGCCGGCGGTGAACCAGATCGAGCTGCACCCGTACTTCCCCCAGCAACAGATGCGCACCCTCCACGAGGAGCTGGGGATCCGCACCCAGGCGTGGAGCCCGATGGGCAAGCGGCAGGCGCCCTTCGACGCGCCGCCGGTGGCCGATGCGGCAGCTGCGCACGGGGTCGCCCCGGGTCAGGTGATCCTGCGCTGGCACGTCCAGCTGGGGTCGCTACCCCTGCCCAAGTCCGCCACGCCTGAACGACAGCGACAGAACCTCGACGTCTTCGGCTTCGAGCTCACGCAGGCCGAGATGGCTGCGATCACCGCCCTCGGCCGCGAGGACGGACGCCTGTTCGGCGGCGACCCGGACACCCACGAGGAGATGTAGGGGGCGAGCACCCCTCTCGCACTCCCCCGTTCGAACATCTGTCTACTCGAACGGCGTCGGGTCTCCCGCGCCCACGCGGGTCACCTCGGGGGTCCCGTCGGAGTAGTCGATCACCGTCGTCGGGTCGGTGCCACACTCCCCCGCGTCGATCACCGCGTCGACCTGGAGGTCGAGCTCCTCCTTGACCAGCCAGCCCTCGGTCATCGGCGCCGTCTCCTCGGGCAGGATCAGCGTGCTCGACAGCATCGGCTCCCCCAGCTCGGCCAGGAGCGCCTGAACGACGCGGTTGTCCGGGATCCTCACGCCGACCGTCTTCTTCTTGGGGTGCAGCAGCCTCCGTGGCACTTCCTTCGTGGCCGGGAGGATGAACGTGTAAGGCCCGGGGGTCGCGGCCTTGATGGCGCGGAACACCCGGTTGTCGATGTGCACCAGCTGCCCGAGCTGGGCGAAGTCGGCGCACACCAAGGTGAAGTGGTGCTTGTCGTCGAGGTGCCGGATCCGCACGATCCGCTCCTTGCCCTCCTGGTTGCCCAGGGCGCACCCGAGTGCGTAGCCCGAGTCCGTCGGGTAGGCCACCAGCCCTCCGTCCCGGATCAGCGCCACCGCCTGCCCGATCGCCCGTGGCTGCGGGTCAACGGGGTGGACGTCGAGATAGCGGGCCATGGGGTGACTGTATGCCGCGTGGTAGCGCCTGCGCGCACGCGGCGCAGCCACGCGGCATACCTCCCCTTTCCGCCAGCCGACTATGTTGTTCGGCGTGCGAGCACTCGTGAAGACCCATGCCGGCCCCGGACTCGAGCTCAAGGACGTGCCGGAACCACAGCCCGGACCCACGGACGTGAAGATCCGCGTCCAGCGGGCGGGTCTGTGCGGCACCGACCTGCACCTCGAGCAGTGGGACGACTGGGCGGCATCCACCGTCACAGCGCCGATGACCATCGGACACGAGTTCTACGGCGAGGTCGTCGAGGTCGGTGAGGACGTCGACTCGGTGAGGGTCGGGCAGCGTGCTTCCGGCGAGGGACACATCGTCTGCGGGACCTGTCGCAACTGTCGGGCTGGGCGGCGCCACATGTGCATCCACACCAAGGGAATCGGCGTGAACCGCGACGGGGCCTTCGCCGACTTCGTGGTGATCCCGGCCCCGAACGTGTGGGTCCAGCCCGATGACCTCGACCCCGACCTGGGTGCGGTGTTCGACCCCCTGGGCAACGCCACCCACACGGCGCTGTCGTTCCCCATGGCCGGGGAGGACGTCGTCATCACGGGCGCAGGACCGATCGGCGTGATGGCTGCCGCGCTGGCGCGCCACGTGGGAGCCCGACACGTCGTCGTCACCGACCTGAGCGACTACCGGCTGGACCTGGCCAAGAACGCCGGAGCCGACCTCGTCGTCAACGTCCGCACCTCCGACCTGGGCGAGGCCATGAGGTCGCTGGGCATGAAGGAGGGCTTCGACATCGGTCTCGAGATGTCCGGAGTGCCGAGTGCCGTCGAGGACATGCTGGCGCACATGAACCACGGCGGCCGCGTGGCGATGCTCGGCCTGCCCAAGGATCCCTTCCCCATCGACTGGGGCCGGGTCATCACCCACATGATCACCATCAAGGGGATCTACGGGCGCGAGATGTACGACACCTGGTACGCCATGAGCTCGATGCTCGGCAACTCACCGGTGCTGCGCGACCGGATCGCCTCGGTGATCACCCACCGCCTCCCTGCCGAACAGTGGCAGGACGCCTTCGCCGCGGCCCGTTCGGGTCAGTGCGGCAAGGTCATCATGGATTGGAGCTGACCGGATGTACGGCACCGTGAAGGACGAGCTGGCCACGACGTTGCGGGAGATCGCTGACGCCGGGCTGTACAAGCACGAGCGCGAGCTGAGCTCGCCGCAGTCCGCCCACATCACGACAGCCCGAGCAGACGGGCTGCGGTCGGCAGCGCTCAACTTCTGCGCGAACAACTACCTGGGCCTGGCCGACCACCCCGATGTTGAGGCTGCAGCCGCAAAAGCGTTGCAGGACTGGGGATTCGGCATGGCCAGCGTGCGGTTCATCTGCGGCACGCAGGAGCTGCACAAGCACCTGGAGCGGGCGATCTCGGACTTCCTCCAGATGGAGGACACCATCCTCTACTCGTCCTGCTTCGACGCCAACGGCGGAGTGTTCGAGGTGCTCTTCGGGGCGCAGGACGCGATCGTCTCCGACGAGCTGAACCACGCCTCGATCATCGACGGCATCCGCCTGTCCAAGGCCAAGCGGTTCCGCTACAAGAACGCCGACATGACCGACCTGCGCACGCAGCTCGAGGCCGCCGCCGAAGGGGGCGCGCGGCGCACGGTCATCGTCACCGACGGCGTCTTCTCCATGGACGGGTTCCTCGCCCCGCTCGACCAGATCTGCGACCTGGCCGACGAGTTCGGTGCCATGGTCCTGGTCGACGACAGCCATGCGGTCGGGTTCGTCGGCGACGGCGGTCGGGGCACCCCGGAGCGGTTCGGCGTGATGGACCGCGTCGACATCGTCACCGGGACGCTGGGCAAGGCCCTCGGAGGCGCCTCCGGCGGCTACGTCAGTGCCCACCAGGAGATCGTCGACCTGCTGCGCCAGCGTTCGCGGCCCTACCTCTTCTCCAACGCGGTGGCCCCGAGCGTTGCCGCGGGCTCGCTCAAGGCGCTGGAGATCGCGGCGGGTTCCCAGGAGGCGCGCGCCCGGTTGCGCTCCAACACCGAGCTGTTCCGCGCCCTGATGACCAAGGCAGGGTTCACCCTCCTGCCCGGCGAGCACCCGATCACCCCCGTCATGTTCCCCGGTGAGGACGGCGCCCGGCTGGCCGCGCAGGTTGCCGACGCCATGCTCGAGCAGGGCGTCTACGTGATCGCCTTCTCCTACCCCGTGGTCCCGCAGGGCAAGGCGCGCATCCGCGTGCAGCTGTCCGCCGGGCACTCGGAGGACGACGTGCGTACGTGCGTGTCGGCCTTCACGGCGGCGCGCGACGGCCTCGCCTGAGCGTCGGCCATGGCCCGCCTGCGTTACACGGCCATCGCCTCGCTCGACGGATACGTCGTCGACGTCTCGGGCAGCTTCGACTGGGCCGCCCCGAGCGAGGAGGTGCACTCCTTCGTCAACGAGCGTGAGCGGCCGGTCGGGACCTACCTCTACGGCCGTCGGATGTGGGACGTGATGAGGTACTGGGCAACCGCGGACCACGACGCCGACGACGCCTCGCCGGCCTCCGCCGACTACCGGCGGATCTGGCAGGCCGCAGACAAGGTCGTCCACTCACGGTCCCTCGCCGGGGTCGACACCCCGCGCACCGAGCTGGTCGCCGAGTTCGATGCAGAGGCGGTCCGGCACCGCAAGGCGACGGCTGCCGCGGACCTCAGCATCGGGGGGCCCACCCTGGCGGCCGAAGCCCTCAGGGCCGGTCTCGTCGACGAAGTCGCGCTGTACCTACATCCGGTCTCGGTCGGTGGTGGCACCCCGGCCCTGCCTCGACAGCACCGCGCGGAGCTGGTCCTGGCCGAGCAGCACACCTTCCGGGACGGCGTGGTCTTCCTGCGCTACGACGTCCCAGGACGTCCTTAGCCCTCTGCGACTCCGCTGTCGATCGGCGTGCCGATCACGACGGTGCGACTCACCGTGCACAACCGGTCGTGCGACATGGCAATCGCCTTGGGCAGCATGTCGCGCGCGCTGTCACCCGCCTCCCCCTCGGGAAAGGTCACCGAGAAGCGGACCTTGATGTCGCCCAGGTGGTTGCCGTTGTCGTCCCGGAGCTTGTCGCCCTCGGCCGTGACGGTGAAGCCCTCGGGCTCGGCCCGCTTGACGGTGATGAAGTCGACGTCCACGGCGCTGCACCCGGCAATGGCGGTGAGCAGCAGCTCGACGGGCGTGAAGTCGGCGTTGTCCCCTCCCCCGATGCGCATCGTGCCGCCGCGCACGTTGGTCACCTCGAAGACACCCTTGGAGACCCGTTCCATGCTCACCGAGCGATGTCCCAGTCCGGTGCCACCAGTCTCTTCGGCCATTCAGGTTCCCCATTTCTGCGCCAGGGCGCGGACGACGGTCAGGTTCCGGGCCGTGCCCGGGATCCCGAGGATCTTCTCGATGCGGGCGCCGGTCAGCTTCAACTCGTTGAACGGCACGGACAACTCCAGGAGGACATCCTTGCCGATGACGGTGGCGCGCTCTCCCTCGACCTCCCACGCCTGCAGCTCCGTGGTCGCGGCAGCGGTGGGCGCCGTGACGCAGAAGCTGACATACCGGCTGGCCTCGTGCGGCAGCTGATCGGGTATGCCGTCGACCGCCTGCACGAGCACCGGCAGCTCCGCGGCCTTCCTGGCGATCGCGACGATGTCGAAGCCCGCGGACTCACCGAGGAGCCGACCGACCTCGGCCTCGACCTTCGGGACGCTTCGCATCGGGGTCGTGACGAAGACGTTGCCGGTCTGGATGTAGGTCTCGACGTCGCCGAAACCGTTGTCGGACAGTACTTTCCGGGCGTCCGCCATTTTCAGCTGTCGCTTGCCGACGTTCACCGCCCGCAGGAACACGACGTAGCCGGGCATCAGAGCTCGACCTCTCCGGAGCCCACCGGACGCACCAGCCCGCCCACCCGGACCGTGCCGTTGTCATCCACGGTCAACTCGAGGAGCGACGGCCGCCCGACCTGGGCGCCCTGGCTCACCGACCACCGACCCGATCGACCCTGACCCACGAACCACGCGCCGAGGTTGGAGCAGGCCGAGCCCGTGGCGGGATCCTCCGAGACGGCGTCGCCGTCGCTGATCAGGGCTCGCGCCTCGATCTGCCCCTCCCCCGCCGCCGACCACACGTAGACGAGGGTCTCGCCACCCTTGGCGCCCATCCCGGCATACCGGGCTAGCAGCTCGGGCCGGACTCGTGCCCGGCGCACGGCGTCGACCGAGGTGGCCTGGGCGATGACCTGGGACGTCCCGACACTCACCTGCTGCACCGGTCCGACGAGGTCAGCCGCCCCGAGTCCGATGGCCTGCGCAAGGTCCTCGATGGCGAGCTCGGCCTCGACCCGGCCGGTGTTCGCGGTCAGTGTCCAGCGGTCACCGTCGGCCTCCACCGGGATGACCCCTGCCGGCATGGACAGACCGAGCTGGTCGCCGCGTCCGTGGAGGTCTCGGGCGACGTGGGCGGTGCCGAGGGTCGGATGCCCGGCGAAGGGCATCTCGAAGGACGTCGTGAAGATGCGCACCCCAGCGTCCGCCCCATCGCGCGGTGGGACGAGGAACGTCGTCTCGGACAGGTTGAACTGTCGGGCCAGGCCCTGCAGCTGGTCCTCCGACAGGCCCAAGCCGTCCTCGAAGACGCACAGCGGGTTGCCCGAGAACGGGTCGGAGGCAAGGGCGAAGACGTTGAGCAACCGGTACCTCAGGCGCATGCGCCCACTCTGTCATGCTTGCTCCGTGACCTCTGCGCCAGCGCCACCGGCCGGCCGCCTCGTCCTGCTGCGGCACGGCGAGACCGAGTGGTCGAAGTCCGGGCGGCACACCGGACGGACCGACATCCCGCTCACGTCGCACGGCGAGGAGCTGGCCCGGCAGTCGGGGAGGCTCGTCGCCGACTACGACTTCGTGCTGGCCCTCAGCTCCTCGTTGCAGCGAGCGCGGCGCACCGCCGAGCTCGCCGGTCTGACGCCCGAGGTGGACGACGACCTGCTCGAGTGGGACTACGGCGGCTACGAAGGGCTGACGACGGCCCAGATCCGCGAGCAGCTCGGCTACGACTGGACCGTGTTCCGCGACGGCGTGCCGACTGGGGACACCCCTGGCGAGACCGTGGAGGAGGTCGCCGCCCGCGCCTCACGCGTCGTCAAGCGCGCCATGGCCGCGATGGCGGAGGGCGACGTGGCCCTGGTCGGGCACGGCCACTGCCTGCGGGTGCTGGCCAGCGTCTTCCTGCGCCAGGAGCCGCGGCTCGGCGCTCAGCTCCTGCTCGACGCCGGTTCGGTCAGCGTGCTGCAGTTCGACCGCGAGCAGCCCGCCATCCGGGTCTGGAACCACGGCCCGGCCGTCGCCGGCCACTGACGACACGGACGGCACCCACCGCACAGACGGCAGCGACGGCCTTGACGACGGTTGACGACCGGCGCCGGGTCAGTCGCGCGTGGTGCGAGTCCGCGGTGGCCGCACGACGGTGAGGTCAGCACGTCGCGGAGTCGGCAACGACGTCGGCGCCCCGGGAACCTGTTGCGCCGGAAGGGGGTCGGGGTCGACCGGCCAGTCCGCCGCCCCGGCGGCGTCGAAGAGGGCAAGGGCACTGGAGTCGCCCGGGGTGAAGCGCGGCCCGTACTTCACTCCCCCACTACCCGCCTCGTCCAAGGCGCGCGCCCAAGCCTGTGGCACGGCATACGGAACCATCGACTCCAGCTCGCGGGTGACGCCGAACGGCGCTGCTCGACCATCCTGCACATCGGCAACCTCGCGGGCCGCCGTGAGCCGCAACCGCGACACGACGGACGCCTCCAGCAGGCCCTCGGGCACCGCCTGTGAGCCACCCAGGACAGGGCCCAGGCGTTCGCGGAGGGCGCTGAGAGGGTCGAGGGCGACGTAGCACGTGCCGCGCGGTGGGGACAGGTCGAACCGCCCGCTGCCGTCGTTGCCGAACCACCACGGCCCCAGGTCCACGCCGTGGGCACGGAACAGGTCGGTGTCGGTGTCCACGCGGTGGGCCGGGAAGCCGGCCAAGGCCGCCGGGGGCGGTCCTTGCGCGGGGCGCTCGCGTGATGTCACGCGGCCCACTGGGACGCGTCGGCGACCGCGGCCGAAGCCACTCTGGACACGGCCGTCGGTGAGGACCGGTGCACGACGAGGTAGTCGACCGCGCTGTGCCCGTCGAAAACTGCTGACGGTGTCGTGAGCCACGCGCCGATCGACCAGCCGTCCGCTCCCCTGCGGCTGAAGGCACCCACCGCGTCCTGGATCCCGGGGCGGACGGCTCCGTTGCGCCCGAACTGCAGCGAGGGATAGAGGAGGTGACCGTCGACGGTGCGGCAGGCGAGCACCGTCCCCCGCCGGATCCTGTCGAACAGGGCCTGGCGCGAGATGCCCAGCCAAGCCACCAGCCCGGCGGTGTCGTAGAACGGGCCCAGGGGCTGGTCGAGCGGGTGCACGGTGGGCAGGGCCGCGAGCATCCGGTCGGCCAGGTCCTGGACGTCCCCGAGGTCGAGGCGGCGTCCCTGGGCCGCGAGCTCGGCGGCCCGCAGCTCGATCCTCGTGCGCACCGCCTCAGTGAGCGCGTCCACCTCTGTCGTGGTGCGGGTGCGTGGTGCCATCCGGTGCCTCCCGGTGCGTCAAGGGCGTCAAGGTCTCAGACACCACCATAGCGTCCCGGCACGACAGCCCGAGGCCCTGGCCCCCGAGGCGCAGGTATGCCGCGTGGCTGGCCCCGCGGCATACCTCACCGATGGGCTCCGGACCCTGCCGTGGGCAGGCCGATGGTCGGGCCGATGGTCAGGGCAACGGCCAGGTGTGCACCGGCTCGTTGCTGTGCATGTGCTTGGCGTAGAGGCGCAGCATCTCGGCCAGGGCCGTCTGGCGGTCCATTCCCGCTCGCTCGAAGCGCTCGACGGCATCGGTCTGCCAGGTGGCGCCGTTGGTGCTCGTCTTGCAGCGGCCCTCGATGACCGAGAGGTAGCGGTCGCGCACCGCCTCGGAGACGCCCCAGTCCGCGAGCCCCTCGTGCGCCATCGGCAACAGGTGGCGCAGCACCAGCTCCTCGGCGCGCACCTCTCCGAAACCCGGCCAGTAGAGCCGTGACTCGATGCCGTCGCGAGCCGCGTTGTGGAAGTTCTGCTCCGCGGCGGCGAAGCTCATCTTGCTCCAGATCGGCCGGTCGTCGGAGGCGAGCTTGCGGATGACGCCGTAGTAGAAGGCGGCGTTGGCCAGGACGTCGACCAGCGTGGGGCCGGCCGGCAGGACGCGGTTCTCGACACGGAGGTGCGGGGTGCCGTTGACGACGTCGTAGATCGGCCGGTTCCAGCGGTAGACGGTGCCGTTGTGCAGCCGCAGCTCGGCCAGGTTGGGCGCCTCGCCGGCCGCGAGCTTGGCCACCGGGTCCTCGTCGCTGACCTCCGCCAGGAGTGCCGGGAAGTAGCGGACGTTCTCCTCGAAGAGGTCGAAGATCGAGGTGATCCACCGCTCGCCGAAGAAGACCCGGGGACGGACTGCCTGGTTCTTCAGCTCGATGCTGCGCGTGTCGGTGGCCTGGCTGAACAGCTCGATGCGAGTCTCGGCGTGCAGCCGCTTGCCGAAGAAGTAGGGCGAGTTGGCGGCCAGCGCGATCTGGGGCGCGACGAGGGCCTGGGCGGCGTTCCAGTGTCCGGCGAAGTCCTGCGGCGCGACCTGCAGGTGCAGCTGCACGCTCGTGCAGGCCGACTCTGGGGCGATCGAGTCGCAGTAGGTGGCTATCCGCTCCCCCGTCGGGCCCTCGATGTCGAGGTAGATGTCCTCGCCGCGGGCGTAGAAGATCGAGTCGTTGAGCGCGGTGTAGCGGTTGTTGGCGCTGATCCAGTCACCCTCGAAGTGCTCGGGCATGATCGTTGGCAGGATCCCGACGGCGACGATGTGGGCACCACGCTTCTCCGCCGCGGCGCTGGCCGCGTTGAGCGAGGCCCGCATCTCGTCCTCGAGCTCGATGGCCGAGTCGCCCGGCAGCGGACGTGGCGGGACGTTGAGCTCGATGTTGTACTGCGCGAGCTCGGTCTGGTATCCGGGGTCGGCGATCGCCTCGAGCACCTCGGCGTTGGCGAACTTCGGCTGGTATGCGTCGTCGACGAGGTTGAGCTCTATCTCCATCCCGGTCATCGGCCGGTCGAACTCGAACTGGCTGGTCGCCAGCATCCGTTCGAAGACGTCGAGGTTCTGGCGCACCTTCTCGCGATAACGCTGGCGCTGCTCGCGCGTGTAGCTCTGCGCGTTGACCTCTTCGCCCACGGCACCTCCTGGGTGTGGCAGCTGGGATGTCCTCCCCGAGCGGGGAGGACCCAACGCCCTGATGACCTGACGCTGTCAGACCTAACTCGGTGATGAGCTAACTCTGTGATGACCTAACTCTGTGATGACCTAACCACGTGCAGGGCGCGCCTGCCAACGGCTGTCGGTGCGCACTCCTAGCCTGCAGGTGTGCGGTTCCTCCACACCTCCGACTGGCACCTGGGGCGTTCGTTCCACCAGGTGGGGCTGCTCGGCGCCCAGGCCAGCTTCGTCGACCACCTGGTGGAGACGGTCCGCGCCGAGGGGATCGACGCAGTGCTGGTGTCCGGCGACGTCTACGACCGCGCCCTGCCCTCGCCCGACACCGTGGACCTGCTCTCGCAGGCGGTCACCCGGTTGATCGACGCCGGGTCCGCGGTGGTCCTGTCCAGCGGCAATCACGACTCGGCCATCCGGTTGGGGTTCGCCAGCGACCTGCTGGCGCGCTCCGGGCTGCACATCCGCACCGCGGCGCAGTCGATCGGCGTGCCCGTCGTCGTCGGCGACGTCGCTGTCTACCCCGTGCCCTACCTCGAGCCCGCCGTGGCGGCAGAGCCGTTGGGCGCCGGTGAGCGATCGCACGCAGGCGTGCTGCGGGCTGCGATGGCCAGGGTGGAGGCCGACCGGGCCCTGCGGGGCGGGCGCTCGATAGTCATGGCGCACGCGTTCGTGACCGGCGGGGCGACCAGTGACTCCGAACGTGACATCTCCGTGGGTGGTGTGTCCGCGGTGCACCCGAGGATCTTCGCTGGCACCGACTACGTCGCCCTCGGCCACCTGCACGGGCGACAGCAGATCGGCGACAGGGTGCGCTACAGCGGGTCCCCCGTGGCGCTGTCCTTCAGCGAGGCCACCCAGACCAAGGGTTACTGGTTGGTCGACGTCGGCGAGTCGGGAGTCCAGGTCGAGGCGGTGGACGCGCCCGTCGAACGTTCGCTGGCCGTCCTGCGCGGTGACATCGACAGCCTGCTCACCGATCCAGCGCACACGACCGCCGAGCGCGCCTGGTGCCAGGTCACCCTGACCGACCCGGTTCGTCCGTTGGGCGCGATGGAGCAGCTCCGGCGACGGTTTCCCCACACGCTCGTCCTGCAGTTCGATCCGCAGGGCGCTCCCGTGTCGGTGCGCAGCTATGCCCAGCGGACCATGGCCGAGTCCGACCTCGACGTCTGCTGCTCCTTCCTGACCCACGTCCGCGGCGGCCACGGCCCCACCCAGGACGAGCAGGCCGTGCTCGCGTCGGCTGTCGAGGCGGTCCGCGTCGGTCGTGCCGGTCACGAGGACGAGGGGCAGCTGCCGCTGCGCTTGCCATCAGCGCGAGAGGGGGCGGCGTGAGGCTGCATCGCCTCGAGGTCACGGCCTTCGGGCCGTTCGCCGGCACGGTGGAGGTGGATCTCGACGCCGTCTCCGCCGGGGGCTTGTTCCTCATCCGGGGCGCCACCGGCGCTGGGAAGACCAGCCTGCTGGACGCGGTCGCGTTCGCGCTCTATGCCGACGTCCCCGGGGCGCGCTCCAAGAAGCAGCTGCACAGCGACCACGCCGAACGCGGCACGGTTCCCTCGGTCACCCTGGAGTTCACCGCCACCGGGCGGCGCCTCAAGATCGAGCGCTCACCCGAGTTCCACCGGCCCAAGTCGCGTGGCCGTGGCGAGACCAAGGTCCAGGCCAAGGCCGTTCTCTGGGAGCACCGCGGCGGTCAGTGGGTGGCCCTCAGCACCCGGCACGACGAAATCGCCGACGTCGTCAAGGACGTGCTCGGCATGGGGCTCGAGCAGTTCAGCAAGGTCGTCCTGCTGCCGCAGGGCGACTTTGCCGCGTTCCTGCGTGCCACGCCTGAGGAGCGCCGCGAGCTGCTCCAGCGGCTGTTCGACGTGTCGGCCTTCGCCGGCATCGAGGAGTGGTTCGCCGCGCAGCGCAAGGAGTCCGCCACGCTCGTCGCCGAGCACCGCTCCGCGCTGAACTCGGATCTCGCCGTGCTGGCCGACGTGCTCGCCGATGCTCCGGCGGTCGATGGCGGCTCGCGCAACTGGTCCGACCTGCCGCTCACCGAGCTCCCGTCGGCGCTCGAGGCAGCCAGGAAGTCCCTCGATGCCGGGTCGACGGCGCGGCTGGCGGCCGTCGACGCCACCCGGCTCTCCGACGCGGCCGCGACGACTGCACACGCCACCGCCAGCGAGACGGCGGCGCGGCGGCGGCGCGGGTTGGCCGCGCGGTCCGCCTTGGCGGCACTCGAGGCCGAGCACGACGCCCACGACGCGAGAATCGCCCGCCTCGAGCTCGGCGAGCGAGCGGCTTCCGTCGAGGGTGATCTCAAGGCACTGGGGCGGGTCACGACGGCCCTGCAGTCGGCACGGGACCTCGCGACCTCCACGGAGCCGGGTGTTGCGCGCTGGGCACTGACAGGACGCGCGCAGACAGCCGTCGACCTCCTCGTCGACCGTCTCGACGCCGCTCGCGACGCCCTCGCCACCGCAGCGCGGGTACACACCTCGCTGAAGGCGCGCGAGGCAACCCGCGAGCGGCTCGCGAAGACGCTGTGGTCAGCCGAGCAGGGAGTCGAGCGGTCCACCACGGCGCTGTCAGCCCACCAGGAGCGGGCAGCTCAGGCGACCGAGGCGCTGGAGACGGCCCAGCAGAGCGCGGCCAAGGTCGAGGCAGCCACGGCGCGGGTGGCCCACGGGTCCACCCTCCTCAAAGCCCGTACGGCGCTAGATGCGACGATCCACCAGCAGGTCGAAGCCGAGTCTGCGATCGGCATCCAGCGAACCCTCACCCAGGACCTGCGCGACGTCTACCAGGACCGCCGCCAGGCCAGGCTAGACGCGATGGCGGGCGAGCTGGCCAGCCGGCTCGAGCAGGCCCAGCCGTGCCCGGTCTGTGGATCGCCCGACCACCCGTCTCCAGCGCCCTCGGGCGACCTCGTCAGCGCCGAGGACGTCGCGGCGGCAGAGGACGCCTGGCAGTCATCAGCAGCGCAGCTCGGCGCCGCGGAGCGCATGGCCGCCGGCCTCGCGGCCACCGCCGCCCAGCTGCGCGAGCAGCTCGGCGACGAGGATCGTGACCAGGATGCCCTGGCCGCTGCCCTCGTCGACGCCAGGCAGGTCCTCGCCGAGCTGACCAGCTCGGCCGCGACGCTTGACCACGCGAGGGCGACCGTGGAGTCGGTCAATGCGGCCGTCGAGACCTTGACGGCTCAGCTGGCCGGCCTGCGGGCAGAAGCGGCCGCGGCCGCCTCTCGCATCGACGCGCTCGACACCGAGCTGGCGACGGAGCACTTGGCGCTGGTGAGCGCCGTGGCGGCCCACAGCGACTCGTGCCCGTGCGCCGAGCCGGGTCCGGCAGACCAGGACCTCATCGCGACCCTGGCTGACCCGGACCGGTTGGAGGCGACCACCACGCACCACGAGGCTGCGGTCGTCGCCGCAACGGCCCACGCAGCCAGCCTTCGCGAACTGTCCCGAGCGACTCGCGACCACGAGGATGTCGTTGAAGTGACGGGCGATTCGTTCCGCGCCGCGGGATTCTCCGATGCCGCCCAGGCACGAGTCGGACTGCTCCCGGCCGCCGAGGTGGCGCGTTTGCGAGTGGCGGTGGCGGCGCACGTCGAGGCTGCCCTGGTGGCGCGCACCACACTCGACGAGCCGGGCGTCCTCAGCGCGCTGGAGGCGCCGGTTCCCGATGTGGCCTCGCTGGCAGCAGCACGCGACGCGGCACACACGGCCTACACCGCTGCGGTGGCGGCTGACACGTTGGTGCGGCGCACGCTGGCCGGTCTGGAACGCGTCCGCGGCAGCCTCACACGTCGCTGTGCCCAGATCACGGAGGCCGAGTCACGGCACCACGTGCTTCGGGAGCTCGCCGACACCGTGGCAGGTACCAGCCCCAACAATGCTCTCCGGATGCGGTTGTCGGCGTTCGTGCTGGCCGCCCGGCTGGAAAAGGTCGCCACCCTCGCCAACGAGCGGTTGTCCGGCATGGGAGAGGGCCGCTACCAGCTGCGGCACACGGACCACCTCGCGGCCCGTGGCGCACGCAGCGGCCTCGGGCTCGAGGTGCTCGACCTGTGGACCGGGCAGGCGCGGGACACCTCGTCGCTGTCGGGCGGTGAGTCGTTCATGGCGTCGTTGGCGCTGGCGCTGGGACTGGCCGACGCCGTCCGCGAGGAGTCCGGTGGGTTCGACCTGCAGACCCTCTTCGTCGACGAGGGTTTCGGCACCCTCGACGACGAGAGCCTCGAGCAGGTCATGTCGGTGCTCGACGACCTTCGCGAGGGCGGCCGTGCCGTGGGGGTCGTGAGCCATGTCGCCGAGCTGCGCACCCGCATTCCCAGCCAGATCGTGGTTCGCAAGACCGAGCGCGGCTCGTCGGTGCAGGTGACCACCACCGACGAGGCCGCGCCCGCGGCCTAGCGAGCCAGGCTCAGGTCGCTCGGCTCTCGAATGCCTCTCAGCTCTCGAACGCCTCGGGCGGAGGGCAGCTGCAGACCAGGTTGCGGTCCCCGTAGGCACCGTCGATCCGAGCCACCGGAGGCCAGTACTTGTCGGCTGCCTCCACGCCTACCGGGAACGCTGCGGCGGAGCGCTCATACGGGTACTCCCACTTGCCAGCCAGGGCCTTGGCGGTGTGCGGAGCGTTGCGCAGCATGCTGTCGACGACGGCCACCTCACCGGACTCGACCTCGGCGATCTCGTGACGGATCGCGATCATCGCGTCACAGAAGCGGTCGATCTCGTAGCGGTCCTCGCTCTCGGTCGGCTCGACCATCAGGGTCCCCGCCACCGGGAAGGACATCGTCGGTGCGTGGAAGCCGTAGTCGATGAGCCGCTTGGCCACATCGTCCACGCTGACCCCGCTGCGCTTGGTGAGGTCGCGCAGGTCGAGGATGCACTCGTGGGCGACGACGCCGTCGTGGCCGGAGTAAAGGACCGGGTAGTGCTCGCGAAGCCGGGCGGCAATGTAGTTGGCGTTGAGCACGGCCACCTGCGTGGCGCGGGTCAGACCCGCACCGCCCATGAGGCGCACGTAGGCCCACGAGATGGGCAGGATGCTCGCCGAGCCGTAGGGCGCGGCAGAGATCGGGCCGACCCCCGTCTCCGGTCCGGCCTCGGCCGCCAGCGGGTGGTTGGGCAGGTGCGGCGCCAGGTGGGCGCGGACCGCCACCGGACCGACGCCCGGGCCGCCACCACCGTGGGGGATGCAGAACGTCTTGTGCAGGTTCAGGTGCGAGACGTCGGCGCCGAACTTGCCGGGTCGGGCCAGGCCCACCAGCGCGTTGAGGTTCGCCCCGTCGACGTAGACCTGACCACCCGCGTCGTGCACGAGGGCGCACAAGTCCGTGATGGTGTCCTCGAAGACGCCGTGCGTCGACGGGTAGGTCACCATGATGGCCGCGAGGTCATCGCGGTGCTGGTCGACCTTGGTCCGCAGGTCGTCCATGTCGATGTCACCGCCGGCGGCAGTCTTGACGACCACGACCTTCATGCCTGCCATCACCGCACTGGCGGCGTTGGTGCCATGGGCGCTGGCGGGGATCAGGCAGATGTCGCGCTGCGACTGACCGTTCGCCTCGTGGTAGGCGTGGATGGCCAGGAGCCCCGCGAACTCGCCCTGCGAACCCGCGTTGGGCTGCAGCGACACCGCGTCGTAGCCGGTGATCTCGCAGAGCCAGTCGGACAGCTCGGCGATCAGGTCGCGGATCCCCTCGGTCTGGTGAGCCGGTGCGAACGGGTGGAGGTGCGCGAACTCGGGCCACGTCACGGCGACCATCTCGGTGGTCGCGTTGAGCTTCATCGTGCACGAGCCCAGCGGGATCATGCCGCGGTCCAGCGCGAAGTCACGATCGGACAGTCGGCGCAGGTAGCGCAGCATGGAGGTCTCGCTGTGGTGGCTGCTGAAGACCGGGTGGGTGAGGTAGTCACTCGTCCGGACCAGGTGATCGGGCCACGAGAGCTCGGCGATGGTGACCTCGTTCGGTCCGGGAACGCCGAACGCGCTCCAGACGGCCTCGAGGTCGCGCAGGTCGGTGGTCTCGTCCATGCTGACCGACACGTGGTCGTCGTCGACGCGCCAGACGTTGACCCCGCGCTGGGCGGCTTCGCTGAGCACCTCGTCGGCTCGGCCGGGCACCGACACGGTGATCGTGTCGAAGAAGTTCGTCGTCACCACGTCGATGCCCGCAGTCGCCAGCCCGGCGGCCAGGGTCTCGGCGTGGCCGTGGACTCGCCGTGCGATCGCGGCCAGACCTGCGGGCCCGTGGTAGACGGCATACATCGAGGCCATCACGGCCAGGAGCACCTGGGCGGTGCAGATGTTGGAGGTCGCCTTCTCGCGGCGGATGTGCTGCTCGCGCGTCTGGAGGGCCAGCCGGTATGCCGGTGCCCCCTCGGTGTCGACGCTCACGCCGACGAGGCGGCCGGGCAGGGACCGCTCCAGGCCCGCTCGCACGCTCATGTAGCCCGCGTGGGGACCGCCGAAGCCCATGGGCACGCCGAAACGCTGGCTGGTGCCGACGGCGACGTCGGCGCCCCACTCCCCCGGCGCCGTGGCCAGGGTGAGCGCGAGCAGGTCCGCAGCGGCGGTCACGAGTGCGCCGGCGTCGTGGGCGGCGGAGGCCAGCGCGCGCCAGTCGCGCAGCTCGCCGTCGGCCCCGGGGTACTGCACGAGGACGCCGAAGACGGCGCGGTCGCCGGCTGCCGCGCGCAGCGCGTCGGCGCTGTCCACCGCGTCGAGGTCGGCCACGACGACGTGGAGGCCGAGCGGCTTCGCCCGGGTCTGCATCACCGCGAGCGTCTGGGGGAAGACGTGCCGGTCGACGACGAGCACGGCATCGGCGGCGACCTTGCTGGAGCGACGCATCAGCGTCATGGCCTCGGCCGCCGCGGTCCCCTCGTCGAGCAGCGATGCCCCGGACGTGGTCAGGCCGGTGAGGTCGCTGACGACCGTCTGGAAGTTCAGCAACGCCTCGAGCCTGCCCTGGGAGATCTCGGGCTGGTACGGCGTGTAGGCCGTGTACCAGGCGGGGTTCTCCAGGACGTTGCGCTGGATGACGGCCGGGGTGATCGTCCCGTAGTAGCCGAGCCCGATCATCGAGGTCATCACCTGGTTGCGCCGAGCCAGGGCGCGCAGCTCATCGACGACGGCCGCCTCGGACGCCGCTGGCTCCACGCGGAGCGGGCCATCGGTGCGGATCGCGGCAGGCAGGGCGTGGTCGACCAGCGCATCGAGGGAACTGTGCCGGACAGCCGCGAGCATGGCGTCGACATCGGCATCGGACGGGCCGATGTGGCGCCCGGCGAACTCGGGCAGGTCGGTGGTGAACTGGGCGGACATGAGGCTCCTGAAGCTCGGGGTGCTCGGATCGCCTCCCCTTCTGTCACGGCGCGGACGCCGCTCCAGAGGTGCCTGTCCCACGCGGTCCTGGCGCCTGAGAGGTTCCGGGGAGTTTGCCCCTTCGGCGCCCCGCCGTGCGACCCGTGAGGGTGCACGCGGGGACTCTCCCGCGCGGGATGTTCAGCGCAGCCAATCTACAACACTGCCGCCGCTCCCGAGGGAACGGCGGCACTGATGGACGTTCGGGCGAGTCAGGCCAAGCGGGCCGCGCGGCGCTCGCGCAGCTCGTCGCCGGGGTGGTCGGCGGGCACCTCATCGTCGGTGCGTTCGCTGGGCAGGGCGGCGAGCTCTCCCTCGACCTCGCGCCAGACGCGGCCGACGGCGATGCCGAAGACTCCCTGACCGCCCTGGACGAGGTCGATGACCTCGTCGGCGGACGTGCACTCGTAGACCGAGGCGCCGTCACTCATCAAGGTGATCTGGGCCAGGTCCTCCACACCGCGTTCGCGCAGGTGGTTGATCGCCACGCGGATCTGCTGGAGCGACACCCCGGTGTCGAGCAGGCGCTTGACGACCTTGAGGACGAGGATGTCGCGGAAGCCGTAGAGCCGCTGCGTGCCGGAGCCGGTGGCGCCACGCACGGACGGCTCGACCAAGCCGGTGCGGGCCCAGTAGTCGAGCTGGCGGTAGGTGATGCCGGCTGCCTTGCACGCGGTCGGACCGCGGTAGCCGATGTCGTCGCTCAGCTCAGGAAGGTCGTCCGTGAACAACAGCCCCTGTGCCGAAGCCGGCACGCTCGTGTGGCCGTGCTGAGCCTCGTTGCTCGGGTTCACAGCGCTCACCTCCTGGAAACTTCTACTGGATACCGCTGCGGGCAATGTCGAGGCGGTGTAGTTACACCGATCGCATTACGGGTCTGTGCCGAAGGTACGGCCGCGCGGAACCAAAGGTCAACAACCACTCGACCTTCGTGCTTCGGCGTGTCGCGGCCGCACGGCCTACTCTCGATGTTCAGTTGAGGGTCATGGTTGCGAGCACAAGAACGACGTTTGTACCTAGCCGGTTGTCCCGGTTTCATCCGGTTTGGTCTCGAAGTCTTCGGCCGAGACGTGGTCCAGGAACTCCCGGAACTTCTCGACCTCGTCGTCCTTGTCCTCCTCGCCGGACATCGCGACGCCTGCCTCCTCGAGCAGCGACTCCCCCGCGACGATCTGGGTGCCGGTACGCAGCGCCAGGGCGATGGCGTCGGACGAGCGCGAGGAGATCTCGGTGGTTCCGTCGAGGATCAGGGCTGCGTGGAAGACCCCGTCACGGAGCTCGACGATGCGCACCTCGGTGAGCCGGTGGCCCAGCCCTTCGATGACGTTCTTCATCAGGTCGTGGGTCAGCGGGCGGGGCGGCTCGATGCCCTGTTGCGCGTACGCGATCGCCGTGGCCTCCGCCGCACCGATCCAGATGGGCAGGTAGCGGTCGCCATCACGCTCGCGCAGCAGCACGATGGGGTGGTTGGTGGGCATCTCCACCCGGACGCCGAGGACCTCGAGCACCTTCACCGTTCCACCTTAACCCGGTTCAGCCGCGCTGGAGCCCGTCCCTCACGAGTGCCGTGTGCAAGGCGATGCACAGGCGTAGGACGTCACCGGTCGGATCGGTCGCGGGGCCACCGTGCGTCCCCTTCGTCGACGCCGAACGGTGGGGCGTCACGACCTGCTGGACCAGACCGATCTCGCGGTCGGCCGCGGTGCGGAACGGCCTCAGATGGCGAGGTTCGAGCCCGTATGCCGCCAGCTCGGCAGCCGCGTGAGCGACCGCGAGTGCCGCATCACCGAAGTGCCCCTGCGCGTCAGCGTGCAGGAGGCCGTAGTTCTCGAGCGCGTCGACCGTGTCGGCATCCAGCCCCGAGGACGTCGCCAGCTCGGCCCGGGTGAGTCGCAACGACCCGACCGACGTGAGCGCTTCCGCGCTCGGCACCTCAGGGTCCGCGCTCGGCGCCGGGACGGTGGGCCGCGGCATACCGGTGTCTGTGCGCTCGGGTGTCAGACCACGGTCCAGGGCATCCAGCGCCGCGGCGATCACCTTCAGCGGCCAGAAGTGGTCGCGCTGGGCGGTGAGGATGTAGCGCAGCCGGTCGAGGTCCTCCACCGTGTAGGTGCGGTAGCCCGACCCGGTGCGAGCCGGCGTGACCAGCCCCTCTGCCTCGAGGAAGCGGATCTTGGAGATCGTGACATCGGGAAAGTCCTGCTTGAGGGCAGCCAGGACCGCACCGATGGTCATGGTCTGTCGCGTCGTGCGAGCACTCACCAGGAGCCTGTGTTCCTTCTCTGGAAGGCTCGGTCAGGCCTTGCCGGCATAGAAGACGAGACGGAACTTGCCGATCTGGACCTCGTCGCCCGTCTGCAGGGTGGCCTCGTCGATCCGCTCGCGGTTGACGTAGGTGCCGTTGAGCGAGCCGACGTCGCGGACCACGAAGGTGTTGCCCTCACGCCGGAAGTTCGCGTGCTTGCGCGACACCGTCACGTCGTCGAGGAAGATGTCGCTGTCGGGGTGGCGCCCCGAGTTCACCTCGTCGTCGTCGAGGAGGAACCGGGCGCCGGTGTTGGGGCCACGAAGAACCACCAGCAGCGCGGTGCCGGGGCGCAGCGCGTCCACCGTGGCCTGGTCGGCCTTGCTGAGGGCGATCTCGATCTCGGCGCTGGTGTCGACCTGCTCGAGGTCGTGGATGCCGGGCAACCGCATCGTCGTCGGCTCGTGCGGGCGCGACGTCTGGTCGTCGTTCTCAGTGCCGTTCATCAGGTCCGCACTCCTCGTGGTGGTTCTGTCCGCCCCCTCTAGCAAAGCACAAACCCTAAGGGACGCCGGTGTCGTCTGCAGCGAAATGTGTGATCGGGCGCCCCCCCGGGTCAGAGGAGGGCCTGGTATGCCGCTGGGTCGAGCAGGGCTGCGACGGCTGCGTCGTCCGACGGGCGCAGCTCGTACATCCAGCCCTCACCATAGGGGTCGCTGTTGACCAGCTCTGGGGTGGCGTCGAGGGAGGCGTTGACTGCCGTCACCTCGCCGGCGAGCGGCGCGTACAGATCGCTGACCGACTTGGTCGACTCGACCTCGCCGCACGCGTCTCCCGCGGCTACCGTGTCACCCACCGTGGGGAGGCTGACATAGACGACGTCACCCAAGGAGTCCTGCGCGAACGAGGTGATCCCGATCCGCACCGTCCCGTCGTCGCCCGACCGCACCCACTCGTGCTCGGCCGTGTAACGCAGGTCCTGGGGGTACTCCAGCTCGCTCATGATGCTCCTCGGTGGATGGTGGTGGGACGGACCCGCCGGCGACTGCGGTGCCGGCGGGCCACGCTGATGCTGCTCAGGGTGACGGCGCCGGGACGGGCCGAGCGTAACGAGGCTCGCTCAGACTGTGCAATGCGGTGATGGCGACGTCGTCGGACTGGCGCACGGTGGGCAGCGCACCGTCCCCGCGGACCGACTCGCTGACGCCGCCCGGGATCTCCATCGCCGAGGCCATCGTCGCGCTGTCGCCGATGGCCTTGATGACGTAGGGCGGCGCGACGCGCTCCCCCCCGATCTCGATCGCACCGTCCACGTCGGCGAACCAGGTGTCGGCCACGACACGCACGTCCCCGATCTGGACCGCCTCGGCTCCGGCGTCGCGCAGCTCCTGGAGGGCGTCGAGCAGCCTGGCTGCGGTGACCTTGTGGTCAGGGTCGTTGATGGTGATGACGACGCCGGGACCGGTGGCCGGCGACGTGCCGGTGAGGATGCCCAGGGTGTCGAGCCGCTCCTGGGCCGACTTCAGTGCCTCCGCGCTGGAGTCGACGCCCGAGATCAGCCGGTCACGACTCACCTCGAGCTCGCGCGAGTCCGACGTCAGCCGGTCCTGCTCCTGGCTGACGTCGTCGAGGATGCGCACCAGCTCGTCCTCGCGCAGCTGTTCCAGGCCGCTCTGGTTGGTCTGCTGCACCTGGGTGGCGATGGCGAAGCCCAGCACGATCGCCAGGAGCGCCGCGAAGGCGTTCGCCCGGGTCGCCCGGGGCCGGGCCATCCGGATCAGGGTCCTCCACGACGAGTCCGGTGGCTCCGGACGGTCAGCACTCATGCCTTGAACAGGTGCCTGCGGATCGAGGCGACGTTGGAGAAGATCCGCACCCCGAGGACGACGACCACCCCCGTGCTGAGCTGCGAACCCACACCCAGCTGGTCACCCAGGAACACGATGAACGCGGCGACCACGACGTTGGCCAGGAACGACACGACGAACACCTTGTCGTTGAAGATGCCGTCGAGGACCGCACGGACCGCCCCGAAGACCGCGTCGAGCGCCGCGATCACCGCGATGGGCAGGTAGGGCTGCAGCGCGACGGGAACGTCGGGACCCCAGAGGAGTCCCACCAGCACGCCGCCGATCAGGCCGAGCAGGGGTATCACGGTGAACTCTCCGACGTGTACGGGGTGGACGAGCTGGAGGAGCTGGAGGAGCCGGACGAGCTGGACCCGGTCGGGGCCGGGGAGCCGCTCTTGGGCTTGGGGACCGTCGCCTCACGCACCGTGAGGGACGTGGCGGCGGGCAGGGTGAGCTTGTCCGCCGCGTCTATGGAAACACGGATGCCGTAGTTGTCCTTGAGGGCGCGCGCGTACGCACCGCCGTCGTTCTCCGCGAACTCCACCTGGAGGTCGCCGGGGTCGCCGATCACGCTGATCGTGTACGGCCTGGCCAGCGGGCGGTAGTTGACCAGGATCGCCTCACCCGCGAAGCGGATGGCGGACGTGGACGTCAGCCGCTGGCCGTTGACCGAGATCGCCTCGGCACCGGCCTCCCACAGACCGTTGACGACGATCTGAAGGTCCTTGGAGAAGACGACGCCATCGTCCTTCTTCCCGTCGGTGCGCGGGTTGCCGTCGGCGCTGGTGCCGCCACTGCCCGGCGCGTTGTCGAGCTGGACCGTGATCCCCGTGCCCGTGACGGACTGGGCACCCGAAGCCAGGGTGAGGGCCGCGAGCCGGGTCTGCAGCGACGACTCGTCCTGCCCGAGAGCCTGGGCCTGGAGCTTGTCGACCTCGGCCTGGACGGCGCGCAACGACGTCCCCTGCTTCTCGACCGCGGCCCGACGGGCCTCGATCTGGTTGACCAGGTTGGCCTTGGCCTTGATGGCGGACGACGACGGGGTGCGCAGCGCCACCGCTCCGAGGGTCAGCAGGAGTCCGGCCACCACCGCGGCGACGACGACGGTCGGGGTCCGCGTGCCGGTGCTCGGCGGCAGTCCGGCCGCCTCGCGCTCGGCGGCCGCGGCGGCATACCCGGGATCGAGCGGTCGCTCCATCATCGAGATGAGGAGCGTCATCGACTCGTCGGGGCGCCTGCCGGGTGTGGTGACCGGTGGCGGCTCGCCGCGGTGCGACGTGGGTCCGGGGTTCATCTCGCCGGCACCGTGTGTGCGGCGACCACCTGCCGGGCCTGCACGATGTACATGACCCCTGCGATCCAGTAGAGGACGGTGCCCCACCACGCGAACGCCCAGCCGATCGGCAGCGCCCACTCGGCGAAGGTGCTGGTGCCCTCGCCCAGGAGGAGCAGCGGGAAGGCGTAGAGCAGGTTGAACGTGGCCGCCTTGCCGACGAAGTGGACCGGCAGCCCGGTCTGGCCATAGCGACGGATCCGCCACAGCACCGCGGCGAGCAACACCTCGCGGCCGACGAGGGCGAGGACCAGCCACCAGGGGATGATCTCGCGCAACGCCAGGCCGAGCAGCGTCGTGGCGATGTAGAGCCGGTCTGCGAACGGGTCGAGCAGCTGGCCCAGCCGGGACTCGAGCCCGAAGCGACGCGCGATCTTGCCGTCGAGGTAGTCGCTGACGCCCGAGAGCATGAGCGTGACGAGGGCGATGACGTCGTGCTGGGCCAGGATCGCCCACAGGAAGATCGGCACCCCGACGAGTCGCAGGACGGACAGCACGTTGGGCAGGGTGAGCACCCGGTCGGAGACGACGGGCTCACTCACGAGCCTCCCCCGATCTCGCTCCCCCCGATCGTGTTGTGCTGGCACGCAGGCAGCCTAACTGCCAGCCCGTCGTAGAGTTCGCAGGCATGGGCAACCCGCTTGTCGACAACCCACTGCTCGGTCCCGGCCTCGATCGTCTCCGCGAGCGGCGCAGCGTCAAGTGGCGGCTCTACGACCCGGACATCCTCCCCCTCTGGGTCGCCGAGATGGACGTCGTGCCGGCCGAGCCGATCCAGCGCGCCGTGGTCGAGGCCATGCATCGCGGCGACACCGGCTACCCGTGGGCAGCGGACTACGCGGAGGCGTTGTCCTCCTTCGCCTCGGAGCGGTGGGCCTGGAAGCCGGACCCGACCACGATGCAGATCGTGCCCGACGTGATGCTCGGCGTGGTCGAGGTCCTCAAGCTGGTCACGGGTCCCGGTGACGCGGTCGTGGTCAACTCCCCCGTCTACCCGCCGTTCTTCGACTTCGTGAGGCACCTGGACCGTCGGGTGGTGCAGGCGCCCCTGGATGCCAACGGCCGGATCGACCTCGCGTCCCTGGAGCTGGGGCTCACGGAGGCGACGCGCGGCGGTGGCCGCGCGGCGTACCTGCTGTGCAACCCGCAGAACCCGACGGGCGCGGTGCACACGCCGGAGGAGCTCACGGCCGCACTCGACCTCGCGGAGTCGCTCGACGTGCGGGTCGTCGCCGACGAGATCCACGCCCCGGTGGTCCCCGCCGGCGCGAGCTTCACCTCGGTGGCCTCCCTGCCGGCGGGGTCGCGGTCGATCTCGGTCATGTCGGCCTCGAAGGCCTTCAACCTCGCCGGTCTCAAGGCCGCGATGGCCGTGCCGGGACCCGAAGCGGCCGCCGACCTGGCGCGCATGCCCGAGGAGGTGTCGCACGGAGCCAGCCACGTGGGGGTCATCGCGCACCGCGCCGCCTACCTGGAGGGCGGGGCCTGGCTGGACGCTCTGCTGAACGGGCTCGACCAGAACCGCCGCCTGTTGGCCGACCTGCTCGCGGAGCACCTGCCGGACGTCGGTTACCGCATCCCCGAGGGGACGTTCCTGGCCTGGCTGGACTTCAGTCGGCTCGGACTCGGCGACGACCCGGCTGCGGTGCTGCGCGAGCGGGCCCGGGTGGCACTGCACCCGGGGCCCGGCTTCGGCCAGGGAGGAGCCGGCTGTGCGCGTCTGAACTTCGGCACCTCACCCGACATCGTTCGCGAGGCCGTGCGCCGGATCGCCGCTTCGCTGTGAGCATCAGCCACCTGGCTCCGAGCCGTTGCCGCTCGCTCTAGGCGTTCGCCTTCGCCTGCAGCATCTCCACCGCCTTGTCGATGCGGCGACGGCGCGTCTCGGGTGTCTTGGCACCGTTGATCGCGTCCACGTGGGCCCGCTGGTGGCTGTAGGACTGCCGGGCGAAGGCTGCCTTCGCATCGGGGACCACCTCGAGCGCGGCCGCGAAGTCCTCCGGCACCTCGACCTCGCGAGGCGCCGTGTCGAGCTCGAGGGTCACCTCGACGACATCGCCGCCGCTGACCCCCGTGAGGGCGCGGTTCTCCGCGCTGACGCCGACCATGAACCTCCCACCCATCACGGCGACGCTGCTGCGGTAGGTCTTGCCGTTGATGGTGACGTTCACCTTGGGACGCTTGCCGCCACCGAGTCCCTCGACGACCTCCGGCGGCACCTCGATGCCCGTGGCCGTCCCGCCTCCCTGCTGCACCTGCGTGGTGAACTTCATGACCGCGAGGGTATGCCGCCGGGCAGCTTCAGGACAGCGTCCTGCGCACCCGCGCGGCAAGCTTCCGAGCCAGGCTCCTGCGGGCCGGAGACGGCGCCTTGGTGACCTTGAGCGCCAGGCGGCCACCTTTGGTGACGTAGGGGCTGATGACGACCCCCGCCTCGGTGAAGGGCTGCGGCACGTGTTCGGGGTCGATGCGCACCGCCACCCGGGAGTCGTACCCGAAGGCGGTGGTGCGTGCCTTGACGTCCCAGGTGCCGGGAGTGATCGGGCTCCCCAGGAGTGCGGTGGCGGGGGCAATCGTGGCCGACCCCTCCGCCGCCCAGACCAGCCCGTCACCGGAGTCGGTCAGTCCACCGCTGACCTGCGTCGGCTGGAACCACTCGGCGTTCGTCGAGCGATGCGTCAGGAGCAGCTCGACACCCGCGTCGTCCACGTCCGAGGTGACATCCAGGGCGCCCAGCGCAACGTCGTCCGACACCGGCGCCGAGGGCTCCATCAGGACCCGTCCCTGCTTCTCGCGGAAGGTCTGGGGGCCCGCGGCTCCCTCCAGCCGGACCCGCAACCGCAAGGCCAGGACTGCCCCGGTCTGCGTGGCCTCGAGGACCTCCGCCCTCGTGGTGACAGCGCTGTCGGCATCGACGTAGCGCAGGACCGCGTCCAGGTCGCCCGCGCGCACGAGCGCGGCCCGGACCCGATCGGCAGCCGCGAGTCCCGCATCGAGTGACTGGTCGAACCGCTCCGACATGACCGCCGTGATCGCCCCGAAGAACTCGCGCTGGTACTCCGCCGGCCAGGTGCGCAGCCCGTTGGCGCCGAACCTGTTGAGTACGACCGAGAGCTCCCACAAGCGGTAGGCGTCCTGGCGGACACGCTCCCCGTACGGCCACTTGTCGACGAGGTCGAGGACCTCGCGGACTGCGGCGAAGTACTCGGCCGGGTCCGGGTGTCGCATCGAGTTGTTCGTGTCGTGGATGACCCAGCGGTAGCACGGGTAGTCGGCGACCACGGACACCACCGGGTCGTGGACGAAGGCGGCCGCGAGCAGGTGGTGGTCCTCCAGGCGCCTGAGGTGCTCGGCGAACTTCACGTCGTGGTCGAGCAGGAACCGGGTCCTGAACATCTTGTGGGGCGTCAGGATGTCGATCACGTGGTCGTCGATCACGTGCGCGTGCGACACGTTGGCGCGGAACGACTCCAGTCCCATCGTGCGGGCACCCGTCCGAACCTCCTTTCCCAGCACCATGTCCGCGGCGTTGGCGTCGGCCGCAGCAAGCATGCGTTCGACCGCCTGGGGGTAGAGCAGGTCGTCGTGGTCCATGAAGAGGACGTAGTCGCCGCGGGCCACGGCGAGCCCCGTGTTGCGGGGACGGCTGGGCCACCCCGAGTTCGGGATCTCCAGGGCCGTGATCCAGTGCTCGCCGCCAAACGCCCGGACCCGCTCAGCGGTCTGGGCGTCGGTCGACCCGTCGTCGACGAGGATGAGCTCGAGGGCCTCCAGGCCCACGCTCTGGCGCCGGACGGACTCCACGGTGCGGTCCAGGTCCGGCCCGCTGTTGTAGGTGGCAATGACGACGCTGACACGAACGGGCATGTCCCAAGCCTCCCATCCTCGGACCGCCGTGCTCACCGGCCCCGAACCGGCCGGCGTGTGCCACAGTGGGCGCCATGGCTGACCGTGCGGGTTTCGAGGGCTTTCCGGCCTGGGGTGTGACCTTCTACCAGGAGCTCGAGGACAACAACACGAAGGAGTTCTGGGCGGCCAACAAGGCGCGGTGGGAACGCGACGTGCGGGAGCCGATGCTGGCACTGGTGGATGCTCTGGAGGACGAGTTCGGGCCGGCGAAGCTCTTCCGGCCCAACCGCGACGTCCGGTTCAGCGCGGACAAGTCGCCCTACAAGACCCACCAGGGCGCGATCGTGGGTCGGGGTGCCGGAGTGGGCTACTACGTGCAGCTCAGTGGGGACGGCCTCGCGGTCGGCGGTGGCTTCCGCACCCACTCCCCTGCGCAGACGCAGTCGTTTCGACGCGCGATAGCCGCGCAGGACACCGGCGAGGAGTTCGAGGGCATCGTGACCGGTCTCGCCCGGGCCGGTTTCGACCTGGAAGGCGACACTCTCAAGACCAGACCCAAGGGATTCGATGCCGACCATCCGCGGCTGGAGCTGTTGCGACGCAAGGAGATCATGGCCCTGAACCGCGTCGGTTCGCCTGACTGGTTGTCGAAACCCGCCGCTCTCGACCACGTGCGGTCGGCCTGGACGGCGATTCGCCCGCTCGCTGAGTGGGTCCTTTCCAACGTTCCCATGGAAGAGCCCCGCGGGAGGGGCAGATGAGCTTCCAGGTACCGGCGCAGGCCTACGGAAGCTTCATGGGGCGGTTCTCCGAGCCGCTGGCCGACCAGTTCGTCGAGGTCGGACGACTGGGCCACGGACAGCGCGCGCTGGATGTGGGGTGTGGCCCGGGCGCGCTCACCGCACGGCTGGTCACCGTCGTCGGCGAGTCCGGCGTCAGTGCCGTCGATCCCTCCGAACCTTTCGTGGCCGCCGCCAAGGAACGCTTTCCTGGTGTCGACGTCACGGTCGGTCACGCGGAGTCGCTGGCGTTCGGGGACGCCACCTTCGACGCGGCGCTGGCCCAGCTCGTGGTGCACTTCATGCGCGACCCGGTCGCCGGGCTTCGCGAGATGGCCCGAGTGACGCGGCCGGGAGGCGTGGTCGCGGCCGCCGTGTGGAACCACGCCGCCAGTGCCGGTCCCCTGTCGCTGTTCTGGGAAGCGGTCCGCGCCGTCGACCCCCAGGCGGAGGGAGAGGGTGACTTCGCGGGCGTGAGGGAGGGCGACCTCGCGAGGCTGTTCGGCGCCGCCGGGCTGGACGCGCTCGAGGAGTCGATCCTCACGGTGCAGGTCCCGTTCGATTCCTTCAACCAGTGGTGGGAGCCCTACACCCTGGGCGTGGGACCGGCGGGGCAGTACGTCCTGGGTCTGGACGACTCGCGTCGCGAGGCGCTGCGGGACGAGTGCCGACGCCGGGTGCCCGACGGAGCGTTCACCGTCGATGCGTCAGCCTGGTGCGTCGCCGCCACCGTCCCGACCGCCTGAGCGGCCGTCGCGAGCACCTGAACCACTGCCCTCCGGCAGAGACGGCGCCGGCATCACTCCGACGTCGTGCCGGGCACGACGCTGACGATGACGTTGCCGACCTTCTGGCCGCTGCCGGCATACCGGTGGGCCTCCACGATCTCGTCCAGCGCATAGCGGCGATCGACGAGCGGTCTGAGGGCGCCGGTCCCCAGGAGTCCGGCCAGCTCCTCGATCATCGCCTGGTTGTGGGTGGGGATGGGGAAGAGCGCCCGTTGGCCACGGCTCACCGGCGCGACAAGGGCGCGGCGGGGGTTCTGGAGCCACGGACCGAGCTCGGAGGAGACGTAGGTGCCGCGTGGCCCGAGGACTCGCCGGGCTGCGGTGAAGGTGCTCTTGCCCACCGCGTCGAGGACGAGGTCGAAGCGGTTCGCGTCGCGGGTGAAATCGTCAGCAGAGCAGTTGATGACCCGGTCGGCACCCAGCCTGCGCACGAGGTCGACGTGTTCGCCGAAGCAGACGGCGGTCACGACCGCACCCATGGCGCGAAGCAGCTGGACCGCGGCTGATCCGATCCCTCCTGTCGCGCCGTTGACCAGCACGCTGTCGCCGGCTCGCACCCGCGCAGCCCTGATCATGCCCATGGCGTAGTGCGCACCCTCGGTCCCTGCCGCGGCCTGCTCAAACAGGAGGCCGGGTGGCATCGGGGCGACCGAGGCGCGTTCCCCGACAACGAGGAGCTCGGCATGGGCGCCGAACGGGCCTTCCGTGTAGCCGAACACCCTGTCTCCCGTCGCGAACGCGGAGACGGAGCCACCCGTCCGGACCACGGTCCCCGCGAACTCGCACCCGAGGATCTTCGCCTTGGGACCGCGGATTCCGTAGACGGCCCGGGCCAGCATGGGCGTTCCCGCGCGGAAGGCGCAGTCGGTTCGGTTGACCGTCGTCGCGTGGACCTGGACCAGCAGATCATGTGGTCCAGGTCTGGGCGCCTCGACGTCGACCACGCGGACGACCTCCGGACCTCCGTACTCGGTGTAGACCGCGGCCTTCATGGGCCGACGGTAGCCCCATCGAGCGCATTGCCTCTGCCACGGTGACCGGAGGACATCGAGCTCGTGGCGGCTCCGTTCAGAGCCACCCGAATCGGCCAGCAGTCGTAGCACATCGAGGAACCTGGGCCGGGGCATGAAAACGGGGCCCGAAGTGTGTGGACAAGTCGGACCCCGTTAGTCGGGCTGACAGGATTTGAACCTGCGACCCCTTGACCCCCAGTCAAGTGCGCTACCAAGCTGCGCCACAGCCCGTGGCTTGCCCACGCAGAATCCAGCCGAAGCAGGACCGCGGGAGCGAACGAAACCTTAGCGCACGGCATACCTCCGCTTGAAATCGGTATGCCGTGCTGCCAGCTATCGGCGCTTGCGCTTCTCGCGGACCCGGACGGAGACCTCGATGGGGGTGCCCTCGAAACCGAACTCCTCACGCAACCGGCGCTCGAGGAAGCGGCGGTAGCCGGCCTCGATGAAGCCGGAGGCGAAGATCACGAACCGCGGCGGACGGGTGGAAGCCTGCGTCGCGAACAGGATTCGCGGCTGCTTGCCACCTCGCACGGGGTGCGGGTGGGCGGCCACGATCTCGCCGAAGAACGCGTTGAGCCGACCCGTGGGGACGCGGAAGTCCCACGACTCGAGGGCACGCTCCAACGCCGGCACGAGCTTCTCGACCGAACGCCCGGTCTTGGCGGAGATGTTGACCCGCGGCGCCCACGGCACCTGGACCAGCTCGCGCTCGATCTCGCGCTCGAGGTAGTGGCGACGCTCCTCGTCGAGCAGGTCCCACTTGTTGTAGGCCACCACGAGGGCGCGACCGGCGTCGATCACGTGCTGCACGACGCGGACGTCCTGCTCCGCGATGGACTGCTCGGCGTCGATGAGGACGACGGCCACCTCGGCCTTCTCGAGCGCGGTCTGGGTGCGCAACGAGGCGTAGAAGTCGGCGCCCCTGGCCTGGTGGACGCGACGGCGGATGCCGGCCGTGTCGACGAAGCGCCAGGTCTTGCCACCGAGCTCGATGAACTCGTCGACCGGGTCGCGCGTGGTGCCGGCGACGTTGTCGACGACGACGCGGTCCTCGCCGGCGAGCTTGTTGAGCAGGGAGGACTTGCCGACGTTGGGCCGACCGACCAGGGCGACCCGACGGGGGCCGCCGCGCTGGTACGCGTCGCCGTTGGCCGAGATCGAGGGCAGCACGTCGAGGACGGCGTCGAGCACGTCGCCACTGCCGCGACCGTGCAGTGCGGAGACGGGCCACGGTTGGCCGAGGCCAAGGTTCCATAGGGCGGCGGCGTCGGCTTCGGTGCGCTGGTCGTCGACCTTGTTGGCCACGAGGATGACCGGTTTGCCCGAACGGCGCAGCAGCTTGACCACTGCCTCGTCGTCGTCGGTCGCACCGACGGTGGCGTCCACGACGAACATCACCACGTCGGCCAGGTCGACGGCCACCTCGGCCTGCTCGGCGACGCGAAGGTGGATGCCGGTGGCGTCGATCTCCCAGCCACCGGTGTCGACGAGCGTGAACCGGCGACCGGTCCACTCCCCGTCATAGGCCACGCGGTCGCGGGTCACGCCGGGGACGTCCTCGACGACGGCCTCGCGCCGGCCGAGGATGCGGTTGACCAGGGTGGACTTGCCGACGTTCGGGCGACCCACGACGGCGACGACCGGCAGCGGACCGTCGACGACGGCATACCCGTCCTCGTCGTACTCGCCGTCGATGAGTGAGCGGTCCTCCTCACTGAGGTCGAACTCGTCCAGTCCGACGCGCAGGGCGCGCTCGACGGTGGAGTCGTCGGTCAGGTTCTCGCTCACTTCGGGGGTTCCTTGCGTTGTTCGTGGGGGCCGGACCGCGAGCAGGGTGCCGCGTGGCCGCCCACCATTGTCGCGCACATTTGAGGTCGGACCTACCAGGCCAGCCCCGCAGCCCGTGCCCCGGAACCAGTCCGGCGCCCGGCATCGGTCACGCGGGGACCTTGTCCGGCGCCTCGCTGCGCACCACGTCGAGCAGGGCCTGGACGCTCTGCTGGAAGTCCAGATCAGAGGTGTCGACCAGGGTCACGCCCTCGGCGGCCTCCATGAAGTCGGACACCGTGGAGTCGTCGGCATCACGGCGCACGATCTGGTCACGGGTCGCCTCGACGGCGTGGTCGGCTGCGTGGCCGTGCAGCTCCTTGGACCGCCGCCGCAGGCGCGCCTCGACGCTGGCCGTCAGCAGGATGCGCACGTCGGCGTCGGGTGCCACCACGGTGGTGATGTCGCGCCCCTCGGCCACGACTCCGCCGGTGCGGGTAGCGACCTGGTCGATGAGGTCGCGCTGGAGCTGCTGCAGGATCGGGCGCACCAGCGTGTTGGTGGCCACTGTGGAGACGGCCTCGCTCACGCGGGTCGTGCGGATGTCGCCCTCGATCTCGCGACCGCTCACGTGCACGCTCGGACTGGTCGGATCGGTGCCCATCTCCAGGGGGATCTCGCGAGTCGCCTGTGCCACGGCCTCCTGGTCGAGAAGGTCGACGCCCTCTTCCAGGCACCACCAGGTGACGGCGCGGTACATCGCACCCGTGTCGAGGTAGCCGACCCCCAGGGCCTCGGCCGCAGCGCGCGACACGCTGGACTTGCCGGAACCCGAGGGCCCGTCGACGGCAACGACGAGGTGCTTGCTGTTCATGACGGGCAAGCCTATGGGCCACCCGCCGTCCTCCGCGAAGTCGTTCACCCCTCAGCCGTGCAGCCGCCAGCCCCTGGTGGTCAGCTCGTCGCCGAGCCGCTCGGCAACGGCGGGCAGCACCGAGATCTCCGCGAGGCCGAAGGGCTGCCCCATGCCGTGCTCGAGGTGCAGGTCCTCGAGGTTGACGCCGGCGTCCCCGACGTCATGCAACAGCCGGGCGAGCTCACCGGGCTGGTCGGGCACCAGCACCACGACCACGCTGTATGCCGTGGGGGCAGCACCGTGCTTGCCGGGGATCCGCGCATGGCCAGCGTTGCCCTGGGCCACGATCCGGGCCAGCACCTCACGGGCGCCGACACCGTCACCGTGCGCGAGCACGT
Organism: Pedococcus sp. P2_F6; assembly: GCF_056403675.1. Classification (NCBI taxonomy): domain Bacteria; kingdom Bacillati; phylum Actinomycetota; class Actinomycetes; order Micrococcales; family Intrasporangiaceae; genus Pedococcus; species Pedococcus sp. P2_F6. Next base: position 675,977 of record NZ_JBFUEZ010000001.1, read on the forward strand.
CGAGGGCTCCGATGACCTCCGTGAGCTCGGCGTGGACATGGGCGAGGACCCCGCGCACGGCCACGGCGTTGCCGGCGAGGATCTGGGTCCAGAGCTGAGGGTCGCTGGCAGCCACGCGCGTGACGTCACGAATTCCCTGTCCTGACAAGGCCACCGCGGGATCGGTGAGCTCCCGCAGCCGCCCGGCGACCAGCGACGACGCCAGCTGGGGCACGTGGGAGACCACTGCCACGGCAGCGTCGTGCTCTTCCGGACTCATCGTCGAGACGGTGCCCCCGGCCGCCACGGCCAGCTCCTTGACCGCCGCGATCGCGGCCTCGGACGAGTGGTCGTTCGGCACGACCACCCAGGCGCGCCCGTCGAACAGGTCACCCCGGGCGGCCACAGCACCGGAACGTTCGCGCCCCGCCATCGGGTGCGACCCGGCATACCGAGACAGGTCTGCGCCTCGTCGTCGCACGTCCTCGAGCACGGCGACCTTGACCGACGCCACGTCGGTCACGACGGAGTCGGGCCACGCCTCGAGCTCGTCGGCGACGACAGCACCCGCCACATCAGGCGGCGCAGCCACCACGACGAGGTCGGGTGCTGCGTCGTCGTTGCTCGCCACAGCACCGGCGCCGAGGTCCCGGGCCAGGGCCACCGCCGTCGGCGAGGGGTCGGCGAGGACCACGGCATAGCCGGCACGGGTCAGGGCGATGCCCAGGCTGGTGCCGATGAGGCCGGTGCCGACGATGCGGACGCTGGTGGTCACGTCGGGAAGGTTACCGACGGCCGCGACGCAGTGCGCTCACATTCCAGCCGCGGAGTAGAGCTGCCCGACCTCTGCCTTGTTGAGCTTGCGCATCTTGCCCGGCTTGGTGTCGCCGAGGTAGATGGGCCCGACCTGCACCCGCACGAGGCTGATCACGGGGTGACCGACGGCGTCGAGCAGACGACGCACGATGTGCTTGCGCCCCTCGTGCAGGATCACTTCGACGAGCGCCTTGCCCGGCTGCGAGTCGACCACCTTGAACGAGTCGACCGACGCAGGTCCGTCCTCGAGCTGGACGCCCTCGCGCAGCTGCTTGCCGATGTCGCGCGGCACGGGGCCACGGATCTGCGCGAGATAGGTCTTGAGCACGCCGTACTGCGGGTGCTGGAGGCGGTGGGCGAGCTCGCCGTCGTTGGTGAGGATCAACAGGCCCTCGGTGTCGGCATCGAGGCGGCCGACGTGGAACAGCCGCTCGTTGCGGTCCCCCACGTAGTCGCCGATGCTGATCCGGCCGAGCTCGTCGTTCATCGTCGTGACGACGCCCAGGGGCTTGTTGAAGGCGAAGTAGACGCGGGTCTCGTCGAGCTGGACCTTGACCCCGTCGACGTGGACGGTCTGGTCCGGACGGATCCGCACCCCGAGCTCGGTGACGATGTTTCCGTCCACCTCGACCCGGCCGGCGGTGATGAGGTTCTCGCACACCCGGCGCGATCCCACTCCGGCGGCGGCGAGGAGCTTCTGCAACCGGATGCCATCGGGGTCGTGCATGTCGACCTCGGGCGTGGCCCGCTCACGGGGCACCCGGGTCGGCTGGCTCTTCTTGGTCGTGCCGGAGCTCCCGCGCTGGGGCCGCTCGGGGCGCCCCCCCTCGGACGCGGTCGGGCCTCCGCCCCTCGGTGGGCTGGTGCGACCACTGCCGCCCTGCCCCGCTCGGGAAGAGCCTTGGCCGCCGGCGCGACCACGCCCACCCCCCGGTCGGTCCGAGCCGGATCCTGCGGGGCCTCTGCTGCGTGGGGGTGTCATCGGCGTCCTTGTTCTGCGATCTCGTCGAGCACGTCGACTTCGGGGAGGTAGGGCGCGAGGGCGGGCAGGTCGTCGATGCTGCCGAGACCCAGGCGTTGGAGGAAGTAGTCGGTGGTGCCGTAGAGGAACGCGCCGCCGTCGCCGTCGGACCCCAGCTCCTCGATGAGCCCGCGGTTGAGCAGGGTCCGGACCACGCCGTCGACATTGACGCCGCGGACCGCACTGACGCGCGACCGCGAGATCGGCTGGCGGTAGGCGATCACGGCCAGGGTCTCCAGAGAGGCCTGGGTCAGCTTGGCCTGCTGCCCGTCGAGCAGGAACTTCTCGACCACGGGGGCGTAGTCGGACCGGCTGTAGATCCGCCAGCCGCCTGCCACCGACCTGAGGGTGAAGCCACGCTGCTGCGCGGCGTACTCGGCCTCGAGGTCCCTGAGGTGCATGAGCACGTCGTCGACGGGCAGCTCCAGCGCAGAGGCGAGCGACACCTCGGTGATCGGCTCGTCCACGACCATGAGGACCGCCTCGATGGCACTGCGCGCGCCGCCGGGGAAGTCGTTGACGTCGAACGCGAACTGCTCGTCGGCGGCACTCTCGTTCGGCGCAACGACGCCCTCGTCACGCTCGTGGTCGGGCTCGTGGTCGGGCACGACCTCAAGGTCACTCATCGTCGCTCTTTCCGTCGTCGTCGTCCGGCTCGTCTGCGGGTGGTTCCTCGTCCAGCTCGTCGAACTCGTCGCTGACCTCGATCTCGCCCTCGTCGTCGCCCGTCCAGCGGACCGTCAGCTCGCCGAGCGCCTCGGCCTGCTCGAACGCGATCGCCGCCTCGCGGAACAGCTCGAGCAGGGCCAGGAACCTGGCCACGATGACCAGCGTCGAGTCGGCGTCGGCCACCAGGGCCCGGAACGAGCACACGCGTTCGGCTCGGAGCCTGACGCCCAGGATGCCCGCCTGCTCGCGCACGCTGACCTGTGGAGCGTGCAGGTGGTCCAGGCCGACGCTCGGCGCCACCTTGGGCACCATCGCCCTGGCCGCGATCATGGCCAGCTGCTCGGGCGTGATCCCCATGACCAGCTCGGGCAGGAGCCTCGCGAACTGGGGCTCGAGACCCGCCTGCCGCGGTGTCATCCTGCCTGCGGTGGCCATCCGCTCGCCGAAGGTGAAGGCGATGTCCTTGAAGGCGCGGTACTGCAGCAGCCGGGCGAAGAGCAGGTCGCGGGCCTCGATGAGGGCGAGGTCCTCCTCGTCCTGCGGCCCGGTCTGCGGGAGCAGCCGCGCAGACTTGATGTCGAGCAGGGTCGCTGCGATCAGCAGGAACTCCGACGCCTGGCCCAGGTCCCACTCCGTGTGCGACGACTGGGCTGCCTTGATGTGGGCGATGAACTCGTCGGTGACCTTGGCGAGGGCGATCTCGGTGATGTCGAGCTTGTGCTTGCTGATCAGGCCGAGGAGCAGGTCGAAGGGCCCGGAGAAGTTGTCGAGGTGGACCTGGAACGGCGTGGACCCGCCGCGTCGGGTGATCACGCCACCCGGCGTCATCGTCGCCTGGTCCGCGAGCTGGTCCGCGAGCTGGTCCTCGAGCTGGGCCGCGGGCTGGGCGTCCTCCAGCTGCACCGCGCCTCCCGGCGCAGTGGCGATGGCCTCCTGGCTCACCTCGTCAGGCCGCCCCACCACGGGCGATCAGCTCTCGGGCGAGTTGCCGGTAGGACGCTGCGGAGGCGTGCGTCGAGGCGTAGGTCGTGATCGGCTCAGCAGCGAGCGTGGCGTCCGGGAACTTCACCGTGCGGCTGATCACCGTGTGGAACACCTGGTCGCCGAAGTGGTCGACGACGCTGCGCACGACCTCCTTGCTGTGCAGGGTGCGCGAGTCGTACATCGTCGCCAGGATGCCGTCGACCTGCAGGCGCGGGTTGAGGCGGTCGGTGATCTTGTCGATCGTCTCCACGAGCAGCGCGACCCCACGCATGGCGAAGAACTCGCACTCGAGCGGGATCACCACACCGTGCGCCGCGGTGAGGGCGTTCACGGTGAGCAGGCCGAGCGAGGGCTGGCAGTCGATCATGATGACGTCGTAGTCGTCCATGACCGGCCGGAGCACCCGCGCGAGGATCTGCTCCCGGGCGACCTCACCGACGAGCTGCACCTCGGCGGCGGACAGGTCGATGTTGGCGGGAATGACGTCGAGGTTCTCGGTGGCCGTGGCCTGGATGACGTCGCGCACGTCGTGACCGCGCTCGACGAGAAGGTTGTAGATGGTGACGTCGAGCTCGTTGGCGCGCACTCCGAGCCCCACGGACAGGGCACCCTGGGGGTCGAAGTCGACCAGCAACACGCGTCGGCCGACCTCGGCGAGAGCAGCACCCAGGTTGATGGTCGTCGTCGTCTTCCCGACGCCACCTTTCTGGTTGCACATGGCGATGATGCGGGCGGGGCCGTGGGCTGCGAGGGGCTGCGGGTCGGGGAAGACCGGCATCGGGCGCCCGGTCGGACCGATCTGTCCAGCGCCCGCAGACTCGGTCCCGGGCAGGTGGACGTGGTCGCGTTCAGCACCGTTGGGGGCCGACTCGGAGGTGTCGCCCGAATGGGTGGGCGGCGACTGCTCCTGCGTGGTCACCTCAGATTCCACAGGCGTTTCACTCCCGGTGAGTTGGCGTTCGTCGGTCAGCCTCGCGCTGATCGGCACGACCCTATCAGCGGGCACGGGGGTGACTCTGGGCATACACCTCACGCAAACGCTGCACCGTCACCAGCGTGTAGATCTGCGTGGTGGTCACCGAGGCGTGCCCCAGCAGCTCCTGCACGACCCGGACGTCGGCGCCGCCGTCGAGCAGGTGCGTCGCGAACGAGTGTCGCAACGTGTGCGGCGACAGGTGGCCGCCGAGGTCCGCGCGTTCGGCCGCGGCGCGCAGCACCGCCCAGGCCGACTGGCGCGAGAGCCTGCTGCCCCTCTGGTTGAGGAACACCGCAGGCGTCCCCTTCCCCTTGACCGCGAAGGTGGGCCGTCCCCGGACGAGGTACGCGCCCAGTGCCTGCGCGGCATACGAGCCGAGGGGGACGATGCGCTCCTTGCTGCCCTTCCCGAAGAGCCGCACCACTCCCTCCTCGGTGTCGATGTCGTCGACGTCGAGGCCGACGGCCTCTGAGATGCGTGCGCCGGTGCCATAGAGGACTTCGAGCAGGGCCCGGTCGCGCAGCGACCCGGGCGTGTCACCCAGGCTGGCCGCTTCGAGCAGGCGCTCGACGTCCTCGATGCTGATCGCCTTGGGCAGGCGTGCGGGGGGCTGTGGCGGGCTGACGGCCGACGCCGGGTCGGTGGGCAGGTCGCCCTCGAGGACGAGAAACCGGTGAAAACCACGCACCGCGACGAGCGTCCGCGCCGCCGACGACGCCGCGAGCGGAGGGTGGTCGGTGGTCCCCTCTCGCAGCGTCGCGAGGAAGTCGCTGACGTGCGCCTCCGTGATGCCCGCGGGGTCGTGCACCCCCCGACCAGCGAGGTATGCCGCGTAGCGGGCCAGGTCGCGCCGGTAGGACGTGAGCGTGTTGGCGGCGACGCCGCGCTCGACGTCCAGGTGGTTGAGCCAACCGCGGACAGCGCGCTCGATCGCGCTCGAGGGTGGCACGGATGGGAGTCTAGGTGGCATGAAGCTCTATGCAGACCTGCCGGGCCGCCGCACCGTCCAGATCCTCGCCGACGTCGGGATGCTCGCGTGGGGGTGCCTCTGGGCGTGGGTGGGACGGCTCGTCCACGACACGACCCTGGAGCTCGCAGCGCCCGGTCGACAGCTGCAGACGGCGGGTTCGGGGTTCCGTGACCAGATGACCAGCGCCGGCGACTCGGTGCGGGACCTGCCCCTGGTCGGCGACAAGATCGCCGCGCCGTTCCGGCAGGTCAGCGGTGCGGGCACCACGATCGAGCAGGCCGGCACCGACCTCGTCGACGCCGTCACGAAGCTCGCCAACATCCTGGGGTGGGTCACTGCGCTCGTGCCGATCCTCATCGTCGGGTTGGTGTGGCTGGTGCTCCGCGGGCGTTTCGTCCGCCGGGCGAGCGCCGCACAGCGGTTCATCGACACCGCGGCCGACCTCGACCTGTTCGCCCTGCGGGCCATGGCGGGCCAGCCGATGCGCAAGCTCGCCGCCATCTCGTCGGACCCGACGGGAGCGTGGCGGCGTGGTGACGAGGCGACGATCCGGTCGCTGGCCCTGCTGGAGCTGCGGGACACCGGCCTGCGTCCTCCCGCGTCAGCGGGCAGCGCGGCCTGAGGACTCGGTCAGGGCGCGCAACCGGGCGGCGTGCTCCGACGTCAGCGCACCCGGCGCCATCTGCCAGGACCAGCCGCCCTCGATGCCGGGCGCGTTCATGCGCGCCTCTGAGCCGAGGGCGAGCACGTCCTGGGCCGGCATCATCGACAACCCGCACGGCCCTCGCAGTGCGAGCTCGATGAAACCCCACGACGGTTCGGCGTCGACGTCGGCGCCGACTCCGGCCTGTCGACAGGCTTCGCGGGCAAGTTGCCTGCGGTGGTCGGGGAGGTCCCACCACCAGCCGTTGACCGTGTCGTTGTCGTGGGTGCCGGTGTAGACGACCTGGTTGGGCTCGTGGTTCTCGGGGTCGTGGGCGTTGTACTCGTAGGCCGGCTCGAAGGCGAACTGCAGCACTGCCATGCCGGGGAACCCGAGCGACCTGCGCAGGTCGATGACAGGCTGGTCGATGTCGCCGAGGTCCTCCGCGAGGACCGGCAGCGGGCCCAGGGCACCGAGCGCGGCGTCGAACACCTCTCGCCCCGGGCCCTGCTCCCACTTCCCGTTGAGGGCGACGTCGTCACCTGCCGGGATCGCCCAGTAGGCCGCGAACCCGCGGAAGTGGTCGACGCGCACGACGTCGAACAGCGCGAAGGTGCGGCGCAGCCGCTCGATCCACCAGCGATAGCCGTCGTCGCGCAGCACGTCCCAGCGGTACAGCGGGTTGCCCCAGAGCTGGCCGGTCGCGGCATACGCATCGGGCGGGCAGCCGGCGACGGCGTCGGAGCGGAAGAACTGCGGCCACGCGCGCTCGTCGGCGGCGTCGGGGGCGACGTAGATGGGGACGTCGCCGAGGATCCTGATCCCGCGGTCGTGGGCGTACTCGCGCAGCGCCGACCACTCGCGGTCGAAGCGCACCTGGTCCGCGAGGTCGCCACCGAAGGACGTCCACGAGTCAACCCAGTAGGCCTCGCGGTCAGCGAAGTCCTCCACCTCCTGCTGGCTCACCGGGGCCTCGGGGTGCTCCAGCAGGGCCGGTGACGCGGCGAAGGCGGACGGGGACTTGTAGGGCGATCGGTGCTTGTCGGGGATCGACACCGGGAGCACCTGCCACACCGACTGCCCCGCCTCGACGAGCCAGTCCACGAAGTCGCGCGCCGGCTGGCCGAGGCGGCCACCGGGCAGCGACGTGATGTGCAGCTGCACGCCGCTGGCGCGGGTCTCGGTCAGCGGTCGGGTGGAGTCCATGGGTGCTCAGCTCTCCGCGCGGATGATCTGCGGGCGCAGGTCCTGGGTCGGAGGCTCCCACGAGATGGCGTCGGCGTCGACCTGGTCGCCCGACCGGATGTCCTTGACCTGGTCGCCTCCCCCGCTGCCTTCGTCGCCCGCTGAGCCGGGGAACCAGACGTACGGAATCCCCCGGCGCTCGGCATACCGGATCTGCTTGCCGAACTTGGCGGGCTTCGGCGCCACTTCGCACGGTATGCCGCGTGCCCGCAGCTGCGTGGCGACCCGGGTGGAGCTCGCTCGGCTCTCGTCGTCGTTCACGGCGACGAGGACGCACGCGGGGGTGGACCGGCTGGACCGGAGCAGTCCCTTGCCGATGAGCAGCCCCAGGAGGCGGGAGACACCGATCGAGATGCCGACCCCGGGGTAGGTCGTCTTCCCGTCCGAGGCCAGCGAGTCGTAGCGGCCGCCGGAGCAGAACGAGCCCCACGACTCGTAGCCCACCAGCTGGGTCTCGTAGACCGTGCCGGTGTAGTAGTCCAGGCCCCGCGCGATCTTGAGCTCGGCCACGAGCGCGCCGGGAGCATTGTCGAGGCCCGCCTGGATGACGGCCGCCAGCGCGTCGAGTCCCTCGTCGAGCGTGGGGTGCTCGACTCCCAGCTCGCGCACCTGCGCGACGAAGGAGAGGTCCGCTGTCCGGATCGCGGCCAGGGCGAGGCACTTGTCCGCCTGCTCGGGAGTCCGCCCGGCGTCGACCAGGAGGTCCTTCACCTTGGCCGGGCCGATCTTGTCGAGCTTGTCGACGATGCGCAGCGTGCCCGCGACGTCGTCGATGCCGATGCCGAGGTAGAAGCCTTCGGGGATCTTGCGGTTGTTGACCTGGATGACCATCTGGCCGACCGGAAGCTTGCGGAACACCTCCGCGACGACCAGGGGCATCTCGGCCTCGAAGTGTGGCGCCAGCTCGCCCACGTCGACCACGTCGATGTCGGCCTGGGTGAACTCGCGGTAGCGGCCCTCCTGGGGACGCTCGCCGCGCCACACCTTCTGGATCTGGTGCCGTCGGAAGGGAAAGGACAGGTGGCCGGCGTTCTCCAGCACGTAGCGCGCGAACGGGACGGTGAGGTCGAAGTGCAGCCCGAGCTCGGCATCGGAGTCGGCGCGCCCCTCGGACTTGTCGGCGAGCCGGGTGACGCCGTAGATCTCCTTGTCGGCGTCGCCACCCTTGCCGAGCAGCCGGTCGACGGGCTCCACGGCACGGGTCTCGATCGAGGGGAACCCGTGCAGCTCGAAGGTCTCGCGGATGACGTCGAGGAAGTGCTGCTCGATGATCCGCTGGGCCGGGAGGTACTCGGGGAAGCCGCTGATCGGGGTGATCTTCACGGGGCCAATCCTTGCAAATAGGGGTTGGTCGCCCGTTCGCGGTCCATCGTCGTGGCCTGGTAGTGCCCGGGGAGCACGAGGGTGGTGTCGGGGAGGGGCAGGACGACGTCGCGCAGTGAGCGGTTCATCGCCGCCGGGTCGCCGCCGGGCAGGTCGGTGCGACCGATGGACCCTGCGAAGAGCACGTCGCCGCTGAGGAGCGTGCGGTCGACCTCCACCTGGTCGGCGATCCCGTCCGGGACCGCGTCGACGCTGAACATCACCGAACCCTCGGTGTGGCCCGGCGCGTGCAGCACCTCGAACCCGAGCCCCGCCAGGTCCAGCCTCGCGCGGTCCTTCACCTCGACCACAGTGCTGGGTTCGGTCCAGGTCGCCTTGCTGCCGAACTGCTGCTCGAGCATGCCGAGCAGCCCCGGGTTGACGTTGGCGAGCAGGTCCACGAGCCGATAGCGGTCGTCCGCGTGGATGTATGCCGCGGTGTCCGCTCCGCAGACGGGCGTCACCGAGTACACGTGGTCGATGTGGCCGTGGGTGAGCAGCACCGCGGCTGGGCGCAGTCGGTGCTCGGTGAGCACCGCGCGCAGGGTCTCCTCCACGCCGATGCCTGGGTCGACGATGACGCATTCCTCCCCTGCGTCAGGGGCGAGGACGTAACAGTTGGTGTCGAAGGCAGCGGCGGGAAAAGCAACGGTGAGCACGGCCCGCAGCCTAGCCACAGCGCCGTGCTGCCTAGACTGGCGCGCGTGACGAGGGAACAGGAACGCGCCGCTGCGCGCCGCCGTGCCGTGAAGCTCGAGGCCAAGCAGGTTCAGAAGGAACGTGAGGCCGCGCGCAACCGCCAGGTCGTGGTGGTCGTGCTCGCCGTGCTCGCCGTGGTCGCCGCCTTCGTGTTCCTCGCGACCCAGCTCAAGGACGACACGACCCCCGCCGCCACTGCGCCGTCAGCCACGACTACGACGACCAGTCCGGCAGTCGCAGGCTGCACCGCGCCGCCCGCTCCCCCGTCCGCCGTGAAGAAGGTCGCCAAGCCCGACAAGGCCACGGCCGCCGGCAAGACCTTCACCGCCGTCGTCACGACCAACTGCGGCGACCTCACCGTTCAGCTCGATGGTGCCAAGGCGCCCCAGACCGTGGCCTCGTTCGTCGCGCTCGCCAAGGCCGGCTACTTCGCCGACTCCCCCTGCCACCGCGTGACGAAGGTGGCGGACCCGTCACCCCTGTTCGTGCTCCAGTGCGGTGACCCGTTGGGCGGCACCGGCAGTGGCCCCGGCTACAGCTACGGCATCGAGAACGCACCCAAGGACGGCAAGTACCCGCGCGGCAGCTTGGCCATGGCACGCACGACCGACCCGAACTCCAACGCTGACCAGTTCTTCATCGTCTACAAGGACACCGACCTGAGCAGTGTGCCCGCGGGCTACTCCATCTTCGGCACGGTGACCGGTGGAATGGATATTGTCGACAAGATCGCCGCAGCAGGTGTGAGCGGAGGCGCCACCGATGGTGCCCCGGCTGCACCCATCAGCATCCTTAAGGTTGCTGTGACAGAGAAGAAGGCCTGACCCGTGACCGAGCAGACGCCCCCGGCCGAAACCGAGCCCGACTCCAAGCCTGACTCCGAGCCCAGCACCGTCGCTGACGCGCCTCCTTCCGCTCCCCAGGCAGAGGCTGCAGCCGAGCCCGAGGCTGCACCCGAGCCCGAGGCCGAGGCTGCACCCGAGCCCGAGGCCGAGGCTGCACCCGAGCCCGAGGCTGCACCCGAGCCCGAGGCTGCACCCGAGCCCGAGGCTGCACCCGAGCCCGAGCCCGAACCAGCAGCCGAGCCTGAGGGAGCCACCGAGCCCGCAGCGTCCGAGCCCGACGCTGCCTCCGAAGCCGCTCCCGCTCCCGCACCGAAGCCGGTACCCCGACCGGCTCCGAAGCCGGGCCCGGTGCCGACCCCTGCCGCGGTGCGCAAGGTGGCTCACGCCCAGCCCGCTGCGCTGACCGTCGCTGCGCCGCCCGGACCGCCGTCGGAGACGTTCGGTCGCGCGGCCGAGGACGGCACCGTGTTCGTCCGCACCGCCGATGGCGAGCGGGAGGTGGGCGCCTACCCGGGAGCCACCCCCGACGAGGCGCTGCACTACTTCGCGCGCAAGTACGACGAGCTCTACGCCTCCGCAGACCTGTTGCACCAGCGGCTGACCACCACTGACCTGTCCGCCAAGGACGCCGCCGAGGGCCTGGCCAAGCTGCGCGAACACTGCGCCGAGGCCAATGTCGTCGGCGACCTCGCCGGTCTCGACGCCAAGGTGGGCGAGATCGAGGGCCTGGTTGCTGCGCGCAAGGCGGCCGAGTCCGCCGAACGCAGCGCAGCCCGAGCCGCGGCGACGGTTGAGCGCGAAGCCATCGTGGCCGAAGCCGAGAAGATCGCGGGACAGCCCGAAGCCAAGATCCAGTGGAAGAGCAGTGGTGCCCGCATGCGCGAGCTGCTCGACGGCTGGAAGAAGCACCAGCGCGAGGGTGCACGGCTTGACCGCGAGACCGAGGGCGCCCTCTGGCAGCGGTTCAGCCAGGCCCGCAACTCCTTCGACAAGGCACGTCGGGTCCACTTCGCCCAGCTCGAAGGCACCCAGGCCGAGGCCAAGGCCGCCAAGCAGGAGCTCGTCAAGGAGGCCGAGGCCCTCTCCACCAGCACCGACTGGGGCCAGACGGCCGGCGCCTTCAAGCGACTCATGGATCGCTGGCGTCAGGCCGGGCGCGCCTCCCGGTCCGACGACGACGCGTTGTGGGAGCGGTTCAAGGCCGCCCAGGATGCGTTCTTCGCCGCGAAGGACGAGGTCGCGGCCAAGGAGGACGAGGAGTTCCGGGGCAACCTGGCCGTCAAGGAGGCTCTGCTCACGGAAGCCCAGGACATCCTCCCGGTGAAGGACCTCGAGACCGCCAAGGCCGCCCTCCGCACGCTGCAGGACAAGTGGGACGCTGCGGGCAAGGTCCCCCGGGGCGACGTCGACCGCATGGAGAAGGGGATGCGTCGCATCGAGCAGGCGGTACGCGACGCCGACGACCAGCGCTGGAAGCAGTCCAACCCCGAGGTCGCGGCCCGCGCCCAGAGCATGGTCGACCAGCTCGAGGCGTCGGTCTCCTCGCTCAAGGACGACCTGGCCAAGGCGCAGGCCTCCGGCAACGAGAAGAAGGTCAAGGACGCCCAGGCCAAGCTCGAGGCCCAGGAGCAGTGGCTGGCCCAGGCCCGCGGCAACGTCGACGAGTTCGGTTCCTAGACCACGACCCTCGTATGCCGCGGGGCTACGCCTTGGCGGCGGTGGCCTTGGTGCCGGTGATCCGGTAGACGTCGAACACGCCGTCGATCTTGCGGACGGCCTTCATCACGTGTTCGAGGTGGCTCGGGTCACCCATCTCGAAGGTGAACTTGCTGATCGCCACCCGGTCTCGCGAGGTCTGCACCGAGGCCGAGAGGATGTTGACGTGCTGGTCGGACAGCACCCTGGTGACGTCGGACAACAACCGGTTGCGGTCCAGGGCCTCGACCTGCAGCTGCACCAGGAAGACCGACGCCGACGAGGGGGCCCACTCGACCTCGATCATCCGATCTGGTTGCGACAGAAGGGATTCAGCGTTGGTGCAGTCGGTGCGGTGCACTGAGACGCCGTTGCCCCTGGTGATGAATCCCATGATCGGGTCACCCGGCACCGGGGTGCAGCAGCGGGCCAGCTTGACCCACACGTCCGCAGTGCCGACCACCACGACGCCGGGGTCGCCCGTGCGTCGCCGCATCGACCGGGTCGGCGTCGTCGCCTCCGCGAGGTCCTCGGATGCGCCCTCCTCGCCCCCCAGCGAGACCACCAGCCGGCCCACCACGTGCTGGGCGGACACGTGCCCCTCGCCCACCGCGGCATACAGGGCGTCGATGTCCTGGTAGCGCAGCTCTGACGCCAGGCCGGTCAGGGTCTCGACGGTGAGCAGTCGCTGGAGCGGGAGGCCTTCCTTGCGCATGGCGCGGGCGATCGCGTCCTTGCCGGTCTCGATCGCCTCCTCGCGACGCTCCTTGGAGAACCACTGCTTGATCTTGTTGCGCGCCCGAGGCGACTTGACGAAGGTGAGCCAGTCGCGCGACGGTCCGGCGCCGTCGGCCTTGGAGGTGAGCACCTCGACGACGTCACCGTTCTCGAGGGTCGACTCCAGCGGCACGAGACGGCCGTTGACGCGGCCGCCGATGCAGTGGTGGCCCACCTCGGTGTGCACGGCGTAGGCGAAGTCGACCGGCGTCGCTCCGGCCGGCAGGGCCACCACCTCGCCCTTGGGCGTGAAGACGTAGACCTCGCGGGCGTTGATCTCGAAGCGCAGCGAGTCGAGGAACTCCCCCGGGTCGGCGGTCTCCTTCTGCCAGTCGAGCAGCTGGCGCAGCCACGCCATGTCGTTGATCGGGCCGGTCTCGCCTTCCTTGGCGCCGGAGGCGGGGGCGGTGCCATCCTCCTTGTACTTCCAGTGGGCGGCGACGCCGTACTCGGCCCGGCGATGCATGGTGTGCGTGCGGATCTGGATCTCGACGGCCTTGCCCTCAGGGCCTATCACCGTCGTGTGCAGGGACTGGTACATGTTGAACTTGGGCATCGCGATGTAGTCCTTGAACCGCCCCGGCAGGGGGTTCCAGCGCGCGTGCAGCGCACCCAGCGCGGCGTAGCAGTCGCGCACCGAGTCGACGAGGACCCGCACCGCCACGAGGTCGTAGATGTCCTCGAAGTCGCGACCCCGGACGATCATCTTCTGGTAGACGGAGTAGTAGTGCTTCGGCCGACCGGTCACGGTCGCCTTGATCTTGGCGCCCCTGAGGTCCTCGCTGACCTGGTCCCGCACCCCTGAGAGGAACTCCTCGCGTGCGGGGGCCCGCTCGGCCACCAAGCGCACGATCTCGTCGTAGACCTTGGGGTAGAGCGTCGCGAAGGACAGGTCCTCGAGCTCCCACTTGATGGTGTTCATGCCGAGCCGGTGGGCCAGCGGGGCGTAGATCTCGAGGGTCTCGCGAGCCTTGCGCTGCGCGGACTCCACCGAGACGTAGCGCCAGGTGCGGGCGTTGTGCAGGCGGTCGGCCAGCTTGATCACCAGCACCCGGATGTCGCGGGCCATCGCCACGACCATCTTGCGCACGGTCTCGGCCTGCGCGGCGTCCCCGTAGGTCACCTTGTCGAGCTTGGTGACACCGTCCACGAGCATCGCCACCTCGCGCCCGAAGTCCTTCTCCAGCTGCGTGAGGCTGTACTCCGTGTCCTCCACCGTGTCGTGGAGCAGCGCCGCCGCCAGGGTGGCCGGCGTCATGCCCAGCTCGGCGAGGATCGTGGTCACCGCGAGCGGGTGGGTGATGTACGCGTCGCCGGACTTGCGCGTCTGGCCCCGGTGCGCCTCCTCGGCGACGACGTACGCGCGCTCGATGACCGTCAGGTCAGCCTTGGGGTGGGTGGCTCGGACTGTCTGGAGCAGGGGCTCCAGGACCGGGTTGATCGGACCTCCGCGGCTGCCGAAGCGGGCCAGGCGGGCGCGGACGCGGTTCGCCGAGGAGGCACCGGTGGGCACCGGTCCGGTGACGACGTCCTCGGTCATGCCGAAAGCCTACGGGACCACCACGGTGGCGTGGATCTCACGCCCAGCCAACCGCTCACGGCCGGGCAGGAACCCGAGCTCGACCAGCGTCTCGAAGGCCACGACCGTGGCACCGGCCTGCTCCAGCAGCCGACAGGCCGCCTCGGCGGTGCCTCCCGTGGCGAGCACGTCGTCGACGAGCAGGACGCGCTCACCGCTCACGAAGGCATCGCTGTGGATCTCGATGGTCGCCGTGCCGTACTCGAGGTCGTAGGTCAGCCCGACGGTGTCGCCCGGCAGCTTGCCCGCCTTGCGCACCGGGACGAAGCCGACCCCCAGCTCGTGCGCGAGAGCGGCTCCGAAGATGAAGCCGCGAGCCTCGATACCGACGACCAGGTCGATGCTGCCCCTGCGTCGGTCCGCCATGTCGCGGATGACGGCACCGAAGACCTCGGGGTCGGCCAGGACGGGCGTCACGTCCTTGAACAGGATCCCCGGGCTGGGAAAGTCCTGGACGTCGCGCAACCGCGCGGAGACCCGCTCGGCGAGGGTGTCGCTCACTGACCCACCCGGGCGCAGCGGCTCCATCTCGTCGACGAGCTGCGCCTCATCGACGAGACTTCGGCGGACGCTTGGGCTGGTTGCGCGGACCACTGGTCGCGTACTTGTGGGTCTCGCGCACCACGCCACCGGAACGTGCCGCCGCCGAGACCGACTCGCGGCCGGAGGTGGCTGCAGCGAGCTCTTCGGCGTCGGGCTCGTGCGGGACCGGAGCGGCATCGGAGGCGGAGACGACGCCGCCATGACGCGCCTGGTAGCGGGTGGCCTTCTTCTCGAGATCGACGACAGCCGGCTCCTTCAGGCGCAGGTGCACCAACAGCGGCGTGGCGATGAAGATCGAGGAGTAGGCGCCGACGGCGATACCGACGAACAGGGCCAGGGCCAGGTCGAGCAGGGTGCCGGGGCCGAGGAAGAGGAACCCGATGACCAGGATCGATGCGATCGGCAGCAGCGCCACGATCGTGGTGTTGATCGACCGCACCAGGGTCTGGTTGACGGCGAGGTTCGCCGCCTGGGCGTAGGTGAGGCGGCCGTTGCCGAGCGCCTCGGTGGTGTTCTCACGCACCTTGTCGAAGACGACGACGGTGTCGTACAGCGAGTACCCGAGGATCGTCAGGAAGCCGATCATCGTGGCCGGGGAGACCTCGAAACCGGCCAGCGCATAGATGCCCACCGTGATGAACAGGTCGTGGAGCA
Source organism: Pedococcus sp. P2_F6 (assembly GCF_056403675.1). Taxonomy (NCBI): domain Bacteria; kingdom Bacillati; phylum Actinomycetota; class Actinomycetes; order Micrococcales; family Intrasporangiaceae; genus Pedococcus; species Pedococcus sp. P2_F6. The sequence goes on from NZ_JBFUEZ010000001.1 coordinate 691,434, forward strand.
GGGCCACGAGCCCGGCGACGGCCATCTTCCACGTGCGGAAGTAGATCGCCATCACGATCGACACGAGTGCGAGGAACACAGCCAGGGCCTTGAGCGCCTGCTGGCTCACGGAGGCACCCCAGGAAGGCCCGACGAACGATGCGGAGACGTTGTCGACGTCGGTCTTGAACTCGGAGGCCAGTGCCGTCTGCACGGCCCGGATCTCGGACTCGCCGAGCTGCTCGGTCTGCACCCGAATGGTGCCGGTGCCGACCTTGGTCACCTCGGCGGCACCAGCCGTCGGGATGTGGCTGACGGCGTCCTTGGCCCTGGCCTCGTAGTCCGCCGAGCTCGCGACCGACGACACCCGGAACTCCGAGCCGCCGCGGAACTCGAGGCTGAGGTTGAGGCCGTGCCAGACCAGCCCGATGATCGCGAGCAGGACGAAGACCCCGGAGACGGCGTACCACCGCTTGTAGCGACCGACGAAGTCGATGGACCGCTTGCCGGTGTAGAGGTCGTTGCCCAGTGCGGCGAAGTTGATCACAGTGCGCTCCCGTCGCTCACAGCAGATGCGGTGGTCGGCATCGCGACCCGTCCGCGCCCGGCATACCTGGGCTTGTGTGCCTTGGCCCCGAGCCGCTCCGGGTCGAGACCCGACCACTTGTGTCCACCGCCGAAGAACTTGGTGCCGGCCAGGATCGCCACGAGCGGGTGGGTGAACAGCACGACGATGAGCAGGTCGATCAGGGTCGTGAGGCCCAGGGTGAAGGCGAACCCGCGCACGTTGGAGGACGCCAGCAGGTAGAGGACGAACGCGGCCAGGAAGTTCACGCCGTCCGCGGCCAGGATGGTTCGTCGGGCTCGGCGCCAGCCGGTGTCGACGGCGGCACGCAGGGGTCGTCCCTCACGCACTTCGTCGCGAATGCGTTCGAAGTAGACGATGAAGGAGTCGGCGGTGACACCGATGGCCACGATGAGCCCTGTCACGCCCGCCATGTCGAGTCTGAAGTTGTGTGACCAGCCGAGCACGGCGATCGCGACGTAGGTCAGCAGCGCCGCGATGACGATGGACAGCACGGTGACCAGGCCCAGGGCGCGGTACTGCGCGAGGGAGTACATGAAGACCAGCGCGAAGCCGATGACTCCGGCGATCAGACCCATCCTGAGCTGCTCGCTGCCCAGGGTCGGGCTGATCTGGTCGCGGGTCTGCAGCGTGAACGACAGGGGCAGGGCACCGAACTTGAGCTGGTTGGCCAGGTCGCGGGCCGACGTGATCGTGAACTGGCCCGAGATGCTGGCCTGCCCGTCGAGGATCGCGGCCTGGAAGTACGGCGCCACGATGACACGCGAGTCGAGGGTGGCGGCCATCTGGTTGCGGGGGGTCTCGAGGGTGACCATCCGCTTGCTCGCCTCGGCGTAGGCCTTGGTGCCCTCGGACTTGAAGCTCAGCGTGATCTCGACGGTGCTGGACGGCTGGCCGTTGGACAGGGGTCGGTAGCCGGCTGCGGCGTCCTTGATCTGGTCGCCGTTCACCACGACCGGGCCGAGGACGTACTTCTCTGCGCCGTCGTCGCTGCACGTGACCAGCGGCTTCGCCGGGTCGTCCACGATCTTGTCGACCACGGCGGGGTCGGAGCAGTCCAGCGCCTGGAACGCAGCCGCGACGTCGGCCGTGATCCACGCCAGGTCGCTGGCGTTCTGGGGCGCGGCGGTCGAGCCGGTGGGCTTGGCCGTGGAGGTACCCGTGGCACTGCCCGTCGCGGAACCGGTCGGAGTGGGCGGCGTGGTGGCCTTGACGAACGCCCCGGGCAGGGCGGAGCCGGCCGGGGTCGCCGAACCGGTGGCCGTGGCGGAGGGGCTGGGAGCCTTGCTCGGCGTGGCGGTGCCCGTTGCCGTGCCGGTGGCCGTCCCGGTGTCCGTGCCCGTGGGGGTCGGCTGGTTCACTCCCGGCGCGGCAGCGAGGACGGGTCGGAAGCGCATCTGCGAGGACTTGCGGATGGCGTCCTCGGTCGTCTTGTCCAGGCTGGTGCCCGGGACGCTCACGACGATGTCCTCGCCGTTGCGCGTGGTCACCTCGGCGCCCGCGACGCCGTTGGCGTCGACGCGTTGGACGATGATGTCCCGCGCCTGGGTGAGCTGCTCGTTGGTGACCTTGCTGTTGCCGACCAGCACGGGCTTGAGCACCAGCTGGGTGCCCCCGTCGAGGTCGAGACCGAGCTTGGGCTGCCACTGTGCGTCACCCCAGGTGGTGGCCGCGAAGAGGAGGCCGTAGAGGCCGAGGGTGACGGCCGCCAGCGCTGACAGGATCTTCAGCGGCTTGCGGTTGTGCGGGTTGATTGCCACGTGCAGGGACCTCTACTCGGTGGTGCGGGGTGCGGCCGGGCCGGGTGACACCGTCTTGGTGCCGATGGCGCGCCGGTCGAAGCGGACGGTGACCCCGGGGCTGATCTCCAGGGTGGCGGTGCTGTCGTCGAGGGACGTGATCGTGCCGTAGAGCCCGGAGGTCGTGCAGACCTCGTCGCCGACGGCCAGAGCCGCCTGCAGTGACTGCACCTCGCGCTGGCGCCGACGCTGGCTGAACACCATGAAGACGATGAGCAGCACGGGCAGCGCGAAGATCAGCAGGCTGGCTATGGGCGAGCCGCCATTCGACATGGAGCAGTCCCTTCACGGTTGGGGCAGTCAGGGTGCGGCGCCACGCAGTAGGGCACGCGCAAGTCCCCGGCTCCAGCCGGGGGACCGCCCGAGTGTAGGTGACGCACGGCATACCGACCAACGTGCCCCACCGTGGCTGCGTTCCAATTGTGACCTTTGCTCGCCCATGGCGAGAAGGGGCGAGCACGGGCGAGCACGTGCAGGTATGCCGTGGGCACGCCGCCCGAGCGGGTCACCCGCCGAAGCGACCCTCGCCGGTGTCGAGGGGCAGGCTGGGCTGGGGTTGGTGGCCGAGCGGTGGCGTCAGGCCCAGGTGCTCCCACGCCATGGCCGTCGCGGCCCGGCCACGAGGCGTGCGCGTGATGAAGCCCTCACGGACGAGGAACGGCTCGGCGACGGTCTCGACCGTGTCGGCCTCCTCCCCCACTGCGACCGCGAGCGTCGACAGACCGACGGGTCCGCCTCCGAAGCGCCGGCAGAGGGAGTCGAGGACGGCGCGGTCGAGGCGGTCCAGCCCGCGGTCGTCGACGTCGAACAGGGCCAGCGCGGCATGCGCCGCCTCCTCGTCGACGACGTCGCGTCCGTGCACCTGGGCCCAGTCGCGGACCCGTCGCAGCAGCCGGTTCGCGATGCGTGGTGTGCCGCGCGATCGCCGCGCGATCTCGGTGATGCCGTCGGTGTCGGCGGACACCTCGAGCAGTCGCGCCGAGCGTTCGAGGATCGTGACCAGGTCCTCGGCTGCGTAGAAGTCGAGGTGCCCGGTGAAGCCGAACCGGTCGCGCAGCGGCGCGGGCAGCAGCCCTGCCCGGGTGGTGGCGCCCACGACGGTGAAGGCGGGGAGCTCCAGGGGGATGGCTGTGGCGCCGGGGCCCTTGCCGACGATGACGTCGACCCGGAAGTCCTCCATGGCGAGGTAGAGCATCTCCTCGGCCGACCGCGACATGCGGTGGATCTCGTCGAGGAAGAGGACCTCCCCCTCCATGAGCGAGGAGAGCACCGCCGCCAGGTCGCCGGCGTGCTGGATGGCGGGGCCGCTGGTGATGCGGATCGGCCGCCCCAGCTCGGTGCCGATGAGCATGGCCAGCGTGGTCTTGCCCAGACCCGGCGGCCCGGAGAGCAGCACGTGGTCGGGCGGTGTCCCCCGTCGCCGGGCCGCCTCGAGCACGAGCGAGAGTTGGTCGCGCACCCGCGTCTGACCGGTGAACTCGCTGAGCCTGCGTGGTCGCAGGGCTGCCTCCACGGTGCGCTCGTCGGCATCGCCCTCGGCGTCGACCACCCGCGCGGTGGCATCGACCGACGAGTCCTCGAACATCTCGGAGGAGAAGCCGTCAGCCATGGCCTAGCGCCCCAGCTCTCGCAGCGCCGCGCGGAGCATCGCGGAGACGTCGGCGCCGGCCGGCGCCGCCTCCGCCGCCCGCGACACGGCGTCGTCGGCCTGCTTGGCGGAGTATCCGAGCCCCACGAGGGCCTCGGCCACCTGGTCACGCCAGGCCGTGGCTCCCACGGCCGGGACGGCAGTCGCGCCACCCGCCGCACCGGACGGCATACCGAGCTTGTCGCGCAGCTCGAGGACGATGCGCTCGGCACCCTTGCGGCCGATCCCGGGCACCTTGGTGAGCGTCGCGAGGTCCGCGCTGCTGACCGCTGCCCGTAGCCGGTCGGGGGCCAGCACCGAGAGCATCGCGAGGGCGATCCGAGGTCCGACGCCCGAGACGGTCTGCACCTGTTCGAAGATGTCACGCTCGTCGTCGGACGTGAAGGCGTAGAGGGTCAGCGAGTCCTCGCGGACGACGAGGGTGGTCGCGAGCAGCGCCTCCTGACCGAGGTGCAGTGCGGACGCGGTGGCCGGTGTCGTGTGCAGCAGCATGCCCACTCCCCCGACCTCGACGACGACTCGGTCGAGACCGATGTGCCGCACCGGTCCGCGGACCGAGGCGATCACCGGGCCACCGCGGCTCGGCCCGCTGAGCGGAGGCGTTCCTGCTCCGCCCTGGCGGCGTCCTGGAGCCGGGTGGCGGCGGGGCCCTGCCACAGGTGGCAGATGGCGATGGCGAGGGCGTCCGCGGCGTCGGCGGGCTTCGGCGCGGACTCCATCCGCAGGATCCGGGTCACCATGGCCGTCACCTGGGCCTTGTCGGCCCGGCCCGAGCCGGTGACCGCTGCCTTGACCGAGGTCGGCGTGTGCAGCTGGACCGGGAGCCCCCTGCGCGCCGCGGCGAGCAGCGGGATCGCCGAGGCCTGCATGGTGTTCATGACGCTGGCGACGTTGACGTCGGCGAAGACCTGCTCCACGGCGATCGCGTCAGGCTCGAACCGGTCGAGCCACGCGTCGAGCTCGGTCTGGAGGTAGAGCAGCCGCTCGGCGGTCGGCTCGGTGGCCGGGGAACGCACCACGCCGACGGCCACGAGGCGGACCTGGCGACCACGACCGCCCTCGACCACCCCGATGCCACAGCGGGTCAGGCCGGGATCGACCCCGAGTACGCGCACGACAGCTGCTCCCTCACGTCCGACTGCGTTTTCGAACAACCATGCGTTTCCGAACACATGTTCGGTTGAACGCTACACACCGGTTCGCACCTTCGGGCGCAGCAACACGCCTTCTACTCGTCGTCGTCCTCGATCTCGGCGAGCACGTCGTCGCTGATGTCTCCGTTGGCGAACACGTCCTGCACGTCGTCGGAGTCCTCGAGGGCCTCGATGACGCGGATCATCTTGCGTGCCCCGTCTGCGTCGAGCGGCACCTTGAGGTTCGGCACCCACGAGGCCTCGGCGGAGTCGTAGTCGATCCCGGCGTCCTGGACGGCCTTGCGGACGGCGACGAAGTCGGTCGCCTCGGAGATGATCTCGAAGGCGTCGCCGAGGTCGTTGACCTCGTCGGCACCGGCCTCGAGGACGATCTCGAGGATGTCGTCCTCGGTCTTGTCGCCCTTGGGGACCACGACGACGCCCTTGCGGTCGAAGACGTAGGACACCGAACCGGGGTCGGCCAGCTGGCCGCCGTTGCGGGTCAGCGCGGTGCGGACCTCGGCAGCCGCTCGGTTGCGGTTGTCGGTCAGGCACTCGATGAGGACGGCGACACCACCGGGCGCGTAGCCCTCGTAGGTGATGGTCTCCCAGTCGGCGCCGCCGGCCGTCGCACCGGACCCGCGCTTGACCGCGTTGTCGATGTTGTTGTTGGGGACCGAGGTCTTCTTGGCCTTCTGGATGGCGTCGTAGAGCGTCGGGTTGCCCGTGGGGTCACCGCCACCGGTGCGCGCCGCGACCTCGATGTTCTTGATGAGCTTGGCGAAGAGCTTGCCCCGCTTCGCGTCGATGGCAGCCTTCTTGTGCTTCGTGGTTGCCCATTTGCTGTGGCCGCTCATGCCTTGCCTCTCACGATCTCGACGAACAACTGGTGGAACCGGTGGTCACCGGTCACTTCCGGGTGGAAGGAGGTGGCCATCAGGGACCCCTGACGAACGGCGACGATCCTACCTGCGGCAGGTCCGTCCTCCACGCGGGCCAGCACCTCGACCCCCTCGCCCACCTCCTCGACCCACGGCGCACGGATGAACACGGCCCGCATCGGCGCGCCGCCGATGGCCCGGATGTGCAGGTCCTCCTCGAAGGAGTCCACCTGCCGGCCGAACGCGTTGCGACGCACCGTGATGTCCAGGCCGCCGAGCGTCTGCTGGTCGGGTCGGGCGTCGGCGATGCGGTCGGCGAGCATGATCATCCCCGCGCAGGAGCCGTATGCCGGCATGCCGGCCGCCAGCCGCGCCCGGAGTGGGTCGCGCAGCTCGAAGGCGCGGACCAGCTTGTCCATGGTCGTGGACTCACCGCCCGGGATGATGAGCGCGTCCACCGCGTCCAGCTCGGAGGTCCGGCGCACGGTGGTGGCGCGGGCGCCCGCCTGCTCCACGGCATACAGGTGCTCGCGCACGTCGCCCTGGACGGCGAGGACTCCGATGGTGGGCTGCTCGGTCACGCCCGGAATGCTACGGGCGGCGGGAGCGCCGCAACGCCCCGCCCTGCCCCGACCTAGGGTGGCGCCATGACTGACGCCTTCGAAGAGGTGGTGGTGCGCGAGCGCACCAGTGACGACATCCCGGCCCTGGCCGACGTCCTGACCGCCCAGCAGCCGCACTCGGGGTATCCCCAGAGCTGGCCCCTGCCGTTCCCGGTGGAGTCGTTCATCGCGCGGGCCGACGAGGACGCAGCCTGGGTCGCCGAGCTCGGCGGGCGCGTGGTCGGCCACGTCGCGGTCTCGCGGGTCGAGCCGGGGATGGAGGCCGACCTCTGGATCGCGGGGACCGGCCGCCCACGGGAGGAGCTCGCGGCGGTCGCGGTCCTCTTCGTGGATCACACGACCGTCGGCAGGGGTGTCGGGAAGGCCCTTCTCGCGACCGCGGTCGCGGCCATCCGCGAGTCGGGCCGGACACCTGTCCTGGACGTCGTGCGGGAGACCACCTCGGCCGTCGAGCTGTACCGGCGCACGGGGTGGCAGGTGGTCGGCGAGGGCCGCCCGTGGTGGCTGCCCGAGGACCACCTGCCCGTGCTCTTCATGGCGCTGCCCCCTGCCCGGGAGCCGGGAGCGCGGGGCTGACGCTTGCGTCGAGCGGTTCCTGGACCCCGAGCAGGGGTACTTTTCAGGCATGTCCGACTACACGATCAGGGCGCTCACGCCGGAGACGTTCGACGACTTCGCCGCGCTCGTCGAGCGGAACAAGGGCATGTTCGCCAACTGCTGGTGCACCTGGTTCCATCCGGAGGACCGGGAGCCGGACAGCACCGCCGAGGACAACCGCGCGTTCAAGAAGCGCCGGGTGGATGAGGGGATCGCGCACGCGGCGCTGGTCTACGACGGCGACCTCGCCATCGCCTGGGCGGAGTACGGGACGCCGGAGGAGCTGCCCAGCATCCACCACCGCAAGGAGTACCTCGCCACGGCCGAGCGACTCCCCGACTACCGGGTCACCTGCATCCAGGTCGAGCGCAGCCACCGCGGCAAGGGCCTGGCGTCGATCGCCCTGCGTGGAGCGGTCGAGCTGATCGCTCGGGCCGGCGGTGGTCTGGTCGAGGGCTACCCACACGACACCGGTGGCGTCCGGAAGAAGAACTCGTCGTTCCTCTACAACGGCACCCGCACGATGTACGAGCGCGAGGGCTTCAGCTACGACCGCCCCAAGGGCCTCGGCAACTGCGTCATGGTGCGCGAGGTGGCCTCGAGCGACCGGACCTCGGGGAGTAGCGCCGGTCGTCGTGGACCTGCGCCGCACGCCCGGGGTGTGGCATCGCGTCCCCCCACGCGACTGGCCAGGACATGAACCTGTGCCGTCGAGGCCCTGACATCACCGCACCGCCCACCTATAGGTTTCGGGGCATGACCGACCTCACCACCCGCGCTCGCGACCTCGATGCCCAGCACTCCTCCACCGACCGACGCAGCGCGTTCCGGATCCCTGAGGGGGTCATCTACCTCGACGGCAACTCCCTCGGCGCCCTGTCCGTCGCTGCGGCCGAGACGGCCGCCGACGTGGTCGCCCGCCAGTGGGGAGAGCAGCTCATCCGTGCATGGAACGAGTCGGACTGGTGGGGTGCGCCCGAGCGGGTCGGTGACCGCATCGGCTCGCTGGTCGGTGCGGCGCCGGGCCAGGTCGTCGTCACCGACTCCACGTCCGTCAACCTCTTCAAGGCCATCGTCGCCGCCTCGCGCCTGCGCCCGGGCCGGAGCACGGTGCTGACCGACCCCGACTCCTTTCCCACGGATGTCTACATCGCCCGGTCCGCCTGCGAGCTGCTCGGCCTGACCCTCGAGCTCGTGCCCACCCCCGAGGCGCCCGCGCGCATCGCGGAGCTGGGTGACTCGCTGGCGCTGGCGGCCTACTCGCAGGTCGACTACCGCACGGGTAAGCAGTGGGACCTGCCGGCCCTCACCCGCGCCGCCCACGGCGTCGGCGCCCTTGTGTGCTGGGACCTCTGCCACTCGGCCGGTGCGATGCCGGTCGGGCTCGACGATGGCGGCGCAGACCTCGCGGTGGGCTGCGGCTACAAGTACCTCAGCGGCGGCCCCGGCGCCCCCGCGTTCATCTACGTCCGGCGTGAGCACCTGGGCGACTTCGAGAACGTCCTGTCCGGCTGGCAGGGCCACGCCAGCCCGTTCGGGATGTCCACCGACTACGCCCCCGCGGCCACCATCACGAGGGCCAGGGTCGGCACGGCTCCCCTGCTCAGCCTGCTGACGCTGGAAGGTGCGCTCACGGCATACGACGGGCTCTCGATCGAGGAGGTGCGCGCCCGCTCACTGTCACTGACAGGACTGTTCATCGAGGCGCTGGACGCCCTGGGTGTCGACCTGCCGCTCGCGACGCCACGCGAGGAGGCGCGGCGCGGCTCGCAGGTGAGCCTGCGGCACCCCGAGGCGTATGCCGTGGTGCAGGCCCTCATCGCGCGCGGCGTGATCGGCGACTTCCGTGAGGTCGACATCGTGCGGCTCGGGTTCAGCCCCCTCTACCTCTCGCACGCCGACGTGGTGGCGGCGGCGGAGCACGTGGCGGCGGTGCTCGAGGGACGCGAGTTCGAGCGCGAGGAGTTCCGCGCCCGCAGCACCGTCACCTGACAGGTCATCGGACAGGACGGCGCCCGGTGGTTGGCCACCGGGCGCCGTGCTCTGTCAGCTGTGGGACGGGCCGGTCACCAACCGCGCTCGGAGAGGCGGTGCGGCTCGGGGATCTCGTCGACGTTGAGGCCGACCATCGCCTCACCGAGGCCGCGCGAGACCTTGGCGATGACGTCGGGGTCGTCGAAGAAGGTCGTCGCCTTCACGATGGCCTCGGCGCGCTGGGCCGGGTTGCCGGACTTGAAGATGCCGGAGCCGACGAACACGCCCTCGGCGCCGAGCTGCATCATCATCGCGGCGTCGGCCGGGGTCGCGATGCCGCCCGCGGTGAACAGCACGACGGGGAGCTTGCCCAGCTCGGCGACCTCCTTGACCAGGTCGTACGGCGCCTGGAGCTCCTTGGCCGCGACGAACAGCTCGTCCTCGGGCAGGCCCTGGAGCCTGCGGATCTGCTGGCGGATCTGGCGCATGTGGGTGGTCGCGTTGGAGACGTCGCCGGTGCCGGCCTCACCCTTGGAGCGGATCATCGCCGCGCCCTCGGTGATGCGGCGCAGGGCCTCGCCGAGGTTGGTCGCACCGCAGACGAAGGGAACCGTGAAGTTCCACTTGTCGATGTGGTTGGCGTAGTCGGCCGGGGTCAGAACCTCGGACTCGTCGATGTAGTCGACCCCCAGGGACTGCAGCACCTGGGCCTCGACGAAGTGACCGATGCGGGCCTTGGCCATCACCGGGATCGACACGGCCTCGATGATGCCGTCGATCATGTCGGGGTCGGACATGCGCGACACGCCACCCTGGGCGCGGATGTCGGCGGGGACCCGCTCGAGGGCCATCACGGCGACGGCGCCGGCGTCCTCGGCGATCTTGGCCTGCTCGACGTTGACGACGTCCATGATGACGCCGCCCTTGAGCATCTCGGCCATCCCCCGCTTGACGCGTGACGTGCCGGTGGTGGGCTGCGTGGCTGTGCTCTCGACGGGGTTGCTCTCGGCGGACATGGCGGACCTACTCCAGATCTGTTCAGGGCGCAGCGCAGGGAACGCGCTTCGGCACCAATGTTAGTTGGTATGCCGCGGCGTCCCGACCGCGGCTCAGTCCCGCACGGCGGGTGGGAGCTCGTCGTCGAACTCGACGGTACGGGGCAGGTCGGCGTGGCCGGCCAACCGGAACCAGCGGACCACCCACTTGCGGCGGACCCGCTGCACGTCGGTCACCGCGTCGTTCAGGAAGCGCCTGGCCAGCTGCACGCGCACGCCGGCTGCCTCGACCCGCTGCAGGCTGCTCGCCCCGAGGGCGTCGGCGTGACCCCCCCGGATGTCAGCCACCACGTCGGCCGTGAGCGCCGCCTGGAGCGCCTCGGTCAGGTCGCTCTCCAGCACCTCCCGTGCGCCGAAGCTCTGGCCGTCGAGGAGGTCCTCCTCGAGGGCACGCTCGTTGTGGGCCTCCAGGGACTCCGACGCGGCGCCCGCCAGCATCAGCGCGCTGGCCGGGTCGAGGGCTCCCGAGTTGGCCAGCTCCAGCGTCGCCTCGGCTCGGCGGACCAGCTGGGCGTCGAGAGCGGACAACGCACCCTCGGCGCGCGTGTGCAGCCGGTCGAGCCGGGCTGCGCTGTAGGAGAGGTACCAGGCGACGCCGAGCAGCACTGCGACGACCACGACGCCCCACGTCAGAGAGTCCATCACGCCTCCCCTCCCCTGCGACCGCGGAGCAGCCGCGTCCACCGGGTGTCGGCGGCCGGGTCCGACCGCGCGTCCTCGGAGCCATGGGTGACCGTGTCGTAGACCGCCATGACGTCCTCGGCGACGACCGACCAGTCGAAGACCCAGGCCCGGCGGTGCCCGGCCTCCCCCAGCCGCTCGCGCTCCCCCGGATCGCCCAGCAGGCGCAGCAGCTGTCGGGCCAGGTCGGCACTGTCCTCGTTGGTGAAGGTCGCGCCGGCGTGTCCTCCGTCGAGGACCCGGACGAAGGCCGGCAGGTTGCTGGCCACCACGGGCGCCCCTGCACTCATCGCCTCGACGAGCACGATGCCGAAGCTCTCTCCCCCGGTGTGCGGGGCGACGTAGAGGTCGACGGACGACAGGAGCACGGCCTTGTCCTCGTCGCTGACCATGCCCAGGAAGTCGGTGGCAGCCGCCACGGACGGTTCGAGGCGTTCGCGAGCGGCTTGGACGTCACCCGGTCCCGCGACCAGGACTCGGGCTCCGGGATGCTTCGCCAGCACCGCGGGCATCGCCGCCGCCAGCACGGGCAAACCCTTGCGGGGCTCGTCGATCCGCCCGAGAAAGGCGATCGTGGGCGCCGACTCGGTGCCGGTCCACCTGGCAGCCGGCACGGCGTCGGCGAACCGCGCCACGTTGACGCCGTTGGGGATGACGACCGCGTCACCACCCAGGTGGGTCGTGACCGTGCGCCGGGCGTCCTCGGAGACGGCGATCCGCCCGTTGATCTTCTCCAGGCTCGGGCGCAGCAGCGGGTAAGCAGCCTGCATCGCCCGCGACCGCAGGTTGGAGGTGTGGAAGGTTGCCACGACCGGGCCCTCCGCCGACCACAGCGCGAGCAGGGCGATGCTGGGCGTCACCGGCTCGTGGATGTGCAACACGTCGAAGTCGCCCGCCTCGAGCCAGCGCCCGACCCGCGAGGCGGTCAGCGGCCCGAAGTTCAGCCGGGCCACCGAGCCGTTGTAGCGCACGGGAACGGCTCGGCCCACCGACTCGACGTAGTCGGGCAGCGGGGTGTCCTCGTCGGCCGGGGCGAGGACCGAGGCGTGGTGCCCCTGCCCCAGGAAGTGCTCGGCCAGGTCGCGGACGTGGAACTGCACCCCGCCGGGCACGTCGAAGGAGTAAGGACACACGATGCCGATCCTCACGGCCAGCTCCCCTGCGCCTGGCCGGGTCGCGCTGACTGCTCGGGTCGCGGCTCGAGGTCCTCGAGGAACACCCGCTGGAGCATGTGCCAGTCGGCGGTGTGCTCCACGATCGCGGCGCCGAGTGCGTCGGCGCACTGCTGCGTCATCGCGACGGCCTTGGCCCGTGTCGTGCCGGTCGCCGGCACCTCGACCCGGTCGTGCCAGGTGATCACGATGCGGTGCTTCCAGCTCGACCCCTCGACTCGCTCGTAGTGGATCGAGACCGGGTGCAGCGCCGCACCGGTGCCCAGCGACAGCGCCGCCGGACCCGCCGCCATCTTCGAACGGTGACCGCACAGGTCGACCTCGATGCCCCGGTCGGTCAGGTCGCGGTCGGCAAGCAGTGGCATGAGCACCGGCTTCGTCAGGTGCCCCCGCAGCTGCGCGAACACGTCGCCCCCGCCCGTCAGCGGCAGGATCGTCATGCCCAGCGACTCACGGAAGGCGAGGAACTCGGCATACACCTCCTCGGGCTCGAGCCGCTCGGCGACGGTGACGACGGGACCGATCTCCTTGGTGCCCCAGGCTCCGGCCAGGTCCCAGTTGCCGAGGTGGCCGAGGAAGCACACGACCGGTCGGCCCGCGGCGAGCTCGGCCCGCACGGGCCCGTCCCCCTCGACCCGCACCGACGCCGCGATCTGCTCCGGGGTGCGGTCGGGCAGCCGGAAGGCCTCGCAGTAGTACCGCAGGTACGAGCGCATCCCTTCGCGCACCAGTGCGTCCAGCTCCGCGCCGTCGAGCTCGGGGCGCACCCGCGCGTAGTTGCTCCTCAGGCGCTGCACGCCCTTGCCGCCACGAGCCACCGTCAGGTCGGCGATCTGCTCGAAGACTGTGTATGCCGTGCGCTCGGGCAGCCGACGCACAGTGCCCCACCCGAGGCGGTAGCCGCTGACGGCCAGGAGGTCGCCGAAGCCGGTCACGTCGCGTGGCCGCTCAGGAGGCTTCGACCAGGGCCTGCCGACGCACGAGCAGCATGCGCTGGAACACCGTGACGAGGCTGGCGACGGCGAGCAGGGCGAGTACGACGGCGAGGACGACCTCGGGCAGCCCCAGACCCACCAGTCCGGTCACCACGAGGACGGCGACCAACCGGTCGGCGCGCTCCGCGATCCCGACGTTCGCGGTGAAGCCCAGCCCCTCGGCCCGTGCCTTGGCGTAGGACACCACGCTGCCGAGGATGAGGCAGGCCAGCGCCAGCCCGGCCATCAGGAAGTCGTCGCCGCTGCCGGCATACCAGAGCACGAGGCCCCCGAAGATGGCCGAGTCGCCCACGCGGTCGAGCGTGGAGTCGAGGTAGGCGCCCCACTTGCCGGAGCGGCCGGACATCCGCGCCATCACGCCGTCGACGGTGTCGGAGAAGACGAACAGGGTGATGACGATGGTGCCCCAGAAGAACTCGTGCCGGGGGTAGAAGGCCAGCGCGCCGACGCAGACGCCGAGCGTGCCGACGATCGTCACGACGTCCGGGCTGATCCCCAGCTTGAGGAACAGTCGGGCGACCGGCGTGAAGATCTTCGTGAAGAGGGCGCGTGCGTACTTGTTGAGCATGGTGGGGTCAGCCTACTGAGACCGAGCCGCCGTCCCCGCAGAACCGCTGACGGACACGTGTGTGGGCGCGCAGGCGGGAGTGCCTCCCGGCAGCGCGTAGCGGTGGTCGGCCACCCACGTGTAGACCCGACCAGCCAGCCGGCTGATGCCCGGCAGTGTGACGAGGTGGCCGAGTGGCCGCCAGAACGGGGCTCCCTGCTTGAGCCCCTCTGCGATGGCGAGGTGGGCGGCCACGACGGTCCCGTCCGGGCGGACGAACTGGGCCGCCTCGATGCAGTCCTGCTCGGTGAGCCCGAACCGACCGAGTTCCACCTGCTGCCACGGCTGGACGTCGTAGCGGTCGCGGCGGTCCACCCAGCGCGTGGCGAACCGCGCGCTGGTCGTGCAGAACCCGCAGTCGCCGTCGAAGATGAGCAGGCCCCGCTCGCTCCCCGTCACCATGTCCATGTCCTCAGTCTGTCACCCGCATGGGACCATGACCGCGTGAGGGGAGCATGAGGGGGCCGACCACCCGGCTCGGCCCGTATGCCGTGCTGTGGCGGCTGGCCGTGACCGCCGCCGTGGTGACGACGGTCTGTCTGGGGACCTGGGTGGGCAACGACAGCTGGTGGCCCTTCGCCCCCATGTCGCAGTACGCGTTCTCGGTGCGGAACGACGGGGTCATCAACTCGTTGACGTTGGATGCGTTGACCGTGGACGGCGAAGTGGTGCGGGTGCCGCTGTCCAAGGAGAAGATCGGCATCGAGCGCGCCGAGATCGAAGGACAGGCCCCCCGCATCATCGAGCGCCCCGAGCTCCTCCAGGACATCGCCGTGCTGCATGCGCGCCGGCTCCCGCGCGAGGCGGCCTACGCGGTCCTCTACCTGCGCAACACCTCAACCCAGATCGGCACGGGGGCTGCCACCGTCCGCACCCTGGCCACGTGGCAGGTCCGCCACCCGCTGCGTCCCCAGCCGAGCGGCATACCTGGTGGTGCGCCGTGAGCCGCCTGGAACACTCCCCGATGGAACGCCCTGCCGTCGAACGCTCCATCGTCGAGAAGTTCCTCGCGCCGGAGATCTCGCTCGCGCGCGTGGCGTGGCTGCGGCTCGCCGTCTACGCCTTCGTGTGGCCCGACGTGCTGTGGATCGTGACCGACCCCATCCCCCACGGCGACGTCCCGCCGAGCCTCTACCGCGGCCTCGAGGTGCGTTCGCTGCTGCTCCTGCCCGCGCCGTCGCACACCTACGTCAGGGTGCTCCTGGCGGTGATCCTGGTGAGCTCCGCGGTCGCCTTCACGGGCCGGCTGCCGCGGCTGGCGGGATGGGTCTGCGCGGTCGGGATGCTCGACTGGGTGAGCAACGCCTTCTCCTACTCCAAGGTCGACCACGACCACTTCGCCCTGGTCGTCGCGCTGTTCGTGCTGCCGACGGTCGGGCGGGCCCGCCTGCGCGATGTCGACGTGAGGTCGCAGGCCGCTGGCTGGGCGATCCGCATGGTGCAGATCGGGGCCGTGTCGATCTACTTCCTGTCGGCCAGCGCCAAGATGCGTTTCGGCGGCAGGGGCTGGGCCAACGGAGCCACCCTGATCTGGGCGCTGACCCGACGGCCGAACGGCATCGGTCCCTGGGTGGGCGCCCATCCGACCCTCACGCACGCCCTGCAGTGGATCGTGCTCGTGGCCGAGTTCACTTCACCGGTCCTGTTGTGGCTCAGGGGAAAGGCGCTGTACGCCGCGCTCCTCTTCTGGGCGGGCTTCCACCTCAGCACCTACGTCATGCTGAAGATCCACTTCCTGCCGCTAGTGGTGTGCCTGCTCAGCTTCCTGCCGCTGGAGCGCCTGCCGCACCCGGCCACGCTGCGACGAGCCGTGAGCGCACGTCCTCGAGCAGCATCGGCAGCGCCTTCGTCTGTCCGATGACCGGCAGGAAGTTCGAGTCGCCACCCCACCTCGGCACGATGTGCTGGTGCAGGTGGGCCTGCACACCCGCACCGGCGACCGCCCCCTGGTTCATGCCGATGTTGTAACCGTGCGGGCCGGAGGCAGTGTCGATGGCGGCAATGACCTGCTTGGTCAGCAAGGCGAACTCCGTGGTCTCCTCGTCGGTCAGGTCGACGTAGAGCGAGGCGTGGCGGTAAGGACACACGAGCACGTGGCCGGGGTTGTAGGGGAACAGGTTCATGACGACGTAGCAGCTCACGCCGCGGTGCACGATGAGGCCGGTCTGGTCGTCCTTGGCCGGGGCGACACAGAACGGGCAGCCGTCACCCGCGTCCTCGCTCGGCCGCTCCCCCGTGATGTAGGCGAGCCGGTGCGGTGTCCAGAGCCGTTCGAAGCCGTCCTGCACCCCGGCGAAGTCGGTGTCGGGCTCGAGCGCGTCGGTCATCGTCCGTCAGACCTGGACGCGGGCCTCGACCGCGGCGACGATCTCGGCGATCGCCTCGTCGACGGGCACCCCGTTCTTCTGCTCGCCGTTGCGGTAGCGGAACGACACCGCGCCGGCACCGCGGTCCTCGTCCCCGGCGATCAGCACGAAGGGGACCTTGGACTTCGACGCGTTGCGGATCTTCTTGGGGAACCGGTCGTCGGAATCGTCGATCTCGACCCGGATCCCCTTGCGGCGCAGCTGGTCCGCCACGTCGTGCAGGTAGGGCGAGAACTCGTCGGCCACGGGCACCCCGAGCACCTGCACGGGTGAGAGCCAGGGCGGGAACGCGCCCGCATAGTGCTCCACGAGCACACCGAGGAAGCGCTCGATCGACCCGAACTTCGCCGAGTGGATCATCACCGGCTGCTGCCGGGAGCCGTCGGCCGCCTGGTACTCCAGCCCGAAACGCTCCGGCTGGTTGAAGTCGTACTGGATGGTCGACATCTGCCAGGTGCGGCCGATCGCGTCGCGTGCCTGCACCGAGATCTTCGGGCCGTAGTAGGCCGCGCCACCCGGGTCGAGGACGAGCTCGAGGCCGGACTCGGTGGCGACGTCGCGCAGGACGTCGGTCGCGTGCTCCCACTGCTCGTCCGAGCCGATGAACTTGTCCTTCTTGTCGCCCTCGGTCTCGCGGGTGGACAGCTCGAGGTAGTAGTCGTCCATGCCGAAGTCGCGCAGCAGCGAGAGCACGAAGTTCAGCAGGTGCTTGATCTCGCCCGGTGCCTGCTCGGCGGTGACGTAGGAGTGCGAGTCGTCCTGGGTCATGCCACGCACGCGGGTCAGGCCGTGCACGACGCCGGACTTCTCGAACCGGTAGACCGACCCGAACTCGAACAGCCGCAACGGCAGCTCGCGGTAGGAGCGACCGCGCGAGCGGAAGATGAGGTTGTGCATGGGGCAGTTCATCGCCTTGAGGCGGTACTCGGTGCCCTCGAACTCCATCGGCGGGAACATGGTGTCCGCGTAGTAGGGCAGGTGCCCCGAGGTGTGGAACAGCCCGTCCTTGCTGATGTGGGGGGTGCCGACGTACTGGAAACCCTCCTCGATGTGCCTGCGGCGGACGTAGTCCTCCATCTCCCGCTTGATCACCCCGCCCTTGGGGTGGAAGACGGCCAGGCCAGACCCGAGCTCGTCGGGGAAGCTGAACAGGTCCTGCTCCGCCCCGATCTTGCGGTGGTCACGGCGCTCGGCCTCGGCGAGCCGGTCGAGGTAGGCCTTGAGCTCGTCCTTGGTGGGCCAGGCGGTGCCGTAGACGCGCTGCAGCTGGGGGTTCTTCTCGCTCCCCCGCCAGTAGGCGCCACCGCTGCGCATCAGCTTGAAGGCGTTGCCGAGCACCTTGGTCGAGGGCACGTGCGGGCCGCGGCACAGGTCGCCCCAGGCGCGTGAGCCGTCGCGCTTGAGGTTGTCGTAGATGGTCAGCTGCGCGCCCCCCACCTCGACGTCCGCACCCTCTGCCTGCTCGCCGGCCGCGCCACCCTTGAGACCGATGAGCTCGACCTTGTAGGGCTCGTCGGCGAGCTCGACGGCAGCGTCGGCGTCGCTGATCTCGCGGCGCACGAAGGTCTGGCCCTCGTTGACGATGCGCTGCATGACCTTCTCGAGCGCCTTGAGGTCGTCGGGCTGGAACGGCTCGGCCACGTCGAAGTCGTAGTAGAACCCGTCACGCACCGGCGGTCCGATGCCGAGCCTGGCCTTGGGGTTGAGCTCCTGGACGGCCTGGGCCAGGACGTGGGCGGCGCTGTGCCGCAGCACGTCCAGCCCGTCCTGCTCCTGCGCGGTCACGGGCTCGACGACGTCGCCCTCTGCGAGGGCGTGGGCGAGGTCGCGCAGCTCACCGTTGACCCGGGCCACGAGCACGGCGCGGTCACCCTCGAAGAGCTCAGCGGCAGTCGTCTGCTCCGGCACCGATCGCTCGCTTCCGGCGACGGTGACGGTGATCTCGGCAGACACGGTGCTCACTCCTGGGGTGGATGACTGGGTATGCCGCGTGCGGACGTCAGCACGCGGCATACCGATGCTATCGGCCGGGCGCGGGCACCCGCGCGGGAGTTGTTCCGCAGGCTGGGACAGCCGTCCCAGAATTCTTGACTCGTTCCAGAAACCGGGCCAGACTCCGGGACGTGACCCCACCGTCCGTCGTCCGCGCAGGCGACCTCCCGCAGATGCTGCGGGACGTGGGCCTGCGGGTGACGCGGCCCCGGGTGGCAGTCCTCGGTGCGGTGCACGCGCACCCCCACTCCGACACCGACTCGCTCATCGCCGCGGCGCGACGCGACGTGCCGGAGGTCTCCCACCAGGCGGTCTACGACTGCCTGCACGCCCTCACCCGCTCCGGCCTCGTGCGCCGCATCCAGCCGCCCGGCTCGGTGGCGAGGTACGAGTCCCGCGTGGGCGACAACCACCACCACGTCGTCTGCCGGTCCTGCGGCGCCATCGCCGACGTCGACTGCGCCGTCGGCGCAGCCCCCTGCCTTGCCCCGTCGGACGACCACGGCTTCACCATCGACGAGGCCGAGGTCGTCTACCGGGGCCTGTGCGCCACCTGTTCCAGCCCGCGCAATCCCAGCGCCTGAGCAACCCACAGCCTGACCACCCAACCGCCTGAACCCTCGACACCACGTCCGGAAGGAAGCAATGTCCGACAACGAAATCCATGGCGCAAGCCAGACCGGGGACCACGAGACCCAGCTCGCCGAGATGAACGAGAGCGAGCAGAAGTGCCCTGTCGTGCACGGACGGGCCCCCGAGCCCGTCCAGGGCGGCGGCAACCGGGGGTGGTGGCCCGAGCGCCTCAACCTCCGGATCCTGGCCAAGAACCCCGCCGTCGCGAACCCCTACGGCGAGGACTTCGACTACGCCCAGGCGTTCAGCTCCCTCGACCTCGCCGAGGTCAAGCGCGACATCGCCGAGCTCCTCACCACCTCCCAGGACTGGTGGCCGGCCGACTTCGGCCACTACGGCCCGCTCATGATCCGGATGGCCTGGCACAGCGCGGGCACCTACCGCGTGCAGGACGGCCGCGGCGGCGCCGGTGCTGGTCAGCAGCGGTTCGCGCCCCTCAACAGCTGGCCGGACAACGCCAACCTCGACAAGGCCCGCCGCCTGCTGTGGCCGGTGAAGAAGAAGTACGGCCGCAACCTGTCATGGGCCGACCTCATGGTGCTGGCCGGCAACGTCAGCCTCGAGTCCATGGGCTTCCAGACCTTCGGCTTCGCCGGTGGTCGCCCTGACGTCTGGGAGCCCGACGAGGACGTCTACTGGGGTCCGGAGACCGAGTGGCTTGGGGACGAGCGCTACACCGGTGACCGCGAGCTGGAGAGCCCGCTCGCCGCCGTCCAGATGGGCCTGATCTACGTCAACCCGGAGGGCCCGAACGCGGACCCCGACCCCCTCGCGTCGGCCCGCGACATCCGCGAGACGTTCAAGCGGATGGCGATGAACGACGAGGAGACCGTCGCCCTCATCGCCGGCGGCCACACCTTCGGCAAGACCCACGGTGCGGCCGACCCCGAGGCACACGTCTCCGACGAGCCGGAGGGCGCAGGACTCGAGCAGATGGGCCTGGGCTGGAAGAACAGCTTCGGCACCGGCGCGGGCCCCGACGCCATCACCAGTGGTATCGAGGTCACCTGGACGATGACCCCGACGCAGTGGGACAACAACTTCTTCGAGAACCTGTTCGGTTTCGAGTGGGAGCTCACCAAGAGTCCCGCGGGCGCCAACCAGTGGAAGCCCAAGGACGGCGCCGGTGAGGGCACGACGCCCCACGCCCACGACTCGTCCAGGCGCATCGCGCCCAACATGCTCACCACCGACCTCGCCCTGCGCGTCGACCCCGTCTACGAGCAGATCTCGCGCCGCTTCCTCGAGAACCCGCAGGAGTTCGCCGACGCCTTCGCCCGTGCGTGGTTCAAGCTGACGCACCGCGACATGGGCCCACTGGCCCGCTACCTCGGTCCCGAGGTGCCCAGCGAGGTCCTGCTGTGGCAGGACCCGCTCCCGGCGCCGACCGGTGAGGTGGTGACGGCTGAGGACGTGACCGAGCTCAAGCGGCTCGTGGCCGAGACAGGACTCAGCGTGACCCAGCTGGTGTCCACGGCGTGGGCTGCGGCGTCATCCTTCCGTGGCAGCGACAAGCGCGGCGGCGCCAACGGTGCCCGCATCCGGCTCGCCCCGCAGAACGGCTGGGAGGTCAACAACCCCGCACAGCTCGCGACCGTGCTGCGCACGCTCGAGGGTGTCCAGGAGTCTTTCAACTCGCGTGGCGGGCGCCAGGTCTCGCTCGCCGACCTCATCGTGCTCGCGGGCGGCGTCGGCGTCGAGCACGCTGCGCAGGCAGCGGGTCACACGGTCGAGGTGCCGTTCACGCCGGGTCGGGTCGATGCGACCCAGGAGCAGACCGACGTCGAGTCCTTCGCCTACCTCGAGCCCCGGGCCGACGGCTTCCGCAACTACGCCGGCAAGGGCTCACGGCTGGGCGCCGAGTACCAGCTCGTCGACCGCGCCAACCTGCTCACCCTGAGCGCCCCGGAGATGACCGTCCTCGTCGGCGGCCTGCGCGTCCTCGGGGCGAACTACGACGGCTCGCGGCACGGCGTCCTGACCGACGCCCCCGGCACGCTGACGAACGACTTCTTCGTCAACCTGCTGGACCTCGGCACCCAGTGGAGCTCGACGTCCGAGGACGCCTCGACGTTCGAGGGTCGGGGCGCGTCGGGCGAGGTCCGCTGGACGGGCACCCGGGCAGACCTTGTGTTCGGATCCAACTCCGAGCTGCGTGCCCTCGCCGAGGTCTACGCCAGCAACGACGCGGGAGACCGCTTCGTGCAGGAGTTCGTGGCGGCCTGGGCCAAGGTCATGGACCTCGACCGGTTCGACGTCGCCTGAGGCCATGACAGTGCCAGCAGCGCCTCGGCCACAGCCTGGTTCCGAGGCGCTGCTGGTCGGCCCGGTGCCGTTCGCGGACCTGCGGGTCCAGCGCCTCGTCGACGAGGTGCAGGCCCACTACATCGTCATCTACGGCGGACCCGACGACTCACCGGTCGACCCCTCCGAGTTCGAACCGCCACAGGGGCTGTTCGCGCTCGGCACCCTGGACGGAAACGGCGTCGCGATGGGTGGCTGGCGTCGCCGACCGGACCTCGCGACCGTGTTCGACGGTGCCGCCGTGGCGGAGATCAAGCGGATGTACGTCGCTCCGTCGGGTCGGCGTCGAGGCTTCGCTCGCCGGGTGCTGGCCTTCCTCGAGGACACGGCTCGCCAGTCCGGGACGGACGTGCTCGTCCTGGAGACGGGGACCATGCAGCCTGACGCCATCGCGCTCTACGAGGCCAGTGGCTACGAGCCGACGGTGCGCTTCGGGCACTACGCCGACTCGGACCTGGCCCGGTACTTCGCCAAGCGACTGGCCCCGGCCGACTAGGTCACCGTTGGGGTCAGCGTGTGCTCACCGGCGGGTCTGCGTCTGGGTCACAGCCCGACGATCCGGCGTGGAGGCTTCCGGATGGGTCCGCTGTCGGTCGGCATCACGGCCTGGTGGCTTCGTACCTCGAGCTCGCGGATGAGCCGTTGCGCGTCGAGGAGCATGGCGCCGTAGGCGGGCCACGCCTCGGGGTTCTCGAGCTCGCTGGTGCGGACCTCGTTGCCCAGTCGGGCGAGGATCTCCTCCGCGGAGCGCAGGTAGG
Organism: Pedococcus sp. P2_F6; assembly: GCF_056403675.1. NCBI lineage: Bacteria > Bacillati > Actinomycetota > Actinomycetes > Micrococcales > Intrasporangiaceae > Pedococcus > Pedococcus sp. P2_F6. Next base: position 713,217 of record NZ_JBFUEZ010000001.1, read on the forward strand.
TGGCGACAGCCTCCCGCTCCGCGTCCTCGGGCAGTCCGAAGTGGCCGATCGCACCGGCGATCTCGTCCAGGGCCTCGGCATAGCTCTCGAGGAAGCGCTGGCTGGGTGCTGGCTGGCTCTCCTCCTCGTCCGCGGCGTCCACGAGCGTCCGGGCGATCCCGGACAGCTGCCACTGACTGCGCCGGATCGCTTCCACGGTGTGGGAGTAGCCGACCCAGTCGACCTCCAGCCCGTGCAGGTTGTCACGGGGGTTGAACTTCGTGCTCTCCCGCCCGGTCTCGATCTCGCTCTGGATGCGGGGCGCCAGCTGGATGATGTCGGTGCTGGTGTCGTACCACTGGTGCGCCATGTCGCTGTCCCAGCCGTCTCGCAGTCCCGCGGCGATGTCGTTGAGCAGCTGGCAGACCCGGCCGGTGAGCGCGCGGATCTGCTCCCGCGGCTGCCTGATGTGCAGGGGGGCCAGGACGATCGCGTTGGTGAGCACGCCGATGACACCACCGGCCAGGGTCTCGACGATCGTGAGGTACGTGAACTCCACATCGGTCCCGCCGACGGTCAGCAGGGACAGCAGCACCATCGTCGGGACCTGGATCCCGTGGTCCCCGAGGCGACGCCACCGAGCGATGAGCAGCCCCAGGTAGAGGACGGGCAGCATCGTCCACCAGTGCACGCCGACCAGCGATCCCACGAGCCACGCGGCACTCATCCCCACGACGACCGCCAGGACTCGCTGACCACTCGCCCACAGGGACCGGAAGATCGTCCGGTCGACGACGAGCAGCGCCGCCATGGGCGCGTAGAACGGTGACGGGCTGTGAAGCACTCGCACCGCGAACTGCCAGGCGAGCACCGTCGCCAGAGCGGCCTTGCCCATCAGCAGGGCCGTGTCCCGCTCAGGGCCGGCATGCCGCACGGCCTCGCGTCCGGCTCGGACCCACCCAGCCGCGTCCTCGCGAACCGTGTACAGCCACGACGCCGGCGGCCGCCGGTCGGCGGGAGTCTCCATCCCCCGACACTAGAGGGGACGTCAACGCATGACGAAGCGGGCCGACCGCTCCCGCCCGATCGCCCCTCAGCCCGCGTGGTGGCCCGACGCGAACGACATCGTCAGGTGTGTGGTCGACGGGTCGCGGGTCGAGCGCAGCCCGGCGACGACGGTGGCGCCCGCATCATCGACGACGACCTCGACCGTGCTCGGCAGCAGCACCGGCTTGGCGAACCAGACGTGCGTCGTCGAGGGTTCGGTCGACCGCTGCCCGAGGACCGCCAGGGTGCGGGCCGCTGTCCACATGCCGTGCGCGATGGCTCGGGGAAAGCCCATCGCCTTGGCGCTCAAGGCGTGCAGGTGGATCGGGTTCACGTCGCCGGACACCGCGGCATACGCCCGGCCCTGTCCCTCGGGGACGCGGATGAGGCCAGCGGGCCCACCCTGCGGCAGGCTCGGCGCGTCCTGTGCCCGCGGCGCGGACACGTCGCCGCTGCCGCGCCGGAGGTAGGTGCTTCGACCGTCCCAGACTCGCACGCCCTCGACGTCCACCTCGGTGACCAGGTCCACCAGGCGCCCCTTGGGGTGCGGTCGCAGGCGTTCGGCGTGCACAGAGATGGTCAGGGGGTCGTCTGCCGTGAGGCGCCGGTGGAGCGTGATCTGGTTCTCGAGGTGCACCAGACCCGGCAGTGGCAGGGGGAAGGACCGATCTGCCATCAGCGCGACCTGGAGCGGGAAGCCCAGCACGTGCGGATAGGTGTGCGGCAGGACGTCGCCTCCGGTGAACCCGCACACCTTGTCGTAGGCGAGGAGGTGGTCGCGGTCCACCACCACTCCCTCCCGGCGCCAGACCGTGTCGGGCAGCTCACCGCCCCGACCTCGTTGGGTGAGCGTCGCTTTGGCGAACAGTGGTGCCAGTGAAGGGGCTTCGGTCAATGTCCGGACGGTCATGTCAGGCGCCCAGCAGGCTCTGGCCACAGACCCTGACGACGTTGCCGGTGACCCCGGCGTTGGCGTCCTGGCTGAACCAGGCGATCGTCTCGGCGACGTCCACCGGCAGCCCACCCTGGCTGAGCGAGTTGAGCAGCCGCCCCACCTCGCGCGTCGCGAACGGCACCTTGGCCGTCATCTCCGTCTCGATGAAGCCCGGCGCCACCGCGTTGACCGTGATGCCCCGCGCCCGAAGCGCCTCGTCCGCAGACATCGCGTCGACGAGTCCGATCACTCCTGCCTTCGAGGCTCCGTAGTTCGTCTGCCCGCGGTTCCCGGCGATGCCGGCGATGGACGACACCAGCACGACATGGCCACGATCGCGTACGCCGCCGACCCCGAGGAGGACCTCGTTCATCCGCAGGATCGAACCGAGGTTGACGTCGAGCACCGAGGCCCAGCGCGCCTCGTCCATGTTGGCGAGCAGCTTGTCACGGGTGATGCCGGCGTTGTGCACGACGATGTCGAGGCCGCCGTGCCGGCGAGTGGCGTGGTCAAGGATCCGGTGCCCCGCGTCAGCGGCGGTCACGTCGAGCTGGAGGGCGGTGCCCCCGACCCGGTTGGCGGTCCTGGCCAGCGAGTCCCCCGCACCCGGGATGTCGATGCAGACCACGGTCGCGCCGTCCCGCGCGAGCACGTCAGCGATGGACGCACCGATCCCCCGGGCCGCACCGGTGACCACGGCCACCTTGCCCGCCAGCGGCTTCGCCCAGTCCTCAGGTTCCTTCGGCGCGCCGCCACCGACTCGAACGACCTGACCGTCGACGTATGCCGCGCGGCCGGACAGCAGGAACCGCACCGCTGCGTCGACGTTGACGTCCGATCCCTCGTCGACGAGGACGAGGTTGGCGGTCGCTCCGGCCCGCAGCTCCTTGCCGATCGACCGCGTGATCCCTTCGAGCGCTCGTCGCGTGGCGGCCTCGGCGAAAGTGCTGGCGCCGTGGGGGTCCCGACCCACGACGATGACCCGGCCGCTCGGCTGGACACCCTTGAGCGCCGGGCCCACGAGAGCCCGCAGCACCTCGAGGTCGGCGGGCTCCCGGGCCTCGGTCAGGTCGGCGACGACAGCCGCGACACGGCCGCCGGACGGCAGCTCGTCCACGGCGTCGACCCCCTCGAGCTTGAGCAGGTCGCGGACTCGCGCCGCCACTGGTGCGGCGCCCAGGCCGCCGACGAGGACGGGGCCGTCGATGAGTGGCGCTCCCACGGCATACCTGCGCAGTCGTGCGGGGCGGGGCAGGCCGAGCTGAGCCGCCAGCCTCGTGCCAAGTCGGCTGTTGACGATGCCGGCGTAGGTGCCGGCCATCAGGCGGCCTCGAGGATCGCCATGACGCCCTGGCCACCAGCGGCGCAGATCGAGATCAGGCCGCGTGCCCCAGATCCCTTCTCGTGCAACATCTTCGCGAGCGAGGCGACGATGCGCCCGCCGGTCGCGGCGAACGGGTGACCCGCGGCCAGCGAGGATCCGTTGACGTTGAGCTTCGTGCGGTCCAGTGCACCGATCGGCGCGTCCAGACCCAGCCGGTCGCGGCAGAACTCCTCGCTCTCCCAGGCCGCCAGGGTCGTGAGCACGGTCGCGGCGAAGGCCTCATGGATCTCGACCAGGTCGAAGTCCTGAAGCTTCATCCCCTGACGCTCGAGCAGGTGCGGCAGGGCGTAGGCCGGGGCCATCAACAGTCCCTCGTTGCCGGTGACGTAGTCGACGGCTGCGGTCTGTGCGTCCAACAGGTGCGCGAGGACGGGGAGCCCGTGCTCTGAAGCCCACTCGTCGGAACCGAGCAGCACGGCGGAGGCTCCGTCCGTGAGCGGCGTCGAGTTGCCCGCCGTCATGGTGGCGCCGTCGCCCTTGCCGAAGACCGGGGTGAGCTTGGCGAGCTTCTCGACGGTGGAGTCGGCGCGCAGGTTCTGGTCGCGCGTCAGCCCGAGGAACGGCGTCACGAGGTCGTCGAAGAAGCCGCGTTCGTAGGCCGCGGCAAGGTTCTGGTGCGACGCCGCGGCGATCTCGTCCTGCGCCTCGCGGGTGAGCCCCCACTGCTTGGCAGTCTGTGCCATGTGCTCACCCATGGACAGCCCGGTGCGCGGCTCGACGTTTCGCGGGATCTCGGGGACCAGCTGGCCGGGGCGCAGGCCTGTCAGGGCTTTGACCCGCTGCCCGGGCGTCTTGGCGCGGTTGAGGGTCAGCAGCGTCTCGCGCAGCCCCTCGTTGACGGCGATGGGGGCATCGGACGCCGTGTCGGTGCCGCCCGCGATGCCCGAGTCGATCTGGCCGAGGGCGATCTTGTTGGCCACCAGGATCGCCGCCTCGAGGCCGGTGCCACAGGCCTGCTGCACGTCGTAGGCCGGCGTCCGGGCCGACAGGCTGGACCCGAGGACGGACTCGCGGGTGAGGTTGAAGTCGCGCGAGTGCTTGAGTACGGCGCCGGCAGCGACCTCGCCCACCCGCTCCCCTGCAAGCCCATGCCTGGCCACCAGACCCTCGATGGCTGCGGTCAGCATGTCCTGGTTGGTGGCCTTGGCGTAGGCGGCGTTCTGCCGCGCGAAGGGGATGCGGTTGCCGCCGATGACGGCAGCGCGGCGGGGCTGGCCGACCGAGCGGGCGGGCTTTGACGAGGGGGCCACGAGTACTCCTGAGGTGGGTCCGACTGTGGGACAGGTAACTGATACGGACAGTAGCAGGTACGCCCAGTACCTGCTACTGTCACGACCTGTGACCACGACCACGGACGCCTCGACGCCGAGCCCCGACGGCCGCAACACCCGGTGGAACCAGCACCGGGCGATCCGTCGGCGCGAGCTCGTCGACGCCACGCTGCGCGCGATCCGCCAGCACGGCGCCGGGGTCGGGATGGACGACATCGCAGCTGTCGCCGGCACCTCCAAGACCGTGATCTACCGCCACTTCACGGACCGGCAGGGCCTGTATGCCGCAGTCTGCGAGAGCGTCGACGCGCTGATCCTGCGCAACCTCGCTCTGGCTCGCAACGTCGAGGGCGACGTCACCGGTGGCGATCTCACCACCGTGGAGCTCTCCCCACGCGCCCTGGTCGCTGGAGCGGTCGATGCCTACCTCACGCTCGTCGAGAAGGATCCCGAGGTCTACCGGTTCGTCGTCACCGCACCCCTGCTGGACAAGCCGTCAGGCGACCCGGCGGCGATGGTGACCGACCACATCGCCGCGCAGATGACCGAGGTCATCGGCGAGGCCCTGGACCGCGCCGGGCGCAGCAGCGCACCCGCTCCCGTCTGGGGCGCCGGGTTGGTCGGCATGGTGCGTGCCGCCGCCGACCGCTGGCTCACCGACTCGGCTATGAGCCGCCGGGAGCTCACCGAACACCTCACCGACCTGGCCTGGGGCGGCTTGTCCGCGGCCTGGCCAGCCGACCCCGCGCCCGACACGCAGGAGGACTCATGACCACGCTCGCCAATGCACTGCAGAGGACCCTCGACGGTCGGTGGGCGGCGATCCGCGAGGAGGCCCGAACGGACCTCGACCCCGAGCGTTTCGCTCCACCGACCGAGCCCCTGGACCTGGAGTCCTACCGCGCCAGGATCGCCGAGCAGGTGCAGGCCCTGGCCGCCACCGGGCACGCCAAGCGCGGCTTCCCGACCTCGATGGGCGGCAACGGCGACCTCGGCGGATCGGTCACGGCGTTCGAGCTGCTGGGGCATGCCGACCTGTCGCTGATGGTCAAGGCGGGCGTGCACTGGGGCCTGTTCGGCGGCGCGGTGGCGAACCTCGGCACGCAGCGGCACCACACGGCCTACCTGCCGTCGATCATCGACGCGACGCTGCCGGGCTGCTTCGCGATGACGGAGACAGGACACGGCTCCGATGTCCAGTCACTCGGCACCACCGCGACCTACGACCCCGACACCGACGAGCTGGTGGTGCACACCCCAGACCTGCGCTCCCGCAAGGACTACATCGGCGGCGCCGCCCGCGACGGACGGATGGCCGCAGTCTTCGCCCAGCTGGTCACCGGTGGCGAGAGCCACGGCGTCCACTGCGTGCTCGTGCCCATCCGGGACGACTCGGGAGCAGCGATGCCCGGGGTGACCATCGGCGACTGCGGCGCCAAGGAGGGACTCCCCGGTGTCGACAACGGCCGGCTCACCTTCGACCAGGTCCGGGTGCCTCGGACCAACCTGCTCAACCGCTATGGCGACATCGACGAGCACGGCACCTACACCTCCCCCATCGAGAACCAGACTCGCAGGTTCTTCACGATGCTCGGCACCCTGGTGCGCGGGCGGATCAGCGTGGCGGGCGGCGCGGGTGCGGCGACCCGCAGTGCGCTCACCCTGGCGATCACGTATGCCGGTCACCGGCGCCAGTTCGCCCCTCCCGGCGGCGACGGCGAGGTGATCCTGCTCGACTACCGGGTGCACCAGCGCAAGCTGCTCCCGGCGCTGGCCAAGTCCTACGCCCTGGCTGTCGCGCAGAACGACCTGGTGTCGCTCATGCACGACGTGCTGACCTCCGGTGAGGCCCCCGACGAGCACCAGCAACGCGAGCTCGAGGCCCGGGCGGCCGGCATCAAGGCCGTCGCCACGGCCCACGCGACAGCGACGATCCAGACCTGCAGAGAGGCGTGCGGAGGCGCCGGCTACCTTGCGGTCAACCGGCTCCCGGCGCTCAAGGCCGACACCGACGTGTTCACCACGTTCGAGGGTGACAACACGGTGCTGCTCCAGCTGGTGGCCAAGGGCCTGCTCACCGACTACCGCGACGCCTTCGGCGACCTCGACACGTTCGGCATGGTCAGGTTCGGCGCCCGGCAGTTTGCCGGGGCCGTCATCGAGCGGACGTCGGCCCGAGGCCTCATCCAGCGCCTCATCGCCACCGCACCCGGCCGCGACAGCGAGAAGGGGCCGACCGACCGCGGCTGGCAGCTCGACCTGTTCGAGGACCGGGAGAAGCACCTGCTGGAGACGCTGGCCCTGCGGCTGCGCAAGGCCGGCAAGCCGGGGGCGCAACTGTTCGACGTCTTCAACCAGGCCCAGGACCACGTCATCGAGGCGGCCCGCGCCCACGTCGAGCGGACCATCCTCGAGTCGTTCGTCGCGGCGATCGACGCCTGTGACGACCCCGCGGCCGCCCAGACGCTGGATCGGGTGTGCGACCTCTATGCCCTCAGCACCATCGAGGCCGACAAGGGCTGGTTCCTCGAGCACGGGCGCATCACGCCGGCGCGCAGCAAGCAGGTCACGGCAGCCGTCAACGACCTCTGCGCAGCCCTGCGACCGCACGCGCAGGAGCTCGTGGACGCGTTCGGCATCCCGCGCGCGTGGCTGGGCACCGAGCTGCTGTCACCGCTGGTCGAGGACGTGAACCAGACCCCGACGACGGCTCCCTCCGCGACGGAGGCGGTGCAGACGGCGGAGGTCGGCAGCTGATCCTCAGGCCAGCCGTCCGAGGACGCCACAGCCCCGCTGACGGGTGGCCGGTCCTCACGACCGCGCTGGAAGCACGCAGAACTCGTTGCCGGACGGGTCGGTGTAGGAGCGCCACGGGAGCTCGCCCCAGTTCGTGTGGAGCAGGCCGCCGCCACGCTCGGCGATGGCTGCCCCGACCTCGTCGGGGTCCTCTCCCGCTTCCAGCCGGACGTCCAGGTGAAGCCTGTTCTTGGCCGTCCCCTTGGGGGCACCCTCAGGGCACAGCTCCAGGAGGGGGCCGCGCAGCGACGGGTGGCGCAGGGACCGTGGCGCGACACCGACCACTTCGGTCCAGCCGGTCAGCCAGGACCAGAACTGCGCGTCCCGGTCGGGGTCGGCGGAGTCGAGCGGGAGTGCCGCGATGGGTCCGGTGTCGGTGTAGGCCGCCCGCTCCTCCATGACGCAGCAGGGATTGCCCTCCGGGTCGGCGAGCACCACCCAGGGCACGTCGCGCTGACCGATGTCGAGGTGTCGAGCGCCCAGCCCGAGCAACCGCTCGACCTGCTGGGCCTGGCGAGTCCCACCCAGGAGGTCCAGGTGGAGTCTCAGCGGTTCGGAGGGTTGCTCGGGCACGCGTTGGAAGCAGAGGTCGAGCACCGGGCCACCCTCGATGGTGAGTCGCGTCTCGTAACCTTCAGGCTCGTCGGTCAGCCTCTCGCCGCCCACGACCGCCTCCCAGAACTGCCCAAGCCGTTGGGGATCGATGGCGTCGAAGACGAGGTTCTCCAGGTACATGCTCCTACCGTAGAGCCCGCAGCCGACGCCGATGCGGCACGTGCGGCGTCACGCGCAGCACGTGACCTTCAGCCGCGCAGCAGGGTGCGGCCGTCGTCGGTGACCGTCCAGAACGGGTTGTGCGCGACCTCCCACGGGTGCCCGTCGGGGTCCACGAAGACTCCCGAGTAGCCACCCCAGAACGTCTCGGCGCCCGGACGCCCGATGACCGCGCCTGCCGCGGCTGCGTCACTGAGCACCTCGTCGACCTCGTCCGCGCTGCGGACGTTGAGCGCGAGCGTCACACCGCCCCATCCACCGCCGTCCTCCACCGCTGAGTCCTCGGCGAGGGCGCCGCGGTCCCAGAGGGCCACGACCAGTCCGCCGCACTGGAAGAAGACCACCTCAGTGTCGTCGTTGCCCCGCTCCCACCCGAGGTCTGTGTAGAAGCGCTCGGCCCGCTCGAGGTCTTCGACTCCGAGGGTGACGAGAGAGAGCCGTTGCTCCACTAGGCGTTCCACCAGGGTCGCAGCGGCAGTCCCGCTCCCCCACGGTCGTCGAGCTTGACGGCGAGGACCTGGTGGAGCTGGACGATGTTGCGCTCGAATCCCACCCGCGACCCAGCCATGTAGAGACCCCAGACCCGCGCCGTGGACTCCCCGACCTCCTCGACGCAGGCGTCCCAGTTGTCGCGGAGGTTGGCGCACCAGCCGGCCAGCGTGCGCGCGTAGTGCTCCCGGAGGTTCTCCTCGTGGCGCACCTCCAGACCGGCGTCCTGCGCTGCCGCGATGATGGTCCCCGAACCGGTGAGCTCCCCGTCGGGGAAGACATAGCGGTCGATGAAGGCTCCCGTCGACATCCGCCGGTTCAGGGGTCGGGTGATGCTGTGGTTGAGCAGCAGGCCACCGTCGCGCAGCCGACCCTTGATGAAGTCGAAGTAGGCCGGGTAGTTGCGCACCCCGATGTGCTCGGTCAGCCCGATGGACGACACGGCGTCGAACCCGGTCTCGGTCACGTCGCGGTAGTCGCTGTGGCGCACCTCGGCCAGGTCCTGCAGACCCTCACGACGAATCGCCTCCTGCGCCCAGGACGCCTGCTCTGCCGACAGGGTCGCCCCGATGACGCGCACTCCCCGCCGCGCGGCATACCGGACCATGCCTCCCCAGCCGCAGCCGATGTCGAGGAGTCGGTCACCCTCGGCGAGCCGCAGCTTGTCGAAGACGAGGCGGTACTTGTTCTCCTGCGCCTCCTCGAGGGTGGCCCCGTCATGGGGGTAACAGGCGCACGTGTAGGTCATCGACGGGCCGAGGACGTACTCGTAGAAGGTGTTGGACACGTCGTAGTGGTGGTGGATCGCCTCGGCGTCGCGGGTCTTGCTGTGCCGCAGGCCCTCGGCCACGCGGCGCCAGCGTGGCAGCGCCTCCTGCGGGGGCGGCGGCGGAGGCTTGAGCAGCTCGACGCCGAGCGAGCGGGCAATGGCCGCAGCGGTCTTGGGCGGGGGCATCCTGAAGTGGAGGTCACCCATCGCGTTGAGCAGCTCGTAGGGGTCGCCCGGGTGGACGCCCACCAGGTCGAGGTCGCCCGCGACGTAGGCCCGGGCCATGCCCAGGTCGCCAGGCGCGGTCGCGAGGTAGCTCGCCCCCCGCGGGGTCTTGAGGTCGAGCCCGTATGCCGCGTCGGCCGGGCCGGTGGCCGACCCGTCGAAGGCCGTGAAGCGCAACGGCACCCCGTCGGCGGACACCGCGTCGAGGATCTGGGCCATCGACAGTCGCTGGGGAGGCTGAGACCCCTGGTGGGAGTCGGACCGGTTCGTCCTGAGGATCGTCACTTGCGTTGCACCGCCTTGGAGTAGAGATCGAGCAGTCGTGCGTCAGGGTCGTAGCGTCGCTTGAGAGCGGCGTACGTGTCGCCCCCGTAGAGCCTCCAGAACTGAGTCTCCTCGTAGTAGGCGTCGGAATACAGGGACTTGTGGCCATCGAGGGCGGTGACCTGCTCCTCGATGAGGCGGTTGGCGGCACCCTCCGCCCCGTCGGCGTCTCGTGGGACGCTGGACCAGAAGCCGACGTTGACATAGGTCTCGCCCGGCCGGAGGGGGTAGAGCGGCCAGGATCCCTTGCTGCGCACCGGGCACAGCCAGATCGGCTCGATCGGGATCTCGCGCAGGAACCAGAGGACGAACTCGGCGGTGCGGCCCAGGGGCACTTCGATGTCCTGGACCACCCGCTCGCGTGGCGGTTGTCCCTTGCGGGCCTCCAGCCGGTCCGCGATGTCGTGGCGGTGGTCGAGCGCGATGAGCTTCCAGTAGAACGAGCTGCGGCGATAGCGGCGCGGCCAGAGTCGGCGCAGGCGGGGGTTCTGGGCCCCGAACGCCCGGCTGCACCAGAACCAGTCGGTGTCCCACCGCCAGAGGTAGTCGTGGATGGTCAGCCGGTCGACCTTGGGCTCGGGCGAGTCGTGCTGGATGGAGCGGTAGTAGATCTGCTGGCCGGTGTAGTCGCTGACCGGGCCAGGCTGGGCGGTCCTGGTCCCCAGCGTGAGGTAGGACTCCGTGGCGGAGAACACGACGCCGTCGAGGTAGTCCACCCGAACCCCTTGGTGCTCAGCCGTGTCGCTGATCGTGCCCAACGCGCTGACCATGGACTCCACGTCGTGGAACCGCAGGTGCCGCAGGGCCACGAAGGGCTCCACGGGCTCGAGGGCGATCCGCAGACGGGTGGCGTAGCCGAGGGTGCCGTAGGAGTTGGGGAACCCGTGGAAGAGGTCGGCGTGCTCCCCCTCGGGCCGCGCGGTGACGATCTCGCCGGAGCCGGTGAGGATGTCCATCTCCAACACCGACTCGTGGGGCAGGCCGCTGCGGAAGGACGTCGACTCGATGCCCAACCCGGTGACCGCGCCGCCGAGCGTGATCGTCTTGAGCTGTGGCACCACCAGTGGCGCGAGACCGTGGGGCAGCGTCGCGTCGACCAGGTGCTCGTAGGTGCACATGCCCTGCACGTCCGCCGTGCAGGCCTGCGCGTCGACCGCGATCACGCCCCCGAGTCCCGACACGTCCAGCCCTGGTGCCTGCGAGGCGTCCCTCGCCCGGAACAGGTTGGACGTCTTCTTGGCCAGCCTGACCGGCGCATCCGCCGGGATGGCGCGATAGCTCGCCGCGAGTCGTTGGACAGCGCGCTCGTGTGTCCCCGTATCCAGCAGCCCCAGCACGATTCGACCTTATGCCGCGACACCGACCGGCGTCACGTACCTACCCGTTCGCGTTCACCCGCGAGGCTCAGGACACGACCTCCACCGCGTCGCCCACCAAGAGCTCGCCGGGTCGCCGCACCGCGGCATACACGCCCGGGCAGTTGCGTGCCGTGCCGGTGACGTCCAGCTCGACAGCGCCCACGCGCAGCACCCTGCCGATGCTGGCGGCCAGCTCGGCCGAGCCCAGCGTCACGACGAGGTTGGCGCGGGTGTCGGACCGGACGTCCTCGGCGGCGACCACCTGGACGGCGGCCTTCTTGCGCCGGTCACCGGCCAGGCCCTCGGGTTCGACGACCGCTCCCTGCAGGTCCTGACCGGGCTCGCCATGCACGGGGAAGATGTGGATCTCGTTGACCTGCGCGGACATTCGTCAGACCTCCGGGGGTGCGGAGGCAAGGGCAGCCTCGATCGCGCGGACCAGCCGGCCAGCGGAGTCACGAGTGAGCTCGACCGCAAGGCGCGCCCCGGGGCCACGCGACGGGTCGGCCAGGTCGATGTTGAGGGTGTGTTCGGCCATCGCGTGCACCGGGTGGTCGTAGTAGACCGTGGCATCAGTGACGTGGAACCACTCGCCACCGGGCCCCTTTGCACTGCCGTCGACCTGTTCGGAAACCGTGGCGTACGTGCACATGTCAGCTCTCCCGTGGGCTCAGGTGCGTGGCGAAGAAGCGGGCGATCCGCTCCCACCCGTCGTTGGCCGCGGCGACCCGGTAGCTCGGGCGGTCGACGGCGAAGAACCCGTGCCCCGCGTCCTCGTAGGAGTGGAACTCGTGCGGTTTGTCCAGGTCGGTGAGGCGACTGTCCAGCTCGGAGACGTGTGCCGGGCTCGGCGTCTTGTCCTCGACACCGAACAGCCCCATCAGGGGCGCCTCCAACGACGGGAGCAGGTCGACCAGGTTGGTGATCTTCAGGGCGTAGCCCGCCGGCGGTTCCCCGGTGACGAAGGCGCCGTAGCAGTCGACCGCAGCGTCCACGTCGAGGTGGCACGCGGCGAGCACGGCCTGACGACCACCGGAACAGTGCCCGATGACGCCCACCCTGCCGTCGCTCGTCGAGAGTGCGCGCAGGTATGCCGCGGCCGCACCGACGTCGCCGACCAACCGCTCGTCGGGCACGCCGCCTTGCGCCCTGGCCGTGGCTGCCGCATCGGCTGGGTCGGCTCCCGGCGCCTCGCGGGAGTACAGGTTGGGACAGACGGTGTCGTAGCCGAGTTCGGCGAAGCGGCGCACCATCTCCTTGGTGGCCCGGTCGTAACCGGGCATGTGGTGGATGACCACCACGCCGCCCCGGGTGTGCTGGCCGTCCGGACGGGCGAGGTAGGCCTCGACCTGCGCCCCGTCTGCGCCGGTCAGGGAGACGGTCGTTGCGCTGAGGGAGTCACTCACCTCGCGATGGTATGCCCGGGATGCCTACATCCAGTGCTGTAGTACCCGCGTCCGAGAGGCCGCTCATGCACCGGTCGGTGGGCGCGGGTCCTGCGTTCCCCTAGCGTCGAAGCAGCACCCCCGTCCGGTCCAGAACCGCGGGGGTGCTGCCATGACTTCGTGCTGGTGGACGTGAAGGGACTCGAACCCATGGCCTCTCGCGTGTGAAGCGAACGCTCTAACCAACTGAGCTACACGTCCAGGTGCCCTCGTCACACACGGTGACGGTCGGGCCTGCCGAAGAATAGCCGGATCGGGCGGATCAGGTGAAATCCGGGGGTGTCCCGGGAGTCACCGGCCGCTTCTCGGGCCGGCGACAGCCCGCCGGGTGGCCGCCCGCCGGGTCACAGCCCCGGGAGCCCCTTGATCCAGTCCTCCGCGAAGTCGGGCAGGAGGCTGGGGACCCCGGACACCAGGAACATGGCGTAGAAGACCAGGCCGACCAGCGCTGCAGTCCCGAGGGCGACGAGCGCCTTGACCCACAGGGGCTTGGGCTCGAGCCAGTCCGCCCACGCCCGCACCTTGGCCCTGGCGAACTTCAGCAGGCGCTGTGCCCAGTCGAACTCCGACGCCCAGACGGCCAGCCCGACGAAGATGATCACCCAACCCGGACCTGGCAACGGGAGCAGGACCACACCCCCCACCACGATCAGCATGCCGATGATGCCGATGACCCACTTGTAGATCCGGTGCGTGTGCTGGTTGGACCGGATCTTGCGCCGCCACTCCCAGTCGGACTCCTCCTCGGCGACGAGCTCCTCGGCGACGGCCTCCCGAGCGGCCACGTCCTGTGCCCCTGACTCCCCCGCTGACGGTGGGTCGCTGCCCTCGTTCACGGGTCCATCCGCTCGGCGCACAGGCGCGCGAACACGGCGGCGGCCCTGGCCGTGACCGGACCGGGTTGGAGCGCACGGTCGTCGACGCCGTGAACCGCCAGCACGTCCTTGGTGCTGCTGGTGATGAACACCTCGTCGGCTTCGCGCAGGACATCCAGGGGCAGGGTCTGCTCCCGCACGTCCAGGCCGTCCTCGCGGCACCACTCGATGGTGACCTCCCGCGTGATTCCCGCGAGGCAGCCCGAGTCGAGCGGTGGGGTGAGGATCGTCCCGTCCACCACGACGAAGATGTTCGAGCCCGTGCACTCGCACAGCTCGCCCCGCGTGTTGCCGAAGACGGCCTCGATCCCGCCCCGCTCCTTGGCGTACGCGAGCGCGACGACGTTCTCGGCATACGACGTGGTCTTGAGCCCGGCCACGGCGGAGCGCTCGTTGCGGGTCCAGGGCACCACCGCGACCGAGGCGCTGGCGGGCGGCCGCGGCTGCGGACCCGCCGTCACGATGTAGGTGAGGGGGCTGTCGTCACGGTCCGAACCGAGCGGCCCGGCTCCCCCGGTGACGGAGTAGCGCAACCGGCCGAACTCGATCTCGTCGCCGGCCTCGAGCACCGCCTTGGCCCCCTGGGCGATGTAGTCGTGGTCGGCGGCAGGCAGGCCCAGGCCGGCCAGCGTCCGGTCCAGCCGACGTGCGTGCCGGGTCGCGGCGAACACCTGGCCATGGTCGACCTTGGCCGTCTCGAAGGCCCCGTCGCCGACCGTCACGCCGTGGTCGAGGGCGGAGATGGACGGCTCGTCCACTCCGGTCAGTCGACCGTTGACCCACACCCTGACGTCGCTCATGACTCGCTCACGCCTCCACCCTCCCAGATGCCAACCCGATGAGTCGCGCGGCTTTCACCCGTGTCTCCTCCCACTCGCCGACGGGGTCCGATCCCCAGGTGATGCCCGCGCCGGTGCCGAACCGCAGCCAGCGCCGACCGTCCTCGTCCCGCTCTGCCCAGAACGAGCGGATACCCACAGCGAGTTCCGCCGTGCCCCGGTCGGCATCGATCCAGCCGATGGCACCGCAGTAGGGCCCCCGAGCCACCGTCTCCAGATCCGAGATGGCCTGCAACGCAGTGTGTTTGGGCGCCCCAGACACCGAACCCGGGGGGAACGTCGCCGCCATCACCTCGGGCCACCCCACCCCCGGGCGCAGCTCTCCCGACACAGCGGACACGAGGTGGACCATGCCAGGGTGCTCCTCGGGGCGGCAGAGGTGGTCGACGCGCACCGTCCCCTCCCGACAGACGTGCGACAGGTCGTTGCGGACGAGGTCGACGATCATGACGTTCTCGGCATAGTCCTTGGGCAGCATCGCCTCGAGAGTCGTCGCTGTTCCCTTGATCGGACGGGACTCGAGCCGGTCCCCGCCGCGCAGGAGGAACGCCTCGGGGCTCGCGCAGACGACGTCCAGGCCGACGGACGGCACCGTGATCCGTCCCGCGTGGGGTGCCGGGTTGCCCCGTTCCAGCAGCCGCGCCAGGCCGTCGAGGTCAGCGCCCTCGGGGAGCTCGTGGGACAGCACCCGGCAGAGGTTCACCTGGTAGACCGTGCCCGCAGCGATCCGCTCCCGGATCTCCGCGACCCCGTCGAGGTATGCCGCCCGGTCCAGGCTGCTCTCCCACTCCCCTTCGAGAGGCGACCAGCTCGCGGGTGTCGGGGGCGCGGCATACCGGGTGACGTCGGCGAAGCGGACGGCGGTGACGTCGCCCTCGAACTCGGCGACGACGGCCCAGAACCCCGACTCCAGGGACGCCAGGTCGTGACGCACCTCGACGGGGCGGGTGGCGTACAGGTCGCCGAACCGTGCGTGCCCCGTCGCCGCCTCCACGATGGCGATCCTAGGCCGACCTAGACTCACCGATCATGCGCCCTCTCTCCCCAGGTGTGGCCGCCCCCGTCGCGGCCCTGGCCGTGGCGCTGGCCGCGACCGCCTGCGACGGTGCACCACCCCCTCGTCCTGCGAGCACCCGGCCGCCCGCGAGTACCTCGACGACGGCCGGTGGGACTCCAGTGACGACACCGGCCCCGCCCACGACGACCACGCTCCCCACCTCGGACGCGGGCACCCTGACGATGGCGTTCGCCGGGGACGTCCACTTCGAGGACTACCTGGCCCCGCTCGCCCGCGACCCCCACGGACTGGACGAGCTGCAGACCTCGCTCGGTGCAGCGGACCTGGCCATGGTCAACCTCGAGACGGCGATCACCGAGCGCGGCACCAAGATCGGCAAGGAGTTCCACTTCCGCGCTCCGGCGTCGGCGCTCGACACGATCAAGAGCGCCGGGATCGATGCCGTGAGCATGGCCAACAACCACGGAGTGGACTACGGGCCCGTGGGACTCGTGGACACCCTGGCGGCCAAGAAGTCGAGTCCCGTCCCGATCGTCGGCATCGGCAAGGACCAGGAGGAGGCCTTCGCCCCCGCGATCCTGCGGGCCAAGGGGCTCCGAGTCGCGGTGTTCGGTGCCTCCGAGGTCTTCGAGATGACGCTCGCGCGCTACTCGGCGGGTCCGGGCAAGGGCGGGATCGCCAGTGCGAGTCCGGTGGACCGGCTCCGGTCGGCTGTGTCGGCCGCGGCCGCGAAGTACGACCTCGTCGTCGTCTTCCTGCACTGGGGTCTGGACTACCAGGCGTGCCCCGACCGGCTGTCCGTCCAGACCGCCGAGGCGCTCGAGGGCGCCGGGGCCGACATCGTCGTGGGCGGACACTCGCACCGCGTCAACGGGGCGGGCTGGCTGGGGCGCGCGTACGTCGACTACGGGTTCGGGAACTTCGTCTGGTGGCGCAGCCGCGAGCCGGACGCCCGCTCAGGGGTGCTGACGCTGTCGATCGACGTCGATGCCGCCCGCGGCACCGAGCGCGGCAGGTCGAGTGCGGTGCGCAAGGCCGTCTGGACCCCCATGCTGATCGGCGCGGACGGCATACCGCGCGAGCCCGACGCTGCGAGCAGCGCCCGGTTGCTCAGGCTCTGGCAGCAGGCCGGCGCGTGCGCGCGTCTGGATGCCACGCCGGAGTGACCCAGGCGCCTGCGCCCGGAATGAAACCCGGCGGCTCGCGGTTCATGTAGTTGAATTCGCAACTACTTATCCACCTACCTCACGAGGAGCGCGAGCCCGATGCAGTTCGGAATCTTCACCGTCGGTGACGTGACCATGGATCCGACCACCGGCACGACCATCAGCGAGCACCAGCGGATCAAGAACACCGTGGAGCTCGCACGCCAGGTCGAGCAGGTCGGGCTGGACGTCTTTGCCACCGGTGAGCACCACAACCCTCCGTTCGTGCCCAGCTCCCCCACCACCACGCTCGGCTTCATCGCGGCGCAGACCGACAAGCTCCTGCTGTCCACCTCGACGACTCTCATCACGACGAACGACCCGGTGAAGATCGCGGAGGACTACGCGACCCTCCAGCACCTCGCCGACGGCCGCGTGGACCTGATGATGGGCCGCGGCAACACCGGCCCCGTCTACCCGTGGTTCGGCAAGGACATCCGCGACGGCATCCCGCTGGCCATCGAGAACTACGCGTTGCTGCGCCGCCTCTGGACCGAGGACGTCGTGACGTGGGAGGGCAAGCACCGCACGCCCCTGCAGTCCTTCACCGCCACGCCACGCCCGCTCGACGGCATACCCCCGTTCGTGTGGCACGGCTCGATCCGCAGCACTGAGATCGCGGAGCAGGCGGCCTACTACGGCGACGGCTTCTTCCACAACAACATCTTCTGGCCGATGAGCCACACCCGGCAGATGGTGGCGCTCTACCGTCGCAGGTTCGAGCACTACGGCCACGGCTCCGCGGACCAGGCCATCGTCGGGCTCGGCGGGCAGGTGTTCATGCGAGCCAACAGCCAGGACGCGGTGCGCGAGTTCCGCCCCTACTTCGACAACGCACCCGTCTACGGTCACGGACCGTCCCTGGAGGACTTCAGCCGGGAGACGCCCCTCACCGTGGGTTCGCCCGACCAGGTGATCGAGCGGTATGCCGCGATGGCCGACTCCGTCGGCGACTACCAGCGCCAGCTGTTCCTGCTCGACCACGCAGGGCTGCCGCACCGGACGGTGATGGAGCAGGTGGAGATCCTGGGCACCCAGGTCGTGCCCGAGCTGCGGAAGATCGCGGCTGCGCGCAAGCCGGCCCACGTTCCGGACGCCCCCACTCACGCCAGCCGACTGGCCGCGGCGACCAGGCACGCCACCGAGCGCCCCGCCACGCACGCCACCACTTCCGCCACCACTCCCGCCACGCAGGACCTGGAGGTCACCCGATGAGCTCCCAGCAGACGAGTGCCCGGCAGATCGTCGTCGTGCAGGCCGGGCTGGGCCAGCCCAGCACCACGAGACTGCTCGCCGAGCGGCTGGCCACCGCCACCCAGGACGCCTTGCTCGAACGCGGCGACGAGGCGGAGGTGACCTTCGTCGACCTGCGCGAGCACGCCCACGACCTCGCCAACACCCTGCTGACCGGCTTCGCCACCGGCGGCCTACGCCTGGCCCTGGACGCCGTCCGCGACGCTGATGCGGTGATCGCCGTGACGCCGGTGTTCCAGGCGTCCTACAGCGGACTGTTCAAGACGTTCGTGGATGTCCTGGACGACTCGGCCCTGCGCGGCACCCCGGTGCTCATGGCGGCGACCGCCGGCACGGCCCGCCACTCCCTGGTGCTCGAGCACGCCATGCGACCGATGTTCTCCTACCTCAAGGCGGTCACGGTGCCGACAGGCGTCTTCGCGGCCTCTGAGGACTGGGGCACGGGCGGCACCGTGGATGCCGGCTTGTCGAGCCGCATCACCGTCGCCGCGGGCGAGCTCGCCGACCTCGTCACCGGCGGCGCGGCGCCTGGGTCGGCGTCAAGGGCCGCTCGGGTCGACGAGTTCGCCGATCCGGTGCCGTTCGAGGAGCTGCTCGCCGGCTGAGACGCGCTAGGAGCCGACGGCATTGACGTCATCACCGCCTCCGTCGGCAGACTCCCGAACCACGGCACCAACCTCACCTAGCACGTGGCACCGACAGTCCCATTGCGATGAATTCCATTGCGCTGCAACCAATTTCCCAGTTACGGCGCTTGCGAAGGAGCTCGAACACCTGTACGATTGCGACATGTCGATCAGCCCGATTGCCGAGCAGCGTGACGAGGTCCAGCGCGACCTCTGGGCGCGCACCGCGACCGTGGCCGGCCGGTTGAACCGCGCCCACGCGGAGCTGGTCGACGTCGCGGCCGAGCTCATCGAGGGCGACCACTGGGGCGACGGCGGGTTCCGCTCCCCCGAGCACTACTTGGTCGTGCGGGCAGGGCTGTCGCCGGCGCACGCGCGAGACGTGGTCGCGGTGGCGCGGCGGCGAGCTGAGCTCCCGACGATGGCCAGGTCGGTCGCGACAGGTGCCCTGTCGCTGGACCAGGCCGCTGTCGTCGCCCACCACGTGCCCGCGTCGCACCAGCGGTCGGTCGGTGAGCTGGCGGTGCACATGACGGTGCCGCAGCTGCGGCGAGCAGTCTCGCGACACGCGTTCACCGTTCCTCCTGGCGACAGTGACCCGGCGGAGCCCAACGAGCCGAGCTCGCCGACAGACGCCTCCGTCGCACAGGGCCACGCGGAACGTCGAGCCTGCGCGCGTCCTGAGCTGTCCATGCACTTCGACCGCGACGGCCGGTTCCAGCTGCGCTACAGCGCACCGGCTCCCATCGGAGCCCTGGTCGAGCAGGCACTCAAGGAAGCCAAGGACGCGCTGTTCATCGCCCAGACTGGCGCGGCACCGCCCGAAGACACGAAGAGCGGGCAGGGCTCCAGTGGTGGCGAGGGGGCGTCCGTCGTCCCGCTGGTGCACGATTCCAGGGCGGACCGTCCCACGTACGCCGATGCCCTCGAAGAGATCGCCCACCGGGCGCTGTCGACCGTGACGTCGACCAGCCGGTCCAGTCACTACCGGGTCTATCTGCACCTGTCGACCGATGGCGCCTGGATCAACGGCGGCGGAGCGATCCCGCAGCGACTCCTGAGCCGCTTCCTCTCCGACGGCATGGTCCAGCCGGTCTGGGAGACCGATGGCCGGCCGGTCAGCGTGGGCCGCGCCATGCGGATCCTGCCGAGTCGGTCGCGTCGGCTCATCGAGGACCGCGACCGCGGCTGCCGCTTCCCGGGCTGCACGGCCACCCGGTTCGTCGAGATCCACCACCTCGAGGAGTGGGCATCGGGCGGCGCGACCGACGTCGATAACCAGGTCAGTCTCTGCCCGTTCCACCACGACGCCATCGACCGTGGCGACGTCACGATCAGCGGCGACCCCACCCGACCCGACGGCCTGGCGGTGACCAACCGCTACGGGCTCCCGGTGCGGCCCCCCCTCCCACGCAGAACTGGTCACACCAGCCGGTGGCGAGCCGCCGGGCACCTGGCTGGGGCACGCGGCCTACCAACCACCCACGGGCGAACGCGCCCGCTGGGCTGACATCGAGGTGCCGCCGGACCGCGACCTGCCGCCACGAACCCGCCTGCGCGCCGTCCCTGCGGGCTGACGACCTCCGCGCGGTCCGACTCGTGCGGCGCGTTGCCCGATCGCCCCTACGTCATCTTGCTGATGCCCAGCGGGCGACATCGCGCCCATACTGAGGCATCTGCAGGGAAGCCCCTCCGACCAGCAGCAAGGACGACCACGGAGGCGTGCCGCGATGGCGATCATGAGTGCCCTGCCCGACCCAGCGCAAGGGGCAGACCCTACGGCTGCCCTGCCTGAACCCACGTTCACGCCCGGGCCGGCCACGGTCGAGCAGATCGAGGCAGTGCGGTCGGCGAAACGGGATGCGTGGCGGACCGAGCCGTTGGCCCGCAAGGTCGCGTATGCCAGGCGGCAGGGCGCACCGGTGGCCGGCAACGCATCGCCGACCGTCGTCGACGAGACCCTCGAGCGGATCTTCAAGAACGCCGACTTCCTGCCGGGGTGGTGGCTGGGCGCGGGCGCGAAGCGTGCCGAAGCCGTCGCGAAGCTCACCACCGCCATGGAGATGGGCACCGGTTTCCTCGTCTCGCCATGGGTCTTGATGACCAACCACCACGTCCTCGACTCGGCCGAGACCGCGGCGGACACCATTGCCTGGTTCCGCTACGTCGAGGACGAGGACGGCGCGAGCCAGCCCACGAAGGTGGCCCTCCAGCCCGAGCGGTGCTTCGTCACCAGCCCCGCCGACGACCTGGACTTCACCCTGGTCGCCGTGGCCCCGGTCGCGGACAAGCCCCCGGGCGAGACGTTCGGCTACATCGCCATGCACGGCGGGGTGGGCAAGATCGTGAAGGGCCAGCCGGTCAACGTCATCCAGCACCCCCAGGGGCGGCACCGCGAAGTCACCCTGCGCAACAACACCTTCAGCGGTCCCCTCGTCGACGGCCAAGGGGTGGAGAACCCCAAGTACCTGCTCTACGACGCCGACACCGAACCCGGCTCATCCGGGGCTCCCCTGCTCAGTGACAGCTGGGAGCTCATCGGCCTCCATCACGCCAGCGAGCAGCAGCGCAACACCGAAGGCCAGTTCGTCGACCTCGACGGCAACCTCGCCGACGCCGACACCCCTGAGAACAAACGGATCTGGGTCGCCAACCGCGGCATCCGGATCTCCGCGATCGTCAGGGACCTGTCCGCACGAACCATCGATGCGAGCAACGGAACCGAGGCAGCGGAACTGGTCAGCCACGCGCTCGGACTGGGCGGGAACATATGAGCCGGGCACCGCTGTTGGTCCACGGGCGAAGCCGCATCGACCTCAGCGGGCGTCGACCACTGCAGGCACTGCTCGCCCTGCTGCTGGCGTCGATCCTGGTCGCCTGTGCCGGGTCCGGCGGTGGCGGGTTGGCGACCGACAGCTCGACGTCGGACCAGTCGACCTCCGAGCCCGGTCCCGAGCCGGCACCCACCCCAGAGGACACGGACCCCACCACCCCGGCTTCGTCGAGCAGCAACAGCAACCCGGCGATCTCCGTCGCACGCCTGCCGGTCGGCGGCGGATCCGCGCTGCGTGAGGACGACCCCACGCTGCAGTGCGCCGAGGTGTCCTGGATCGCCAACAACAACGGAGAGATCCCGCGCGGTACCGCGGTGGAGATCACGAGTCCCCTGTTCACCCCGAACGTCTTCAAGGTCGTACGGGGAGGATGTGGTTCCTCGCAACCCAACTGCGTCGGCTACATCTTCCGGTCGACCGCCCAACGCTGCGACCTGCTCGTCCGGCTGGTCGGGACGATCCCCCAGGACACCAGTCCGTCCGTGGGCTTCAAGGGTCTCGTCTACTGTCCGCGCAACGACTCCCCCACGTGCCGGCAGTTCGTGGCAGCGCTCGGCGACCAGCCGCAGATCTCCGTCCAGCTCACCGTGCCACCATCCCCAGAACCCGAGACGACCTGACGGATGGCAACCGAGCCCAGCCGACCGGGGGCGCAGGACGACGACACTCCCAGGAGCCCCAGCACCGTCGCCAGTCCTGACACCTCCGCCAGCACCTCCAGGCTGTCGTGGGACCGGGTCTACAGCTTCGCGGGCAACATCGTGGCTCCCGCGACCGCGCTCAGTGCGTTGCTCTTCTACTTCGGATACGTCTCGACGCGGGCGCAGTACCTCTACTTCGGCCTGGACGTCGACACCATCGGCCTGTCGACGCAGGCCTTCGTCATGCGTAGCCCGCAGCCGCTGCTGGTGCCGGTGCTCGTCCTGTTCCTCCTCGTGGCGGGTGGCGTCGCCGTCAACCGTTGGCTCGGGCCCCGACTGACCGGACACGCCCGGGCCACTCTCATCGTGGGCACGACCATCCTCGGCGTCGGGCTGGTGGTGCTGTTCTCGTACCCCGTCTCCGGACGGTGGACCTACTACCCGCTCGTCGCCCCCGTCCTCCTCGCGCTGGGAGCCGGCATCACGGCATACGCCATGGGGCAGCGGCACGGCACGGTCCGCCTGCGTGTCGCGCTGTGGCTCACAGTCGCCGCCGCTGTCTTCTGGACGAACGCGACGCTCGCGCAGTGGTCGGGCACGGGGCTGGGCCAGGAGCAGGCCGGCCGGCTCAACGAGCTGCCGAGGGTCGTCCTCGACACCCGCGAACGGCTCTACCTGCGCAATGCCGACGTCTCCGAGGCTGCCCTGCAGACGGAGGAGGGGCAGACCTTCCGGTACCGGTACCGCGGTCTGCGGCTGCTGGTGCAGAACGGCGACCGGATGTTCCTCGTGCCCTGTACCGAGCGAGTCACCCCATGTCCGTACCACCAGGGCAGCGCGACCCTCGTCGTGCGGTTCTCCGACAACACCCGCGTGCAGTTCCTCGCGCCCTAGCAGGACAGGCCGGTGAGCCAGGCCCCGGCAGCGGTGATCGCTGCGCGGGTATGCCGCGCGGCCACCGGTGTCGCGTGTGTTACCCGAGATCTAGATTGGTCGGATGAATGCACTCGACCGCTTCTCCCTGGCTGATCGGGTCGCCGTCGTCACCGGCGCGACCCGAGGCCTGGGCGCCGGGTTCGCCCAGGCCCTCGGCGACGCAGGTGCCTCCGTCATGCTGGTCGGACGAGACACCGCCGCGGCTGAAGATGTGCTGGACTCGTTGCGAGGCAACGACATCCGGGCAGACTTCGTGGCGGCCGACGTGACTGTGGCCGAGGACGTGCAGCGCGTCCTGGACTCGACCCTGTCCCTCCACGGCCGGGTCGACGTCTTGGTCAACAACGCCGGCGCCTGCGTCCACGCGCCGGCCCTCGACGTGACGCCGGAGGACTGGCGTGCGGTCATGGCCGTCAACCTCGACGCGGTGTGGACGTGCTCGCAGATCTTTGGCCGACAGTTCGTCTCGCAGCGCTCCGGGTCGATCGTCAACATCGGCTCGATGTCGGGGTTCATCGTCAACCGGCCGCAGTGGCAGCCGGCCTACAACGCCTCCAAGGCGGCCGTGCACCACCTCACGCGCAGCCTGGCCGCCGAGTGGGCTCCACACGGGGTGCGCGTGAACGCCCTGGCCCCCGGCTACATCAAGACGGACATGTCCCCCGTCGACGACCCGCAGTTCCGTCAGCACTGGATCGACGACGCCCCCATGCAGCGCTATGGCACCGTCGATGAGCTCGCCCCGGCGGTGATCTTCCTGGCCAGCGACGCGTCCTCGTTCGTCACCGGGTCCGTACTCGTGGCCGACGGCGGCTACACCGCGTTCTGACTCGGTGTAGCCGGGTCAGACGGCCGGGCACGACAGAGCCCCCGTTCCGGGGGAACGGGGGCTCTGGTCCTTGACCGGTCGGGCTAGGCGATCGCGGGCTTCGGCGCGGTGCGGCGCGAGCCGACACCGACCTCTTCCTCGACCGGTACCCGGCGCAGGTGCATGAAGCCGAGGAGTGCCAGGGCGATCATCGCCGCCGCGCCGAGGAAGGCGGCCCACGCGGCATACATCGCGATCTTGCCCATGGTGCCGAAGGCGTAGGCGTTGAGCAGCAGGCCGCGCAGGGTCTCGCCCTTGAAGGCCAGGTCGACCATGGCCTTGGCCTTCGGGTCGTCAGGGTTGGCGCGGGCCGCGGCGCTCAGCTCGGAGTAGGTCTTGCCACCGGTCGACTCGTTGAGGTGGACCTTGATGAAGTGGTCCGCATAGGCCTTTGCCTGCGCACCCGTGGTGAGCTGCTGGCCGGCGTACTGCTCGAGGTAGGGCTTGACCAGCGGGTCGTTGAGCTGCTCGCTGCCCTGGGCGGGGAAGGTGATGTGCTGGGCCGAGAGCTGGGAGTGGACCTCGTTGTCCACGAAGCTGCTCGCCCACGTCATCAGTCCCCCGACAACCAGGAGGACTGCGGCGACGATGAGGCCGCCGGTGGTGAGCAGGGCGTCGAGTGTGCGTCGTCGCATGGTGGCGATTCCTCCTGTGGTGCGTTGCACCGTGGTATTGGTTCTGACAGAACAACTTTCGCGTGGCTGAGTGCGTCGGATCAGGGCCTAAGGTCCCGTCATCTCGGGGCCGGTTCGAGTGGGCCGCGGGTCACTCGTCTTGCTTCGTGTGCGGAGGGTCGGCGGAGACGTGCCCACCCCGCACGGCGAACCGACGCCCGGACACCGAGTCCGGGTGGATCCGCATGATGCGCGGCTTGGGGGCGTCGTGCCACGGATACAGCGGCAGGCGGAGCGCGTCCAGCGCGTCGTCGAGGTCGTAGACCTCATGGGCGACTCCACGCACGACGACGCTCCACGCCGTCGCGTCACTCGTGTCGTAGCCGTCCACCTCGAAGGCGACGAAGGCGCCGTCGGATGAGGTGAAGAGAGTGCCGGACCCGGTGCGGAACACCAGCGACCCGTGGTCGACGGCGTAGTTGACCGGGAAGATGTCGGGACGTCGGTCGTGGATGACCGCCGCGCGCCCGACCACCCCCTGCCGGAGCCTGGCCCAGCACTGGGCCACCGTGAGCACCTCCGCCGGGCTCTCCCCGGGCTGCTCGTGCTGCTCGTACGTGTGGAGCGAGGTGCGGTGCGTGTCGTCGCGGTGCGTGTCCATGGGTCCACAGTGACGCGCCCGGGTATGCCGTGGTCAGGGTCCAAGGTCCCTGTCGCCGGCCACTTCGCCGGACAACCCTGAAGGCAGAGGCCAGCGGCCGGCCGGCCCGAGCCGAGGAGGAGCCATGTCGTCCACCCCCACCAGACGCACCGTGATGTCCGACGTCGTCAGGCCCACTGACCACACGGGCCTCGAGGTCCTCGACCTCGAGCAGTGCCGCTCACGACTGGCGCAGGTGCCCGTCGGTCGCCTCGCCTTCCACCTCGACGGAGAGCTGGCCATCCTGCCAGTCGTGCACACCCTGGACGGGGTGGACGTCTGCTTCCGCACCGCGGGTGACTCCAAGCTCCAGGTCGCCATCGACCGGGACGTCGTGGCCTTCGAGGTCGACTGGTTCGATGCGGCCACGCACAAGGGTTGGAGCGTCCTGGTCCAGGGAACGGCCATGCTCGTCGAAGACGAAGCGGACGTGCGACGACTGGACTCGGTGGCCCGCATGCCGTGGGTGCCGTCCCACGAGGGACCCAGCACCTGGGTGAGGGTGCGCACCCAGAGCATCACTGGTCGCGAGCTGGTCTGACTCCCTGCCCGGCGATGTAGACCGCAGCCTGAGTGCGGCGCTCCATCCCGAGCTTGGCGAGCACCGAGGTGACGTAGTTCTTCACCGTCTTCTCGGCCAGTGACAGCGAGTCACCGATCTGCCGGTTGGTCAGGCCCTGCGCGATGCAGTCGAGGATGCGGCGTTCCTGCGGGGTGAGGGCCGCCAGCCGCGGATCGGCCGGCTGCTCGTGTCCCCAGGCCTGACGGAGCCGCTCAACGACGTCGGGGGCCAGGAGGGACTCCCCCGCGGCGACCCGCCGGATGGACGTGACCAGGTCGGCACCGCGGACGTCCTTGAGCACGTAGCCGGCCGCTCCGGCCGCCACTGCGGCGGTCAGCGCCTGCTCGTCGTCGTAGGACGTGAGGATGATCGCGCGGATGCTCGGGTCGACGGACCTGACGTCGCGGCACACGTCGATCCCCGAGCCGTCTGGGAGCCGCCCGTCAAGGACCATGACATCGGGTCGGAGGGCGGGGATGCGGCGGCTGGCCTCGTGCGCCGACCCCGACTCACCCACGATCTCCAGGTCGTCCTCCACCTCGATCAGCTCGCGCAGGCCACGTCGCACGACTTCGTGGTCGTCGAGCAAGAACACGGTGATGCCCACCACTGATCACTCCCTCTCGTCCACGAGCCTACCGAGGCGCGCAGTCGACGGAGGGGGACGCCACGTCCACACGGTAGCGGCGCTCAGGCCATCGGGCCGGATCACAGGGAACCCCGACGCACGACCACCACGGGGCTGGCCGAGCGACGCATCACGCCGTGGCTCACCGAGCCCACCATGAGGCCCGCGAAACCGCCCTTCCCGCGACTCCCGATGACCACCAGGCCCGCACGACGGGACTGCTCGACGAGGACGTCGTCGGCGCGCCCCTCGATGACGGACCCCGTGACCGTCAGGTCGGGGTCGACGGAGCGTACCTGCGCGATGGCCTCGTCGACGGCTGCGTGCGCCACCGACACCCACGGCTGCGCCGATGACGAGAAGGACACGTCGTCCGGTCCGTCGGGCCACGCCGTGACCGATGGCGCGCGCCAAGCGCTCACGACGTGCAGCGGTGCCTGCCACCTGCGGGCGAACTCGACGGCGAGGGCCACCGCGGCCAGTGCCGGACGGGACCCGTCGATACCGACGACAACCGGCCACGATGTGCCCGGGTGTCTCTCCGCGCCCTCGCCCACCACGACCACGGGGCACCGGGCGTGCAGGGCCACGGCGAAGGAGACGGACCCGAGGACGGCTGCCTGGAGGGCGCTTCGCCGGTTTCGCCCGACCACCACGAGCCCGGCCTCGCTGGACCGTGCGACCAGCTCGCCGGCAGGACCGCCGACGACCCCCACGGCCCCGATGGCACCGTCGGGGTTGCACGACCGGGCAAGGTCCACGCCCCGTGCGGCCGCCGCCCGACTGAGGCTCCACAGGTCGGGCACCGGGCGGATCACACCGGCGCCCACTGGCGTCTGGACCGGTGGATCGGAGGCGCTGAGGACGATGAGCTCCGACCCGAGCCGTGCGGCTTCCGTCGCAGCCCATTGAACCGCCGCCACGGACGCGGCGCTCTCGTCGAACCCGACGATGACCGGGGCACCGACGAGTCCGGTGGACGGAAGGGCGCGACCGGTCCTGGGTGGGCTGTCGAGGTGAGACGTCATGCACCGAGAATGCGCCCGGCGCACCGGTGAAGACAGGGGCGAAGGTCCCTGCGTCGGTTCAGCCCTCCGACAGGAGTGGGACCTCCCAGTCGAGCACCGTGCCGCCGGTGGCGACCGGAGCGAGCTCGAAGCGGCCCCCGCGGCCGTGCGCCCGGCGCGCGAGGTTGTCGAGCCCGGACCGGTTGGCGTCCGACGGCAGCCCGACGCCGTCATCCCGGACCCGCACCAGCACTGTGTCGGACACCTCGATGACGACCTCGGCCTGGCTGGCCCGGGCGTGCCGCGCGACGTTGCTGAGCCCCTCCCTCACAACCGCCAACAGGTCGGCCGCGATGTGCTCAGGAACGTCGGCGACGCTCCCACGCATGGTGAAGGACGGCGCGAAGCCCAGGCTCACGGCCGCGCCCTCGCAGATGGTGGTGACCTCGGCCGCAAGACTGCGGGCGTCAGGGGCGCGGTTGAGCGCAAAGATCGTGTGCCTGATGTCCTTGATGACGGCGTCGACCTCGTCCACTGCCGTCTCGATGCGTTCGCGGGCAGTCGGTTCGCTGGTCAGGCGACTCGCGGACTGCAACGACATGCCTGTGGCGAACAGCCGTTGGATGACGTGGTCGTGCATGTCCCGGGCGATCCGGTCGCGGTCCTCGAGGAGGTCGATGCGCGACTTCTCGCGTTGCGCACTGGCTGCGGTGAGGCCCACTGCCAGTCGCTGGGCGAAGTCGAGGAGGGGTGCCGAGATGCCACCGAGCTCGACAGGCAGCCCGTGGACGACCATCACCCCCAAGGCCTGCGGTCCGCCCGTCGAGAGGGGCACGACGACGTGGTCCGCCGCCGGGTCGGGTTCGCTGGGCGCCGCGGTCAGGGTGGCGCGGGTCTCCGCGTCATCCAGGATCGTGCCGACCCCGGCCGCCTTGGGTCCCGCCGACGCCACGACAACCAGGTCGCGACCGGTGGGCTGGGCGATCAGCGCGCCCTCGGCACCAGTGAGGACGAGGACGCGATCGACGGCGTCCGCGAGGACATCGGCCTCCGACCCGCCTGCCAGCAGGGCTGACACGAGGTCGCGGGTGGCCTCGCCCCAGTGTTGCTGCGTGACGCTGCGGTGGTAGAGCCGTGCGTTGTCGATCGCCACCCCGGCTGCTGCGGCGAGGGCGGTGAGGATCGTCTCGTCGTCCTCGCTGAAGCGCTCCGCGTTGCGCTTGTCGGTGAGGTACAGGTTGCCGAAGACCTCCTTGCGGATCCGCACCGGCGCCCCGAGGAAGCTCGTCATCTCGGGATGGTTGGCGGGGAAGCCGTAGGAGTCCGGGTGGTCGCTGATGCGGTCGACCCGCTGGGGGTGGGGGCTCGTGATGATCATCCCGAGCAGGCCCCGGCCGTGCGGAAGTGGACCGATGGCCGCCCTGTCCTCGTCCGAGATGCCGTGGGTGACGAACTCGATGAGCTCTTCCCCGTTGGGGCCGAGCACCCCCATGGCGCCATAGGTGGCGTCGACCAGCTGGCAGGCAGACTCCACGATCCGCCGCAGGACCGCTGCAAGCTCCAGGTCCGAGGTCACCGCCACCACGGCATCGAGCAGGGCCTCGAGCCGCTGCTGCGCCGTCCGCGCGCTGCCGGCCCGGGACCTCAGCTCGGCGATCAGGTCGTCGAGGTCGAGCCCGGAGAGCCGCGCGATGGTGCCAGGCCCCTGCGCCGGTTGCGTCTCCTGGTCTGCCACACGCCCCATCGTAGGGTGGCAGGCGTTACCCCGACCGGTGTTCGTCGGCCCGTCGATCCCCTGGGCCCGTCTCGACCTCCACGACCACGTCCCGGACCCCCGGACCTGTCGCCACGACGGACGCTGCGAGTCGCGCGTCGCTCCGGCTCAGCACCCCGGTGACAGTCACCACCCCACGAGCCACCGACACCTCCCAGGCAGGCCGGTCCAGCTCCGCCACGTCGCGGACGACCCGCAACCAGATGTCGGCGTCACGCGTGGCCAGGGCCCGGATGACATCGCTGCGGCTGACCATGCCCGTGAGCTCGCCGTGCTCACCCACCACCGGAAGGCTCTTCCACCCGGTGTCTGCCAGGATCCGCGCAACCTCCGACACGTCGCTCGCCTCGTGGGCAACCAGGGGGTCGGCGCTCATCACCTCGTGGACGGCGGATGGCCACGGCTCGGGCCGGCCGTCATCGACGGGCCGGAGGTGCGCCCGCGGGTCGGTCGCGACGTGGAGCCGCAGGATGTCGGCCTCGCTGAGGATGCCGACGACCCGGCCTTCGGCGT
Source organism: Pedococcus sp. P2_F6 (assembly GCF_056403675.1). Taxonomy (NCBI): domain Bacteria; kingdom Bacillati; phylum Actinomycetota; class Actinomycetes; order Micrococcales; family Intrasporangiaceae; genus Pedococcus; species Pedococcus sp. P2_F6. The sequence continues at coordinate 742,906 of NZ_JBFUEZ010000001.1, forward strand.
CCACGACGGGCAGGGCGGAGACGTGGTGCTCGGCCAGGACGCGCACAGCCGCGTCGAGCGCCGAGCCGTCCAGCACCGAGACCACGTCTCGGGTCACCAGCTCCCGGACCAGCATGTTTGCCTCTTTCGATGGATGTCAGGGGTCTACCGCTTGGTACTCCAGAGTGGCTCCCGGACGGTCGACGCCACAGGGTCCTTCGTCCCTGCCCGTTGCGGTTGTGGGTCGAGCGCCTAGATTGGGCAGGTAGTCGTCCCACGTCCGCTCAGCAAGGAGTGCCCATGGCCACCACCCGCACCGCGTCCGCCCACTGGGAAGGCTCACTCATGGAGGGCTCGGGCCAGGTCGAGCTCCAGTCCTCCGGGATCGGGACGTATGCCGTGTCATGGCCCTCCCGCGCCGAGGAGGCGAACGGCAAGACGAGCCCCGAGGAGCTCATCGCCGCCGCGCACTCGACGTGCTTCTCGATGGCCCTGTCCAATGTGCTCGCCAAGGGGGGCAACCCCCCGACGTCGCTGGACACCACGGCCACCGTGACGTTCCAGCCGGGCACCGGCATCACCGGGAGCGCTCTGTCGGTCGTCGGGAACGTCCCCGGCATCACCGCCGAGCAGTTCGAGGAGGCGGCCCAGGACGCCAAGGCCAACTGCCCGGTGAGCCAGGCCCTCAAGATCCCGATCACCCTGGAGACGAGCTTCACCGGCTGAGGCCGGACGCTCGCCAGCCACGGGTCGAGACACACCACCATGATCGGCACCTGCTGGGTGTCGGAGGCCGGGCTCGAGGAGCACGACGTCGCCCAGGTCGACGCCCTGCTGCAGCGCGACGACGGGTTCGTCTGGGTGGACGTCCCCGAGTTCGACGACGCCGCGGAGGCGGTGCTGCGCGAGCGGTTCCATGCGCACCCCATGGTCGTGAAGGCCTGTCGTGAGCGGAACTTCGTCCCCTCCGTGCACGGCTACGAGGAGCACACCTTCGTCATCGTGCACACGCCCCTGGCCGGCGAGGGCGGGCACGTCCACATGCTCGAGCTCGACCAGCTGGTCGGCACCCGCTACCTCGTGACCGTGCACGGTCCGCGCAATCCCGCGGTCTCCCTGTTCGACGCCACCGAGGAGACCAGGACCGTCCGGGAACGCATCGAAGCCGGACGGTTCCGCCCCAGGACCCCGAGCGAGCTGTCCTATGCAATCGGGTCTGCGGTGGCCCGTCGGCAGAGCGCGGCGGTCAAGTCTGTCGCAGGCCGGCTCCCGGCCCTGGAGATGCGGGTGATGGGTTCGGACTTCCACCAGCCCGAGGAGCTGCTCGAGGAGCTGTTCCTGCTGCGCCACGAGCTGCTCATCTCCCGAACCCAGGCTGGGCAGGCCCACGAGGTCTACGGGCGGCTGGCCTCGCTCGAGCGGTTCGCCAGCGACGAGTCACGGCGGCACGCCCGCGACCTGTCCGAGCAGTTCGACCGGGTCCGCAGCCTCGCTGACGGTGAGAGCCAGTTCCTGTTCGGCGTGATCGAGCTCTACCAGACCCGGGTCACGACCAAGATGACCGTCGCGATGGAACGCCTCGCGGTCATCGCGGCGATCACCTTGCCCGTCACCGCCATCGCGTCGGTCTACGGCATGAACGTCATCGTCAACAACCAGACCCACTGGACGCAGCTGATCATCGTCCTCGTGGTGATGGCCTCGATCAGCCTGTGGCTGCTGCGCTGGGCCCGCCGCCAGGGCTGGTGGTGAGCCAGCCCTGGCGGCCCCCTCCTAGAACTCCTCGTTGAAGGCGACCGAGCCGGACACCCCGACCTGGTAGGCCGAGACGCGACGCTCGAAGAAGTTCGACAGCTCCTGGACGTCCTGCAGCTCCATGAACGCCAGCGGGTTCTTCGAGCCGTACTCCGGGTCGAGCCCGAGCTGTTCGAGCCGCCGGTCGGCGACCGACTCGAGGTAGGTGCGCATGTCGGTGACGGACAGGCCGGCCACGCCTCCACCGAGCAGGTCCTCGGCGAACTGCGCCTCGGCGTCGACGGCGTCGCGCATCATCGCCCGCACCTGTGCGGCGAGGTCGTCGTCGAAGAGGTCCGGCTCCTCGCGCCGCACCGTCTCGACGACGTCGAACGCGAACGCCATGTGCATCGACTCGTCGCGGAACACCCAGTTGGTGCCGCTCGCCAGCCCGTTGAGCAGGCCGCGCGACCGCAGGAAGTAGACGTAGGCGAAGGCGCCGTAGAAGAACAGCCCCTCGATGCAGGCGGCGAAGCAGATCACGTTGAGCAGGAAGGCCCGTCGGTGCTCCCTGGTCTCCAGCTTGTCGAGGTCGAACACCGAGTCGATCCAGCGGAAGCAGAAGTCGGCCTTGTCCTTGATGGACGGGATGTTGTCGACCGCGGCGAAGGCCTCTTGGCGCTGCTGCTCGTCGGGCACGTAGGTGTCGAGCAGGGTCAGGTAGAACTGCACGTGCACGGCTTCCTCGAACAGCTGGCGGCTGAGGTAGAGCCGCCCCTCGGGGGAGTTGATGTGCTGGTAGAGGTTGAGCACCAGGTTGTTGGCCACGATCGTGTCGCCGGTGGCGAAGAACGCCACCAGCCGCCCCACGAGGTGTCGCTCGGCGTCGGTGAGGCGCTGGAGGTCCTTGAGGTCCGTGTGCAGGTCGACCTCCTCGACGGTCCAGGTGTTCTTGATGGCGTCGCGGTAGCGCTCGTAGAAGTGCGGGTAGCGCATCGGCCGCAACGTCAGGTTCATCCCCGGGTCGAGGAGCATCCGCGTGGCCGAGTGGTCGGTCGCGACGGTCGTGTCGGTGGTGGTCTGGTCGATGCTCACTGGCAGGCCTCGCAGCTCTCGGGGTTCTCGAGGGAGCACGCGACGGCTTCCTCGTCGGGGACGGTCGGGATGGGCGCGGCGACGGAGATGGTCGCCTGCTGGATGCGGGTGGCTGGGCGGGACCGCAGGTAGTAGGTCGTCTTCAGGCCGGCCTTCCACGCGTAGAGGTACATCGAGCTCAGCTTCCCGATCGTCGGTGAGGCGAGGAACAGGTTGAGCGACTGGCTCTGGTCGATGTAGGGCTGGCGGGCAGCCGCGATGTCGATGAGGGACTTCTGAGGCAGCTCCCACGCGGTGCGGAACAACAGCCGTACGTCTGCAGGGATCGACGTGATGCCCTGGACCGAGCCGTCACTGCGCTTGATCGCCTCGCGCACCTCGGGGGTCCAGAGCCCGCGTGCCTTGAGCTCGCGCACGAGGGCGGTGTTGACCTGGAGGAACTCCCCCGAGAGTGTCTCGCGCTTGAACAGGTTGGACACCTGTGGCTCGATGCACTCGTAGGCGCCCGCGATCGAGGCGATGGTTGCCGTGGGCGCGATGGCGATGAGCAGCGAGTTGCGAAGTCCATTCTCCTTGATGGCGTTCCGCACCGACTCCCAGCGCCGGGTCTGAGTCGGCGTGACACCCCAGAGGTCGGGTTGCAGATCACCGCGCGCCGCGCGCGTCTGCTGGTATGCCGGGTGCGGGCCGTGCTCGCCCGCCAGCTCCGCGGACTGCTCCAGTGCCGACAGGTAGACCTCCTCCGCTATGCGGGTGGACAGCTCCTGCGCCTCGGACGAGTCGAACGGCAGCCGCAACGCGAACAGCACGTCCTGCAGGCCCATGACGCCCAGGCCCACGGGCCGCCATCTCGGGTTGGACGCCGCGGACTCGGCGGACGGGTAGTAGTTGATGTCGATGACGCGGTCCAGGTAGGTCACGGCCGTCCGCACGGTCGCCCGCAGCTTGTCCCAGTCCATTGCGTCGCGACCACCGGTCAGGTGCTGGGCCAGGTTGACCGAACCCAGGTTGCACACGGCCGTCTCGTCGTTGCTGGAGACCTCGATGATCTCGGTGCACAGGTTGGAGAGGTGGACGACCGGCGCGCCGGGCACCTGGTCGTCGCTGGTCTGGTTGCACGTCCGGTTGCTGGCGTCCTTGAAGGTCATCCAGCCGTTACCGGTCTGGGCCAGGGTCCGCATCATCTTGCCGTAGAGCTCGCGTGCGCTGACCTGGCGCACGAAGCGTCCGTCGCGCTCCGCCGCGGCATACACAGCCTCGAAGGCCGGACCCCACAGGTCCGGGAGTTCGGGCACCTCGTTCGGGTCGATCAGGCTCCACTGCTCGTCGGCCTCGACGCGGCGCATGAACTCGTCGGGGACCCAGTTGGCCAGGTTGAGGTTGTGGGCTCGGCGGGCGTCCTCGCCGGTGTTGTCGCGCAGCTCGAGGAACTCCTCGATGTCGGGGTGCCATGGCTCGAGGTAGACGCACGCGGCTCCCTTGCGGCGACCGCCCTGGTTGACCGCGGAGACCGACGAGTCGAGGGTGCGCAGCCACGGGACGATGCCGTTGGAGTGACCGTTGGTGCCACGGATCAGCGCCCCACGGGACCGCACCCGCGACCACGAGATCCCAATGCCACCAGCGAACTTGGACAGCTTGGCGACCTGGGTGTAACGGTCGTAGATCGACTCCAGCTCGTCCTGGGGCGAGTCGACGAGGTAGCAGGACGACATCTGGGTGTGCCGCGTGCCGGAGTTGAACAGGGTGGGAGAGCTGGGCAGGTAGGCCAGCGAGGCCATCAGCTGGTAGAAGGCGATCGCTTCCTGAGGTGTGTGCGACAGGCCGCAGGCCACCCGGAGCAGGAAGTACTGGGGGGTCTCGATGACCAACCGGGTGTCGGGGTGGCGCAGCAGGTAGCGGTCGTAGACGGTGCGCAGCCCGAAGTACTCGAATCGCCGGTCGTTGGACACGTCGACGGCGTGGTCGAGCTTGCGCGCGTTGGCCTCGACGAAGGCAGCGGTCTCGTCACCGATCAGTCCCTCGAGGTGCCCGAGGCGGACGGCCTGGCTGAACGACGCGATCTGCTGCCCGCGGACCTCCTTGTCGATGTAGTTCGACAACAACCGGGCTGCGAGCCGGGAGTACTCCGGCTCGGCCGCGGTCATCTCTGCCGCCGTCTGGATGGACAGTCGGTCGAGCTCGGCGGTGGTGGCTCCGTCGTAGAGGCCGCTGATGGTCCGGGTGGCGATCGCCATGGGGTCGACCTCGGCGAGGTCGTCGCACCACCGCTCCACGGCGCGGACGATCTTCATCACGTCGACGGGTTCGGCGTCGCCGTTGCGCTTGCGCACGGCCATCGTCGTGCGTCGGGTGGTCGTCGCTTCGGCGGCCTCAGGGGGGTGGACGACGTCACTGTCGACCACGTCGGTGCTGGTGTCGGTCACTGCTCTCTCCTCGCGAGCGAATCGGTGCCGCGGACGCGAGGAGGAGACGACGACGCAGCCACGCGCGTCGCCGAGGGCGACGGGGTGCGGTGCTGCGCATGTCGTGTGACCCGCCCTCGAGGCCACGACTCACCGCGCACGGTGTGCACGGTCGCTGGCAGGTCTTCGGACTCGCGGACGTGTCGTGCCGGCGACCCGGATCTGGTGGGTCGCCGACTCGGTTCCTACTGGCCGTCGCTTCCCACCCGCGTGTGCGAGCAGTGCTTGATGACGGCGGTCGTTTCCGCTTACCGCTGCGGGGCAGTCCCGGAATCTCACCGGGTTCCCTCTTGCCCCGAAGACCGATTGCGCGGCCTTCGGACCAGCAAGAGACACCATATGCGGGTGGTTGGCGCAAAGCGCGGCACCACATGTTGGGTCGGCGTGTCGCTTCCCTAGGATTGCCTGCATGCGGCGCGCCATCCCCTTCGCGGCCAGCGCGGCAATCGTCCTCCTTGCCCTGGTGGGGTGCTCCGCCCCTTCACCAAGCGGTGCGCCGGCACCGCCTGCCGGCACCCCGGCATACCCCCGACTCACCCCGACCTGCCCGGTGGCGACCTCCACAGGGAGGCCGCCCACCGTGACGGTCGGCCAGCTCAACCGGATCGTCGCGGGCCTCGACCTGCCGTTGTGGCAGGCCGGCGACATCGGCGCCAGCGCCCGACTCCCGGATGAGCGGATCGTGTGGGTCTTCGGCGACACGGTGCGCCGCGAAGGGATCTCCCCGCGGATCGTGGCCAACTCCATGCTGGTCACGAGCGGACTGTGCACGTCCCAGGTCGAGACGTCAGCGCGGGGACCGGCGATCCCCGACCGCGCCGATGGCGTCGTCCACTGGCCGATGTCGGTGGTGTCGCTGTCGAGGCCGGACGCTGACTTCCTCGTCGTCATCACCGCACGCATCCGTCGTGGCGTTGCGGGAAGCTTCGACTTCACGTACCTCGGCAGCAGCGCAACGGTTTTCGAGGTGCCCACCGGTGGGGCCCCGCAGCTGCGGCACCAGCTGGACATCACCCCCGACAGCCCCGCGCCCGACCAGGTCAACTGGGGCTCGGCGATGACCGTGAGTGGTGACTGGCTCTACGTCTACGGCACCCGGCTCCCCACTCGCCACTCCTTCGGACGAGCGCTGTATGCCGCCCGCGCACCGGTGGCTGCCGCGCGTGACCGCTCCACGTGGCAGTTCTGGGACGGCGCGGCCTGGGTGTCGGAACAGGATCGCGCTGCGGTGGTCCTCGCGGCCGAGGGCGGGGTCTCCCAGACCTTGTCGGTCGACGCCGTCGACGGCCACTTCGTCATCGTCTCCAAGCGGGACGGCGACCTCGGCAACACGGTCTACGCGTGGTCGTCGGACTCACCCGTCGGCCCCTGGGCGGCTCAGCGAGGGACGAGGGCGGAGTTCCAGGACCCGTCGGGACAGCTCAAGTACGCTCCGCTCGCCCACCCCGGGATCGCGCTGGCCGACGGACGACTGCTCATCTCGATCTCGCGCAACACCACCGACTTCGGCCGGCTGCTCGAGGACCCGACCCTCGGACGGCCGGTGTTCGCCGAGATCGACCGCCCCTGAGGAGGAATCAGGGTCGCCTCAGGGTGAGCATGGGGTCTGTCCCCGATGTGTCCACGTGGCTGTCAGCGCCACGATTCTCGGCATGATCACTGTCGAATCACTCACGAAGACCTACGGACGTGGACTGACCGCCGTCAACGACGTCTCGTTCTCCGCGGCCACGGGCCGCGTCACCGGCTTCCTCGGCCCCAACGGCGCAGGCAAGTCGACCACCATGCGAATCATCGTCGGCCTCACCCCGGCCACCTCAGGTACCGCCACCGTCGACGGACAGCGGTTCACCGACCTGCCCAACCCGGGCCGCGAGGTGGGAGTCCTGCTGGACGCCTCCGCACAGCACGCCGGCCGCACCGGACGCGAGATCCTCACGCTCGCCCAGCGGACGATGGGCCTGCCCCGGGCGCGGGTCCAGGAGATGCTCGAGCTCGTCAGCCTCACCGACAACGAGGCCGACCGGCGCGTCCGCGACTACTCCCTGGGGATGCGCCAGCGCCTCGGCATCGGGACCGCCCTCCTGGGCGACCCGCACGTCCTCATCCTCGACGAGCCCGCCAACGGCCTCGACCCGGCCGGGATCCGATGGATGCGTGACCTGCTGCGAGGGTTCGCCGACCAGGGCGGCACCGTCCTGCTCTCCTCCCACCTCCTCCACGAGATCGAGGTCATCGCCGACGACCTCGTGGTCATCGGCAACGGACGGATCGTGGCCCAGGGCACCAAGTCCGACCTGCTCGCATCGGCCGGCACCGTGGTCCGGGCACGCGACGCCGCCGCGCTGGCGCGGGCCATGGCGGATGCCGGCCTGGCCGTCACGCCCCACCCAGACGGCAGCGTGCACACCGACGCCGCACCCGACCAGGTCGGCGAGATCGCGCTCGCCGCACGCCTGGTCCTCACCGAGCTCCGTACCGCCGACGGGGCCGGGCTCGAGGAGATGTTCCTCGAGCTCACCGCAGACACCCAGCGCGAAGGAGCAGCAGCATGACCACCACCGTCCTGCGGACCCCGACCTCCCAGTCGGCCGCCCCCGCCCCCCGCACGCGCACAGCAGCCGCGCGGATCCCGCTGACCCGCATCGTCGGGGTCGAGCTGCGCAAGATGTTCGACACCCGCTCGGGCTTCTGGCTGATGGCCAGCATCGTCATCACCAGCGTGCTCGCCACGGCCGCCATCATCGTGTTCGCTCCCGACGACCAGCTCACCTACGACAACTTCGCGGCAGCCATCGGAGCGCCGATGACCGTGATCCTGCCCATGATCGGGATCCTCGCGGTGACGAGCGAGTGGAGCCAGCGCAGCGGGCTGACGACCTTCACCCTCGTGCCGCACCGCGGTCGGGTGCTCAGCGCCAAGTTCCTCGCAGCCATCACGGTGGGTGTCGCGTCGATGTTCGTCGCCCTCGTCGTCGGCGTGCTCGGCACGGTCGTCGGGAGTGCCATCGCCGGCGTGGACCCGGTCTGGAACGTCTCCGTGGGCCACTTCGCGACGATCGTCCTGGGCAGCGTCCTCGGAATGGTCTTCGGCTTCATGCTCGGCCTGCTCATCCGCAACTCCCCTGGCGCGATCGTCACGTACTTCGTCTACACCCTGGTCCTGCCGCCGCTGCTCGGTCTCCTGGCGGCGAACCAGAAGTGGTTCGCCGACCTGCAACCGTGGGCCGACTTCAACTACTCGCAGATGCCCCTCTTCGACGGCAACCTCTCCAGCCAGCAGTGGCAGCACCTCGCAGTCTCCGGTGGCCTGTGGTTGCTCCTGCCCATGGTCGTCGGGCTGCTGATCGTCCGCCGCGCCGAGGTCAAGTGACGTCAGGCGCTTCGGAGCAGGGCTCCGCCGCCCCACCACCGGGTCAACCGGTCGGTAGGGCGGCGGAGCTTCGTGCTCGGATGGCGGATGATGGTGCACCGAGGCCCACAATTTCCCACGAGAAATGGAGAGCACTGCGCATGGCGACCACCCGTTTCACCGTCCACACCAGCTTGTCGCCGACCGCGGTCATGGCCGTGATCACCGACTTCGGCCCCGACCGGTCCCGGTGTTGGCCGAACGTCGACGAGGCCCACTTCACGGTCCACGCACAGGGTCCGGACTGGGCTGAGGTGACCGAGGGCACCGGCATGGGCTGGGAGCGCGAACGCTACTCGTGGAACGCCTCCTCCGGCGTCGTCACCATCGACACCCTGGAGTCGAACCTGTGGGGACCGGGCAGCGGTTGGCGGTACGAGCTGGTGCCCTCGGCCGGGGGCACCGACCTGCACGTCTCGCTCACTCGGCTGCCCAACTCGTTCAGGGGCAAGCTCGTCGCCGCCCTGATCCCCATCGCCGGGCCACGAGCGCTGGGGAAGCAGTTCGAGTCGGTCCTGCGCAAGGCAGAGAGCCGCTGAAGGCCGTCTGACCCCCTGATCAGGGGGCGCGATGCCAGACGATCCCGAAGGCGTCGGTGAGGGTGCCCGCGCCTCCGTCGTAGTGGAACTCGATGGTCAGACGTTCCCTCACCACGTTGCCTCCCGGTAGGCAGACGAGGGCCGCGACCATCACCACATCGCTGCCGTCCGTGTAGCCGGGGCCGGACAGCCGGGCTGGGTTGCCGCCGCAGGCGTTGGTGGCGGCATCGTCGACGTAGGTCATCGCGTAGACAGTGCGCCCTGAGCCCCTGATGTCCAGCGTCTGGGTGCTGCCGTCGGTGTCGATCGAGGTCCACCTGCCAGCCAGCGGTCCACTCGCGGCCGATGCGGCGACCGGAGTGAGGACTGCGCAGGTGGCCGCGAGGATCAGACTGGCCGCTATCGAGCGAGTTGCACGATTCATGTGGATTCCCTTCCGTCGCAGCGAATTGTGCGTGAGTCGATGCTGGCGCCGAGGGCTGGTGGACGGCAATGGCCCGGTTGGGTCACGCCCGGGGACTAGGCATGCCTGTGTGTGTCCGCAGCTCGCGAGGGGGCGCCGTCGCTGACAGGTGCTGTCGGTGCGCGGATGACAGGGCTAACGTCAGCGTCATGAGGATCCTGGAGCGCCTCACGGAGGCACAGAACGCCCACGACGCGCAGCGCATGGCGTCCCACTTCGCCGCCGACTACGACAGCTCCCAGCCCGTCCACCCCGGCCGTGGCTTCAAGGGAAGCGCCCAGGTCCTGGCCAACTGGACCGCGGTGTTCGAGGGCGTCCCCGACTTCCACGCCGAGCTGCTTGCCTCCTGCGTGGACGGGGACACCGAGTGGGGTGAGTTCGACTGGCAGGGTCAGCACTCCGACGGCTCGCCCTTTGCCATGCGCGGGGTCATCATCGTGACGGTGCGCGACGACCTGATCGCCGGCGCCAGGTTGTACATGGAGCCCGTGGACCGCACTGACCAGGACATCGAGGCGGCGGTCGAGGAGCTGTCCAGGCCGCCCTCCTCCTCGTCCCGTTGAGCGCCCCGCCACGGGCAGTCAGCCGACGATGCGATCCAGCGTCAGGGGCAGGTCGGTGACGCGCCGCCCCGTGGCGTGGCGGACCGCGTTGGCGACGGCTGCACCGACCCCGACGATGCCCACCTCGCCCGCCCCGAGGATGCCCAAGGGCATCTGGGGATCCGGGTCGTCGAGGGTGTGCACGTCCAGGAAGGGGACATCCGCGTGCACAGGCACGTGGTACTCGGCGAGGCTCGGGTTCATGATCCGCGCGCTCCGCGTGTCGATCAGTGTCTCCTCCCCCATCGCGAGGCCCAGACCCATGACGATCCCGCCGCGCAGCTGGCTGTGGGTCGTCTTGGGGTTGACCACCCGACCCACGTCGAAGACGCTGACCCACCGACGGATTCGCAGCTCACCGGTGTCGGCGTCCACCCTGACCTCGCAGAAGTGCGCCCCCGTGGCGGCCTTCATCCACCGCCTGCTGTCCATCACCAGCTTGGAGAGGAACCGCACCTGGCCCCACATGGCTTTCGGTCCGGAGTCAGCACCCACCTGCACCGTGAGCGAACGCTGGCCCGCGCGGGTCAGGACCTCGGCAGGGTCGGAACCGTCCGGCATACCCGCCTTGGACGCCAGGGCGTCCAGCCTCTTGCGCATGGCGTGGCAGGCCTTCTCGATGGAGCCGGCCAGGCTCGCGGTCTGGCCCGAGCCCCCCGCTCCCGGCCCCATGGGGAGGTCAGAGTCGCCGTAGAGCGCGTTCACCCGCTCCAACGGCACCCCCAGGCAGTCGGCGACCATCTGGCCCACGACAGTGGCCGTGCCCATGCCCATCTCGTGGAAGGCGCAGGCGAGCGTGGCGCTACCGGTCGCATCAACGGTCAGCTGGACGTTGGCCACGAACTCCCAGGACGGGTGGATGGCGGCGGCCACCCCCCAGCCCACGAGGTCCTTGCCGTCGCGCGTGCCCGGCGCCGGCCGATCGGCCCACCCGAACAGGTCCCGTCCCTGCTCGAGCGTCTGGGCGAGCCTGCGGTGGGAGTAGCGCGTTCCGTGGACCGGGCTGTTCTCGCCGGGCTGGTTGAGCAGGCGCAGGTCGACCGGGTCCATTCCGAGCTCGATGGCGAGCTCGTCCACGGCGGACTCCACGGCAAAGCTGCCCTGCGCCTCGCCGGGGGCACGCATGGCTGTGTTCGTCATGAGGTCGAGCTCGACGACCTTCTGCTCGGCCAGGATCGTCGAGGCGTCGTAGAGGTCAAGGCTGCACGCGACGATCTGGTCTGCTTCACCGCCGACACGACCCTTGCGTGACGTGGCCGAGTGGATGAGGGCCTCCATCTGACCGGCTCGCGAGGCCCCGATCGCCACGCGCTGACGGGTGGGGGTCCGACCACCCACGGTGCGATAGACGCCCTCGCGGGTGAGGGCCAGCCGCACCGGCCGTTCCGCGACCTTGGCGGCCATGCAGGCGATCAACGTCGCGGCCCACACCTTGGACTTGCCGCCGAAACCCCCGCCGACGTACTTCGACACGACGTGGACGTCGCCGGCCGGAATGTCGAACCGCTTGGCCAGGAACTTCTGGGTCCAGTCGATGTTCTGGCAGCCCTCGTAGACGGTGAGCCGTCCGCCGTCCCAGACGGCCGTGGTCGCGTGGGGTTCGAGGGCGTTGTGGTTGTGCTGTGGGGTGGTGAAGGTCAGGTCCACCTTCACCGGCGACGTCGCGTATGCCGCGCGGGCGTCACCGCGCTTGCCTCCCGTCGCGGGCATCACCGGCATCGAGCGGACCCGCGTCGCGGTGGGCAGCTCTGCGTCGAAGTCGGCAGTGGGAGTGATGGCCTGGTACTCCACATGGACGAGGGACGCGGCGTACTGGGCTGCTTCGAGGGTCTCGGCCACCACGGCGGCGACGGGCTGCCCGTCGACGTGCACCTCGTCGGTGTTGAGGAAGGCGATGGAGCTCCCAGCGGCCATGGTGGAGAGGTCCATCGGGTTCATCCGGCTCGGTGGCGGGGTGAGGCGCGGGGCGTTGTGGTGGGTCAGGACCAGCACCACGCCCGGATGGGCCTCGGCCCGGGCAGTGTCGAGTGACGTGATGCGACCGCGGGCGATGGGCGCGTGGACGAGGACGGCATGGGTCAGGCCCGGCAAGGGGTACTCCGCCGAGAACCGAGCTGTGCCAGTTGCTTTCGCGAGCCCGTCCACCCGGTCGACCGGCCTCCCGATGGCTGGACCGGTCCGTTCGTCGGTCTCCGTCGGCGCTACGGCTTGGGTCGTCCGCTCGGGCGCCAGGGTCATGACGCACCTCCTTCGTCGCGCAGTCGCCGGAGGGTGGCGGTGATCGTACGGACCGCGAGGTCGATCTTGAACTCGGTGCTGGGCGTGCCCACGGCCTGCGCCAGCTCGGCACGGGCCGCGGCCGTGAAGTCCTCGTCCGTGGCGGGTTGCCCGGTCAGGTGCTGCTCGAGAGTCGTTGCCCGCCAAGGCTTGTGGGCCACTCCCCCGAGCGCGACGCGCACCTGCGAGACCGTGCCGTCGGTGACCTCGAGGGCGGCGGCCACGGAGACCAGCGCGAACGCGTACGAGGCACGGTCGCGGACCTTGCGGTAGCGGGAGCGGGCCGCCAGTGGCTGCGCCGCGACGGTAACCGCCGTGATCAGCTCGTCTGCCGCAAGGGTGGTGTCCACGTCCGGCGTCTCGCCCGGGAGTCGGTGGAAGTCCTGGATCGGGATCGTCCGGACGCCGGCGCGGCTGGCGACCTCGACCTCCGCGTCGAGCATCACGAGAGCCACAGCCAGGTCGGAGGGATGCACCGCCACGCAGTGCTCGCTGGCCCCGAGGACCGCACCCATCCGGTTGTGACCCCCGGCAGCATCGCAACCGGCACCGCGCTCACGCTTGTTGCACGCGGCGGCGTGGTCGTAGAAATAGAGGCATCGCGTGCGTTGCAGGAGGTTGCCCCCGACAGTCGCCATGTTGCGGATCTGGCCGGAGGCCCCCATGAGAATCGCCTGTGCGAGGACTGGGAAGCGTTGGCGCACAGCCAGGTCGGCGGCGAGGTCGGTGTTCCTGACTCCGGCACCGATCCGCAGGCCACCGTCCGCGGTCTCCTTGATCTCGGCGAACGGGAGGCGGGACACGTCGACGAGGACGTCCGGCGTCTCGATGCCCTCACGCATGAGGTCCACCAGGTTGGTGCCACCGCCGAGGAACTTCGCACCAGGCAGGTCGACGATGGCCGCCAGCGCCTCGTCGATGCTTGCCGGCACGGCATTCGAGACCGGCTTCATCGGTGACCACCCGCCGTGTTCGCATAGGACTCGATGGCCTCCACGATGCCGTTGTTGGCGCCGCACCGGCACAAGTTGCCGCTCATGCGTTCTCGCACCTCGAGGTTCGAGCGGGCGGGCGGTGAGGCGAGGTGCTCGGAGACCGCGCTCGGCACCCCTTCGTCGAGCTCGCGCAGCATGCCCAGAGCCGAGCAGATCTGACCTGAAGTGCAGTAGCCACACTGGAATCCGTCTGCCCCGACGAACGCACGCTGGAGGTCGTGCGGAGTCTCGGGTGACCCGACGCCCTCGATGCTGGTGACCTCCCGGCCCTCGACCTGGACCGCGAGGGTGAGGCAGGCCAGCACGCGGCGGCCGTCGACGAGCACGGTGCAGACCCCGCAGGCGCCCTGGTTGCAGCCCTTCTTGGTCCCGGGGAGGTCGAGGCGCTCGCGCAGGAGGTCCAGCAGGCTGACCCCCGCATCCACCTCGACCTCGGTCGGCGTTCCGTTGAGGGTGAAGCGGAACTGCGGAGTGGTGCGGGGATGCACTGGCACTGGCGTCTCCCTTCCTTGTCCGGAGACTAACCCAGCCCGAGCGGTCCCGCCGGTGGCCGGCCGGGTCTCAGCGGCGCCACCACGTCGGGTCGAACCGGAGCGGCAGCGGCCCGTCGAGGATGCCGAGGCGCCGAGCCGTCCAGAGGCCCAGGCGCCACAGCAGCCAGACCCCCAGCAGGGCCAGCGGGATCGTGATCCACACGACCAGCCTGGCTCGCCACACCGCAGCCTGGTTGACGTGGGGCTTGCCGCTGAAGGCATCGGCCCTCCAGCTCGTCAGCCCGGCAAAGCCCGCCGTGCTCTCGGCGGCGGCCGGTCCCCCGACCGGACCCGTGCGCCCGCTCGAGGTGACGAAGAGGACGCCGCGTTGCCAGGTGACCCCGTCCACGGAGTAGCGGGAGTGCAGCGGCACGACAGTGCCACTCGCGGCGAAACCCGTCTCCCGCACTCCGGTGAGGTCCCAGGTGATGACCGAGGAGTCGTAGGAGGCGTTCATCAGCGACGCACCGATCGCCAGGGTGCGGCCGTCCGGCGACACCGCCATCGCCTGGGGCTCGAGGGTCGCCTCGGACGGGTAGGTCAGGCGCCCGACGGCCCGCCACGAGGAGTCGCCGAGGGTCCACGTGTACACGTCGAGGGTCGAGTCGGTCTGCGAGCTGTAGGTCACCATGAGCGTGCGGTCGTCCAGCCAGCCACCAGCCAGGGGGAAGCCGCTCGTGACCTGCTCCAGCGGCGTGTGCGCGGGCACCGGGACCTGGGGCCCCTCGGGGGTGGCGACGACGATGGTCGACGACGAGCCGTAGGCCCGCGCGTAGTGACCCGAGTCCGGCGACCAGGCCGCCCACAGCTGATAGTCGTCAGGGGCACCCGGCTGGGGAACGGGGCGACTCGAGCCCGCCACGAAGTCGTAGACGTCGAGGCCGTCGACCATCCAGCGACCGCTGGGTGACAACGCCGCATACATCCGGCTCGGTCCGGCACCGGGCACCTTCCACGCCTCACCGAGGGAGTCGATGCCGAAGGCCGTGGTCCCGTCGAGGACGACCGCGGTCATCGGACGATGGGCACTGAGGACGTTCGGGGCGAAGTAGGGGTGGGCGAGGATCGAGGGGTAGGTGTCCGGAGCGTCGGTCTGCAGCGGCCGGGGCGAGGCGGGCACGGGAGGGACCGACAGCGACGGCCAGGCGACGAAGGTCAGCAGCGCGACGAGGGCTGCAAAGGCGGCGGCGCTGGCGACACGCATCCTGGTCCTGCGGTGGGCGCCCCGGGTCCAGAGCTCGTCGACGGAAGGACCTCCGGCCGACCCGACGTCACGAACCAGATCCGCCATGGCGGTGCCGAGTGGGGTGTTCATCGACGAACCTCCGTCCTGCCAAAGGTGAGTGCGAGCTCCGGAGCGAGGACGCGGAGGCGTTCCAGCGCGTGGCGGGTCTGGGACTTCACGGTGTTGACCGAACAGCCGAGCACGTCGGCCGCCTCGCGCTCGGTGCGGTCTTCGTAGAAACGCAGGACCAGGACGGCACGCTGCCTCGCGGTCAGGCGAGTCAGCGCCCCCGCGAGCGTGAGGCGGGCATCGGCGCCGGCGACCCAGTCGCGTGAGGACGAGGCGAGCCGCTCGCTGGCCTCCACCGGGTCGGGCTGGTGGCGCCGCCACCGCCAGGCGTCCACCGACCGGGTGTACAGGATCCGTCGGACATAGGCCTCCGGCGATCCGGCAGCCGACACGACGGACCAGCGCTGCGCCGCCCTGGCCAACGTCTCCTGCACCAGGTCCTCAGCCGCGTGGGGGTCGCCCGTGAGCAGCGTGGCCGTGCGCAGCAGCGGCACCCAACGGGCCCGCACGAACGCCTCGAAGTCCTCACGCGCGTCCACCTGTTCCGCCTCCCCCGCCGTCGTCGCCCGAGTCCACCCTGCCACCCGACCCCGCCTGTGCTCCGCAGTCCACACTCTTGAGGACGGACGCGCGGGGAGGTCTGGGTGGAACCCCCGACGTGTTGCGGGTCACGGGCCGGGCGCGGTTCCCCACCTGAGCACGCCGACTGCGCAACAATGGGCCATGCCCTCCAGCCGGAAGACCGGCGCCACGAGCACCTCCTGTCGTCGGCCTGCCGCGCCCGAGCTCTGCGGAGCTAGGTGATCCCCTCGTCCTCGTTCCTGCGACGGTGGCCGTTCGCGGCTGCCGTCATGGCGGTCGCCGTCTTCGTGCTGGCGGCGAGCGCCGTCCGGTTCGCCCCGCCGGGGTCCTCCGTCGCCGTGTGGTGGCCGGCGGCCGGGCTCGCCGTCGCCTTCCTGCTGGCGACGGGCCCGAACTGGCGACGTGCAGGCATCGTCGTCGGCGGCATGGTGGTGATCAGCGGTGCGGCGAACCTCTACGGCGGGCGGCCCCTCCTCGCCGCCACGTGCTTCGGCGTGGCCAACGCCACCGAGGCCGCGGTGGTCTGGTGGGTGATGACGCGCGGAGGGCGCCGCCCTCGCCTCGCCTCACTCGACGACCTGGGCCGACTGTTGGTCGCCACCCTGACAGGAGCCGTCCTCTTCGGCGTCCTGGCCGGCCTCATCGTGACGTACACGCTCGACGGCACCTTCCTGCCCACGGCCTACGCCGTTGCGGCCTCCCACTCCGCGGCCGTCCTCATCATGGCGCCACTCGGTGTGGCCGTCTCCACCAGCAGGTCCCAACCCCGCCGGCTGGAGGACCTGCTCCAGGCGGTCATGCTGCTGGCTGTCGTCCTGTGGGTGTTCGCCTCCAAGGACGGGCTTCCGCTCGCCTTCCTCCCACTCCCGGTACTGGTCTGGGGGGCGACCAGACTCCACCTGCGCAGCCTCGCCGTCCAGCTGTTCGCCCTCGGCGTCTTGGTCGTCCTGCTCACCAGTGAGGGGGGCGGACCCTTCGCCGCGGCGGCGCGTTCCGGGATCGTCGAGCCCGAGACGGTGGGCGCCCTGACGCAGGCCTTCCTGATCACCGCCGCCATTACCGGCCTCGCGCTCGCCGTGGCCTCGACCCAGCGCCGTGACGCCCTCGCAGACCTGCACAGCGAGGCGACGTTCACCCAGACCGTCCTCAACTCCGCCGTCGCGACGGCCATCATCGGGACCGACCCCTCGGGCACCATCACGTTGTTCAACCGTGGTGCGACCAACTTGCTCGGCTACCAAGCGGACGAGGTCGTCGGTTCGCTCAACTGGGTCGACCTGCACGACCCGGCAGAAGTGGCCAGGCGTGCGGCCGAGCTCCGCCTCCCGGCCGGTCCGGCCGTCCTCGTCCACGCGCTCGAGGATGCGGACCGCACGGAGACGCGTGACTGGACCTGGGTGACCAAGGACGGGCGCCGCATCGTGGTCGACCTGACGACGAGTGCCATCGTCGACCAGGCCGGCACCGCTACGGGCTACCTCGGCGTGGCCGAGGACGTCACCGAACGACGCGTGTCGGCCGACGCGGTGCAGGCGGCGCTCCTGCGCGAGCGCCGCGCGGTCGAGCAGCTCACCGCCCTGGACCGGACCAAGAACGACTTCCTCTCGTCCGTCAGCCACGAGCTGCGGACGCCGCTGGCCAGTGTGCTCGGCTACACCGAGATGTTGGAGGACGGCGCGGTGGGTGAGCTGGCCCCCAAGCAGCTCGACCTGATCTCGCGGATCGACCGCAACGGACGGCGGCTGCTCGCCCTCATCGAGGACCTGCTGCTCAACTCGCGCATCGAGTCAGGGCAGCTCCACCTCGCCCGCCAGCGTTGTGACCTCGTGGAGGTCGTCGACCACGCCTGGGAGTCGGTGGGTGCTCTGACCCAACGGCGAGACCTGGAGCTGTCGCGTGACGTCACAGACCGCCCGGTCCCGTTGCACGGCGACCCGGCCGCCCTCGAGCGGGTCGTCACGAACCTCCTGTCCAACGCCGTGAAGTTCACGCCCGACGGCGGCAGCATCGTGCTCAGGCTCGACACCACCTATGACCGCTTCGGTGACGGCAGGGCGAGGCTGATCGTGGCCGACACGGGCTTCGGCATCTCCGAGAGCGACCAGGGTCAGGTCTTCCGCCGTTTCTTCCGCTCCTCGGACGCCACCGAGCGGGCCGTCCAGGGCACCGGCCTCGGGCTCTCCATCGTGCGTGCCATCGTGGACGGCCACGACGGCACGGTGCACGTGACCTCCAGCGTCGGCGAGGGTTCGGCCTTCACCGTCCTGCTGCCGTTGGCCCGAGCCGCCAGGTCCAACGGGATGGCCGGCTGAGGAGTCGCCGATGAGTTGCCGGGTCGGCGGCGGTCTATCTGGCATGGACACCAATCCCCTGGTGGACGCCTACATCCAGTCATTGCCGGCTTGGCAGCACGAGCTGTGCCAACGTCTCCGAGAGGTCGTGCACGCCGCCGACCCCGAGGTCGAGGAGACGATCAAGCGGCGAGTGCAGCCCTACTTCGTGCTCGAGGGCAACGTCTGTGCGCTGCTTGCCACGAAGGACCACGTCAACCTGTTCGTCTACGACGGGGCCATCGTGGACGACCCCCACGGCCTGGTGACCGGCGGCCATGACAACGCCACCGCCCGCACCATCGCGTTCTGGGAGGGCGACCCCGTCAACGAGGCAGCGCTGCTGGAGTTCCTGCGCCAGGTCATTGCCAACAACCGGGCAGGTGGCTGGCGGCGACTCAAGAAGTCCTGAGGTCCGTCACGCGAGGCACTCGCCTAGACCCCCATCGAGCTGAGGTCCGGCGGGACGTCGACGGAGTGCTCCCTCAGGACCTCCAGCGGGACAACCTGCAGCACCACCTCGTTGGTCGCCGCCAGGACGACGTGGGCGGCTGCCCCGTCACGGTGGGCCCGCGCCCAGTTGAGCGCCGTGACGCACCAGCGGTCCCCCGGCACCAGTCCGGGGAAGCGGTACTCGGGAATCGGGGTCGACAGGTCGTTCCCGATTCCGCGCTGGTGCTCGAGGAACTCGGCGGTCACCACCGCGCAGATGGTGTGGCTGCCGAGGTCCTGAGGGCCCGTGCTGCAGCAGCCGTCGCGGAAGAACCCGGTCATCGGCTCCGTGCCGCAGACCTCCAGCTCGCCACCGAGGACATTTCGCCCCACCGCCCCGGCGCCCCCCGAGTCGCCCGTGGCAGCCACCTCAGTCCCCCTCCGGTGAGATGGCTCGCAGCTCCTCGCGAAGGCGAGGCTCGGTGCGCAGCTCCGGGTGTATGCCGTGCTTGTCCGCGTAGAACTCCCGCACCTTGTCCATGTCTGCGACAACATCCGGCGTGGCCGAGATCGTCGGACCGAAACCCGCTGTGCGAGTGGGCCCGTCGATGAAGGCCAGAGCGATCGGCAGCTTGGCGGATCGTGCCACGCGCCAGAATCCGGACTTCCAGTACTCGCCCTTCTGCCGGGTGCCCTCTGCCGCCAGGATCAGCAGGAACGGCTCTCCGCTGCGCGCCTCGCGCACGAGCTCGCGCACGACCGCACCCGGGTTCTGACGGTCGAGCGGCAGGCCGCCCAGCCGGTGCAGGAGCCAGCCGACCGGCCCACGGAACAGCTCCTTCTTGATGAGCACGCGCGGTGTCACCCCGCCCCGCCACATGATCAGCAGCATCATCACGAAGTCCCAGTTGGACGTGTGTGGAGCGCCGACGAGCACCCCGGTGCGGGGCACCTCGCCCACGGCGGTCCAGCCTGCGGACCGCAGCACCAGGCTGGCGAGGCGACTCCTCATGGTGTGCCTCTCGGGTGAGGTCGGGTCACCGGGCAGGTGGTTGCGTGGGGGTGGTCCTGGCCGTGGTGAGGTCTGGATGGCTGGTGGGGTCGGCGACGATCGCCTGGGCGATGTCGGTCAGCCGGTGGTGGTTCCGGCGAGCGTACTGGCGCAGGCGGTCGAAGGCCGTGTTGACGTCGATGCCGTGGGTCCTGGCGAGGACGCCCTTGGCCTGCTCGATCGCGATCCGGCTGTTGAGCGCACCCTGGAGCTGCTCGGTGAGGATCTCCGCGCTCCGGATGCTGCGCTCCTGCAGGAGGCCGATGGTGGCGATGTCGGCCATGGACTGCAGGATGCGGGCGTCCGCCGACTCGAGCCGACCGGTGTGGCTGCTGAACATGTTCAACGCCCCGATGACCCTCTGGCGATGGCGCAGGGGGAAGGCGTGGACGGAGCGGAAACCTGCAGCGACCGCGCGCGGGGCGAACAGGGGCCACCGCTCGGTGGCCTCGTGCAGGTTGGTGTTGACGACCGCGGTGCCGGTGCGGAAACAGTCCAGGCAAGGCCCCTCCTCGTACTGCAGCTGGAAGAGCTCGAGCAGCTTGACCGACTCGGCTGAGGCGGCCATGTACTGCAGCTGGCCGTGGGGGTCCGCCAGCAGCAACCCGGCGGAGTCCGCGCTGCTCACCGCAGCGGTGTGCCTGGTCACGGTCTCCAGGAACTCGATGACGTCGAAGTCGTCGACGAGGGTGTCCGCCACCTCTACGAAGACCTCGGCGAGCACATCAGCGGCAATCATCGTGGGCTCCCCTTCCCCGTCGCGTCCTGCGCAGGCGGCCCGTCCTCTGCCCGGTCATTTCGTGTCTCGGTTCAGTCTGAGTTTACCGGCGACGACGTCCCTTGCGACATCGCTGATGTAACGCCCGTGGGCGTACGCGTGAGCCCGAAGTCGCGCCATCGCCTCGTCGATACCCACCCCGAGATCCACCATCACCATCCCCTGCGCCTGGTAGACCTCGAGTCGGTAGGCCAGCGCGTCATCGAGGTCCTCGGTGGTCTTGCCGTCCTGGGCACCGTCCTGTCCGTCCACCAGCAGACCCATCGCCACCTCGGCGAACGTGACCGCCTGCGTGAGCCCGTCGGCGGTCAGCGACCCCCGCTCGTCGCGGTAGACGTCGAGCGCACCGGCTCGAGCAGCCCCGACCTGTAGGGGAAAGGCGAAGACTGCATTGATGCCGCGCCCGTGGGCGGCAGGGGCGTAGCCCGGCCAGCGTCGCATCCCGTGCGTGGGCAGGTCCGGTTCCATGACCGGGCGCCGCGAGCTGTAGGCGTCGATGCAGGGGCCTTCGCCGAGGGTGAACTGGAGCTCCTCGAGCTCCCGACTGGCGGCACTCGACGCGGCGATGGTCCCGCCGCCGCGGTTGTCGTCGGTCAGGAGGCTGACGCCGACCCCCGTGGCCGGGAGCGCGCGGGTCAGCGCGGAGCAGAGTCGTTCGAGCCGACCGATCGTTCCCGGGGTTCCACCCGGAGGCGATGGCTCGTCGTCGATGAGCCGGTTGGCGCGGGCAAGGCGACCGTGGACCTCAGTCACAACGGCACCCGGGTCGAGCTGGGACTGTTGCCGTGGCGGCGCGACATGCGCGCACGGCACCCACCGTCCAACCGCTCATGTGCTCACCCGTCATCGACTCCGACCCGGTCTGGGCGCTGTCGTCGGCGTCCGGGGGCTGGCTGCTAGGCCTGCATAGAGGATAGCGCTGATGCCCGTCCTGCCCGCGAAATGGCTCGCCGTGACGCCTCAGGCGACGCCGGCGCGGTGCGCGATGACGACAAGCTGCACACGGTCGCGAGCGTCGAGCTTGGTCTGGATCCGCGACACGTGGGTCTTGACGGTGGTCTCGCCGATGAAGAGGCTTCGCGCGATCTCCGGGTTGCTGGCTCCCTGGGCCACGAGGTGCAGCACCTCGGACTCCCGCGGCGAAAGCCGCCCCAGGGCTGCCACCGCCTCCGGGTGCTCCCGCCGGGGTTGGCCCCGCACCAGCTGAGCGAGCACCTGCTTCTCGACGGCGACGTCACCAGCGGCCACCGCGCGAATCGCCGCGACCAGCGACTCTCGCGGCGCATCCTTGAGGAGGTACCCGCTGGCACCAGCCCGCAGCGCGGCGAGCACGTAGTCGTCCGCACCGAAGGTCGTGAGGATGAGAATCTTTGTGGCAGAACCTGATTCGACAATCCTGCGGGTGGCCTCGATGCCGTCGACCTCAGGCATCCGGATGTCCATCAGGGCGACGTCTGGTGCGAGCGTCGTGATCAGGCCGATCGCCTCCGCTCCGTCGGCGGCCGTCCCCAGCACGGTGAAGTCCTCTTCGGCATCGAGGATGGCCGCGACGCCGTCACGGATGAGGAACTGGTCATCGACCACGACGAGGGTGGTCACGGGGCATCTCCGAGGGGCAGGACGGCACGCACGCGGTAGCCGCCGCCGGGCCGCGGTCCGGTCGTCAGCATGCCGCCACAGGCAGCCACCCGTTCGTGCATTCCTGACAGTCCGAACCCGGGTGCGGCCGAACTGCCGTTCACCCCGCTGGGCGCCTCGCTGTCGTTCTGCACGTCGATCACGAGCAGGTCGGCCTGCTGTCGGACGGCCACCGAGGTGGGCGACGTGTGCGCGTGCCGCAGGGCATTGGTGAGGGCTTCCTGCACCACTCGGTATGCCGTGGCCGAGGCTTCGGGAGTGAGCGTGGGTTCGCTGTCGGGGGCATCAAGGGTGATCTGCAGCCCGGACTCCCGCATCCGCCGGACCAGCTCGGGGACGTCGGGCCAGGTGGGCGGGTGGGCGGCGCTGTTGCCCTGCGTCGGATCCCGCAACGCCTCCAGCAGGCGTCGGGTCTCGCCCAGCGCGTCGCGCCCCGTGTCCTGCACCCGGAGCATCGCCTCATCTGCCCGAGCCGGGTCCGATGTCATGAACAACCGCGCCAGCTCCGACTGCACGACGATAACGCTGAGGCTGTGTGACACCACGTCGTGGACCTCGCGGGCGAGGCCCACCCGCTGGTCCGCAACCTGGGCCTGGGCCTGGGCGGCGACCGCCCGGGCCACCTGCTCCCGGAGCGTGCGCTCGTGGCGAAACGCGGCCCCCAGTGCGAAGATCCACCACGAGTTCAACCCCCACGCCCACGCGTTGTCGACGTTGATCTCAGGGATGACGCCCGTCCACAGAAGCACCGGGAGCTCGGGCAGGACGAGGGCGGCGTACTTCGTCACCCCGGTGCCATAGCGTCCGCAGGCAAAGACGGCGACCACCAGCAGATAGAGGCCGGCCAGCAGGAACGCGTGCAGCTGCGCCGTGGTGGTCACGACGATCGAGCCGACCACCACCACGAGCGCCGCAACCGGATGGGTCCGCCTCAGGCACAGGGCGAGCGCGCTCGCGGTCAGTGCCAGGGCGAAGGGCCACCTCGCACCGTGCACCGCGACGGTCTGGGGACCCGTGACCCACAGCTCCACCTGCCCCACAGCCCAGAGGGCTCCGGGGACCGCCCAGTCCCGCCACGTCAGACGGTGCGACAGCCCTGACATGGCCCAAGGCTACGCGGGTCGGAGTGGGGGGACGTCGTCCTCAGGTCCACATCGCCATCAGCGTGCAGGACGACACGGTCGGACCTCGGCGCGGACGCGGTCGGGTCACCCCGAGGCGCACCCTCCAGGGGTCCACCACCCCGCCTGCACCCCGCCCGCGACAAGGAAAATGCCGATGCGATCGACCCAGCTCCTGCCGACGACGATCGGCGCCGCCGCGCTCGTCCTGACGGTCTCCGCCTGCGGGGCCGGCGCGTTTGCGCAGGGAACACCCCTGGGCGCCAACGAGTTGCACGCCGTCGAGACCCAGGTCAAGACAGCGGGCAAGCCGGCCTACTACCTGGGTTCCAGCGTCGGCGATCTCCCCTTGACGTTGCTGGACCTGGTCGAGGAGAACGCGCCGGCGTTCCAGGTCCAGGCCGACTACGGCACCTGCATCGCCGCCGACGGCGGGTGCTCCGCTCCGGTGGTCGTCTCGACCAACGACTGGCATCCCGATGTCGCTGGCATGAGCTGTCGGCGGCTCGACCCACAGCTCGGCGTTCCGGCTGGGGTGCTCATGGGCGAGCTGACCCTGGTGACGGACGGCGTGGTCGTCACGGTGTCCGACTTCCGTGGCCGAGATGACAGTGACGACGTCCAGCCGGCCGTGCGCCTCCTGTCGCAGCTGAGGGCCGTGGGGGCAACACAGCCGGTCGGCACCCTCCCCGCACCGGATCCCGCTGTGGCTGCCTGGATGGACGACGTCTGCGGCAGCACCCCGGGCCTGGAGGTCTCACACCCCTTCGAGGGCGAGAAGGATCCCCTCGACAACTCCCACGTCCCTGACTTCACAGTTGAACGCCTCGGTGGCGGAGAGCTGAAGTGGGCGGACTACCGCGGCAAGCCCGTCGTGATCACCGTGGGGACCGTCCCGCAGGTGTCGGCCGCGCTGCGGCGGTTGCAGCCGCTTCTGGCGAAGACTCCCTCCCGTCCCACTCTGCTCGGGCTCGTCACCGACCCGACGGCGGACAAGTTGAACCCGCGCCCCGTGGCCGTGATCGAGCACGAGGCGGGAGACCTGCCCGCGCCCGTCGGGTATGCCGCCGTGCCCCTGTCAGCGGTGTGGTTCCTCGACGCCGCCGCCAACACCGGTGGCGCGTCTGCCTGGGACTCCGGGGTCGTGGCGTTCGTGGACTCGACCGGCACCGTGGTGCGGTTCGCCCCACCATCCATGCCGGATGCCCAGGTGACGGAGTGGGCTCGTGCGCTGGGCTGAGGTGCTGACGCCCACGGTCCTGGGTTCCTCTAGGCGAGCCTCGTTCGCCGTGTCGCCGAGATCCAGGTGCTGATGCGCACGGCTGTCCCCCACCGTCCAGACCTGATCTCGACGAGGTCGCAGAGCTGGTTGGCAAGCCACAGCCCGCGACCATGGTCGTCGTCCAGCGATGCGAGGCGGTGCCCGGCCATCGGGTCCCTCAGCCGGTGGACACTGCGGACCTCGCAGACCAGCCGGGCGGCGGTCCGCCATACGCACAGGTGACACGTCCCACCACCGTGGTTGAGGGCGTTGAGGGCTGCCTCGTGGACGGCCAGGACGACGGCTTCGGCGTCCTCGGCAGGCAGCTTCGCCCTGGCGGTCTCCTCGCGAATCGTCGTCCGAGCCGCGGCCAGGTCGGAGTGACGCGAGACGACGAAGGTCCGGGCCGGCCCGGCAGGGTCGACCAGTCGTTCGGCAAACAGGTGGCGGACGTGCGCGAGCCCGGCATAGCCCGTACTGCCCTCGTACGCGCCTTCGTGCTCGAGCAACGAGTGGCACGCCTCGATCTCGTCCGTGCGGTCGGCGTCCAGATGATCGGTGTCGAAGCTGCAACGAACCCAGAGATCGGTGTCGGCTCCCACGGCCATGTTGACCAGGGCGTCGGCGAACTGCTCCTGGCGGCGCACCGCGACCGGGCGATGGCCGTAGGCGGGACTGATGAGCAGCCTTGCCGGCTGCCCGGTGGCCTCGCACCGGTCGGCGAAGGCGATCCAGTGCGCCACGCTTCTCGAGGGATATCTGCCGTGTTCCACGAGCGTCGGCTGGCTTCCACCCGTGGCGAGCTCGCCGGACAGCCGGGCGAGCACGTCGTCGAGGGCGCAGACCATGACCTGCTCACCGGCCTCGAGCCCGCTCCGTACGAAGTCGGCGGCAGCCGCGACGAGCCGCCTGCGTCCTCGATGCAGTGACGCGTCATGTCTGAAGCCCCGCCCCCGTCCGCGCGGTTGGGGGTCGGACTGTGGCGGAAGCGCGTTGAGATGCCTGGGGTCCTGTGGTGCGGGTCCGCTCGGCATCTGCGCTCCTCGCCGAGCTGCGCCGGCCTCGGCCGTGTGACGCCGAGCTGCGCCGGCCTCGGCCGTGTGACCGCGTCGCCACGGCGCCCACGTCAGACGCCCCGCGACGCTAGTACTACTAAAGCACCGTGAAGCGTGACAAGCCAGCGCGCGGTGCTCCCGGGCGCAGCGTCCCGTGGCAGGCGCTCTTCCGAAGCGTCACGGCGGAAAGGGCGGTCGGGGCGTGCGGTAACGGGCGACGGTCCGGTCTGGGTCGAGGATCTCGAAGACACGGCTCACGCCTCCGCTCGCACCCGCGACCACGAGGCGGCCGTCCTCATTGGCTGAGAGCACCGCCTCCACACACGATGAGTCGCAGAAGGTCAGGTTGGAGACGTCCAGGATCACCGCGCTGCGACCCTTGGACAGCCCCGCGCTCAGGGCGCCCTCCAAGGTGTGCCGGCTGCCGATGTCGGCTTCGCCGAAGAGCTCGACGACCCACACTGCGCCGCAGTCGTAGTGGACCGCTGCCAGGGTGCGCGATGGCCTGCACGTGCGTCCTCCGGGGCCGAGGTCCCGCAGTCCGGTCATCGTCGTCCCCGGCGTGGGCACGGCCGCTTCGTCGCCACGGGCAGGGACCAGCTGCAGTTCGGGGTGGCCGTGCTGGCCTGACGGTGGCACCTGAGGGCTCCGGACGTCGCGGGGTTCGCCACCGGGTCCGGGGTAGCCTCTCGCCCCACCCTACGCCGGGAACTCTTCGACCGACACGGCCACGATCCCAAATGCCCCACGTAGCCGAAATGTCCCCACCGCTCAGGGCCTTTGGCCCTGTTCCCTGGACGTCAGTGAGGCGGTGCGCTGACGTCGCTCTGGAGCGCAGCGACCTTGTCGGCGAGGTCGGACATGCCCTGGCGGAGCTCCACGAGGATCGAGTCGAGCTTGGCGTTCAGGTCGGACAGGTCGGCACGAACCGTGGGCAGGAACTCCATGACCTGCTTGAGATCGGCCTCGATGCGACCCAGGGTCTGGTCGCTGGCCGCGCGACCGTCGTTGACCGCGGTTTCCACCCGACCCAGTGTCGCTTGGCCACCCGCGCCCAGGGCCTCGATCCTGCCGAGTGTCTCCACGTTGACCGCCTTGAGGAGTCCACCGGTCTCCCTGACGAGAGTCAGGATCTCCGCCGCGGCGTCACGTGCCCTCAACGCTGCGTGATACGTCTGGGGCACCAGTCCCGGGAACGATCCAACCTGTCCCATGCCGCCGGTCATCTCGGTGGGCGAGGTGCGCACGAGCGCGTCCAACAACATGTTCGTGTCGCGATTCACGTCGTCGATCGATGCCATCGGCATTCTCCAGCCTCGTGGGCCACGCAGGAACGGGCGAACCGGGACGTCGGGAACGCTACACCGCCCGGCCCATTTGTCACCCATTCGTCAGTGGACTTCAGGGCAGCCGTCGCGACCATGGTCCTATGAGACCGACACGCAGCTCCGAACGTCGTGACAAGGGCGCCCGGACGGCAGGTGCCTCAGGGCTCGCCTTCGTGCTCCTGCTCCTCATCGGGGCTGGCATGGCGAGCGTCCCTGGCGGGCACGACGCAACGGCCGCAGTGCGGACGTACTACGAGCAGCACGCTGGGGTCGTCGCCGTCGCCCAGCTCGTCGAGCTGGTGGCGACCGCGCCCTTGCTCGTGTTCGTGGTGGGGCTCGCTCGATCGACCTCCGTTGAAGCCAGCAGACCCGTTGTGGTGGCCGGTGGTGGGATGTCGGCTGCCGCCGTGCTGACGGTGGTACCTCCACTGTGGCTGTGCGTTGTCGCGCCCACTGCGACGTCGTCACTCGTGCACAACCTCGCTCGCCTCTCCGACCTGGTCGACGTGCTGCTGTTCCTGACCATCGCATGGTTCGCCACGACGTGCTGGCGGCTCTGGCGGGGACCGGGATGGCTCCGTTGGACGTCGTTGGCAGTGGCTGGCCTGTGCGCGCTGCGCTCGCTGGAGATTGCCTTCGGAGGGTCCCTTCTCGAGGTCGTCGCCCCGGTTGCCTTCCTGGTCCTGGTCGTCGCGCTCAGCGTGCACCTGCTCCGGCGTCCACTCCCCTCAAAGGACCCCCTCCACGGGTCCACCCTTGCGGCATGAGCGAATTCGACGTGGTGGTGATCGGTGGCGGCGCCGCCGGCCTGTCAGCCGCCCTTGTCCTGTCCCGGGCGCGGCGAAGGGTCCTCGTGGTCGACGCCGGGTCACCACGCAACGCCCCTGCCGCCCACATGCAGGGCTACCTCTCCCGAGACGGTATGCCGCCCGCTGACCTCTTGACCCTCGGGCGCACCGAAGTGATGGGGTACGGCGCAGAGCTCCGCACCGGCATGGTCACCGACGCCGTGCGGGACGGCACCAAGGGCTTCTGGGTGCTGGTCGACGACGGCACGCGCGTGTCAGCACGGCGGTTGCTCGTCACCACCGGTCTCAGGGATGAGCTCCCCGACATCCCGGGTCTGGCCGACCGCTGGGCACGCGACGTGCTGCACTGCCCCTACTGCCACGGCTGGGAAGTACGCGACCAACGGCTCGGGGTCCTGTGGAACGGTCCGGAGACGATCGGCTACACGCAGATCGTGCGGCAGTGGGCCGACGACGTCGTCCTGTTCGTGCCGGCTGACACGCTGACCCAGGCCCATCGTCCGCAGCTCGTGGCGCGCGCGATCGGCATCGTCGAAGGCGACGTGGCGGAGCTCCTCGTCCGGGACGACCACCTGAGCGGGGTGCAGATGGCCGACGGTCGAACCATCGCCCGCGACGCAGTGTTCGTCCCGCCGCGGTTCGTCCCCAACCACAGCCTGCTCACCACGCTGGGTGCCGACCTCGACAGCCAGGGCTGGGTCGTCACTGGAGCGCACGGATCGACCAGCGTTCGAGGCGTGTGGATGGCGGGCAACGTGAGCAATCCGCGAGCGCAGGTCATCACGGCGGCAGGCGAAGGATCAGCCGCAGCCATCGCCCTGAATGCCGACCTGGTCGAGGAGGACGTCCGCGACTCCGTCCGCGCCTTCTACCTCTGAACAGCCGTCCCTTCCCCGGGGCCGTCGTCATCGACCTGCACGGCCAGGAGCGTGACACCGAGGTCCCGGATCCTGGCCAGTAGTCCGTGCAGCTGCGCCTGGTCCGCGATCTCGCCCGTCAGCGTGGTGGTGCCGTCGACCTCGCGCGTCAGGGTGAGGTCGGCCAGCCAGGGCGACCAGTGCTCTTCGAGGTGCCCGTCGACCCGGAGCCGGTAGCTGGTGGGTGCGGGTCGACTGCCGGACCGTGTCATGGCGCACCGACCTGGGTGGTCAGCCCTGTGGCAAGCCGCTGGGGCCTCCGGCGGCCATCGCGCCCGATGACGTACTCCGCCACCGCCAGGTTGATGACCCAGCCCGCACCGAGGCTCAGGTCCTTCGTGAGGACGCTGGTGCCGAAGACACCTTCCCCGATTCCGAGGGTGAAG
Organism: Pedococcus sp. P2_F6; assembly: GCF_056403675.1. Lineage (NCBI taxonomy): Bacteria > Bacillati > Actinomycetota > Actinomycetes > Micrococcales > Intrasporangiaceae > Pedococcus > Pedococcus sp. P2_F6. Next base: position 771,982 of record NZ_JBFUEZ010000001.1, read on the forward strand.
ACCTGGGTCCCCGCACCGAGCGCCAGGGCGTAGGCGCGGGTCATCCAGGCCCGATGACGCACGATGTCGCCACGGCGGACTGCCGCAAAGCCGAGGACGATGCAGGCGGCCATCCCTGACCCGAACGCCAGCCGGAACACATGGGCGAGCTCGCCCGTGCCGGGCTGGCGCGGATAGAACTGCGTCATCCACAGACCCGAGCCCGCCACCGCCAAACCCAAGCCCACCAGGGCTCGTCCAGCCCTGCGGTGCCAGCCGGGTCGACGGCGCCGCAGGGCCGCGGAGAACTGGAAGGCGCCGAGCACGGCATACGTGACGGCGCAGGTGATGTGCACGACGACCGGCACCGGCGAGGCACTGAGGCGTGGGTTCGCGGGCAGGACGTGGGGGCCGCCTGCGAGCTCGAGCAGCCGCAGCGAGCCCGCGACGGCCGGGACGACCACCAACGCGACGAGGGCGAACGGCACCCACCCGGTCGACCTGGCCGACCGGGTGGGTGCCGCAGCCACGTGGACGCTCACTTGGCGCCGGCCAGGTCGTGCTGCGCGGTGGCAGAGCCGGGCGCGAACTGCGCGGTGCGGGTGCGTCCCTCGCTCCACAGGGAGTAGCCGAGGCCGACCATGGCGACGCCGATCGGAAGGGCGAAGAGCCTGAAGTTGACGTCCGGCACCAGGGGGATGGCGATCGTGGCGACGGCTCCGGCAGCGAGCACCACTGCCGCCCATCGGGCGAGGACGTTGGCCCGGAAGAGAGCGACGCCGAACAGGAAGCCACCACCCAGGTAGGTCAGGGCGTTCACCAGGTTGAGGGGCTGCATGAGGCCGATGTCGCCGGTCGCGTGGCCGGCCGTCGCCACCGCGAGGACGTCGGTGACGTAGCCAGGTGAGGTGACGGCGATCGACGGGAAGACGACCAGACCGACCACTTCGATGCTCAGCATGATGAGGTAGCCGACGGCGAAGAGGAGGTACCCGACCAGCCCCAGCACTCGCGTCTGCTTCACCTGGCGCAGGTACATGCCGGTGATGCCGGCCAGTGAGAGAACGGCCATCACCACCTTCATCCCCTGCCGGACCTTCCATTCGGTGGTGGTGACGAAGGCGACGTCCAAGGGAGGGTGCTTGATCTGGACGGCGATGAAGAGCAGACCGGCGACCACGGCGCACAGGCCTGCCGCGCGGGTGAGCTTGGTGGTGGTGATGGTCATGACCGACTCCTGGTTCGAGGTCCTCGGCGAGGCGCCGTGGGGGTAGTTCGAAGGTAGGTAGCCGGACGGTGAGCGGGCGTCACCCAACGATGTGACCGACGGGGTGATTTGCCGGGCGCTACAACAGGCCGCGCTCGCGGGCGGTGCGCACCGCAGCGCGGCGACTGGTCACGTCGAGCTTGGTGAAGATGTGCTTCGTGTGGGTGCGCAACGTGTTGTGGGACACGAAGAGCTCGCGGGCGATCTCAGGTCCGGTCAGCTCGCTGTCCAGCAGTCGCAGCACCTGCAGCTCGCGGTCGCTCAGCGCGACCGACCCACCCGCCTGCGGCCCTGCGTCCTCGAGTCCTCCAGCCCCCCGGGAGATCCGGTGCGCGAGCAGCCGACGTGCCTGGTGACCCGCGTCGACGTCCAGCTCGGCTGCGCGCAGCAGCTCCGTCATCGCTGGGCCCTCGTCGAGGAAGAGGCTGACCCAGACCTCGGGTTCGGGGGCTTGGGCCCATGCCTGGGCCAGCGACTTCACTGCGTCGTCGCGGCGCCCCAGGGCGTCCTGTGCCAGGGCTGTCAGCATCCGGATCTCGAGGAGGCTTCCGTGCCGACCAGAGGTCTGGGCAGCGTCGCCCAGTCGCGTCACAAGGCTCAACGCCCCCTCCAGCGCATCCGCATGCGGATGCTCCCTGTGCTGCGCGATCACCAAGCGCACCAACGTGAGGTGGTCGAACTCGCTCAGGTACCGGGCTTCGTCGTCGATGGTGACACCTCGTCCAGCCGCCCACTCGACCACCGGTGCCAGGGTGCCCTGACTGACCCAGACCCGGGCCTTCATCGCCGCGATGGGCCGCACCTCGGGGAAGAACCCCGGCCGGTAGAGGTCCGCGGCCCGGTCGAGCAGGGCAAGGGCCTCGTGCGAGTCCCCCTCGGCCGCGGCAACCCGGCTCCGGGCCACGAACCACCGGAAGCGGCTCTCGTTCACGGGTACACGTTCGCCGAGGGCGGCGGCGGCCTCGAGGTGTCGGGCGGCCCCGTCGAGGTCCCCCGCCTCGTAGTCGATCTCGCTGAGGCCGACGTGCAGGTCCGCGGCTGCCCGCGCCACGTTCTCTCCATGCGCCTCCGTGACCTGCATTGCCTGCTCGTAGAGCCGTCGCGCCTCATGTGGTCGACCGGCGGCGAGACACAGGTCGGCGAGCACCACCGTGCTGCTGAGCTCGTCGACCAGGTTGCCCGCCGCGTGCAGACTGGCCACTGCGTCGGTGAAGGTCTCCAACGCACCCACCACGTCACCGTTCGCCCACGCGGCAAGCCCGAGGAACCCGGCTGCGCCGCCGCGGGCAAGGTGGTCGTCGGGGCCTGCCAGCTCGAGGGCGCGCCGTGCGTGGGCCACCGTGCCGGTGACGTCGCCCAGCGCCTGCGCCAGGGAGGCCCGGTGGACGGCGATGGTGGCCGGCAGGGTGCGCAGCTCGTCCGTGTCAGCCCACGGCCGGGTGGACCCGTCCTGACCGGTGGCGAGCGCCCGTTCCGCGTCGTCGAATCGCTCCTCGACGGCGCCGAGGTCACCGGAGACCATCAGCATGTAGGCATAGAAGACACTCAGCACCGGGCTGCTCCGGACGGCCGAGTCGGGCAGCGCCCTGAGCCAGCCGAGCAGCACGGCTTCGCGACGATGGCGTCGGATCGAGGGAACCGACAGCTCCATGAGGTGTGCCGCGTGGTCGAAGTCCCGGGCCTCGAGGGCGTGCCTGACCGCGTCCTCGATGAGGCCCTGGTGCTCGAACCAGCCGCTGGCGCGCTGGTGCAGCATCGGGACGAGCTGGGGTTGCTCGGCAAGCAGTCGCGCCCTCAGCACGTCCGCGAACAGGTGGTGGTAGCGGTACCACTCCCGCCGGTCGTCCAGCGGAACGAGGAACAGGTTCCCCCGCTCGAGCGCCTCCAGGGTCCCGTTGCCGTCGTCACGGCCGGTGAGGGCGTCGCACAGCGGGCCGGCGAGCCGGTCTAGCACGGCGGTCTGCAGGAGGAAATCGCGGACCTGCTCGGGTTGGTGCGCCAACACCTCTTCGACCAGGTAGTCGACGAGGTAGCGGTCATTGCCCGCGAACCGGGCGATGAACCCCCCGACATCGGACCGGCCCCGCAGAGACAGGGCCGCGAGCTGGAGGGCGGCGATCCATCCCTCGGTCCGCTCCTCGAGCGCTGCGACTTCCCCTGCCGTGAGGTCCAGGCCCGCGGAAGAGTTGAGGTATGCCGTGGCCTCCTCCGGCGTGAAGCGAAGGTCTGCGGCACGGATCTCGACCAGCTCTCCCCGCACCCGCCAGCGTGGCAGCGGCAGGTCCGGGTCGGCGCGGGTGCTCAGCAGGACGTGGACGTTAGTCGGCAGGTGCTCCAGGAAGAACCTCATCCCCTCGCGCACGTCCGGGTCGACGACGACGTGGTAGTCGTCCAGGACCAGCCACACCTCCCCGGGTGCCGCGGCCAGCTCGTTCACCAGCGGGGTCAGCACGGCTCCCACCGACACGGGCGCGGACGCGATGCGTTCCAGCGCGCCAGCACCGACGCCGGTCACCGCCGCCTGCAACGCCGTCACCACGTAGGTCCAGAACGAGGCGGCCTCGTTGTCTGCGCTGTCGAGGGAGACCCACGCGACTGCGTGCCCTGCGCTTCCTCTCTGACGGACCCACTCCGAAACCAGCGTCGTCTTGCCGAAGCCGGCCGGGGCGGAGACCAGGGTGAGCCTCGCCTGCCCTCCCGCGTCGAGGAGCTCGTGCAGCCGTGCGCGGCCCACCAGGCCCTGTCGCGGCCTGGGAACGTACAGCTTGGTCCCGATCAGCGGACGTGCCACACGCATCCCCGTTCAACGGTGCGCCACAGGTCCGTGGCGTTGCCCGGCCAACGCTAACGCGCTGGGCCCCGGGCGGTGCCCACGGGCGGTCAGAGCTGGGTGTTGAGGTACGCCTGCAGGCCGTTCACGGTCCGGGCGTTCCAGGTCCTGGCACCGTCCCGCGCGATCCCGAGGTAGGACTGCAACGCAGCCATCGACTTCGGACCCCACTGGCCGTCGACCGCCGTTCCGATCCGGGCCTGGAGAGCCCTGACGGTCGCGGAGCCGAGCGTGCCGGTGACCGTCACTCCGAGCCATCGCTGAAGGGCGGAGAGCGTCGCCGGCCTGAGGCTGCCGTCCACGACGAGGCGCGTCCCGAGCAGCCCGTCGTTGGCCTTCGCCAGCAGGACCCGGTATGCCGCCGCGTTGACCTTGGCACGGAACACCGGGTCGCTCGCCGCCTTGGCGCTCACGGCAGAGACCATCGCCGGCAGGACGGTGGAGTTGACGGTGAGGACGATGTCGCCGCCCGCCGCGATGAAGCTCGTGGCGCGCGTGCCGGGAGACCAGCCCGCGACCTGCTTGGCGTTGCCCAGGTCGTCGCTCATGACGACCCCCGTGAAGCCGAGGTCTCCTCGGACCATCCCCCCGATGACCGTGGGCGAGAAGGCTGCCGGGTGGGCCGAGTCGATCCTCGAATACACGGCGAGGGACACCATGACCATGCGCGCACCGGCGGCGATGGCCGAGCGAAACGGAGCCAGGTCGCCCGTGGTTCGGGTGGTGACCCTGTCGGTCACCCCGGCTGTGGTGTCGGTGTTCTCAGTCACGTGACCGAGGCCGGGAAAGTGCTTGGCAGTGACGGCCAGGCCGACACTCCGTTCGCCCCGGACGACGTCGCTGCCCTTGGCGGCGACCACCCCTGGTGTGTAACCGAATTCGCGGAAGTAGCTGCCGATGGGGATGTTCCGCGTGCCAAGGCTTGCCGGGACCGTGTCCATGACCGGGGCCAGGTTCAGGTTCACGCCTGCGCGGGACAGCTGCCGCCCCCACGATCTCGCGTCAGCCGTGAGGGTCGAATCTGCCCAAGTGCCCTGCGTCAGCGCGGTCGGGATGCGCGTGAAGCCGGGGCCCTGGAGCACCTGGACCTGACCGCCCTCCTGGTCTGCGGACACGTAGAGCGGAACCCCCGCCGTTGCCGCGGCGGTCGTCAGCCGGTCCGCGCTGGCCGCGAGGTACCGCACCGGTGCCGCACCGGCATACGTGCGTCCGGTGAGGATGAGGTTGCCCACGTGCCGTGTGGAAATCGCTGAAGCCGCGGCGGCAGACAACCCGGTCGCCGGGGTGCCGACCATGAAGAGCTGCCCGATCCGTTGCGCCTCGGTCATCCTGGTGAAGGCCGCCTGCGCGAGGCTGGCGGGCGTCGCGGCGGCGCCTGCGGTGGCCCCTGTCGTCGTCGTGGCCGTCAGGGCGCTCGCCAGCGCCAGCGTCAGCGCGCCCACCACCGAAGTCCTTCTGGTCAGTCGCCCGCGTTCCATACCCTGAAGACGAACGACGGTGGCAACGGGTTGTCGCCCTCACCGCAGCCGTTCTGTGCCCGGGGGCAGTCCGGTCATGACAGCTCCGTCACCGGAATGCCGAAGCGCCTCAGGCGTCGTGCCAGGTCTGAGTGCAGCCACGACCTGGACCCATGTGCAGGCAGCGCGAGCACGATCTCGTCGACGGGTTCGCTGAGGACGGTCTCCTCGATGGCCTCGACCGGATCGTGACGGACGGACACCGAACCGATGACCCTGGCGCCCGCGACAGCCTCGAGCGCCGGCAACGACTCCAGCAGGACGCACTCGGCCTCGAACGCCTTGTCGTGACGCTCCGGGCGCAGCAGGTTGACCTCCGCGCGTGCCGGGTTCAGCACCACGAGCCGAAACTGGACGTCGCCCCTGGCCGCCCGCGCGGCAACGGCGCGCAGCACCGCGGGCGAGGGTTTGGCACTGTCAGTGACCACCAAGACCCTCGCCCGCCGTCGCTCCACGGTCATTCCTGTCAACCAGCCCTGTCGGTGCAGGCCTGTCGGTGCAGCCCTGTCGGTTCAGCCCCGTCGGTTCAGCCCCGTCGGTCGCCCACCGCGGCGGCTTCGAGCTCGGCGCGAACGGCCGTCCGCTCGATGCGGTCCTTGTGGGTGACGCTGAGGTAGACCACGACGGCGAGGATGGTTCCAAGGAACAGGACGCTCGTGCCCAGGGTGCCCAGCCCCGCGCCGCCCTCATCTCGGCCAGAGGCCAGGAAGTCACCGATGTTCGCGCCCAACGGACGGGTCAGGATGTAGGCCAGCCAGAAGCACAGCACCGGCCCGGCTCCGAGCTTCCACGCCCCGAACACAGCCGCGATCAGCCCCAGCGGCAGCAGGACCGAGGGTCCGGCCGACCAGCCGGTCAGCTCCAGGGTCCAGTCGCCGGCGGCGGTGCCCAGCGCGAAGGTCACGAGAACGGTGAGCCAGTAGAAGGCCTCACGGGGGGTCGTGACGATGGAGTGGATGGAGAGGGTGCGCTCCCGGGCGTACCAGATCGCGAAGACCACGCCGAGGACCACGGCGAACACCGTCGTGCTGATCCACAGTGGGACGCCGACCCCGTCGGTGAGGTTGTCCGTCAGGAGGGTCCCCACGACGCTGATGAGCACCACTGCCAGCCAGTAGACCGAAGGCACGTACTGGCGGAGCCGGAACTGCGCGACGAGTACGGCGATGAGCGCGACGGAGAAGACCAGGGTCGTCCTGCCCAGGCCGAAGCCGAGGGTCTCGTTGATGTAGTCCGCGAAGCTCTCCCCGACCGTGGTGCACAGGATCTTGATGATCCAGAAGTACACCGTGACCTCGGGGACCTTGTTGAGCATGGCACGGCGTTGGTCTGTTGCAAGCGTCGTCATGGGGTGAACCGTGCCAGTGGCCCCCTGAGCAGACCCTGAGGCCCAGTCGCCCGTACTTGGTGAGGACCACGCCTTCGGACGCGCATCCGTCGGCGAAACTCCCGCCGAATTCTGCTGCGGACGATGCTTCGACGATGGAGGATCGAGGTTGGGCGGGCGCCGACCGGTGCCGACCTGAAACCCTCGAAGGAGTAGTCGTGTCGAAGTACATGGTCTTCTACAACACCACCAGCGCCATGCGCGCTCAGATGGCTGACATCCCACCCGACCAGGCAGCGGCCGGGATGCAGGAATGGATGAGCTGGGGCGAGCGCGTCGGGGACAAGCTCGTCGACATGGGGTCGCCCTTGGTGAACGAGGGCGACGCCGACGTGCAGGTGTCGGGCTACTCGGTCATCGACGCCGACTCGCAAGAGCAGCTGGACGGGCTCCTCGAAGGACACCCGCACTCCGCAGCAGGCGGGACGATCTCGACGCAGAAGTTCATGGAGATCCCCGGCATGTGACCGGGACGCGGGGGCGGGCCGAACGGCAGGTCCCCGCGTCAGCCTTCCTGCCGGTCAGCCGTAGACCTGTCCGAGCGGGACGGTTCCGGCGGCCTTGGCCACCTGCGCCGACACCGTCGACCTCTGCCTGAGTACTTCCCGACCTCCCCCACCGGAAACCCCCAGCGTCATGACCGGCCCGACGCCTTTCGCGTAGAACTTGTACTCGAGGACGTCGGGTTGAATGGTGATGGTGTCGCGGGTCAGCAGCACGGCACCGAACTTGCCCGCCGGCACCTCGGCGAACTCGCTGACGCTGAGGACCTGGCCGTTGTCCTCGGCCTGCCCCTTGAAGAACTCCTGCCGGTACTTCATCCCGACCTCGGGCCTGCCGGGCATCACCACCCCAGCCAGCGCACCGTCGACCCCTGCTTCGAAGGACCCCTCTCTGGAGGCGACCTTGCCGTCCTCGAACTCCGCAGTGTCCTCGCCCAGGTACCAGATGGTGCCGTCCCGATGCTGTGCGTAGTAGTCGAACGTGTCCTCCACGAGCCCCTCCTTGGCGGTGACCGTGTCGCGCACCACCCGCGCGGTGACACCGTTCGCCACGGTGCGCGTGAGGCTGGTGACGGTCACGGCGACCGTGAGGGCGCGACCCTCGTCGTCGACCTCGTCGTAGGTCCACCGAGTGCCTGGTTCCATCGGCCAGTAGGGGTTGTCGATCACCGTCGTGAATTCTGACGGCTGCATCGAGACGATCTGGCCACCCTGAGGCAGCGTGACCGACGCGGGCCCGGCGGAACCCGTGGACCCGGTCGATCCCGTGGACCCTGTGGACCGGCCGGACCCTGTGGATCCGGAGCATCCTCCCGCGGCGAGAGACAATGCAGCGACGGTGGCGACTGCAGCCGCCACGGACCGCGCCCGGATGGTCGGGAGTGTGCGCTGGTTACCCGTTCTCGCGGTCTGTCCTGCTACCCACGACGTGGAACTGCTCGTCGAGCTGGACATCCACCTGGGTGCCATCGCCCAAGGTGACCTCCACCTCATACAGGCTCTCCTCATCGCCCACCTCCGTCTCGGTCACGCGGCCACCACCGGTCTCGGTGAGAGCGGCCTGGCTCGCCTGCCGGAGGGCCCCACCGGTGATGGGCCGGTCCGCAGCCTTGTCGTCCCCGCCGGTTGCGACGGCGGCGCCGGCACCGAGAACGGCCACCAGGCCAAGGGTTCCGACGAGGGCAATCGCCCGCCGCTTCGTCATCCGAACATCCATGTCGGGTCTCCTTCCGGTTCTCCCAGGCTAGGTCGGCGAGATGAGGTGGCGATGAGCTCTCATCGGGGTCTCACGTGGCTGCCTACCATGGAGGAGTGCACCTGCTGCTCGTGGAGGACGAGCCGAAGATGGCCCAGCTGCTCCGGCGGGGGCTGGGCGAGAACGGCCACGTCGTCGAGGTGACGCGGACGGGCGGGGCGGCGGTCGACGCAGCCGTCTCCGGTGAGTTCGACGCCGTGCTCCTGGACGTGATGCTGCCCGACATCGACGGCTTCGAGGTGTGCCGTCGACTGCGCCGCGCCAACAACTGGGCACCGGTCCTGATGCTGACCGCGCGGACCGCGGTGCGTGATCGCATCCGCGGCCTGGACGTGGGAGCCGACGACTACCTGACCAAGCCTTTCGCCCTGGTGGAGCTGCTGGCGCGCTTGCGCGCGCTCGCGCGGCGAGGACCAGTGCCGCGCCCCACCCAGCTCGTCGTGGGTGACCTCACGCTCGACCCGGCGACGCGACAGGTATGCCGTGGAGGCGAGTCCGTCCTACTCTCCTCGCGCGAGTTCGCCCTCCTCGAGGCCTTCATGCGCCGACCGGGGCGCGTGCTCACCCGGGACCAGCTTCGTGACCTCGTCTGGGATGTCGCACACGACGGTCACTCCAACGTCGTCGATGTCTACGTCCGGTACCTGCGCCAGAAGATCGACCGCCCGTTCGGCCACGCGTCCCTGCAGACGGTCCGAGGCGTGGGATACCGGCTGGACCGCTCGGGACGATGAAGGCCGTGAGCCGCCTGCCCATCCGCATCCGGGTGGCGGCCTCCTTCGCCGTTGCGACCGCGTTCGCCCTCGCGGCTCTCGGCACGTTCGTCTACGTTCGCGTGGACGACACCCTGACGCAGCAGAGCCGTGGGGCGATGGCCACCCAGCTGGACGCGCTCGCTCGCGTCCCGTGGCCTGGTCGCGCCCAGGCCGCCACCTCCATGACGGGTGAGTTCTTCGCGCAGATCGCGACGCCGGAAGGACGGTTGGTGGCCTCCTCACCGCAAGTATCGGGTGCTGTGTTGAGCGCAGCCGATGCTGCGCACTCGACCAGCATCGACCGGGAAATCGACCGCCCTGTCCGAGTCGTCGGCGAGGAGGACCCGGAGGGGAGCCTGCTTCTCGTGCGCCGGGTCTCGGACCAGGTTCTGGTCGTCGGCACCTCGCAGGCCCAGACCGAGGACGCCCTGGGCGGGATCCAGTCACAGCTCCTGGTCGGTGGACCGTTGGCGCTCATCCTCGCGTCGGGCCTGGGATACCTGGTGGCGGGTTCGGCCCTGCGTCCCGTCGAGCGCATGCGACGCAGGGCGGCCGAGATCTCCTCGACCTCCGCAGGCTCGAGGCTGCCGCTGCCGGCCGCCCACGACGAGATCCACCGACTCGGCTCGACCCTGAACGGCATGCTCGACCGGCTCGACGCCGCAGTGCGGCAGCAGCGCCACTTCGTCGCGGAGGCCAGCCACGAACTGCGCACACCACTGTCGCTCCTGCGCGTCGAACTCGACCTTGCGCTGTCGCGGCCACGCTCTCGCGACGAGCTCGTCACAGCCCTCATCTCAGCGAACGAAGAGGTGTCGCGGCTCACCGCACTCTCCGAGGGTCTGCTCACCGTAGCCGCGACAGACAGCTCGCCGCTGTCGCTCGAGTTGTCCGACGTGGACCTCGGCGAGCTGGTGCGCGACGTGGCAAAACGCTTCTCGACGCGGGCAGCCGCAGAGGGACGACGCATCGAGGTGCATGCCGATGGGTCGCTGACGATCTGTGGAGATGCTGTCCGACTCGAGCAGGCATTGGGCAACCTCGTCGACAACGCGCTCAGGCACGGCGGCACGGACGTGTGCCTCGATGCCTCGGGCGAGCCGCACCGGGTGACCATCAAGGTGAGCGACAGTGGTCCCGGCATTGCCGAGGACCTGCGGATGCGTGCCTTTGATCCGTTCAGCAGGGACGCCACGTCGCGGCCAGGCCGAGGGCATGGCCTTGGCCTGGCCATCGTCGACGCCATCGTCACGGCACACGGGGGCACGACCACCATCAGCCCGCGGTCCGAAGGGGCCGGGACCGTCGTCACGGCGACGCTGCCCACCGCTCCCTCCTGACGGACGAACGCCCTCAGAGCCAGGTGTGGATCCGGACCGTCGTGCCGCCCTCGCCGGAGCGGACCTGGACGAGGTCGCACAGCTGGTTGGCGATCCACAGACCGCGTCCGTGCTGCTCCCCCCACGGCGGCAGGCGTCGTCCGATCATCGGGTCGGCGATGTGGCCAGGGCCGCGCACCTCGCAGACCAGTGCCTCGTCCTCCTCCCAGATGCGCAGCTCGCTCGCACCATGGCCGTACAAGGCACTGTTGAGGGCGACTTCGTGCACAGCGAGGGCAAGGTCGTCGATGCGCTCGTCGGTCAGGCCCACCGAGGAGGCACACGCCCGGACGTCGGCGCGGACCGCAGCGAGGTCATCGCTACCGAAGACTCGGTGGGAAACCGCGACCTCGACGGCTCGGAGGTCGGTCTCGAACATCGTCACGACGTGGTGGGCTCCGCCGTAGGTGGTGCTCCCACGATGCGTCTCGATGTCGACGACGACCGGGTGGGAGCGGTGAGCCTCTGCCAGCACCTCATCCGGAAGCGTGCCCATGTCATAGGGGCACATCAGCCACAACGGGGTGTCCGTGTCGACGGCCATGTTGAGCAGCGCCTCGTGCATCTGGCACTCGGCGAGCTCGGCGAGCCTGCGGCCGTGCCAGATCGGCTCACCGATGCCCCGCACCGGTTGCCCCGGGTGCGCGTCGGTGAAGCGCTGCCACGCCGGAATGATGCGCGCCGGGTTCGCCCCGAGCTGAACCATGTCGTAGAACTCGACCTGGTCCGCCTGGACACCGAGGGCGTCGCGCAGAAGCTCGATGTGAGAGCGGACGACCGCGACCATGACCGGCTGGCACGCGTCGATGCCCTGCGTGACGAAGGGGACCGTCCCAGCCAGGAACTGGTCGTCACCCGACCAGAAGAACGCCTCGTGCCGGTACCCGTTGTGGGTCCGACGCAAGCCATCCGCGCTGCGTTCAGCACCCGCACCCTCGACCGGGGTGTCGACTTGGTCTGTTCCCTGCGGCGACGTAGCCGCTCCCTTCGAAAGGGCCCGCCGCTGATCGCAGCAGACAAGCGTATGCAACGTCTCACCTGAGGTTACGCCCGAATCACCTCCTGGGACCCAGCCCGAGCAGCCCATTCGTAGTCGGGTGCGCTGCAGCGCTGGTTCCGGCCACAAGCGGGCCATGGGCGACACCGCGGTGGTCACCGCATGATGAGGGTCCAATGGGGTCATTGACGGTCGGCCGGCCCGGGAGGACCCTCAGAGCTGAGGGGCCGATCGGGGGCACCGTCATGATCAAGGTGTTGCGTCTGTCAAGGGTCGGGGGCGTGTGCGCCCTCGCGCTGGTGGCCTGCTTCCTCGTGGGCGGCGTCTCCATGGCCTCCAGCGGGGTCGAGGTCCTGATTCCCGAGACCGGAGAGCCTGGCCTCCAGTGGATCGCGGACGTCGACGCGGCCGGCGGACTCTTCTACGTCGGAGCCTGGCTCATCATCCTCATGGGCTTCCTCGGCATCGTTGCCTGGGTGGGGTTCTACGACGTCCTGCGGGACGCCGGCAGGGTCATGCTGCTCGGACCCGTCCTCGGAGCCGTTGGGCTGACGTTGGTCACCGTGTCGCACCTTCTGCCCATCTCGATGGCGTACGAGCTGGTTCCGGCCTACTCCGACGCCGACGCGGCGTCGCAGGCAACGCTGGCAGCCACTTTCGACACCTTCGCGGCGACCGCCCTCGTCACCAACAGCGCAGGAAACTTCCTGGGCTGGGGAGTGGTGGTGCCACTGTTCTCCGCGGCGATCCTGACGACGCGCGCCCTGCCCCGATGGATCGGATGGCTGGGCATCCTGGTCGGGGTGCTCGCCGGATGGCTGGGGCTCCTCGCGCCCGTGTCGAGCGTCTTCGAAGGCATCTCCAGCATCGGATTCATCGCATTCTTCGTGTTCATGGCCAGCATGGGCGTCGCCATCCTGCGTCAGCGCACCACCATTACGTCGACCGCCTCCAGCTGAGCGCAGCGACAGGACAGACTCGTGGCCCCCTGGCTCGGGGGCCACGACGACACCTGTCAGCTCAGCACACCACCGATGGCCATCACCCCGGCTGGGTCGTAGGACCGGATCGCCCTTCGCAGCCGCGCGATCGTCACCTCGTCGTAGGCGTCGGCGTACTCCTCGGGGGTGAAGGTGAAGTTCGGCAGCCGATAGCCGCCGGTCCACGGACGCATCGCCGCCAGGATCGCCGCCGCGTGGTCCTGCACTCCGGGGATCTCAGCGATCCCGACGATCAGGAGCGAGTAGGCAACCTCACGCGACGCGAAGGCACTGGGGTGCTCGCCACCCCGGGCGATCGCACCGCCCATCTGGCGCACCTCGACGAGCACCTGCGGCGAGGCCGCACCAGTTCCCGTCAGTTCAAGCAGAGCGTCGACGGCATCCTGAGGGAACTCCGTGAGGACGGCCGCCGCCTCGTACGCCGGTGTGGGGTCCAGTGGGTCCGTGTGCACGGAGTCGATTGCGGTGTATGGCTTGTGGGCCACATCGTCGAGGATCACCGGAGCCGCATCACGCATCGCAGCGAAGCGGCGCTCTCCCTCCTCGGCATCGCCGGTCCACACGTAGCGCACGGACAAGGAGAGACGGTCGGCGAGCTGCGGGGGGACGCCTGGCATGTCCGGCAGCTGGAACAACGCGAAGGAGGTGGTGCCCAGCTCAGGGAGGCCGTCAGACCAGTCCCGCCACCGCTCGATCACTGACGGAGCATCCCCGCCGTCGAACCACAGCGAGCCGCCGTAGAACATCGGCTGGTGCACGAGGTCGAACTCGATCGCCGTGACGATGCCCAGCATCCCCTTGCCGCCTCGAAGGGCAAAGAACAGTTCAGGGTGGTCCGTGGGCGTGACCCGGCGCAGGACGCCGTCGCCAGTCACGACCTCGATGGCGCGAACCTTGTCGATCGCCAGCCCGTAGGTCCGCGCCATCGGCCCGAGGCCACCGCCCGTGGTGTAGCCGACGATGCCCACGTCGGTGATGGAGCCGGACAGCGGCGCAAGTCCATGGGGCGCGGCGGCTTCGACGACGCGGAGCCACTTCACGCCGGCGCCGACCCGCGCCCAGCCCTCGGGGTGGACGACGACCTCGTCCAGTCGCTTGGTCGTGACGAGCAGCTCGGTGACGAGCTCGGCCATCGGGCCGTGTCCGGTGGCCTGTGGTGTCACGCGCAGGCCGTTGCGTGCCGCGAAGCGGACCGCCTCGACGACGTCCCGGTCGGTCTCCGCGGCCAGGACGGCTGCTGGCCTGACAGGGACCGCCACGTTCCACGGCGAGACGAGGGCGTCGTACTCCTCGTCTCCGGGGACGGCGACGATTCCCTGCGTCCGTGCGCTCAGCTCTGCGAAGGGCACAGGGCGTTCGAGCGCGGCGGGCGATTCGGCGATGGTCATGATTCCTCCGGGTCTTTCGGTGTGGTGGTGGAGCACCACCGTGAACCCGGTGCCTTGAGACGAACTTGGCGTCCGCTTGAGGCGGCGTCCCTCAGCCGGGCTGGGAGCCTGGGCGAGGCGAGACGAACAGCCCCTCGGGGTCCGCCGCCCCCCTGATGTCGACGAGTCGCCGCCACGAGTTGGCCGGCCAGCCGCGCTGTTCGTCGACGTCCGCGTCAGCCATCAGCAGGTATGCCGAGCCCGTCGCCCACGGCTGGAGGGCCTCCGTCACGCGGCTCGCGTCCTCGCGCACCGCCGCCCACCCCGCTCCCTGGTCGAGGCCGACACAGAGGACCAGGACCGAGCCGTCCATGCGGTCCAGCGCCCCCGCACGCGACGCCGTCCGACCCACCGCTCCCCCGAGCTGGCGCAGCTCGACGAAGAGCAGGTCCGACCCCGACCCGTGGCCCGCCGTCGCAACCAGCGCCTCGACGGCTCGCTCGGGCAGCGCGTCGAGCAGGACGCTGTTGGCGTAGACGGCAGTCGGCGCGAGCGGATCGAGCTGGAGCTGTGCCACCGAGGCTGCTGGACACTCGCTGAAGGTGTCGATCTCCGCGTCGAGGGCGCGCAGCGGGGCGAGCACCTGCGTGGCCGCTTCGCGCCCCTCAAGGACGACGGCGTCGATCATCACGAGCGTGCGTCCGCGGACGTCGGCGGGAAGCCACGGCAGGTCGGGCGCCTGGAAGAGCCGCGCGACACTGGTCACCGTGTCCGGCGCCTCCGCGGCCCACGAGCCCCACGCCGTGAGCACTCGCTGGGCGTGGGTCCAGTCCCAGGCGAGCAGGCCGGCATACACCGTGCTCACGGGAAGCAGGTCGAACTCGAGCGCGGTAACGACACCGAAGCCGCCACCTCCGCCGCGTGCCGCCCACAGGAGGTCACTGTCGACCTCGTCCGTCGCTCGCACGAACGTGCCGTCTGCCGTCACCAGCTCGACAGCTGTGATCGCGCTGCACTGGAGCCCGTGCTGGCGGGCGTACCAGCTCAGGCCGCCCCCGAGCGACGACCCGACGACACCGACGCCGGGGCTCGACGTGTGCAGTGCTGCGAGGTCGACGCGGCCGGCTCGCTCCACGACGTCGCCCCAGAGCACGCCGGCACCGACCCGCGCGGTGCGTCGGCCGGCGTCGACGCGGAGCTCGGTCATGGCGGTGGTTCGCAAGAGGACGGCGTCACCGAGGTGGCCGGCGAGCGGAGGTGCGCCATGGCCGGTGCCCTGGGGTGCGACCTTGAGGCCCGCCGACGCGGCCGCGCGCAGCACCGTTGCCACCTCTTGGGGAAACGCCGGATAGGCCACGGCAGCAGGGTGGGAGTCAGCCTGGAGGTTCCACGGCATACGTGCCTCGTCGTATGCCGCGTCCCCGCGCAGGTGCACCGCGCCACCGCACAGGCCTCGCAGGAGCTCCGCTCCGGACGGAGAGCGGGACGGTGCGGGGGACGCGGACTCGGGCACCACGGGATTCCTCACGATCGGGGCGTACCAGCATGACAAGGACGACTTGAGGGCAACTTGAGCCGGGACCCTGAGGCTCGTCGACGGATCATCGCCGGGCTCCCTGCACTGACTCGAGCACGGCTCGCACCGTCCCGGGTGTCAGGAACAGCCGCTGGGCGACCTCGTTGACGTCGAGCCCCGACGCGACCAGGTCCGTGACACGCCGCTGGCGGCTCGTGATCCCCACGGGGACGTCATCCACCTCGGCGGCGCTCTCTCCCCTCTCGACGAGAGCCGAGACAGCGTCACGGACAACCCCTGCGGCCCCACAGGCGCGGGCAGTTGCGAGTGCGGCCTTCAGGAGGGGCACCGCCTCCTCGTGGGCGACCGCCTGACATCGTCCGAGAGCGAGCTGTGCGCGAGCCTCTTCCAAGACCGAGGAGGTCCCCGAGAGCACCTCGACTGCCTCTCGGAGGTGCTCGGCCCCGTCAGCCCGTCGCAGGTCACCCAGGAGTCGCAGGGACGGGCCGAGGGCTGTCGGCGCACCCCAGCGGCGCAGGAGGTCGACCTCCTCCTGAGCCAGGACCATCGCCTCGTCGCGGCGCCCGAGGGCATGGAGGGCCCGTGCCGCGAGCCCACGCCACGGACCCCAGGCCGGGTTGGCGACCGGAGGGCTGTCGGCCGAGGCGGCCAGCTCGCCGAGGGCATCGGATGGTCGGCCCTGCTCGAGGAGCAGTCGAGCCGTGGCTTCTCGCATCAGCCTTCCGCCCTCACCTACCCAGGGGAGTCGGCGTGCGTCTTCCAGACTCGACGCGGCCGCGTCCAGGTCGCCGAGGTCGGTCAGGACCCCGAGGGTGAAGGCCGCGGCATACGTCGACGTGGCCTCGGAGATCCCCCAGACGCGCTGCTGCTCGACGGCATCGGTCAGCGACTGCACCGCGTCGTCGAGCTGGCCGCGACGCCACTGGGCGAAGCCTCGCCACAGGTTCACCGAGAGTGCGGCGAACAGTCCGCCCGTCGCGTGAGCTCGGGCGAGGGCACGGTCCCAGAAGTCCCCCAGCTCGTCGTCTGCCAGCATCAGGACGTTGGCGGCCACGATCCAGAGCAGTCCGTTGTCGACCGCCAGGAGGCGGTCCTCGTCGAGGGCGAAGCGGGCCAGCCGGACCGCACCCGCCCTGTCCTCGCCCTCACGCAGCAGCTCGTAGGACAGGGTCGCGGCAAGCATCCGGGCACCGTCGCCCTCCCCTGACACCTCAGGGACAGGTCCTGCTCGGTAGGCGTCAGCGGGGAGCCCGTGCATGAAGCCGGTGATGCGCTGCAGCGCGAGCAGTCCCTGCCGCTCGTCGTCGAGCCGGTCAGGAAGGGCTGCGCTCGCTGCGCGCGCGAACGAGGTGGCGACCCCGGGTGGGGAGACGAACACGTGGGTACGGGCGATGTCCATTGCCAGGAGCGCGCGCTCGTGCGGCTCGTCCAGGGCGGTGTACGCATCGCACAGGTGCGACACACCGGCGGGACCATCGACCTGGGTTTCGACGCGTCCGAGCTCGACGAGCACGGCGGCACGATCGGGTCCGGACACCGGCTCCTCCAGCGCCCGCCTGAGCAGCCCGACAGCTGCATCGGCGGCACCCCGCGAGATCGCCGTGCCGGCCGCGCTCCGCAACAGCTGCACGGTTGCGGCGCTGCCTCGATGCGGTGCCCGCAGCAGGTGGACCGCCACCTGCTCGGGTGTCGCGCCCAGCGTCCGGAGGACTTGCGCGGCACGGTCGTGGTGCAACGCACGCTCGCCGGCTGGGAGGTCGTCGTAGATCGCGTCACGCACCAACGGATGGACGAAGGTCAGGTGCCCGTCATCGGTGAGGATCTCGCTCCGGCTCAGGGTGTCCAGGGCAGCCGCTACCTCGTCCTCGGGCAGCTGGGCCAACGCGGCCACGGTCGGCAGGCCAGCGGCCTCGCCCAGCACGGCAACGGCACGCGCAGAGGCCGTCACCGTGGGAGGCATCCTGCGCAGCCGCAAGGTCACCAGAGCGGAGACCGCACGAGAGCCGACTGCCCGGACCGTGTCGACGTGGGAGACATCGGGCCGGACCCCCTCGTCCGCCAGGGCGCGCAGCAGCTGGCGCAGCAGCAGTGGGTTGCCCGAGGTCATGCGGTGGCATGCCTCGACGAAGGGGTCGGCGCCTTCGCCCAGCCGCGCCCGGACGAGGGTGGCAGCCGCTTCCGGGGAAAGCGGTGAGGGCCGGAGCACGGTGACCGACGAGTCCAGGGCGAGGTCCGCCAAGAGCGCGTCGTCAGGATGCTGTTCGCCCGTGCGCATGGCCAGGACGACGAGGACAGGGAGCCCTTCGAGCCGCTTGACGAGGTACGCGAGGTAGCGGAGCGAAGCGCTGTCGCACCACTGGATGTCATCGACGCAGATCACCACCGGCCCTTCGTTGGCAAGGTTCACGGTGAGCCAGTAGAGGCCGTGGAGGACGGCGAAGCTGCCGTTGTTCGCGGTCTCGTCTCCTGCCACCTCGTCGAAGACCGGCTTCGCAACCGAGGCGGCGCCGGCGAGCAGCCGGTCGCGTGCCCCGGGGTCGCCGGTGCAGGGATCGAACAGCTGGCGCACCGCACCGAAGCCAAAGGATCGCTCGAGCTGGCTGCCCCGGGCAGAGAGCACGCGGAGGCCCGCCGACGTCGCGAGACGCACTGCCTCGACGAGGAGCCGTGACTTGCCGATGCCGGCCGGGCCCTCGACGAGCACGCAACCGGGTCTGGCGTCGGCCACCTCGTCCACCATCCGCCGCAAGGACGCGAGCTCCCGTGCTCTGTCGACGAGGTCGGACGTTGAACCCGTGTCAGGGGACGTCTCCCGCACGCCCAGCTCCCCCGCGGGCTGCTCTCTGACACTCCGGTCCCCCGGGCGCTGCTCCTCTGGGGGCTGCTCCCCCCCATGGAGCTCGACCCCGATCCTCGGCACCGGTCCGTCAAGGGCCGGAGACTGGGCGAGCACCTCGGCCTCGAGCGCTCGAAGCGCGGGCCCCGGGTCCACGCCCAGCTCCTCGGCCAGGGTCTGGCGTGCCCTGCGCAACGCCGCCAAGGCCCCCGCCTGCCGCTGGGCGCGGTAGAGAGCAAGCGCCAGGAGTCGCCAGCGCTCCTCCCTGAGGGGGTCCTCGGCGACCAGTGCCTCGAGCTCACCGATGACGACGGCGGCGTCTCCCAGCTGCAGTCTGGTCTCGAGCCGCCGCTCGCGCGCCACGGCATACAACTCGGTGAGGCGCAGGGCTTCGGCTTCGACCCAGGGCTCGCCCAGGTACTCGGCATACGCCGGACCGCGCCACAGCCGGAGGGCGTCGTCCAGCGAGCGCATCGCCTCGGCCGGCGCGAGCCCTGCCGCGGAGTCCAGGGCTCGTTCGAAGCACCACGCGTCGACGGAGCCGGGCGCGAGCCGCAGGACGTAGCCGGCCGCTTCACTGGCGATGACGCCGTCGCGCTGCCGGGCCACGGCCTCGGGCTGGAGGCAGCGCCGGAGGTGACTGACGTAGGACTGGAGTGCTCCAGCCGGGTTCGAAGGTGGGTTGTCCCCCCAGACGCAACGCGTGAGTCGCTCGGCTGAGACGACCTGGTCTCGCCAGATCACCAGCGCGGCGAGGACGGCGCGCTGGCGCCGCCCACCGAGGTCCACGACCACGCCGTCGCGCGTGGCCGCGAGCTCGCCGAGCACTCGGAGTCGCACCGTCGTCCCGCGCTCCACCCCGCTCCCCAGTCTGCTCCGTCACGCAGGCGGCGACCGCCCGAAAGGGCGAGGTCCAGCGCACCCTTCAAGCCACCTCAGGACCGGCTCAAGGGTCCCGCGGGAGGATGGTCTCGGCAACCCCCATCTGCCCAGACCCCGACCAGACCCCGACACCAAGCCCCAACACCAGGCCCCGGCAACAAGCCCCGACGACGCACTGGGCGGCACGGTGGAGCTCCAGGTCCACGGAGACGAGGGCGAGAAGGTGACCATCCTGGACGTTGGCCGAGCCACCCTGGAGATCTCCAACCCCCGGCAGGTGGACATGATCGACCTGCAGGTCACCGTGTTCGAGGAACGGGGCGGTCAGTCGGTCAATTCGAGCCAGGCGTCGTTCGGTGCGTAGTCCCACTCCGTGACCAGCCTGTTCTCGGTCACGGACGCGTACGCGTAGAAACCCGTTGCGTTGGGAAAGACACAGGCTTTGTCTGCACCTGTCAAGAAGAAGATGCTCACGTCTCGCCGGGACTCGTTCGCCGGCTCGCTGGGATGGAAGAAGTCGAACGGAAAGCCGTAGGGCCCGCCGACCCGCTCGTCGGTGACGCCGGTCGTCAGGTTCTTGACCCACACTCGCAGCTGCCCGGGTTTCGGGGCGTCGGTATTGATACCGATCTGGCAGTCAGCGGCTCCATCACGATCGGTGTCGAAGACGAAGCCGTGTTCGATCACGCGGCTCGCGGGGTCAAGGGTTGACGCCAAGGGCGGTGTCTCCCGGAGCTTGATCCCCCAGGACAATGAATGCGAAGGGTCTCCCGAGTTGACCTCGCGGATGTCAATCCCACCATAGGTGGAATCTGCTTCATCGATCTGGGACTGCCTCGCAGTGACCCGCCTCGAGGTGTCCGGGCGAAGCGGGGTCCAGTGCTTCGCCAGCGCATCCCCGGTGGGCCGGGGGATCGGGTCCTTGGCCGGCTGCGGAGCGGTGCGATCGAGCCCGCCCACGAAAGACGTTCCGAGCATGGCCAGGACGAGGAGCGCGCAGGCAGCGGCAGCGGAGATCACGGTGCGGGTCCGGTGTCGCTGGGCCCCGCGCTGCTCGATGGCCGAGAAGTCGGGCGGCTGTGCAGCCTGGGCCGCAGCGCGGGACATGTCAGAGCGCAGGAGCCGGTCGAGGTCAGGCATGGGGCGCCTCCTCCTGACGGGGGTCGGGAAGGTCGGCGAGCAGCAGGGCGAGTGCAGCGCGTCCCCGGCGCAGCCGGGTCTTCACGGTGCTGACGGGGACGCCGGTGGCCTCGGCGACCGCCTGGACAGGGAGGTCGGCCAGGTAGTGCAGCGCGATGGCCTCCCTCTGGATGGCGGGCAGCGTCCGGAGGGCAGCCATGAGCGCCAACCGGTCGTCCTCCATCACTGGGTGTCGCGCGACCTGCGCTCGCTCGCGGTCGCCGAGCAGCCTGCGTCGGTGCGCACGGGTGCGGCTGACGTTGACGGCGACCGTGCGCAGCCACGCCTCCGGGTTGTCCAGACGGGCGAAGGTGCGTCGGTGCTGCACCGCGCGTGCAAAGGCCTCGGCGACGACTTCCTCCGCCTCGGTGAGGTCGCGGCACACGCCATACAGCTGACCCACCAGGCGCCGGTACGACGCCTCGAACACCACGCGCACGCGGTCGGACTCACTGTGGACCTCGTGGGCCACGAGTGGTTCTCCAGTCCCCGCACTCATGGTGGATCTACCCCTCGATGCGGATCGAGTCGAGGGCGGCCTTCAGGTCGGCCTGGTCTGTGTCGGACATACCTGGGCCCGTCTCGACCAGGAACACCTGCCGGCTGCCGTGCACCTCGACGACGTGCACGCTCACGCGTTGGCCGGGAAGGAGCACGAAGTACTTGTCCGCACGCCTGCTCTTCCAGACCTGAAGACCCATGACGTCGTCCTGGGCCAAGCGACACTTCGCCAGGTCAAGGCTCTGTGGGATCTCGAGCTCGATCCGCGTGGCGGGGTAGCCCGCCAAGGTGCCGGTCACAGGGCCCTCCTTGGTCGGGCCGGGCTGCTCCATCAGCGCCGTGACGAGGTCCCCGACACCGGAGCCGACGGCCATGGGGACACCTTCGCCCTGACACGGGTCGGTGAAGATCTCGTCGACCACGACGGCATAGAACCCGAACTCGTTGTCCTGGTCGGCGTGCTTGCTGAAGATGTGGCCGTACTGCACCGCCCAGCCGTCCCGGAACGTCACCGTGTAGTCCGCAACCGACCACGGCGAGGCCGGAATTCGGTAGGTGCCTGGCTCGATGGCCAGGTGCGCAACGGAGGACCGGCCGCTCGTCGTGGTGTCGCTGGCCCACGTCGGAATCACGGGCTGCGGGGCCCCGTCAGTGGCATCCCCCGCGCACCCTGCCAAAGCCCCCACCACCATCAGCCCAGCCGCCACGACCCGGTGAGGTGCCGGGACATTCACCCCCCGCTGGATCATGCCTCTCATGACCAAACGACCCACGAGCGGCCGGAAAGGTTTCACACCAGCGACGATCCCACCCCGCTCGCGGACAAAGGAAGTGCGTCCCTGGTGAGCATTCACCGGGCCGACTTCGAAGTGAGGGCGCCTGGCTCATGATCCCTGCCGGGTCGGTCGGGGACATGCGCGGGGTCCTCCTCGCGCGTAGCGTTAGCTGGGCGTGGCGATGCTGAACCCGGGCCGGGTGCCAACCCCGTCCCGTCCGCCGCCGGACAAGATCCATCGGCGATGGAATGGCTCCTGCACTCGCACCTGCCGGCCCGGACGGGAAAAGGTGACATGACCGGTACGCCGCCGAGAAACTCCACACGTCACGTCCGACGTGCAGCTCTCCTCCTTGCACTGGCGATCTTTCCGTATGTCTTGGCAACAGCCATAGAGCGTGGCTTGGTCCCCGAGTCGCCTGTGACCCGCCGGATGTTTGACAGCGACTTCATGCTGCTCGGGATCTGCGTCACACTTGGTCTGGCCATTGCCGCGTGGCGCTCTTCGCTCGCCGCCATGAATGCTCGCCCGACCGGAAGCGTCGCTTCTCCGATGTCGTCGGTCGCGTTTCTCCTGTCGGTCCTTGTCACCATCGCCACCGCGCTTCTGGCCGTCGGACTGGTCATCCTGAACTAAGGCCATGGCGGCGGCGATGGCCCGGATGCCGACGTGGTCCTCCAGTCCACAGCCGTAGCCCAGCGCACGACGACCACGGGCCCTGAGGCTGACGACACCTGCTGAGGGGTGGCGAGATGGTGAGAGGCCAACACCATTGCAGGACAGTGAAGACCCGTAGGAGATGCCATGAAGCAGGTGCGCAGTCGGACCCATCGGCGTTCGGCGAAAGGCGCATTCGCCACAGCACTGACCCTCAGTGCCGCAATGGGCGTTGGCGCCACGCCAGCAGATGCCGCGACCACCGTCCGGGTCCGATCGGTCGTCCGCACACAGGTCGCCGTGTCGCAGGCGTCCGGGGCCATCGTCAGCATCGTCCATGTGTGCCCTCTCGGGTCTGATCTCGACCGTCCGATGACGAAGTCGCTGATTGCCAGAACACCGCCTGGCTACCGCCTGTTGAGCCGCGAGCTGTGGCCTCGCGGCATGGTCACGCGGTGGCGCCAGACCGGGCCGATGTCTCAGGTCGACAACCCGCCACTGCCACAGCAGACCGTCGCCTGCGTGCGGAGCGTGCAGGCCGGGGCTGCACGGAGTACTGCCAACATCAGTGTCACCATGCGGCTCTGGGGCCCTGCACCAGCGAAGGCCGAGGTGTCTTCCTGGCACGATCCGTCCGGCACCTGGGGCGGTCGAGCAGCCAAGAGCACCATCACAGTTCGCGATTTCACCTCACGGCGCCTGGTGTACGCCGACGCCGGAAGTGACTTTCCCGACGAGGCGTTCGGTTACGGCTTCATCGACGGCCCCTATCCCGCCGGCAAGTTCGCGGAGCTGAAGCTCTACCTATCGGTTACCACCCGGCGGCCCTGAAGAAGGATCCATCATGTCCTACTCACAGCGGGAGACCCCGCCCGCAGACCAGCGACCACCCGCACCCACCGGGATAGTCGGAGGGTGGTTCAGCTCATGACCAGAAGTGGATTCTCGCTCAGCCCGAGTGTCGCTCGATCGGCGGCGGCAATAGCCGCGATCGCCACGGTTGCCACCATTGCGTTCTGGTCCGTCGCCATCATGGACGTTCACACCGCATTCTCGGAGTGGCTGTTCACCAACCACCTGGGACTGGCGATCGCCCTCACGGTGGGCATGGCGGCAGTGGCCTCCGGCTTGGCACTGATTGCCCTGCAGGTGTCTGATCTCGCGCCGACGTCGAAGGCGCAAGCGAAGTTCGCGCTCCGCTGCGTCGGCCTCGCTGTCCTGATCTCCGCCGGCCTGTTCCTGATCACCCGTGGGCAGGGGGGATGACGTCACAAGCCTCAACCCCGCTCCCAGAGATGGACCACGACCCGGGCGTCGTGCATCCCCTGCGTCCGGGCCGTGGTGTCGCCGACGCCTCGTGGGGCCCCCTGCTGGACCCAGCGCCTCGACCACGGGTACCTACCCAAGCGGTAAAGGGCAGAAACGTGACCGGGTCCCAGATGCGGTCCCACCTGCGTTGAGCCCAAAGAACGGACAGTTGCCGTCATTTACGGGTGTTTGACAGCGAATCCCCGCCCCAGCTCCACACAGCCACACCCGGCCGTACTGGCGATTCATGCTCAACCATGGGCCCCAACCTTCCCCCTAGGACTTCGCTACTGCTCAATCAACGAGCCGACAGACCGTCGGTTACGTCACGGTCGCGAGAAGGCGCTGCAGGCACGGCGCATGACCGCCCAGGTCGACGCGGCTCGGAAAGGGGCTCAACTCACCGGTGTTCCAGTTGCAGACACCCTTCCCCGGCGGTCTGATGGGAAGGATCTACCCGTCAGGATCCCTCCCTGAGGAGCACCAATGCCCAACTCCGTATCCAGGCGTACCTTCCTCGGCGGTTCCGCCGCGACGCTCGGCTTCGCATTTGCCGGCGCTGGCAGCCTCGACCCCTTCCTCAGCTCGGCCGCGGCAGCCACCCGCACCAGCGCCGGCTACGGCCCCCTGTACCCGGCAGGCCCCCTGCTCTCCCTCCCCAAGGGCTTCTCCTACAAGGTGATCGGGCAGTCTGGTGTCGCCGGCGCCAGCGGGTTCGTCCACCCCGGAGATCCTGACGCCATGGGCTGTTTCGCCCGCCCGGATGGCGGCTCGGTAGTCGTGTCGAACCACGAACTGGCCGGCTCGGACCGGCACGCGGTCCCACACGTCGACGGCCTCGTCTACGACGACGGTGGCATCGGTGGAACCTCCACGATCGTGCTCGACGCCGACAACAACGTGATCGAGCAGTACACATCCGTGTCCGGCACCTGGAACAACTGTGCTGGCGGCGTCACACCGTGGGGCACCTGGCTCACCTGCGAGGAGACGGAAGCCAGGACCGGCGGCACCCTCACCAAGGACCACGGCTACGTCTTCGAAGTCGACCCGACCAGCCAAGCCGCCAACATCCACAGGTCCCCGCTCCCCCTGAAGTTCCTCGGCAGGTTCGCCCACGAGGCAGCAGCGGTCGACCCAGCGACAAGCAGCATCTACCTCACGGAGGATGCCGGCGGACCGAACGGACTGTACTTCCGCTGGACCCCACCCACCGGCTTCACGCCAGGGAAGGGCGCCCTTCACGCCCTCGCCGCAGACGGCGCCGTCGAGGTCGGCACGCTCGAGGCAATGAAGTGCTTCGACGAGGACGGCAACCACGTGCCCGACCTGTCGATCGCCACCACGGTCAACACGGTCTACACCGTCACATGGGTGACTGTGCCGGATCGCGACGCCCGGAGCACCTCGGTCCGCAAGCAGTTCACCAACAACCAGATCACCCGGTCGCGCAAGCTCGAGGGCCAGTGGTGGGGCGACGGCGGCGCCTACTTCGTCGCCAGCTTCGCCCGTCACTCGGACGGCTCGACCAACGAGCACGACGGCCAGGTCTGGTTCTACGACCCCGCTAAGTCGCGGATCGTGCTCAAGACGATCTTCGGGGTCAACACGGACCCGGCCACCGGCGACTCCAGCTTTGACGGGCCCGACAACATCACCGTCTCACCACACGGCGGCCTGATCCTCGCCGAGGACGGCGAGGGCCGCTCGCACCTCGTCGGCGTGACGGAACAGGGCAAGGCCTACCCGCTCGCCCTGAACCTCGCGAACGAGAGCGAGTTCGCTGGCCCGGTGTTCAACGCATCTGGCAGCACGCTGTTCGCGAACATCCAGGCGCCGGGCTACACGCTGGCAATCACCGGACCATGGGGCCGGCCTTCAAACGCCAGTTAGGCCCCTCGGGGGGGCCCAACGGGTCAAGGACTTTCGCTCCGTCCGCGCACGTCCCTGAGCGTCATCCTTAGCACGAGCCACTCCCCCACCGTCCACGATGTCAGCCTTGGTTCGGCGCCCGCTCAGCAGGCAGAACGGAGCACAGACGCGGGGTTCCTGATCAAGACCGCCGCCCCGGCGATAGGCCTTCCCGCGCATGGTCCGAATTCCTGCTGGCGGGGGAGCATCGCTGGGGATCGGGAAGAGCGCGCCGGACGACGCGCGCTGCCACCAAGAGGTGCGGTGGCGAGGACTACGTTCACCGCACCCCTAGGTCAGCGCGTCGTGAGCGTGCACATCCCTGAGAGCGTCGTCGATCTCCATTGCTCGTCCCGCGTTATACGCGTCATTCCACTGCTGGTCCGTCAACGCAGCGCGAGCCCTTTCCCACGCACCAGCAATCTCGGCCTGTTGTCGTGGGTCGCGCATTTGCCCGAACCGTTCGTACGTCGCTTCTGCGGCGCCGAAAAGGTGCGCGGCCCGGTGGTGCTGCCCGAGTTCGGCGAGGACGCAGGCGTAGTCCTCGGCCAGGATCATCAGGTTGCTGGCCCAGTTGACTTTCAGCGCGTCCGGGACGAGTCGGTACATCTGCTCGTGCGCCTCGCCTACGCGTCCAATTAGGCGCAGGCTGCATGCCATGTTCTGGCGATCGTTGACTGCCGCGTCGGGGGCTTCGAGCTGATGGGCGATGGCTAGTGTCTCGGTCTGCAGATCCAGAGCGGACTGCAGGTCGCCGTCTGACGCTTCGAGCATGGCGAGGACTTGCAGAGCGTCGCGGAGTTCGTTCGTGTTCTGGGATTCTCGGGCGAGCCGAACCGCCTCTTGCAGCAAGGGGCGTCCCGCCGTGAACCGTCGCCGTGCGATTTCCACGCCGCCGAGATCGATGAGGCCCTTGAGGATTGCGGTGACGTCTCCGAGTCGCTTGGCCATCTCGACGCTTGCCTGCGCGGCTACGAGCGCAGCTTCTTGCTGACCCGACCGACCAAGGAGCACTGCCCGCGCCCGAAGGCAGGCGGCTATCTCAGAGCTGTCGCGGTCGCCAGCACGCTCAAGAGCTCTCTCAAGGTGTTTTCCTCCATCGGCTGGGCGATATGCCACCAGCCATTCGTTGAGCGCCTTACACAGGCGGAGACCCGAGCGGAGTCGCTCTTGATCAGCTGGGGACGGTTCGGCCTCAGGCAGCGCCCAGCTGAACACCTCGCCGAGGTTGGCGTCCTCGGCTTCGAACCAGGCTCGGGCCGCCCAGTATCCCGAGCCAACGAACTGCGTACTCATTTCCTCGGCAACGTCGACGTAGTGGCGCGCGTGCCGTTCCCTTGCCACGTCGACCTCGCCACTCTCGGTCAGCTTGGCGTGGGCGTAGTCGCGGACGATCTCAAGTAGGCGCACTCGGGGTTCCCCGTCGAGCGCCTCCGTGATGTCTACCAGGCTGGCTTCGACAAGGCCCGCAATCGCGTCAAGCGGGTCCTCGATGCCGGGTTCGCCGGCGGGTGCCACGACGGCTGCGATCGCACGCAGGTCGGCGCCTCCGCGGAACACACTCAACCGGCGGAGGACACCCTGCTGCCGTCGGGTCAACAGGTCATACGACCACGCGATCGTGTCCCGGAGCGTTCGTTGCCGACTCGGGACGCGCCGGCCGGTGGTCTCGAGGTCGAGTGCTGAGTCCAGCCGCCCCAAAACGGCAGCCGGGCTGAGTAGCCTCACTCGAGCCGCGCCCAGTTCCAGCGCTAGCGGCAAACCATCCAGTCGCCTGCAGACCGCCGCAATGTCGGCAGCGTTGTGCTCGGTAAGGGCGAAGGTTGGCCGAACCTGACGGGCGCACTGGACGAACAGCTGGACCGCACCGGAACCCGCGGCCTCGTCGATGCTGTCGCCGATTGGCAGCTCCAACGGCGGAACCAGGTACTCGTGCTCCCCCGGCAGATGCAAAGGACGCCTGGACGTGGCGATGAGCCTCACCGCTGGCACACCCGCCAGGAGCGCGGCGACCACAGTGTCTGCTTCACGCAGCTGTTCGAGGTTGTCCAGCACGAGCAGAGCCGACGCACCGACCTGTGCATTGATTGCTGAGGGGGTGCGCGCCTCTGGTGGCGCGTCGAGCGCCTCGGCGATGGAGTTCCACATACCGTTGGCCGTCGTCACCGACGCCAGAGGAACGAAGAACACGCCGTCGGGAAAGTCGTCGACGACGCGACGAGCAAGCTCTGTGGCCAACCGGGTCTTACCAGACCCTCCCGCACCGGTCAGTGTCAGGAGCCGGACGCGCGGCGTCGTCAGGGTGTCGGCCAGCCGATCCAGCTCTCCCGAGCGCCCGACGGTTGGTGTTGGTGGCTCAGGCAGGCGCGATGGCGCACCCAGCGACCACAGTGGGGGGAACTTTGCCTGCAACCCCACACCCGTCACCTGAAACAGACGTTCGCGTCGACCCAGATCCTTCAGCTGGTGCTCGCCCAGATCGCGCAACAACAGACCCTCGGGCAACTCCTCAGCCACCAGGGCCGCGGTCGCCGCCGACAGCACGAGCTGACCCCCATGCGCGGCAGCGGCTATTCGTGCCGCGCGATGTACGTCCATCCCGACGTACGCGCCATTGTGGACCGTCGGAGCGCCCGTGTGCGCACCCATCCGCACCCTGACCGGCTCCCCGCCTGGCCACGCGGAAACGCCAAGCCGACGCTGGGCCTGAACCAAGGCGCCAACAGCTTGCCGCGCCGTCTCGAAGACCACGAAGAAGCTGTCCCCCTCCGTGCCAAGCTCAACCCCACCGAAGTCGGCCCAAGCGGCGCGCAGGATCCGGCGCATCTCATCCAACGATGCCGCGTAGCCCGAACCCAGACGCGATAGCAGGGCAGTCGAACCCTCGACGTCTGTGAACACCAAGGACACCGTCCCAGACGGCAACGCGTGCATCACCACATCATCCCGCACGCTGATCCGTGGCACGTTGCATCACCGCGGCGGCGGCGCAGCGTGGTCCGGAGGGTGTTTGGTGCTTGGCCGCAGCTCGCAATGGGTCGTGGCCCGGGCTCAGACGGTATAGGCGTCGCGAAGGGCCAACAGCAGCCGGCGTCGCCGCTCCATGGGGCTGTCAGCCCCCGTGTCTCTAGCTTCTGGCTGCGATGCCAGGACCTCCCCGTCGGAGGTAAGGAAGACATAGATCCACCCAAGAACGGCGTCCGGGTCGTTGGCGTCGACGAGCGGCTTGTACGAGATGCCGAGGAGGTCTGCCCACGCGACCAGAGTGCGAGAGTATGTGTTGCTCACCAGAATTCCACGGCGGTCGACTCGGAGTCCCAAGAATGGGAGCCGGATTGCGAGCCAACCCAACAGGCCGGCGATCGCGACGCTGAGGACCAGGAATGAGGTTCCGAGCCAGCCCGCCGTATAGGGGTCCTCGAATGCCCCGAGTCCGACGAGCGGGCTGACGAGAGCTCCCGCCACACAGAGGGGAACCTGAACGACTGGCAGCTTTCCGCGAAGGTGGAAGCGGGGAAGCTCCAGTCGGGTAGTGCCGTCCGGTCCGGTGAGGAAGCCCCGCCGGCGCAATTCTGCTGAGAGAGCGACGTAGCGTTCTTCGTTGTTGGGCCGGGCGCCCGTTGGCGTGTCCTGCGGGCCATTTTCGTCGGTCGTCATCTGCGCGCGCTCCGCCCACTCGCTGGCCAGTTCGACCAGCTGCAGATAGATGACGTCCTGCACCGTGCCAGCGTAGCCAGCCTATTGAGGCTGGACCCGAGCGATTTCCGCCGCTCTGACCGATTCTCCCCGACACCCACGGGACTCACATCCCCCGATCTCCCTCGGGGCCGCCACGGATCGGCACCCGTGCCAGCCCTCCGAGTGGTTTGTACCCGGACGTGATGGGTAGGTTCGAGGTGACCTGCGCACGTCCCACCTGGGGCTGCTCACGCACCGGCAGAACGAGGTTCAGGATGTCCAAGCACGACGAGGGCGACTACTCCGAGGCCGACCTCGTGGTCAGGGGCCAGGAGGACCACGCAGCCGGCCCCACCGCGGTCGCGGTGTCGATGAAGCGGTCCCTCGACCACATGGGTGTGAGGCGTACCGCGCAGACCCTTCTCAAGCTCAACCAGGCCGAGGGCTTCGACTGCATGAGCTGTGCGTGGCCGGACCCCGACCCGGGCCACCGGCACACTGCAGAGTTCTGCGAGAACGGCGCCAAGGCCGTCGCGGAGGAGGCGACCCGCGACCGTGCCACGCCGGAGTTCTTCGCCCAGCACAGCATCGCCGCGCTCGACGCCCACACGGAGCACTGGCTCGGCCAGCAGGGCCGCATCACCCACCCCATGGTCAAGCGGCCCGGCGGCACGCACTACGAGCCGATCGAGTGGGAGGAGGCCTTCGAGCTCATCGGCGCCGAGCTGCGCTCGCTGGCCAGCCCCGACGAGGCGACCTTCTACACCTCCGGGCGGGCCTCCAACGAGTCCGCGTTCGCCTACCAGCTGTTCGTCCGTGCGTTCGGCACCAACAACCTGCCGGACTGCTCGAACATGTGCCACGAGTCCACGAGCATCGCCCTGCAGGAGTCCATTGGCATCGGCAAGGCCAGCGTCACGCTCGATGACGTCCACACCGCCTCCGTCATCGTCATCGCCGGCCAGAACCCCGGGACCAACCACCCGCGCATGCTCTCGGCCCTCGAGATCGCCAAGCAGAACGGCGCGAAGATCATCTCGATCAACCCCCTCCGCGAGGCCGGGCTGGTCAGGTTCAAGAACCCGCAGAAGCCCAAGGGCGTCATCGGGCACGGCACAGCCATGGCCGACCTGCACCTCCCCGTGAAGGTCAACGGCGACCTCGCCCTCTTCCAGGCGATCGGCTCACTCCTCGTCGAGTGGGACGCACTCGACCACGACTTCATCGCCACCCACGCCACGGGCTTCGAGCAGTGGCGCGACCACGTCCGCGCCGTCGACTGGGAACAGGTCGTCGAGGTGACCGGGCTGTCCCGCGAGCTGATCACGCAGGCCGCCGAGATGCTGCGCGGCTCCACGCGCACCGTCTACTGCTGGGCGATGGGCCTGACGCAGCACCGCAACGGGGTCGCGACCATCAAGGAGGTCGTCAACCTCGCCCTGGCGCAGGGCAACATCGGCCGCGAGGGCGCCGGCCTGCTGCCGGTGCGCGGTCACTCGAACGTCCAGGGCGACCGCACCATGGGCATCTGGGAGCGACCGCCCGCCGCCTTCCTCGATGCCCTCCAGAAGGAGTTCGGCTTCGACCCGCCGCGTGAGCACGGCCTGGACGTCGTCGACTCCCTGCGCGCCATGCGTGACGGGAAGGTCCACTTCTTCATGGGGCTCGGTGGCAACTTCGTGCAGGCCGTGTCCGACACCGACATAGCCATCCCGGCGATGCGCAAGGTCCGCATGACGGTGCAGGTGTCCACCAAGATCAACCGCTCGCACCTCGTCTGCGGGGAGACCGCGCTGATCCTGCCGACCAAGGGCCGCACCGAGAAGGACATCCAGGCCAGTGGTGCCCAGTGGATCTCCGTCGAGGACTCCACGTGCTCCGTGCACGCCTCCCGCGGCCCGCTGGAGCCGGCCAGCCCCCAGCTCAGATCCGAGGTCGACATCGTCACCGGCATCGCCGAGGCGACGCTGGGAGACCGGTACGGCCTGCAGTGGAAGGCGATGCGGGACGACTACCGCGTCATCCGTCACCACATCGCCAAGGTCGTCCCCGGGTGCGAGGACTACGAGGTCAACGTCCGCAAGCCTGGCGGCATGATCATGCCGCACCCGCCGCGCGACACCCGGACCTTCGACACCAAGTCCGGCAAGGCTGAGTTCGTCGCCTCGCCCATCGAGATCGTCCACGTCCCCGAGGGTCACGTGCTGCTCCAGACCCTGCGCAGCCACGACCAGTACAACACCACGATCTACGGCCTCAGCGACCGCTACCGCGGCATCGAAGGAGGCCGCAAGGTGGTCTTTGTGCACCCAGACGACATCACGGCGTTCGGGCTCAAGGACGGCGACCTCGTCGACATCACAACCCGATGGACCGGCGACGACCTCGTCCGCCGCGTTCACGGGTTCCGTGTAGTCAGCTATGACACCCCGCGCGGATCGGCCGCCGCCTACTACCCCGAGACCAACCCGCTGGTGCCGCTGGACTCGACCGCCATCGGGAGCAACACCCCGACCTCCAAGTCCGTGGTGGTGTCGCTGACGCTGGCCGCCGGCCCCGGCGCGGCGAACGGCACCACGCCGGGGCAGACCGGAGGCACGGCCCAGAACCCCACGGGTTCGGACTGGGACCACAAGAAGACCCCGGAGCCCGAACACCTGTCCTGAGGACGGCTCAAGACGGTTCCCCCTTCGGCGCAAGTGCCGATGAGAGTTCTCGCGCGTCCTGATCAAGCGCAGGCCGCGTCGTCGATTCGAGAATTTTGCGGGCTCGACGACCTAGGTCGTGCAGATCAACTCGGCCTGCCTCGTCTGCGGCCGCCAGACGAGCCGCCAGATCCAACGCCTCTTCGATCTCAGGTCCGGCAGCGGCGACCTCTTGGCCCATGTCTCGAAGGATGGTGCCCTCGGCCCTGGACGCGATCAAAGGATCGGCGACTCCGTCGATCCAGACCCGGGTTCGGCGGCCATCTCCGCGCTCCCCGCCAGTGATTCGCTCAAGCGCGTATATGCGGTCTGCACGCGCGAACTTGCCGAAGCCCAGGGCGACCATCCGACTATCCGAAGCCACCCTGACATCTTGACACCCGCCACTGACAAAGGTCTCGCGAGCTGGGCTGGCCGCGTCGGGAAGGCGCGTCTTACGGCTCCTCTTCGCAACACCCCAAGCCGCCTCAGCCGAAGCTGCCCCCAAGGCTAGGTGCGAGGACTTCACTCTGCATCCCGGGTCTTGGCTCCGGCGTGCCCATCACGCATCGCCTGGTGGCTCCTGACTGAGCGGAGGCGACTTGGTCACTCAGGTAGTCACTCAGCAGGGAAGAGGTCAGAATCAGCCCCTTCCCGATCGAACGAGAGCAGCCCCTGACTGGCGTTTCCGCCTGTCAGGGGCTGTTCCGAACGGGTGGGCGATACTGGGTTTGAACCAGTGACCTCTTCCGTGTCAAGGAAGCGCGCTACCACTGCGCCAATCGCCCCGGGTCCTGCTGGGTGGTGGGTCGTGCTGGGTGGTGCTGGGTTCGACTCAGGGTTCAAGTCGTCTGAGGTGGAGACGGGATTTGAACCCGTGTACGCGGCTTTGCAGGCCGCTGCCTCGCCTCTCGGCCACTCCACCGTGAAGGCGGTCAAACCCTCCGAGCGGATGACCGGGCTCGAACCGGCGACCTCAACCTTGGCAAGGTTGCGCTCTACCAACTGAGCTACATCCGCATACACGCGCTATTGGTGTTGAACGGGGTTTTTCACCCGCTGCGCGTGCGTGCAGACATTATCCGATCATCAGCGTCGTCTCCAAATTGGGTGTCGTCCGCGGCGTTTTCCGACCCACGAGGCATGGGGGTCAGCGGCTTTCGCGCCTCGTCCCGCAGTCCCTCGACCGAGGACGTCAGCTCCTCGCGCGCCCCGTCGACACGCAGCCGATCATCGCTGGCCGGCGCGTTGAGGGGCAGCGAGCCAGTCCTGCGCGCAGACACGCGGGCCTTCACCCACTTCACCATCTGTGCCCGCAGGGAAAGCCGATCCGCCACCGGCCACATCGTGCGGATCGCTGCGTTGAGGGCGGCACCGATGAGGACGGCGATGGCCAGCGCGTACAGGAAGATCAGCAGCACGATCGGGGCGGACAGCGGGCCGTAGATCGAAGTTCCACCGCTGACCGAGGCCGTGATCGTGCCGCGAAGGACGAAGGACGCAAGCACCCAGATCAGCAAGGTGAGTACTGCGCCGGGCACGTCCCTCAGCCACGGCGACCGACGCGGCGTGGAGATGTGGAACAGGGTCGCGATGCTTGCCACAGCGGCAATGGTCACCACGGGCCAGTAGAGGTACGCCAGGAACTCTGCCCCCGGCGGCAACAGATCCTTGAGCCACGTCGGGCCGATCACGACGAGCGGGACGACCACGATCCCGACGACCAGAGACAGGAAGTACAGGGTCAACGACAGCGCACGGGTCCGGACGATCCCCCGCTCGCCCGACTGTCCGTACATGATCGAGATCGTGTCGACGAAGACGTTGAGCGCTCGCGACCCCGACCAGATCGACAGCAGGAAGCCGAGCGAGATCAGGTCTCCGCGACCGTTCTGCAGCACGTCGTTCGCCGTGGGCAGGATGATCTGTTCGACGACGTTGGCGACCAGGAAGTCGGACGCGAAGTTCTGGATCCCCTTGATCAGCTGGTTGACGATGTCCTTGCCGAGCCACCCGCTGATGTAACCCACGCCACCGAACAGCCCCAGCACCAACGGCGGCAGAGACAGCAGCATGAAGAAGCCTGCCTCCGACGCCAGGCCGGTCACCCGGTACCGCAGGCACACCCGGATCGTCTCCACGGTCAGCTTGGCCGCGGGCATGGCGCCGGGCACGCGTAGCAGCGCGCGGCGTACCCGGGCCTTAGGTGTCACCCCGTCACGGTATCCCGGCATAGTGTGCCCTCGTGCCCACCCACGCCGTCACCAACCAGGTGCCCCCACTGCCCGACTACAACACGGTCACGTCCCAGCCGGCGCTGGACGAGGGGCTGAGGCGCTGGGCCGGCTCCGCGGCATACGACGAAGTCAGTGCGCTGGGGGCCCGTGCGGGCAGCGCCGAGGCGCGCGAATGGGCCGTCCAGGCCAACGAGAACGAGCCCGTGCTGCGCACCCACTCCCCCACCGGCGAGCGCATCGACGAGGTCGCCTTCCATCCAGCCTGGCACTCCCTGATGGACGTCGCCGTCGGCGCCGGGCTCACAGCCGAGCCGTGGACCCAGCCCGCCGGGAGCGGCGCCCACGTGCGGCGGGCAGCGGGCTTCGTCGCGTGGTCCGAGAACGAGCAGGGTCACCTGTGCCCCATCTCCATGACGTATGCCGCGGCGCCGGCCCTCGCGGCCAACGCACCTCTCGCGGCGCGTTGGCTGCCCCAGCTCGCCTCGCGCAGCTACGACTTCGGGCTGAGGCCCCTGGCCGACAAGCGCGGGGCGCTGGTCGGGATGGGCATGACCGAGAAGCAGGGCGGTTCGGACGTCCGTGCCAACACGACGCGTGCAGTCGCGACGCCGGACGGTCCGGTCGAGGGCGGCGAGACCTACCGGCTGACCGGCCACAAGTGGTTCTGCTCGGCCCCGATGAGTGATGCGTTCCTCGTCCTGGCGCAGACCGATGCCGGCGTCGGTTGCTTCCTCGTGCCGCGCGCGCTCGACGACGGCGCACGCAACCCCTTTGCGCTGCAACGACTCAAGGACAAGCTGGGCAACCGGTCCAACGCCTCTTCCGAGGTCGAGCTCGACGGCACATGGGGCGTGCGCGTCGGCGATGACGGTCGCGGGATCCGCACCATCCTCGACATGGTCGCGGCCACCAGGCTCGACTGCATCCTCGGTTCGGCGTCGACGATGCGAGCCGCCCTCGTGCGGGCGATCCACCACACCCGACACCGCTCCGCGTTCGGTGCCCTGCTCGTCGACCAGCCGCTCATGCAGAACGTCCTGGCCGACCTCGCCCTCGAGGTCGAAGCCGCCACCACCCTCGCGCTGCGTCTGGCGCACGCGGTCGACGAAGGCGACACCGCGCTGTCGCGACTCGGTGTGGCCGTCGGCAAGTACTGGGTCTGCAAGCGCACCTCACCGATGGTCGCGGAGGCGCTCGAGTGCCTGGGCGGCAACGGCTACGTCGAGGAGAACGGCCTCGCCCGGCTCTACAGGGAGGCACCGCTCAACTCGATCTGGGAGGGCTCGGGCAACGTCAACGCCCTCGACGTCCTGCGCGCAATCACCCGCGAGCCCCTGTCCGTCGAGGCGTTCCGCAAGGAGCTCGCCCTCGCCAACGGCCACAGCACCGTCCTCGACGAAGCCATCACCCGCGTCGACGACGTGATCGCGTATGCCGCGGAGCCCGGCGCGCAGGCGGGCGCCCGACACGCCGTGGAACGCCTCGCGGTGACCCTGCAGGCGTCCCTGCTGGCCCGCTACGCGCCGACCGTGGTCGCCGACGCGTTCGTTGCCAGCCGCCTCGGAGGGCAGCACGGCGCCACCTTCGGCACCCTCGACGCGGGTCTGTCGACCCAGCATGCCCGCACAATCATCGACCGCGCGTTCGCCGGCTGATGCGAGGCGGTCGCGCGCGCGGGCTCTTGATCGGCGCCGCCCTCGGCATGCTCGTCACGGGCGCACTGATCCTGCTCCCGGCGGCCCTCCAGGGCGACTTCTACGAGATTGGCGACGCGCTGCTCGTCATGGGTGTTCCGATCATCGTCCTCAGCGCCATCGTCGGCGCCGTCGTCGTGGCAAGTCCCCGCGGATCCGGGGCTGGCAGAGCGGCGCACACCTCCAAGGGTGCCCGGCAGGTCTGGATCGGGTGTCTGTGCGTGGGCGCCCTCCTCGCTGTCTGGCTCCTCCTGTGGGGCACTGGGGCGATCAGCACACCGGTGCTCTGGATCGGCTAGTCCTGGATCACGGAGAGGACGTTGCCTGCGGGGTCGGTGAACCAGGCGATGAGCGGGCCGCCCTTGCGGAAGATGCCCTTGGCGTCGGTCTCCATCGGGGTGCCCTCGTACCTCTCGAAGGCCACTCCCCGACCCGTTAGTTCGTCAACCGTCGCCTCGATATCGCTCACCGGGAAGTTCAGGATCGTGAAACCTGCCGGCTCGTGGTTCGGCTTCGGGTAGGCGATGGCGTGGTGTCCCCCGCCGAGCTGGATGCGCAGGATGCCGTTGGCCTCGCTCACCTCCAGCCCCAGAGTCTCGGCATAGAACCTGCGGGCGGCTTCGGTGTCCGGCACCGAGAAGCCGCTGAACGCCTGGGAGTCCTTGAGCATGGCTGATTCCTTCCGTTGACGACCCAGTGTCGGCTACCGGTACCGACCCAGACGGCCCGGCAAACTCATCGGTCGGACGGTCGGGCTCAGGACTTCGCCAGTCGCTGCTTCTCGGCCTCGACGTCGAAGTCGGCGGCCGGCCACTGGGGGTCCATCGCCTCCAGGTGCTCGAGCACCAGGTTCTGGACAGCCAGCCGGGCGTACCACTTGCGGTCGGCGGGAACGACGTACCACGGGGCTGCCTCGGTCGAGGTCTTCTCGAGCACCGCCTGGTACGCCTCTTGGTACTGCGGCCACCGCAGGCGCTCGTCGACGTCCCCGGGGTTGTACTTCCAGTGCTTGTCCTCGCGCTCGAGCCGCTCGGTGAGGCGGGCCTTCTGCTCGTCCACCGAGATGTTCAGCATCACCTTGACGATCGTCGTGCCGTCAGCGACGGCCTTGGCCTCGAAGTCGTTGATCTGGGCGTAGCGCCGCGACCACGTCGCCCGGGGCACGAGCTCGTGGACGCGGACGATGAGCACGTCCTCGTACTGCGACCTGTCGAAGACACCGACCTGACCGGGGCCAGGCAGGGCGTTGCGGATGCGCCAGAGGAAGGGGTGCTTGCGCTCCTCGGCGGTGGGCGCCTTGAAGGCGGTGTACTTGACGCCCTGCGGGTCCATCTGCCCGACGACGTGACGCATGATGCCCCCCTTGCCGGAGGTGTCCATGCCCTGCACCACCAACAGGAGAGAGCGCTTCACGTCACCCTTGGACTCGGCATAGAGCCGCTCCTGGAGCTGGCTGATCTCCCCTGCGCGTGCCGCGAGGGCTTCCTCGCCCGCTGCCTTGTCACCGTCGAAGCCCGGGGTGGAGCGTGGGTCGCACTCGGCGAGGATGAAACCATCCGTGACCCTCAACGCGTCGGCGAAGGCCGTCGGCTCGGGGACACCCTTGTCGGATGCCGCCGTGGCGTCCAGGCCTGCGACCTTGGACTTCGGCCCCCCCTTGGACTTCTTGTCGCCCTTGGACTTCTTGCTGGCCTTTGCGTCGTTCTTCCCCTTGCCCATTGACGCATCCTGTCATCGCGGGGCACGGCGCGCGAGGGATTCCAGCCGAGCAAGTGCCCGTGCGTCAGCCGGCACCCCCGCCGTCGCCCGGCCCCCACTGTCCCGGAGGCCCACCCAGACCCGACCCGGACCGCGGGTCGTCCGGGCGATAGCTCGGGTCGCCGGTCGAGCCGCGCCGCCTGAGGACGAGGAAGAGCGCAGCGATCACCGCGACAACGACCAGAAGCCAGATCCACCACATGGTCGCTCCCTCCATGCCGCACCCAGCGGCGGCCACTTCCAATGTCCTCAGCCCGAGTGTCCTCATGTCGAGGATGGCTGTCCACAGCCCAGCAGATGGGGCAGTTGCTCAGTCGGCGTGGCGCGCGAGGGAAGTGAGTCGCGAGATCGCGCGAAAGTACTTCTTCCGGTAGCCGCCCGCCAGCATCTCCTGGGAGAACAGGTCGCCCAGCTGCAGCCCGCTGGCGAACACAGGGATGTCGGCGTCGTAGAGCCGGTCCGCGAGGACGACCAGCCGCAGGGCGACGGCCTGGTCCGTCACGGGGCGCACGTGGGTCCACCCGACGGCGGTGACCCCGTCGAGCATCGCGCGATAGCGGCTCGGGTGCACGGTCGCGAGGTGACGCGTCACGTCGACGAAGTGGTCGAGCACCCCACCGTCGACGTCCACGCCAGCGCGCACCTCGTCCTCTGAGGAGGGCGGGGGGCTGTCGACGCTGTCGCGGTGCCGGTAGTCGGGGCCGTTCACCGTCAGGACCTCGAAGCGTGCCGACAGCGCCTGGATCTCCCGCAGGAAGTCCTCGGCCGCGAACCGCCCGGCCCCCAGCGCGTCGGGCAGGGTGTTCGACGTGGCGGCCAGCGAGACCCCCGCTGTGGCCAGCCGCCCGAGCAGCGTCGCCATCAACACGGTGTCGCCCGGGTCGTCGAGCTCGAACTCGTCGATGCAGACCAGCTCGTGCCCGCTGAGCGCCTCCACGGTGGGTTGGAAGCCCAGCGCTCCGACGAGATTGGTGTACTCGACGAAGGTGCCAAAGGCCTTGGCCCCGGTGGCTTCGTGCCACAAGGACGCCAGCAGGTGGGTCTTGCCGACTCCGAAGCCGCCGTCGAGATAGACCCCGCGGCCGTCCCCTGCGGCGGCCTTTCGCCGCGCGAACCATCGGCCACTCGCGCGCTGGCCCAGCGACCTGGCATACCGCTCGAGTCGCTCCACGGCAGCCGCCTGCGAGGGTTCGGACGGATCTGGCCGGTAGGTCGCGAACCGCTCGGTGTCGAAACGGGGAGGGGGCACGAGCTCCCGCACCAACCGCGCACGGTCCAGCCGAGGAGAGCGGTCGAGGAGGGAGCCGGGCACGATGTCGAGCCTAGTGAACCAAGATCGAGGGAAATGCAAGACTGTGCGCATGCGCCTGCTGCTTGACTCCTCCGGCACCCATGCCCCCGGTGACCTCGTCGACGCCGCCGACCTCGCGGACCTGTACGCCCCGCCCGCCCGTCGCTGGCTGCGCGCCAACTTCGTGGCGACCCTGGACGGCGCGGCCAATGGTCCCGACCAGAAGTCGGGCAGCATCAACACCGAGGCCGACCATGTGGTCTTCGACCTGCTGCGCCGGATGACGGACGTCGTCGTGGTCGGGGCCGGCACGGTCAGGGCCGAGGGTTACCCCTCGCTGAAGGCCGAGAACGCAGCGGCACCGACGCTCGTGGTCGTCAGCCACTCAGGACAGCTGCCTGTGAGCGTGGCCGACGGACCTCCCGGATCCGTCCTGCTCGTCACCCGCAGCGGAGCCGACGCACGCGCCCTGGACGCCTCGCGTGAGCTGATCGGTGAGGAGTTCGTCCTCATGTCCGGCACCGACTCGGTGAACTTGGTGCGGATGAGAAACATGTTGGAGGACAAGGGCTTCCGGCAGATCCTGTGTGAGGGCGGCCCCACCCTGCTCGCCAGCCTGTTGAAGGCCGGGGTCGTCGACGAGCTCGACCTCACCTGGTCGCCCGTCATCGTCGGCGGCCAGCATCCGGCGATCGTCAACGGACCGGAGCTGAACGTCCCCGCCTCCCCCGCGGTCCTGCTCGAGGAGGACTGCAGCATCCTCGGACGCTGGTTCGTCAACCGCTGACCTGACAGGTCCGCGCGGCACCGGGTGTGGATGGCTCAGGTGGCCACGAACTCGGCGACAGACCGCTCCCAGCGGTCCGGGTCGACGTTCCAC
This sequence comes from Pedococcus sp. P2_F6, assembly GCF_056403675.1. Classification (NCBI taxonomy): domain Bacteria; kingdom Bacillati; phylum Actinomycetota; class Actinomycetes; order Micrococcales; family Intrasporangiaceae; genus Pedococcus; species Pedococcus sp. P2_F6. The sequence goes on from NZ_JBFUEZ010000001.1 coordinate 812,028, forward strand.
TCCTTGGTGTGCCGCGCGGTGTCCCACCGCTCCATCGTCACCAGGTCTGGCCGCGCCTGCGCCAACGCCTGGGACGGGCCCACGGGGACGAACTCGTCGTCGACCGAGTGGATGAGCAGGATCGGGTGCGCCAGCTCGCCCGCACGCGCCACCCAGTTGGTCTTGGCCACGTCCACCGGGTCGTGCACGCCGACGAGTCGGCGCGCCGAGCGGCGACCCATGAGGGCCCGGCCGAGACCGCCGATCGGGGCCGGGATGCCGTTGGCCCGCGCGTGGTGGGCCAGCACGTCACCCCAGTCGATGACCGGCGCGTCGAGCACCACGTGGGTGACGTGGTCGGCCAGCCAGGAGCGGCTGAGGGTCTGCAGGACGATGGCCCCTCCCATCGACCACCCGACGAGCAGTAGCTCCCGCGCCCCACGCTGCACCGCGTGCAGGCCGGCGTCCTCGATGTCGCGCCACTCCGAGAGGCCCAGGTTGTAGCGCCCGTCCGGTCCGCTGCGTGCTCCGAGGTCGTTGCGGTAGCTGGGGATGATCACGTTGATCCCGTTGTCGTGCAACGGCTTCACCGCCCGCACCCCCTCGTGGCGCCTGGCCCCACGGCCGTGGACGAGGATTGCCCACCGGTGCGACGTCGTGGCGGCCGGCACCACCCAGGCGGGCATGGTGCCCAGCTCGGTGAGCACGTCGACGTACTCGGTGCGCAGTCCCAGTGAGCGGTCCGGGGGGCTGGCGAAGTAGTACTGGTTCCACCGGCCGAACCCGCCGGTGAGGTGTCCGAAGTCGACCCCCAGCAGCTCTCGACGCACCCGGCCCGATCCCTGGTCGAGCTCCAGGACGTCGCCGACGCGCGCGTGACCGCTCTCGCTGTCCAGCCAGAGGCCGTACCGTCCGGGCGAGACCGTCTCTGGGCTCACCCCTAAGGTCACCGAGTCGTCGGCGACGGCAAGGATCTGGGTGTCATCGGGTCGCTGGCGGTCCGGGGTGAGGACCCGGCGTGCGAAGTAGGTCGCGGCGCCCATGGTGGTCAGGGCACCTGCGGTCAGCACCGACCCTGCGGTCACTGCTCCCGCGATGGCCGCCTTGCGGCCGGCAGACATCGGGGTCGAGGTCGCCCCGGTGGCCACTACCTCTCCCCCAGCACGTCGGCGAGGTCGAAGCTGACCGGCTCCTCGAGCTGGTCGTAGGTGCACGACTGCGGGGTTCGGTCCTGGCGCCAGCGGACGAACTGGGCTGTGTGGCGGAACCGGGCGCCCTCCATGTGGTCGTACCTCACCTCGACCACGCGGTCGGGCCGAAGCGGCGTGAACGACAGGTCCTTGCCCGCGTTCCAGCGCGACGTCGCCCCGCCCGTCGGGGTGCGGTTGCCCATCTCCTCCTTGGCCCAGGCCCACGGGTGGTCGTCGAAGTCGGTGACCAGCGGCTGCAGCTCGTCGAACAGCTCCTTGCGTCGCGCCATCGGGAACGCCCCGATCACGCCCACGCTCATCAGGGACCCCTCGTCGGTGTAGAGGCCCAGCAGGAGTGACCCGATCAGGTCGTCGCCGCTCTTGTGGGTCCGATAGCCCGCAACCACGCAGTCAGCGGTCCGCTCGTGCTTGATCTTCAGCATCAGCCGCTTGTCGGGCACGTAGCCGATGTCGAGGGGCTTGGCGATGACGCCGTCGAGCCCGGCCCCCTCGAACTGCTCGAACCACTCCTGCGCAACGCTCGGGTCGTGGGTGGCCCGGGTGAGGTGGATGGGCGGCTGCGCCGCGGCGAGGGCCTCCTCGAGCCGGGCACGGCGCTCCGAGAACGGGCGCGCGGTGAGGTCGTCCTCGCCGATCGCGAGCAGGTCGAACGCGACGAAGCTGGCAGGGGTCTCGGCGGCGAGCCTCTTCACCCGGCTGGCGGCGGGGTGGATCCGTTGCTGCAGCGCGTCGAAGTCGAGCCCGTCGCCGGTCGCGCCGATGAGGACGATCTCGCCGTCCACGACGCACTTCTCGGGGAAGTTGGCCAGCACGGCCTCGACCACCTCGGGGAAGTAGCGAGTCATCGGCTTCTCGTTGCGGCTGCCGATCTCCACCTGGTCGCCCGACCGGAAGATGATCGAGCGGAATCCGTCCCACTTGGGCTCGAACAGGTAGTCGCCCGTGGGGATCCCCTTCACCGGCTTGGCCAGCATCGGGGCGACGGGCGGCACGACCGGACCCCACACGGAGCGCAGGTCCGCATCGCGTTCGGCCTTGGGGGGCATGTAGTCCTCGTCGGACTTGTCCTTGCGGCGCTTGCTCGGCTGCACCCTGGGTGGCTCTCCCGGCATCTTGGGGTAGTCCGGCGGGAAGTTCAGCTCGCCGAGGCCACGCTCGCTGATGTCCTTGTCCCACAAAGCAATTGCCGAGGAGACGTCACCGACAGCATCGTCCATCGCCGCCCATGCGTCACCATCCGCGGCGACGATCCCCGGCACCGTCAGCACGGTGAAGTCGCCGGGACTGACGCCGGGCAGCGTGTCCCAGCTGACCGACATACTCACCGGCGCTCCGGGGAGCGGGCGCGGGCTGTAGGCCGAAGCGATGGTGCGGTCCCGACACGCCTGGTTGAAGTCGACGAAGACGCGCTCGCCGCGCTCCTCCTTCCACCACGAGGTCGTCACGAGGTCGGGCAGGCGACGCTCGAGCTCGCGCGCGATCCCGATCACCCCGTGCCGCACGTCGAGGAACTCGTGGGTCGGCGCGACCCGGACGAAGACGTGGACACCTCGGTTGCCGGAGGTCTTGGCCCAGCCGGTCAGCCCGAGCTCGGTGAGCAGCTCGCGGAGCACGAGGGCGGCTTCGACGGAGTCCTTGAAGTCGCGGCCCGGCTGCGGGTCGAGGTCGATCCGCAGCTCGTCGGGGTTGTCGACGTTGCTCGTGCGCACCGGCCAGGGGTGGAACGTCACCGTGTTCATCTGCATCGCCCACACCACGGCTGCCGGCTCGTCGACGACCACCTGGAGGTGCTTGCGACCCGAGGGGTAGGTGCACATGACGGGGTCGATGAAGTCGGGCATGCCCTTGGGCGGGTTCTTGGTCCAGAACTCCTCGCCCGTGATGCCCTCGGGGAACCGCTGCAGGGTCACCGGGCGGTTGCCCAGTGCGCGCATGAAGCCGTCAGAGACGTCGACGGCGTACTGCGCGAGGTCGAGCTTGGTGATCCCGTCGTCGGGCCAGATCAGGCGCTCGGGGCTCGAAATCCGAACACGTCGCGATCCCTCAGGTCCCCCGGGGACTTCCAGCTCGGTTGCTTTGGCCGCCATGGCGCGAGCCTATCTGGGGAGCCCGTCAGCGGACCGTAAGGATCTGCGGGACCAGAATGGGCCTTGATTGCGTTGTGATGGACGTGAAGCTGTTTGGACGAAGTGGGATCACCGGGCGAAGGAGCCGAAACGTGAGCATGGACCAGACCGACCGCACCTATGCCGTCACCAAGACGGACGAGCAGTGGCGTGAGGAGCTGAGCCCGGCGGAGTACCAGGTGCTCCGTCAGGCAGGCACCGAGCGGCCGTTCGTCGGGGAGTACACCGACACCAAGGACGAGGGCGTCTATGCCTGCCGAGCCTGTGGTGCCGAGCTGTTCACCTCCGACACCAAGTTCGACAGCCACTGCGGGTGGCCGTCGTTCTACTCACCCCTCGCCGGCGACTCGGTCGAGTACCTCGAGGACTATGACATGGGCATGAAGCGCGTCGAGGTCAGGTGCGCCAACTGTGGCAGCCACCTCGGCCACGTCTTCGAGGGCGAGGGCTACGGCACCCCCACGGACCAGCGCTACTGCATCAACTCGATCTCGATGACCCTGCGCCCCAAGCCCGACGCCACCTGACCGACCCCCCTGCCCCGCCTTTATCGGGTCATGGGACAAAGGTCGGCTTCACCCCGGAACGGTTTCGGGGTGAGGCCGACCTTTGTGGGGCGCGGCCGGCTTGAGCACAGCGCTGGATGGGTATGCCGCGTGGCTGAGGACACCGAGCGCCCGCAGCCGCGCGATGAGCGGTCCAAGGCGCTCGAGATCCGACCAGACGACGCGGACCACCCGGTATCCCAGCCGTCTCAGCTCGTCCTCTCGGCGTTTCTCAGCGATGAGCGCCTCCGAGCCACCGTCGCGATACTTCACGAGGCCGTCGAACTCGATCACGACGTTGGTGCCCTTGACGAGGAAGTCGACCCTCGCCACGACTCTGCCTCGCTCGTCGCGGATGGCGACCTGCGCCTCGACCTCGATCCCCACCGCGGCGAGGCCGACGCGAAGGCGCGACTCCCCCACGGACTCGGACTTCGGGTCGACGAAGGCCAGCATGGTCCTGACCCGGCTCGACCGCGGCCAGCCGTGCACGCGCGCGGCGACGGCCTCGAGCTCGTCGCGCGAGATCATGCCCTCGTGAAGCGCCGCGTCGGCCGCCACCACTCCGGGGGTGGCGCCGTGCTCGAGGCAGTGCTGGACCACGGCCACCGGAGTGGAGACCACACCACGGGGCGCCTTCAGCCCAGCGAACGGCGGCCGGATCACGAGGTCTCGCGTCAACACCTCACGGTGGATCGGTCGCTCGAGGTGCGCACGCTGCAGGGAGGCACCCCAGACGGGGAGCCCGAGTGCCACCAGCGCCGTGTGACCAGAGAGCGCGCCGTCCGGATAGAGCAGCTGCGCGCCGCGGCCGAGCAGGCGATGCCTTTCCGCCGAAGCCGTCGGGCCGTCGGGCGGCGCGCCCACGGCATACACACCGCGAGTCAGGCGCACCACGCCGCCGTCGCGAACCAGTGCCGCCAGCGACTCGCGGCTGTGGCCGAGCAATCTCGCCTGACGGGTGATGAACACGCCGTCCTGCGAGTTGGCGATGTCGAGAAGCGCAGGGTCCATGGCCCGAGGATGTCCGCCGTCGAGGCGCTCCATCGACCCACGGACGTGGACCTGTGGAGGGCTGGGTGCGGACAGGTCGCTTGTGGACGGCCGTCGCCACACCCGGGCAAGGACGGCATGACCCGAGAACGGTTTCGGGGTGAAGCCGACCCAAGTCCCTAGACCCGATAAAGGTGGGGCGGGGTCAGCGCAGGGAGGCGAGGAGCTCGTCGACCTGGACGCGGCGACCGGTGTGGAACGGCAGCTCCTCGCGGACGTGCATGCGGGCCCGCGAGGCGCGCAGCTCACGCATCAGGTCGACGATGCGGTGCAGCTCGTCGGCCTCGAAGGCCAGCACCCACTCGTAGTCGTTCAGCGCGAACGAGGCGATCGTGTTGGCCCGCACGTCGGGGTAGTCACGTGCCTGCTGCCCGTGCTCGCGCAGCATGTCGCGGCGCTCGGCGTCCGGCAGCAGGTACCACTCGTAGGACCGGACGAACGGGTAGACGCAGATGAAGTCCTTGGGCGGCTCGTCGCCGAGGAACGCCGGGATGTGGCTCTTGTTGAACTCCGCCGGTCGGTGCAGCGCTGCCGCCGACCAGGTCGGCTCGAGCAGGTGGCCCAGCTCGGTGCGCAGCAGGGAGCGGTAGGCCCGCTGTACGTCCTCGATCCGTTCGGCGTGCCACCAGACCATGAAGTCGGCGTCGGCGCGCAGCCCCCCGATGTCGTAGACGCCGCGGGTCACCACACCCTCTGCCTCGAGCTGCGCGAAGAGGTCCTCGACCTCCTTGGCCATCACGTCCCGGTTGTCGCCCAAGGGCCCGGTGACGGAGAACACCGACCACATGGCATACCGGATCGAGTCGTTGATCTCGCGGATCCGGGCAGCGTTCGGGTTGGAGGGGTGCGGCTCGCTCATGCCCCTATCCTCCCGCGCCGATCGTTCGCGTCCGCAGGTGGGTGGTCACCGCCAGTGCCGCCGACCGCCCAGTCGCGATGCACGCCGGGATCCCCACACCTTCGTATGCCGCGCCGGCGAGGGCCAGCCCCGGCGCGGCCGCCGCTGCGGCCCGGATGCGGGCCACCCGGTCGAGGTGCCCGACGGTGTACTGCGGCAGCGCACCGCCCCAGCGTTGGACGTGGGTGTCGACGATCCGGGGCAGCTGGTGGCCGAGGGCCTCGCTTACCTCGGCGACGGCGATCGCCACGAGCTCCTCGTCCGGGCGCTGCAGGTCGGTCGTCTCGCCGAACCGCCCCACAGAGGCTCGCAGGAAGGAAAGGTCCCCGGCAGCCTCGGCGGTCCATCGCCACTTGGTCGAGGAGAAGGTGCTGGCCTTGATGGTCCTGCCCTCGACCGCCGGCACGAGGAAACCGGAGCCGGGAAGCGGCACGGTGCCGGGGCCCTCGGCCCCGACGGCCAGGGTGATGATCGCCATCGAGGCGTACTCGACCTCACGCAGCGCCCGGGACGCGTCGGGCAGGTGTCGAGCCAGGAGCCGGCTCGCAGGGGCGGCGGGGACGGCGAGAACCACCGCTTCCGCGACCAGCCGTTCGGGCCGCGGGTGCGGTCCGACCACCACCGACCAGCCGCCACCCGCGGTGTCCGGCTCCCGGTGCAGCTCACGGACGATGGTGCTGCTGCGAATCGTCACGCCGCGAGCCCGCAGCGACTCGGTCAGCGACTCGGCGAGCCGGCCCACCCCACCCACCAGCCCGGCGAAGACCGGCGCGGCCAGCTGGTCGGTCTGGCCCGCCTGGCCCGCGCGGTCGGCCCGGCCCGCCCGGCCCGCCTCACCGGCCTGGCCCGCAGCTGCTGTCTGCGTGAGGGACTCGCCTCGCCGGGCCGCCGCGAACACGGAAGGCAGGCAGGCGCGCAGCGACAACGACCGAGCCTGCCCGGCATACACGCCCCCGAGGAGCGGCTCGACGAGACGGTCGACGACCGCGTCGCCCAAGCGGGCCGCGACGTAGTCGCCCACCGAAACGTCCTCGAAATCGCCTCTGTCCCATGGTGTTTCGCCCTCGGCTCGAGCGACCTCGTCAGGGGACAGGACGCCGAGCGCGGAGGCGGCCGGCGAAGGGATCCCCATCAGCGTGCCCTTGGGCATGGGGTGAAGGTCACCTCGCGACCAGATGGACGCCGACGTCGTGTCGGGGTGGACGACCTCGCCATCGAGGCCCAGCTCGGACATCAGGTCCAGCGCCTCGGGTCGTCTGGCCAGCATCGACTCGGCCCCCACGTCCAGCGCCACCCCTGCCACGGGTTCGCGTCGGAGCTTGCCGCCGGGTCGGTCTGCCGCGTCGAGGATCGTGATGGTCGCGTCAGGAACCGCACGCGTCAGCTCCCAAGCGCAGGCAAGTCCAGCGATACCTCCCCCGACGATGAGGATTCGTGATCCGACCATGCCCACACCCTTTCAAGATCGTGACTGTTTCGACACCACCGGGTGGGAACGTCGAGCCCACGACGCGAGTCGCACCGGTATTCCGCACCGCCCGATACGACCAGCTCGACTCGACCAGGGGGTCGCCATGTTCAGCGTTCGTCCGCACCGCAGCATCGCCGTCGTCGGCGCAGCTCTCCTCGCAACGCTCGCCCTCGCTGCCTGCGGCGGCGGCGGCTCCGACACCTCCAGCGCCGCCTCGGTGGCCGGAGGCAGCTCCAACGAGTCGTCCGGCCGGGCCGTGGCCCCGTCCGCCGGCGACAGTTCCGCGTCGGGAGGTGACTCGGCCAAGCCGGGATCAGGCACCGCTCCCAAGGGAGTCACGGCAGCCAACCTCGCGGCCAACCAGGACTCCCTCGCCCGTCGCGCGACCATCGCGCTCCAAGTCAAGAACATCGGCCAGGCAGTGGCGAAGGTGCGGGCCACCACGGCGACCGCCGAGGGCATCGTCCTGTCGGAGAACATCGGGACGGCGAACAGCGACGCCCCCCTCACGGACTCCGCGAAGGTGACCGCCACGACGTACGCCGAGATCACCCTCTCGGTGCCCTCCGCAGAGCTCGACCGGGTCATCGCCGAGCTCGGGTCGGTCGGCACGGTGATCCGCTCGACGAGCTCGAGCGAGAACGTCGGCGGACAGATCGTCGACACCGCCTCACGGCTGGAGACGATGCGGGTCAGCGTCGAGCGGGTCCGGGCCTTCCTCAAGGACGCCAAGGACCTCAACCAGATCGTCGCCATGGAGGCCGAGCTGACCCGGCGCCAGTCCGACCTCGAGTCCCTCGAGGCGCAGCTCGCCTCCCTCAAGGGGAGCGTCGCGCGCTCCCCCATCCAGATCAGCCTGACCACAGAGCCGAACGCGATCGTGGAGGAGCCCGACCAGGCCGGCTTCCTCGTCGGGCTCAAGGGTGGCTGGGACGCCTTCACCGGGTCCGCGACCGTGCTGCTCACGGTCGTCGGAGCGATGTTGCCGTTCCTCGTCCTGCTCGGCCTCCTGGGACTGCCGGTGTGGTGGTACGTGCGACGCCGTCGTCCGGTGACGCCGCCCCCCGCCGTCCTGCCGCAGTAGCCCCCACTACGGCAGGGGCGAGGTCGGTCGGCGACTCAGCGCTGGCCGACCTCGTGCACCAGCTCGACCACACGGGTCAGCACATCGGGATCGGTGTCGGGCAGCACGCCGTGGCCCAGGTTGAAGATGTGACCGGGTGCGGCCCGTCCCTCCTCCACGATCGAACGGACCTTGGCCTCCAGCGCCTCCCAGGGCGCGAAGAGGAGGGCGGGGTCGAGGTTGCCCTGCACTGCGTACGAACCGTCGAGACGGGCGAGGGCATCGGTGAGGGACACGCGGTAGTCGACGCCGACCACGTCGGCGCCCACGGCGCCCATGGCCGGCAGCAGCTCACCGGTGCCGACCCCGAAGTGGATCTTCGGGATGCCGCGTGCCGACACGGCTTCCAGCGCCGCGGTCGAGTGCGGGGCGACGAAGCGCTCGTAGTCGGCTCGTGGGAGGGCCCCCACCCACGAGTCGAAGAGCTGGACCGCGGAGGCCCCTGCGGCGGCCTGCACGTCGAGGAAGGTGCCCGAGATCTGGGCCAGGCGGGCGCACAGGTCGTGCCACAGCTGCGGGTCGCCGTACATCAGTGCCTTGGTGTGTTCGTGGTTCTTGCTCGGGCCGCCTTCGACCAGGTAGCTCGCCAGCGTGAACGGTGCGCCCGCGAAGCCGATGAGGGGCGTGTCACCCAGCTCCGCGGTCAGGAGCCGGACGGCTTCGGTGATGTAGGGGACGTGGTCGGGCGTCAGCTCGGGCAGGCGGTCGAGGTCGCCGCGGGTGCGGATCGGCTTGGCGACGACCGGCCCGACGCCGGGGACGATGTCGAGGTCGACGCCGACGGCAGCCAGGGGCACGACGATGTCGGAGAAGAAGATCGCGGCGTCGACGCCGTGGCGGCGCACCGGCTGGAGGGTGATCTCGGTGACCAGGTCGGGGCGACGGCACGACTCGAGCATCCCGACGCCTTCACGGACCTTGCGGTACTCCGGCAGCGAGCGCCCTGCCTGACGCATGAACCAGACAGGCGTGTGGCTCACCGGCTGACGGCGGGCAGCACGGACCAGGGCGGAGTCGTGGGGGGAGGTCACCGGGTGATTCTAGGTCGCTCAGAGGGCGATGATCGCCGCGCCCGCCAGGGACAGCACCGCGCCCACCTGCTGGATCCTGCGCAGCCGCTCCCGCAGCAGGACGCGTGCCAGCACGATCGTCACGACGGGGTAGAGCGAGGCGAGCACGCTCGCCACGCTCACCTGTCCGCGCGAAGATGCGATCCCGAACAGGAGGTTGGCGCCCATGTCACCGCAGCCGATGGCCAGCAGGGCAGGCAGCTCGCGGGCCTGCACCCCTCCCCTGGACCGCAACGCCAGTGCCAGCGTGAGGAACACGACGAAGGACACCCCGCGCATCCCCCACAGGGTCATGAGGGTCGATGTCCGGGCGCCGCGGTCGATGCAGAACAGGGCGAACCCGAACCCGACCGCCGCCACCCCAGCCAGCACCACCGGCCTCGGAGAGACCCCGCCACTCAGCTCGGGCCCCGACGCCAGGGTCACGCCGACGATGGCGACCACGATCCCCACCCAGGTCCAGGAGGACGGCTCGTCGCCGGTGGCCACGCCGAGGAGCACGGGAACGGCCACCCCCAGGGCTGCGATCGGGGCGACGACGCCGATCGTGCCACTCGCCAGGGCGGTGTAGAAGCAGAGCAGTCCCGCCACCCCGGAGACGGCGGCACCGACCGACCACAGGGGCCAACCCGTCCACGTGAGGCTGTCCCAGCGGAGGGCGACGGCAACGCACAGGACGAGGAACGCCAGTGACTGCGTCCACCCCACGACGGCGACGGCGGGGCGGCGCCGCGAGTACAGCCCGGCGAAGAAGTCCGCGGTCCCCCAGCTGGCGCTGGACGCCAGCGCGAGCAGCGAGAGCATGGCCGCACGCTACCGGTGGCGCGACACGACGCGGACGGCAACCTCCCTGTGATATCCGAGATCGCGGCATACCCTCTGATGGTGGGCAGCCGAACGGTCCCTGGCGACCAATCCCCCGAGTTCACGCAGGCGCTCAGTGACCTGCGCGGAGCGCGCTTGCGCCCCGAGGTCCGCCTCACCGAGGTGCCCGCTCCCCAGCGCATCGCGCCGTATGCCGTGGCCCTCACCGCCGAGGTGGTGGGCGCCGCCAACGACGAGGACGAGTTGGCGTCGGGACGCTTCGTGCTGCTGCACGACCCGTCGGTCCCGGACCCGTGGGACGGGGCCTGGCGTGCGGTGACGTTCGCCCGGGCCGAGCTCGAGCCCGAGCTGGCCAACGACCCGATGCTGGGTGCGGTCGGGTGGTCCTGGCTGACCGACGCCCTGGCCCATCACCACCTGGGCTACACCGCAGAGGCCGGCACGGTCACGAGAGTGGTCTCGGAGAGCTTCGCCGGTCTGTCCGACCGGCCCGCCAGCGTCGAGATGGAGGTCCGCGCTTCGTGGACCCCCGTGGCCGGCAACGTCGGCGCCCACCTCGTCGCGTGGTCCGACCTGTTGTGCACCATCGCGGGTCTGCCGCCCCTGCCGGAGGGCGTCATCGCCCTGCCTGGACCACGCCGTTAACAGTGGAGTGCTGACTTCCGGGACGTGTTCCGTGGCATCGGCCGGGTAGGTTGATCCGGTGACCGACACCGAGGCCGAGCAGACTACGGCCGACCAGGCCGAGGCCGGGCGGACGGAGGCCGGGCAGACGGAGGCCGTTCAGGCGGTGCAGCCCGAGCAGCAACCAGCCGTCGAGCTGACCCCTCTCGACATGCCTGTCGACGGCGTGCCCCCGGTCGTCGAGTCCGAGCGGGCACTGATGGAGGCCGCCCGCGCCATCGCTGCCGGCGAGGGGCCGGTCGCCCTCGACGCCGAGCGGGCGAGCGGCTACCGCTACGGCCAGCGCGCCTACCTCGTGCAGCTGCGACGCGAGGGCTCGGGCACCTGGTTGATCGACCCGATCGCGTGCCCCGACCTGTCGCCCGTCAACGACGCCATCGGCAGTGCCGAGTGGATCCTGCACGCGGCCACCCAGGACCTCGCCTGTCTCGCGGAGGTGGGACTGCGGCCTCAGCAGCTGTTCGACACCGAGCTCGCCGGGCGACTTCTGGGCCTGCCCCGCGTCGGGCTGGCCGCGGTGGTCGAGCACTACCTGGGCCTGTCCCTGGCCAAGGAGCACTCCGCGGTCGACTGGTCCACCAGGCCCCTGCCCGAGCCGTGGTTGCGCTACGCCGCCCTCGACGTCGAGGTGCTGGTCGACGTGCGCAACCTGATGGGCGTCGACCTCGCCAAGCAGGGCAAGGACAGCTGGGCGCGCGAGGAGTTCGAGGCACTGCTCGACTTCATGGGACCGGCGCAGCGCGTCGACCCGTGGCGGCGGACGAGCGGCATGCACCGCGTCCGACACCGCAGGATCGCGGCGGTCGTGCGAGAGCTGTGGGAGACCCGCGACCAGATAGCCCAGGACCGGGATGTCGCCCCCGGGCGGGTGCTGCCGGACGCGGTGCTGGTCGAGGTGGCCATGGAGTCACCGACCAACCCCGGCACGCTCCCCGGTGGGCACCGGTCCGTCCGGCGCTACCAGCGCCAGTGGCTCGACGCCGTCACCCGGGCGAACGCGATCCCCGAAGGCGACCTGCCGCCGATGACCCTGCGCTCGGACGGCCCGCCGCCCCAGCGTGCCTGGGCCGAACGCAACCCCATCGCGGCCGCCCGACTGAGCGCCACGCGCGAGGCGCTGACCGCGTTCGCCACCGAACACGTGATCCCGATCGAGAACGTCCTGTCTCCGGAGCCCCTTCGCCGGGTGATCTGGACTCCCCCGGCCGACCAGACCGCCGCCGGGTTCGCCGCCGCGCTCACGGCTCTCGGAGCCAGGCACTGGCAGGCCGGCGTGGTCGCGCCGATGATCGAGGCGGCCTTCGAGGCCAACCCCGACGCCTGATCCGGCTCCTCGCGCTGCAGGTTTCGTTCCAATGGGAGGCAAACCTGCATGGGTGACGGCTCTCACTCGCGGGTTCTGGTGACCTCGTTGTTACCGGGAAGTAGCATCGGTCCTGTACCCACCGCATACCCGGTGGATCGCACCGATCCCGCACCCCAAGACTCAATCACCCGAGACTCCAATCAAGGGAGGCCACCTGTGCCCCGCACCCTTCATGAGGTCGTGTTCGTCGACGGAGTTCGCACGCCGTTCGGCAAGGCCGGCGACAAGGGCATGTATGCCCAGACGCGCGCCGACGACCTCGTCATCCGCTGCATCCGCGAGCTGATGCGCCGTCATCCCGAGCTCCCTCCGGAGCGCGTGGAAGAGGTCGCCATCGCCGCCACCACGCAGATCGGCGACCAGGGCCTCACGCTCGGGCGAATGGCTGCCCTCCTGTCCGGCCTGCCCAACACCACGCCCGGCTACTCGATCGACCGCATGTGCGCCGGTGCCATGACGGCCGTGACGACTGCGGCGAGCTCGATCGCGTTCGGCTCCATCGACATCGCCATCGCCGGGGGCGTCGAACACATGGGCCGCCACCCCATGGGTGAGGGTGTCGACCCCAACCCGCGGATCGTCGCGGAGAAGCTCGTCGACCCCTCCGCCCTGGTCATGGGTTCGACCGCCGAGAACCTGCACGACCGGTACCCCTCGATCACCAAGGACCGCAGCGACGCCTTTGCCGTCAGGTCCCAGGACAAGCTCGCCAAGGCCTACGCGAACGAGCAGATCCAGCCCGACCTCGTGCCGGTCGCCACGCGCCACCAGGAGCTGGGCTACGGCCTGGCCACCCGGGACGAGCCGCCGCGTCCAGGCACCACGGTCGAGGACCTGGCCTCGCTCAAGACGCCGTTCCGCCCGCACGGCAATGTCAGCGCCGGCAACTCGGCCGGGCTCAACGACGGTGCCACCGCGTGCATCCTCGCTTCGGAGCAGGCTGCCCAGGAGCTGGGCCTGCCCGTCAAGATGCGCCTCGTGGACTTTGCCTTCGTGGGGGTCGAACCCGAGGTCATGGGCATCGGCCCGGTCCCGGCGACCGAGAAGGCTCTCGCCAAGGCGGGCTTGTCGATCGAGGACATCGGCCTGTTCGAGCTCAACGAGGCCTTCGCCGTGCAGGTGCTGGCGTTCCTCGAGCACTTCGACATCGCCGACGACGACCCGCGTGTCAACCAGTACGGCGGCGCCATCGCGATCGGTCACCCGCTGGCCTCGTCGGGGGTGAGGCTGATGACCCAGCTGGCCCGACAGTTCGAGGAGCACCCGGAGGTGCGCTACGGGCTGACCGCCATGTGCATCGGGATCGGCATGGGCGCCAGCGTCATCTGGGAGAACCCACACCACGCTGACTACGGCCAGGAGGTTGCGGCATGAGCGAGCAGACACCGACGCAGACAGGGACCCAGACAGTGACGCAGACACCCGGGTTCGAGGAGGTCGTCACCCACACCCCGGTGCGCGACGTCGTCCTCCCCGGCAAGGCGGGAACCCTGGCGCTGGTCACGCTGGACAACGGCTTCGACCACACCAAGCCGAACACCTTCGGCCCGCAGACCATCGCCGGACTGAAGGCCACCATCGACGCCCTGCGCGCCCGCGCCGACGCCGGTGAGATCCAGGCGGTCGGGATCACCGGCAAGCCGTTCATCTTCGCCGTCGGCGCGGACCTCAAGGCCGTGTCGCAGGCGAGCGACCGCACGCAGGCGATCGAGGTCGCCCGCGCCGGTCACGCGGCCTTCGCGGCGATCATGGACCTGCCCGTCCCGACCTTCGCGTTCGTCAACGGTGCGGCCATGGGTGGCGGTGTGGAGATCGCACTGTCGGCCGACTACCGCACGATCTCCGCAGGGGTGCCCGCGCTCGCGCTGCCGGAGACCTTCCTCGGGCTCGTCCCGGGCTGGGGTGGCTGCTACCTGCTGCCCAACCTGGTCGGTCCGGCCAACGCCCTCAAGGTCATCATCGAGAACCCGATGAACACCAACCGCATGCTCAAGGGTCCGCAGGCCTTCGAGCTGGGAATCGCCGACGCGATGTTCGCACCGGCCGACTTCCTCGAGGAGTCGCTGCTGTGGGCGGCTGGGGTCCTCACGGGCGACACCGTCGTCGAGCGGACGACCAAGGAGGGCAACGGGATCTCCCGCGACGAGGCGGAGTGGGCAGGCGCCATCAAGGCCGCCAAGGGCCTGGTCGACCTCAAGACCGGCGGCAAGGCACCGGCGCCCTACCGGGCCCTGACCCTCGTCGAAGCAGCTCGCACCGCCACCCGCGACGAGGCCTTCGCTGCCGAGGACGAGGCGCTCGCCGACCTCGTCATGGGTGACGAACTGCGCGCGGGGCTCTACTCCTTCGACCTGGTGCAGCGGCGGGCCAAGCGTCCCGCAGGCGCCCCTGACAAGGCATTGGCCCGCAAGGTCACCAAGGTGGGCATCGTCGGCGCCGGTCTCATGGCCAGCCAGCTGGCCCTGCTGTTCGCCCAACGTCTCGAGGTGCCGGTCGTGATGACCGACCTCGACGAGGAGCGGGTGGCCAAGGGAGTCGGCTACGTCCACGCCGAGGTCGACAAGCTGCTGGGCAAGCGGCGGGTCAGCCCCGACAAGGCCAACCGCCTCAAGGGCCTGGTCAGCGGCGCGACCTCCAAGGACGGCTTCGCCGACGCCGACTTCGTGATCGAGGCGGTGTTCGAGGAGATGTCCGTCAAGAAGACCGTCTGGGCCGAGGTGGAGGCGATCGTCACCCCCGAGTGTGTCCTGGCGACCAACACGTCGTCGCTCTCGATCACCGAGATGGCCGCGGAGCTGGCCCACCCCGAGCGGGTCGTCGGCTTCCACTTCTTCAACCCGGTCGCCGTCATGCCCCTGCTCGAGATCATCAAGGGCGAGCAGACCGACGACGCAACCCTGGCGACGGCGTTCGCCACCGGCAAGACGCTCAGGAAGACGACCATCCTGGTCAAGGACAGCCCGTCCTTCATCGTCAACCGCCTCCTCGGTCGCTTCATGGGCGAGGTGGCCAGGGTCGTCGACGAGGGCACCCCCATCGAGGTCGCCGATCGAGCCTTCGCCGGGCTTGCCCCGATGCCGCCGTTCATCCTGCTCGGCCTGGTCGGTCCGGCCATCGCCCTGCACAACAACGAGACCCTGGCCAAGGCCTTCCCCGACCGCTTCTACGTCTCTGAGAACCTGCGCAAGGTCGTCGCGGCCAAGAAGCCGGCCATCTACCTCTGGCCCGAGGGCAAGCCGGTCGTCGACCCCGAGGTCGAGGCGCTGTTCGACAAGCCGGCCGACCCGGTCGTGCTGTCCACCGAGGAGGTCCGTGAGCGGGTGCTCGGCGTGCTCGCGGACGAGTCGCGTCGCATGCTCGACGAGGGCATCGTCGCGGCTCCGATGGACCTCGACCTGGCCATGATCACGGGCGCCGGGTTCCAGTTCTGGAACGGTGGCCTGACTCCTCTGCTCGACCGTGAGGGCGTGTCGGAGAAGGTGACCGGCCAGCGCTTCCTGCCACCGGGCGCTGCGAGCGTGCCGACCCTCGCGGGTTGATCTCCGGAATGTGAAATGAGCCTGACGGTTTCGTCAGGCTCATTTCACATTCCTCACTCGTGTCCCCGACCACGGGCGGTGGTGCAACGCGCAGGTCCCTGTGTGCTCGCCCACACAGGATCAGGCGGAACTGTGGCCTGCCACCACATGCTCGCGTGCTGACGGCCGACCTAGTCTCGCCTGATGCCGACGACGCCAGCGCTGCTCGACCTGTCCGGACGCACCGCGTTGGTGACCGGCGCCGCGAGCGGTATCGGGGCGGCCTGCGTGGAGCGGCTCGTTGCCGCCAAGGCGAGCGTGTATGCCGTGGACCTCGACGCCGAGGGCCTGACGAGGTTCGCCGGTGTCGGGGCTGTGGAGACCATTCCCGTCGACCTCGCCGACCTCGATGTGGTCGAGGGGCTGCCCGGCACGATCGACATCCTCGTCAACAACGCCGGCATCCAGCATGTCGCTCCGATCCAGGAGTTCCCCGTCGACACGTGGGACCTGATCATCCGGCTGATGCTGACCTCGCCGTTCCGGCTGACCCGGCGCGTGCTCCCGCACATGTACGCGCAGGGCTGGGGCCGGGTCGTCAACGTGTCGAGCGTGCACGGGCTACGCGCCAGCCCCTACAAGGCGGCCTACGTGAGTGCCAAGCACGGGCTCGAGGGGCTTTCCAAGGTCACGGCGCTCGAGGGCGCCGAGCACGGAGTCACGAGCAACTGCGTGAACCCGGCCTATGTGCGGACCCCGCTGGTCGAGAAGCAGATCGCCGACCAGGCTCGCTCGCACGGCATCACCGAAGACGACGTGATCGGCAGGGTGATGCTCGAGCCCGTGGCCGTCAAGCGGCTCGTCGAGGCGGACGAGGTAGCCGAGCTCGTCGCCTTCCTCTGTGGCCCGGCCGCGGACTCGGTGTCCGGTTCGTCGTTCTCGATGGACGGCGGCTGGACCGCCCACTGAGGGGGTCCGGCGCCTAGGATCCGTGACGATGGACGCCCACGACCACTCCCCCGCGATGAGGCTGCTGCGCCTGCTCGCGGAGGGGGCGCCCGCGTCGGAGCTCGAGGCCCTCGGCCAGGACGCGGACGAGGCCGGAGAGTCAGGCGAGTCGGGGGAGGCACGTGAGCTGGCCCTTCGAGTGCGCGCCGCGTTCGACTCCCGCCGTCGTCGGGAGGCCGAGCTGACCGGCCTCGTGGAAACCGCTCGCGACCTCGCCGCCCTGCGCGACCCCAGCGGCATCCTCGAGGCGATCGTGCGCCGGGCGCGTGCCCTGCTGGGCACCGACGTCGCGTACCTCACGCTCTTTGACCCCGAGGCCGGTGACACCTTCATGCGCGCGACCGACGGGTCGGTGAGCGCGGAGTTCCAGGAGGTCCGCCTCTCGCTGGGCGACGGCCTCGGCGGACTCGTCGCCTCGACGCGCAAGCCCTACTGGAGCGCGGACTACCTCCACGACCACAGGTTCCAGCACACGGGCACCATCGACAGCGCCGTCGGCGACGAGGGCCTGGTGTCGATCTGTGGCACACCGCTGGTGGTGGAGGACGAGTTCGTGGGCGTGCTGTTCGCCGCGAACCGCTCGCCCCGCCCGTTCTCGCCCGACCAGGTCGCCCTCCTCGGGTCCTTGGCGGCTCTGGCCGCCGTCTCGATCGTGCAGACCCGTAGCGCCGAGGAAGTCCGCCGGCACACCGCAGGTGTCGAGCGGGCCGCCGCGGCGCACGACCGGTTCGCCGAGCTGGTGCTGGCCGGAGGAGGGGTCGACGACATCACGAAGGCGCTGGGCGACCTGCTCGGCGGCTGGGTGGTGCTACTCAACTCCGAGGGCGAGACCCTGAGCAGCCATGGCCCTGCCCCGTTGCCCGAGGACGGTGCCGGCGCGGCGCTCGCGCGCTCGTCGGTCGTCCGTGAGACGGAGGCCTCGGGTCGGCTGGCGCACGACGCCCTCAGCGACCAGTGGGCGATCGTCGTCAAGGCTCCACAGACCCCGTTGGGCATCCTCGTCCTCGGCGGGGTCGGGGTGCTCGACGACGCAGACCGGCGGACGGTCGAGCGGGCCTCGGTCGTCAGCGCGCTGGTCCTGCTGTTCGAGCGCACCGCTGCCGAGGCCGAGCAACGAGTTCGCACCGACCTCGTGGCCGACCTACTCAGTGGTCGTGGCGATCCCACCTCGCTGGCGAGTCGCGCCCGTGCCCAGGGAGTCGACCCGTTCGCCGCCCACGCCGTGCTGGTGGCACACGCGGACGCAGACACCTCCCGTCGCACTCTCCTGCTGGCCGCCCACGCGGCGGCGGGCCACGGATCAGTGGTCGGCGAGCACGATGGACACGTGGTCGCGCTGCTCCCGTCGGACGACCCGCACCAGTCCGCCGCCGAGCTCGCCCGCCGGCTCAGCCGCCTGGCGACCGTGACCGTCGGCGCAGCGGGACCGACGACGCTGACCGAGGATGTCCCAGCCATCTGGCGCGAGGCGGTCCGCACCGTCTCGGCGCTGGTCTCCCTCGGGCTCGCGGGCACCGGTGCCAGTGCCGACCACCTGGGCTTCGCCGGACTCGTCGTGGGTTCGGCCCCGGACATCGGCGGCTACGTCCGCCAGCACCTGGGGCCGCTGCTCGACTACGACGCCCGTCGCGGGTCCGAGCTCGTGAAGACCCTGCAGGCCTACTTCGACGCCGGCGGCAGCCCTCGACACGCAGCCACCGACCTGCACGTGCACGTCAATACCGTCAGCCAGCGGCTGGAACGCATCTCCGCGCTCCTCGGACCGCACTGGCAGCGCCCCGACGACGCACTCGAGCTCCAGCTGGCACTGCGCCTGATGCGGCTCAGCGCAGGCGCGACGCCAAGGACGTAGCCACCGCGTCCGCGGTGAGCCCGACCTCTTCCAGCAGCTGCCCGCGTGAGGCGTGGTCGAGGAAGCGCTTGGGTATGCCGTGCACGTGCACCGGGACGTCGACGCCCGCGTCACGCAGCGCCAGCGTCACCGCAGCGCCCACTCCACCGCTGACGAGGTTGTCCTCCACGACGGCGACAGCTCCAGCCCGGCGAGCCATCGCCACGAGGTCGTCGCTGACGGGCAACACCCAACGCGGGTCCACTGCGGTGACCGAATGTCCCTGCGCCTCGAGCTTTCCCGCGATCTCGACCGCCATGGCGGCAAACGCACCCACGCCGACGAGCAGGAGGTCGCACGTCTGGGCCGAGGTCTCGTGGAGCACGTCGACCACCCCTTCCTGACGCACGGCCGCCACGGCGGGGCCCACGTCGCCCTTGGGGAAACGGATCACCGTCGGACCATCCGTGACGTCGATCGCCTCGCGGAGCTGGCGCTTGACCTGGTCACCGTCACGAGGAGCAGCCAGTCGAAGGCCAGGGACCACCGAGGCGATGGTCATGTCCCACATGCCGTTGTGGGAGGCGCCGTCGCTGCCGGTGATCCCGGCGCGGTCGAGGACGAACGTGACGCCCGCCCGGTGCAGGGCGCAGTCCATGAGCAGCTGGTCGAAGGCCCGGTTGAGGAAGGTGGCGTAGACCGCCACAACCGGATGCAGGCCGGCATACGCGAGGCCGCTCGCCATGGTGACGGCGTGCTGCTCGGCGATGCCGACGTCGAAGACGCGATCGGGGTAGGCGGCGGCGAAGCCGTCGAGGCCGACGGGGATGAGCATCGCGGCGGTGAGCGCGACGACGTCCTTGCGCTCGCTCCCGATGGCTACCATCTCGTCGTTGAACTCGTCGGTCCAGATCCTCCCGCTCACCTCGAACGGCAGTCCCGTCTCGGGGTTGAACTTGCCGATGGCGTGCCACTGGTCGCCCTCGTGCTGCCGCGCCGGGTCGTAGCCGCGGCCCTTCTCGGTGATGACGTGGACGAGCACCGGGCCACCGAAGGCCCGCGCCCTCCGCAGGGCGGACTCGACGGCCTGCTCGTCGTGGCCGTCGACGGGACCGAGGTACTTGAGGCCGAGGTCCTCGAACATCCCCTGAGGGGCGACGATGTCCTTGATCCCCTTCTTCACGCCGTGGAGCGTCTCGTACATCGCTCCCCCGACGACCGGTGTGCGGCTCAGCGTGTTCTTGCCCCAGTCGAGGAAGCGCTCGTAGCCGCGGGTCGTGCGCAGCGTGGCGAGGTGGTCGGCCAGCCCGCCGATCGTCGGAGCGTAGGACCGCTCGTTGTCGTTGACGACGATGGTGAGTGGCAGGTCCTTGTCTGCGGCGATGTTGTTGATCGCCTCCCAGGCCATCCCTCCCGTGAGCGCCCCGTCGCCGATCACCGCGACGGTATGCCGCCCGTGCTCGCCGCGCAGCCGCCTCGCCTTCGCGATGCCGTCGGCCCAGGACAGTGCGGTGGAGGCGTGCGAGTTCTCGACGACATCGTGCTCGGACTCGGCGCGACTGGGGTAGCCGGACAGACCGCCCTGCTTCTTGAGCTTGCTGAAGTCATGACGACCCGTGAGCAGCTTGTGGACGTAGGACTGGTGGCCCGTGTCGAAGACGATGGCGTCCCGGGGGCTGTCGAAGACCCGGTGCAGTGCGATCGTCAGCTCGACGACACCGAGGTTGGGACCGAGGTGGCCACCGGTCTTCGAGACCGACTCGACCAGGAAGTCCCGGATCTCCTGGGCGAGGCCGGGGAGCTGGGCAGGCTTCAACGCCTTGAGATCGGCCGGGCCGTTGATGGTCTCGAGCAGTCCCACGCGCACCGTCCTTTCTGTTTGCGGTCGACACAGGGGGTCCTCTGTCTGCAGGGGAACCGCCCGAGTCTATGCGCCCTGCCTGATCTCGACCTCCTGCGGCACCCCGGTCACCTGGACCTCGCCGTCACGCGTCACCGTGACCGTGAACCCAGCCCCGCCCAGCCGCAGTCCCTCGACGTGCAGCGCGCCGAACGCGGTGGGCCGGATCGGGTCGACGTGCAGGACACCGGCGGGCAGGTCTGCGCGAAGTCCCAGGGCCACGGTGAGGACGGCGCCCGCCGAGGCCGCCGACCACGCCTGCGGACGGCATGAAGCAGGGTAGGGCGACGGCCGGCCCAGCATGGGCAGCCCGGAGTAGAGCTCGGGCCAGCGGTAGTCGAAGGCCTCGCCCGAGGCCACGAGTGCGTGGACGACGCGAGCGGCCTCTGTTTGGAGGCCCTCGCGGGCCAGTCCGAGCGCGACGATCGCCGAGTCGTGGGTCCACACCGAGCCCGTGTGGTAGCCGATCGGGTTGAACCCGCCGTTCGCGGTGCCCAGGGTGCGCACCCCGAAGGTGTCGAGCAGCTCAGGGCCCGTGACGGTCGCGCCCACGGCGGTGGCTTCGGCCCGGTCGAGCGCACCGGTACCCAGCGCGTGGCCCATGTTGGAGCCGAGCCCGTCGACGGGTTTTCCCGAGCCGTCCAGCGCCATGGCCAGGTATCGCCCGGCGTCGCCGTCCACCCAGAAGGCAGCCCGGACCCGGTCGCGCAGGGCGTCTGCCTCGGCGCGGGCCCGGTCGCCACCCGTCTCAGCCAGCGCGTCGAGGAGGTCGGCGGCGCCGATGAGGGCCTCCACGGCATACGCCTGCGCCTCGACGAGGGCGATCGGGGCCTCGGCCACGCGACCGTCACGCATCCGCATCGAGTCGCCGGAGTCCTTCCACCCCTGGTTGGCCAGGCCGTGGCCCGTGGTGTCGAGGTACTTGAGGAAGCCGTCGTCGTCGGGCTGTCCGTCTCCGGTCAGCCAGGTCAGGGCTGCTCGGAGGTTCGGCAGGAGCGCCCGCACCTGCGTCTCCGGCAGGCCCCAACGCCAGGCCTCGACGAGGAGGGTCACCCAGAGCGCGGTCGCGTCGACGGTGCCGTAGTAGAGGGGCGGGAGGGACAGGTCGCCCTTGCGCGGTGACCCCACGTATGCCGTGCGCCGCACCTCGTGCGCGATCTTGCCGGGCTGCTCGGCGGAGTCGGCGTCGTAGCCCTTCCCCTGACGGCGGGCCAGGGCACGCAAGGTGCCGGCCGCGAGCTCGGTGCCGAACGGAAGCATCATCCGCGCGGTCCAGATCGAGTCGCGGCCGAAAAGCGTGAGGTACCAGGGCGATCCGGCAGCAGCGAAGACATCGGTCGGGTCGAGCGGGTCCCGCAGCAGGAGGTGCCTGAGGTCGTCGACCGACTGTGTGACGAGCGGGCCGAGGCGCGGGTCGTCGGCAACGACACGGATGGCGTCCCAGTGCACCCCATCACTGCCGGGGTCGGCGTCGAACTCCGAGGCAGCCGTCCGGCTCGGGGTGATGGTGACACGGAACAGCTGGCTCTCCCCCGGCTCCACCACGACCTGGTGTTCGACGACAGCCCGGTCGGGAGCGAGCTCGAGCGAGTCGGGCGCGGGGTGGAAGTCGACCTGCGTGAGGTGACGCGGGGTGGTGAAGGTGACGACACCGTTTCCCGCGCCCGGGGGCGCGACGGGACGGACCGCGGGGGCGTCGACGGCGCCGTACTTCACCTGGGCGATGGAAACCCCGTCGGACCCGAGCTCGAGCCGCAGCGCCGCTCGGACTGTCTGGGCGGCACGCGAAGTGACGGTGATGTCTTCACGCATGGCGCCGTCGGCGAGGGTGCGCACACGGCGGACCTCGACGGTGGGGTCCGCGCCCACGTCGCCGAGCCCCCGGGCGGCGCCGAAGAACTCAGCGACGGCTCCGCCTGCCCCTGCGGCCACCGCGCTGGGGGCTTCGCCGGACACGGTCAGCTCGAGGCGCGAGAGCACCCGGACGTCGTCGACGAACAGGCCGTGGCCCGAGTCGGGACGCAGGTCGCCATCCGCCGCCGACAGCGCCGTCGCGTTGCCGTGGACGATGATCGACACGTCGTGCAGCCACGGTTGGCGTGGCGTCTGCTCGGTGTTCAAGCGGTCCTCACTCTCCGGACGAGCCGTGCGTGGGTCGCCACGATCATGCCGCCATGATCTCTGGTCCTTTCGCCGGGGTCCCTTGACGACGATCCCGTCGTGGGCCATTCTCAGACTAGTTTGAACGTTCAAATCGGGCCACCTCACCACAACGTGGCGCAGAACGAACACGCGCAAGGGAGCGGATGTGGCAGGTGGTTCCGGGCAGGCCCGCGAGCGAGCGACGATCATCGACGTCGCCGCTGCCGCCGGGGTCTCGCGCCAGACCGTCAGCAACACCCTCAACAACCCGGACCGGGTGGCCCCCGACACGTTGCGCAGGGTGCACCGCGAGATCGAGCGACTCGGGTTCTCGCCCAACGCTGCGGCCCAGCAGCTGCGCCGACGCAAGGCGTCTGCCTACGGCTTCGAGGTCAACCCCTCGGGTGTCGGCCGGATGGGGCACATCCTCGACGGCTTCCTGGTCGAGCTCACCGTCGCGGCGCCGGGTCACAGCAGCCACCTCGTGACCTTCGCCCCCGACCTGTCGGACCTCCTGGACGGCTACGACCAGATCCTGTCCACCGGCCTCGTCGACGGCTTCGTCCTCGGTGACACCCGGCACGGTGACCCACGGCCGGCCTGGCTCCTCGCGAACGACGTGCCCTTCGTGACCTTCGGCAGGATCTGGGACGACCCCGAGATGGGCCGCTGGGTGGACGTCGACGGCCGAGCCGGGATGGAGCTGGCGGTCCAGCACCTCGTCGCCCAGGGCTACACCTCCATCGCCTACCTGGGGTGGCCCGACGGGTCCCCGGTCGGCGACGACCGGCGCCGAGGGTGGCTCTCCGGGTTGGCCGACGCCGGGCTCGCGGGCAGCGCCATCGCCGAGGAGGCCGTGCAGGAGCTCACCGCGGCGACCGTCGCAGCGGAGCGGCTCCTCGACCGCCTGCCCTCGGGCGGCGCCATCCTCTGCGCCTCCGACCTCCTCGCACTCGGGGCGCTGCGCGCCGTCCGCAACCACGGGCTCGAGCCGGGCCGCGACATCGGTGTCGTCGGCTTCGACGACAGCGACGTCGCCGAAGCGCTGCAGCTGACCAGCCTGCGCCAGCCGCTACAGGACGCGGCCGCCCATGCGTGGCGGATCGTCCAGGCCAAGGGCACCGACCTCTCCCTGACCGCGCTGCTCGCACCGACCCTCACCGTCCGGGCGAGCACCACCCCCACCGGTTTCCCACCCCCCACACCGTCCCCCACCCGGGTGGACGGCATACGTATCCCTGAGGAGCAGCAATGAGGCGCACCCCATTTCTTGCCGTCGCCGCGACGGCCACCACCATGCTGGCGATGAGCGCCTGCGGCGGAGGCGGCGGCTTCAGCAGCGGCTCGGCCACGCAGAACACCAAGAAGGGCCCGGTGCACCTGACCGTGATGATCGGCAGCTCCGGTGACGCCGAGACGACCGCGGTCAAGGCGGCGACAGCAGCGTGGGCGTCCAAGTCCGGCAACACCGTCGAGGTCATCGCCGCCTCCGACCTCGGACAGCAGCTCGGTCAGGCGTTCGCCAGCTCGAGTCCGCCCGACGTCTTCTACACCGACGCGTCCAAGATCGGCACCTACGCCAAGGCCGGCAACCTCTTCCCCTACGGCGACCAGGTCAAGGATGCCGGCTTCGTCGACTCGCTGGTGAAGTCATTCACCTACGACAACAAGTTCTACTGCGCCCCCAAGGACTCCTCGACCCTGGCGCTGGAGATCAACACCGACATGTGGAAGGCCGCTGGGCTCACCGACGCCGACTACCCCAAGGACTGGGCGGGCCTGGAGTCCGTTGCCACGAAGCTGACCAAGGGCAACGTCACCGGTCTGGTCATCGGCAACGACATCAACCGCTCCGGCGCCTTCATGAAGCAGGCCGGGGGCTGGGTCGTGACCGACGGCAAGATGAGCGCCGACGCGGCTGGCAACCTCCAGGGCCTCCAGGAGGTCCAGAAGATGATGAAGGCGGGCGTCCTCAAGTTCAACACGCAGACCAAGCCCGCCGCCGGCTGGGGCGGGGAGGCCTTCGGCAAGGGCCTTGCTGCCATGACGATGGAGGGCAACTGGATCGCGGGTGGCATGAAGGACTACCCGAAGATCAAGTACACGACCGTCGAGCTGCCGGCCGGCCCGGCTGGCAAGGGCACGCTGACGTTCACCAACTGCTGGGGCGTCGCAGCCAAGTCCCCCAACCAGACCGCCGCCGTCGACCTGGTCAAGAGCCTCATCACGCCCGACCAGCAGATGAAGTTCGCGGACGCCTTCGGCGTCATGCCGTCGACGACGCAGGGCCTGCAGCAGTTCGCCACGAAGTACCCGGACAGCAAGGCGTTCGTCGACGGCGCGGCATACGGTCAGGGCCCGGTCAACCTGGCTGGTCTCGATGACGTCATGTCGAAGTTCAACAGCCAGCTGGGGACCATGACCGGTACCTCCGGCGACCCGAAGGCCTGGCTGAGCGACCTCCAGAAGAACGGCAGCTCGGCGCTCGGAGGCTGAGCAGCCACGTCCAGGGGTGGTGTGCGAAGCCCCGTCTTCGCACGCCACCCGCTCCGCCCATCACGCGCGCCCCATGCACCACGGACAAGGAGGACCCATGTCCCTGATCGGCGAACCACGCGCTGAGGCCGGCCAGGAGGCCCTGGCCGCCCCAACGGCTGCGGTCACCACGAAGCCCCCGAAACCCACGCGCCGCGGCAGCAGCGGGCTGCGCGGACGCGAGGGGATCGCCGGGTGGTTGTTCGTCAGCCCGATGATCGTCATCCTCGGGTTGTTCCTGGTGATCCCCATCGTGATGGCGCTCTGGGTCAGCCTCACCAACTGGAACGGCTCGGTGGACCCGTTCCACACGGGCCCCGGAGCCGAGTTCGTCGGCGCCAAGAACTACACGGACCTGATCGCCAAGGACGGCCTGACCCGGTCCAACTTCATGCAGTCGATCGGCAACACCTTCTGGTACGTCCTGTTCGTGGTCCCGCTGCAGACGGTGCTCGCCCTCGGGCTGGCGCTGCTGGTCAACAACCGGCTGCTCAAGGCCAGGAGCTTCTTCCGGACCGCGTTCTACTTCCCGTCAGTCACGAGCTCGATCGCGATCTCGACGGTCTTCCTCTTCCTGTTCTCGAGCACGGGCGCGGTCAACTCGCTCCTTGGCGCGCTGGGCCTGGGCCAGCCGAACTGGTTCACCGACGACCGGGGCCTCGTCCGCCTGCTGTTCAACACGGTCGGGGTGGACAACCCCGGCTGGGGACAGCACGAGGTCCTCGGCCGCTCCATCTGGGACTGGGTGTCCGGGCCGTCCGTGGCCCTCACCGTGATCATCATCCTGGTCGTGTGGACCACGTCCGGGACGTTCATGCTGATGTTCATCGCCTCCCTGCAGGACCTGCCGGTCGAGGTCGACGAGGCCGCGGCGCTCGACGGCGCCACCGGCTGGCAGAAGCTCAGGCACGTCACCATCCCCATGATCAAGCCGGCACTGTTCCTGGTGCTCACCCTGGGTCTCATCGGCACCTGGCAGGTGTTCGACCAGATCTACGTCATGGGCGCCGGCGCACCCAACGGCACGACCCTGACGCCGGCCTTCCTGAGCTACCAGCAGAGCTTCAAGAACTTCAAGTACGGCTCGGGTGCCGCGATGGCGTTCGTGGTCTTCGTGATCATCGTCGTCCTCACCTCGCTGCAGCGCCGGGCACTGACCGACAAGGACGAGCGCAGACCCCTCCTCGGGCGACGGAAGAAGGTCGGTCGATGAGCTCCCGCACCAGCCCCGCCAAGCAGGCGCTCCTGTACGCCGCCGTCGTGCTGTTCGCGGTGTTCTTCATCTACCCGTTCTTCATCCAGATCGCGACGTCGTTCAAGTCCGACCCCGACGCGGCAGCCAACCCGTTGTCCCTCATCCCCAACCCGTTCGACCTGCATGCCTGGAAGAACATCTTCGGCCAGGGCGCGGCACACGTCCCCGCGACCACGTGGATCAAGAACTCGGTCCTCATCGCGGTCGTGGTGACGGGCGCCCGCGTCTTCCTCGACAGCTTGGCCGGGTATGCCCTGTCACGACTGCAGTTTCGCGGTCGCGGCTTCGTCTTCGCCGCGCTGCTGGCCGTGATGGCGGTTCCGGGCGTGGCACTGCTCATCCCCAAGTTCCTCATGGTGAACTACCTGGGCATCTACGACACCTACACCGCCATGATCCTGCCCCTCATCGTGGATGGCGCCGGCGTCTTCATCATGAAGCAGTTCTTCGACTCGGTCCCCATCTCGATCGAGGAGGCCGCCCGGATGGATGGCGCCAGCATCTTCCGGACGTTCTGGTCGGTGGTGCTCCCCATGGCGCGTCCGGCCCTCATCACCCTGACCATCCTGTCGTTCCAGGGCTCGTGGAACGAGTTCTCGCACTTCCTCGTGGTCACCCGTGGGACACCGGATCACATGACTCTGGTCACGGGCCTGGCCAGCCTCACGAGCGGCCAGCTCGGGGCCGGGACGCAGTACCCACTGAAATTGGCGGCAGCCCTGCTCACCACCATCCCGGTGGCTATCCTGTTCTTCTCCTTGCAGCGCTACTTCGTGCGTGGCGCGAACGAGGGGGGCGTCAAGGGCTGAGGCCCACGAGTGGAGCCAGTCGCACGGACCCGGACGGGCTCCACTCCCCCAGTACCCCGGCTGGGCGCGCGTGCACCCCCGTCCCGCGCGCCCAGTCGGCCTGAGTGAACCAGCACGGGTATGCCGGCGTCCCGGCGTCGCGTTCGGCTCACCTCACAGCCGCGGCACGTAGCGCTTTCCCTGCAAGGCGTCGTAGACCAGTCCCGCGCTGCGTCGAGCCGCGAGGAGGCGGACGCCCTCCGCCTCGAGGTCGGCCAGCACCTGCGCCAGACCATCGGTCGTCAGGTGATCCCCGAGCTCGACCCGCACCTCCCGATAGGCCTGACGCATCGCCACCAGCTGCGCATCGATGTGTCGGGTCGTCACCCAGGCCAGGGCGACGGGCTGACGACGCCACCCGGCATACAGGCGGTACTCGGACGGGCAGAAGTCCAACAGCCACGACACCGCCGGCACCTGCCAGCCAGTCGACTCCGGCGGCGGAACCAGCGGGGGCCAACCCGGCGGCACCGCCGCACTGGGCCCCTTGTGGACCTGCGGACCCGGGCTGAGGCGGCGGCCCGGGTCAGGAGCGCGGCGGGCTGACGTGGGCATCCACGACCGCACATGATTCGAACATGTGTTCGAGTATAGGCGATGGCCGAGGCGAGAGACAGGCATCTCACCGAACAGCGCCGCGGGACGTGCCCCGTTGGCCGACCTGGTCAACGCGGTCCGGCTCAGCCGCGCTCGGCGCGAGGCGGGGCGGCGAACGCGCGGTCAGCCTGCGCGCTGACCTCACGGCGCCGCTCGAGCGGGACATCACGCCAGTCGACACCGAGCAGGGCCGCGTCCAACGACCACAACAGCATCGTGTGCCGCGGAGCGCCCGCGTGGACCGCCCTGAGGTAGGCCTCGACGGGACCCAGCCGATCGAGCTCGTCGGGCGTCTCGATGCCCGCCGCGAGCAGCATCGCCTCACTCGCCGGCCCGAGGTTGGGCAGGTCGCGCAGGCGTTGAGGCATCACCTCGCCAGTCTGGAGCGCGACCCCCGGCAGGGGGAAGGGACGGACCGCGACGCGCGCGCGGTCCGTCCGTTCCCGCCGACGTCACGTCAGGGCGACGAGACGCCGACTGGTGATCCGCGAGGCAGTTCCGACGAGGAGCAGCAGCAGGGCAAGCAACAGCAGTGCCCAGCTGTCACCACCAGTCATAGCCAGGGAGGGCGCCGCCTTCGCGGCCGAGAACAGCGAGGGCAGCGCCGACGCGGCCGGAGGGTCTACGGAGGCGGCGCCCCCGCTGTCGCCGGCGCCGGTGGCACCACCGGGCGGGAGCTCACCACCGGTGGAGGTGCCGGGGTCGCCCGGGGCGCCGGGACCCGACCCACCGGGAGTCACCGGGCTCGTGCTGGTGCTCCCGGTCGTGCTGGCGTTACCCAGCACCGACACGGCATTGCCGCTCGCGGATACCGGAGCCGCCGCCGGAGCGGTGACCTGGTTACCACCACCGGTCGCGTCCTGACCCGAGGTCGAGTCACCCGCCGCGGTGCCACCGGAGGAACCGGCCGACGAACCGGCCGGAGCCGACGCCGTCGAGCCCGAGGACGAGGAGTCCCCCAGCACCGACACGGCATTGCCGCTCGCGGATACCGGAGCCGCCGCCGGAGCAGTCACCTGGTTACCACCACCGGTCGCGTCCTGACCCGAGGTCGAGTCACCCGCCGCGGTGCCACCGGACGAACCGGCCGACGAACCGGCCGGAGCCGACGCCGTCGAGCCCGAGGACGAGGAGTCCCCCAGCACCGACACGGCATTGCCACTCGCTGATACCGGAGCCGCCGCCGGAGCAGTCACCTGGTTACCACCACCGGTCGCGCCCTGAGCCGACGTGGTGTCAGATCCCGAGCCTGCAGGAGCCGACGTCGTGGACGACGCCGTCGAGCCCGAGGACGAGGAGTCCCCCAGCACCGACACGGCATTGCCGCTCGCGGATACCGGAGCCGCCGCCGGAGCAGTCACCTGGTTACCACCACCGGTCGCGTCCTGACCCGAGGTCGAGTCACCCGCAGCGGTGCCACCGGACGAACCGGCCGACGAACCGGCCGGAGCCGACGCCGTCGAGCCCGAGGACGAGGAGTCCCCCAGCACCGACACGGCATTGCCGCTCGCGGACGCCGGAGCCGCCGCCGGAGCAGTCACCTGGTTGCCACCACCGGTCGCGTCCTGACCCGACGTGGTGTCAGATCCCGAGCCGGCAGGAGCCGACGTCGCGGACGACGCCGAACCGGAGCTTGCCGAGTCGCCGACCACCGAGATCGAGTTGCCCGTCGGTGTGACGGGGGCGAAGACGGACGTTGCCGCTTGGTTGCCACCCAGAGCGCTGTCAGCGCCCGTGGTGCTGTCATCGGCCGAGGCTTGTCCTGCGAAGAACAGGATGCCGCCCCCGACCACGAGGGCTACTTCGAGCCCTCGACGCAGATATGCATGCATGGTCATTCCTTCCTGATCGTGCTGTGTCGCCCGCGAGGCGGGCATGGCTCGTGAGCGCCTGCTGGGAGGCGCCGGAGCAGCATCAATCAGGTCGAGAGCCGGGCTGAGCCGGCAGTCCCCGAGGGGCTCGCCAGTCGGACGCGCTGGATCCCCTCGGGGTGAAGGCGGGAAGAACGATGGCTGAGTCGATCGAGGCAAGCTCCTCCGACGAGGTTCCGCCACCCGGGTTGGGTGCCGAGCTGGTCGGGGGCATCGGAGACTGCGGTGCCGGGAATGGCCCGGGCGGTTCAGATGGTTCGGGACCGGTAGACAGTGGCGTCGCGCCTATGGCCACGATGGCGGACCGCACTCCCGTGCCTGTCGTCTTCGAGTCGAACGAAGCCAGGGCCAGCCCGCGAGGAACGGTTGCGGGACGGGTGGGAGACGGTCGATTCCCTTGCGTTGCAGGCGAATCCGCAGCCTGGATCGCCACTTCTGGATCCGGGACGTGAAACACAGGTAGCTTCTTGGGCAACGGAGCCTTCGACAGGTCGGGCAGTGGCACGTCCACGAGTGGATCTCGCCCCACGACGGGAACCGTGTCCGACACCGTCACCACAGCGTCGGCGACGACCACCACAGGTGCCTCGAGCGCCGGGACGGCTGCGCCAACGGCTTTCAGCGACTGTGCGGCGGCGTCCACCCTGTCCGAGGTCGTGCTCACCGGCTTCTCCACCGAGGCGATGAGCGCAGCTGCCGAGGCGGGTGCGGGACGCTCAGCAGCGTCGGCCCGCACGGAGGAGAACAGGACCCAGGCGAGGCACAAGAAGGCAGCGCAGACGAACAGCCTCAACAGGCTGCTGATGCGCCCCGTCCCCCGCATGTAGTCGTCCCCAAGCTCCCCGGCTCAAGGTGTCTACCTGATTTCAGTGGATCATGGCTCACCGGGCTCCGCAACCAGGGGCACCCTCGTGACGCCGGAATTGAGGTCAGGAACTGACCGCATCCCGCCCTAGCCTGAACTCATGAGCCAGACAACAGAGACCCTTCCCACCGCCCCCTCGTCGAACGCAGGTTCGGGAGAACGCGCCGACCTGCTGGAGGCGCTGCGCAAGCATCGTGGCTTCCTCCGCTTCGCCGTCAAGGAGCTCACCGACGACCAGGCGCGCACCCGGACGACCGTCAGCGAGCTCACCCTGGGCGGGCTCGTCAAGCACGTCGCCGACGTCGAGGCGCAGTGGGCGACCTTCATGGTCGAGGGCAGCGGCTCGGCGCCGGAGATCGACTGGGCGTCGATCGACTGGGCGAACCCGCCGGCCGAGGTGGCCGCCTTCGCGGACTCCCACCGAATGCTCGACGGTGAGACGCTCGCCGGTGAGCTCGCCCGGTACGAGGAGGTTGCCCGTCACACCGACGAGCTCGTCCTGACGCTCGACCTGGACACGGTCCACGAGCTGCCCAAGGCCCCGTGGTTCGAGCCGGGGGCGACCTGGTCGGTTCGCCGGACCGTGCTGCACATCCTGGCCGAGACGTCGCAGCATGCCGGCCACGCAGACGTCATCCGTGAGTCCCTCGACGGCCAGAAGACGATGGGCTGACCAACGACGAGGCCCCGGTCACCACGATGGCGACCGGGCCTCGACGGCGCTCACGCGGCATACCGAAAACGATTGCAGCGCAGCGGGACTCAGCTGTTGACGAGCGACCGCAGGACGTACTGCAGGATGCCACCGTTGCGGTAGTAGTCGGCCTCACCGGGGGTGTCGATGCGAACGACCGCGTCGAACTCCACCGGGTCGGCGCCTTCGCGGACGGCGGAGACCTTGACGGTCTTGGGTGTCCGGCCCTCATTGAGCTCGGTGATGCCCGAGATCGAGATCGTCTCCGTGCCGTCCAGGCCGAGCGAGTCCGCGGACTGCCCCGCCGGGTACTGCAGCGGGATCACGCCCATGCCGATCAGGTTGGAGCGGTGGATGCGCTCGTAGGACTCGGCGATGACAGCGCGCACGCCCAGCAGGCGGGTGCCCTTGGCAGCCCAGTCCCGTGACGAGCCCGAGCCGTACTCCTTCCCCGACAGGATGACCAGCGGCACACCCGCTGCCTGGTAGGCGGCCGAGGCGTCGTAGATCGTCGTCTGCTCGCCCGCCTTCGCGGAGGCAGTGTCGACGAAGGTCTTCGTGAAGCCGCCCTCGACGCCGTCCAGCAGGAGGTTCTTGAGCCGGATGTTGGCGAACGTG
This sequence comes from Pedococcus sp. P2_F6, assembly GCF_056403675.1. NCBI lineage: Bacteria > Bacillati > Actinomycetota > Actinomycetes > Micrococcales > Intrasporangiaceae > Pedococcus > Pedococcus sp. P2_F6. Next base: position 844,061 of record NZ_JBFUEZ010000001.1, read on the forward strand.
CCGCGGATCATCACCTCGTGGTTGCCGCGTCGTGAGCCGTAGGAGTTGAAGTCCTTGCGGTCGACGCCGTGCTCGGCGAGGTAGGTCCCGGCGGGACTGTCGGCCTTGATCGAACCGGCCGGGCTGATGTGGTCGGTCGTGACCGAGTCGCCCAGCTTCGCCAGCACCCGTGCATCCGAGATGTCCGAGACCGGCGTGGTCTCCATGGTCATGCCGTCGAAGTACGGGGGCTTGCGCACGTAGGTCGAGTCGTCGGCCCAGTCGAAGGTCTTGCCCTCGGGCGTCGGCAGCGACCTCCAACGCTCGTCGCCGGCGAACACGTCGGCGTAGTCGCTGGTGAACATCTCCTTGTTGATGCTCTCGGTGATGGTCCGCTCCACGTCGTCCGGTGTCGGCCACAGGTCCTTGAGGAAGACGTCGTTGCCGTCGGTGTCCTGGCCCAGCGGCTCGGCGTCGAAGTCGAAGTCCATCGTCCCGGCGAGGGCGTAGGCGATGACCAGCGGCGGCGACGCGAGATAGTTCATCTTCACGTCCGGGTTGATCCGGCCCTCGAAGTTGCGGTTGCCCGAGAGCACCGAGACCACGGCCAGGTCGTTCTCGTTGATGGCCGCGGAGATCTCGTCCGAGAGGGGTCCGGAGTTTCCGATGCAGGTGGTGCAGCCGTAGCCGACGAGGTGGAAGCCGAGCTTCTCGAGGTAGGGCCACATGCCGGCCTTCTCGTAGTAGTCCGAGACGACCTTGGAGCCCGGTGCCATCGACGTCTTGACCCACGGCGCCACGGTCAGCCCGCGGTCCACGGCGTTCTTGGCGAGCATTGCCGCAGCCATCATGACCGACGGGTTGGAGGTGTTGGTGCAGCTCGTGATCGAGGCGATCGAGACGATGCCGTGGTCGATCTCGAACGTGGCTCCCTCTGCCGAGGTGACGCTCACCCTCTTGGTGGGTCGACCCGCGCCGTCACCTTCATAGGCCGGCTTGTCGCCACCGTTGGTGCCGTCGGTGCTGCCCTGCGGCGAGGGGTCGCTCGCGGGGAAGCTGGTGGCCGCACCGGCGTCGCCCTCGTGGTGCGCGACGTAGGTGGGAAGCACCTTGCGGAAGGCGTCCTTGGCGTCGGTGAGCGCGATGCGGTCCTGCGGGCGCTTCGGGCCGGCGATCGAGGGGACCACCGTCGAAAGGTCGAGCTCGAGCCGCTCGGAGTAGCGCGCCTCGGGCTGGTCGGGCCCGGCGTGCAGCCACATGCCCTGCTCCTTGGCGTAGGCCTCCACGAGCGCCACCGACTCGTCGGAACGGCCGGTGAGGCGCAGGTACTCCAAGGTCACGTCGTCGATCGGGAAGATCGCACACGTCGAGCCGAACTCGGGGCTCATGTTGCCGATCGTGGCGCGGTTGGCCAGTGGCACGGCCGAAACGCCTTCGCCGTAGAACTCGACGAACTTGCCGACGACGCCGTGGGCGCGCAGCTGCTCGGTGATGGTCAGGACCACGTCGGTCGCGGTCGCACCGGCGGGGATGGACCCGGACAGCTTGAAGCCGACGACGCGCGGGATGAGCATCGAGACGGGCTGGCCGAGCATGGCCGCCTCGGCCTCGATCCCACCAACGCCCCAGCCGAGCACCCCGAGCCCGTTGACCATGGTGGTGTGCGAGTCGGTGCCGACGCAGGTGTCGGGGTAGGCCACACCGTCGCGGACCATCACCGTGCGCGCGAGGTGTTCGATGTTGACCTGGTGGACGATGCCGGTGCCGGGCGGCACGACCTTGAAGTCCTCGAACGCCGTCTGGCCCCAGCGCAGGAACTGGTACCGCTCGCCGTTGCGCTGGTACTCGATCTCCACGTTGCGCTCGAAGGCGTCGGCGCGGCCGAAGACGTCGATGATGACCGAGTGGTCGATGACCATCTCGGCCGGGCTCAGGGGGTTGATCTTGGCCGGGTCGCCGCCGAGGTCGGCCACTGCCTCGCGCATGGTGGCCAGGTCGACGATGCAGGGCACCCCCGTGAAGTCCTGCATGAGGACGCGGGCGGGGGTGAACTGGATCTCGGTGTCGGGTTCGGCGCTCTCGTCCCAGGCGCCGAGGGCCCGGATGTGGTCCGCGGTGATGTTGGCACCGTCCTCGGTGCGCAGGAGGTTCTCCAGCAGCACCTTCAGGCTGTACGGGAGGGTCTCGCTGCCCTCGACCGCGCTCAGTCGGTAGACCTCGTAGGAGTTGTCACCGACCTTCAGCTCACCGTGGGCGTTGAAGCTGTTCGTGCTGGCCACTGCCTGCTCCTTCGATGCTCTGGGATCGTTGCTGTGAGGCTGCACCAGGTCGTGCTCGATGCGCACCCGATTTATCTTGACGTCAAGATATCACGTCGGTCAGGCCTGTGCCTGATCCTGCTCCACGGGCGAGCGCAGCGAAAGTGCAAGCCCGTGCCGGCCGGCTTCCCGGCATCACGCACCGGCCCTCTCGAACAGGGCGATGCACTCGACGTGGTGGGTCATCGGGAAGGCGTCGAAGGCCCGGAGCTCGCCCAGTCGGTACCCCTCCTCAGCGAGGAATGCTGTGTCCCGCGCCAGCGCCGAGGGGTCGCAGGCGACGTAGGCGATCGCCCGGGGCCCCAGAGCCGCCACCTGGGCGGCGACGGCGCGGCCGGCTCCGGTGCGTGGCGGGTCGAGCACGACGAGGTCTGCGCGCAGAGGCAGCAAGGGGTGCCGCCGCAGCTTGCGCGAACGCTGTGCGCGGTTGCGCGCGGGGCCCGATCGGTGCGCCCGTGGCACACCGAACGCGTCGTCCACTCGCGCCCGCACCACGACCACCGACGGGTATGCCGCGAGGTTGCCCGCCGCCGAGGCCACGGCTTCGGTGTCGGACTCCACGGCGACGACCTTGCCCGACTCCCCCACGCGCTCGGCCAGGGCCGCCGCGAAGAGTCCCACCCCGGCATACAGGTCGAGTGCGGTCTCACCCGGCTGGGGGGCGAGCATGTCGGTCACGGTGTCGACGAAAGTCGCGGCCGCCCCTGGGTGGACCTGCCAGAAACCGCGAGCCGACACCTCGAAGCTGCCCGAGAAGCTTTGTGCTGCAACGCGCTCCGTGACGACTGGAGCATCCGCCTCACCGGAGGGGACGGGGACGACGACGGCCTCGCCCTCGGACGGTGCCGCGACGTCGACGGCCACCTCGCCGGACCAGTCCTTGGCCAGCACACCGGTCGCCAGGACGCGGGGGTCCGCGATGAGGCAGGACTCGACGGGAATGACATCGTGGGACCGGCTCCCCCTCAGCCCGGCCCGACCGGCGTCGTCGACGGCGAACTCCACCCGGGTGCGCCACCCGAGTCCGGCATCGTCGCCCGGCAGCGGATCGACGGCCACGTCGACGTCCCGCTTGGCGAGCCGGGAGAACTGCTCTCGGACGACAGCGGTCTTGAGCTCGCGCTGGTAGGAAAGCTCTGCGTGCTGGAAGTCGCAGCCGCCGCACAGTCCCGGCGCGGCATACCGACAGGGCGGGACGACCCGGTGCGGGCTGGCCTCGAGCACCTCGACGCAGTCGGCCCGCACGAAGCGCTGACCCTCGCGCGCCTCGGTGACCTGCGCGTGGACGCGCTCCCCCGGCAACGCGTGACGGACGAACACGACCCGGCCCTCGTGCCTGGCCACGCAGAAGCCGCCATGGGCCACAGGGCCGATGTCGAGCACCACGACGTCGCCGACGGCGAGGGCAGCTGGTGTGGTCGGAGGAGCGCTCACTGGCCGAGTCGGACCGAGCCCGCGGTCGGGCCGTCGAACCGCTCCTCTGCCCCCTGGGAGGAGGCCAGCTGCCACGGGACGCTGGCCACCATGACACCGGGTGTGAAGAGCAGCCGGCCCTTGAGCCGCAGGGCGCTCTGGTTGTGCAGCACCTGCTCGTACCACTTGCCCAGGACGTACTCCGGGATGTAGACGACGACCACGTCCCGCGGATGGCCGGACCGCAGGGACTTGACGTACTCGACGACAGGACGGGTGATCTCGCGATAGGGCGAGTCCAGTGCCTTGAGGGGCACAGGGATGTCGCGGCGGTCCCACTCCTCCTGCAGCGCCTTGGTCTCATCCGGCTCCACGTTGACCGTGATGGCCTCGAGCTTGGACGGCCGGGTGGCGCGGGCGTAGGCGAGCGCGCGCAGGGTGGGCTTGTGGATCTTGGAGACGAGGACGATCGCGTGCACGCGGCTCGGCAGCAGCTGGGCGTCGAGGTCGTCCTCGCTGAGGCGCAGCTCGTCGCGAACCCGCTCGTAGTGCTTGCGGATGCGCAGCATGATGAAGAAGATCACGATCATCGCGGCGATGGCGTAGCCCGCGCCGTGGACGAACTTGGTGAGCAGCACCACGACGAGGACCACCCCGGACATCGTGGCGCCGATCGCGTTGATCACCCTGCTCCGCATCATCTTGCGCCGCTCCGCGCCGTCGCGCTCCAGCCGCAGGTGCCGGTTCCAGTGCCGGATCATGCCCGTCTGGCTGAGGGTGAACGACACGAAGACACCGACGATGTAGAGCTGGATGAGCTTGGTGACCTCGGCGTGGTAGATGACGATGAGCAGCGCGGCGGCACCAGCCAGGATGAGGATGCCGTTGGAGAAGGCCAGCCGGTCGCCGCGGGTGTGCAGCTGGCGGGGCAGGTAGCCGTCCTTGGCGAGGATCGAGCCCAGCACCGGGAAGCCGTTGAAGGCCGTGTTGGCGGCCAGGATGAGGATCAGCCCCGCGACGATCGAGACGATGATCACGCCGGGGTGGAAGCCGGAGAACACCGCCTTGGACACCTGCCCCATGATCGTGTCCTGGACGTAGTCGGCGGGGACTGGCCGACCGTCCGGCTTCAGCAGCTGCGTGTGGGGGTCCTCGGCGAACTTGATGCCGGTCCACTTCGCCAGGACGAGCATCGACATCAACATGGTGATCGAGACCAGCCCCATCAGCAGCAGCGTGGTCGCGGCGTTCCGGGACTTGGGCTTCTTGAAGGCCGGAACGCCGTTGGAGATCGCCTCGACACCCGTGAGCGCCGCACAGCCCGAGGAGAAGGCCCTCAGGAGCAGGAACATCATGGCGAAGCTGCCCAGCGACGCGAAGCCCTTCTCCGGGGCGAGGGTCAGGCTGGCGCTCTCGGCTTGGGGCAGCGTCCCGCCGACCTCCCGGACCAGCCCGACGACGCCCATTCCGAGGACGCTCGCCATGAAGGCGTAGACCGGGATGGCGAACGCCTTGCCCGACTCGCGAACCCCACGCAGGTTCATGGCCGTCAGCAACGCGACCAGGCCGACCGCCACGATCACCTCGTGGCCGCGGATGAACGGCAGCGCGGCCGCGGCGTTCTGGACACCCGAGGAGATCGACACCGCCACCGTCAGCACGTAGTCGACCAGCAGCGCCGCGGCCACCGTCAGACCAGCCTTCGGCCCGAGGTTGGTGGTGGCCACCTCGTAGTCGCCACCACCCGAGGGGTAGGCGTGGACGTTCTGTCGGTAGGACGCGACCACGACCAGCATGACGCCGACCACGCACAGCCCGATCTGCCACGAGTGGGTCAGGGCGAGGAAGCCGCCTGCGAGTCCCAGGGTCAGGAAGATCTCGTCCGGCGCGTAGGCGACCGACGACAGCGCGTCGCTCGCGAAGATCGGGAGGGCGAGCCTCTTGGGGAGCAGCGTCTCGCCCAGACGGTCACTGCGCATCGCGCGTCCGACGAGCACGCGCTTGACGACACGTCCAGAGGTGGGCACGGCCAACACTCTAGGGCGCGCCATCCACGGCTGCGCGGCGCCCTGCGGACGCCGGAGGCCGCGGTGTAGCGTCGGCGTCGTGCACTTCGTCATCATGGGCTGCGGCCGAGTGGGCTCCTCCCTCGCGCTCAGCCTCGAGAGCCAGGGCCACGACGTCGCGATCATCGACCAGGAGGAGTCGGCCTTTCGTCGGCTGGGGTCCGCCTTCGAGGGTCGCAGGGTCACCGGCGTGGGGTTCGACCGGGACACCCTCCACGAAGCCGGGATCGCTGACGCCTACGCGTTCGCGGCTGTCTCGAGTGGTGACAACTCGAACATCCTCGCGGCCCGCGTGGCCCGCGAGACCTTCGGTGTCGAGCACGTGGTCGCGCGCATCTACGACCCCGGTCGCGCCGAGGTCTACCAGCGGCTCGGCATACCCACCGTGGCCACGGTGAAGTGGACGGCGGACCAGATGCTGCGCCGGCTGCTTCCCCAGGGACACGTCCCCGAGCTCGTCGACCCCTCCGGCAACGTCGTCATCGCAGAGGTGACGGTCAACCCCGCCTGGGTGGGCCACCGCATCAGTGAGCTCGAGGAGGCCACCGGCAGCCGAGCGGCCTACCTGACGCGGCTGGGTGCCGCGATCCTGCCGGGGACCGACAGCGTCTTCCAGGAGGGAGACCTCCTCCACCTCGCGAGCCTCGCGAGCGAGCTCGCCTCCGTCGAGCGCACCCTTGACTCACCGCCCCTCGTGACCGAGCACTGAGCCAGACCGAGCCGTAAGGAAGAAGCATGCGCGTCGTCATCGCCGGGGCAGGCAGCGTGGGCCGCTCGATCGCCCGCGAGCTCCTCCACAACGGCCACCAGGTGCTCCTCATGGACCGGGAGCGCAAGGACGTCCAGGCAAGCAAGATCCCGGATGCCAACTGGCTCCTCGCCGACGCCTGTGAGATCACGGCCCTGCACGAGGCCGGCCTGGCCGAGTGCGACGTGGTCGTCGCGGCGACCGGTGACGACAAGGTGAACCTCGTGGTCTCCTTGCTGGCCAAGACCGAGTTCGGTGTGCCGCGCACGGTCGCCCGCGTCAACAACCCCAAGAACGAGTGGATGTTCGACGAGGCCTGGGGTGTCGACGTCGCGGTGTCCACCCCACGCCTCATGACCGCGCTCGTCGAGGAGGCCGTCAGCGTCGGTGACCTCGTCCGCATCTTCCAGTTCCAGCAGGGCAAGGCCACGATGGTCGAGCTGACCCTGCCCCCCGAGAGCCCGTATGCCGGCAAGCGGGTCGGTGACGTGGCGTTCCCGGGAGAGACCGTGCTGGTCGGGATCATCCGCGAGGACCACCCCATCGCCCCCAGCAGGGACGACTCGCTCGAGCCGCACGACGAGCTGCTGTTCATCTCGACGCCCGAGTTCGAGGACGAGCTCGAGGCGATGCTCAGCCCGGGTCAGCGGGTCCCGCGCGGCGAGGAGTGACCTGAGCCCCCGCGCTCGGTCGCCCGGGTGCTCGGCCGGCTCAGGCTCGCAGCTCTGACTCGTCCGACGCGACGGGCTCCTGCGTCTCGGAGTCGTCCATCGTCCCGTCGTCGAGCTCTGGCGGCGTGTGTCCCTTGACCAGCAACAGGCCCATCACGCCGACGCCTGCCAGCCACAGGGGCCACCCGAGGACGACCTTCGCGACGCCCAGGAGGGCCACCTGCTCCGCCAGGTAGAGCGGCACCATGATGAGCAACCGCAGGACGAACAGGCCGACCAGGACCAGGGTCAGCCGCTGACAGACCCGGACCAGCCCGCGGTCGCGGTGCCAGCCGACCGGGTCGTCGGCCATCCGCGGGTCACCGGCGCCGACCATGAAGCCGACCAGCGGCCACCGGACCGCGACGGACACGGTCGCCACCGCGAGCATCACGGCATTCCAGATGATGCCGGGCAGGAAGGCATCCTGGGCGCGACCGCTGCGCAGGGCGAAGAAGGCCGCGATGGCCGTGGGGAACACGGCCGAGAGGACGTACTGGAGGCTCTGCCGCTGCACGATCCGCACCACGGCAAGGACCACGGTCACCACCACCGAGGCGACGATGGCCGTCGTCAGGTCCTGGCGCCACACCCACAGGACGACGAAGGCCACAGTGGGCAGGGCCGTCTCCACGGAGCCGCGCCAACCACCCAGGGCGGTCGACAGGCGATGGCGGATGAGCTCCTCGACGGTGGCGCCGGAGCTCAGTTCAGTGGGCACGCAGCGGGACGATCTCGTAGGAGGGGTTGAAGATCGTGGGGATGCCGCGGCTGTAGGTCACCCGTCCGTGGGCGCGCAGGTAGGTGCCCGGCTGGATGCCTCCGATGGTCCGCCGCCCCAGCCAGATGAGGTTGATGGTGCGGCTGCCGTCGTAGAGGTCGATCACCAGCGCAGGGACGTTGACGCGGGGGCGCAGGGTCACCGCACGTACCGTGCCCGACACGGTCGCCTCCTGGCGGTCCAACAGGTCGGACATGGGGGTGCAGCCCATCCGGGCGGCATCCTCCTTGAGCTCGTCGGCCTCGATCTGGGTGACCGACTTGGTGAGCCGCTCCCCGAGCCGGGACAACGCCGACTTGCGGCCGTGCGCAGGATGCTGCGCGACGGTGCTGGGCTGTTTGGTGGCCATGATGTGTCCTACCTGACCTCGGTGATCTCGGGACCCCGTTCGAAGGGCTTGAGGTCGTCGACGTGTCCGGATGCCCGCTGCGCGTCGGCACTGTCGACGTCGGCCGGCGAACCACCGGCCTGGGCACCGTCGACCTCAGGCACCTCGATCTGCTCAGGAAGCTTGAGCAACAGCATCTCGCGGGGCGCCATCGCGGCGTCGCCACGGACGACGACGGTGCTCCGCACGACCTCCAGCAGGGGCGCCGCCGCCTCGTCCTCGATGGCGGCACGGCCGGAGAAGACCGCCCGCAGGAACCATCGGGGTCCATCCACCCCGGCGAAACGGGCTGGGGCGAAGACGGTGCGCCCGTCAGGCCCGGCAGAGGGCATTCTGGTGCGCAGCTCCGTGCCGAACGGACCGCGGGCCTCGTCTGCGGTGCCGCCCTGGGCCAGGATCGACTCGGCGATCTCGGCGCGGATGTCGTCCCAGATGCCCAACGTCTTGGGCGCGGCGAAGGCCTGGATCTGGACCGCGGAGTCACCGATGACGGCAGTGGCGCCGACCACCTGGTTGGCCGCCTCGTCGACCTCCAGACGCAGTTCCATGCCCGGGACCCCCTGGATGCGCAGGGCACCGAGGTCCAGCCGTCCGTCGCCGTCGACGTCGACCTCCGTGGAGTCGAACGGCCCCTGGGCCCCGGGCCGCTCGACCGTGTCGACGGAGTCGTCAACGGTCGCGTCGACCGGTTCCTCCACCGTCTCGTCGACGGGCTGGTCAAGGTCCTCCACGTCAGCCGCGTCGGTGTTCTTGCCTCGTCGGAAAATGCCCACTGGTGTGTCAGTCCTTCGTTGTCTGGGTGTGGTCGCCGAAGCCGCCACTGGCACCGTGTCCAGTGTCGCCCCGTGAGGTGGCTTCGAGCGAATCAACCTCGAGGAACTCCACCCGCGCGACCTGCTGGACCACCAGCTGGGCGATGCGGTCGCCACGACGGACCGTGAAGGCGTCACGCGGGTCGAGGTTGATCAGGTTGACGAGAATCTCGCCCCGGTAGCCCGCATCGACCGTGCCCGGGGCGTTCACGATGCTGATCCCGTGCTTGGCCGCCAGGCCGGAGCGGGGGTGGACGAGGCCGACCCAGCCGTCCGGGATCGCCAGTGCCACCCCGGTGGGGACCAGGCTGCGCTCCCCCGGCTCGAGGGTGAGGTCGGCGGCGGCGCACAGGTCCGCTCCTGCATCGCCGGGGTGGGCGTAGGACGGAAGTGGCAGCCCGGCGTCGAGGCGGCGCACGCCGACCGGGACCGTCGACGGGGGAACGAGAGAAGGGCCAGTCACGTGGACTGACCCTATCTCGGCACCGATCGTCCCCGTGTCACGGATCGTGTCACCCGGGGGGCGGCTCACGGTGTCACCGCTCACCTACGCGGCGCACTCCCGGCACACCATCTGGCCGCCGGACTCGGAAGCGAGCTGGCTGCGGTGGTGCACGAGGAAGCACCGTGAGCAGGTGAACTCGTCGTACTGGCGCGGAATGACCCGCACCGAGAGCTCTTCACCGGACAGGTCCGCACCAGGCAGCTCGAAGCCCTCGGCCTGCTCGGTCTCGTCGACGTCCACGCTGGACGCGCTCTTGTCGACGCGGCGGGACTTCAACTCCTCGATCGAGTCCTCGGACAGCTCGTCGTCGGTCTTGCGCGGCGCGTCGTAGTCAGTCGCCATGGTCGCTGTCGCTCTCCCTGTTGTGTCGGTGATCTGTGTCTCCCCGTGCATCGGAAAGACGAGTCGCCGGTGTTAACGCTGGTGCCTGCGGTTTTGTGCCCACCGCAGGCGGGGATTGTGCCCTATCCGGGGCGCCACGTCACCATCGGGTCCAGATTCGGCCCTCCAGTGCCTCTCGCGACCCCTGCGGGACGTGCCAAGCCGCGGCCAAGCGCAGGTCTGGGTTCACCCAAGATTCACCTAGATCGGGCAGCCCCAACTCCCACGAATGCCGGGTGTACCCGTAGAGTCCTCACCTCCGGCCCGGCCGACCCGACTCGTGAAATGACGAAGAGAGGGGTGCACGATGACCGAGTTCCACACCGAGATCACCCAGCGCGCCGCCCGCGCAGCACAGTCCCTGCGCACAGCCCAGGAGTCCGGCGACGACTACCTCGCCACCGTCCGTGAAGCCGAGCTCGAGAGCCTGGCCCGCCTCGCGGACGAGCACGGCCTGCGCATCCCCGAGCTCACCAACTACAGCGCAGCCTGACCAGCTGTCAGGCCCTCCAGGGCACTCCGGGGGCTAGCCGCCGGTGACCTCGGAGCCGGCCAGCTCGGTCGCGCGCAGCACCACCTCGTGCAGCTCGGTATGCAGCGTGGCCGCCGCGGCGACCACCATCGCCTCGCTGGGTGGTTCGGAGCCGAGGCCCGAGAACACGCCTCCGGCCTCGGTGAGCACCAGCCACGCCGCGGCCATGTCCCACGGGTTGAGCCCCCGCTCGTAGTAGCCGTCCAGGCCCCCCGCGGCGACCGAGCAGATGTCGAGCGCGGCACTTCCGATCCGGCGGATGTCGCGGATCTGCGGCAGGACCTCGAGCAGCACGCGGGCCTGCCAGTCGCGACGCAACGGGTCGTAGCCGAAACCCGTGCCGACGAGGGCGTGACCGAGCTGGGGCGGGTTACCGATCTCCAGTCGGGTCCCCGTCGAGTCGCCCACCCGAAGCCACGACCCCGCGCCGACCCGGGCGTGGAACAGCTCACCGGTCACCGGGTTGACGACAGCCCCGGCCACCGGTCGCCACGCCCCCGGCGTGGTCGGGTCACCGACGACGGCGGCCACGGACACGGCATACGAAGGGATGCCGTAGAGGTAGTTGACCGTGCCGTCGATGGGGTCGACCACCCAGGTGATCTCCGAGCGGCCATCGGTGCCGCCCTCCTCCTCGCCGAGGAAACCGTCCTGGGGCCGGGCGTCGTGCAGCCGGGAGCGCAACAGGTCCTGAGCCCGCTGGTCCATGATCGTGACGACGTCGGTGGCTGTGCTCTTGGTCTTGGCGACGCTGAGGTTGGCGGGACGTTCGTCGACGACGAGTCGCCCCGCCTCCAGGCACACCTCGACGGCAAGGCGCTCGAGGGCCTCGAGGATCGCGGCGTCCGGTGCGTGGAGGCCCATGGTCAGTCCCGCCCGCACAGGGCCGGCCTGGGGTCGCGCAGGTTGGGGCAGCACCCCGGGGCACAGGTGGACGGCATCGCCTCGCGACCGGGCCACACGGGTGTCGCCGGCTCCTCGCCGCGCGCCTGGGCGGCTCTCTCCAGGACGAGGTCGACCAGTCCTGACACGAACTCCGCATCGACACCCACCGTGGGCACACGCACGAGGCGCAGCCCGAGCCGCTGCGCCGTGGCGGCAGCCTCGGTGTCGAGGTCGTAGACGACCTCCATGTGGTCGGAGACGAAGCCGATGGGCGCCACCACCACCACGGTGGCCCCGTCCTGTGCCAGCTCCTCGAGGCGGTCGTTGACGTCCGGCTCGAGCCAGGGCTGCGTCGGGGGGCCTGATCGGGAGCAGAAGACGAGCTCCCCGGTGAGGTCGGTGTCGAGGGTCGCGTTGACCTCGTCGGCGATGGCGGCCCCGAGGGCGAGGTGCTGTCGGCTGTAGGCGTTGCCCTCGGAGTCACCTGGTCCGGAGGTGTCGTCCATCGCAGTTGGGATCGAGTGGGTGACGAACAGCAACCGGATCCCGGCAGCCGGCGTTCCGTCGCGCAGGACAGCGCGCACTGCCTCGGTGACCAGCCGGGTGTTCGCGCGGGCGAAGCCCGGGTGGTTGGAGTAGGGGCGGACCTTGTCCAGCTCGATCGTCATGCCTAGGTCGGCCACCGTCTGCTGCGCGGCAGCCAGGTCCTCGCGGTACTGCCGGCAGGACGAGTAGGACGAGTAGGCACTGGTGACGACGGTGACCAGGCGCCGCAGGCCCTGGTCGTGCGCCTGCGCCAGTGCCTCTGCCGTGAAGGGGGTGAAGTTGCGGTTGCCCCAGACGATCGGGGTGTCGATCTCGCGCCGGTCCAGCTCGGCGCGCAACGCGGCCAGCAGCGCTCGGTTCTGGTCGTTGATGGGGCTGCGGCCGCCGAAGCCGTAGTAGTGCTCCCCGACCTCCTCGAGCCGCTCGTCCGGGATGTTCTTGCCTGCGGTCACCGTTCGCAGGAACGGCAGCACGTCCTCGGGCTTCTCCGGTCCACCGAAGGACAGCAGGAGGATGCCGTCGTAGGGCTCGAGGGGTCCTGGGTCAGTGGTCACGTCAGGCAGCCGTTCATGTGTGGTCTCCAGTGCGAAGGGGCTTGGGGGCGTGGACGTCGAGGACGACCGCCACCATCCGCATACCGAAGACGAGGGCGACACACCCCCAGATGACGAACGGGTTGATGGCGTCGAAGTGGTGGGCCGTGACGATGAGGACCGAGCCGAGCAGGGCCGGCAGCGCGTACATCTCGCGACGCAGCACCTCCGGCACCTGGCCGGCCAGCACGTCGCGGACGATGCCCCCGCCCACCGCGGTGATGCCTCCGACGAAGACGGAGGTGAGCGGGTCCATTCCCGCACCCAGCGCCTTGAGCGAGCCGCCGATGGCGAACACCGCCAGTCCGGCTGCGTCGAGCACCCGGACGAAGCGCGAGATCCGTTCCACGCCCGGGTGGTAGAGGAACGTCACGAGCCCGGCGACCAGCGCGGACGTGAGGAGTCGCCAGTCAGAGATGCCCACCGGCGGCAGCGCGCCGATGAGGATGTCGCGCATGACGCCGCCCCCGAGGGCTGCGGCACCGGCCAGGACGAGCACGCCGAAGAGGTCGAGGCGCTTCTTCACCGCCACCAGGCCGCCGGACAGCGCGAAGGCGAACACCCCGACGAGGTCGAGTGCCAGTTGGAGGTGTGCGTCGAAGGTCAGCATCGCGAGGTCAAAACTACCGTTGCGGCGTGGGCGCTTTCGCCTCGACCTCGGGGATGGCAGAGTCAGCAGCACGGTGCCCGATCCACGAGCGAGGGCGATACGGGAGACCACGCCGATACTGGAGACGATGGCAATGCGGGATTTGCGGCTGATCGGAGTGCAGGATGACGGCCAGCACCTGTTGCTGTCCGACTCCGAGGGGGAACACTTCCGTGTCCAGCTCGACGAACCACTGCGCGCAGCTGCTCGTCGCGACCGGCCTCGGCTGGGTCAGCTGCAGATCGAGATCGACGGAGGCATGCGTCCCCGCGAGGTCCAGGCACTGATCCGAGGTGGCCTGTCGGCCGAGGAGGTCGCGGGACGGTCCGGCTGGCCGGTCGAGAAGGTGCGCCGCTACGAGGGCCCGATCCTGGCCGAACGTGAGTACGTCGCCGGCTTGGCCCGCGCCGTGCGACTGCGCGGGCGCAGCGCGAGCGGTGCCAGTGCACCGACCCTGTCCGCCCGGGTGAGCCAGCGGCTGTCCGGACGAGGGGTCGACCCCGGCGCGGCGGAGTGGGACGCGGCTCGCAGCACCGAAGGCGACTGGACCGTCATCCTCACCTTTCCCGCCGGTGGCCGCGAGCGGCAGGCCCGCTGGTCCTTCGACGTGCCGGCGCGTACCGTCGCGGCCGTTGACGACGAGGCCCGTTGGCTCAGCGAGGAGGACGCCTCCGGGACCACCTCCCCGCTCCCGGCTCCCCACCTCGTGTCCGCACCGGTCCGCACGACGACCGTCTACGACGTCGAGGCCGAAGGCGGCGTCGGGTCGGCCCGCCACCCGGCCCCCCGCGGTGGGTCGTCCTCCTCCACCGACGAACCGCTGGACCTGATGTCGGCCATGCGTGAGCGTGCCTCGCACCGTGGCCGGCCCCGTCGACGGAAGAACCCCCCGACCCACACCCCCGTCGACGATGCACCCCGCCACGACGCCCTCCCCCTCGAGGACCTCGCCTACGACCCGGAGTCGATGCCGCCGCCGCCGGGAGCCAAGGGTCCGCACCCCCTCGACGACCCGGACAGCGCGATCGGCGACGACGTGCTGCCGGCTGTCGTCCCGTCGGAGGCGGACAGGGGGCCCGAGCTGGGCGAGGGGCCCGAAGCGAACGCGCGCGGCGACCTGGACGTCGACGCCGAGCCCGAGGTCGAGGCACCGCGTGAGCGCGCCGAGGCACACCATGACCATGACCACGACCAGGACCAGGACGAAGCGCGGGAGGACCGGGCACCCCGCAAGGCAGCCGCCGGGGCTGCCGGGGCCTCCAAGAGGCCCGCTCGCCGCAGCGTCCCCAGCTGGGACGACGTCATGTTCGGGGCCAAGCCGCGCGACTGAGGGCGTGGTCCGGGAACAGCGTTCAGCCCTGCGGGAGCGGCACTCAGCCCTGCGGGACCGGGCAGACGTCGAGGTCGAACGGCAGGACGTCGGGTGAGGCCGCAGCCGCACGGGCGGCGGCCGAGTTCATCCGGCGCATGAAGTGGCGGCGGCAGAGCACCTCGTACTCGACGAGGGTCTCGCTGCCGGGCTTGGTGTCGCCGACGACGACCTGCTCGCCCTCGACCACCATCACGCCGTCCACCACGCGGGCGTTGTGGGTGGCACGACGGCCGCACCAGCACAGGGCCTGCACCTGGAGCACCTGGACCTGGTCGGCGAGCTCGATCATCCTGCGCGACCCCGGGAACAGCTGGGTGCGGAAGTCGGCCGTGATGCCGAAGGCGAACACGTCGATGCCCATCTCGTCGACGAGCTTCGCGAGCTGCTCGACCTGCGCAGGGGTGTAGAACTGCACCTCGTCGCAGATGAGGTAGTCGACGCGCAGCCCGCTCGTGGCCTGCTCGACCACCGCATCCCAGAAGTCGAGGTCGTCACTGACCTCGTGGGCGGCCGTGGACAGCCCGAGCCGCGAGGACAGCACGTCCGTCCCGGCGCGGTCGAGCTTGGTGTAGATCAGGCCGGACCTGCCGCGGGCCTGGTGGTTGTGGTCCATCTGGAGGGCAAGGGTCGACTTGCCGCAGTCCATGGTCCCGGAGAAGAAGACGAGCTCAGCCACGAGAGGACACCTTAGGCGTTGTCGCGCGCTGCGACATGGAACAACGGCACGGCGGACTCCTCGGGCGTCAGCGAGCCGTGCAGCCCGAGCAGCGCCAGGAGCTGTGGCCTGGCGCGACGCGAGTCGACGATGGCGAAGTTGTCCCGCATCGCCACGACCAGGTCGCCGATGCGTGGCCGGTTCACGTCGCTGACCGGCCCGAACCAGCCCTCTCGGGTTGCCTCCTCGCGCGTCCGGATCCAGGCGCGCTCCCCCACCCGGGCCGCCCAGGTCTGGGCGACGTCAGCGGCCGCCCCGTCCTCGCAGTAGAGCTGGAGGGCGCGTGGCTCGCCACCCACGTGCCGGATGCCGGCGGCCAGCTCTTCGTCGTGCGCCAGGTCGATCCGGAGGGCGTGGGGGGCGTCCACCATGCCGTGGTCCGCGGTGATGTACACGGCCGTGTCGCTGGGCACCGATCGCACCAGCCGACCGAGCTCGGCGTCGATGGCCTCCAGCTCGTCACCCCATTCCCAGGACTGGCAGCCGAACACGTGGCCGACCTTGTCGAGCTCGCCCCAGTAGAGGTACACCAGCCCACGGGCGCTGGAGCGCACGGCTTCGAGCGAGGCGTCCACACGGTCCGCGAGCGTGTCAGCCGCTCGAAACCTCCCGCCGCGCAACGCCGCTCGCGTCAGGCCCGAACCGTCGAAGAAGCCCGGCCCGACCCGGGTGACCGACACCCCGGCCGCCTCGGCGACCTCGAACACGGTCTCCTGTGGCTGCCACGTGAGCGGGTCGGGACCGTCCTCCCAGGAGAGCTCGTTGACCAGCCGGTCCTCACCGGGCACCAGGACTTCGTACCCGAGCAGCCCGTGCGACCCCGGGGGCAGGCCGGTGCCGAACGTCCCCATCGACGTCGCCGTCGTGGCCGGGAAGCCGGCCGTGATGCGGTATGCCGCGGGCAGCAGCGAGCGCAGGAAGGGAGCGTGTCCGCCGCGTCGCCTGATCAGCTCGTAGCCGAGGCCGTCGACGAGGACGACGATTGCGCGACGCGCCTCCGGCAGCGCGAGGTGGGCCTGGTCGGCATACCTGCGGACACCGAGGCTCGCGGCAACGGCGGGCAGCACACCGGCCAGCCCGGACTCGTCGTAGTGGGGTGGGAGCAGTCCCGCGTGTGGCATCGGCTAGGGCATCGCCTTGGGCCGGACCTCGGGAGGGAGGGGCACGTCAGCTGCCGATGCTCGCCGACAGCTCCCGGGCGAAGCTGAGGGCCTGCTGCAGGGCCGGCTCGCCCTCGGCGTCGGCGCTGATCCGCAGCGAGATGTCGTCGGAGGCGACGCTGCCCTCATAGCCGTGGTCGGCCTCGCAGTCCGGGTCGGCGCAGGTGGCCGGCATCAGGTCGATGCGGCTCACGGCGCCCCAACCCAGCGTGAGCGTGATCTCACGGCCCAGGGATCCGGGCTGGTACTCCTGGGGGCGGGCCACCACGTGGGTGATCATCACCCCGCGCACGGCCGACAACGGGACACTCTCGGTCGTGGCCGTGGCGACGTCCTCGTGGCCCGGGCGTTCGTCGGTGTGGTCGTCTGCGTGCGCGATCACCAGCCTCGAGGTGGTGAGGGCGAGCACGGTGATGTGGCGACGAACCACGTCGTGGTCGAACGTCGTCTCCTGGTGGACCAGGTGGGACACCACCTCCTCGCCACCCAGGGCAGCGTGGACGACGTCCGCCACCAGGGCCGGGTAGTAGCCGGCCCGCTCGATCGCCCGCGTGAGGTCGACGGGTAGCGGTGCCGGCGGTACGGAAGCGCCGTTGGAGGCGGCGCCCTGTGCAGCGGCACCCGGTGAGGCGGCGCTCTGTGAGCCGGCATTCTGGGGTGAGGTGGAGCCCATGGGTGCCATCTTGCCCTAGGGAGGCGCACCGCGCTCCGGCCAGGTCGCGAGTCAGCCTGTCTAGGTGAGGGTGCGACGCCCCGGGTCCTTGCGGCGCGGGGTCGGTGCCACGGTGACCTCGGCGTCGAGCACGTCGACGCCCCCGACCTGCGCATTGACGGGGTTCAGGACGAGGCTGGACACCTCGGGCAGGTTGTCAGCGAGCACCGACACGCGAGCGATGAGGTCGGCCAGGGCGGCGCGGTGCACGGGGGCGGCACCGCGGTGGCCGTGCAGCATCGGTGAGGCCTTGACCGACGAGATCAGGTCGGACACGTCCACGTCGGTCAGCGGCGGGATGCGATGACCGATGTCCCCTAGCAGCTCGGTCGGCGGACCGGCGATGCTGAACGAGACGACCGGACCGAACAACGGGTCCTCGTCGGTCCGAACCACGCACGACACGCCAGGCGTGGCCATCCGTTGCACGACGAAGGAGTTGGCCGACATCGGGGCCAGCCGCTCGTTGAGCCCGTCGAAGGCCTCGCGCAGCTGCGCCTCGGTGCGAAGGTCGACCCGGATACCGCTCAGTCCCGGCGAGTGGCGCATGAGCGGTGCGACCGACTTGATGACGACCGGATAGCCGATCAACCCCGCCGCGGCGACGGCATCGTCGACCGTGCGAGCGGGCACGCTGCCCCACACCTCGATCCCGTAGGCGGCCAGGAGCTCGGTGACCTCCTGGAGGGTGAGCCGTCGGCCTTCGGGTGACTCTTCGAGGATGCGTTCGACGAGGAGCTCTGCGGCCTCGCGGTCGATACCCGCCGGACTGACCGCTACGCCGCGGTCGCGTGCCCGCCACTCGGCATACCTCGTCGCGGCGGCGAGGGCGCGGACGGCGTCCTCGGGCATCGCGTAGGCGGGTACGACTGTGGGCCGCCCGTCAATGGCGTTGCCGGACAGTCTCTCGAGAACACCGCGCATGCCGAGAAACGTTGCCAGACAGGGCTTTTCGTTCTTCATTGATGCGTCGCGAACCGCCGTGGCAACGTCCTCGTCGGGAGTCACCAGCGGTGGGATGAAGCAGGTGAGGACGCTGTCGACCTCCGGGTCGGCGAACGCATCGGCGAGAGCCTCCGCGAACTGCTCGCCACGGGCCTCGCTCGGCAACGACACCGGGCCGTGGGCGACGTCGAGCCCCCAGCTGATGCAGGCCTCTGCGGTCAGCGCCCCGAGGGCATCGGAGTTGCCGACGATGGCCACCCGGTTGCCTCGCGGCAGCGGTTGGTGGGCGACGAGCTGGGCCACGTCGAACATCTGGTGGACGTTCTCCACCCGGATCACCCCCGCTTGGCGCAGCATCGCGTCGAAGGCCTCGGGGCGGACCCTCGTCGAGCCGGCCCGATGCCCGGGCGGGACGCCGTAGGACGAGACGCCGGACTTCACCACGATGACCGGCTTGGTCGAGGCCAGCCGCCGGGCGATGCGGGAGAACTTGCGCGGGTTGCCCATCGACTCGAGGTACAGGCCCACCACGTCCGTGCTCTGGTCGTCGATCCAGTACTGCATGAAGTCGTTGCCCGAGACGTCGACCCGGTTGCCGGCGGAGGCGAACACCGAGATGCCGAGCCCTCGGCGGGCGGCGGAGGCGAGGACCGCGATCCCGAGGGCACCGCTCTGGGCGAACAGTCCCAACCGACCGGATGGCGGCAGCTCGGGAGCCAGCGAGGCGTTGAGCCGGACCGCCGGGTCGTTGTTGATCACGCCGAACGAGTTGGGTCCCAGCACCCGCATGCCCGACTCCCGGGCAGCGGCCAGGAGCTGGGACTGCAGCTCCTCCCCCTGCGGGCCGGACTCGGCGAACCCGGCACTGACGACCAGCAGGGTCTTGACCCCCGCCTCGGCGCAGTCGGCGACGACGTCGAGCACCTCCCCGGCAGGAACGGCGACGATCGCGAGGTCGACCTCGTCCGGGATGTCGGACACCCGCGCGTGGGCGGGGAGCCCGAGGACCTCCATCGCCTCGCGGTTGACGGCGTGGACGACGCCGTTGAAGCCGGCCGACATCAGGTTGGTGAGGATGTGGTGACCGATCGAGTCGGACCGGCGGCTGGCCCCGACCACGGCGATGGAGTCGGGGAACAGCGCCGAGCGCATGCTCACCGACTCGGCCCGGTGCTCGCGCGAGAGCCGGACGGCCTCGGAGCGTTCGGTGGGCTGGATCTTGAAGGTCAGGGAGACGACACCGTCCGCGAAGTGGCGGCTGACCTCGTAGCCGGCATCCGAGAACACCGAGATCATCTTGCGGTTCTGCGGCAGCACCTCGGCGGTGAACTCCTCAACCCCTGCCTCCCAGGCGATGACTGCGAGGTGCTCGAGCAGCACCGAGCCGATCCCCTTGCCCTGGTAGAGATCGGAGATGTTGAAGGCCACCTCGGCGCTTGTCGGGGTGATCCGGTCGTAGCGGCCGATGCCGATGATCTCGCCACGGACGGTGGCCACCAGGGCCACGCGGTCGTGGTAGTCGACGTTGGTGAACCGGGTGACGTCGCGGTCACTGAGCTGGCGCAGCGGCGCGAAGAAGCGCATGTAGATCGACTCGTCGGACTGGCCGGCGTGGAACCGGTGGACGGCGTCGACGTCGCTCGGGGTGATCGGCCGCAGGTGGGCCACGGACCCGTCCCGCAGGACGACGTCGGCCTCCCACTCTGCCGGATAGCCGGCTGGAAGCGCCGAGGCCTCACTCATGGCGAAAGCATGTCATGCCGTGGATGGGCCATGACGGGGCGGACCGAACTCGCGGTTACCTGCGCAGGGAGACGGTCTCGAAGGTCGCGCCCGAGTTGCCGCTCTTCCAGTACTCCAGCCCGCCCGTGATGGCGTAGACCAGGCCACCACCTGCCGCTCCGGCCCACGTGGGTGACCCCACTGTGCCGAGCCTGACAGGAGTCCAGGTCACGCCGCCGTCTCCGCTGGTGAGCAGGGAGGTGGACTCGTCCGCCACTCCGGCGCTGGAGGGCAGTCCCTGGCGAACCGCCACGAGGTGCGTGGCATCGGTCGCGGTCAGCCAGATGCCGGCCATGGACGGTCGCCCCAGACCGGGGGCCGGGCGGGTGCTCCAGGTGGCACCGTGGTCGCCGGAGACAGCGAGGGCATACTCCTCCGCCGGCTTCATGGCCGAAGGGCAGACGCCGAGGAGCGTGCCCCGGGTGTTGGCCGTTGCGAAGACCCACAGTCCTTGGGCGTCGGCACACCCCTTCGGCAACGGCAGCACTCCGAGGTTCCCGGTGAGACGCATCGCCCGACCGGTCACCGTCGGGGTGGTCGTGGTGACGTTGTAGTAGGCGTCGGACCCGTCCATCGTGATCCATGCGTTCTCCCCGGCCACCGGCATCCCGGAGAACTGCACCGGCACCGTGCCGGTCGTCCCGATGGACCCGGTGCGCGGCTGGAGGCCCACGCAGCCACGCGGGTCGGTGACGGCGCCGTGCTGACAGGATCGGGCGGTGACCATCCAGACCTGCGTGCCGTCCGTCTCCAGCGAGAGGACAGTGCGGCCGCGGACGTCGACGTCGGTCCAGCTGCGGCCACCGTCAGCGGTGCGCAGGGTCTTGCTGCCGTAGACGTAGCCCACCCTGTCGTTGGCGAACCGGATCCCGACCAGCTGGTTGGCGCGATCGGGGGTGGTCCGCGCACCGGGTGTCGTGAGCGTCTCGAAGGAGGCCCGGGTCGTCCACGTGGCCCCGTCGTCGTCGGAAGCGATGACGGCGGTGCACTCACCCTTGGGACAGGTCGCCGATCCCAGGGCGTAGAGGTGCTTGCCGCCGGCATTGGACATCGACACGATGCCGAACGACTTCGGGGCAGGCTGGGAGGTCGGGCCGACCGGCGTGCTGGGGGCGCCGGACGACCCCTGCGACGGCGGCGGCACCACGACCGACGGCCGCACGGTCTCGGAGACCGTGACGGTCGACACGGGCGAGGTGCTGCTGGCGGTGTCGGCTGCCTGGTCGGTGCCCGGTCCTCGTCCCGTGCCCCAGACGACACCACCGACCAGGACGACTGCGGCGGCACCCGCGAGGTAGGGCATCAGGTGGCGACGGCGGGGCCGGGAGGCCTCGACGACGATCGCCTCCCAGCGGTCGGTCCCCGCAGGCAGCTCCCGGATGTCGGCGCGCTCCCGTGCGAAGAAGTCCGCGACGGGGTCGCGCTGCTCCCCGGCGCCGGGCAGGTCGGACAGGTCGGGGCTCATCGAATCTCTCCCAGCATCTTCGCCATCCGCTGGCGCGCGTCGAACAGGTCTCGCTTGATCGTTCCCTCGGACTTGTCGAGCTGCCGGGCCACGGTGGCCACGGGCAGGTCGGCGAAGTAGTGCAGCATCACGGCCACCCGCAGCCGGTCCGGCAGTGCCTCGACGGCATCCCGGACGGTCAGCCTGGTGGCGTGGTCGGCGTCGGTCGTGAAGTCGTCGCGACCAGCCTCGTGACGTTGGTAGGCGACGGCCTCGCGCCCCCGCTTGCGCCAGTGGTCGCGCACCAGGTTGGCAGTGACGGTGTAGAGCCAGGGCCTCGGGTCGTCCACCCGGTCGAACTCACGGAACAGCTTGAGGAAGGCCTCGGTCGCCAGGTCGTGGGCCAGGTCGGTGTCGCCGACCAGCTTGGCGGTCCACCCGGCGAGGCGTGCGTAGTGCACGTCGTAGATCTCACGAACGGACGCTTCCACGTCCACGCGGTCTCGCGCCGGCACTGCCACCCCTCCCGTGAGTGCCACCGCGGCCATGGTCGTCATGCCTCGTGGACGCCGCAGGACGGCCCCGGGTTGGCAGTGCTCGGGCGGTGGGTTCGTCGGCCAGTCTTGCAGCCGCCTGTGCGGGTCCCCCGACCGCCACGGCGGATCCCCACGACAGGATGGGCCCATGGAGTTCGCAGAGGTGATCCGGCGGCGCCGCATGGTCCGGCGGTTCGACCCGGACCGACCGGTCACGCCCACCGCCCTGGAGGCGGTCCTGTATGCCGCGCAGCGGGCTCCCAGCGCCGGTTTCAGCCAGGGCTGGGACTTCGTCGTCCTCGCCGAGGACCAGGACCGGCGCCGGTTCTGGGACGCCACCCGTGACCCGGACCTGCCGCCCGGCGCGCCCCCGGACGGCTGGTTGGCAGGGGTGTCGTCCGCTCCGATCCTCGTGCTGTGCCTCTCCGACCCCGACACCTACCTCGACCGGTATGCCGAGCCCGACAAGGGCTGGACCGACCGGGACCCGACCAGGTGGCCGGTGCCCTACTGGGATGTCGACACGGGCATGGCGGCCATGCTCATGTTGCTCGCCGCCGTCGACCAGGGCCTCGGGGCCCTGTTCTTCGGCATCCCTCCGGCGCGGCACGAAGCGGTCCGGCGGGCCCACGGCATACCGGAGAACCGGCGGCTGGTGGGCGTCGTGGCCCTCGGCCACGAGCTGCGCCGCACCGAGGGCTCCAGCCGGACCCGGCCGCGCCGCGAGGTGGCCGAGGTCGTGCACTGGGGGCACTTCGGCGGCGAGTCGGGGGCAGGCCCCGTCTAGGCGTGGGACAAGATTGGGGGGTTCCCCGCGCCGTGCGGGGACGATCGCAAGGAGATGCACACACGCATGGCCCGCAAGACCCCGCCAGCGCCCGCCGACGAGAGCTTTGTCGAGCGGATCGTCGACATCGACGTCGAGGAGGAGATGCAGGGGGCGTTCCTCGAGTACGCCTACTCGGTCATCTACTCCCGCGCCCTGCCCGATGCACGCGACGGCCTCAAGCCGGTGCAGCGCCGCATCCTCTACTCCATGTCCGAGATGGGGCTGCGCCCCGAGCGCGGCCACGTGAAGTCCTCTCGCGTCGTCGGCGACGTGATGGGCAAGTACCACCCCCACGGCGACACGGCGATCTACGACGCCCTCGTCCGGATGGCCCAGCCGTTCACGATGCGCCTCCCGCTGGTCGACGGGCACGGAAACTTCGGCTCACTCGACGACGGCCCGGCCGCGTCGCGCTACACGGAGGCACGGCTCGCGCCGGCCGCGATGCTGATGTCCACCGGCCTCGACGAGGAGACCGTCGAGTTCATCCCCAACTACGACGACCAGCTGCTCCAGCCCGAGGTGCTCCCCGCCGCGTTCCCCAACCTGCTCGTCAACGGGGCCAGCGGAATCGCCGTCGGCATGGCGACCAACATGGCGCCGCACAACCTCGTCGAGGTCATCGGTGCGGCTCGCCACCTCATCGCGAACCCCACCTGCTCCCTCGACGACCTGATGCGGTTCGTCCCCGGTCCGGACCTGCCGCAGGGTGGCCGCATCATCGGGCTCGACGGCATCCGTGACGCTTACCTCGGCGGGCGCGGCAGCTTCCGCACCCGCGCGACGACCCGGGTCGAGAAGACCTCGCCGCGCCGGATGGGCATCGTCGTCACCGAGCTGCCCTACCTCGTCGGCCCCGAGAAGGTCATCGAGAAGATCAAGGACGCAGTCCAGTCCAAGAAGCTCCAGGGCATCTCGGACGTCAAGGACCTCACCGACCGCAAGCACGGCCTGCGGCTGGTCATCGAGGTCAAGAACGGCTTCAACCCCGACGCGGTCCTCGAGCAGCTCTACAAGCTCACTCCGATGGAGGACTCCTTCTCCATCAACAACGTCGCTCTGGTCAACGGGCAGCCAAAGACGTTGGGGCTCAAGGACTTGCTGCGGGTCTACGTCGACTTCCGCACCGACGTCGTGCGCCGCCGGACCGAGTACCGACTGAACAAGTACAAGGACCGGCTGCACCTCGTCGAGGGGCTGCTCATCGCGATCCTCGACATCGACGAGGTCATCCAGGTGATCCGCACGTCGGACGACGCGGCGGCCGCGCGCGCCCGGCTGATGGACGTCTTCGACCTGTCGGAGGCCCAGGCCAACTACATCCTCGAGCTCCAGCTACGCCGGCTCACCAAGTTCAGCCGCCTCGAGCTCGACAAGGAGAAGACCGAGCTCGAGCGGCTCATCGAGGAGCTCGAGCTGATCCTCGGCGACGAGAAGCTCCTGCTCAAGACGGTGTCGAACGAGCTCGCGGACGTCGCGAAGACGCACGGGACCCCGCGCCGCACGGTGCTGCTGGAGTCGGCGGGTGTGCCGGCCGCCACCAGCACGCCCCTCGAGGTCGCTGACGACCCCTGTTGGGTGCTGCTGTCGTCCACCGGCCTGTTGGCGCGCACCGGCTCTGCCGACCCCCTGCCCGTCGACGCCTCGCGCAGCAAGCACGACGCGCTCGTCGGTGCGGTCCGCACGACGGCCCGCGGCGAGGTCGGGCTGGTCACCTCCCGTGGCCGGCTCGTGCGACTCTCGGCCCTGGAGCTGCCCACCCTGCCGCCGACCAACGGCGCCCCCAGCCTGTCAGGGGGCGCGCCACTCGCTGCCTACGTCGACCTCCCGGCAGGCGAGGAGCCCCTCGCCCTCGTCTCGGTGTCGCCCGACTCCGCCGGGATCGCCCTCGGCACGGCTCAGGGCGTCGTCAAGCGGGTGACGACGGACTATCCGGCGCGGGCTGACTTCGAGTTGATCTCGCTCAAGGACGGTGACGAGGTCGTCGGCGCAGTCGAGCTGTCCTCCGGGACAGAGGATCTCGTGTTCATCACCTCGGACGCCCAGCTGTTGAGGTTCGGTGCCGCCGTCGTGCGACCCCAGGGGCGTCCGGCTGGAGGCATGGCCGGCATCAAGCTCGCCGCCGGTCAGCGCGTCGCGTTCTTCGGCGCCGTCCCCGAGGGCACCGACGCCATCGTGGTCACGTCGTCGGGTTCGTCCGGGGCGCTGCCCGGCACCGAACCCGGTTCCATCAAGGTGACCCCCTACACCGAGTACCCGGCCAAGGGCCGCGCCACCGGTGGCGTGCGCTGCCACCGCTTCCTCAAGGGTGAGGACACGCTCGTCCTGGCCTGGGCGGGCGCCCTGCCCGCACGGGCCGCAGCAGCCAACGGCGTGGCGCTGGACCTGCCGGACGCGACGGGTCGACGAGACGGCTCCGGCGTCCCTGCGACGACAGCCATCGCCCGCATCGCCGGGCCGCCACTGTCGTGACCTCCAGCCACCCCACCCATGCCACCCCCGCGCCGGACGCCTGCTCGGTCGGCTTCGACCAGGCAGACATCAGCGCCTACGGCACGGCAGCCCGGGCGACCTTCTTCGTCGCACTGGAACAGCCCGGACCCTGGGGTCGGGATGCCGCAACACAGTCACATCTGCCTGCAGGAGTGGGCAGTTCGCTGTCCAAGGCCTGCGCCGACCGGGGTGGTCGACCGTCCCTCATCCGGCGCCCCGGACGGCACGCCGACGACCCGCACGGCGGCGCGCACACGGCATACCTCGCTTGGTCGGGCAGCATGCCCTGGCTGTTGCGCGTGACGGTCACCGACCCCGTCGCGCTGCTCGAGCTGGACCTCGACGCCCTCGCGAGAGGTGACCGTGACGCCGTCCTTGCCACCGCGCCCGGGGCCGAGCCCGCCGAGCCGATCCTGCTGATCTGCACCAACGGACGTCGCGACGTCTGCTGCGCCGTCCGAGGGCGCCCCGTCGCCCTCGAGGCGGCAGACGGCCACCCGGGGCGTGTGTGGGAGGCGTCGCACACCGGTGGCCACCGATTCGCCCCCACGGGCGTCCTGCTCCCCCACGGAGCGACGCTGGCCCGACTCGACGGCGACCTGAGCGGCCAGCTGCTCGAGCTGGCCGCCTCCGACCACCTGCCGGAGGGAGTCCTGGGGCCCCGGCACGACCGGGGACGCAGTGCGTTGACCGCTGCGGAGCAGGCCGCTGAGTCGCACGTCAGGCTCGAGTCCGGCATCACCGACCTCACCGCTCTCACGGTGTCCCGCGCCGCCCCCGCGGACCTCGGAGTGGACGCCCGGCCGGGCGGCGCGCACCCGGGTGCCGACGTGTATGCCGTGCGGCACCGGGACGGGCGCACGTGGCAGGTCGCCCTCGAACGCCGCCCCCACGACGATCTGCCCGAATCGTGCGGAAAGGGCCCTGTCCACGTCGTGGACTGGGTGGGCCGGTTGCTCGGCTGAGGATCGGGACAAGTCCGACGCGTCACACCAAGGTCTCCTGCGAGTTACCCAATCGTTACCGCGACCCGTGCATCTTCGGATTGCGGCGACGGAGCGTAAACGTTTACATGAGACCGGTTCACCTCAGCGCAGAGGCAGTCCGCCTCGGCGCTACGCGAGAAATATGGGAGGCGGGCGTATGGCCCTTCGAATGCTCAAGCGGCGCACCCTCACGGTGATGACCGGAGCTGTAGCCGTGGCGCTCGTCGCCTCGGCCTGCGGCGGCGATGACGGCGGCGGCACCACGGGTGGTTCCTCGGCCGGCGCTGCCACGCGAGGCCCGATCACCTATGTCCAGGGCAAGGACAACAGCAACCTGGTCGCCCCTCAGGCGGAGCGCTGGAATGCCAAGCACCCCACCGAGAAGGTCACGGTCAAAGAGCAGTCCGACCAGGCCGACCAGCAGCACGACGACCTGGTCCAGCACTTCCAGGCCAAGGACCCCAGCTACGACGTCGTCTCCGTCGACGTCGTCTGGACGGCCGAGTTCGCGGCCAAGGGCTGGCTGACCCCGCTCAAGGACTCGTTGGCCCTGCCGACCACCGGCTTCCTCGAGCCCACCATCAAGGCGGCGACCTACAACAAGACGCTGTTCGCCGCTCCGACGTCCTCGGACGGCGCGATGCTGTACTACCGGTCCGACCTGGTGAAGACCCCGCCGAAGACCATCGACGAGATGTGGGGCATGTGCTCCATCGCCAAGCAGAACGGCATGGACTGCTTCGCCGGCCAGTTCGCCAAGTACGAGGGTGGCACCTGTAACGCCACCGAGTGGATGAACGCCTACGGCGCCAAGGTCGTCGACGACGCGGGCAAGCCGACCGTCGACTCCCCCGAGGCGGCCAAGGGTCTGAAGGAGCTCGCCGACCACTACAAGAGCGGCGACATCCCCAAGCAGGCGATCACCTACCAGGAGGAGCAGAGCCGAGCAGCGTTCCAGGACGGCAAGCTGCTGTTCCTGCGCAACTGGCCCTACGTCTACAACCTGGCCAGCACGGACGCCTCGTCCAAGGTCAAGGGAAAGTTCGCGGTCGCACCCCTCCCGGGAGTCACCGGCCCCGGCACCTCGACGCTGGGTGGCCACATGGCTGCCATCAGCGCCTACTCGAAGAACAAGGCCACGGCCCTGGACTTCCTGAAGTTCCTCACCAGCCCTGAGGAGCAGAAGACCAACATGGAGAAGGGTTCGCTGGCTCCGGTCATCGAGTCGATCTACACCGACGAGGCACTGGTCAAGAAGTACCCGTACCTGCCGGTGCTGAAGGAGTCCATCTCCAACGCGGTGTCCCGTCCGGTGACGCCGTTCTACCCGCAGGTCACCCAGGCCATCCAGGACAACTTCTTTGCGGCCATCCAGGGCCAGAAGACTCCTGAAGCCGCGGTGAAGGACATGCAGGCCGCCATGGCTGCAGCCGGCGGCTGACCGGTCTGACGCAACATCCCAAGGTGTGGGGGTGACCCCCACGGGTCACCCCCACACCTGCAGGACCCCTGCCTATCGCATCCCCTGGTCGACGCTCGACTCGACCAACCATCTCGACCCACCTGAGACGCACCTCCCGGGCTAGGAGCAGGCATGAGCGCAGCCACATCAACAGCACCCCGATCGACCGGCACGAAGCCGAAGAAGTCGAAGGGGCTGAACGCAGGACAGGGACGCTTGGGGCTGATGCTTGTTGCCCCCACCATGGTCTTCCTGGCCGTCATCATCATCTACCCACTGTTGAAGGCCATCCAGCTGTCCTTCCAGAAGGACGCCGGGCTTGACCCCGCCACCGGACTGTTCGTCGAGGGCGGCAGCGCGGGCCTGTCCAACTACACGCACTGGCTGCTCCAGAAATGTGGCGAGGTCGACTGCCCGCCCGGCACCCTCGGCGCCCAGTTCTACGACGCGCTGTGGGTGACGCTGTTCTTCACCGTCGTCAGTGTCGTCATCGAGATCCTCCTCGGCATGTGGTTCGCCATGATCATGAACCGCGACTTCAAGGGCCGCGGTCTGGTCCGCGCCGCCATCCTCGTCCCGTGGGCCATCCCGACCGCAGTCACCGCCAAGCTGTGGCTCTTCATCTTCGCCTACGACGGCATCGCCAACAGGTTGATCAAGACGGTAGGGATCGCGCCCCAGCTGTGGGTCAGCGACCCCTGGGCCGCCAAGTTCGCGATCGTCATCGCCGATGTCTGGAAGACGACGCCCTTCATGGCGCTGCTCATCCTCGCGGGCCTGCAGCTGGTCCCCGGCGACGTCTACGAGGCCGCCCAGATCGACGGCGCCACCAAGTGGCAGACGTTCACGCGGATCACGCTGCCGCTGGTCAAGGTGCCGCTAATGGTGGCCGTCCTGTTCCGCACCCTTGACGTGCTGCGCATCTACGACCTGCCCGCGATCCTGACCAACGGCGGCGGTGGCACGACCTCTCTGTCGATGCTGGTCATCAAACAGATCCGTGGTGGCTTCCACAGCGCCTCGGCCCTCTCGACCATCGTCTTCCTGCTCATCGCGTTCACCGCCTTCCTCTTCATCAAGTTCGGTGGCGCAGACGTCGTGCAACGGCCACCAAAGAAGAAGAAGGAACCGGCTGCCGCGGTCGGCAACCCGGTCGCCGCCAACGCACCAACCCCGGGAGCCTGAGATGACCACCACGACCGCCGCGCCCCCCACCTCGGGACGTACCGAGGCGCAGGAGATCCACTTCAAGAGCGATCGCGCCGCCAAGATCCGGATGTACATCGGTCTTGCCGCCCTCGTCGTCTGGGGCCTCGCCCCCTTCTACTGGATGGTCGTCACCGCGTTCCGCGATGTCGGCTACACCTTCGACACCACGCCGTGGCCGACCCACGTGACGCTGGACAACTTCGCGACCGCGTTCTCCACGGACCGTGGCAACCACTTCGGCGCCGCGCTCGTGCACTCAGTCATCATCGGGGTCCTGACGACGGCAGTGGCGCTGCTCGTCGGGGTGTTCGCGTCGTACGCACTCGCCCGGCTCGACTTCCCGTTCAAGTACGCGGTGCTCGGGGTGATCCTCGGAGCGTCGATGTTCCCCGGCGTGGCGCTGGTGTCGCCGTTGTTCCAGATGTTCTCCAACTTCGGCTGGCTGACCGGTGCCAACTACCAGGCGCTGATCATCCCCAACATCTCGTTCGCCTTGCCGCTCACCATCTACACGTTGACGGCATTCCTGGCCGAGATGCCTTGGGAGCTCGAGGAATCCGCCCGCATCGACGGCTGCACGCCCGGCCAGGCCTTCCGCAAGATCATGCTTCCCCTCGCGGCGCCGGGCCTGTTCACCACGGCGATCCTGGCCTTCATCTCCAGCTGGAACGAGTTCCTGCTGGCAGCCCAGTTCTCGACCAAGTCGACCCAGACCGTCACGGTTGCCATCGCGAACTTCACTGGTGCACAACCACACCAGGAGCCCTACACGGCGGTCATGGCGGCGGGAACCATCGTCACCGTCCCGCTCATCATCATGGTCCTGATCTTCCAGCGGGCCATCGTGTCCGGCCTGACGGCGGGAGGTGTGAAGGGCTAGGCACGAGGCCGACCCCTCACCACCCATGGGAATCTTCAACCCCGGGAGCGGCACCGGCGGCGCGCGGGCGAGAGCCCAACGGCTGGACATGCTCCTCGGAATCCTCGGGTTCTTCGCGTTCATGGCTGTGATCCAGACTGTCCTGCTCGAGGTGCGCGGGGAGCCGGCGGCAGCATCCGCCGCGCTCCTCGCGGTCCTCCTGGCGGCTCTCTGGTTCGTCTGGCGGCTGAGGCGCAACACCGGCGTCTAGACCTCGACTGGAGGTGCGAGATGACCACCATCGGCGACGTGGCCAAGGCGGCGGGCGTGTCGGTGGCCACTGTGTCCCGCGCCCTCCGCGGCGTCGACAGGGTGAGCCCCCGCACCCGAGACCGGGTGCTGGCGGCGGCGACCGAGCTCCACTACGTCGCGTCGCCCGCCGCGACCAGCCTGGTCTCCGGCCGGACGCGCGGAGTCGGCGTCATCACCCCCTACTTCAACCGGTGGTTCTTCGCGACCGTGGTCAGCGGCATCGAGAAGGCGCTGCGTGAGGAGGGCTTCCACGTCCTGCTCTGCGACCTCGAGGGGCACACCTTCGACACGCGGCTGCCCATCACCCAGAACATGCTCTGGAAACGCGCCGACGGCGCCATCATCCTCAACGTCCCGCCCATGCCGTCTGAACGGTCCCTGCTGGACCGCCTGGGCATGCCGGTGGTGACGGTGGGCAACCAGCAGCCCGGATGGCCTTCGGTGCGGATAGACGACCGTGCCGCGATGGCCCTCGCGACGCGCTACGCGATCGAGCTCGGACACCGCGAGATCGGCTATGCGGGCACCGTCCCCTCCTCGATCACCCATCTGCAGACGCCCTTCGACCGGCGAGAAGCCTTCGCCAAGGTGATGTCCGACCACGGCCTCGTGTGTCCGCCGGAGTGGACTTTGGAATGCGACTGGACCGCCGCGGGGGCCGCGGCGCACGCCGACCAGCTGTTCTCACTCCCGCACGTGCCGACCTGCGTGATCGCCGCGTCCGACGAGATGGCTTTCGGGGTCCTGAGCGCAGCCCGACGCCACGGTCTGGACGTGCCGGGTGACGTGTCCGTCATCGGCATCGACGACCACATCCACGCCGAGATCTTCGACCTCACCACCGTGCGCCAGGACGTCGAGTCCCAGGGGCGGCGAGCGGGACGCCTCATGCTCGACGCGCTGCACGGGCGGGCAGCCGACACGATCATCGACGACGTGCTCGAGGTCGAGCTCGTCGTCCGTGGCTCGACCGCGGCACCGTCACACCAGCCGTCACGCCACCCTTCACACCGGCAGTCACGCAAGTCCGCTGCGCTCCCCCAGCCCGGCTGACTGCGGCAGTGGCCTGACCTCGACTCGGCGACTCGCGTGGCGTCGACCGCCGGGCTCAGGCGTCGATCCGCTCCCGGTCCAGCCCCGCGGCAGAGTCGACGATGAAGTCCTTGCGGGGCGCCACGTCGTTGCCCATGAGCAGCTCGAAGACCCGCTCGGCCGCCTCGGCGTCACGCAGGGTCACCTTGCGCAGGGTGCGGTGCCGCGGGTCCATCGTGGTCTCGGCCAGCTGGTCGGCATCCATCTCGCCGAGTCCCTTGTAACGCTGCAGGGGCTGCTTGATGTTCTTGCCCCGCTTGCCCAGGGACGCCACCGTCGTGCGCATCTCCTTCTCGGAGTAGGTGTAGATCAGCTCGTTCTTCTTGGACCCCATGTTGACCACCTCGATGCGGTGCAACGGGGGTACGGCGGCATACACCCTCCCCGCCTCCACGAGGGGACGCATGTAGCGGAAGAACAGGGTGAGCAGGAGGGTGCGGATGTGGGCGCCGTCGACGTCGGCGTCGGTCATGATGATGACCTTGCCGTAGCGGGCCACGTCGAGGTCGAACGAGCGGCCAGAACCCGCACCGATCACCTGGATGATGGCGGCGCACTCGGCGTTCTTGAGCATGTCCGAGACCGAGGCCTTCTGGACGTTGAGGATCTTGCCGCGGATCGGCAGCAGCGCCTGGTAGTCACTCGAGCGGGCCAGCTTGGCGGTGCCCAGGGCGCTGTCGCCCTCGACGATGAACAGCTCGGACCTCTCGACGTCGGTCGAGCGACAGTCGGCGAGCTTGGCGGGCAGGCTGCTGGTCTCCAGGGCGTTCTTGCGACGTTGGGTCTCCTTGTGCAGCCGCGCACTGATCCGCGACTTCATCTCCGAGACGACCTTCTCGAGCAGCAGCGCCGCCTGGGCCTTCTCACCCCGCTTGGTCGAGGTGATCCGGGCGGTGAGCTCCTGCTCGACGACCTTGGCAACGATGGCGCGCACCGCGTTGGTGCCGAGCACCTCCTTGGTCTGGCCCTCGAACTGCGGCTCGGCCAGACGCACCGTCACGACCGCCGTCAGGCCGGCCAGCACGTCGTCCTTCTCCGGCTTGTCGCTGCCGACCTTGAGCCGGCGACTGTTGACCTCGAGCTGCTTGCGGAAGACCTTGAGCAGGGACTGCTCGAAGCCGGCCAGGTGGGTGCCGCCCTTGGGTGTGGAGATGATGTTGACGAAGGAGCTGACCTTGGCGTCGTAGCCGGTGCCCCAGCGCACCGCGATGTCCACCCCGCACTCACGCTCGACCTCCGTGGGCGACATGTGGCCCTTGGAGTCGAGGACCGGCACCGTCTCGGTGAACGTGCCGCTGCCCTGGAGCCGCCACACGTCGGTGACCGCCGCGTCCGGAGCCAGGAACTCCACGAACTCGGAGATGCCGCCGTCGTGCACGAGCGTCTCGACGTGGGTCGCCGACTCCCCGGCTGTCCCGGGGCGTCGACGCTCGTCCCGGATGACCAGCGTCAGCCCGGGGATGAGGAAGGACGTCTGGCGCGCTCGCGCGATCAGCCCGTCGTAGTCGAACTCGGCGTCCTTGAGGAAGATCTGCTCGTCTGCCCAGTAACGGATCCGGCTGCCGGTCACCCCACGCTTGGTCCTGCCGACGACCGCCAGCTCGCTGGTCCGCTCGTAGGGGGTGAACTCGTGGTCGGGCGCCTTGTCGTCGGTCGCGACGTCCGGGAAGTAGCCGGGCTCACCCCGCCGGAAGCTCATGGCGTAGGTGTTGCCGCCGCGGTCGACCTCGACGTCGAGCCGCGCAGAGACCGCGTTGACCACCGACGCGCCGACGCCGTGCAGGCCACCGGAGGCGGTGTAGGAGCCACCGCCGAACTTGCCGCCTGCGTGCAGCTTCGTGAAGACCACCTCGACACCGGTGAGGCCGGTCCGCGGCTCGATGTCGACGGGGATGCCGCGGCCGTTGTCGCGCACCTCCACCGAGCCATCGCGGTAGAGGATCACCTCGATCCGGTCACAGACACCCGCCAGCGCCTCGTCCACCGCGTTGTCGATGATCTCCCAGAGGCAGTGCATGAGTCCGCGGCCGTCAGTCGAGCCGATGTACATGCCAGGACGCTTGCGGACCGCTTCCAGGCCTTCGAGGACCTGAAGGTGGTGCGCGCTGTAGTCCGACGTCGACTTGGTGGTCGCAGCCTTCTTGGCAGTGGTGGCGGTGGCCAACGGTCTGGTGCTCCTGTGGTGGGTCATGGCCCCCCGTGCTCACGGAGGTGGGCCCCACGGTATCTCGGTGACCCACGCCCCCAGCGCAGGCACGCGGCATACCGCCCTCGATGCCCTGCGAAGCCCCAATTCCCATCCACCGGACGCCCGACCTACGAATCACCCATTGCGACATGAGATGACACACATGGAGACCCAATACCCGCAGGGAAGAACCAGGCGTGCTTGACTGTTGACCACGGCACCGGATGGGCCACCCAGGGAAGTAATCCCCACGGTGGAGCAACCAAAGTCCGGGGTAGGACGTCTCTAGGAGACAACGCGCCTCCGGGCGCAACGAAAGGAAGGCTGACGTGACCACTGCACTGGCACCCTCATTGAACGCGGCCGACCGCTGCGACCGCTGCGGCGCCCAGGCCTACGTGCGCGCTCGCCTTCACGCTGGTGGCGAGCTGCTGTTCTGCGCTCACCACGGACGCGAGCACCTGCCCAAGCTGCGCGAGCACGCCGACATCCAGGACGAGACCGAGCGGCTCCACGAGACCCCTCCCGTCGCTCCCCTCGAGGAGCGGTAGGGAAGCCACACCGGACCTCCCACCGTGGAGGCCACCCTCTGGGTCCCCGCCGTCCTGATCCTGATCGGGATGGTGGGGATCGTCATTCCCGTCATCCCCGGGCTGCTGCTGTGCCTGGCCGCGGTGTTCGTGTGGGCCCTGGACGCCCAGAGCACGCTCGGCTGGTCGGTGTTCGCGGTCTGTGCCCTGCTCTACCTCGCGGGAGTGGCGCTGCAGTATGCCGTGCCCGGGCGGCGGCTGCGCGAAGCCGGCGTCCGCCGGTCCACCCTGGTCATCGCGGTGCTACTGGCCGCCGTCGGTTTCTTCGTCATCCCCGTGGTCGGTGCGCCCATCGGGTTCGTGCTCGGGATCTACCTCGTGGAGCTCGGACACTCGCAGGACAGGACCGCCGCCTGGGCCTCGACGAGGTCCGCGCTGAAGGCGGTGTTCCTGTCGATGGGGATCGAGCTGCTCGCTGCGCTCGCCATCGCCACGACCTGGGTTGTCGGGGTGCTCTTCAGCAGGGTCTGAGCGCCGTCCTGGCCCAGTAGCCGTCTGGTCCCCGTAGCCGTCTGGTCTCAGTGCCCGTCTGGTCTCAGTGGTCGTGGGGGTCAGTGGTTGTGGGGGTCAGTGGTTGTGGGTCAGTAACCGTCGTCGCGGCGACGGTCCCAGCGTTCCTCGATGCGGTGCATGAACGAGCCGCCGGACCTCGGTGCCTTCGACTTGGTGGGGGTGGCGCGGCGCACGCTGCCATCGGGCTGGACGGTGCCCAGGGCGGCCTTGCGCCGCGGCGGTGTGACGGCGAAGGCGACTGCCCCGACCATCAGGGCGAATCCGATCGCGCCGATCCACATGGTGGTGTTCACCCCGACCAGCACGAGGGCCAGCCCTGCGACGACACCCACCACACCAACGGCCATCCGACGACGCGCCGACGCTCGCGCCCCAGCGCCCTGCATCTGCGAGGCGAACTTGGGGTCCTCGGCATACAGCGCCTGCTCCATCTGCTCAAGCAGCTGCTGTTCGTGCTCGGAGAGCGGCACGGTGACCTCCTGGACGTTCGGCGTGCACCCACTAAACGCATCAGGCCACAGAATCGTTGCCCGCCGGGAGCATCGTTGCCGGTCAGTGGCCGTCCGCTGACGTCTTCAGGATATGTCCCCCGGCGTGGTTGCACTACCCGTTCTCCGAGCCCGGTGTGGGCTGACCTCGATGCTGGTCACGGCCTGTCGCGCGGCTTGTCGCGATCCCCGTCGGGGATCAGGCTGGCCGGTCGGACGCTTCCGGCACCGAACCGCGCGCTGGCCCGGTCGACGGCGCGGTCGGCGTCGCGCCAGCCGTGGTCGGGCTCGTCCAGGGTGCCCTGGATGGGAGCCCCGACACTCTCGACCAAGCCCTCCATCCGCACCCCGACCAGCCGGATCCGGGCGCGCTGGAGCCCGAGGGCGTCGTAAAGGCCCTTGGCGGTGTCGAAGATCTCCCGGCTCACGTCGGTGGGGTCGCGCAGCGTCTTGCTGCGGGTGATGGTCGTGAAGTCGGAGAACCGCACCTTGATCGAGACCGTGCGCCCGAGCACCCCGGCCGAACGAACGCGTGCCGCGGTGCGGTCGCTCAGCTTGAGCAGCTGACGGTGGATGTATGCCGGGTCGTCGACGTCGAACTCGAACGTCTCGTCCGAGCCGATGCTGCGCTCGCGACGCTGGGTTTCGACCTGGCGCGAGTCGCGCCCCCAGGACAGGTCGTGCAGGTGCGGCCCGGCACTCTCTCCCAGGGCCCGTCGCAGCGTGTCGACGGGGGTGTGGGCGATGTCGGCGACCGTGTGCAGGCCGAGGCGCAGCAGCGTCTCCTCGGTCCTGTCCCCCACTCCCCAGAGCGCCCCGACCGGGAGCTGCTGGACGAAGGTGACCACCTCGTCGCGCGGCACGACGACCATGCCGTCCGGCTTGGCCAGTCCTGAGGCGAGCTTTGCGACGAACTTCGTGGGGGCGACTCCAACCGAGCAGGTGATCCCCTGTTCGTCGTGGATGGTGTCGCGGATGAGCTGGCCGATCCTCGCGGGGTTGCCCAGCCGGCGCAGTGAGCCGGACACGTCGAGGAAGGCCTCGTCGAGCGAGAGCGGCTCGACCACCGGGGTGATCGTCTCGAAGGTCGCCATGACCGCGGCCGAGATCTGGCTGTAGAGGCGGTGGTCGGGGGCGACGACGGTCGCCGTGGGACACAACCGTCGCGCGCGGGACATCGGCATCGCCGAGGCCACACCGAACTTGCGGGCTTCGTAGGTCGCCGAGAGGACGACGCCGCGGTTGCCCCCGCCGCCGATGATGACGGGAGTGCCCACGAGCTCGGGGCGGCTCAGCAGCGACGCGGAGGCGTAGAACGCGTCCATGTCGACGTGCAGGACGGTGCACCCCGTGTCATCGGGTGGGTGCTCCCCCCCGCGCTGCGGGAGCGCGTACTGGCGCCGGCTCATCGGTGGCCCCGGTTCGCCCTCAGCGTCGGGCGAGGACGTGCACGGCCGCGCCCAACTGTCCGAGGAACCCGAAGTCGGGGTGGCGGCTGGCCACCTGTTCGAGCTCGAGCAGGGCCATGCGGTCGGCCTCGGAGTCGATCAGCGCCGACGGCACGAGGTCGCTGAACAACCGCACGCCGTGGACGTCCTCGACGACGAGCCCGGTCTGCTCGACCAGGGCCTGCAGCGCGGCGGCGTCGAACCGGCGCGGCAGCGGATCGGCGCCGCCCCAACGGCCGTCTGCGGAGGTCAGGGCGGTGTGGGCCTGGGCGAACTGCCCGGCCAGCGCCCGGGCCAGGACGACGGCGAGCCGCCCCGCGGCCACCAGGCTGAGGTAACCACCGGGAGCCAGCACTGCGGCCAGCGCCGCGAGGGTGGCCTGGGGGTCGTCGACGACCTCGAGGGTGCCGTGGCAGCAGACCAGGTCGACCGGTTGGTCGCCCACGAAGTCGGCCAGGGAGTCGGCGTCCCCCTGCAGTGCGGTCACCCGGTCGGCGACGCCACGCTCGGCGCTGCGCCTCGACAGGGAGGCGAGGGCGTCCGGACTCGGGTCGACGACGGTGACGTCGTGGCCGAGCTCGGCCAGTGGCACCGCGAGGCCGCCGGTGCCGCCCCCGAGGTCCAGGACCCGCAGGGGGCGACCCAGCTCGGCCTGCTGGCGCTCGATGAGGGTGCGCACCGAGGCCCACACCGCCGAGGTCCGCAGGGCTGTCTCGACGCCACCGCGTCGGGTCCGCCACTGCTCTTCGGCCACGACGGCCACCTCCTGTGCTGGGTCTGCGGGTGCGGTGGCCAGCCTAATGGCCAGTGGTGTCGGGGACTGCCAGGGCTCGAGTGCCAGAGCTTGCGCGGCGGCGTGAACTGATCCGCCCCTCCCGCGTCGGGCACCGCCGCCCCTTGACCGAGGCGGTGGGACCCCCGCACGTCCTCGCCCGGCGGCCGGGTGTCGGCATAGGGCGACTGCCGGAAGCCCGAGGCATGCACCAGGACTCGCCGTCCTGCGCCCACCTGCTGCTGGTGGGCAGCCTCCAACGCCTCAGCCTGCTCGGTGGCGGCGCGCTCGCTGGCATCCATCGCGGCATACACCGCCTCGAGGCCACCACCTCGCCACGCGTCCCACAACGGGGTGAGCTCCCACGCACCCGTCGCCCGCAGCGAGATGCCCCGCGGACCGGTGCGACGCACCACACCACGGACGAGCAGCATCCACGAGTGGAAGACCGTGGCGGCATAAGGACCTTGGACATCCTCGAAGAAGGTCGCGTCGATCGGTCCGGTGGAGTCGTCGAGGGTGAGGAAGACGACCCGTCGCCCTGACCGGATCGGCGGCGTCTGGGTGGCGACCTTGACCCCGCACGCCCACACGGTGGACCGGCTGCGCGCCCGCAACAGGTCGCGACTGCGGGTGACTCCGAGCGCATCGAGCATCGGAGCGTAGAAGTCGACCACGTGGGCACTCGCGTCGAGGCCGAGGATGTCGAGCTCGGCGCGGACGCGTTCGGGACCGCTCAGCTCGGGCAGGCCGGTGCCACTGGTGAGCTCGGGTCGGTCACCGAGGTCGAGCGCGAGCTGGGTCGCCTGCTGGTCGGCTGCGCGTACCGGCAGCGCTGCCTGCGACTGCGCTGCCGCCCGGGCCCGCACCTGCCCACCCTCGAGGTGCTGGTCCGACACCGGCAGGGCACGGCTCCCCCTGGCCCGGCGTGGCGCCGCCCGACGCGCCGAACGGTCCAGTGCCCGGCCGTAGCGGTCGAGCTCGGCGACGTGCAGCAGCAGGTCACGACGGGTGGTCCGGCCCCGACGACCCAGTCCCCCGGCGTCGATGCCCGCGGAGGCCACCCGCATGCCGTAGAGACTGTCGAAACCCCCCGCGAGGACGAGGCGTTCGGCGATCGGACGCGAGACGTGGGCGCGGTGCCAGAAGTCGGCCAGCCCGGCGTAGGGCTGCCCGGCGACGATGCGGGCCACCTCTGCGTCGTTGATGCCGCGGACGTCGGCCAGCGACAGCCGGATGCCGTAGTCGCTGGCATCGGGCAGGTCGGGGTGCGGCGGGACGAACCCGGACGGGTCGTCGCAGTCCAGGCGTTCGATGCGGTAGCTGCCGGTCGAGACGTTGACGTCGAGGCCGAGCACCGCGATGCCCAGGCTCCGGGCGTCGTCGAGGATCAGCCGCTTGGGATACATGCCCGGGTCGTGGGTGAGCACGCCGGCGAGGAACGCTGCGGCGTGGTGGGTCTTGAGCCACGCGGAGTGATAGGTCGGCAGGGCGAAGGCCGCGGCGTGGGCCTTGCAGAACCCGAACGACGCGAACGCCTTGAGCACCTCCCAGATCCGGTCGACATCGGCGGGGGCATAGCCGCGGGCCGAGGCGGCCGGTCGCCACCAGGCCTCGATCTCGAGCTGTCCCTTGGGGGTGCCGAGGGCACGGCGCACCTCGTCGGCCTGGGCGAGCGACACCCCGGTCGTCTCGGCGACGATCATCAGCACCTGCTCGTGGAAGACGACGACTCCCTCGGTCTCCTGCAGTGCCTCGATGAGCGTGGGGTGCAGGTAGCTGACCTCCTTCCAGCCGTGCCGGGCCTCGAGGAACGGCGTGATCATGTCGGACTTCACCGGGCCTGGCCGGAACAGCGAGATGTCGATGACAAGGTCCTCGAACCGCTCCGGACCGAACTTGCCGATCAGCTCACGCTGTCCGGGGCTCTCGATCTGGAAGCAGCCGAGGGTGTGGCTGGTGCGGATCAGGCGGAATGTCGCCTCGTCGTCGAGCGGCACCTGGGCCTGGTCGTCGAGGTCGACCTGCACTCCGTCGACCCGCTGGACCTCCTGCACGGCGTGGGCCATCGCCGACTGCATCCGGATGCCGAGGACGTCGAGCTTGAGCAGCCCGAGCGTCTCGACGTCGTCCTTGTCGAACTGGCTCATCGGGAAACCCAGCCAGCTCGCCTCCACCGGCGTCCGGTCGAGCAGGCTGCCGTCGGACAGGATCACGCCGCACGGGTGCAGCGCGATGTGGCGGGGCAACCCGTCGAGCCGCTCGACGAGGTCGAACAGGGCTCGCAGCCGAGGACTGTCCAGGCCTCGCGAACGCAGCTCGGGCAGCTCGGCGATGGCGTTGCGGGCGTCCCGGGCCCGGATGTGCGGGAACGCCTTGGCGATCTCGTCGATCTCCACCGGCGGCAGCCCGAGCGCCGCCCCGACGTCCCGGATGGCGTGCCGCACCTTGTAGGTGTCCATCATCGACACGCAGGTGACCCGCTCACCGCCGAACCGGTCGAGGACCCGCTCGTAGACCTCGGTGCGGCGGGCCGACTCCACGTCGATGTCGATGTCGGGCAGCTCGGCCCGCAGCGGCGAGCAGAACCGCTCCATCAGCAGGCCGTAGCGGATCGGGTCGACCCCGCTGATCCCGAGCAGGTAGTTGACCAGCGACCCGGCTCCCGAGCCGCGAGCCGCGACTCTGACCCCCATGTCGTGGATCAGGTCGACGACCTCGGCGACGGTGAGGAAGTAGGTCGGGTAGCCCAGCTCCGCGATGACCTTGAGCTCGTCGGTGAGCCGGCTCTCCACCGCCATCAGGTCGCGCTCGCCGGCCCCGGGGTAGCGCCCGGCCACCGCCGCGCGGCACCGTTGCTCGAGCACCACCTGGGCACTCATGCCGGGATCGACCCCCACCCGGTCGGGTTCGGGCAGGTGGACCGACCCGATGCCGAGGTCATGGCGGGCGCTCTGGGCGCAGCCGAGCCCCAGAGCCAGGGTCCGCCCGACCAGGTCGTCAGCCCGGCCGAGGTCGCCACCGGTGATCTCACGGGCGATGGCGTGCATCGTGTCGGTCGTGGCCAGGTGGGCGGCGTCGGTGACCCGGTCGAGGTGCCGGGTGTCGAGGGCGACCAGCCGCCGCGCGGCGTCGAGCACGTCGACGACGGCCGACTCCCCGGGATCGACGTGGCGCACCGCCGCGGTGAGCACCGCGGTGACGCCCTGCTCGTCGGCGAGCCCCAGCAGCCGTCGGGCATGACTGCGCGATGCCGGGGTGCCCTCGGGTCCCCCGTGGCAGACCACCTCGATGACGACGGCGTCAGGTGGCAGTCGGCGCCGCCAGGAATCCAGCAGCTCACGGGCCCGGTCGGTGCGCTTGGCCAGCAGCGCCCGTCCCACGTCGGAGTCGGGGCCGAGCAGCACCACGAGCGGACTGGGCTCCCCTTCACCTGCGCCGCCGCACGCTGCTGCGACCACGGCGGCGGAGCTCACGGGCACTCCCCGCTCACCGCGCAGGTGGGTCTGGGTGACTAGCCGGCACAGTGCCGCCCACCCCACCCCTGCGGGCACCCCAGCCGCTCGTCCCCGCGCGAGCACGGTGACCCGTGGATGGCGGGCATCGCGCTCGGCGCCACCCCGGACAGGGGTCCGCCCCCTCACCGCTGGACCGACCGCATCCAGACCCACCGGACCCGGACCGACCGCATCTGAACCCATCGCATCTGGGCCCACCGCGAGGTCGACTCCCAGAACGGGTGCGATGCCGGCCGCGGTGGCGGCCTGGACGAAGCGGACCGCACCGTAGAGACCATCACGGTCGGTGAGCGCGAGGATCGGCTGACGGTGCTGGGCAGCGCGTTCGACCAGCGCCTGGGGCGTCGCGGTGCCGTAGCGCATCGAGAACCCCGACGCGACGTGCAGGTGGGCGAACTCGGTGCTCACGGGCCGGCCCCCGGAGTGCTGGTCACTGCGGTGGGCACCAGCAGGTGGTCGTACGGCGACCTGGGCACTGGCAGACCCAGGGTCCGGCAGACGAGGTCGAGGAAGAGCTCGGACTGGCGCAGCAGGTCGTCGGCCTCGCGCGCACTGTGGTCGTGGTGGCGGCGAGCTCCCACGACGTCGAAGAACCCGGCCCACTCGGAGAGCTCGGGCGCGACCGTGGGCAGCAGCTCCCACAGGCTGCGAGGACCGGACTGGCCCGCGGACTGGTGGGTGGACGTGATGCGGGTGGCGACCACGGCGGCAGCCGCGCGCAGGGCACCGAGCTGGGCCTGGTCATAGCGTCGGGCGACCTCCTCGCTCTGGCAGGCCTCGAGCAGCGAGTGCCGTGCCCGGTCCAGCAGGTCGAGCGTGGCAGCAGCTCCGCTGGCCGCCCCCTGGGCAGTCCCGTGTGCACTTCGGGCGCCCATCAGTCCGCCACCCTCAGCAGCCGCCACTGGCTGCCTGCGTGACTGGCGGGGTCGGCGCACAGGTCGTAGACCCCGATCCCGGCGAGTCGGCCGGCGCTCGCCTCGACCCGCCAGACCTGTCGTTCCCGCGCATCGGTGAGCACGTCGCTGCCCTCGCGCTCGCGGGCGTCGCGCCACCACGGCCGCCGCTCCTGCCAGCGGTCGAGCACGGCCCGGACGACATAGAGCCGGCCACGCCAGACGAAGGCGTTCGGACCGCGCCCCGCCACCTCTCCCAGACCAGGGGTCAGGTCCTCGCGAGCGCCCTCGCGGACCTCGATGGGCTCTTCGTAGCGGCGGACCACAGGGCGCTCCTTCGGGGATCTGGTTTTC
The DNA here is from genome assembly GCF_056403675.1 of Pedococcus sp. P2_F6. NCBI lineage: Bacteria > Bacillati > Actinomycetota > Actinomycetes > Micrococcales > Intrasporangiaceae > Pedococcus > Pedococcus sp. P2_F6. Next base: position 886,039 of record NZ_JBFUEZ010000001.1, read on the forward strand.
GGGTTGCGGGCATGGCGCAGCGCCACCAGACACAGCGCTGCCGCGTCACCGGGTGATGCGCTCTGGGCCCTGTGAGAGGCGGGGTCGAGGCGCCTGCTCACAGGGCCAGAGCCGCAGTGGTCCGCGGGATGACCGCCCACCACGGTGTGGGGCCGTGACCGGTGGATCGGTCGTCGTCGTGAACCACGAGTTCGAACAGGTGTTCGATAAGAAGAACGGTACACCCCGCCACGGACAGTCCGTCAACCCCCTCCAGACGACTGGTGACAGGCGTGACCGCACGGCCCTAGTCTTCGGCCATGACAGCGTCCGACGTGCCGACGTCGGCCCCCGACCTGACCGGGCACCCTGCCGTCCGCAGGGTCCTGGAGAACCTTGCGATCCACCACGTCGTCCCCGAGGTGGTCACCCTCCCGGACGCCGTGCGCACCGCGGCCGCCGCGGCCGCCGCGCTGGGCATCACCCCCGCCGAGATCGCCAACTCGCTCGTCTTCCGGGCCCACGCACCGGACGGCACGATCAGCCCGATGCTCATCCTCACCTCGGGCGCACACAGGGTTGACCTGGTCAAGGTCGCCGACCTCGTCGACGACGTCGACCACCTCGACCGGGCAGACGCCGACTTCGTCCTCGAGGCGACCGGTTTCACCATCGGGGGCGTGGCGCCAGTCGGCCACCGCAGCCAGGTCCGCACTCTCGTCGACGTCTCACTCAGCCGCTACCGCCACGTCTGGGCGGCTGCCGGCCACAGCCACACCGTCTTCCGCACGACCTACGAAGAGTTGCTCCGCGTCACCGGAGGCCACGCGATCGAGGTCGCCTGAGGCGCCGCTACTGCGCTCGTGGCCAATGGCAGGGCGCCACCTCCTTCAGGCACTCCATCCTCCGCGACGTCCGCCACCCGGCACTCCCCCAGACCCCGCACGCAACTCGGACACAATGGGCCCATGACCACACCGAAGCCCGTCGAGTGCTGGCTCACCGACATGGACGGCGTCCTCGTCCACGAGGAGAGCGCGATCCCCGGAGCCGCCGACTTCATTGCCACACTGCAGGAGTCAGGGCGGCGGTTCCTCGTCCTGACCAACAACTCGATCTTCACCCCGCGCGACCTGCGGGCCCGGCTGCTCGCCAGCGGTCTCGACGTGCCGGAGGAGTCGATCTGGACCTCCGCCCTCGCCACAGCGCAGTTCCTCGCCGACCAGCGGCCGGGCGGGAGCGCGTTCGTCGTCGGCGAGGCAGGCCTGACGACGGCGCTCCACGAGGTGGGCTACACGATGACCGAGCGCGACCCCGACTACGTCGTGCTCGGCGAGACCCGCACCTACTCGTTCGAGTCGATCACCAAGGCGATCCGGCTCATCGAGGCCGGAGCCCGCTTCATCGCCACCAACCCCGACGTCAGCGGGCCCAGCCCGCACGGCATGCTGCCGGCCACCGGCTCCGTCGCAGCCCTGATCAGCGCGGCCACCAGCCACCGGCCCTACTTCGTCGGCAAGCCCAACCCCCTGATGATGCGCAGCGCGCTCAACCGGATCGACGCCCACTCCGAGTCGACCGTGATGATCGGCGACCGGATGGACACCGACGTCATCAGCGGACTGGAAGCGGGGCTGCGGACCATCCTCGTGCTGACCGGGTCGACCAGGCGCGAGCAGGTGCAACGCTTTCCCTACCAGCCGACCCGCGTCGTCGACTCGATCGCCGACGTCGTGCCGCTCGTCACCGAGCTGCGTCCGCTGACAGGAGCCTCGAGCGACTCGAGCGGCTGACCCCGAGGTATGCCGCCCGGCCGGGTCAGCCGCGCGAGTCGCCCAGCACGCTGGCGAGCAGCCCCGGGAAGGCCACGTCGAGCTCCTCGCGGCGCAGCGACACCAGCCGTTCACGGCCACGAGGCTCGTTGCGGATGACGCCCGCCTCGCGGAGCACCTTCATCAGGTGGGACTTTGTCGACTTGGGCAGTGCCGGGTTCGTCGCACCGCACTGGGCCATCTCGAGCGGGCCCGCGGCGAGGTCCCGGACGATCTGCAGCCGGGCCGGGTCGCTCAGCGCGAAGAGCACGTCGGTGAGCGCCACGTCCGCCATGGCCGGGTGTGGCAGCTCTTGGTTTGCGGGCATGGTTCGATAATACTCGAACCAATCTGGCAAGATCGGGAATGTCCAGGGCAGATTGACAGTTCGATAAGTTTCGAACCGTTGTTTTCGTCCGAGAGGCCCGTCATGAGTGCGACCAGCAGCATCCCGACCGGAACGACCAGCTCGACCACCACCAGCTCGACCACCAAGAGCTCCACCGCCGACGGTGAGGGACGCGGACGCCGGCTCCCCCGTCGCCCCGCCTTCGTGCTCGCCCTCGCGTCGGTCGTGGCGCTGATGGTCGGCGCGAGCGCACCATCACCCTTCTACCCGGTGCTCCAGACCCAGATCGGCTTCTCGGCGGGGACGATGACCACCATCTTCGGGGTGTATGCCGTCACGCTCCTGGTCACCCTGCTCGTGACCGGCTCCCTGTCCGACCACATCGGACGCCGACCGGTGCTGGCCGTCGGCTTCCTGGTCCTCGCGGTGAGCATGGTCGGCTTCTGGCACGCCGACGGCGTCGGCACCCTGCTGGTCTCGCGCGCAGTGCAAGGTGTCGCCGCAGGCCTGCTGATGTCGACCATGTCGGCAGCCGTCGTGGACCTCGAGCCAGGCACCCGCCCAGGACTCGCCGCGACGCTCAACAGCGTCACCCCGCTGTTGGGTCTCGCCGCAGGCGCGCTCGCGGCCGGTGCCGTGCTGGACTCCAGCCCGCACGCCCTCCCGCTCGTCTTCGCGACGCTCACCGCGGCCTACCTCGCACTGGCGGTGGGCGTCCTCGCTCTTCCCGAGACCTCGCCACGTCACCAGGGGTGGCTGCGCTCGCTGCGTCCACGGGTCGGCATACCTGCTGCTGCCCGACCTGCGTTCCGGCGCAGCGCACCGGCCCTGTTCGCCGGCTGGGCCACCGGTGGCCTCTACCTCTCGCTGGGCGCGCCCATCGTCGGCCAGCTGCTCGGGGGTCGCAGCCACGTCGAACAGGGTGCGGTCGTCACGGTGCTCACCGGGGTCGGCGCCCTCAGCTCCTACCTCGGCCGACAGCGCACACCCCGCCGGATCACGCTCTACGGCACGACCATGCTCGCCGTCGGCACGGTGCTGACGCTGGTCGCGCTGCACGCGGGGTCGCTCGTCGCCTTCCTCCTGGCCGCGGTGGTCGCGGGGTCGGGCTTCGGCACGTCCTTCCTCGGGATCATGCGCTCGATCACCCCGACCGTCGGGCCGGCCCAGCGCGGCGAGCTCTTCTCCAGCGTGTTCGTCGTCAGCTACCTCGCCTTCGGGCTGCCGGCGGTCGCCGCCGGGTTCGCGGTCCCGCGGTTCGGCCTCGAGACGACGGCAACCGTCTACGGGCTGACCGTGGTCGCGCTGTCTGCAGCCGCCGCCCTGGCCAGGGCGTTCACCACCCGGGACTGACCGAACCGACCACGGGGACAGCGCTCAGGCCAGGCCTGCGGCGCTGCGCGTGGTGAGGTCGAGGTTGCGGTAGACCTCGAGGGTCGCCGTCGAGCGGTTCATCGTGATGAAGTGCAGCCCCGGTGCGCCTTCACGGAGCATCCGGTCGGCGAGCTCGGTGGCGATCTGCACGCCCACCTCACGGGTCGCGGCGGGGTCGTGCGAGACCGCCTCGAGCCGGCCCACGACGGCCGGCGGCAACGGGGTGCCCATCAGCTCGGACATCCTCGCCACCTGCTTGAAGTTCGTCACCGGCATCAGTCCGGGGGTGATCGGCAGGTCGCGACGAGCCGCCACGGCGTCGCGCAGCCGCAGGTAGCTGTCGGCGTCGAAGACCATCTGGGTGATGGCGAAGCTCGCGCCGGCATCGGCCTTGCGGACCATGACCTCGACGTCGTGCTCGAAGCTCGGTGACGCTGGGTGCACGTCAGGGAACGCCGCGACCCCGATCGTGAAGTCGCCCAGGGTCCGCACCAGCGCCACGAGGTCGGTCGCGTGGTTGAGGCCCTCGGGGTGAGCCACCCACTCGCCGCCGACGTTGCCCGGCGGGTCGCCCCGGAGGGCGAGGATGTTGCGGACGCCGCTCGCGGCATACAGGCCCACGACCTGGCGCAGCGCGGCCACGGACGCGCCGACACAGGTCAGGTGCGCCAACGGCGTCAACGTCGTCTCACGGGCGATCCGCTCGGTGACGCGCACCGTGCGGTCCTGGTTGGAGCCGCCCGCGCCGTAGGTGACCGAGACGAAGTCGGGTCGCACGGACTCCAGGCGGCGGATGGCGTCCCAGAGCATGGACTCCCCGGCGTCGTCCTTGGGCGGGAAGAACTCGAAGCTGATCGAGGGATGCGGCGCCGCCAGCATTCCGGGGATCGACAACGGCTGCTGCGTCGGTCGATCCACTCCCGAGGTGTGCCCCAAAGCCATGGCGGTGAGACTAGTCGAGGGCCCACGCCGTAGGCTCAGTGCCAGCACAGGATGAGACATTCCGCGGATCGACAGACGCCGGGAGGAACGCGTGGTGACCAGCCCGCTCGACGCCGCGTCCCTTCGTGAGCGCGTACAGCGCACCGTCGACGACGTCCTCACCCACCAGGCCGGGGTCCTCGCCGAGGTGGGCCCCGACGCCCAAGAGCTGCTCGGCGCCGTCGCCCGCCTCCTCACCGGCGGCAAGCGGCTGCGGGCCGCCTTCCTCTACTGGGGCTACCGCGCCACCGGACAGCCCGACTCGGACGCCCTCGTCCGCGTGGCCACCGCCATGGAGTTCTTCCAGGCGGCTGCGCTGATCCACGACGACGTCATGGACGACAGTGACACCCGGCGGGGTATGCCGGCTGCGCACCGTTCGCTCGCAGCTCGCCACGAGCGTGAGTCGTGGTCCGGCGACGCCGACCGGTTCGGGGTGGCCGGCGCGATCCTCGCCGGCAACCTGTGCCTCAACTGGACCGAGGAGATCTACGCGACGTCCGGTCTCGACCCCGACCACCTCTCGCGCGGGCGAGGCGTCTTCGACGTGATGCGAACCCAGCTCATGGGCGGCCAGTTCCTCGACGTCGTGGAGTCCGCGCGGTCGTGGGACGGCGTGTCCACCCAGGAGCGGATCGACCGGGCAGAGCACGTCATCCGGTTCAAGAGCGCCAAGTACACCGTCGAGCACCCTCTTCTCATCGGGGCCACTGCCGGTGGCGCGTCCGACGAGGACCTCTCGGCCCTGTCCCGCTACGGCCTCGACCTCGGCCAGGCGTTCCAGCTGCGCGACGACCTGCTGGGCGTGTTCGGCGACCCGGCCGCGACGGGCAAGCCCGCGGGCGACGACCTGCGAGAGGGCAAGCGCACCGTGCTGATCGCGCACGCCCTCGCCGGGGCCGACCCGGCCGGGGTCGAACTCATCGAGGCTCGACTGGGCGACCCCGCGCTCGACGACCAGACGGTGCACCGGCTGCGCGAGGCGATCACAGCCGCAGGTGCGGTCGACGCGGTCGAGGCCGACATCGCCCGCCTCGCCGGCTCGGCACGGATGGCTCTCAAGTCGACGCGTGAGCTCGCACCCGAGGCGGCAGGGGTGCTCGACCAGCTGATCGACAGCTCGACGACCCGGGCCCACTAGTCGTGCTCAGGCCGCCCGTTCTGGGCAGTCGCCGCTAGAAGGCCTGCTCCATCGCGCGGCGCCGCACCTCGGTCTTGAACCCGGCCGCCAGGTTGTCGACCGGGGTCCCGGCGACGCGCAGCGTCTCGTCGCGGGTGAACAGCCAGCGGAGGATCTCCGCGTCGTTCAGGCCTCCGTCGGCGAGCACGGTGAAGGTGCCCCGCAGGTGACGGAACACGTCCTCCTCGAGGAACTGCGCCGGTACCGCGACGACGTTGCGCTCACCGACCCTGGCGCTGAGCAGCTCGCGGTCCTCGATCAGCTTGCGCACCGACGACAGTGGAATGCCCAGCCGCTCGGCGATGTCGGGCACGGTCAGCCAGGAGCCGACGAGGTCTTCGAGGGGGGTCTCCGCGGGGTCCGCAGGCTGATCGGTCACGGGACAAGAGTGCCAGCGAACGCTTGCAAAGCAAATTGCGTCCCGGAGTGCCTCCGGGAGTGAATTACATCGATGTAAGTCGATATGGGGGCCTTCGATGGTGTACCTTTCACAATCGTCACACTTGCCCCACTGTTCACTCCAGCCACCCGTTCCATCACCTGTTCCACCACCTGCTCCACCTGAGGCTCTCCACCACGTGCTCCACCACAGCCCGAAAGGCAGCCCCCGATGTCCCCAGTGATCGCTCCGGCAGCGCTCCCTTCGGCCACCCTCCAGGCGGCCGTCGCCGTCGTCCAGAAAGCCAAGCCTGCCCCCTATGGCTGGGTGGCCTACACGGTCCGGACCGGAGACACCCTGGCCGACATCGCCGCCCGCACGGGGACCACGACGGGGACCCTGGCGACACGCAACCACCTGAGTCACGGGGGGAACCACCTGTCCATCGGACAGCGGCTGTCGGTGCCCAAGACCGCCGCGCAGGCCCGCGCCGAGGCGGCCAGGGCACGAGCCGCGGCCGCGGCGAGGGCTGCGGCGATCAAGCGCGCGACCTACGTCGTCCGTTCCGGTGACACGCTGAGCCACATCGCCGCGCGCAAGGGTGTGTCCCTCGCCGCCCTCCTCAAGGCCAATCGGCTCTCCCCCCGCTCGGTGCTGCAGGTCGGCCAGAAGGTCCGCATCCCCGGCGCCGGAGCCGCGAGCGCCCGCCGCCCGGCGGACGCAGCGCCGTCCATCACCACCTACCGGGTGCGCAGCGGCGACACGCTCAGCGTCGTCGCCGCCCGCACCAAGACTGCCCTCCCGACGGTGTACTCGCTGAACCGGCTGAACGCCCGCAGCGTCATCCACCCCGGCCAGGTCCTCAGGGTCCACGGGGCCACGCCGGCGGCCACCCGCCCCGCCGGCACCGCGGCATACGCGGTGCGCGTCGGCGACACGCTCAGCGGTATCGCCACGAAGCACAGCGTCACCCTCGCCGCCCTGCTCAAGACCAACCGGCTGTCCGCGGCCTCGGTCATCTACCCGGGCCAGCGGCTCAAGGTGCCGGCCAAGCCGGCCAAGTCTGCCGCGAGCGCCAACTCGTTCGCGGGCCGCACCTACCCCAGCTCGATCGTCAACGCGGCCAACCGCAACCGCGCCGCCCTGGCCCGGCACGCCGTTCCCAGCCGCAGCCAGACCCAGGCGATGATCGTCGCGACGGCGCGACGCCACGGCGTGGACCCCAAGCTGGCCCTGGCCGTCGGCTGGCAGGAGTCGGGCTGGAACCAGCGCCAGGTGTCGGTGGCCAACGCCATCGGTGTCATGCAGGTCATCCCTTCGTCCGGGCAGTGGGCCTCCGAGATGGCCGGACGACAGCTCAACCTGCTCAACACCCAGGACAACATCACGGCGGGGGTGGTGATCCTGCGCTCACTGACGCGGTCCGCCAGCACGGTCGACCAGGCCATCGCCGGCTACTACCAAGGTCTCTACTCGGTGCAGAAGAACGGCATGTACGCCGACACCAAGGGCTACGTGGCCGCCATCAAGGCGCACCGCACCCGGATGTGAGCCAGCCTGACGAATGCGGTCGGGACAGCGCCCACGGACCCGCCTGCACGAGATGACCAGCGAGACCTCCTACACTTTGCGGGTGTCTTCCGGTGTCACCGAGTCGTTGCTCGGGCGTGTGTTCGACGGGCGCTACCGCGTCCTGTCGCACATTGCCGACGGCGGAATGGCGTCCGTCTACCTCGCCCTGGACACCCGGCTGGACCGCGACGTCGCGCTGAAGGTGATGCGCCACGACCTCGCGCAGGACGAGGCCTTCGTGAGCCGGTTCAAGCGTGAGGCGCGCTCGGCTGCGCGACTGTCCCACCCCAACGTCGTGTCGGTCTTCGACCAGGGCGAGGACGACGGCCACATGTTCCTGGCGATGGAGTACGTGCCGGGCCAGACCCTGCGCGAGGTGATGAAGGCCGAGGGTCCGCTGACCCCGCGCGCCGCCCTCGACATCATGGGTCCGGTACTGCAAGCACTCGGCGCGGCCCACCGCGGCGGCATCATCCACCGCGACGTCAAGCCCGAGAACATCATCCTGCGCGAGGACGACGGCACCGTGAAGGTCGCCGACTTCGGCCTCGCCCGAGCCGTCTCGACCCAGACCACCGCCTCCCAGACCGGTGTCCTGCTCGGGACGGTTGCCTACCTCTCCCCGGAGCAGGTCGAGCGCGGCATCGCCGACGCCCGCAGTGACGTCTATGCCGCCGGGCTCATCCTGTTCGAGATGCTCACCGGCACCAAGGCGTTCACCGGCGACACCCCGATCCACATCGCCTACCAGCACGTCCACGGTTCCATCCCGGCACCGTCGTCGAGGGTGACCTCCGTGCCTGCCGAGCTCGACGCGCTCGTGGCGCTGGCGACTTCGCGCGACCCCGACCACCGGCCCTACGACGCCGAGGACTTCCTCACCGAGGTGCGCAAGTCGCGGGCGATGCTGACCCCGACCGAGCTGGACCGCCGACCCGAGGGCCCCGCTGCCCTGGCCGGTGGAGCGAGCACCGTGGCCGTCGAGCGGACCAGCGCGCTCCCGGCGTCCACCGGTCACGAGCCTGCCGGTCACGAACCACGCCATGCCGCCGTCCCCGGTCGTCCCGTGCCGCGGCTGTCGCTGCCCATCGACCGCACCCCCACGAGTCCCCCCGTGCTGCCCGGGCGGGGCGTCGACACCATGGACAGCGACGACGACTACGACCGTCGCGGAGGGCCCTGGCGCTGGATCTGGATCGCCCTCGGCGTCGCCCTCGTCGCGGGCATCGCCGCCTGGTGGTTCCTCGCGGGTCCCGGCTCCCCCACCGTCGTGCCGGCGACCACCAACCTCACCTTCGCCCAGGCCCAGGACAAGCTGGACGTCGCCCACCTCGGCGCCGACCGGGTCGACAGCTTCGACGAGTCGGTGCCCAAGGGCGTGGTCATGTCCACCGACCCCGGCGCCGGCGCCGAGGTGCGACGCGGCACCGACGTCAAGGTCACCGTCTCCAAGGGACCGGAGCGGTATGCCGTGCCCAACGTGCTCAACAAGTCCGCGGCCGAGGCGCGCGACCAGATCACGGCGGCCAAGCTGACGGTGGGGACCAGCAAGGAGGCCTTCGACGAGACCGTCGCCGCGGGTCTCGTGGTGGGCGTCGACCCCAAGGTCGGCACCCCGCTCAAGCGCGGCACCAAGGTCAACGTCGTCGTGTCCAAGGGCAGGCAGCCGATCCCGGTCACCGACTTCACCAACAAGCCGGCCGCAGCGGCGGTCGACGCCCTGTCCAAGGCCGGGCTCACCGTCGACGCGACCGAGCAGGCCAACAGCGACACCATCGCCAAGGGCAACGTGATCTCGCAGTCTCCGGCCGGTGGCACCCTGTTCAAGGGCGAGACGGTCAAGCTGGTCGTCTCCAAGGGCCCGGTCCTGGTGAAGGTGCCCGACGTCTCCGGCAAGCAGGCCGACGAGGCCGAGGCGATCCTGCGAGCCGCCGGCTTCGACGTCAAGCGTGAGAACGCCTTGGGTGGCATCTTCGGCACTGTCCACCACACCAACCCGGCGGCCAACACCGAGGCGCCCAAGGGCTCGGTCGTCACGATGGTGATCGTCTGACCCTGTCCCCGTCGCGGCTGGCGACGCTGCTGCTCGTGTCGGTCACCGCGGTCTGGGGCTCGACGTTCTTCCTCATCCGTGACCTCGTCGAGCACGTGCCGTCGGCCGACTTCCTGACCGTGCGCTTCGCCATCGCGGCGGTCGTCATGGCCGTGCTGTTCCGGCGCCAGCTGCTCGCCCTGACCCGGCGTGAGGTCCTGATCGGTGTCGTCCTCGGGATCCTCTACGGCCTCGCCCAGCTGCTGCAGACGGTCGGGCTCGAGCACACCGACGCATCGGTGTCCGGGTTCGTCACCGGCACCTACATCGTGCTGACACCGGTGCTCGCCGCGATCCTGCTCCGCGACCGGATCCCGGGGACGACGTGGTTGGCCGTCCTGCTCGCCACCGCCGGGCTCGCGGTGCTCTCGCTGCGCGGCATCTCGGTGGGCTACGGCGAGGCCCTCACGCTGGCCGCGGCGGTGCTCTACGCGTTGCACATCATCGGGCTCGGCCGGTTCTCGACCGCTGCTTCCGCCACCGGCCTGGCGACCGTGCAGGTCGGGGTCATCACGGTGGTGGCGCTGGTCGGCGCGCTCCCCGGAGGCGTGACCCTGCCCTCCACCGGCGGCCAGTGGACCTCGCTGCTCTACATGGCCCTGGTCGCCGGAGCCGTCGCTCTCTGGGCCCAGACGTGGGCGCAGTCGCACCTTCCCGCCACCCGAGCGGCCATCGTGATGACGATGGAACCGGTCTTCGCGGCGTTCTTCGCGGTGCTGTTCGGGGGCGAGTCACTCACGCTGCGCATGCTGCTCGGGGGCGCGCTGGTGCTCACCGCGATGTACGTCGTCGAGCTGCTCGGTCGCAGCGCCGGCGCTTCGGCGGAGGAGGACCGGCCCGCCGAGCTGCTGCATCACGAGGTCTGAGGGTTGGCGTCGGGGCCTTGTTCCAGCAGTGGCACCAGCTCGGCGATGGCGCATTCGGTGCCGGCGTCGTCGACGTCGAGGTGCCAGACGAGGCGCACCGCCGTGGCGCTCACCGGATAGAGGCGTATGCCGCGTCTGCCCGCCTCCTCGACGAAGGCCGCAGGGGTCCACCCCGCCCCCGCCACGTCGAGCACGACGATGTTGGTCTCCACCCGCCGGGGGTCGATCGAGGCGGGGACCGCTGCTGCCGCTGCCTCGGCGAAACGCCGGGCGCGCGCGTGGTCGTCGGCGAGCCGCAACAGGTGGTGGTCGAGCGCATGCAGGCCGGCCGCGGCAAGGATCCCGACCTGTCGCATGCCGCCCCCGAACCGCTTGCGCCAGATCCGCGCCTGCGCCATGAGGTCCCGCGACCCGACGAGGACCGAACCCACCGGGGCGCCGAGCCCCTTGGACAGGCACACGCTCACGGTGTCGAACAACGCGCCATAGGTTGCGAGCGGGACGCCGGTGGCGACGTGGGCGTTCCACAGGCGGGCGCCGTCGAGGTGCATCGCCACGTTCCGCGACCGCGTGCCCGCGCGCAGGGCTTCGATCTGGTCGAGCGGCTGGACCGTTCCACCTCCGAAGTTGTGGGTGTTCTCGACGACGACCAGGCGCGTGTTGACCTGGTAGGTGCCGCCGTCGGGGATCATCAGCGCGAGCGGCTGCGCGGCGTCGAGCAGCCCGTGGTCGGCGACCCAGGACCGCGACGAGATGCCGGACAGCACCGCGGCGGCACCCATCTCCGCGCGCAGGACGTGGGCCAGCGAGTCCGCGATGAGCTCCTCACCGTGGGCGACGTGCAGGCGCAGGCACAGCTGGTTGGCCATCGAGCCGGTCGGTGCGAACAACGCGTCCTCGTGCCCGAGCAGCTCGGCCACCCGCTCCTCGAGCCGTCGGACCGTCGGGTCCTCGCCGAAGACGTCGTCGCCGACGGGGGCGTCGGCCATCGCCCGGCGCATCGCCTCCGTGGGCTGGGTGAGGGTGTCGGACAGCAGGTCGACCAGGGGCGCAGCAGGCATGCGAGCCAGCCTAGGAGGTGGACCACCGTGGACGGCCGGCGACCCGGCGGCATACCTGCTCGAAGCTCGCCAGGTGGCGGGCCGGGCCGGACCCGTCGCGGACGTCAGTCCTTGGCCAGCATCTCGGCGACGAGGAAGGCCAGCTCGAGGCTCTGCTGGTGGTTCAGCCGCGGGTCGCAGACCGTCTCGTAGCGCTTGTTGAGGTCGGCGTCGAGGATCTTCTCCGCACCGCCGATGCACTCGGTGACGTCGTTGCCGGTGAGCTCGACGTGGATGCCGCCGGGGACCGTGCCCAGCCCTTGGTGCACCTCGAAGAAGCCGCGCACCTCCTCGACGACGTCCTCGAAGTCCCGTGTCTTGTATCCGCTGGCCGACTCGAAGGTGTTGCCGTGCATCGGGTCGCAGATCCAGGTGACCTGCGCGCCCGAACCGGTGATCTTCTCGACCAGGGTCGGGAGGGCGTCACGGACGGTCTTGGCCCCCATGCGGGTGATGAAGGTCAGGCGACCCGGCTCACGGTCGGGGTCGACCTTGTCGATCAGGCGCAGCACGTCGTCGATCTCGGCCTTGGCCGACAGCTTGATGCCGATCGGGTTGAGCACCTTGGAGACGAAGTCGATGTGCGCGCCGTCGATGTCGCGGGTGCGCTCGCCGACCCAGATGAAGTGACCGCTGGTGTCGTAGAGCTCGCCAGTGCGGCTGTCGACGCGGGTCAGCGGTCGCTCGTAGTCGAGCAGCAGCGCCTCGTGGGACGAGAAGAACTCTGTGGTGCGCATGGCGTCGAAGTCGGCGCCACAGGCCTGCATGAACTTCATTGCCTTGTCGATGTCCTTGGCCAGCCGCTCGTAGCGGTTGTTGGCCGCGTTGGCGACGAAGCCACGGTTCCAGTCATGAACGTGGCGCAGGTCGGCGAAGCCACCCTGGGTGAAGGCCCGCACGAGGTTCAGGGTGGCCGTGCTCGCATGGTAGGCCTGCACCAGTCGCTGCGGGTTGGGCGTGCGTGACTCGAGGGTGAAGTCGAAGTCGTTGACCATGTCGCCGCGGTATGCCGGGAGGGTGACTCCCTCGCGCGTCTCGGCGCCGCTGCTGCGCGGCTTGGCGTACTGGCCGGCCATCCGGCCGACCTTGACGACCGGGACGGAGGCGCCATAGGTGAGGACGGCGGCCATCTGCAGGATGGTCTTCACGCGGTCGCGGATGTTGTCGGCGGTCGCGGACGCGAACGTCTCCGCGCAGTCCCCGCCCTGCAGGACGAAGGCGTCGCCACGTGCCGCTGCGGCCATCCGGGACTTCAGGACGTCGCACTCCCCCGCGAACACCAGTGGCGGATACGACGCGAGCTCGGCGACGGCGCTGGAGAGGCGGGCGGCGTCGGGCCACTCCGGCTGCTGGGCAGCCGGGAGGTGGGCGCCGGCCGCGAGGCTGGCGAGGGCGTCGTGGTGCTGCGTGGTGCTCACCGCTCAAGGATAGGCGGGACCGCGCGCACCCCGTCCCATGGCCCAGATCCCGATACCCTTCGACGCGAAGGAGGGTACCCATGGCCTCTCGACTGACGGTCCCCGGCAACCCGGTGGCGCACCCCGACGCGGTGGTTGCAGGCGAGTGCTGGCGGATCACCGTCCTCACCCCCGGGCTCCTGCGGCTCGAGTGGTCGGAGTCGGGCGGGTTCGAGGACCGGGCCAGCACCTTCGCGGTCAACCGCGCGCTGCCGGCGCCGGACATGCAGGTGCACCGCCAGGGTCAGCGGATCGAGCTGTCGACGGACTGCCTGCACCTCGACTACGACGGCGAGCCCTTCAGCCCGAGTGGTCTGGTCGTCACGGCGACGTCAGCGATGCCCGATGCCCACACCAGCGAGTGGCGCTTCGGCCAGCCTGCCGACGGGCTCGGCGGCACGGCCCGCACCCTCGATGACGTCGACGGCGCCGTCCCGCTCGGCCCGGGTGTGGTCTCCCGGACCGGCATCGCGGTCATCGACGACTCCGACTCGTTCCTCATCGAGGACGGTCGCCCTGCCGTGCGTCGCCCGGGCACCCGGGACCTCTACGTTTTCGTCCGCGGCCACGACTATCGCGCCGCCGTCGCCGACCTCTACGCAGTGTCCGGGGCCGTGCCTATGCTCCCCCGCTGGGCCCTCGGCAACTGGTGGAGCCGCTACCACCCCTACTCCGGGGACGAGTACCTCGAGCTGCTCGACAGGTTCGAGGCAGAGGGGGTGCCGCTGTCGGTCGCGGTCCTCGACATGGACTGGCACTGGGTCGACATCGACTCACGGTTCGGCACCGGGTGGACCGGCTACTCGTGGAACCGTGACCTCTTCCCCGATCCGCCCACCTTCCTCGCCGAGCTGCACCGCCGCGGCCTCGCCGTGACGCTCAACGTCCATCCCGCCGACGGGGTCCGCGCGTTCGAGGACGCCTACCCACAGGTCGCCGAGGACATGGGCGTCGACCCGGCCAGCGAGCGCTCAGTGGCCTTCGACCCGACCGACCCCCGCTTCATGGACTCCTACTTCCGGCGGCTCCACCACCCGCTCGAGGACGAGGGCGTCGACTTCTGGTGGCTGGACTGGCAGCAGGGCTCGTTCAGCCGCACACCCGGCGTGGATCCGTTGTGGCTGTTGAACATCGAGCACTTCAACGACTCAGCCAGACGAGGTCAGCTCCCCATCACCTTCTCCCGGTATGCCGGTCCGGGCAGCCATCGCTATCCCGTCGGCTTCTCGGGCGACACGCACATCACGTGGGACTCCCTCGCCTTCCAGCCCTACTTCACCGCGAGCTCGTCCAACATCGGCTACGGCTGGTGGAGCCACGACATCGGTGGCCACTGGTACGGCAGCCGTGACGACGACCTGACCGTCCGCTGGGTGCAGCTCGGTGTCTTCTCACCGATCATGCGCCTGCACTCGACGCTGCACCCTTTCATCCGCAAGGAGCCGTGGACCTTCCCCGCCCAGGCCCGCACCACGATCGACACCTTCCTGCGGCTGCGGCACCGGCTCGTCCCCTACCTGCACACCATGAACGCCCGCGCCGCGCGCGAGGGTGCGCCGCTCGTCGAGCCGATGTACTGGGCCGACCCAGGAGCCATCGAGGCGTATGCCGTGCCGAACCAGTTCCGCTTCGGGACCGAGCTCGTGGTGGCCCCGATCACCAGCCGACAGCAGGAGGTCATCGGGCTGGGCAGCGCGCAGGCCTGGCTGCCCGACGGCGTGTGGACCGACCTGTTCACCGGCACGCGGTACCGCGGCGGGAGGCAGGTGCGACTGCACCGGCCGCTGGAGACCCTCCCGGTGTTGGTGCGCGCGGGCGGCCTCCTTCCGCTGGCTGGCTCGGACGACGCCGCCGTGGGTACGGCAGTCCCCGAGCACATCGAGCTCGTCCTGGCCGTCGGGGCGGACGGCCGGTTCGACCTCGTCGAGGACGACGGGAGCAGCGGTGCCGACGACGGGAGCAGGGGCCCGGACGACGGGAGCACCGCGGCGCACACCGCGGTCACGACGACCACCTGGGACGAGTCCAGCGGCACCCTGGTGATCGCGGCGCCGACGGGAGCCGTCGACGTCCTCCCTGCCTCACGCAGCTGGACGCTGCTCGTCCTCGGCGTCGAAGCCGGCGCCAGCATGACCAGCCAGGGCGGGGTCGAGACGACTCTCTCCCCCCAACCCACGACCAGCGGCACGCGGTTCGCCCTCGGCGACGTCGCCATCGGGGGCGGCCTGACGGTCACCCTCGGCGACGTCCGGCCCTTCGACTGGTCGCGGACCGTCGAGGCGGTGGGCCAGGTGCTCGACCGGGCGCGGATCGACTACAACCTGAAGAGCACCGCCTTCGACCTGGTCGAGTCGGCGGACGGGCCCACAGACGCGGCTGCGCGCCTGCGTGGTCTCGAACTCGACCGTGAGGTCGAGGCCGCCGTCCTCGAGCTGATCCTGGCCCAGTACTGACACGCTGCAGCCTCACCGCCGCGATGGCACTATGGCAGCGGAGCCCTCGGGCACCAAGACCTCGGACACCCACGGATGGGGGCTGCCATGTGGGCAGAGCTGGTGCTTCTCCTCGCTGCTGTCGTCTTCCTGGTGGTAACAGGCCTGCTGCACCGCGGCTTCGCGAAGCAGCCGGGCGTGGCCCTGGCGGGAACTCCCCCACGATTCGCGGCGGCTGTCGACCGGGCAGGAGGCGCGTCGTCCGTGCGCGCCGGTCTGTGGCTCGACCTGATCTTCATCGCGGCATTCGGGCTCTCGGCGACCCTGCTCCTCCGCGCAGCCGACGCGAGGTGGGGGCTCCCACTGGGTGCCGCAGGGATGGACCTGATGGAGAACCTCCTCATCGGTCTCTTGACCCGACGTGGCTCGGCGCCGGGCACAGGCATCCTGGCGGTCGTGGCGGTCCTCAAGTTCACCCTCTATCTGCTCACGCTCATCGAGCTCGTGCGTCACGTGCGGTGGTGAGGGAGCCGAGCCGAGAGACTCCGCTCACGACCCGCCGGGTGGCTGCAGGGTCGCCCCGGGGTGCGAGTACACGACGTAGGCCAGCCACGTCGCATCACCGTCGGCACGAGCCTTGTCCCGCGCCGTCACCACGGCCTTGGCCATGGTGGCTCCCCCGAGGAGCTCGGTGTAGAGGGTCTCGACGAAGGTGCGCGCCGGCTCGTCGCCGACCGACCACAAGGAGCTGATGAAGGCTCCCGCCCCACCTCCCAGGAAGGCCTGCGCGAAGCCGCCGAGGCTCGACAGCTGGCGGGCGACCCGCCCCGCCTGACAGGCGTTGAGCACGACGAGCGGACCATTGCCCTTGGCATCGGCGAGGTCGGCCAGCTGCTCGACAGCGCTCGCGCTCAGCGACTCCTCGACATAGCTGCCGTTCTCCGCGCGACCGGCCAGCAGGATCCTGGCGTCGGACGCAGCGGTGTTGGAGGCGGCGCCGTGGCCGGCGAAGTGCAGGAGGTCGAAACCACCGTTCTGGATGATGTCGAGGACTGCGCCCTGCTCCGCCGCGACTGGTTTGGCGCCGAGCCGCCGCTTGAGGAACTCCTCCTCCTGGGTCACTTCGGTGAGCACCCAGTCCGGGTTGGCGTAGGCCGGGCACAGGGAAAGCACCTTGCCCTTGCGGGTGCGGAATCTCACCGGCCGGGGGAAGGTCCCCCACAGCCACCGGACCATGCCGAACTGCCCGAGGAACAGGGTCTCCGTGCCGAGCTTCTTCCCGCGTTCCTTGAGGTGCACGAGCTCCCAGGGGATGAAGGGTTCCTGGGACATCACCATGAGCTGGCCCAGCCGACTCCTGTTCTCCCACAACACGTCCTGCAGCTCCGCAGGGAACAGCTGGTCGAACAGCTGACCCCCGAAGACCCGCAGCTCCCGCTGGAAGGTCTGTTCGTCGCCCTTGCTGCTCAGCCAGCGTTCCTCGATCTTCGTGTAGAGGCCGTTGACGAACGCCTCACGGTTCTGCAGGGGTGGCGACGTGAACTGCCGCAGGATCCCGAGCTCCTGCGACTGGACGTCGTAGTCGTAGTACGTGTCCCCGCCGTTCTGACGCTCGTTGATCCGCAGCCACTGGACGCCGTCAACACCCGTGACCAGCCCGGGATCCGTCTGGACCCGGGCCTCGGCAGAGACACGACCCGCTCGGGCGACTGTCGACGTGCCCGAGACCGTCGCCGTGAGCCGCAGGGTCACCAGGGCAGCCGGGCCCTGGCGCAGCACGACCCAGACCTCGCCGTCGCCCGCGTGCGTGGGTTGCACGTCGAAGAGGAACTCGGCGACCTCACCCGGGGCCGGGACCTCGGTCGTGACCCGGTCATCCCCCACCGTCTCGACGTTCTGCTTCGGCAGGACCTGCACGATGAGCTCTCTGGTCGAGTCGACCTTGCCACCACCCGCGCCACTCGCGCCGGTCGCCGCCGCCTTCAGCTCCTCCCGTGAGAGGCGGCAGCTGAGGCTGACCGTGCGGCCGACCACGAGGTCCGACGGCAGGTCGGCCGCCATGAACACCGAAACATCGCGGCTTCGGGCTCGTCTTGAGGGTGCCCCGGACGTCGGCTGGGGCGGCTTGGCAGCGGACTCGAACTCGGGGCTCCTGGTGCCACGGCGGGCGCCGGCCGTGGGTGCGACCTCCTCGACGACGCCGACGGGAGCCCCACGGTCCAGGACGACGCGGGTCCGCCGCGTCCTCGGCAGGGGGCGACCCTGGGGTCCCGTCTCGCGCGGCAGCGGGCCCGGCACCCGCCCGACCTCGACGGTGGGGCTGCGCATCACCTCCTGTAGACCCAGCGCGTCACCGATGGCCGTGTCTGCCTTGGCCCCCCGCAGTGCGCGGGTGAGCGTCGCAGGGTCGATGGCGTAGTGCAGCGTCTGCCCCTGGTGCTCGCGGGTGACCACGACGAAGTCGGCGTCCCGGGCTGCCGCACGTCCCTCTCGTGGTGTCGCGTCGACGGGGACCACCCGGATGTTGCGGATCGCGCGGTGCGGCAGGCTCGGCCCCACCATCGAGCCGGGGGCCACCGCCGGCTGCGCCGGTCCCCCGACCCCCAGCCAGGCGGCGAGGGCGGCGGTGACCTGTGGCTGGATGAAGTAGTTGAGGTGGTAGACCACACCGTTGGCGCCGAAGTCGAGCGTCTCCATGACGAAGCCACCGCCGGATCCGAGGTCGATCGCCGCCATGGAGGACGTGTGGACCACGAGGTCGTTCTGGACCCCCATCAACTGGTCCACCAGACCGTCTGCCAGCGCATCCAGGAGTCGTCGCGGCAGCTCGGGCGTCCCGGCCCCGTGAGCGAAGAGCTTCGGCTCGAAGTCGGAGGACACGGCATACCAGGGTGTCCCGGCGCCGGGCTGACCGGGCTGGACCTCGTTGAGCATCTTCACGAACTTCCCGTCCGGCTCCATCGCGGCAAGGCCGGGCACCTTCCGGTCGGTGACCGCGGCCGCCACGAGGTACTTCACGAACGCGCCGACGCTCTTGACCACGCCGCGCACGATCTCCGCCGCGGGGGCGCTGCCCGTCAGGAGCCCGATCGCGCGCGCGGAGGCGGCGACCAGGTTCGTGTACAGGTCGACGAAGGTGTTCCAGTTCGCCGGCTCGGCCAGCCGCGTCCCGGCATTGGTGGCCCCCACGAAGATCATCCGCTGCACGGTGGCGCGCCAGGGCGAGGACGGCAGCAGGTACTCCACGAGACTCCGCGCAACCAGACCTCCGCGGCTGTAGCACACGATGTCGATGGTCGGCGGCGCCTTCAGCGCGTTCTTCTCGAGTCGCGCCAGGAGCTCTGTGGCGTTCTCCAGTGGGTCCTTGCTCAGCGTCGGGTGGTCGAATCCGAGGATGGCGTCGTATGCCGTGCCCGCAGCATCCAGGAACGCTCGGCCGTGGTCGGTGGAGGTCAGTGCGCCGTAGCTGCCCACCGTGGAGGAGAAGGTCCCGTGCACGAAGAGCAGGATGCGGGCCGGCCGGTCCTGGGGCAGCTTCACGTCCCCGAGCGTGCTCACCCGCGACCACTTGCTGACGTCCTTGCCCTGCATGATGACAAGGCCGGGCGTCACGTGTCGCTCCAGGAAGCCCATGAGCGGTCCGGGGACCAGCCCTGCCACGAACTTGAGGACGTAGGCCTTGGCGCGGCCCACGACGAAGTCGCCCAAGGGGCCCCGGACCGTCCGAGACGGAGCCGGCGCCGCCGTGGCCGGCTCGGACGCACGGACGTCGAGCTCGAAGTGCACCTGCCGCCGCGCCGGGCCGCGGCCGCGTCGCGCCCTCACGGTCGGGGTTCCGTTGTCGGTGGGCAGCTGCCAGGAGTAGAAGCCGTCCTGCTCCAGCAGGATCACGGCTGACTCCTCTGGCGCGACATCGAGGTCCAGGCTGACGGTGGCCGCCCGGCTGGGGGCACGCCTTCCCGGGGCCGGGCGGGGCGGCACCAGCTCCACGGGCTCGACCAGCTCGAGGTCTTGGTCGGCGAGGGCGTCCAGGAGAGCACCGGTCACGTTCTCCTGGCCGGCTGCGGTCCGGCCGGCTGTTGGGCTCCGGCGCCGTCGACCGGGACTCGGTGGGCTGCCGGTCGTGGTCGTGGCCGTCCCGACTGAGTACGAGTCGGGGTAGGTCACTGTCAGCGCACCAGAAGTCCATTGCCGACTCGGCATCGTGTCGTTCCTTCCGCCTTGGCCAACCCTCCACCGCAGGGCGAGGCTGCCCGCCAGAACCTGTGACGCAATCGAACGATAGGACCATTCGACGCGACCCAACTCCGGCAATTGCACGAGAATGACGTCAGCTGTCCCTGGCCCCGCGGCCCCACACATAACGCCGTCGCTTCGGTATCAACAGCGCGCCTGACCCCTCTTTGAGGACAAGAGGTTGGGTAACCTGCCCAGCCGAGGTTGGAGGATCGTCATGCGTGACGAATTCACGTCCCGGGTCTCGAGCCTGGCGATGGTGGTAGCAGCCCTCTCGAGCCTGGGCGCGGTGATCTACCTGTCCGTCAGTGGCCAGCAGGTGGACGAGTACCTGGCCGGTCTCGCGGGGCTCACCGTCGGCGCCCTCCTGCCCTCGCCGCTCACGTCGGGACGCACGGCCCCGCCGCAACCGCGCCCCGAGCAGGGACGGCACCGGGTGCCTCGGGGCAGCGCCGACCTCGCACGCTGAGGCGGCGCAG
Source organism: Pedococcus sp. P2_F6 (assembly GCF_056403675.1). Classification (NCBI taxonomy): domain Bacteria; kingdom Bacillati; phylum Actinomycetota; class Actinomycetes; order Micrococcales; family Intrasporangiaceae; genus Pedococcus; species Pedococcus sp. P2_F6. The sequence continues at coordinate 906,326 of NZ_JBFUEZ010000001.1, forward strand.
CGCGGCATACCCCATGGATGCGCTGATGGCTCGTGGCACGGGTCACGTCCGTTGTGTCACCGTGCGGTGCGGATCAGCAGGTACCGGTGTTCTCGAAATAGCACAGGAGGCTGACGGGCAGCACGAGGCCTGCCACCATGGCTGCCACGGAAACGGCTATCGCCGATCCCGCCACCCACACCGGCTCGTGATCGCGCCGGTTGGCGCGCAGCGCTGACACGGCCACAGCCATCGCCAAGGCGCCCATGGCAGCTCCCGCGATGCCGAAGTCCTCGATGCTGAAGGCCACTTCGCCGAAGCCCAGCGGAGTGTCCTGCCAACCGAAACCGATGGCGGCTGGCAGCGTCGACAACGCCGCAACGGCAAGGGCGAGGGCGAGGGCGGGGAGCGATCTCCCCTGGTGGCTGGGCGTCCTGCTCACCCGCCGAAGTCTAGGAACTCGATCAGCTGCTCGGCCAGGGACCTGCCCTGCTCGTAACCGGCTCGAGCAGCGGGCGGACGCGTCGACGGGTCCATCAGATTCGTGCCGAATGCCTTGAGGGAGTTGCCATCCGGCAGGATCGTCGCGACCCTGCTGCCGCCCGCGCGCAGCTCGTCGACCTGCGCTGCAAGGTGCATCCCCCAGAGCAGCGGGTGCCGCGTTCGGCCTCCGAGTGGAGAAAGCACCAGCACCCGCCCGTAGCCGGCCGCGAGATCGGCGTTCTCGTTGCGACGGTAACCGCCGTCGATGTATCGAGCGCTGCCGATGCGGTAGGCGACGCCGCTCGCTGTGCTGGCGGCGACGGCGTCCGCCAGCGGCACCGCACTGTGGCGGTCGAACACGACCGGTTCACCCGTGTGGGCATCGACCGCGGTGATCAGCATCCTGCGTTCCGGCCATTGCTGGCTGGGCAGCCGGGCGGCGACGGTGGCGCGCCACCGCGTGTGCCCGGACCCATCCGACGCCGCCTCCAGGTCGAGCGCCGCCGCACCCATTCTGCGGCGCATGTCGGCCGCGTCCTCAGCGGCGGCGATGATTCGGTTCGTTCTCTCCAGGTGGTCGACCACCGGCCCGGTGCGAACGCGTCGACCACTGGTTGCCACCGGAGCAGTCCGCGGCGGGGCCGCAGGGCCGACGATGTCGGCAAGCAGGGTGGTCGGACTCGCGCTGGTGATCTGGGCCGCGGCCGTCGCACCGGCCGACGTCCCGATGACCAGGTCGGCCTCGGTCACATCCAACCCGGCATCCACCAGGCCGGCGCTGACGCCGATGAGCCACGCATTGCCTGCCGATCCGCCCCCACCCAAGACCAACGCCCTGCTCAGGGCTGCCGCCGAGGTCGACGCTCGCTCGCTCATGACCGGGCACTCTATGCACCCGGGAGGCCGACTGCCCGAGTGAGGCTGCCGACGGCTATCGACGTCCACCCCCTGACGCGGTTAGGTAGTTCCGTGTCGACTGCCTCTCCGGTCACCACGGCACGCGGGGTCGTGCGGACCTACCTGATGCTGCTCCTCGGCAACACCCTTGCCCAGGCCCTCATCTGGGGCATCAACACGATCTTCCTGCTCGACGCCGGCCTGTCCAACCTGGAGGCGTTCGCGGCGAACGCCTTCTTCACCGCAGGCATGGTGATCTTCGAGGTGCCCACCGGGGTGGTCGCCGACACGATCGGTCGCCGCGCGTCCTACCTGCTCGGCACGATCACGCTCAGCGTGGCCACGCTGGCCTACGTGGGGCTCTGGCACTGGCACTCGGCGTTCTGGCTCTGGGCCCTGGTGTCCATCGGACTCGGACTCGGCTTCACCTTCTTCTCGGGCGCCGTCGAGGCCTGGCTGATCGACGCCCTGGCTGCGGTCAACTTCACCGGCACCGTGGAGTCGGTGTTCGGGCGCGGGCAGGTGGTGGGCGGAGCCGCGATGCTCGTCGGCTCGCTCGGCGGGGGTGTCATCGCCCAGCATTCGTCGGTCGGTGTCCCGTTCGTCCTGCGCTCGGCGATCCTGGCCGCGATGTTCCTGTTCGCGTCCGTCGTGATGCACGACATCGGCTTCACACCCGACCCGCGTGGCCGCCCCCTCGCCGAGATGCGACACATCGTCGCGACCTCGGTGGACCTCGGGTGGCGGGTGCCTGCCGTCAAGTGGTTGATGGTCGAGTCGCTCTTCACCGGTGGCGTCGCCATCTACGCGTTCTACGCGCTGCAGCCGTACCTCCTGGAGCTCTACGGCGACCCCCACGCGTACCAGATCGCCGGTCTCGCAGCGGCGATCGTCGCAGGGGCCCAGATCCTCGGAGGGCTGCTCGCCCCCCGGCTCCGTCACTTCGTCCACCGCCGGACCAGCGCCCTGGCCGCGATCTCGGCCCTGGGGACGCTGGCGCTCGCCCTGATGGGGCTGGTGCACAGCTTCTGGGTCGTCATCACCCTGGTGAGCGTGTGGGGTCTGCTCTTTGCGGCGTCGATGCCGATCCGCCAGACCTACCTGAACGGCCTCATCCCCTCCAAGCAGCGTGCCACGATCCTGTCGTTCGACTCCCTCATGGGTTCCAGCGGTGGGGTCTGGGGCCAGCCGGTTCTCGGCAAGTCAGCCGACCTGTGGGGGTACGGACCGTCGTACGTTGTCGGTTCCGCGATATCCGCCCTCGCGTTGCCCGCGATCCTCCTCTCACGTCGCCAGAACGCTCCAGCCGATCTGGTCACCTCGAGCCCCACCGCGCCCGGCGTGGGTCCCGCGGCCCCCGTCTGACCACCCGGCCACCGGTCCAGAGCCCTCGGGGCCGCGCCAGTCACGGACGGCGGTTGTAGTACTCGGTGAACTCGCGGCACCGTCCTTCGCCGTCGAAACGGATGACGAAGCAGTTGTCGTAGATGCGGACGAATGGCCCGCCCGGCACCTCTCGGTACGACGATGTGCCGGTGGCCACCACGATGTCGCCGTCCACCGCGACCGGAGAGTACTTCGCCTCGTAGGTGCCCGGCGTGTCGCGGGTCGAGGCGCCACCAGAGGCCCCCTCGCCGAGCCAGGACGCGACGACAGGGTCTCGACCGACCGTCGGCTCGTCAGACGGGTGGTAGCGGTAGACGATGTCCTCGCTGAACAGCCCGGAGACAGCGTCCCGGTCGTAGGACAGCCATGCGTCGACGTACCGGTCGAGCCACTCCTGAGCGGTCTCCCGATCCATCGACCCACCCCCTTTCCGCGTGTCGCGGTCGTCCGGAGGTTCGGACTCGCGTGACGCCGACCTCAGCTGCCCTGCTTCGCCGCCAGCGCCTCGAAGTTCTCGTACAGCTGGGGAACGCCGTGCTTGTCGCGCGCCCTGAGCGCAGCAGGGCCGACGCGCGTCCAGACACCCGCAGCCCACCACCAGTCGAGCACGAGGTCAGTGTCGATCAGCCCGTTCTTGGTGAGCGTGCCGATAGTCTCGCCCCAGTTGAGAACACGGGACACCAGGACGTCATCGATGGAGGCGGTCTCGGGGTCGAAACCGTCGGCCAACACGGCCTGCATGGCGTCTTCGAGGCCCATGGTCGAGCCCCACTGGGCCAGCTGCACGAGCATTACGCCGTCCTGCCGATCTGCCATCTCATCCACCCCATCAGACTGTGACGTGTTCGGACAACGACGCTACGCCGAGCCACCGGCCCACGCCATACGCTCTGAGGACGAGCCACAGACCCGGCGGCGCGGGTCCCCGGACGTCGTGGACGGGTCAACGCCCCACCCTTTCCTTCCACAACCCGCCTTCGAGGCGCACGATGGGACAGTGGAGACGTGGGACGCCATGCGGGCGCGCCGCAATGTTCGGCAGTTCACCGATCAGCCGGTACCCGGCGAGGCGCTCGACCGGATTCTCGAGGCTGGGCGACGCGCCCCGTCGGCGGGCAACTGGCAGCCGTGGGACTTCGTGCTCGTCACCGACAGGGCACAGCTGGTCGAGCTGGCGAAGGTCTGGCAGGGCGCCAGGCACGTCGCCGGAGCGGGGGCCGCGATCGCCATCGTCGCGCCCGAACCACAGGACGACCGGCAGTCCGAGCTGCTCCAGTACGACCTCGGCCAGGCCACGTATGCGATGACGGTTGCCGCGGCCGACCTGGGCGTCGGCACCGGCCATGCCGCCGCCTCCGACCAGGACCGGGCCAGGTCCGTCCTCGGCTTCCCCGAAGGACGATTCCTGGCCTACCTGCTCTCCGTCGGCTATCCGTCGGACAAGCCGTTGGCCGTCATCCGCCAGCTCAACCGGCGGCCCTTCGACGAGGTCGTGCACCGCGGACGGTGGTGACCGCCTGACCGCGTGGTGACCGCGCCGTGCGACTCCTACGCCCCGCGCAGGCCGATCGGGTTGCCGTCCGCGTCCACGATCACGCACACCCTCGCACCCGGTGCGACCTGACGCGGCGCATCGCGCTCGGTGGCTCCGGCCTCCAGCAGGGTCGCGCGGGTCGCGTCGAGGTCATCGACATCGGCAAAGGCCACCGGTCCCCCACCCGCGCCGGCCGGGTTCAGGGCGACCTCGAAGCCGTCGACGTTGTACCCGACGTAGTAGGGCTCGTCGGTGTGCGGTGCCCCGAGCAACGCGGTGTACACGGCCTTGGTGGCGTCCAGATCGGACACCGGGATCACCAGACTGCGGATCGTGGCACTCATCTTCGTCACCTCCGGGTCAGGACGGTCACCTTTGCGGACCGCCTCTCATCGATGTGTTGAGGCTACGAGTCGGTGAGCATCCGACGCTTCTCGATTCCTGACCCATCCGGCGAGTGCCGCCTCGGCAACGAGCGGCTCAGGCGAGCCCGGCGAACGGACGCACCTCGACCTTGCCCCGGCAGGCCTTGGACCCCTCGGCGGCAAGGCGCAGGGCCACGTCGAGGTCCGGCGCGTCGATCACCCAGAAGCCACCGAGGACCTCCTTCGACTCCAGGTAGGGGCCGTCGGTCAGGACCGGTGTGTCTCCCTGGCCGTCGACGACCGTTGCCGTCGAGACCGGCTCGAGCCCGCCGGCGAAGACCCAGTAGCCCTCGGCCTGCAGCTTGTCGTTGAAGACACCGGTCGCAGCGAACGACTCCTCCATCTCCTCCTTGGAGCCGTAGTTGCCGAACTCGTCCATCTCGGCCGGGCCGTGCACGGCCAGCAGGTAGTGCGTCATGACTGTTCTCCTTCGTTGTCGGTGGTCCGGGTGACCACCTTCCACCCACACCACGAACGGCAACCCACGAATACGACACCGCCCGCCGATACCGTCCCGCGGCGGGCGAGCAAGTGCCACACCCCGACGGTATGCCGTGGTGAGCGTTCAATGGGGTGGGCGGCGGCAACCGACCCGCCGACCTGGCGGAGAACGCAACGTGATGGCCCGTGGCGGTCGACGTGCGAATAATGGTGCCCATGAGCAGACACCTGAGCCCATGAGCGGGGATGGTGGCCGCGATGAGCGGCCGCAGCTCGAGGATCTCGTCGAGCGGGCGCGCACTCGGCTGAGGGACTGGACGGACACGACCGACCATGATCCGGGCGTGGCCCTGCTGGAGCTGTTCGGCTTCGTCGCGGAGCTGCTCAGCTTCCACTCGGAGCAGCTCGCCGGCGAGAGCTATCTCGGCACCCGTCGTCGACCGTCCGTCGCCACGTGCGGGGTCCACCGTGCGACCGTGCTCGACAACGCGGACCCGCTCATGCAGGCGCGCCTGTTCGTCCGGGTCCCGGACCTCGGCGGAGACGACGGTGTGTGGGCCGCGGCCTGCCTGCCCTTCGGTGAAACCCACCAGGTCCCTGCCCCTGGCGACGGGGTCTGGGTCGCCCTCGAATCGTGCGACCCGTCCCGACCGATCTGGTTGGGTCAGCGCATCACCGATTGACCGCCCCGAGGAAAGGCGCCGATGTCACTCGCACGGATCCACAACTTCTCCATCTCCCTCGACGGCTTCGCCACCGGCGAACCGCAGAGCGCCGAGGCGCCCTTCGGTCACGCCGGCCAGCGCCTGCACGAGTGGATGTTCGCCACCCGGTTCTGGGACGCGAGCGGGGCCGCCGGCGTCGACAACGCGTTCGCCGAGCGCCACACCCCCGGCATCGGCGCCGAGATCATGGGCGCCAACAAGTTCGGCCCGCCCGGATGGCGCGACGACCCGGACTGGAAGGGCTGGTGGGGTCCGAACCCGCCGTTCCACACACCGACCTTCGTGCTCACCCATCGGCCGCGTCCCTCGATGGAGATGGAGGGCGGCACCACCTTCCACTTCCTCGATGTCGCCCCGGCCGAGGCGCTCGAACGTGCTCGCGACGCAGCCGACGGGCAGGACGTCCGGATCGGCGGTGGCGCCACCGTCATCCGCGACTTCCTCGCCGCCGGGCTCGTCGACCACATGCACGTCGTCCAGGTCCCCATCGTGCTCGGTCGCGGCGTCCGTCTCTGGGACGGTCTCGACTCCCTGGAGGACACCTACGGCATCGAGGCGATCTCGTCCCCCAGCGGCGTTACCCACCTCACGTTCACGCGCAAGACACGGTGAGACCTGCGAAGCGGCCGGAGATGCAGACAGGGGCGGGCGACTTCGAGCTGACGATGGACGAGCTGCGGGCGGTGGCCGGGTATGCCGCGGCGTGCGCCGAACCTGCACTCGTCATCTTCCTCAGGTCCCGTCCGGACGACCCCCGACCGGCCGCAGCTGTCCAGGCCGCGCGAGTCTTCGCCGAGGGCGCGCCGCGGTCACGACTCCAACGGACTGCCGCGGCCGACGCCCATCGGGCAGCCGCGGACGCGACGACGGACGCCGCACGGCACGCGGCGAGCGCTGCAGGAGATGCCGCCGCCGCGGCATACCTGCATCCGCTGGCGAAGGCGAGGCAGGTGCGCCACATCCTCGGGCCGGCCGCCCACGCCGCCCGGGCGGCCGAGCTCGCACGCGGCGATGACCCGGTGGTCGCCGAGTACGCCGTCACGGCCGCCGCGAAGCGAGCCACGCCGGTCGTCCTTGACGTCCTGTCGCGCTACCCGCGGGTGCCTGGGGCGCGCAGCCGGGTCGCGGTACTCATGAAGCGACTCGAGAGCCTGCTGCGGGATCCCCCTCCGGCGCCGCGGGTGGTCGACGACCCCGGACCCTTCTTCCACGGGACGAAAGCCGACCTGCGCCCGGGTGAGCTGCTCACGCCCGGCTGGCGCTCGAACTACGGCTCGGGGCGTCAGTCCAGACACATCTACCTGACGGCCACCCGCCAGGGCGCGCCACTGGCGGCCGAGCTCGCGCGGGGCACGGGGCCGGGCCGGGTCTACCGGGTCGAGCCCACCGGGACGATCGAGGACGACCCGAACGTCACCGACAAGCGCTTCCCGGGAAACCCGACCCGGTCCTACCGGACCACCGAGCCCCTGCGGGTGGTCGAGGAGATCACGGGCTGGGAGCGTCCTGCGCCGGAGATGATCCAGCACATGCGAGCGCGCATGGCCGAACTGGCCGAGCTCGGGATCGAGGCGATGGACGACTGACGGCGACTGCCCTGACCCTCGTGAGCCCGGCGTCCAGGCAATGTGGTCAGGGGTGTCGACGGTCAGGGGTGTGGACGGTCAGGGCGTCGTGAAGGAGATCGCTGCGTAGTACCTGCGCGACAGGGTGGCGATGGACTGGGCCTTGTCGGTGCCGTTGACGATCCTGCGGGCGTTCACCCAGTCCGCCTTGTGGGGGTTGAAGTAGTCCGACAGCTGCTTGCCCGTGAAGGTTCCGTTGGTCATCCCGAAGAAGATGATCCGCAGGGCGACGTCGAAGTTGAGGGCGAGCTCGGGGTGGTGGACCAGGTCGACCTGGAGGATGTCGCCCATCCGCTGGTAGTTGCCCTTGTGGGTGATCTGGACGAACCCGCGACCGTAGTACCTCTGGTGGGTGACCGGATCGGGCTTGCCGTAGGCGTGGCCCTTTCCCTTGCCGTACTCCTCGATGGGTTGGATCTTGTGGTCGGTCTCGTGGTGCGTGGTGCCCAGCATGTAGGCCAGCCAGCGCAGGTCGTCGGTCTTGTGGAACTTCTCCCACCGGTCGAGGAAGCCGTCGAGCCCGTCGACCTGGCTCTGCCTGAGGTGTCCGTCGAACAGTGCGACCCGAACGTGGTCGAAGAAGAACTTCCGGTTGATGTCGCCCACTTCAGTGCCTCCTACCCTTCGCTACCGAGGGTGCATCGGCACAACCACATGCGTCATCGCGCAAATGGCGTACAAACCCCCACGGCGCACGGGTGCGCTCCAGCAGCCGGGCGACGGAGGACGCTCACGCCTCGAGGGTGTCCAGGCCCTTCGCGATGGCGAACCGGACCAGTTCGATGCGGTTGTGCAGCTGCAGCTTCCCGAGCGTGTTCTGCACGTGGTTCTGCACGGTGCGGTGCGAGATGAACAGGTCGGACGCGATCTCCTTGTAGGACATCCCCGTCGCGACCAGCTTGAGCACCTCGGTCTCGCGTTCGGTCAGCTCGGGGATCGGCCGCGACGGATCGGCCTGCGGCTGGGTCGACATCCTGCGGAACTCCCCCAGCACCAACCCGGCCAGCCCCGGCGTGAACACGGCCTCGCCGCGGGCAGTCGCCCGGACGGCCGCCACGATCTCCTCCCGCGAGGCGGACTTCACGAGATAGCCGGTCGCCCCGGCCTTGACCGCCTCGAGGACGTCCTGCTGCTCACCGGACGCCGACAGCACCAGCACCCGGGTGGCCAGCGAGCCCAGCGCCGCGCACACCTCGTGCCCGCGCATGCCTGGCAGGTTGAGGTCGAGGACGAGCACGTCGGGCCGAGTCGCCTTGGTCCGGTTGACCGCGGCGGGTCCATCATCCGCCGTGGCCAGCACGGTCATCCCCGCCTCGGCGAGGTCGCGCGCGACCGCGTCCCGCCACATCGGGTGGTCGTCCGCGACGACCACGCTCACCGGCGCAGCCGCCGCGGGCTCGGGTTGCTGGTCGGTCATCGCACTCCTTGGTTGTCGCGTCCGCTGTCGCGTCCGCTGTCGCGTCCCTTGTCGCGTCCCTTGCGGATTCGCTTGCTGATTCCCTCGCTGCGTCCGGCATCGCGTCCGCCATCCTTCGGGGCACGCATCCGGACGGTCACCCCGGCACCCTCTCGCACCGTGTAGTCCGCCGTCCCACCCAGATCGGTCAACCGCCCGCGGATGCTCGAGGAAGCGCCCATCCGGCCCGCCGCGGCCGCCTCGTCGAGGCGACCAGCCGGCATACCCACGCCGTTGTCACGCACGGTCAGGGCGACCTCGCTGCCGTCGTCCTCGACGAGGACCCAGGCCTGGGCCCCGTCCCCGGCGTGCACGCGCACGTTGTCGAGAGCGGCTCCGACGGCTGCGACGAGCTCGCCGGCCACGCGCGGTGGCACGAGCACCGGGTCGGCCGGCGCGACGAGGTGGACCTGTCCCCCAGCGAACCGTCCGAGCTGCTGGCGCAGGTCCAGGTCGCCGGTCACGGTGGCTTCGGTGTCGGCCGACGAGGTCCCACTCACCAGGGCGCGCAGCAGGCGTTCCTGGTCGGCGGCCATGCCCCCCAGCTGCGCGGCCTCGCCGCCGAGCTGGGTGCCGCGTCGGTTGATGAAGGCCAAGGTCTGCAGGACCCCGTCGTGCACGGTGCGGGCGAGCCGCTCCCGCTCGCGCACCTGGGCCTCGAGGGATAACGCCTCGCGCAGCTTGGCGTGCCCCTCTCGGGCGAGGTCGCAGGCATAGCCGATGAGGGCGCCGATGAGGAGCAGCAGGACGATGTTGTTGACGGTGTTGGGCGTGGGTTTCCCCACCTCGACCACGTCGACGATGCCGATGAAGACCGCCGCCGGTATGCCGCCCTTGCGGCCCAGCAGCACGGCCGCCGACACGACGCCGGCCGCAGGCCAGATCGTCGGCAGGGTGCGCGAGCCCTGCTCGATGGCCGCGGAGGTGTCGACCACCAGGGTTGCCATGATCGCGGCAGCCCCGAGCAGCAACTCGACGACGACCAGCCACAGCCGACGGCGACGGTAGAGGACGAGGAAGACGGTCCAGAGGCCGAGCACCGCGAGGACCGTCCAGCCCAGGGCTGGCCGCGCGAGGTCGTGCGGCCGGTCCGCCAGGGAGTACGCGGCATACGCCAGGGCGATGGGCCGGAAGACGTCGATGCCCTTCCAGAAGGCAGACACGACCTCGGGCTGGGAGTCCGGGGCCGCGATGGCGCGGCGCGCGGACAGGCTCAGGTGCCGCGCCACGGCGAAGGGGTCCTCAGCTCGCCGCGCGGGCGCCGGGGGGCACCTCGTCCGAGACCGACTCGGCGTCGCGCGGGACATCGTCGCGGTCAGCGGCCGCCTCGTCCTCGGTGCGGTCGTCGTCAGCGCCGGTCCGCTCGTCGATGTCACCGACGGCGTCGTCGACGCTCGGGCGCTGCCCCTTGCGCGAGGTCTGGTCGTCCCCGGCGTCGAGGGCCTCCTCGAGCTCCTTGGCGGCCGAGCCCGGCAGGGCTGCCTCCTGGAGCTCGCGCGCCTTGGTCTTCGCAGCGGCGAGGATGCGGTCCTTCATGGACGTGGCGTACATGTCGACGTACTCCTGGCCGGACAGCAGCATCAGCTCGTACATGATCTCGTCGGTGATGGAGCGCAGGACGAAGCGGTCGTCCTCCATGCCCTCGTAGCGCGAGAAGTCGAGCGGCTTTCCGATCTTCACACCGATGCGGATCAGCTTGGGGATCTTGGTGCCGGTCGGCTGGGCCTTGTCGGTGCCGATCATCGCGACAGGGAGCACCTTGACCTTGCCCTCGAGGGCCATCCGGGCGACACCGGTGCGTCCACGGTAGAGCCGGCCGTCGGGGCTGCGCGTCCCCTCGGGATAGATGCCGAGCAGCTCGTCGCGGCGCAGCACCTTCAAGCCAGAGCGCAGGGCCGCCTCACCCGCGCGACCGCCGGAACGATCCACGGGCAGCTGACCGACGCCGCGGAAGAACGCGGCGGTCAGGCGGCCCTTGAGGCCTCGTCCGGTGAAGTAGTCGGACTTGGCCAGGAAGGTCATCCGGCGCGGGATGACCAGCGGGAGGAAGATGGAGTCCGAGAACGACAGGTGGTTGCTCGCGAAGATGGCTGGGCCGTCGTCGGGAATGTTCTCCTCGCCCTCGACCCACGGGCGAAAGAGCAACTTGAGGATCGGGCCAAGAACGACCGTCTTGAGCACCCAGTAGAACACCAGCACACCTCCCGAAGTGACGCCGTGAACTCTACGGTACTCAAGGCGTCGTCGCGGCCCGTGCGAGAATGCGCGCCACCCCAGCTCCGTTTCTGCCCCTGCCCCAGGAGTGACCGTGTCCCTGCTTCCCGGCGCAGAGCCCTACTCCCACGATGGATCCGACACCGGTGTGCTCTTGGTCCACGGCTTCACGGGGACCCCACAAGGCGTGCGTCCCTGGGGCGAGTACCTCGCCGAACGCGGCTACACGGTCCGGGTTCCGCGGCTGCCCGGGCACGGGACGACGTGGCAGGAGCTGAACCGCACCAGGTGGGAGGACTGGTATGCCGTCGTCGACACCACGTTCCGCGAGCTCCACGAACGCTGTGGCCGCGTCTTCGTCGGCGGGCTGTCGATGGGCGGGGCGCTGGCCCTCGCCCTGGCCGCAGAGCACGGCCCGCGGGTCTCGGGGCTGGTCCTGGTCAACCCCGCGGTGAAGTTCGAGGACTGGCGGATCCGGCTCGTCCCACTCCTCAAGCACGTCATGCCCAGCGCTGCTGCCATCGCCAGCGACATCAAGAAGCCCGGGGTGGTCGAGCTGGCCTACGACCGCTCGCCGGTGCACGCGGCGCACTCGCAGTTCACGGCCTGGAAGAACGTCATCCGCGACCTGCCGGAGGTGACCCAGCCGGTGCTCCTGCTGCACTCGCCGCAGGACCACGTCGTGCCCGCGTCGAGCTCGGAACTGATCCTGGCCCGGATCTCCAGCGAAGACTCCACCGAGATCCTCCTCCACGACAGCTACCACGTGGCTACCCTCGACAACGACGCGCCACGTATCTTTGAGGAGTCGGTGCAGTTCATCGAGCGGCTGAGCTAGGCCGAGTTCGTCCAGCCATCCGGCTCGATCCAGACCAAGGGGCATCCCATGAGCGACCGCGACGTCGACGCCGAGTTCGCGGACATCATCGCGCGCTGGGACGAGGTCCAGTCCCTGCCCGACAACCCCGACAGCCCCGCCTCCGCCGAGTCCCCCACCTCCGCCGACTCCGCCGACCGAGGCTCCGGCTCCCAGGATGGCGACACCAGCGACCCGTCGACCGAGGGCGCCTCAGGCCCGGCTTCGGGTCAGCCCGCAACGGGGGTCAACCCGCCGCTGCGGCCGACCGTGAACCCACCCCCGACCAGGCCGTTCGTCGTGTGGCGCGGAGCCGAGCAGCCGGGAGCCGCCGAGGACGCCCCGGATCCGGTCGAGCTGCGCGACCAGCGCGACCTCGACGACGACGAGCACTTCGAGCCCGGCCCGACGGCGCCCCTGCCGCCCCAGGAGGACCTTCAGTTCTGGGGCATCATCGTCGGTCTCGTGGCTGGTCCGCTGCTCCTGCTGTGGCTGGTGCTGTTCCGGCCGAACGTCAGCAGCTGGTGGACGCTCGGAGCCCTCGGACTCACGGTCATGGGGTTCGTCCTGCTCGTGATGCGGCAGCCGCAGGCCCGCGACGAGGACGACCCCGACAACGGAGCCCGCGTCTGAGAGCTGCGGCCAGGCGGGTGCCGTGCCCCTTCTCGGGGCGTCACCCGGAGGGGCTGCCCGCTTCCGCCTGCTCGACCGTGGACTCGGCCACCGGTGGTCCGGCCTCGGTCTGTGCCGTCGGGACCACCTGAGGGTCGAGGTCGACGTCGACCCACGTCGGGCGGTGGTCACTGGCTGCCACCAGGTCGGCGACCTCGAGAGGGACCTCCTGGTGCGGGAGGACGCCCAGGTCGGGCGAGGCGAAGATGACGTCGAGCAGCTTGCGTGGTGCCGTGGCCGGGTAGGTCGGGGCGGTCGGCGAGATCAGGCGCAGCGGGGAGGCGAACAACCGCCAGGCCCGGCCCGTCTCTCCCTCGTTGAGGTCGCCTGCGAGCAGCACCGGCCCGCCGCTGGAGACCGTCCTGAGGATCTGTCCCGCGTGCCGCTCACGTTCGTCGGCATCGAGGCTCAGGTGCACCGAAGCCACCACGAGCGGCTGGTGACCGGCGGGCCCGACGCGCAGCACGGCATACCCGCGGGTGCGTTGGAGGGCTGCGACGCGCAGCCGGTAGTGGCGCGACTCGGGCACCTGCACGCGCAATGACGTGAAGATGGTCGTGCCGCCGCTGCCGCGGTGCCGCCCCGACCAGAACATCCCGCACTCCGCGGCGAAGGCCGAGACCCGCCACGTGGAGAAGAGCCGCCGTGGGACCTCCTGGAGACACAGCACATCGGGATCGATCGCGCGGACGACCCGGGCGGCGGCGCGACGGTCGAGCGTGAAGTCCTTGACGTTGTAGGACGCCACGCGCATCGTGCTCATGCGCCCTCGGCGCCGGCGCGTCCCAGGGCGTCTCGTCGGGCCAGGTCCGCGGCGCCGATCAGTCCGGCCTCGTTGCCCAGGGCCGCGGCCACGATCCGCGCTTCGGGGCGGTAGCCCCGACCGGTGAGGTGACGCCGGAACGCGGCGCGAGCCGGCTCCAGCAGCAGGTCGCCGGCCGCGCTCACCCCACCGCCGACGACGAAGATGCCGGGATCGAAGGCCGCCGCGAGGTTGGCGATGCCCAGGCCCAGCCACTGCCCGATCTCACCGAGCAGCTCGGTCGCCGTCGAGTCACCCTCGCGTGCCGCCTCGGTGATCATCGGCCCGGTGAGCGCTGAGACGTCACCACCGGCGCGCGCGAGCAGGTCACTGGCCATGGGGCTGTTCGCCGTCATCAGGGAGCGGGCCTCACGGACGAGGGCGTTGCCCGAGGCGTACTGCTCCCAACAGCCCTTGTTGCCGCACTCGCAACGCTGACCGCCCGGCACCACCTGCATGTGCCCGAACTCCCCCGCGATCCCGAAACGGCCGCGCATGATCTGGCCGTCCATGATCAGCGCGCCACCGATGCCGGTGCCGAGGTTCACCATGACGACGTGTGAGTCCCCTTGTGCCGCACCGAATCTCCACTCCGCCCAGACAGCAGCGTTGGCGTCGTTGTCGACCGAGATCGGCACCGGGACGCGGCGCTGCAGGTTGGCTTCGAGCGGTTCGTCGCGCCAGGACAGGTGGGGGGCGAAGACCACGGTGGCCCGGTCGGCGGCCACGAACCCGGCCGCTCCGATGCCGACCGCGACCACGTCGTCCCCGGCGACGTCGATGAGCTCCCTGACCACCTCGACGATGGTGTCCTCGACCACGCCCGGACTCATGGACCGGTGAGGCGTGTCCCGTCTCGCCCTGGCCACGACGGAGCCATCGGCGTCGACGACTCCCCCGGCCACCTTGGTGCCGCCGATGTCGATGCCGACGGCCAGCCCCGAGCTCACGACCCGACGCCCTCGGCGGCAAGCGCTGCCGCGCCGATCAGCCCGGCGTCGTTGCCGAGGCGAGCGGCCACCATGTCGGCGACCGGCCGGTGGCCGCGCCCCGTCAGGTTGCGTGCGTATGCCGCGTGGGCAGGCCCGATCAACAGGTCGCCGGCGGCGACGACACCGCCGCCGATGACGATGAGCTCGGGGTCGAGGATGGCGGAGACCGAAGCGGCGCCCTCCCCCACCCAGCGGCCCAGGTCGGCGAGGAGCTCGACGGACGCCGAGTCCCCTGCCTGCGCGGCGCTGGTGACGTGGTGCCCCCTGAGGAGGCTCGGGTCGCCTTCACAGGCCTGCGCCAACGCCGCGGCGCTCAGGGCGCCCGACGCCACGAGCTCGCGTGCCTCACGGACCAGGGCGTTGCCCGACGCGTAGACCTCCCAGCAGCCACGGTTGCCGCAGCCGCAACGGATGCCGTCGGGGACGACCCGCATGTGCCCGAGCTCGCCACCGATGCCGAAGGCGCCGCGTAGCAACCGCGAGTCGACCACGACGCCACCACCGATGCCGGTGCCGACGGTGATGAGCACCATGTCGTCGGCCTCGGTGGCCGCCCCGTACCGGAACTCCCCCCACGCCGCGGCGTTGGCATCGTTCTCGATCGTGACGGGCTGGTCGACGAGGGCCTCGAGCCGCATCTTGAGTGGTTCGTCGCGCCACGCGAGGTTGGGGGCGAAGAGCACGGTCGAGCCGGTCCGGTCGATGAAGCCGGCGCAGGCAACACCCACGCCCCGGACGTCCGTACGGTCCGCGCCCAGCTCGGCAACGACGGCAGCGACGTCGTGGGCGATCTGGTCCGGGTCGTGGGCGGGGGTGTCCCTGCGGGCGCGCGCCAGGATCTCCCCGGTCGCGGAGACGACCCCGGCCGCGATCTTGGTGCCCCCGATGTCCACCCCGATGGTGACGCTCATGAGCTGGCGCTCCCCGTGTGGTGCTCGTCCTCGTCGTCCACGACGATGTCCTGCACCCGGCCCCGTGCCGCGCCGGACGACTTCCCCGCAGCCTTTCCGCCTGCCGTTCCCGAGGCCCTGCCCTGCGCGGTTGCGTCGTCCGTACGGCGTTGTCCCGCCATGTCGCGCAGGGTGGCTGCGAGCGCCCCCGCGAGGTCGGCCAGCCGGTCCACGGTCTCCGGTCGCACCGAGCGCAGCAAGCCGATGCCCTGGCAGACCGGGCACAGCTGACAGGTGACGGCCTGCCCCACGCCGTTCGCGGCACCGCAGGAGTCACACCGAGGCGCCTGGCCGCCGCCGGCGTCGTGGTCGCGGTCAGGACCGGCATCGTCCGGTGACGTCCGCCCACGACCCGCCGCCGCGGCATACCCGGCCTGGGTGGTGCTCGCCCACCCGCCGAGGGCGTCCAGCAGACGGGCTGCCTCCTGGGCCACCGTGCCCACGGCAGGGCGTTCGTCGTCAGCCACGCGGCCAGACCTCCTCGTCGGGGACGAAGCGCACCCGCAGCAGACCATCGCGCACAGAGGCACCTTCGACCACACATCGTTGCAGAGCCGCGGGGAGGGTCAGCACCCGGCGGTGCTCGCCCACCGTCACCACCAGCTCGTCGTCGCGGCGCTGGAGGCCGAGGTCGGCTGCGTGCGCGAGCGGCAGCGGCAGCGTCATCACGAAACCCTCCGGCGTCCGATCGACCGTCAGGCCGCGATGGGTGACCGGCGACAGGACGTCGGTGGCGCCCTCCTGCGCCTCGGCGAGGTCGGCGAGCGCATCGGCCCCGATCGGCTCGGACGACAGATAGGGAGTCACGACGACCGGCAGCCCGGCGAAGGACTCACGGACCTCGACCAGGCCCTCCTGCTGCGCCGCGTTCCAGGAGGCGCGCCAGGCATCGGGTGCGTGGCGCCCCGCCTCGGCGGCGGCGTCCGGGAAGACCCGGTTGACCACGACCGCGTCGACGACGAACCCGTAGAGGGACAGCGACGTCCAGGTCCGCCGGGACTCGGCGATGACGACGCGCTCGGGAGTGAGGACCAGGCGCACCGAGGTCTGGTCGCCCGTCAGGATGCGGTGCACGGCGCGCATCTGGCGGTGCCACCCGGTGACCGCCTCGACCACCGCCACGTCGGGCAGGGGCACCCCGGCGGCAGCCGCCGCGGCCGGGCGCAGCGTCCGGATCAGCCCACGCTGGGCGGGCAGCAGGCGTTCGAGGTGCCAGGCGAGGGCTTCAGGCAGCGCGAGCAGCCGCAACGTCTCAGCGGTCGGCGCGCAGTCGACGACAACGAGGTCCCACGGACCCGACTCCACCTGCGCGCGCAGCTCGAGCAGGGCCGCGATCTCCTCGGCACCTGGCAGACGGGTCAGCTCCTCGGCGACCACCGCGTCGATGCCGACCGTGTCCAGGACCGAGAGCAGGTAGTCCTGCACCACCCGCCAGGACTCGCCGAGCAGGTGCGGTGGGGAGATCTGCAAGGCGGAGAGGCCGGGTTCGACGTCCACCGGCGCCCCGCCGCCGTCGCGGCCCGAGCGGGGGTCCACGCCGAGGTCGACACCCAGCGCGTCACCCAGCGAGTGCGCCGCGTCGGTCGACATGACCAGCGTCTTGACGCCGGCGCGAGCCGCGCGGACCGCAGTGGCGGCAGCTGTGGTGGTCTTGCCGACACCACCCTTGCCGGTGAAGAGGATGACCCGCATGGCTACCGGCGCCCTGGGGCGACGGCCTGCCTCAAGCCTCCACCCGCTTCTTCAACGACTTCAGCGCGGTGTCGATGATGACCTTCTCGGCCTTGCGCTTGAGCATGCCGAGCATCGGGATCTTGACGTCGACCGCCAGGCGGTAGGTCACCGTCGTGGCGTCCTTGCCCTTGGCAGCCAACGTGTACGAGCCGTTCATGGCCTTGAGGACGGTCGCCTCGACCAGGCTCCAGGACACGACGCCGGTGCCGTTCTTGGCGACGTCCCACTCGTAGTCGAGGGTGTAGGTGTCCTTGATCGCCCCTGCGTCGAGGGTGAACTGCACCTGGTCGGCCCACCCGTCTCCCTCCTCGGTGAGGATGGTGACCTTCTTGACCTCGGTCGCCCACTGCGGATAGCTCTCGAAGTCGGCGATGACGTCCAGGACCTCACCCGGCTTGGCGTCGATGTCGATGCTGGATTCGGTGCGGTCGGCCATGCGCGGAAGGTTACAGCGCCGAGCCTTTCGACGACGACCGCGGCTCCTGACGGCGACCCGTCGTTCCCGACGGCCACACGGTCACTGAGGGGCGCCCTCGAGGCGGTCCTTGAGCTCGTGCACGGCGCGCTTCCACCGCAGGGTGTGCCGGGTGGCCACATCGCGCGGCGCGCGGGGCCCGCGCGTGCCTCTGACGTAGTGGTGCACCACCACGCCGTCGCGGAACGGCTCGAGCCAGACCTCCATCTCGCCGACGACCTGTCCGGTCACGCTCCAGCGCACGCCCTTCAGCCCGCGGTCCCTGAGGACGGCCCGGGTCACGTGTGGCCAGATCTGGTCGGTCCAGGCCTCCTCGTCGAGGCTTGCACGCACGACCTGGGGCGCAGCCCGGATGAAGGTCTCGTCGACGATGTCGATCCTGCGGTCCCTCACCCGGACAGTCTTTCGCACCTCACGCCGCGATGTGACGGAGCCTTCAAAGAACGCCCTCCCCCGGTGCACCTACCCACGGGTAGTCTGTGCAGCACTGAGGCAGTGATGCCGTCGTCAAAGGAGACTCTGTGCAGGAACACGTCGCACCGCCCCTCGTGCCGCCGACCACCGAGGGGAGTCTTGCCGATCTTCCGGGTCGCAACGCCGCATCGAACCCCTCGCGGGTCGCGTTCTCGCGCAAGGAGGGCACCCACTGGATCGACGTGACTGCGGCCGAGTTCGACGAGGATGTCCGGGGGGTCGCCAAGGGCCTGATCGCCTCGGGGATCTCCCCCGGCGACCGCGTGGCGATCATGTGCAAGACCCGCTACGAGTGGACCCTCACGGACTTCGCGATCTGGGCAGCCGGTGCGGTCACGGTCCCGATCTACGAGACCTCCTCCGCGGAGCAGGTCAGCTGGATCCTCACCGACTCGGGCGCCAAGGGCATCATGCTCGAGACCGCGGCCCACGCAGCAACCCTCGAGGAGGTCCGCACCCAGGTGCCCGGACTGGCCCACGCCTGGCAGGTCGACGCCGGGGCGATCGCCGAGCTCAAGGCCGCCGGCTCCGAGGTGTCCGACGCCGATCTCGAGGCCGCCAAGGGCAGCCTCGACCGCGCCAGCCTCGCGACCATCATCTACACGTCGGGCACGACCGGGCGGCCCAAGGGCGTGCAGCTCACCCACGACAACTTCCTGGCGCTGTCCGAGAACGCCATCACCAAGCTCACGTCGGTCGTCAAGGCCGACGGCGCGTCGACGCTGCTCTTCCTGCCGCTCGCGCACGTCTTCGCCCGGTTCATCCAGGTCCTCTGCGTCACCGGCGAGGCCAAGATGGGGCACAGCGCCGACATCAAGAACCTCCTCGCGGACTTCGCGGAGTTCAAGCCGACCTTCATCCTGTCGGTCCCCCGGGTCTTCGAGAAGATCTACAACTCCGCCGAGGCCAAGGCGACCGCCGAGGGCAAGGGCAAGATCTTCGCGACCGCCGCCGACACCGCGATCTCTTGGTCGACCGCGCAGGACACCGGAGGCGCCGGCCTGGGTCTCAAGGTGCGCCACGGCATCTTCGACAAGCTGGTCTACTCCAAGCTGCGCGCCGCCATGGGGGGACAGGTCATGTATGCCGTGTCCGGCGGGGCGCCGCTCGGCACCCGCCTGGGGCACTTCTTCCGCGGCATCGGCGTCACCGTCCTCGAGGGCTACGGCCTCACCGAGACCACCGCCCCCGCCACGGTCAACGTGCCGGACCGGGTCAAGATCGGCACCGTCGGCGCCCCGCTGCCCGGCGTGGGCATCCGGATCGCCGACGACGGCGAGATCCTCATCCAGGGCAACAACGTCTTCGCGGCCTACCACAACAACGCCGAGGCGACGTCGGGCGCGGTCGTCGACGGCTGGTTCCACACCGGCGACATCGGCGAGCTCGACGAGGACGGTTACCTCAAGATCACCGGCCGCAAGAAGGAGCTGCTCGTCACCGCCGGCGGCAAGAACGTCGCACCGGCCGCCCTGGAGGACCGGCTGCGTGCCCACCCGCTCATCTCCCAGTGCATCGTCGTCGGAGACCAGAAGCCGTTCATCGGCGCCCTGCTCACCCTCGACGAGGAGATGTTCCCCGGCTGGGCCAAGAACAACGGGCTCACGGGGGTGACCTTCGACCAGGCCCTCACGAACGAGACGGTGCTCGCCGAGCTCCAGAAGGCCGTCGACGACGCCAACAAGTCGGTCTCCAAGGCCGAGTCGATCCGCAAGTTCGCGGTCCTGCCCGGGGACTTCACCGAGGACAACGGCTACCTCACACCGAGCCTGAAGCTCAAGCGCAACATCGTCATGAAGGACTTCCACGACGAGGTGGAGTCCCTCTACGCCGGCGGCGGCAAGGAGTAGCCGGGCGACCTCTAGGGTCTAGCCATGCGCCGACACCGCCACGGATCGTCCACTCGGACCGTGGCGGTGTCCTCGTTGGCGTTCGCCCTCGGCTGGCTGTTGTTCTTCACTGCCCTGCAGTGGAGCGTGGTGCGCTACCGCATCCCCATCGTGGCGACCCTGACGGCGGCCACGGCGGCGCTCGCCCTGTGGCAGTGGGCCGGCTGGCGGATCCAGCTGACCCGTCCGGCGGTGGCCGTCATGCTTGGGGGCTCGGCGCTGGCCACGCTGGCGGTCCCGCTGTTCAGCTATCTCGCACCGACTGGCCTCGCACTGGCCACGACCCTGCTCGTCGTCGCGCCGCTCGCGGCGGCGGTCCTGTTGTGCACCAACGGTCCTCGCGCCCCGTGGGCAGCCGGCCTCGTCGCCGTGACGGGGTATGCCGCCTGCGCTGCCACCGCCGTCATCTCCTCGCCTCGACCGCGGATCGATGTCTGGGTCGTCCTCCAGCAGGCGACTGACGCGCTCGGACGCGGGGAGAACTTCTACTCCATGACGTGGACCGGCTCCCCCGGCGTCAAGGACGCCTTCCCCTACCTGCCGTGGACCACGGTGCTGCTCGCGCCCGGACGCTGGCTCCTCGGTGATGTCCGCTGGGCGCTCGCGTCCTGGACGCTCGTGGCGGTGGCCGGGGTCTGGCTGCTCGCGCGCGGGACGGCGCCGCGGCATACCGGAACCGGCGTCGGGCGCGGCTGGGTCTGGACGGCAGCGGCGGTGACGGCGCTCCTGGTGTTCGCCCCGGGGACCCTCACCCAGCTCGACCAGTCCTGGACGGAGCCACTGCTGCTCGCCGGGATCCTCTCGTGGGCCGTCCTGGTGCAGCGCGACCGGGCCTGGTGGGCTGTCATCCCGCTGGCGTTGGCGTGTGCCAGCAAGCAGCACCTGGCCCTGCTGCTGCCCGTCCTGCTGCTGTGGCGTCCATTCGGCTGGCGCAGGTCCATCGCGACGGGTGCGCTGACCGGTCTGTTGATCGCCCCGTGGTTCCTCACGAGCCCGCCGGACTTCGTCCACGACACCATCAGCCTGTTGGTGGGCTTCCATCCGATCAAGTTCGCCAACACGCTCTACCTGTTGGCGCTCAACACCTTTGGTGTGACCCTGCCGTTCGCCGTCACGGGGGTGGCTGTGCTCGGCACCCTCGCTGCCGTCTGCTGGACGGTCTGGCGGCGCCAACCCCTCCTGGCCGACGTGCTGCGCTGGCTGGCCCTGGTCCTGCTGGTGGCGAACCTCGTCAACAAGCAGGCCTTCTACAACCAGTTCTGGTTCGTGGGCGCCCTGGTCGTCGTCTCGCTGGTCCTCCCCCAGTCGGGTCGGGTGGCGGGTGCCGGACGCGGTGGCGCGCCCGCCCCGCAGGACGGGCGCGTCAGCGGTCAGGACTTCGCCAGGGTCCGCAGGTAGGCCAGCCACTCCTTGGTGAACGCCGCCTGCGAGGTGCGCAGCACGGCCGCAAAGGCTGTGGCGACGTTGGCGTCGGGGTCGCTGCTGGTGCTGGACGAGGCGTCGGGACTCGTGGCCGCCGCGAGGTAGAAGCGCACCAGCGCAGAAGTGCCGTACCGGTCGACGATGCGGTTGACCGCCAGCCACGCGGCGTTGTAGCTCGGCGCGATGGTCGTGCGTGAGGGGTCGAAGTCGGCGGCGGAGGGCAGCGCCTTGGGCCCCGTGCCGGCGCGGACCCGGGCGAGCAGGGCTGCGGCCACCTGGGTGCGCGTCGCGCCGCTGTCGCGGTAGCCGACGAAGTCGGCCATGCCCTCGGACAACCAGAGCGGCACTGGACGGTTGGTCGAGGCCCGGATGGCGACGTGGGTCGCCTCGTGGGTCACGACGACCTGCCTGCCGCGGGGCACCAGGCGGGCGAAGGCACTCGGGTTGACCACCACCCGGTCGGCGCCAGCCCGGCCCTGGAGGTCGAACGGGCCGTCCGTGACAGCGGCGACCTGCGCCACCTGATCCTTGTCCTGTCCGACCTGCTCGGCCATCTGCGCCGCAGTCCCGGGGACGACGAGGACCAGGCGGCTGTTCCACTGCGGCGTCCAGACGGCGTCGACCCGCTTGACGGCGAGGTTGCCGAGGGCGAGGTAGGGGCGCAGCCGACTCCGTGGACCCGATCCGACGACCAAGGTGGTCGCGCTGCGCACCACCGTGAACCTCGGCAGGTCCCACAGCTGCACCTGGGTGCCGCCGTCGGTGTCGTCGGCCAACCGCCAGTGGTCACCACGTCGTACGACGGTGAAGTAGGACTCGAACTCGCGCGTCGCCGTGTCGAAGCCCCCGAGGCGGTAGCGGCCGGCCACCCGGGAGACCCACGCATCAGGGCCGACCTGGGCCGCCCGCTCGGTGCTCAGCGCGGGAGCTGGCTCGGGCGTGCCATAGCTGAAGGTGCTCAGTGGGAGCTGCGCGAGCGCGTCGAACTGCGCGAGCTGGCGCAGCCCGAAGCCTGAGGTCGGGTCGTCCAGGGTGGTGGCGAACGCCGACCGATCGTGGGCGCGGACCGCCGAGGCGCGCTGGGAGAGCAGGGCGGTCAGGGCGTCCTCTCGAGCGACGGAGGGCTCGGGGGCGTTCTGCTGGGAGGCTTGCGACGTCGTCGAGGTGCGGACGGCCGGTGGCTCGTCGGAGGAGCAGCCGACCAGCATGGTGACGACGAGCGCGATGAGCCCGGCACCGGCGGCCGCGCGGCCCGGGCGACCGCCACGGGACGGGGTGGGCCGGCTCATCCAGCCATCGTAGGGAGCGATCAGCCGACGGCGCGGACGTGGGCGGCCCAGGGCTCACGGCGAGCGCTGGCCGAGGCGGCCTCGTGCGCACTGACCAGCCCCGCGTCGGCGAACCTCGCGACGACCGCCCGCTCAGCGGCGTCGAGGGGCAGGTGCGCGCCCTGCGGCACCAGCATGGCCGTCACCATGCAGTCGGCGCAGTGCAGGTCGCGCACCGGGCAGCTCTGGCATTCGATGATCATCGCGACCACCTCGCTCTCTGTCTTGGGACCCTGTCCGTCTGGGGACTGCTGTCGTGTCACCTGTCGACGACGCTAGGTGAGGGCACTGACAACGCCAGCGACGCCGGCACACCCGACGTCGTGCCGAGGGCGCGCCTGCCACGGGCTGTCACACCACCGGCCTACCGTCTGGTCCATGCAGACGGCCGACGACCAGATGGTGCAGGGCACCTTCGACGACCTGGGCACGTCGCTGGCCGAGGTCACGTTCGTCGTCGTCGACCTCGAGACGACCGGTGGCAGCCCGGCTGACTCGGCCATCACCGAGATCGGCGCCGTGAAGGTGCGTGGCGGCGAGGTGCTGGGCGAGTTCCAGACGCTGGTCAACCCGCACCTGCCGATCCCGCCGTTCATCCAGTCGCTCACCGGCATCACGACCTCGATGGTGGCCGACGCTCCACGCATCGAGTCCGCTCTACCGGCCTTCCTCGAGTTCGCCCAGGGCGCGGTGCTCGTCGCCCACAACGCCGGGTTCGACATCGGGTTCCTCAAGATGGCTGCCCGCGACCAGGGCATCGACTGGCCACGGCACGCGGTGCTCGACACGGTCCACCTCGCGCGCCAGCTGGTCAGTCGCGACGAGGCGCGCAACCACAAGCTGTCCACGCTGGCCGCCCTGTTCGGTGCCACGACCACCCCAGACCACCGCGCCCTGCACGACGCGCAGGCCACCGTCGACGTCCTGCACGCCCTCATCGGCAGGGTGGGCAGTCTCGGTGTCCACACCTTCGAGGAGCTCGCGAGCTACACCTCGCGGGTCAGCCCCGCCCAGCGGCGCAAGCGGTGGCTGGCCGACGGCCTGCCCAACGAGCCGGGTGTCTACCTGTTCAAGGACTGCGACGGTCGGGTCCTCTACGTCGGGACGTCGGTCAACATCCGCACCCGGGTCCGCAGCTACTTCACGGCGTCCGAGCAGCGCACCCGCATGGCCGAGATGGTGCGCCTGGCCGAGTCGGTCACCCCGATCGTCTGCGCCACCACCCTCGAGGCCGAGGTCCGCGAGCTGCGCCTCATCGCCGAGCACAAACCGCGCTACAACCGGCGGTCCAAGACCCCCGAGCGAGCCACCTGGGTCAAGCTCACCGTCGAGGCCTTCCCTCGCCTGTCCATCGTGCGCGAGGTCCGCGGTGACGGTGCCCGCTACATCGGCCCGTTCGGCAGCCGCAGCTCGGCGGAGGACGCCGTGGCGGCGGTCCACGAGGTCATCCCGCTGCGCCAGTGCGTGCAGCGGCTGTCCCCCACCCGACCCGTCGGTTCGTGCGCCCTGGCCGACATGGGCCGCTGCGGCGCTCCGTGCACGGGGGCCCAGAGCGTGCAGGAGTATGCCGCGGTGGTGCAGGACGCCGTGCACGCCCTCGCCGGGGACTCGCGCGGGGTGGTGACGGCACTGCGCACCCGGATGGGCTCGCTCGCCGACCAGGAGCGGTTCGAGGACGCGGGCACGCTGCGCGACCGCATGCTCGCACTGGTGCGCGGCATGGCCCGGGCCCAGCGGATCGCACCCTTGGCCGCCAGCCCCGAGATCATCGCCGCGCGTCCGGCCACGTCCGGCGGCTGGGAGATCGTGGTGGTCCGGCACGGCCGCCTCGCCGCCAGCACCATCTCGCCACGAGGGGCTGACCCGATGCCCTATGTCGATGCAGTGCGTGACAGTGCCGAGGTCGTGCTCCCGGCCCACTGGCCGGCCCCTGCGGCCACCCCCGAGGAGACCGAGAAGATCCTGCGCTGGCTGGAGTCGCCCGGCGTGCGCATCGTCGACCTCGATGGCGAGTGGACCTGCCCAGTAGGGGGCGCCGGTGGCGCCCGTGCCGAGCTCGAGCCGCAGGTGGTGGCGCGGCACGCGGTGGCCGGCTTCGTCGCGGCCTCCTGACGCGCCGCGAGAGTGCGCTGCTCTCGTCGAGCCCGGACCGATACATTGGTGAGGTGATCTCCGCCATCGTGCTCATCAACGCCGAAGTCGACCGCATCCCCGAGGTGGCGCAGGCCATCGCCGAGCTCGAAGGCGTGTCCGAGGTCTACTCGGTCGCCGGCGACGCCGACCTGATCGCGATGATCCGGGTCAAGGAGCACGAGCAGCTCAACGACGTGATAGCCGACCGGCTCAACAAGGTGCAGGGCGTCATCGGGACCAACACGCACATCGCGTTCCGCACCTACTCCAAGCACGACCTCGAGGCTGCCTTCAGCCTTGGCCTCGACGGGGACTGAGCACCGGCGTCCACGACTCCCTGTCGATGCGCGGCACTCCTCCGCGCCTGCTCGGCCACACGGCCGATCTGAGTAGCAACGCCCTTCCGCGACCCCCGGCCGACCCCCACACTCGGGTGACACGGTGCACTCGCGCCCGCACCCTCCGGAGGACCGATGTCGCCGATCCCCTGCCCCGCCTGTGGCCGGCTCCTGCCCGAGGCGTCGACCTCGTGCCCCGCCTGCCACCTGCCCCTCACCGGCCCGGACGCGGTGCGGCTGTGGCAGGTCGACCAGGGTCTCGCCGCCCTCCAGCGCGAACGCAGCCTCCTTCTCGCGTCACTGCGCGCCACGGCTGACGCCCCCGCGTCCGCGGCAGCGCCGGCCGCCCCGCCCGCCCCGGCCGAGACGGCGGAACGGGTGTCCCAGCCGCCCTCGGAGCTGCCCTGGGAGCTGAGGGAGCTCTCTTCGGAGTCACCTTCGGACGTCGCCCTGTCCGGTTCCTCCGCCCCACCCCTGCCGGCACCTGCCACGGCCCCGCGGAGGAGCTGGACCACCCAGCAGACCCTCCTCGCAGTCGGTGTCCTGCTCGTCCTGGTCGCCGCGTCGATCGCCCTGGCCATCGCGTGGTTCGTCATCGGCCGAACCGGTCAGATGCTGGTCATGGGTGGCTTCACCGCTGCCGCGACCGTGGCCTCGCTCCAGCTATCGCGCCGTCGGCTGCCCAGCAGCGCCGAAGCCCTGGCCCTGGTGGCGGGCGGACTGTTGCTCCTGGACGTCAGTGCCGCGCGACGCTTCGGCCTGGCTGACCTCGACGCCCTGGACGCCCGCGCCTACACCGCCGTCACCGGCCTGGTCGCAGCCCTCGCCCTGGCCGCCGTGCACCGTCACGACCGCCGCGTCGCCGGCTTCGCCGTGCTGTCGCTGACGGCAGCCTCGATCGGCTGGGCAGGAATCGTCGGTTACGCCTCGACTGCTGCCGGCGGTGCGGCGCTCTCCCTCCTCGGAGCTGTGCTGTTCGGAGCCGTGCACCTCGTGGTGCCGACCTCCTTCGGCTTGACCCGCCGCGCCGCCACCGGCCCCGCCGCCGGGTGGGCGGCGCTCTCGTTCGCCGCGGCCTCAGTGGGCGCGGCCACGGCGTCGGCCGATGCCCTGGACACCCCGTCCGGTACCGGGGTCGGCGCAATCACCTTCGACGGCGCAGCGTGCGTGGTCCTCCTGGCCACCCTGGCCGCTGCCGGCGCGCTGGTGGTCAGGCGGGTCGTCGCCGTGCGGGCGACACGCCTCGGCGGCCGGGGCGCGGTCCGAGCCGACTGGGTCGCCCGACCGCTGTCCGGCGACTGGCGCGCCCTCGGCATCGTCGCCCTGGTCGCCTCCGCAGCGGTCCCGACGGCTGTCCTGTGCCTCGCCCTGCAGGTCGGCGCGTTCTGGACCGCGGTGCTGGCCCTGCTCACCGCGGTGCTCGCCACCGTCCTGGCGGCCGCCCGCATCCGGACGACGTCGCTGGGCACGGCCTGGTGCGAGGCCCAGACCGGCCTGGCCCTCGCGGTCCTGGTCCTTGTTGCGATCGTCCACGACTCACGTCCTGCGACGATCGTCGCCCTCACCGGCGTGGCCCTGGCTGCCACGACGGCGGCTGTGCACCGGCCGGGGTGGCGGGTGCAGGCGACCGCTGTGGGCACAGTCGCAGCGGTGGCGGGCGTCACGATCAGCGGATCCATTGTCTCCCTCGACGTCGAGGTGCTGGCCGCTTCCGCTGCGGGTGCTGCCCTCGTCGCCGGAGCCCTGGCACGGCGCTCGGAACCCGAAGAGGCGCCGTTGGCCGCCGTTGGCCACCTCACCCTGTTCGGCGCTCTGCTGGGCGCGGTGGGGGTCGGGCTCGGTGACGGTGTGGTGATCACCCTCCTGGTGGCCATCGCCCTGACCGCGGCGGCGACCGCCGTGCTGCGCCCTGTCCTTCGTCCCGTCGCCGCAGGTGTCAGTGCAGCGGCAGCCGCCTGGGCGCTGTGGCTGGCGGGTGGGCTCGTCGGCGGCCGCACCCAGTGGACCGTGCTCGTCGCCGCCGCACTGGTTCTCGTGGCCCTGGCCCAGTGGCGACGCGGCCGTCCCGAGGAGGTCGTCCTCGGCACCCTCGCCTGTCTCGTCGCCGTCACCACCGTCGCCGTCGCCGTCGACCGGTCGTGGCCGCATGCAGCAGCAGCCGTCGCCGCGGCATACGGGCTCGTCGCCGTCGCGTATGCCGCCCTGCCGCACCGGCGCGCGACGGTCGCCCTCGCCGTGGTCGGGCTCACGGCGGCAGCCTGGCTCGAGCTCGACCGCGCCCAGGTGACCACGCTGGAGGCCTGGACGCTGCCACTGGCCGCACTGGTGCTCGCCGCCGGGCTGTGGTCGCATCGCGAGCTCGGCGACCACTCCTGGTTGACCGCCGGACCGGGCCTGGCGGTGGCGCTGCTCCCCTCCGCGCTGTACACCGCGGTCGACGACGGCCTCCTGCGTTCGTTGGTCACGGTCACTGCAGCGGTGCTCGTCCTCGTGGCCGGCGCGCTGCGACGGTGGCAGGCACCTGTCGTCCTGGGTGCCGCAGCAGCCATCGTCATCGCGCTCACCCAGCTCGGCCCCTATGCGGTCCAGCTACCGCGCTACCTCACGCTGGGCACGCTGGGTGTCGCCCTCTTGGCGGTCGGGGCGAGGTACGAGCAGCGCCGGGCCGATGCCCGCCAGGCGGTGAGCTGGCTGGCCGGGATGTCGTAGGTCGACAGGTCGTCGGCCAGCACGGCACGAGCCGCTCACCCCGACGGCGGAGGCTGCCGTGGCACGAGTCGGCGTACCTTCACCGCATGGACGATCTGACCCTCCTCTTCGAGCGCGCCGCCCACGTGGCGGCACGCCACCGGTCGGGGCTGCCGGTGACCCGGGTGGCCCCGGCAGTCGACGCGGCGACGCTGCGGCTCGAGGTGGACGCCGTGCTGCGCGATGCGGCAACACCCGCGGTCGAGGTCCTCGACGAGCTGGTCACGGCCTTCACACCGGGGCTCGCCGCGACCCCGGGGCCCCGGTTCTTCGGCTTCGTGATCGGCGGCGCCCTGCCTTCGGCCACTGCTGCGGACATGGTGGCGGTCGGGTGGGACCAGTGCGCCTTCAACGCCACCCTCTCCCCCGCAGCCGCCGTCGCCGAGGAGGTCGCCGGTGGCTGGCTGAAGGAGCTGATGGGGCTACCCGTCGACGCATCGGTCGGTTTCGTCACCGGTGCGCAGGGAGCCAACACCGTCTGCCTGGCCACGGCTCGTCAGCACGTCCTCGCCGCGGTCGGGTGGGACGTCGGGCGTGACGGGCTGGGTGGCGCCCCGGCCGTGCGCGTGGTCGCCGGCGCCGAGCGGCACGCGACGATCGACCGGGCGCTGCGGCTGCTCGGGTTCGGCACTGCGGTGGTGGAGTCGGTGGGCGCCGAGGTCAACGGCGCCATCGACGTCGACGACCTCTCGGCGGTCCTCGACCGGGGCGCGCCAGGACCGACGATCGTCTGCCTCCAGGCGGGGAACGTCAACACCGGTGCCTGCGACGACCTCCGGGCCGCCTGTGACGTGGCCCGGCGGCACGGTGCCTGGGTGCACGTCGACGGGGCCTTCGGCCTCTGGGCCGGCGCCTCGCCCGAGAAGGCGCACCTCGTCGACGGGATCGACCTCGCCGACTCGTGGTCCTGTGACGGCCACAAGTGGCTCAACGTCCCCTACGACTGCGGATTCGCCATCTGCGCCCACCCCCAGGTGCACGCCGCGGCACTGTCCTACACCGCGGCATACCTCACCGGGCAGGGTGGAGCGACGCCCGCGTTGGGTGACCTCGTCCCCGAGTCGTCACGAAGGGCAAGGGGATTCGCCGTCTGGGCCGCCCTGCGTGAGCTGGGCCGTGACGGTGTCGCGGACCTCGTCGACCGGTGCTGCGCACTGGCCCAGCGGTTCGCCGCCGGGCTCGAGGCAGGCGGCGCCGTGGTGGTCAACGACGTGGTCCTCAACCAGGTGCTGGTCAGCTTCGGCAGCGACGCACGGACCGACAAGGTCATCGAAGGGGTGCAGCGAGACGGGACCTGCTGGCTCGGCGGCACGACCTGGCGGGGCCGTCGACTGATGCGGGTATCGGTGTCGAACTGGTCCACGACAGAAGCCGACGTGGACCAGTCGGTCGCAGCGATCCTGCGAGTGGCCGCTACTGAGGTGGAGCCGGACGGGGCGGATCCGGACGCGGAGGACCAGCTGGTCTAGTCAGGCCGGTGTGCTCTGCGTCGCCGCGGCCCACCGGTCCAGCTGGGCGGCGGCCGCCCCGGAGTCCAGGGCAGCCTCGGCCCGGTCCATGCCCGATCGCACCGCCGCCGCGAAGGTCTCGTCCGAGGCGCCGTGCTCGATCCTGTCGCCCGCCCCACCCGACGCGTCGGGGGTGGCGGCGAGATCTGGTGCGGCCAGGGCCAGCGCCATGCCTGCGTTGAGCACGACCGCGTCGCGGACCGCCCCACGCTGCCCGGCGAACAGGTCTCGCGCCACCTGGGCATTGTGCGTCGCGTCGGCCCCGCGCAGGGCCTCGACCGGCTGGCGCTGGAGGCCGACGTGGAGGGGGTCGAAGACACGCTGGGTGACCTCACCGCCATGCACCCACCACACCGTCGAGGTGGTGCTCAGGGTCAGCTCGTCGAGGCCGTCGTCGCCGCGGAAGACCACAGCATCCTTGCCCCGCCCGGCGAACACGCCGGCCATGAGCGGCGCCACGCGCGCGTCGGCGACCCCGACGACGGCATACGTGGGCTGGGCGGGGTTGGTGAGGGGCCCGAGGACGTTGAACGCCGTGCCCACACCCAACCCGCTGCGCGCCACGGCAGCGTGTCGCATCGCGGGGTGGAAGGCCTGGGCGAAGCAGAACGTGATGCCGGCATCCGTCGCCACCTCGGCCACCCGCTGCGGGCTGAGGGTGAGGTTGACGCCCAGGGCTTCGAGCACGTCCGCCGAACCAGAGGCCGACGACGCGGCCCGGTTGCCGTGCTTGACCACTCGGATACCACTGGCAGCGATGACGATCGAGGCCATCGTCGAGATGTTGACCGTGTTGGACCGGTCGGCGCCGGTGCCCACGATGTCGAGGCTCGGACCCGGGACCTCGATGCGGTTGGCGTGCGCCAGCATCACGTCGGCGAGGCCACGTAGCTCCTCGACGCTCTCGCCCTTGGCGCGGAGCGCCACGAGGAATCCGGCCACCTGGACCGGCGAGGCCTCGCCGCTCATGATCTGGTCCATCGCCCACGCCGCTTGGTCGGTGGAGAGGTGGTTCCGCGCGATCAGCAGGGTGAGCAGGTCCGGCCAGGTGGGACCAGCCGGCTCAGGGACGCTCATGCCGGTCAGGAGGCGCTGGGGCGAGCGCCGCGACCCAGCTCGGCCACGGCGGAGGCCAAGGCGATCGGGTCGAGCGGGTGCGGGACCGCGAGGTCGGCGAGGGACCACGTCGCGAGCCAGCCATCCTGAGGTCGTCCGGTCAGGACGAGGACCGGCGGGCACTCGAAGATCTCGCTCTTGAGCTGGCGACACAGGCCCAGCCCACCCATCGGCGCTGCCTCACCGTCGAGGATGAGGACGTCGAAGCGGGCGTTCTCGACGGCCTCGATCACCGCTGCCGCGGTCGCGCACTCACGCCACGACACGACCTCCACGTCCCGCGCCGGACGACGTCCCACCGTGACCCGGACTGCGTCGCGCGTGGTCTTGTCGTCGCTGTACAACAGCACGGAGATCTGGCGGGCCGAGGACCCCGACGAGGTCGGTGCGTCGGCGGCGGTCGCGTGCGAAGCGGTCATGTCGCAGATGCTACCGGTGCGGCGTTTCGGCACGCCCACGCACCCATCGGGGGGTCGACGGTGTGCCGCGCTGCGAATGTGGCTAATCTGGCGCACGTGGCGACCGCATCTCCAGTGACCTCTGAACCCGCCCGCTCAGCCGGCAGCATCCCCGGCCACGGGCCGGTGTCCCGACCCAACATGGTGTCGGTGGGCACCATCGTCTGGCTCTCCAGCGAGCTGATGTTCTTCGCGGGCCTTTTCGCGATGTACTTCACGATCCGCTCGGTGGAGCCGGAGCTGTGGAAGGAGTCGACGGGGGTGCTCAACGTGCCCTTCGCGACGATCAACACGATCGTCCTCGTCGTCTCGTCGGTCTGGTGCCAGCTCGGCGTCCACGCGGCCGAGCACGGCAAACCGCACCGCGGCGACGCCAGCCTCCTCGCCGTCCCGAGCTGGGGCATGCGCGAGTGGTACGTCCTCACCTACATCTTCGGCGCGATCTTCGTCTCCGGTCAGGTGCTCGAGTACTCCGAGCTGGTGCACGAGGGCATCTCCCTCTCCTCCACCGCGTACGGCTCGGTCTTCTACCTCACGACCGGCTTCCACGCGCTGCACGTCACCGGGGGCCTGCTGGCCTTCCTGCTGATCATCGGGCGCACCTTCACGACCCGTCACTACAGCCACGCCCAGGCTGCCGGCGCGGTCGTGACCTCGTACTACTGGCACTTCGTCGACGTGGTGTGGATCGCGCTGTTCGCGACGATCTACCTGCTGAAGTGACCGGCACGATGACCTCCCAGCCCGCCCTGCCCGCCTCCATCGACAGGACCGCACTGTGAACGCCTTGGCCGCCCGCCGTCGCCACCCGGCCGCGATCGCCCTGCTCTTGCTCCTGGGCCTGATCCTCACCGGGGTCGCCTACTCCGCCTTCGCGCCCAAGAAGGCCGACGCCGCCACGGCAGCCGCCAGCACCGTCGAGGACGGCAAGAAGCTCTTCCTCGCCAACTGTGCGACCTGCCACGGGCTGCAGGCCCAGGGGACCAAGGCCGGTCCGGCCCTTCCGGGCGTCGGCGCCGCTGCCGTGGACTTCCAGATGGGCACCGGCCGCATGCCGATGGCTGCGCCGAACGTCCAGGCCCCCCGCGCGGAGCAGGTCCGGTTCACGCAGGACCAGATCTCCGCGGTCGCGGCATACGTCGCGTCGCTGGCCCCCGGACCCGCCATCCCCGAGGCCGAGTACACCAACGGTGAAGGGGGCGACGTCGCCCTCGGCGCCGAGCTATTCCGTGTCAACTGCGCGATGTGCCACAACTTCGCCGGTTCCGGCGGCGCCCTGACCCGCGGCAAGTACGCCCCGAGCCTGCACAACGTCGAGGGCAAGCACATCTACGAGGCCATGGTCACCGGCCCCCAGTCGATGCCCGTCTTCAGCGACGACAACATCTCCCCGGAGTCCAAGAACGACATCGTGGCCTACCTCCACGCGGTCGACGAGCAGGAGAACGTCGGCGGGATGGCGCTGGGCAACCTCGGCCCCGTGTCCGAGGGGCTCTTCGCCTGGATCTTCGGGCTCGGCATCATGGTCGGCTTCGCCGTCTGGCTCGGCCGGAAGGCCGCCTGATGGCTCCGACGGCACAGAGGGCACAGAGGGCACAGAGGGCACACACGGCCATGACGGGTCGGTCACACCCTCTGGCCCAGACCATCGCCCGGGGCGACACTGGAACTGACCACCGCGACTCGACAGGATCGACGACACGATGAGCGAACACGACACGCCGCACGGCGCGGTCGTCGGCACGAGCGACGGCCACGGCGCTGGCCACATGGCCGGCCAGAGCGACGGCCACGGCGACGGCTACGGCTCCACTGCGGTCCGGCTGGACCAGGGCCATGTCGAGGGCACCGGCGGCCTTCCGGCGCACTTCCAGAACCCGGGCCTGCCGCCGCACGCCGCGCGGATGTCGGACCTCGACGAGAAGTCAGCCAAACGGGCCGAGAAGCAGGTCGCCGCGCTCTTCGGCCTCTCCAGCCTGGGCACGGTGCTGTTCATCGTCGCCTACTTCGCGATCGACCCCGAGCGGTCGGGATTCATCCCCGGCATCGGCAACGCAAGCATCTACAACGTCGTCCTCGGCGTGACGATGGCTCTCGCCCTCCTCGGCTGCGGTGTCGGGGCGGTCCACTGGGCCAAGACCCTGATGCCCGACGTCGAGTCGGTCGAGGAGCGACACCCCCTGCGGGCCAAGGACGAGGACCGCACGCGGGTGGTCACCGGTCTCATGGACGGCGGCGACAAGGCCCAGCTCGGCCGTCGCCCGCTCATCAAGTTCTCGCTGGTCGGCGCCCTCGCGCTGCCGCCGCTGGCGATCCTGCTGCCGCTGGTGGGCGGGCTCGGTCCCCTGCCGAAGAACCAACTCTCCACCACGATGTGGAAGAAGGGTGACCGGCTGGTCCGCGACCCCGAGCGCACCCCGATCCGGGCGGATCAGGTCACCATCGGTTCGGTCTTCCACGTGCTCCCCGAGTCGATCAAGGACTCCGAGCACGTGCTCGAGGACAAGGCCAAGGCCGCCGTGCTCCTGATGCGCCTCAACCCCGAGGACATCAAGCCCCAGAAGGAGCGTGACTGGGGCCACGAGGGCATCGTCGCCTACTCCAAGATCTGCACCCACGTCGGTTGCCCGGTTGGTCTCTACGAGCAGCAGACGCACCACCTGCTCTGTCCCTGCCACCAGTCGACGTTCGACGTGACGCAGGACTGCAAGGTCATCTTCGGGCCGGCCAAGCGTCCGTTGCCGCAGCTGAAGATCACCGTTGACGCGCAGGGTTACCTGATCGCCGACGCCCCGTTCCGCGAGGCCGTCGGTCCGAGCTTCTGGGAGCGTGGTTCCGCATGAGCACCGACCGCAACCCGACCGGCCGCGACCCGATCGACCGCCTCCGCAGGGACGACCCCCAGCCCGAGGAGCCCACCAACCCCGGCCTGAAGGCCGTCGGGGGCGTGGCGGGCTGGCTGGACGACCGCACGGGAGCGGCCAAGCCGGTCGGCTACCTCATGAAGAAGGTCTTCCCCGAGCACTGGTCCTTCATGCTCGGCGAAGTCGCCATGTACTCCCTGATCATCTGCCTGCTCTCGGGCACGTTCCTTACCTTCTGGTTCGTCCCCAGCGCCGGTCAGGTCGTCTACGACGGCAGCTACCTGCCCCTGCGTGGCATCACGATGTCGGAGGCGTTCCGGTCGACGGTGGACATCTCCTTCGACATCCGCGGCGGTCTGCTCATCCGCCAGATCCACCACTGGGCGGCGCTGATGTTCATCGTCGCGCTGTCGGTCCACATGCTGCGCGTGTTCTTCACGGGTGCCTTCCGCAAGCCGCGTGAGATCAACTGGGTGATCGGCTGCATCCTGTCGATGCTGGCCCTGATCGAGGGTTTCGCCGGCTACTCCCTGCCGGACGACCTGCTCTCCGGGACCGGCCTTCGCGCCGCAGAAGGCTTCATGCGCTCGGTGCCCGTGCTCGGGTCCTACCTGTCGTTCGCGCTGTTCGACGGCCCCTTCCCCGGCGAGGCGATCATCCCCCGCCTGTTCTCGATCCACGTGCTGCTGCTCCCGGCGATCCTGGTCGGACTGTTCACCGCCCACATCGGGCTGGTGTTCGTGCACAAGCACACCCAGTTCCCCGGGCCCGGCCGCACCAACGACAACGTCGTCGGCTTCCCGGTCATGCCGGTGTATGCCGCGAAGGCCGGTGGCTTCTTCTTCATCGTCTTCGGCGTCATCTCGCTGATCTCTGGATTGGTCACCATCAACCCGATCTGGGCCTATGGTCCCTACGACCCCTCGCCGGTCACGGCAGGAGCCCAACCCGACTGGTACATGGGCTTCGCCGACGGCGCGCTGCGTCTGTTGCCCGGCTGGCTTGAGTTCACCGCCTTCGGCTTCACGTTCTCGTTCAACGTGATGATCGGCGCCATCCTCCTGATCCCGGTCATGTACGGCCTGATGGGCGCCTACCCGTTCCTCGAGAAGTGGGTCACCGGCGACCACCGCGAGCACCACCTGCTCGACCGGCCGCGCAACAACCCCACGCGCACAGGGCTGGGCATGGCAGCGTTGACGGCCTACGGCGTGCTCATGTTCGCCGCGGGCAACGACCTCATGGCGATCAAGCTGCACCTGTCGATCAACGACATCACCCACACCCTGCGGGCAGCCTTCTTCATCGCGCCACCGATCGTCTTCTGGGTCACCAAGCGCATCTGCCTGTCGTTGCAGCGCAAGGACCGCGACCTGGTCCTGCACGGCCGCGAGACCGGACGCATCGTGCGTACCGCCGACGGGAAGTTCTTCGAGCAGCACGAGCCGCTCGACGAGTTCACCCGCTGGAACCTCGTCCAGCACGAGGACCACGAAGTCCTGCTGCTCGAGGCGGGAACCGACGCCCACGGCGTCGCCTCACCGACGGCCCGCAAGGACAAGGCCCGCTCGGCCCTGTCGCGGTTCTACTTCACCGACAGCATCAACCCGGTGACGCCGGCCGAGCTGGCCGCGGCACACCACGACGGCCATGGCCACGAGGCGATCGAGGCCGCTCCGAGCAGCGACGAGTCGCGGCCGGCCCTCGAGAGCTCGCGCAGGGAGCCCCCCAAGCGTCCCTGAGGCCCGTCACAAGCCCACCAGAGGCTCCCTGAGCCTCTCAGGCCAACACCCCCGGGTATGCCGCCCGCTCACCACCCACGCCTCGCGTGCGGCCGCGAGCGGGCGGCATACCGATGCCGGGGGTGTTTCGGCGTTGCGGCCCTCACGTGACAGGCTGGCCCCGTGGTCGAGATGGGGGCAGCCGAGTTCGAAGTGGCCGTGGGCGACGCCCTCGACGCCGTGCCTCCCGAGCTGATGCGGCTGCTGGACAACGTCGTCTTCTTCGTCGAGGACGAACCGCCACCGGACGACCCCGACCTGCTCGGCGTCTATGACGGGACCCCCATCACCGAGCGTGGTGACGGCTGGGCGGGGGCGCTGCCTGACCGGATCACGATCTTCCGCGGCCCGTTGACCCGGATGTGCGAGGACCGCGAGGACCTCCTCGACGAGATCGCCGTGACCGTGGTGCACGAGATAGCGCACCACTTCGGGATCGACGACGCTCGCTTGCACGACCTCGGCTGGGGGTGAGCCCTGCCACGCGCACCCCACGACGCGCAGGTGCCGTGCCCCGGTCACAGGACACGGCACCGGTGGTGCGTTGGAGCTACTTCCGCGCGCCGCTGAGCTGGACCGTCTGCTCGGCGTAGCCGACCGCGCACTCGAAGACGCCACAGGCGAACGCGAAGGTCACGCTCGCACCCTTGCCGCCCTTGAAGAGGCCGTTGTCGCTGTAGGCGGTGCCGGACCAGGTGTGGGTCGCCCCGTCGCACTGGATGGGGTTGACGAAGAAGAAGCCGTTGATCTTGACCCGGCCGACCTGCTGGGTGAGGGTGCCCTCGATGTCGCTGAAGAAGTCGTCGGCGTTCGTGCAGGAGTATGTCCCGCTGAGAGTCGCCGAGCCGTCCTTGTTGGCCACTCCCCGCGGGTTGACGGTGATGGTCGCCTCCGGCGGCGGCGGGGCGTTGTCGAAGGTGACGACCAGGTTCCCGCCGACGGCGGTGGTGTCGCTGAATGCGACGACGTAGTAGGTCTGCCCGGCCGTGGTTGCGAATCCGACCGTGGTCGGGCCGCACGCCACGAGGTTGCCGGCAGCGGGATCGCCCTCGGTCACCATGAAGCCGCCCGAATAGCTGGAGGCCGACATGTCAGCGATGACGCCACCGTCAGTCGCGGCGGTGTAGCGGAACCAGACGCTGGCGTTGGTGAACGGCGCTCCACACTGCGCGTTCAGCGCGGCATCGGTGGCATCGGTCTTGGCGCCGGTGGTGTCCTGCTCGAAGGTGCTGGGCAGGGCCGAGACGACGGTTGCCTTGGCAGCGGTGTCGTTCGGAGCGGGTGCCGCGGTGGCGGCGGAGGCCAGCACCGGCACCAGGAGCAGTGCGGCGGCGGCGGACAGGGCGGAGCGAGACATCAACAACATGTGGATCCCCCAGCTGTGTGATGGACCATGCCCCAGTGGATGGTCACACCCGGATTGACTCCACCCGACCGGCTCGCGGTTGCATGCTTGACCAAGAAATTGCTCGCGGTCGACCAAGCCTTTGCCGTCGACGAGCGGCGCGACGACACCCGGAGGACGCCCTGGGGGCCCTCGGACGCCGCTCAGGCGAGCGCGCTCTGCGCCTTCCAGCCGGCGAACGAGTACTGCCAGACGCCGATGCCCTCAGAGGGCTGGAACTGCCGGGACGAGCCGGTGAACTTCACGACGTCGCCGGCCTTGGAGTTGGCGTACATCCAGGCGGCGTTGGCGGGGGACATGTTCACGCAGCCATGGCTGACGTTGGCGCTGCCCTGTGCTCCGACCGACCAGGGCGCGGAGTGGAGGTACTCCCCCGTCCACGTCACGCGCATGGCGGACTGCGTGGTGATCTTGTAGTAGCCGGGCTCGCCCTTCTTGATCCCGATGGTCGTCGAGTCCATGACGACGGTGCCCTCCTTGCGGATGATCACCTTGATGCCGGAACGGGTCTCGGTCTGCGGGCCCGGGCGCCCGGCACTGATCGGGATGGTCTTGATCACGGCGCCGCCGCGGGTCACGGTCATGACGTGGCGCTTGATGTCCACGGTGGAGACCATCGAGGAGCCGATGGTGAAGCTGGCGGAGTCGTCGTTGCCGACCCATTTGCCCTCGCCGGTCTGGACGCCGGTGAGGGGGGCACTGATGGTGACCTTGGTGCCGGGCTTCCAGTAGTTCACGGGCCGCCACATGAGCTGGCGGTTGTCGAGCCAGCCCCAGGCGCCGGCCTGCTTGGGTGAGGTGGTGACCTTGACGAGCTTCTCCACCTCGCCGCGCAGCTTCGCGGTGGCGACCGCGGAGTCGAACTGGATGCTCACCGGCATGCCGACGCCCACGGTCTCGCCCGAGTTGAGGATGCCGTAGGTGGCCGTGACCTTGGGCTTGAGGGTGGTGAACGTGGAGGTCGTCGTGGACGGCGTGCCGTCCGGACCCGTTGCCTTCGCGGTGACGGTGTAGGACGCGCTGGGTGCCAGTCGCGCGCTGGAGGTCCAGGAGCCATCGGTACCGAGGGCGCCTGCGACCGTGGCGCCGTTGGCGTCGGTCACGGCGACCTCACCGAGCGAACCGGTGGTGGCCTTGACCACGACGGGCTCGGTGGGCAGCACGTCGGTCGCGTCCTGGGCCGGGCTGATCGTGAGCTCCGCGGGAGTGGGCGTCGCCGACGAGGAGGACGAGCTGCTGCTCGAGCTGGCTGCGACGTTGTCGGTGCTCGGGCTGTCCACGGCGCCTGAGCACCCGGCCAGCACGGTCACCCCCGCCAACGCGGCCACGGCCAAGGCCGTGGCCAGTCGTCGTGACCCCTGTGTCCTACCCACCACGTGTGTGCTCCTGTGCTCTGCGCCACCGTGGCGCCCTGTGCGTGACTTGTTCGTGTGCGGCTGGACCGGTCGGATGGTGCCCCGACGATGCCCGTCACCCGAACAGACGCCGGGCAGCCCTCATTGGTTGGCTATGCAGCTGTGTCTGGCCGGGCGATCACGATCCCGCGCCCAGCCCCCTGGAGCCGAGCCCCCTGGAAGAGGTCCGCCCCTGCGCGGACCTGGCAGCAGTCTACCTGCTCGGGATGGGTGCCTTGACACGACGAAGGGCCGGGCGTACCCCCCCGAGGGGTGGTACGCCCGGCCGAGCTGTCGATGGAGCGCCGTCAGACGGCGTGCGGGCCCTTGAAGTACTCGAAGGTCCAGCCCACCAGGGCGACGACCCCGAAGCCCGCCCCGATGATGAACAGCCACCAGCCGACGGCCAGGCCGAGGAAGCACAGGGCGGACGCTCCGGCGAGGGCCAGGGGCCACCAGGAGTGCGGGCTGAAGAAGCCGTACTCGCCCTCCTGCTCCCAGATCTCGCCGCTGGGGTTGTCCTCGGGCCGCTCCGGGAGGCGCCGCGCCGTGGCCCACAGGTAGAAGGCGATCATGGCGCCGAGACCGGCGGACAGGAACAGCCCTGCCGGGCCGACCGGCTCCCGCCAGTGGGTGAAGATGCCGTAGATGAGCCCCAAGGGGGCGAAGAAGGCAGCCAGGATGACGAAGAGCTTGTACTCGATCTTCACGGGTCAGTCACGCTCCTCGTGGAACCGCGGGTGCTTGTGCTCGTCGAACTCGCCCGTCGCGTGGTGCTCGGACGTGCGGGTCTCGGCCATGATCCGAGTCAGGGTGTCCGGGTCGGCGTGCACCCCACCGAGCGGCGCCGCCTCGGGGTGGTGCAGGTCGAAGGCCGGGCGCTCGGAGCGGATCCGCGGGAGCACGTCGAAGTTGTGACGCGGCGGCGGGCAGGACGTCGCCCACTCCAGGGAGGCGCCGTAACCCCACGGGTCGTCGGTCTCGACCAAGGGCGCCGTGCGCCAGGTCTTCCAGACGTTGTAGAGGAACGGCAGCGTCGACGCGGCCAGCAGGAAGGCACCGAAGGTGGACACCTGGTTCTCCCAGGTGAAGCCGTCCTCGGGCAGGTAGTCGGCGTAGCGACGCGGCATACCGTCGACACCCAGCACGTGCTGGATCAGGAACGTCGTGTGGAAGCCGATGAACAACATCCAGAAGTGGATCTTGCCCAGCGTCTCGTCGAGCATCCGCCCGGTGAACTTCGGCCACCAGAAGTAGAAGCCGGCGAACATCGCGAACACCACGGTGCCGAACACGACGTAGTGGAAGTGGGCCACCACGAAGTAGCTGTCGGAGAGGTGGAAGTCCAGCGCCGGGCTGGACAGGATGATGCCGGTCAGGCCGCCGAAGAGGAAGGTGACCAGGAAGCCGACCGCCCAGAGCATCGGTGTCTCGAAGGACAGCTTTCCGCCCCACATCGTGCCGATCCAGTTGAAGAACTTCACGCCGGTGGGCACCGCGATCAACATGGTCATCACTGCGAAGAACGGCAGCAGCACCTGGCCGGTGGCGTACATGTGGTGGGCCCACACGGTCACCGAGAGGGCCGCGATGCCGATGGTCGCGAAGACCAGCGTCTTGTAGCCGAAGATCGGCTTGCGCGAGAAGACCGGCAGGATCTCGGAGATGATGCCGAAGAAGGGCAGGGCGATGATGTAGACCTCTGGGTGGCCGAAGAACCAGAACAGGTGTTGCCACAGCATCGGCCCGCCGTTGTCGGCCTCGAAGATCTGGGCCCCGAACTTGCGGTCTGCACCCAGCGCCAGCAGGGCCGATGCGAGCACCGGGAAGGCCATCAGCACGAGCAGGCTGGTGACCAGGATCGTCCAGGTGAAGATCGGCATGCGGAACATCGTCATGCCGGGCGCGCGCATGCAGATGATCGTGGTGATGAAGTTGACGGCACCGAGGATGGTGCCGAAACCACCGAGCGCGAGACCGAAGACCCACAGGTCACCACCGAGGCCGGGGGTGTTTGAGGCGTCCGACAACGGCGAGTACGCGAACCAGCCGAACGACGCCGCCCCCGAGGGGGTGAGGAAGCCTGCGGAGGCGATCAGGCCACCGAACAGGTAGAGCCAGTAGGCGAACATGTTCAGCCGCGGGAACGCGACGTCAGGGGCGCCGATCTGGATCGGCATGAGGGCGTTGGCGAACCCGGCGAACAACGGCGTCGCGAACAGCAGCAGCATGATCGTGCCGTGCATCGTGAACAGCTGGTTGAACTGGTCGGGGTTGTCCACGACCTGCAGTCCGGGCTGGAACAGCTCCGCACGGATCAGCAGGGCGAGCACGCCGCCGAACATGAAGAAGAGGAACGAGGTGATGAAGTAGAGGTTGCCGATGACCTTGTGGTCGGTCGTCGACGCCCACTTCACGACCGTCTGACCCTTGGTGAGCCGGCGGGTCGCCGTCGCCTCGGTGGAACGGTAGTACGTCCCGGCCGAGGTGGACTCGGTTGCCGCTGCCATCAGTTGCCCCCTGCACTCGGGATGAGGTGTTGGTCTTCGTCCATGACCTTGGCGGGGTTCAGGCTGTTGTCGAGCTGACCGCTGTTGCCCTGCGCCTTGAGCTCGGAGATGTGCTGTTCGTAGGCGGCCTGGTCGACGACCTTGACGTTGAACAGCATCTGCGAGTGGTAGGCGCCACACAGCTCGGCGCACTTGCCCTTGAAGTCACCGGTCTCGGTCGGGAAGACCTGGAACTTGTTGACCCGCCCCGGGATCATGTCGAGCTTCTGCAGGAATGCCGGGACCCAGAAGGAGTGGATGACGTCCCTCGACGTCAGCACGAACTCGGTGCGCTTGTTGACCGGCAGGTAGAGCGTCGGCAGGTTCTTCTCGGTGCCGGGCTCCCCCGTGAGCTCGGCCTGCG
This sequence comes from Pedococcus sp. P2_F6, assembly GCF_056403675.1. Classification (NCBI taxonomy): domain Bacteria; kingdom Bacillati; phylum Actinomycetota; class Actinomycetes; order Micrococcales; family Intrasporangiaceae; genus Pedococcus; species Pedococcus sp. P2_F6. Next base: position 947,743 of record NZ_JBFUEZ010000001.1, read on the forward strand.
TGCCGCTCTCGTAGGTCTGCTCGTTGACGTAGTTGAAGTCCCAGCTCCACTTCTTGCCCACCACGTTGACGACGACGTCCGGGTGCTTGGAGGTGTCGAGCAGGGCGGCCTCGTCACGCGCGGTGTAGTAGAAGAGCACCGCGATCATGAACACCGGGACGATCGTGTAGAGGATCTCCATCGGCACGTTGTAGCGCAGCTGCACCGGCAGACCCGTGTCGTCCTTGGCCCGGCGGTAGGCGACGACACACCAGCCGATCAGGCCCCAGACGAGGGCGCCGACGAGGAGCGCGGCGATCCACGCGCCGTTCCACAGCGAGGTCACGCGTTCGCCGCCCTCGGTCACCGCACGGGGGAGGAAACCGTCCTGCACGCGCCCCGCACACCCCGAGAGGGTGAGGGCCACGAGCGACAGCCCGAGAGCCGTGGTCGATCTCCTGCTTGCAGTCCGCCGCCTGTGTGGGCGCGGCGCAGAGACGTCGTGCTGACGCAACGGTGCACCTTCTTCGAGACAGTGATGGGCCATCGCGCCAAACCCTACTCCAGCGAGTGCGTGTCGTCCGGTCAGGGTGGGACTAACGTCGGGGTGTGGCGAACCCCTCCCCGGACGACGGTTCCGACCGCGCGTTTCTCGATGCGGCACCCGGCCCCATGCACCCCCGCGCCAGGGAGACCCTCGTCGCCGCGATCGATGCAGGGTGGGCCGACCCGCGACGCCTTCACCGTGAGGCGCGGGCCGCGCGCCGCCTGCTCGACCAGGCCCGTGAAGTGCTCGCGGCAGGACTCCAGGTCCGCCCCTCCGAGGTGGCCTTCGCCCCCGACGGCTCGACCGCCGTCCGCTGGATGGTCGAGGGCTTCAGGTATGCCGCGCGCCGTCGTGGAGCGCGCGTGGTCGCCTCCGCGGTCGAGCACTCGGCAGTGCTGGTCCCGGGCCGCCACTGCGCGGACTCCGCCGGCGACCCGGCGTTGTTCGCCACGGTCGGGGTGGACGGGGCTGGTCGGGTGGACCTCGAGGCGTGGTCCCGGGCGATCACAGCCCCCGGCACCGTCGCTGCTGCCCTCCAGCACGCCAACGGCGAGGTCGGCACCGTGCAGCCGCTCGACCGCGCCTGGGCGCTCTGCCAGGAGGCCGGGCTGCCGCTCGCCGTCGACGCCCAGGCCTCGCTGGGCCGGATGGCCGGCCCCACCTCCTACGACGCCCTTGCGGGCGATGCCCAGTCCTGGGGCGGTCCCGGCGGCCTCGGGGTGGTCGTGCTGCCCGAGCGCGCCCGGTGGCTGCTCCCCGGCGCGCCGGACCCCGACGCGGCGCTCAGCGGCCCGACCCGACACACCCCGTGGGTGCCTCTTGCCCTTGCCGCCGCGGAGGCCTGGCAACAGACCGAGGCGACGCGCGAGTCCGACGCGGCCGAGACCTTCACGCTCGTGGACCGGATCCGGGCCGCCGCGGCAGCCGTTCCCGACGTCGAGGTCGTGGGCGACGCGACCGTGCGACTCCCCCACGTCGTGACGTTCTCGGCCCTCTACGCCGACGGCGAGGCGCTCGTCCGCGAGTTCGACCGGCGCGGCTTCGGGGTGGGTTCGGGTTCGGCGTGCACGGCCAGCACGCTCGAACCCAGCCACGTCCTCGCGGCGATGGGTGCCCTGACGCACGGCAACGTGCGGATCACGGTGCCCCTCGCGGCGGTCGCTCCCGAGCGCGCGGCCCAGGTCGACGCCTTCTGCGAGGTGATCGCTGACGCGGTCGCCTCGGTCCGCGCCGAGCTCGGAGCACACCGGTTGTGAGCCCTCCCCGGGACGGAGCGGAGTCCCCGCCCCTCGTCGTCGACGCACGTGGCCTGCGCTGCCCCCTGCCCGTCATCCGCCTGGCACAGGCCGCACGGGACGCGGCACCCGGAGCCGTGATGGAGGTGTGGGCCACGGACCCGGCGGCCAGGGCCGACATCCCCGCGTGGTGCCGGATGCGCGGCCAGGACTACCTCGGTGAGGTGCCCACGGACGGTGACCACGCGGCATACCGGGTCCGGCTGGTGTCCTGAGGCCTCGGCCTCAGGAAGCGGCGCCGAAGGTCGGTGGCGCCAGGGCGACGGCGTCCTCGAGCAGGCGCAGGTAGTCGCGTCGCGAGACCGTCACCACCCCGAGGCTGCGCAGGTGGTCGGTGGCCCACTGCACGTCGATCAGCCGTCGCGGGTCGCCGTCGGCGAAGACGTAGCCCGCGGTGGCGACCACGGCCGCCTTGGAGGCGTCGGTCACGCGGTGGAACATCGACTCGCCCGCGAAGAGCCCGCCGACGGTGATTCCGTAGAGCCCGCCGACGAGCTCACCGTCCTGCCACGTCTCGATGCTGTGGGCCCATCCCAGAGCGTGCAGCTCGGTGTAGGCATCGGCGATCTCCTCGGTGATCCATCGCCCGTCCCGGCGCGGGTCGGCGCACGCGTCGACGACCTGCCGGAAGGCGGTGTCCACCCGCATCTCGAAGCGCCGCAACGACTTCTGCAGCGACCGACTGGCGTGGACGCCACCGGGCAGCAGCACGCCGCGGGGATCCGGCGACCACCACCCGAGCGGCCTGGCACCGTGCTCGCCCAGGCCCATCGGGAAGACGCCGCTGCGATAGGCCTCGACGAGGGTCCCAGCCCGCAGGTCGCCCCCGACCGCGACCATGTCCTCGCCGTCCTCCACCTCGCTGAGGTCGAACTCCCACGTGGTCGGCAGGGGCTCGACCGGGTCGGTCGCCACCGGTGGCGTCCTACGGCGCGATGCAGGCGATGTGGGGTTCGATGGCGTCGGCCGACTCCTGGCCGTACGCGTCCGCCAGCCGCTGGAGGAAGCTCGCCTTGCCGAGGGTGTACTCCTGGGTGCCCACCGTCTCGATGACGTAGGTCGCCAGCATCGACCCGAGCTCGGCGGCGTGCCGCAGCCCCAGGTCGGCTGCCAGACCGGTGAGGAAACCTGCGCGGAACGCGTCGCCCACTCCGGTCGGGTCGGCGCGCCGGACCTCGCGCGCCACCGACACCTCGATGGGGTCCTCCCCCTTGCACTCGATGGTGACGCCCTCCTTGCCCCGCGTGATGACGCGCGTGTGCACCCGGTCGGCAACCTCCTCGGCACTCCAGCCGGTCTTCTGCTCGGTGAGCGCGGCTTCGTACTCGTTGGTGAGCAGGAAGTCGGCACCGTCGATGAGCTGGCGGATCGTCGCGCCGTCGGCGAAGGCCAGCTGCTGGCTGGGGTCGGCAGCGAACGGTATGCCGCGCGAGCGGCACTCGCGGGTGTGGCGCAGCATCGCCTCGGGGTCGTTGGCACCGATGAGCACGAGGTCGAGCCCGCCGACACGCGTGGCGATCGGGCCGAGCTCGATGGCCCTTGCTTCGCTCATCGCGCCGGCGTAGAAGGTCGCGATCTGGGCCATGTCCTCGTCCGTCGTGCAGACGAAGCGTGCGGTGTGCTTGGACTCGGACGTGTGCACCGATGCGCAGTCCACCCCGTGCCGCTCGAGCCAGCTGCGGTAGTCGCCGAAGTCCTCACCGACCGCTCCGACGAGGATCGGGCGCTGGCCGAGGTTGGCCATGCCGAACGCGATGTTGGCGGCCACGCCCCCGCGGCGCACCTCGAGGTCGTCGGCGAGGAATGACAAAGAGACCTTGTCGAGCTGCTCCACGACGAGGCTGTCGCGGAACCTGCCCTTGAAGGTCATCAGGTGGTCGGTGGCAATGGAACCCGTGATGGCTATCTGCACTCTGGGAAACCTACCGTGCCATCCACCGAATGACTGTTGCTGCTGGCCCTGTGACACGGCACAGTCACCTCCATGAGCGAACCCGAGATCGGTGCCTTCGACTTCAGCGCCCTGCGCGCGACCTTCGTCAACTGCACGCTGAAACGGTCTCCGGAGCGGAGCCACACGCAGGGGCTGGTCGACATCAGCGCCGCCATCATGCGCAAGCACGGAGTCGACGTCGAGGTGATCCGGGCGGTCGACCACGACATCGCGACCGGCGTCTACCTCGACATGACCGAGCACGGCTGGGACCGCGACGAGTGGCCGACCCTGTTTGCCCGGATCATCGACTCGGACATCCTCGTGGTGGCGGGCCCGATCTGGCTGGGCGACAACTCCAGCATCACCAAGCAGGTCATCGAGCGGCTCTATGCGGGGTCATCCATGACGAACGCGGCAGGTCAGTACGTCTACTACGGAAAGGTCGGTGGCGCGATCATCACCGGCAACGAGGACGGCATCAAGCACTGCTCGTCCAACATCCTCTACAGCCTCCAGCACATCGGCTACTCCATCCCACCGGCTGCGGACGCCGGGTGGATCGGCGAGGCGGGACCCGGTCCGTCCTACCTCGACCCGGGCAGCGGCGGCCCCGAGAACGAGTTCACCCAGCGGAACACCACGTTCATGACGTGGAACCTCATGCACCTGGCGGCCATGTTGAAGGCGGCGGGTGGCTTCCCGGTGGGCGGCAACCAGCGCACCGAGTGGGACGCGGGCGCCCGGTTCGACTACCCCAACCCTGAGTACCGCTAGACCACACGCGAGAGGGCCCGTCACCAGTGGTGACGGGCCCCTCGGCGTTGCTCAGCTGCTGTGCGTGATCAGCTGCCGTGCTCGATCAACTGAAAGAGTCGCCGCAGGCGCAGGAGCTGCCCGCGTTGGGGTTGTCGATCGTGAAGCCCTGCTTCTCGATCGTGTCGGCGAAGTCGATGCTCGCGTCGACGAGGTAGGGGGCGCTCATCCGGTCCACGACGACCTCGACACCGTCGAAGTCGCGCACGAGGTCACCGTCGAGGGTGCGCTCGTCGAAGTAGAGCTGGTAGATGAGGCCCGAGCAGCCACCGGGCTGCACGCCGACGCGCAGGCGCAGGTCGTCGCGGCCCTCCTGCTCGAGCAGGGACTTGACCTTGGCGGCAGCAACGTCGGTGAGGAGCACGCCGTGCGTGGCCTCGGCAGGCGCCTCGGTCGCGTCGGCGGTCGTCGCCGGGGCGGTCTGGTCCTGAACACTCATGATGATGAGTCCTTCATGTCGGTGGAGGTCGGCCACCAGTGCCAACCTGCGGTTCTCGCGAAATGTTCCCCGCGCACCCCCCACTGTACGTCGTGGTCAGCTCCGGGGGGACCAGGTGGCCGCCACCCGGGCAGCGCGTGCCGAGAGCGTTCCGACCGGATCGGACATGGCAGCCTCGATCTGTGCGGGGGTCTGCGCCACGGCGTAACTGCCCGACAGCCCGAGGGTCATCGCCTCACGGCGACCCACGAGGGTCTGGCCGGCGATGAGGACGCTCGGCGTCGCCGTCTCGAGCGCCATGGCGGCTACCCCGGCCACGACCTTGCCCTGCAGGCTCTGCCAGTCGAAGCAGCCCTCCCCGGTGACGACCAGGTCGGCCGCCCGCAGGAGGTCTCTGAACCCCACCGCCTCGAGGACCTCCGACACCCCGCTGACCCTGGTGCCCCCGAGCAGGGACAGTCCGTAGCCGAGGCCCCCCGCTGCGCCGGCGCCGGGCGCCTTGTCGAGGCGGCGGCCCGCACCGGTCAACAGGTCGGTCTGCTCCGGTAGCGTGCGACGGACCACCTCGACGAACCGCCCGAGCGCCCCCTCCAGGGCCTGGGCGATCTCGGGAGAGGCCCCCTTCTGCGGACTGAACACCGCGCTGGCGCCCTGGAGCCCGAGCAGCGGCGACTCGACGTCGGTGGCAAGGACCAGGTCGACACCGCGGAAGCGTTCGCGGGTGGCCGCGAGCGCCGGGAGGGCCGCGTCCGAGATATCGGCCAGGGCCAGCCCACCCCGCGCGAGGTCCTGGGGTGCGCCCGCGCCGAGTGCCGCGAGCATTCCCGCGCCGGCGTCGTTGGTCGCGCTGCCGCCGAGGCCGACCACGATCCGGTTGGCGCCCTCGCGCAGGGCAGCGTCGACGAGCTGGCCGACTCCCCACGTGCTGGTCACCGCGGGGTTCCGCTCGTCGGCTGAGAGCAGGTGCAGCCCTGCCGCCTGCGCCGACTCGAGGTATGCCGTGCGGTCACCGTCCGTGCCGGTCATCAGGATCGCGGCCGGCACGTCGCGACCGAGCGGGTCGGCGACCGTCACGGCCAAGGTCTGCGCCTCGGGGAGCGCCGACGCGAGCACATCGAGGAAGCCCGGACCCCCGTCGGACAGCGGACGCAGGGTCAGCAGGTCGTGCGGGGCGGTGGCAGCCCACCCGTGGGCGATGGCCCTGGCGGCCTGCTGGGCGGTGAGGGTGCCGGTGAAGCAGTCCGGCGCGATGACGACGTGCACGCGCCCATCCTTCCAGCCCGGGCGCCGAGTGCCACGGCGGGTTTCTTGGCTCCCATTCTTCCGGGCTGCTGAGCACGAGCGGGGCGGATTCCTGTTCGCCGTGGAGGCCAGAGGGGCAAAACAGGTCCACAATGGATGGATGCGCCCCCGTCAGCCCGCCAAGAAACCGCATCTGCCGAACAGCCCGTTCCGGGCAGCTCCGGTGCCGGACATCCCGGACTTCGCAGTGAACGACCGGGTGACCCACGACCGGCACGGGCTCGGATCGGTCGTCAAGATCACCGGCGACCGCATCCACGTGAAGTTCGGTGAGAACACCGTCAGCGTGGCGATGTCCAGCAGCAAGATCCACCCGCTCTAGACCCTTCCACCCCTAGGGCACCAACGCAGCACCCAGGAGCCGGCGGGCGGCAGCCTCGTCCCCGTCGGTCACGAGCACCGCTGAGTCAGCGCGGTGCCACAGCGCAAGGTAGAGGTGCGACGCCGGTCCACTGACCCGGGCGACCGCCTCCTGCGCCACGCTGTCGTGGACGCGGACGGCGCCGTCGACGACGCGCACGGTCCACGAGGCGTTGGTGTCTGTGCAGGAGAAGGCGATGGGCTCGGCGGCCGGGATCACCTCCAGGGGCGGCCGGTCGGCGTGTCGGACCAGGCTCCGCGGCGCCATCACCTCGAAGACCTCGGCAACCCCGTCGGCTGCCTGCTCGGTCGTCAGTGCGGGGACGGTGTCGACGAGGCCGGCGGTCGGCAGCACACCGTGCGCCTGGAGCGCGTCGACGTGGTGCACCGTCGTCTCGTGGAACTGCCGGCGTCGCCAGAACCGGACGTCCTGGTGTCCCGGCACCGCCGAGAAGCTCCACGCCGGGTGCTCGGCCGGCAGCCCGGACAGAGTGGTCACGATCGTCTCGGCACACGCGGCATACCAGTCGGGCAGCGGCTGCTCGCGGTCACGTCGCGGGTAGGGGTCCGGCTGCGAACCGGTGCGCGCACAGTGCGCCGCCCACAGGTGCACCCGGCCCAGGTGGTCGACGAGGTCGGTGACGGTCCAGCCCGGACAAGCGGGCACGGAGGCCTGCGGGTCGGCGGCCCGGATCGTGCCGACCATGGCGGTCGTGGCTGCCAGCAGTGCTTCCACGAGGTCCGCGTCGTCCATGGCGGCGACCCTAGGGCACGGACCGCCCGCCTAGGTCCGGTCGTTCACGGCATACGATCGAGCCGTGAGCACCCCTGTGACGCAGTCGGACTCCCGGCCCACCAGTCCCCTGCCGCTGCTCGTCCTCGGACGTGGCACCGAGCTGCACACCGAGCGCGGGGTCGAGTGCCCGGGCGACCTGCCGGCCCCGTCCGACCCGGGACTGGTCGAGCGCGCTCGCGCGGCGAAGGCGGCGCTGGGCGACCAGGTCTTCGTGCTGGGACACCACTACCAGCGCGACGAGGTCATCGAGTTCGCCGACGTCACCGGTGACTCGTTCAAGCTGGCCAAGGACGCGGCGGCCCGGCCGGAGGCGCCCTACATCGTCTTCTGCGGCGTGCACTTCATGGCCGAGTCCGCCGACATCCTCACGGGCGACAACCAGACCGTGATCCTCCCCGACCTCGCCGCCGGGTGCTCGATGGCCGACATGGCAGCCATCCGGCAGGTGGAGGACTGCTGGGACGACCTGGTCGAGGCCGGTGTGGCCGACGCGACCGTCCCGGTGACCTACATGAACTCCTCAGCAGCCATCAAGGCCTTCACCGGTCGGCACGGCGGCACGATCTGCACGTCGTCGAACGCCAAGACGGCGCTGACCTGGGCCCTGGACCAGGCAGGCGACGGCGGCAAGGTGCTCTTCCTGCCCGACCAGCACCTGGGTCGCAACACCTTCGTGCGCGACCTGGGCGGCTCGCTCGACGGCTGTGTGGTGTTCGACCCCCACAAGCCGATGGGTGGCCTGACCCGACAGGAGCTCCAGGACGCCACGATGATCCTGTGGCGCGGCCACTGCTCCGTGCACGGCCGGTTCAGCCTCGCCGCCGTGGAGCAGGCTCGTCGCGAGATCCCTGACGTGAAGGTGATCGTCCACCCCGAGTGCCAGCACGAGGTGGTCGAGGCCGCGGACGAGGTGGGCTCGACCGAGAAGATCATCCAGACCATCGCTGCCGCCCCCGACGGCACGAAGTGGGTGGTCGGCACCGAGCTCAACCTGGTGCGGCGGCTGGGCGCGCTCTTCCCGCGACAGCAGATCTCGTTCCTGGAGAAGAACGTCTGCTACTGCTCGACCATGAACCGGATCGACCTGCCCCACCTCGTCTGGGCACTCGAGTCCCTGGTGGCCGGTCGGGTGGTCAACGCCATCAAGGTCGACGACGAGGTCGCCCACTTCGCGCGGGTGGCCCTGGACCAGATGCTGGCCCTCCCGGGAGAGACCTCCAAGGACTAGTCCTCCTGACGGAGCCGACCGCAGGCATCCCCGCGCATACTGGATGGTTCGCAGGGATTTGCTAGCCGGCAGAGCACCACCGGTTTCCGTGGACGGGCAGCCCGACCTGAGATTTCAGGGGCGGTCGGTCAGCTCGTCCACGGTCAGCACGAAGTCGCGCGACCGCAGCCGGTCGACCAGTGCATCGCCCATCGCCGTGGCCGGGGTGAGCACCCCGGCACCGGGGGGAAGCCGGTCGCCGTCCAGGGCCAGGCACAAAGCGGACTCCCCCAGCATGACCGCCGTCGCGGCATACCCGGGGTCGCCCTGGGCCGACACCGTCGCGAGGTAGCGCCGCCCCGTCTCGGTGGTGGTGCGGATCTTCATGGAGAACCAGCCGGACCGGCGGTTCTGCTCACTGGGACCCTCGCCGGGCGACGGTGCCAGGTGGTCGAAGATCGGACGGGTGCGCGGGTTGGCCAGACCTGCGAAAGCCAGCCCCATCGCGGCGGTGAAGACGGTGGCCCGGCGGCGCCCGCTCAGCCCCCTGCCATAGGCGCTCACCTCGCGGTAGCGGAAGCGCCGACCATAGGCGTGGTCGCGCAAAGCATTGCTGCGCCTCACGATTCGCGTGTTGAAACCGGCCATGACGAACGGCCCGACCCACTCGCCGGTCTCGGCGTCGGCGAAGACCGACCTGGGGTCGCGCTCCTTGCCCAGGTCGGGCTCGGCCGCCCGGTCCGGGCTCAGGGCATAGGGGTCGAAGAGGACCTTGCCCAGGGCCCGATTCTCACCCACCGCCTCCAGCTGCGCTCGCGAGGAGTCGATCGTGCCGCCGCTGAGGCCACCCTTGGACTTCGCGTGCAGTGTGGTGTCGAGCAGACCACCGGCGGCGTCAGCAACCGCGCGCTCGTGCAGCAACAGCACACCGAGGTCGGACGGGATCGAGTCGTAGCCGCAGGCCGTGACGATGCGCGCGCCGGTCTCGCGGGCTCGTGTGTCGACGGCGTCGATGGCCTTGCGCACGAACAGGACCTCGCCGGTGAGGTCGGCGTAGTGGGTGCCCGCCTCCGCGCACGCCTGGACGACCGGGATGCCGTAGCGCAGGTAGGGGCCGACCGTGGAGGCCAGTGCGGTCGTGGACCGGGCCAGCTGCTGCAAGGACGTCGCGTCGGCCACGTCAGCGGTGAGCAGCGGCCAGTCGTGGGCGCGAGCCGGCAACCCGGCTCGGACCTCCTCCAGGCGCTCGCGCGACCTGCCCGCCAGGGCGATCCGGACACCCTCCGGTGCGTGCTCGGCCAGGTACTCCGCCACGAGCCGGCCGACGAAGCCGGTGGCCCCGAAGATGACGAGGTCGTGGGTCCGGGTGGCGTTCGATGCTTCGCTCATGAAGAGTTTCCGTTCGCTAGGGTCGGGAGGGTTCAGCGGGGCATGGCGCCGAGCCGCGCGAGCAGCACGGCCTCGGCGACACAGACCTTCTCGAACTCCCCCAGGTGCAGCGACTCGTTGGCGCCGTGGGCGCGCGTGTCGGGGTCCTCGACACCGGTGACGAGGATCGCTGCGTCGGGGAACTTCTGTGCGAACGACGCGACGAAGGGGATCGAGCCGCCCACGCCGATGTCGACCGGCTCGACTCCCCAGGCGTCGGTGAACGCCGCGCGTGCCTGGTCATAGACGGGACCGTTGGCGTCGGCGTCGAAGCCGGCGCCCTGGTCGTCGAGGTGGACCTCGACCTTCGCGCCCCACGGGGTGTTCTCGGCGATGTGACGCTGCACCGCGGCATACGCCTCCATGGGCACCTCGTCGGGGGCCAGCCGGATCGACACCTTGGCGCTCGCAGTGGGCACCAGGGTGTTGGAGGACTTGGCGACCGAGGGTGCGTCGATGCCGATGACGGTGGCAGTGGGCTTCGTCCAGATGCGGTCGAGCAGGGTGCCGGTGCCGATGACCTCGACCCCGTCGAGCAGGCCGGACTCCTCACGCAGCCGTGTCTCGTCGAACTCCAGGTCGCTGGCCTTGCCGGACTTGAGCCCGGCGATCGCGACGTCGCCGGCATCGTCGTGCAACGTCGCCAGGATGCGGATGAGCGGGGTGATCGCGTCGGGGACGGCCCCTCCGAACATGCCCGAGTGGATGCCGTGGTCCAGGGTCGTCACCGTGACGACCACGCGGATCAGGCCGCGCAGGGTGGTGGTGAGGGCCGGCTCGCCGATGGCCCAGTTGGTGGAGTCGGCGAGGACGATGGCGTCGGCGCGCAGCTTCTCGCCGTGCTTCTCCAGCAACGTCGGCAGCGAGTCGGAGCCGATCTCCTCCTCCCCCTCGACGAAGACGGTGACTCCGACGGGCAGGTTGCCGGCGTGGGCGCGCAGGGCGGCCAGGTGGGCCATGATGCCGGCCTTGTCGTCCGCTGCGCCGCGCCCGTAGAGACGGCCGTCACGCTCCGTGGGCTCGAACGGCGGGCTGTCCCAGTCCTTCTCGTCACCGGGCGGCTGCACGTCGTGGTGGGCGTAGAGCATGACCGTGGGCGCACCCTCGGGCCCGTCGATGTGCCCGATGACCGCTGGGCGACCTCCCTCGCGCACGATCTCGACGTCGAGCCCCTCGGCCCGCAGCAGCGCGGCGGTCGCCTGGGCACTGGCCTCGACGTGGGCCTGGTCGAACGCGTCGAGGCTCACGCTGGGGATGCGGGTGAGGTCCTCGAGGTCCTTGCGCAGGCTCGGCATGAGGCCCGCGACAGTGGTCTTGAGGGCGGAGATCTGGTCGGTCGTCAGCACGTCGTCGGTCACGACGGGGAGCCTAACGCGTGGCTGCGGGGCCACCTCGGGGGTCACCCCCGGGGCCCGCGATTCCGGGGAAGGTGACCACACGGCATACAGTGAACTCGTGTTTGGACGTAACAAGACCCTGAACGAGCAGCAGACCGCATCGGTCACTCATGCCCCCCGCGAGGGAGCCAAGAACCGGCCCACGCCCAAGCGCAAGGACCAGGAGGCAGCCAACCGGCGCCCACTGGTGGTCACCGACCGCAAGGCCGCACGCGACACCGACAAGGTCAAGCGCCGCGAGGCCCAGCTCAAGCAGCGGGCCGCGATGGCCACGGGCGACGAGGCCCACCTGCCCGCTCGCGACAAGGGACCGGTGCGTCGCTACATACGGGACTACATCGACGCCCGCTGGAACCTCGGCGAGTTCATGCTGCCGGTCATGATCGTGGTGCTCGCGCTGTCGTTCATCCGCATCCCGGCCGTGTTCGCCGCCGTCTCGATCGGCGTCTACGGCCTCCTGCTGGCCGCCGCCATCGACGGCTTCCTCATGTGGCGAAGGCTCAAGAAGCTGCTCGTCGCCAAGTTCGGTGAGGACAAGGTCGGTCGCGGCCTGGCGATGTACGCCGTGATGCGCGGCTTCCAGCTCCGGCGCTCGCGCATGCCGAAGGCCCTGGTCAAGCGCGGCGACTTCCCCGTCTGAGCGGCTGTGGGGCTGCCCCTGGGCAGCTGGTCTGCACCTACTCCGCGGCGCGCAGGCTCATCGGCCCGTAGACGAGGGCGCCTTCGTGGAAGAGCTTGACCGCGTCGACACCGAGGTCGGTGAGCTCGTGCCACGACTCGCCGAACCAGTTCTCGGCGTCCGACTGCGACGGGAACGCGGTCGTCACCAGCTCGTCGCCGGTCATGGCGTTGCCCTCGCCGTCGAGGTAGGTCCAGGTCCACGCATCGCTCATGGTTCCACTCTAGGGTTCGGCCCGTGATCGTGTTCGAGGCAGTGACCATCGCGTATGCCGGGGAGCCGGCCCTGCGCGACGCCTCCTTCACGATTCCCGAGGGTGAGCTGGTCCTCGTGGTCGGCCCGACCGGATCAGGCAAGACCTCCCTGCTGCGGTGCCTGGGCGACGCGACGACTCCTGAGGGCTTCGACTCCCGCGGCGGCTCCGAAGCCATCCGGACCGGCCGGGTGCTCGTGGACGGGATGGACCCGCTCGGCGCGGGCGCCGACCAAGGCGGCGCCGTCGTGGGGCTGGTTCGACAGGACCCCGCCTCCGGGCTGGTCGAAGGCACGGTGGAAAGCGTCATCGCCGCAGGCGTGCGGCCGCGCGCGGACGACCCGCACGGCGGCCAGCGACAGGTCGAGGAGACGCTCGACCTGCTCGGCCTCGCGGACCTCCGAGGCCGTCGCGTGGTCGACCTGTCCGGTGGGCAACAACAGCGAGTGGCCATCGGGGTGGCTCTAGCTGCCGGGCCCCGGGTCCTGGTCCTCGACGAACCGACGTCGGCGCTCGATCCCGTGGCAGCCGAGGAGGTCCTCGCGATCCTGCACCGCCTGGTCCACGACGTCGGCATCACCGTGGTCGTCGCCGAGCACCGCCTCGAGAGGGTGGTGCACCACTCCGACTCCGTGCTGCTCGTCGAGGCGGGTCGGGTGACCGGCCCGCTCGATCCCGAGACGGCGATGGCCCGGTCGTCCATCCGCCCTCCCGTGGTCGAGCTCGGCCTCCGGCTGGGCTGGACTCCAGTGCCCCTCTCCGTGCGGTCGGCCCGCCGGCAGGCTCGTGGCCTGCGGGCTTCCCTCGAGGACGCTGCCGCGATGACCGAAGTGCAGGCCGGCGAGGGGCGCGTCGAGGGGCGCGTCGAGGGGCGCGTCGAGGGGCGCGTAGCGGGACGCGTCGAGGGGCGCGTCGAGGTGCGCCGGCTCAGCCTGGTCCGCGGGCAGGTCGTCGCCCTCCGCTCGGTGACCCTGCAGGTCGGTGCGGGTGAGGTGGTCGTCCTGATGGGCCGCAACGGTGCTGGCAAGTCGAGCCTGCTCGGCGCGCTCGACGGCACCCTGCAGCCGACGTCCGGACGGGCCACGCTCTCGGGTCACGCGGCCCTCGCGCCGCAGAACCCCGGCGCCCTCCTGACGGACTCCCCCGTCGACGACCAGCTCACCGCCAACGACGCGGTGTTCACCCTGCCACCGGGGTCGAGTGCCGCCGTCCTCGAGCGTCTCGTCCCGGGGCTGGCCCGCGACCGCCACCCCGCCCAGCTCTCCGAGGGCCAGAAGATGTGCGTGGCGCTGAGCCTGGTGCTGGCTCGCCGAACCGAGGTGGTGCTGCTCGACGAGCCCACCCGCGGGCTGGACTACCCCGCCAAGGCTCGCTTGACCTCCTTGCTCACGGAACTGGCGTTCGGCGGCCACACCGTCATCCTGGCCACCCACGACGTGGAGCTGGCGGCCGAGGTCGCCACCCGGGTGGTCATCCTCGCCGAAGGAGAGGTCGTCGCCGACGGTCCCGCGAGTCGCATCCTGGGTGACTCACCGGCGTTCGCGCCGCAGGTCGCCAAGGTGATGCATCCACTGCCCCTGCTGCGGGTCTCCGACGTCGTCGGCTAGTTCGTCGTCGGCAGGTTCGTCGTCGGCTGGACCGTCGCCGGCTGGTTCGGCGGACCGGCCTCCACGCGGTGGCGGATCTCGGCCAGCCCGGCCGGACCGGGGGCGACGCTCCACCAGCTCTCGATCCACCACGTCGCGCCGATCGCGGCCCATTCGTGCGGGGTCCCCGCCGACCTGACGAACTCGCCCGTGCTGTCGCCCTCGATGACCACGTCGTAGCCCTCCCACGGCAGCCCTTGGTCCTCTCGCAGCCGGCGCACGACACCGAGCACCTCGGCCACCGACTCCAGGGTGAGGTGTGGGCTGCCCGGCTGGGCGCCGGGCACCGCGACGGTCGGGAGCACCCCCTGCCAGCGCGCGGCACGCTCCAGCGACGGCTGCCTGTGTCGGCCCGGCAGGTGGGCCCCCACCACCCACACCGGTGGATGCGGTCGCTGGACCGGTGGCGGCGGCAGCGGCGGAGCGCCCCGACGTACGGGCCGAACCGGATAGTGGACCCCGTCGTAGGTGAACGGCTCGCCCGACAGGAGCCCGCGGTAGACGGCGAGCGACTCGTCGAGCTTCTGCGCCCGCACCGCCCGGCCCTCGTCGGGCTCGAACCGGGTCCAGCCGGGGTGCAGCGCACCGAGGCCGACCGACATGACGACACGGCCACCGCTGAGGCGGTCGACGGAGCTGACCATCGACGCGAGATCCCACGGCCGGTGTCGACTGGCCGGCGTGAGCAAGGTGCCCAGCCGGATCGTCGACGTCTGCATCGCCGCGGCGGCCAGGGTCACCCAGGCGTGCTCGCCGTAGAGGCTCTCCCAGGTGAAGACGGCGTCCCAGCCGTGCTGCTCACCGAGCGCCGCCACCTCGGCGAACTCGCGGGCGTCGGCGAACGGGACGACGAACCCGTATCTCATCCTGCGAAGCTACGCCTGACCCCCGACAGTCCGATGCGCGCGAGCAGTGCTTCCGGCCATGACGATCTCGGGCTCGACGACGACCTCGGTGGTCAGCGAGTTGGAGATGTAGCACTGGTCGTGCGCCTCGTGGGTCATCCGCAGCACCAGCGCCGGATCGGTCCCGGCCGCGACCGTCACGACCGGCCGCAGCACGATCCGCGTGATCCGCTGAGGCACCAGGTCGGCCGGCATCTCCCCCAACGCGTCGTCCGCGTAGCCGATGACGTCCACGCCGCCACGGGCAGCGACGGCGAGGAACGACAGCAGCTGGCACGACGAGGCTGCGAGGACGAGCAGCTGCTCGGGGTTCGGCAGGTCGGGGTCACCACGAAAGTGCGGGTCGGCACTCAGGTCGAACCCCTCGGTCGCCGGCGGCGTCCACGCCGTGTGGGCCCGTGGATAGGCGCGGTAGCCCCCTGCGGTGGACCCGCTCCACTCGACCCGCGCGGAGTACACGTGTCCGCGAAAGTCCTTGTCCGGCATACCCGATCCCCTGTGAGTCTCGTGCGTGCGCAGGCCTAGTCCTCGCGGACGTCGACCTGCACGAACGGCGGCTTCACGACCGTGGCCGTCACCTCGCGGCCACGGACGTCGATGACGACCTCGTCGCCCGCGGCGACGGTCGGCGCCAGCAGCGCCAGGGCGATGCCGTTCTTCAGCGTCGGGCTGAACGTCCCCGAGGTCACCTCGCCGACGACCTCACCGTCGACCTTCACCTCGCAGTGCGCCCGAGGTATGCCGCGGCCGGTCGCGAGCAGGCCCCAGGCCACCCGCGCGGGGCCGGCAGCCTTCTCGGCGACGAGTGCCTCACGACCCCAGAACGCCTCCTTCTTCCAGCCGACCGCCCAGCCGACCCGTGCCTGGACCGGCGTGATCGACGGGGACAGCTCGTTGCCGTGCAAGGCATACCCCATCTCGGTGCGCAAGGTGTCCCGCGCCCCCAGGCCGCAGGGCAGCCCGTCGTACGGCGCCGCCGCCTCGATGAGGGCGTCCCACAGCTGGGCCGAGACCTCCCACGCCGGCACCAGCTCGTAACCGCGCTCACCGGTGTAGCCCGTGCGGCAGACGATGACCGGATGGCCGTTCCAGTCGGTCTCGACGAAGGACATGTACTCGTGCCCCGTGGGGAGGCCGAGCGCCGCGAGCACCTCGTCGCTCTTGGTGCCCTGGACCGCGATGACGCCGTAGCCCTCGTGCAGGTTCTCCACCGTCAGGCCCTCGGGGGCGGCCGCCGCGAGCAGCTCGACGACGGCGCCGGTGTTGGCCGCGTTCGGGATGAGGAAGACGTCGTCGTCACTGCGCAGGTAGGCGATCAGGTCGTCGACGACCCCCCCGGAGTCGTTGCAGCACAAGGTGTACTGCGCCTTGCCCTCGTGGATGCGGTCGAGGTCGTTGGCCAGGCAGGAGTTCACGAAGTCCTTGGCCCCGGGCCCGGAGACGCGAGCCTTGCCGAGGTGGGAGACGTCGAAGATGCCGACCGTGGTGCGCACCGCCGAGTGCTCGCGGACGACCCCGCCACCGGGGTACTCGATGGGCATCTCCCAGCCGCCGAAGTCGGCCATCTTGGCCCCGAGGGCCACGTGCCGGTCGTGCAGGGGTGAGGTCTTCAGGGCTCCGTCGCTCATGCTCCGAACGCTACCGCCCCTCCACCTGCACCTCACACGGCACGGCTATCCTGCGCAGCAGCAGGTGCCACCAGCCCCGATACGAAGGATGAGTACGTGACGACCGTCAACGTCTCCGACCGCCCCGCCCACGACCTCAAGGCCGACGCCCTCGTCCTTGCCACGGTCGACTCCGACGGCAAGGCCGCCCTGGCCGCAGGCCACGGTCTGCCGCGCGCCGCCGCCACCCATGTCGCGGCGCAGCTCGCGGCGTTGCACGCCACGGGTGCCGCCGACGAGGTGCTCACGATCGCCGCGGTGCCGGGCGTCGCCGCACCGCGCGTGGTCCTCACCGGCTTGGGCAAGGGCACCGCCCGCACGGCCTCGTTCGACCACGAGGTGCTGCGGCGCGCTGCCGGGGCCGCATCGAGGTCGCTCAAGAACGCGGCCAAGGTCGTCGTCGCGCTGCCGACCACCGGCGCGGAGTCCGTCGCCGCCGTGGCCGAGGGCGCTGCGCTCGGCGCCTACCGGTATGCCGGCGTGCGAGGCCCCGCTGCCAAGCCCACCAAGGGCATCACCACGGTCACCGTCGCCACGTCCGACGCGCGCGTCAAGGCGGTCAAGGCCGCTGCCACCCGAGCGGGCATCCTGGCCGATGCCAAGGCCTACGCCCGAGACCTGGTCAACACTCCCCCGAACCAGCTCTTCCCCCAGTCGTTCGCAGACTCCGTCAAGGCACGCAACGCTGCGGCGACCGCCAAGGTCACCATCAAGGTGCTCGACGAGAAGGCGCTCGAGAAGGGCGGCTTCGGCGGCATCGTCGGCGTCGGCCAGGGCTCGGTCAACCCGCCGAGGATGGTCACCCTGACGTGGAACCCCCCGAAGGCCACAGCCTCGGTGGCGCTCGTCGGCAAGGGCATCACGTTCGACTCCGGCGGCCTCAACCTCAAGCCCGCCACGGGGATGCTCACGATGAAGTCCGACATGGCCGGAGCCGCGGCCGTCGCGGCAACCGTCCTGGCCGCGGCCGAGCTCGGCCTGCCGGTCAAGGTCACCGGCTACCTCTGCCTCGCGGAGAACATGCCGAGCGGCACCGCTCAGCGCCCCAGCGACGTCGTGACGATGCGCAACGGCACCACTGTCGAGATCCTCGACACCGACGCCGAGGGACGGATGGTCCTGGGTGACGGCATCTGCCTGGCCGGCGAGGCCAAGCCGGACGCCATCGTCGACATCGCGACCCTCACCGGGGCGCAGATGGTCGCCCTCGGTGGCCGCGTCGCCGGAATCATGGCCAACGACGACGCCTTCCGCGACCGGGTCGGCGGGGCAGCTGCGGCCGCTGGCGAGGCGGCCTGGGCGATGCCCCTGCCCGCCGACCTGCGCAGCCAGCTCGACTCGGGCGTGGCGGACCTCGCCCACAAGGGCGAACGGTGGGGCGGGATGCTCACCGCCGGTCTCTTCCTCCAGGAGTTCGTCACCAAGGGCACGCCCTGGGCGCACGTCGACATCGCCGGACCGTCGTACAACGAGGGCTCGCCTTGGGGCTACACGCCGAAGGGCGCCACCGGCTACGGCGTCGGCACCCTCCTGCGGCTGGTCGAGGACTACGCCGGCTGACAGCAAATGCTGGAACGCCGGAGGGGCCCGTCCACATCGGACGGGCCCCTCCGGCGTTCACTGCGCTGCTGGCGTCGGGAGCCGGGCGCGGTCAGCCGCCGCTCTTGCGGCGGAACATCTGCTGCGTAGCCGTCGTCGCCGCCGCCTGCGCGTGGTCGACCTTGCCGTGCTCGGTGTCGTCGGACACGTCGCGACCTGCGTGCGACTGCTTCTTGTCGAGGGCCTCGCGGAACTTGCGCTTCATCTCCTCGCTCGGTCCCTGCCCCCCGGGCTTCTGTTCCCCAGACTTCCTTGCGTCACCGGACTTGGCCATGGTGCCTCCTGCTTCTCGGTGCTGAACGGGCCGGTTCCGGCCCGCAGGTCTGTGCCCACTCTGCCAGCCGCGCGGCATACGGTCACTGCTTCTTGCGCTGGCGCGAGTTCCACTCGCGCATCCTGTTGGGGTAGCCGGTCTGCAGCACGTCGTAGACGGGCACCTCGAGGCTGCGGGCGAGGGCGAAGGCCGCGTCGCGGGACCCCGCTGCCCGACGGGTCCACTCGCCGTCGTAGGCGATCAGGATCACCGTGGTGGCAGTGACGTTGGTCGGCGGCTCGACATAGGCCTCGACACCCCTGCGGCTCGTGGCGAACTCGGTGAGGTGCTTGCGCACGGCCTGCTGGTCCACGGCCATGTTGGGCCCGTCGGAGGGTCCCCGGTCCGAGCGCTTGCCGCTCCGCTTCCACCACGCCATGGTGCCAACGATACGGGGAGCGGTCCTTCGATCCGACGCCATTCGGGGCACTGGACCGCCGCAGCCCCCTGACCTGCGGACCATCGGTCGACCTGCTTGCGCCTCGGTGTGCAATCAGTGACAAGATGCTCTGTGTCGATCCCGGACCGGCCACGACCTGACCGCGACCCGTGAGCGACGCGACAATCCGACGCACACGACGCAAGGGAGCGAGCATGCCGGCTGACGCCGAGGCCATCGACGAGACCACGTACGACGTGGTGATCCTCGGAGGCGGAAGTGGCGGCTACGCCTGCGCGTTCCGGGCGGCCGAGCTCGGGATGCGGGTCGCTCTCGTGGAGAAGGGCAAGCTTGGCGGCACCTGCCTGCACGTCGGCTGCATCCCGACCAAGGCGCTGCTGCACGCCGCCGAGGTCGCCGACACCGCCCGCGAGGGCGAGCACTTCGGGGTGAAGTCGACCTTCGAGTCGGTCGACATGTCGGGCGTCAACGCCTACAAGGACGGTGTCATCGCCCGTCTCTACAAGGGCCTGCAGGGCCTGGCCAAGGCACACAAGATCGAGCTGGTCGAGGGCGTCGGTCGCCTGGTCGACCGCTCCACCGTCGAGGTCGACGGCCGCCAGGTCCGCGGTCGCAACGTCGTGCTCGCCACCGGCTCCTACGCCAAGTCCCTGCCGGGGCTGGAGATCGGCGGCCGCATCATGACCAGCGAGCAGGCGCTGACCCTCGACTTCGTCCCCCCGCGGGTCGTGGTGCTCGGCGGCGGCGTCATCGGCGTCGAGTTCGCGTCGGTGTTCAAGTCGTTCGGCTCCGAGGTGACCATCGTCGAGGCCCTGCCCCGACTCGTCGCCGCTGAGGACGAAGCCATCTCCAAGACGCTCGAGCGGTCGTTCCGCAAGCGCAAGATCGCGTTCCGGACCGGAGTGAAGTTCGCCGGGGCGACCCAGTCCGGTGACACCGTGTCGGTGACGCTCGAGGACGGCAGCGCCATCGAGGCCGACCTCCTGCTGGTGGCCGTCGGCCGGGGACCAGTCACCGAGGGGCTCGGTTACGCCGAGGCCGGCGTGACCCTGGACCGCGGCTTCGTGACCACCGACGAGCGGCTGCGCACCGGAGTCGAGGGTGTGTATGCCGTGGGTGACATCGTGCCCGGCCTCCAGCTGGCGCACCGCGGGTTCGCCCAGGGCATCTTCGTCGCCGAGGAGATCGCCGGGCTGTCACCGGCAGTGATCGACGAGCTCGGGATCCCGCGGGTCACCTACTGCGACCCCGAGATCGCCTCGGTCGGGCTCACCGAGGCACAGGCCGGCGAGAAGTACGCCGACATCGAGACCTACGAGTACAACCTCGGTGGCAACGGCAAGTCCCAGATCCTCCAGACCCAGGGCTTCGTCAAGCTGGTCCGTGAGAAGGACGGCCCGGTGGTCGGCGTGCACATGATCGGCGCCCGCATGGGTGAGCAGATCGGCGAGGCCCAGCTGATCTACAACTGGGAAGCCCTGCCCTCCGACGTCGCCTCCCTGATCCACGCCCACCCCACCCAGAACGAGGCGCTCGGCGAGGCCCACCTGGCTCTGGCCGGCAAGCCGCTCCACGCGCACAACTAATAGGAGAACGAGCAGATGTCTGAACGCGTGACCATGCCAGCCCTGGGTGAGTCCGTCACCGAAGGCACCGTGACGCGCTGGCTGAAGAATGTCGGCGACACGGTGGCGGTTGACGAGCCACTGCTCGAGGTGTCGACCGACAAGGTCGACACCGAGATCCCGTCGCCCGTGGCTGGCGTCCTGCAGGAGATCCTCGCCCAGGAGGACGACACCGTCCCGGTGGGTGCCGACCTCGCCGTCATCGGCGACGGCTCGGAGGGTTCCGGTGGCGGCGACCAGGACCAGCAGCAGGACCAGCAGGACCAGCAGCAGGACCAGCAGCAGGACCAGCAGGACCAGCAGCAGGACGCTGGGGAGCAGCCCTCGCAGGAGCAGGCCTCCGCCGGCTCGGACGAGCCGCCGGCCGAGGCTCCGTCGACCGAGCAGGCCCCGCAGGCCTCGACCTCGGAGCCCGAGCAGTCCGGTGAAGGCAGCCAGGGCGACAGCAGCCAGGGCGGGGCGTCCGGTGGCGAGACCGTGAAGATGCCGGCGCTCGGTGAGTCCGTCACCGAGGGCACTGTCACCAGGTGGCTCAAGGCCGAGGGCGACAGTGTCGACGTCGACGAGCCACTGCTCGAGGTCTCGACCGACAAGGTCGACACGGAGATCCCCTCGCCGGTCGCAGGCACGCTGACCAAGATCCTCGTCCAGGAGGACGACACCGTCCCCGTGGGTGGCGACCTGGCCATCATCGGCGGCTCTGGTGGCAGCTCGGCTCCTGCACAGGAAGCCCCCGCCCAGGAGGCGCCCGCGGCCCAGGAAGCCCCCGCCCAGGAGGCCCCGGAGCAGGAGGCCCCGGAGCAGGAAGCCCCCGCCCAGGAGGCCCCCGCTGCCCAGGAAGCCCCGGCTCCCGCCGCGGCCCCGGCCCCTCCTGCCCCCGCCGCGGCGCCGGCCCCGGCGCCGGCCCCTGCTGCTTCGGGATCCGACGACACCGATGCCTCGGCCTACGTCACCCCGTTGGTGCGCAAGCTCGCATCCGAGAACAACGTCGACCTCGGCTCCCTCAAGGGCACCGGCGTCGGCGGACGGATCCGCAAGCAGGACGTCCTCGACGCGGCCAAGGCCGCCGAAGAGGCCGCTGCCGCGCCCGCCCCCGCTGCAGCCTCCACCCCGGCGCCGGCCGCAGCAGCCACGTCCGCACCGGCTGCATCCAGTGGGGCCGCCTCGGTCTCGCCCAAGCGGGGCACGACCGAGAAGATGTCGCGGCTGCGGCAGACCATCGCCAAGCGGATGGTCGAGTCGCTGCAGGTGTCGGCCCAGCTGACCACCGTGGTCGAGGTCGACGTCACCAAGATCGCCCGACTCCGGACCAAGGCCAAGACCGAGTTCGAGCAGCGTGAGGGCACCAAGCTCAGCTTCCTGCCGTTCTTCGCACTCGCGGCCGTCGAGGCCCTCAAGGCCCACCCGGCGGTCAACTCCAGCGTCGAGGGCACCGAGGTCACCTACCACGGCACCGAGAACCTGGGCGTCGCGGTCGACACCGAGCGCGGCCTGCTCGTGCCGGTCATCAAGGACGCCGGTGACCTCAACATCGCCGGGCTGGCCCGCAAGATCGCCGACCTCGCGGAGCGCACCCGCACCAACAAGATCGGCCCGGACGAGCTCGGCGGCGGCACCTTCACGCTGACCAACACCGGCAGTCGCGGAGCGCTCTTCGACACCCCGATCATCAACCAGCCCAACGTCGCCATCCTCGGCACGGGTGCGGTCGTCAAGCGCCCGGTCGTGGTGTCCGACGGTGACGGCGGCGAGACGATCTCGATCCGCTCGATGGTCTACCTCGCGCTGTCGTACGACCACCGCGTCGTCGATGGTGCCGATGCCGCCCGCTTCCTCACGACGATGAAGTCGCGTCTCGAGGACGGCAACTTCGAGTCCGACCTCGGTCTGTAGCGGAGTCGGTCGAGCAGGTTCAGCAGATGCCGCAGCGTGTTGCCATCACCGGTGCCTCCGGACTGATCGGCAGCGCGCTGTCGGCGTTCCTGCGGGGGCGCGGCGACGAGGTCGTCCACCTGGTGCGGCGGGCTCCCTCCGCGCCGGACGAGGTCCAGTGGGACCCGGCCGACCGTCGCCTCGACCCGTCTGCCCTGCGCGGCGTGACGGCCGTGGTCCACCTCGCCGGCGCGGGTGTCGGGGACAGGCGGTGGACCCCTGCCTACCAGCAGGAGATCCTGGCCTCCCGCGTGGACGGCACCACCACGATCGCCACCACCTTGGCGACCCTGGCCGCGCAGGGTCAGCGAGTCCGCCTGGTCAGCGGCGCGGCCGTGGGCTTCTACGGCGACCGCGGGGACGAGGTCCTGACCGAGGAGTCCGCTCCCGGCGAAGGCTTTCTCAGCGAGGTGGTCCGGGCGTGGGAGGCCGCAGCGGAGCCGGCCCGTGCGGCCGGTCTGTCGGTGGCCACGACCCGCACCGGCTTGGTGTTCGCGCCAGATGGCGGTGCACTCTCGCGCATGCTGCCGCTGGCCAGGCTCGGCATCAACGGCCCCCTGGGCAACGGGCGTCAGTGGTGGCCGTGGATCTCGTTGCGCGACACCGTGGGCGGCCTGGCCCACCTCGTCGACCGCCCCGAGATCGAGGGGCCGGTCAACCTCGTCGGACCACACCCTGACCACCAGCTCGACATCGCGAGGGAGCTGGGCCGCCAGATCCATCGGCCCGCCCTGCTGCCGGCCCCGGCCTTCGGGATCAAGCTGGTGCTCGGCGGCTTCTCCGACGAGGTGCTCACCAGCAAGCGCGCCGTTCCCGCGAGGCTCACCGAGTCCGGCTTCGTCCACCAGGACCCGACGGTCGAGTCCGCCTTACGTTGGGTGTTGTCCCAACGGCCCTAGAGGGTGTCGCCCGTGATGCTGTCCACCAGCCACCGTCCGGACGTCCACCTCAGCTGGTAGCGCAGCTCCTCGCCCGCGACCGCCGGGCGGGTCTGGGCCCGACCCGCGGTGTCGACGACCCGGTATGCCGCCGTCCCCACCACCGCGTCGACCGCAGCCGTGGTCGCGGTGTGCCTCACGGTGCGGGCCGACGTCACTGTCAGCGCCACGCCCTCCCAGGACTGGCCCGAGGTGTCGAGGTCCCGCAGCAGCGCGGTGTCCTGGGCCATGGCGGCGGAGCCGGGGACGTCCAGGCGGGCGAGTGCCGCGGCCGACCTCGACATCGTCACCTCGGCCCGCAACCTCGCCAGTGCGGACATCAGTCCGCGTGGATCGGTCTGCGGGGCGGTCGGGTCCGCCGCGAGGTCCCGCCGCGCGCGGGAGACGCCGCCCCCTCCCGCCTGCGTCGGCGCACCCGTCGCGCCAGGAGCGGAGACGGGCAGCAGCCCGTCGCGCGAGGCGCTCGAAGGGGCGGCCGCGTCTCGCGACCGGTGGACCCAGTCGGGCGTGGCGAGGCGGCCGCCGGCCATCAGTCCGCCGCAGCCGAGTCCGACAGCCAGCACCAGCAGGGTGCAGAGCGCAGGAGCCCGACTCGGCTCACGAGAGCGCCGCTCCGCGCCATCGACCGGAGTTGCCGCCCCGGACTGCCGCAGGCGCTGGGTCAGCAGTGACGTCTCGTCGCTGCCCACCACGAGTCGGAGCGGCTCGCACGGGGCCGAGTCGTAGTAGGTCAGGGCCAGCTCAGCAGCGGTGGGGCGGGCGTGTGGGTCGCTGTGCAGTGCACGCAACGTGATCTCGGACCACGCGGGCGGCAGACCGGGCGCAAGCTCCTCGAGGGGTCGACGCAGCGCCACCGGGGCCGGCGGCGAGCCGGTGACGCACCACCAGGCGAGCGCACCCACGGCATACACGTCGGAGGCGGCGGTGACCACGCCGCGATCGAGGACCTCGGGCGCGACGAAGCCCTCGGTGCCCCAGAGCTCCCCCGGCAGCTCGCCCACCAACGAGGCGACCCCGAGGTCGGCCAACAGCGGTCGCCCCGTGCGTTCGACCAGGACGTTGGCCGGGGTGACGTCGCCGTGCACGACGCCCAGCCCGTGCAGGCCCGCCAGGGCTCGGGCGACCGGAGCGAGCATCGTCACCGACTCCCCCACGCTCAGGTGGCCGCGCGCCCGGACGAGGCCCTCCAGGGAACCACCGCGCACCCGGTCGAGCACCAACGCGACCGCGGCAGGCTCACCCGGCAATCCGACCGCCTCGTGGAACGCGACCAGCCCTTCGACGTCGACCCTGGCCAGCACGGCCAGCTCGCGGGCCAGCGAGTCGGCCTGGTCGGACTGGCCGACCGGCACCACCTTGACGGCCACAGCCGCCCCGTCACTGTTCCGCGTCGCGGCCCACACGATGCCGGATCCCCCGCGCCCCAAGAGCTCGCCCAGTAGGTAGCCGGGCACGTCTGGCCGCGTCGCAGCGCTCTCGGTGCTCATCGCGCCACTATGCCCAGTCCAGCGACACCACCCTGCGAGTTGTCCACAGGCCCCTCCTAGAGTCGGGGCATGCCTGCAGACCAGCCGACCATCCTTGCCACCTCGGGGGGCTACCGCATGGCCCAGCGCAGCCGTTCGAGTTCGACGCCCTGGTGCACCACGCGGTCGCGCTCTCCGGCGCCGAGGGCACCCCCGAGGTCACCGTGCTCGGCACGGCTAGCGGGGACCAGCGGAGCTTCGCCGCCGAGGTCGACGAGGCGGGACGGGCGGCCGGGTTCGCCGTCACGAACCTGCACCTGTTCCCCATGCCGAACCTCGACGACGTGGAGGGCCACCTCCTGTCCCAGGACGTCGTCTGGGTCAACGGCGGGTCGGTCGCCAACCTCCTCGCGGTCTGGCGGGTGCACGAGCTGGACGCTGTCTTCCGCCGGGTCTGGGAGGCGGGAGTGGTCCTCGCCGGCGTCTCCGCCGGCTCGATCTGCTGGTATGCCGGGGGCACGACCGACTCGTTCGGCCCCGAGCTCCGCGCGGTGACCAACGGCCTGGGCTTCCTGCCGTACGGCAACGGCGTGCACTACGACTCCGAGGAACGCCGGCGCCCCCTCGTGCACCGCCTCGTGGCTGACGGCACGCTGCCGACGACCCATTGCACGGACGACGGAGTCGGGCTGGTCTACCACCACACCGAGCTCGTCGAGGCGGTCACCGAGCGGGACGGAAAGGCTGCGTTCATCGTCAGTCGCGACGCTGGTAGCGCCGCGGGAGCCGTCGAGGAGCGTCTGGAAACCCGCCGTCTCCCTCGGGCGTAGGCTGACCCGCATGCGTTTCGAGCACGTGGGCTTCGCCCCCGACTTCGTCGACTACGAGGCTGCCTGGGCCCACCAGCGTGAGGTGCACGCCGCGGTCGTCGAGGGTGCGGAGGACACGGTGCTGCTGCTCGAGCACGCCGCGGTCTACACCGCGGGCAAGCGCACCGAGGCACACCAACGGCCCTTCGACGGCACCCCGGTCATCGACGTCGACCGGGGCGGGCTGATCACCTGGCACGGGCCCGGTCAGTTGGTCGGCTATCCGATCGTCCGGTTGCACGGTGTCCCGATCGACGTCGTGGCCCACGTGCGCCGCCTCGAGGAGGTCATGATCCGCACATGCCGCGACTTCGGCGTGGACGTGACGCGGGTGGAGGGTCGCAGTGGCGTCTGGGCCCTGGCCGACGACGCCCCTGGTGGTCGTCCGGACCGCAAGCTCGGCGCCATCGGCGTGAGAGTCAGCCGACAGGTCACCATGCACGGCTTCGCCCTCAACTGCGACGCGGACCTCACGTGGGCCGACAACATCGTCGCCTGCGGGATCGAGGACGCCGGGGTGAGCTCGATCAGCCGCGAAGCCGGGCGCGTGGTCACCGTCCAGGACGTCCTCCCGTATGCCGAGAAGCACCTCTTCGACGTCCTCGCCTCGGGCGCGTGAGGGCCGCCGACCGGCACCCGACCACCGCGGACACGTCGGTCGCCCCCGAGGGCTCCACGCCCGCCGCCCTGTCACGACGCCTGGTGCAGCTGGTGCTCTCGTGCGTGGTCCTGGGCGCGGGAGTGGCCTGTCTCCTCGACGCGGCCCTCGGCTCCGACGGCTACTCGACCCTGATCTCGGGCCTCACGAAGGCCTCCGGGCTGCCCTTCGTCGTCGTCAACGTCGGGGCGGGGATCCTGCTCATCGGGGTGGCCTGGAGCCGGGGCACCCGACCGGGAGTGGGCACGGTCGTGCAGATGGTCGTCGTCGGGGCCACCGTCAACGTGCTGCTCCCTGTCCTACCGACCCCGACGACGCTGGGACCCCGCTTCGTGGAGCTGGCGGCGGCGTTCGCCCTGCTGTCGCTGGGGGTGGCCGGCTACCTCGCGTCGCACACCGGTGCCGGCCCGGCGGAGGCGGCTGCGATCTCGTTCGACCCGCCACTGCCCTTCAAGTGGAGCTACACCGTGCTGCAGGCGGTCAGCGCGGTGGGCGGCTGGTCCCTGGGAGCGGCCGTCGGGCCGGGCACCCTGCTGGTCTCGATCCTGGTCGGGCCGACCGTGGACCTGCTCACCCGGGCGCTGTTCCACAGTCGCAAGGTCTCGGCCTGACCCGCCACCCCTCCCGGAGGTGAGGCGCGGGAAAAGTCCTCCGAGGGCAGGCGTACCCTTGAGGGACGCCCGGTGACCTCCGGGCGCACCCGTGCCCCACGGCATACCGGACGACCCGACCGGGTCGCTGCACAGGGCACGCGCACCACCGAGAGGGCAAGGGAGTCTTCGTGACCATCGCACCCGAGGGCCGCCGACTGCTGCGCGTCGAGGCGCGCAACGCCGAGACGCCGATCGAGCGCAAGCCCGAGTGGATCCGCACGACCGCGAAGATGGGCCCGGAGTACACCAAGCTCCACTCGATGGTGAAGACCGAGGGGCTGCACACGGTCTGCCAGGAAGCCGGGTGCCCCAACATCTTCGAGTGCTGGGAGGACCGCGAGGCCACCTTCCTCATCGGCGGTGACGTCTGCACCCGCCGCTGCGACTTCTGCGACATCGCCACCGGCCGGCCCGAGTCACTCGACCGCGACGAGCCTCGGCGGGTCGCCGAGTCGGTGGCCCAGATGGGACTGCGCTACTCGACCGTGACCGGCGTCGCGCGCGACGACCAGCCCGACGGCGCCGCCTGGCTCTACGCCGAGACGATCCGCCAGATCCACGCCAAGAACCCCAACACCGGTGTGGAGATCCTGCCCCCCGACTTCGGCGCCAAGCCCGAGCTCGTGGGCCAGGTGTTCGACGCGCGTCCCGAGGTCTTCGCCCACAACCTCGAGACCGTGCCGCGCATCTTCAAGCAGATCCGGCCCGCCTTCACCTACGAGAAGTCGCTCAAGGTGCTGTCCATGGCCCGCGACGCCGAGCTCGTCACCAAGTCCAACCTCATCCTCGGCATGGGTGAGCAGGACCACGAGGTGGAGCAGGCGATCGCCGACCTGCACGACGCGGGCTGCGACATCCTCACCATCACGCAGTACCTGCGCCCCTCCAAGCTGCACCACCCGATCGACCGGTGGGTCAAGCCCGAGGAGTTCGTGCACTGGAGCGACGTCGCCCAGGAGATGGGCTTCAAGGGCGTCATGGCCGGCCCCCTGGTGCGCTCGTCCTACCGCGCCGGACGCCTCTGGGCGACGGCCATGAAGAAGTGGGGTCGCGAGATCCCCGAGCACCTCCAGCACCTCGCCGAGGCCGCCGGTGACCCCGCCCGCCAGGAGGCCTCTTCCCTCCTCGCCGCACGCCAGCCGGGCGTGTTGGGCGCCCCCGCCTGACACCCGTATCCTGACCCTCATGGCCCGCAAGGAAAAGCAGCAGTCGGACACGCCCAAGAAGCCGGGCCGGTTCGCCCAGGTCCGCCAGGTCTTCACGGCATCGCGCAAGGCCGACCCCACGATCCCGTGGTGGATGCTGCTCGCGTTCCTGGCCGTCCTCGCCGTCGGCGCGGGCATCGGCGTGCTCGTCGGTCACTGGAAGTACGCCCTCGTCCTCTCCTTCCCGCTGGCTCTGCTCGCGGCCACCCTCGTGTTGTCCCGGATGGCCGAGCGCGCGGCCTACCGCTCCCTCGAGGGCCAGCCCGGAGCCGCTGGGGCCGCTCTGGGCTCGCTGCGGCGCGGCTGGTACTTCGACCAGCAGCCGGTCGCCGTCGACGGTGCACGTGGCACTCGACCCGAGGACGTCGCGGGTGCGGCGTTCGTCTACCGGGCTCTGGGTCGCCCCGGCATCGTGCTCATCGGCGAGGGCCCCGATGCCCGTCGCACCAAGCTGCTCACGCAGGAGCGCAAGAAGGTCGAGCGCGTCGCACCCGGCGTTCCCGTGACCGCGATCGTCGTCGGTGACGGCGCCGACGAGGTGTCGATCCGCAAGCTCACCGGCAAGCTCACCCGGATGAAGCCCGTCCTCACCAAGGAGGAGGTGTCGGCCGTCAACAAGCGCCTCAAGTCCCTCGGTGGCCTGCGCCCGCCGATCCCCGCCGGCATGGACCCGATGCGGGCGCGCGTCGACCGCAAGGCCATGCGCGGCCGGTAGTCCCCACCGACCCTGGTTCTAGCCCGAGGCGCGCTCGACCAGCGACGTGTCGAGGACCCGCTGCTCGGGGGTGGACACCCCCCCAGCGCTGATCTGCGCAAGCAACATCGTCGCCATCTCACGGCCGAGCTGCTCCATCGGCTGGTGCACCGTCGTGAGCGGGGGGTTCGCGACCGCTGCCAGGGGGCCGTCGTCGAAGCCCACCATGGCCACGTCCTGGGGCACCCTACGACCGGCCTCGCGCAGGACCCGCAGGGCGCCCAGCGCCATGAGGTCGCTGGCCGCGAACACCGCGTCGATGTCAGGACGCCGCTCGAGCAGTGCGGTCATGGCCGCGGCACCACTGACCTCGCTGAAGTCGCCGACCTCGACCAGCGACTCGTCGACCTCCCGGCCTGCCTCAGTTAGGGCCTGGCGGTAACCGTCGAGGCGGTCGCGACCGGCGATCATGTCCTGCGGTCCCGCGATGAGGGCGACCACCCTGCGACCGCTCGACACGAGGTGGGTCACCGCGTCTCGCGCGCCGCCGGTGTTGTCCACGTCGACGTAGCTCATCTCCCCGGGCTGTCCCGGGCGGCCACAGAAGACGATGGGCAGGCCCCGCCCCTGGAGCCGGCCCGGGAGGGTGTCCGCGTCGTGGGCCGAGAGCATCAGCACCCCGTCGACGTGCTGGGGCGTGAGGTAGGTGTCGAGGCGGTCGACCTGCTCGCGGGTCTGCACGAGGGCGAGCACGAGCTGTCGCGACGCCTCCCCCACCACGGTGGTGATGCCGCGGACGACGCCGGCGAAGAACGGCTCCCCGAAGATCCGCTCCTCCGGCTCGCTGATGACCAGGGCGATGGCGCCGGTCCGGCGGGTCACGAGGGCGCGCGCCGCCATGTTGGGCACGTAGCCGAGCTCGTCGACCGCCCGCATCACCCGGACGCGGGTGCGCTCGGACACCTGAGGCGACCCGTTCACCACCCGCGAGACGGTGCCGCGTCCCACCCCTGCGCGGGCCGCCACCTCCTCGAGGGTCGGCTGGCCGGTGCCGCTGCTCACGAGCTGTGCCTCATGGGGTCAGTATTGCGTGCGGTCACGGGCGAGGAACGCGGCATACCAACGTCCGCTGTCCTTGACGGTCCGCTCCTGGGTCTCGAAGTCCACGTGCACGATGCCGAAGCGCTTGGCGTAGCCCTCGGCCCACTCGAAGTTGTCCATCAGCGACCAGGCGAAGTAGCCCCTCAGGGGGACGCCCGCCCCCACGGCGTGCGCGGCCGCCTCGAGGTGGGCTGCGAGGAAGTCGATCCGGCGCGGGTCGTGGACGGTGCCGTCGGGGGCCACCTCGTCGTCGAAGGCGGCACCGTTCTCGGTCATCACGAGCGGGAGGTCGCCGTAGTCGCGGGTCACCCTCGTGAGGATGTCGAAGAGCCCGTCGGCGTCCACTTCCCAGCCCATCGCGGTGGTGGGCAACCCGCGGTCGGTGAAGTCGACGACGCCCGACCCGGGGAATCCTCCAGGCGCCACGACGTGCCGGGTGTAGTAGTTCACCCCGAGGAAGTCGAGCGGGGCACTGATGGTCTCCAGGTCCCCCTCGGCGACGAACGCGAGGTCGCTGACGTGGGCCACGTCCTCGACCACGTCCTTGGGGTAGGAGCCCCGCAGCACCGGGTCGAGGAACCAGCGGTTGGACAGGCCGTCGATCCGGCGCACCGCGTCGTCCACGCCGTGCCCGTCGTGGGCACCGGCGACCGGGTAGAGGTTGAGGGTGATCCCGACCTGCGCGTCAGGCACCCGCTCGCGGAGCGCCTGCACCGCCAGCCCGTGCCCGAGCATCAGGTGGTGCGCGGCGGCCAGGGCGTCGGCGCCGTCGGCCCGACCGGGCGCGTGCCGCCCGCTGCCGTAGCCGAGGAAGGCAGAGCACCACGGCTCGTTGAGCGTGATGAAGTGCTTGACCCGGTCGCCGAGGGCGTCGGCGACGTGCGCGGCATACTCCGCGAAGCGGTATGCCGTGTCGCGGGCCGGCCAGCCCCCCAGGTCCTCGAGTGGTTGTGGCAGGTCCCAGTGGTAGAGCGTGGCCCACGGCGTGATGCCCCGCTCCAGCAGGCTGTCGACGAGGCGGCTGTAGAAGTCGACCCCGGCCTGGTTCACCGGACCCGATCCGTGCGGCTGCACCCGTGGCCACGCGATCGAGAAGCGGTACGCGTCGACGCCCAGACCGGCCATGAGGTCCGCGTCCTGGGCGTAGCGGTGGTAGTGCTCGACCGCCACGTCGCCGTTGTCACCGCCGACCACTCGCCCGGGCGTGGCCGCGAAGGTGTCCCAGATCGACGGTCCCCTGCCGCCCTCGGACGTCGCCCCCTCGATCTGGTAGCTCGAGGTGGCGACGCCCCAGGCGAAGTCGTCGGGGAAGTCGCCGCGCGACAGTGGGCTGTGGTGGATCGGCATGGTCATCCCTTGACTCCGCCCTGCATGATGCCGCCGATGATCTGGCGGCCGAACACGATGAACACGATGACGAGCGGCAGGGTCCCCAGCAGGGTCCCGGCCATGACCAGCGCCTGGTCGGTGTAGTAGCCACCCGACAGCCGGGACAGCGCGACCTGCACCGTCGGGTGCTCGGCGTCGAGCGTCAGGTAGGGCCAGAGGAAGTCGTTCCAGCGCTCCATGAAGGTCAGCAACCCGAGCACCGCTGCGGCGGGGCGCAGGATCGGGAAGACGACGGAGAAGAAGATCCGGAACGTCGACGCCCCGTCGACCCTGGCCGCCTCGATGAGCTCGTTGGGGATCGCCTGCGCGGCGTACTGGCGCATCATGAAGACCCCGAACCCGCTCACCAGGAAGGGCAGCAGTGCCGACGGCAGGGTGCCTGCCAGCCCTAGCTTGCCCATCAACATGTACAGCGGGACCAGCCCCAGCTGGACCGGGACCATCATGGTCCCGATCACGATGAGCAGCAACGCATTTCGTCCGCGGAAGCGGAGCTTGGCGAAGGCGAAGCCAGCGAGCGCGGACAGCACCACGACCGAGATGGTGGCCACTCCCGCGACCAGCACGGAGTTGACCATCGCCTGGCCGAACATCACGTCCTGGTTGGCGAAGACGCGGGAGACGTTGGTGCCGAGCTGGTCGCCTGGCGTGAGCGGCGGTGGCACCGAGGTGATGTCGCTGTTCGGCCGGGAGGCCATGACGACCATGTAGTAGAGGGGCCCGGCGGACAGCAGGACGGAGATCGCCAGGCACAGGTAGACGAGCTTGCTCGCCGGAGTGGCGCCGGTGCTCTGGGCCGCCAGCCGGGCCAGCGACCGACTTCTGCGGGCGCTGGGCGCCTCGACCTCGGGGACGGCGGGGGGCAACGCGGCGGGGAGCTGGATCTGGGTCATCGTCGCCTCACTCCGCCGACCGGATGCGCCGCAGCAGCAGCACGTTGACGGCTGAGAACACCGCGATGAAGAGGAAGAGCACCCAGGCGATGGTCGCGGCATACCCGAACCGCTGGCCCGTGAAGGCCTGCTGGATGAGGTACATCGCGGCCGTCTGGAACTGGCCGGTGGTGCCGCCCCCGATCGAGTTCGCTCCGGGGTTGAACAGCAGTGGCTCGGTGAACAGCTGGGTGCCACCGATCGTGGCGACCACCGAGACGAAGATGAGGGTGGGGCGCAGCATCGGGACCGTGATCGACCAGAACGTCCGCCAGCCGTTCGCCCCGTCGATCCGGGCGGCCTCGTAGATCTCGGTGGGCACCGACTGCAGCGCAGCCAGCAGGATCAGGGCGTTGTAGCCGGTCCAGCGCCAGTCGACCATGGTCGAGATGGCGAGCCACGACGACCACCGGTGGTCCTGCCACGCGATCGGGTCGACGCCCACGTGGCCGAGGATCCAGTTGAACAGCCCGAAGTCCCGGCTGAACATCATCGTGAAGATGATCCCGACCGCGGCCACCGAGGTGACGTTCGGGAGCAGGATGCCCATCCGCCACCAGGTCGCCCCGCGCAGCCGCGAGTTGAGCATCTGGGCCAGGACCATGGCGAGGACGAGCTGGGGGACGGTGGCCACCACGAACATCCCGAAGGTGTTGAGCATGGCGTTCCAGAAGTCCTTGTCCTGCATCAGCTCGCTGTAGTTGCCGAGGCCGAGCCAGCCCTGGTCGCCGGCGAGCAGGCTCCAGTCGTGGGTCGAGACCCAGGCCGTGTAGAGCAGCGGGAAGAGGCCGAAGATCCCGAACAGGATGAAGAACGGCGAGACCATCGCATACGGCGACAGGCGGGTGTCCGCTCGCCGGAGCCGCTGCCGCCAACCGGTCACCGGCGCTGCGGTGCCGACGGCCCGGTCGGGGGTGGTGGTGGTCACGGCTCTCCTTCCTGGGTGCGGTCGTGCTGGGGTGCGGTCGTGCTGGGTGTGGTCGTGCAGGGTGGTGGCGGTCGGGTGCCGGCTCGCGAGAGCGCCGACACCCGACCGCAGCTGGGTGTGCCGCGGGGTCGCGGCTACTTGGCTGCCTTCTGCGCGGCCGCGACGGCCTCCGTCCAGCCGGCTGCCGCGGTGCGCTGACCGCCCTCGACGGCGCGCAGGGTGTTCTCCACGGCATCACGGACAGGCTGGTTCTTGGCGCCGAGGTAGACCGGCTTCAGGTTGGCGGCGCCGGCCACGAACAGCTCTCCCACTGGCGCGTTGTTGAAGTAGTCGTTCTTGGCGTCCTTGAGGGCTGCCTCGGTGTAGAGCTTGGGATTGGAGGGCAGGTTTCCGGCCGCCTTGAACGCCGCCAGCTGGCTCTCGCCGGTCGTGAGGAACTTGGCAAGCTCGACTGCCTCCTTCTGGTGCTTGCTCTGCGTCGGGACGCCGAGCCAGGAACCACCCCAGTTGCCGCCACCGCCGGGGATCGTGGTGATGTCCCATTTCCCGGTGTTCTCGGCGCCCGCTTGGTCCTTGATGTAGCCGGTCATCCACGCGGGGCAGGCGAGGGTCGCGAACGAACCGTTCTTGAACCCGGCGTTCCACTCCGGCGAGAACGCCTTGAGCTTGGCCGACAGGCCAGTGTCGACCATCTTGAGGGACTCGTCCCAGGCCGACTTCACGGCCGGGTTGCTGTCGACGACGAGCTTGTCGCTGCGGTCGAAGTAGGTGTGGTCACCCGACTGCATGAGGATCGAGTTGTAGGTGTTGGTCGCGCTGTCGACGAAGTGGGACTTCGGGTCCTTGATCCCGGCCTGGTACTTCTGGCCGGTGGCGATGTACTCGTCCCAGGTGGGCCAGAGCTTGCCGACCTCGACGCGGTCGGTGGGCAGCCCGGCCTTCTCGAACAGGTCCTTGCGGTAGCACATGGCCAAACCACCGACGTCGGTGCCAAGGCCGATGGTCGTCGCACCGTCCGCGGTCGTGGCGTTCGAGTACTTCCACGGCAACCAGTTGTCCTTCAGCTCGTTGCTGCCGTACTTCTGCAGGTTCACGAACTTGTCGGCGCTCTGGAGGAAGTTGACGACCTGGCCCTCCTCGATCGCCACGACGTCCCCGGCACCCGAGCCGGCCGCGATGCGCTGGATGAGCTGGGTGTTGTACTTGCCGAGGTCGCCCTCGGCGGTCTCGACGACCGTGATGTTCGCGTGGTCCTTCATGTACTGCTTGTAGAGGTCCGTGTAGCCGAACTTGCCGAACGTGCTCACCCGCAGCGTGATCTTCTCGCCGCTGGATGAGGAAGAGCCGCCGTCGTCGCCACCGCAGGCGGCGGTGAGGGCGGCCGTAGCGATCATTGCGGCTGCGGTAACCAGCCAGCGAGAGCGTGAGTGCACCGTTGCACCTTTCGTCGGGCCCCCTTATGGGAGCGCTCCCGGCCAGCGTGGGACCGCAGGCGCCGCCCGGTCAAGACCTGCGTGGGAGCGTTCTCATTTCGTAATCATTCCGTGACCTTAGCGCACCAGCCGACGCCGCCGCTGCCGCAACGGCCGCCGCGAAGCGCGTCACGGAGCCGGGCGCGAGGCGCAGGAACAGGTCGGGTTCGATCAGCTCGAGCTCCATCAGCGTCGGCTGACCATCCACGTCGATGAGGTCGACGCGCGCGTAGACCAGCTCGTCCGGGGCCAGGGCCATCGCCCGGGCCGCGACGTCGAGCTCCGCCGGGCTCGGCTCGTGCACCTCCTCGGAGCCACCGTGCAGCGCCTGCACGCGGTAGTCGCCCGCCTTGGGCACCTTGCGCACGGCATGGGAGAACTCGCCGCCGAAGAAGAACAGTGACGTCTCCCCCAGCTCGACGCTCGGGGCGAACGGCTGGACGATCGTGTCGCCGGCGGCGACCAGCGCCCCCAGGTGTGCGCCCGCCTCGGCCGAGCCGGCCGGCGCCTTGAGGGCGCCCCTTGCGCCGCCGTCGACCGCCGGCTTGATCACGACGTCGGCCCAGCCGGTGGCGAGCATCCGGTCGACCGGGTGGGCGGCCCCCTTCGCGAGGGGGAGGCTGGGCAGCACGGGCATGCCGGCCTCGCCCAGCTCCGAGAGGTAGCCCTTGTGCGAGTTCCAGCGAATGATGGTGGGGCTGTTGATGATTCGCGAGACCGAGTCAACCCGGTCGGCCCACTCGAGGAACTCGTCGAGGCGGTCGAAGTAGTCCCACGTCGAACGGATCACCACGAGGTCGAAGGATGCCCAGTCAGCCTCGTCGTGCCACACGACCACCTCGGCGGCAACACCCAGGGCGTGCAACGCCTCAGCGATCTGCGGTGGCTCCGGGTCGACGTAGGACGGGTCGGACCAGGTGCACAGGGCGATGCGGTGGCTCGTCACGGAAGGGATTGTCTCAGGCGTGATGAGGGCCCGAAGGATCACCCTGCACTGGGACTTGCCCTCGCGGCATACGCGATATAACGTGAGTCTCAACAACGCGATATAGCGCGAGATGACCCCTCAACGAAAGGACATCCCATGAGCGAGGAATGGTCGATCGACAGCGCCAGGGTGCTCGACATCGGCGGCGAGGGCGAGCGGGTCCGCCGGCTCAGCGTCGCGATCGTCGGCGGCAGGGTCGACGTCGTGACCCACGCCGACTCCCCCACGGCGCGGGTCGAGATCGCCAAGGTCGAGGGCATGCCGGTGAAGGTCACCTGGGACGGCACGAAGCTCAAGATCACCCACGGCGTGGACTCCACCCGGATCCTGGAGCGGGTGCGTCAGGCCTTCGACGGCCTCGAGCGCAACCGGGTCGCGATCAGCATCTCGATCCCCGAGGACGCCGAGACCTCCGTGAGCACGGTGAGCGCCAGCGGGCTGCTCGCCGGCATGCGGGCGGGCGCCAGGGCCAACACCGTCTCCGGCTCGATCACGATCGACGACATCGTCGGCCCCGTCGACGTCAACACCGTGAGCGGCGAGGTCGAGTGCGGCAACGTGCGCGGCCCGCTCAAGGTGCACTCCGTGTCCGGTGCAGTGACCGCCCAGCACAGCGACGTGCCCGAGGTCAGCATCAGCACGGTCAGCGGCGACGTGGCCCTCGACCTGGTCAACGGCGCTGCCACGATCAAGTCCAACTCGGTCTCCGGGGACGTGACCGTCCGTGCGCCGCACGGTGGCTACGACGTCACGGCCAACACCGCATCGGGCCAGGTCGTCATCGACGGCCACACCATCCACAAGCACTCACGCCAACCCGGCAACCGGCTCACCGACGGCGATGGCAGCCTGCGCCTCAAGGCCAACGCCGTCTCCGGCAATGTCGTGGTCCTCAAGGCGAGCCCGGCGGCGCCCTCGGACGAGGCGTCCGCATGAGCCCCGTCTTCGCGCACGGCCAGCTCCGCCTCTACCTGCTGGCCCTGCTCAACGAGGGTCCCCGGCACGGGTACGAGGTGATCCAAGACCTCGAGCACCGTTTCAACGGGCTGTACTCCCCCAGTGCCGGCACCGTCTACCCGCGGCTGGCCAAGCTCGAGGAGGAGGGCCTTGTGCAGCGGTCCGACGAGGGTCGCAAGGCGATCTACCGGATCACCGAGGCCGGCCGTGAGGAGGTCCGGGCACGCCGGGACGACCTGTCCAGCCTCGAGTCCGATCTCGACCTGTCGGTGCGCGAGCTCGCCGAACAGGTGCGCTCGCGCGTCCGTGGCCAGACCAAGGACCTGCGCGCCGAGCTCAGGGCCGCGGCACAGGAGGCCCGCCGCACGGCGACACCGGTCGGTGGCCCGGAGCCGTGGCAAGGCTGGAAGGGCAGCGACCCCAAGGCGATCCGCGATCTCGAGGAGGCCGTTGCCGAGCTGCGGTCCGAGGCGCGAGGCGCGTGGAAACGGCACGGGCTCACGAGCGACCAGAGCCGCGAGATCATCGACATCCTCGCCGAGGCGACGGGGCGGATCCGCGACGTCATCACCCGGCGCTGACCGACCGGCCGGCTGAGCCTGCCGGTCGGTCAGCTGCGCACGAGGAGGGTGCCGGCCGCCTTGTCGTGCAGGCCGCGACCGTCCTTGTCCCAGAACATCGCGGGCAGGAACATGCACAACAGCACAGTGCGCACCAGCACCTGGGTGGGCCTGGGCGTGCGACCGTCGAGGGACATCACGCGCAGGCCGACGATGCGGTGGCCGAGGGTGTAGCCGGTCGTGCTGAGCAGGAGGAGGTTCTCCAGGGCGAAGATCGCCAGCAGGATGAGGGTGTCGGTCCCCGAGGCCACTCCCCTGAACGGCAGCGGCACGTGGAACAGCGCCGCCGCGATCAGCTGGCAGGCGGTCCAGTCGATGACGACGCCCACCAGGCGGCGCCCGAACCGGCCCATCGAACCGGCGCCTTCGCGCGGCATACCCAGACGCTCACCGGGGTATGCCGCGGGCGCGCCTGAGCGTGAACCCGGCCCCTGGAGCCACGAACCGATGTCCTTGCGGTCGACCACGCGGAAAGCCTATGTCCGCGTAACACCGGCGAAACATTCGGGTCATGGCCGAGAAATCCCCACCCGTTAGGGTCGACGCCGACACCAGTTGAGCCATGGGCGGATTCGCCCGCCCCACCACAGGAGGTTGGTTTGTTCAGCAATGCTGACGAGGTCCTGAAGTTCATCAAGGACGAGGACGTCATTTTCGTCGACGTGCGGTTCTGTGACCTGCCCGGCGTGATGCAGCACTTCAACGTGCCCGCCAAGAGCCTCGACGCGGAGTTCTTCAAGGAAGGGCAGATGTTCGACGGATCCTCGATCCGCGGCTTCCAGGCCATCCACGAGTCCGACATGAAGCTCATCCCGGACCCCACGAGCGCGTACCTGGACCCGTTCCGCAAGGAAAAGACGCTCATCCTCAACTTCTCCATCGTCGACCCGTTCACCGGCGAGGAGTACTCCCGCGACCCGCGCAACATCGCGGCAAAGGCCGAGGCCTACCTCAAGTCGACAGGGATCGCCGACACCGCGTACTTCGGCGCCGAGGCCGAGTTCTACGTCTTCGACGACGTGCGCTTCGAGACCAAGCAGAACGCCAGCTACTACTACATCAACTCCGTCGAGGCCGCCTGGAACACCGGGCGCGAGGAGGAGGGCGGCAACAAGGGCTACAAGACCCGCTACAAGGGTGGCTACTTCCCCGTCCCGCCGACCGACCACTTCGCCGACATGCGCGACGAGATGACCCTGGCCCTCGAAGCCGCCGGCCTCTCGGTCGAGCGCGCCCACCACGAGGTCGGCACCGCCGGCCAGCAGGAGATCAACTACCGCTTCAACACGCTGAAGCAGGCCGCGGACGACGTGCTGAAGTTCAAGTACATCGTCAAGAACGTCGCGTGGGACGGCGGCAAGACGGTCACCTTCATGCCGAAGCCGATCTTCGGCGACAACGGCTCGGGCATGCACTCGCACCAGTCGCTCTGGAAGGACGGCGAGCCGCTCTTCTACGACGAGCGCGGCTACGGCGGCCTGTCCGACCTGGCCCGCTGGTACATCGGCGGACTGCTCAAGCACGCTCCGGCGCTGCTGGCGTTCACCAACCCGACGGTGAACTCCTACCACCGCCTGGTGCCCGGCTACGAGGCGCCCGTGAACCTGGTCTACTCGGCCCGTAACCGCTCGGCGTGCATCCGCATCCCGATCACCGGCGACAACCCGAAGGCCAAGCGCGTCGAGTTCCGCGTGCCGGACCCGTCGGCCAACCCCTACCTCGCGTTCTCCGCGATGTTGATGGCCGGCCTGGACGGCATCAAGAACCGCATCGAGCCCCCGGAGCCGGTGGACAAGGACCTCTATGAGCTGCCGCCCGAGGAGCACGACGCCATCGCGCAGGTGCCCGGTTCGCTCCCCGAGGTGCTCGCCGCCCTCGAGGCCGACCACGAGTTCCTGCTCGAGGGTGACGTCTTCACCAAGGACCTCATCGAGACCTGGATCGAGTGGAAGCGCAAGAACGAGGTCGACCCGATCCGCTTCCGCCCGCACCCGCACGAGTTCGAGATGTACTTCGATATCTGAGCGAGCGAGGAACGGCGGCT
This sequence comes from Pedococcus sp. P2_F6, assembly GCF_056403675.1. Taxonomy (NCBI): domain Bacteria; kingdom Bacillati; phylum Actinomycetota; class Actinomycetes; order Micrococcales; family Intrasporangiaceae; genus Pedococcus; species Pedococcus sp. P2_F6. Next base: position 987,175 of record NZ_JBFUEZ010000001.1, read on the forward strand.
GATCTGCACCAGCAGATMAGCCGCCGTTCTGCTTTGTCCGAGGAGATCGTTGAGCAGCGGTCTCACTGGCGCGGGGACCGGTCACGGCTCGAAGCGGTAGCCCAGTCCGGGTTCGGTGATCAGGTGGCGCGGCGCGGAAGGGTTCTCCTCGAGCTTGCGCCGGAGCGTCGCCATGTAGACGCGCAGGTAGTTGGTCTCGTCGCCATAGGAGGGCCCCCACACTTCCTGCAACAGCTGACGGCCGGGGATGAGCTTGCCCGGGTCGCGCACCAGGGCTTCGAGCAGGTGCCACTCGGTCGGCGTGAGGCGCACATCCTGTCCTGATCGCGTCACGCGTTTGGCCCGTCGGTCGATGACCAGGGCGCCAGCCAGAAGGGTGGGCGCGTCCTCGGCCGGAGCCGCTCGTCGCAGACTCGCGCGCAACCGGGCCAGGAGCTCGTCCATGCCGAACGGCTTGGTGACGTAGTCGTCCGCGCCCGCGTCCAGTGCGTCGACCTTGTCCCCTTGGCCGTCCCGCGCGGAGAGCACGATGATCGGCACGTCGGTCCAGCCACGCAGGCCGCTGACCACGTCGACCCCGTCGATGTCAGGCAGCCCGAGATCGAGGATGACGATGTCGGGCACCTCGGCTGCGGCGGCGTTCAGGGCCGAGGTTCCGTCGGCCACGGCGCGCACGTCGTAGTGGCGGGCGCGCAGGTTGATCGCCAGCGCCCGGCGCAGCTGGGGGTCGTCCTCGACGATGAGCACGGTGGTCACGGCGTGGCCGCCGCCGGCAGCAGGAGGGTCATGGTCAGGCCGCCGCCGGGAGTCACAGATGGCCTGACGGTTCCGCTCATCGCCTCGGTGAAGCCGCGGACAATCGCCAGACCGAGCCCGACCCCGCCAGGAGTGTTGTCGCCGAGGCGCTGGAAGGGAACGAACATCTCGTCCCAGCTCGTCGGGTCGGCGCCGGGTCCTTGGTCGCTCACCCGGATCTCGACGACTGCGGGGTCGGGGGCCGGCAGGGCAGCGACGGTCACCTGGCCCCCTTCGGGGGTGTACCGGACGGCGTTGTCGACGAGGTTCGCCAGGACGCGCTCGAGCAGGCCTCCGTCGGCCATGACGGGTGGCAGTCCCTCCGCGATGTCGAGGGCGACGCAGTGGGGGTCGTGGCCGATCAGTGCGCGGGAGGCAACCTCCTCGACATCCACGGGATGAGCGTGCACGGACAACGCGCCAGCCTGGAGGCGGCTCATCGCCAGCAGGTTGTCCACGAGGGCGGCGAGCCTGTCTGCGCCGTCCTCGATGGTGGCCAGCAGCTCGTCCTGCTCGCCCGGCTCCCAGGCCACGTCGGGCTGCCGCAGCCCCGACGCGGCGGTCTTGATGCCCGCCAGCGGCGTGCGCAGGTCATGCCCCACGGCTGTCAGCAGCGCGGATCGGACCCGGTCGGTCTGCGCGAGCTGTTCGGCTCGACTGGCCTCCTCGGCGAGGCGCGCGGTCTCCCACGCACGGCCGGCAGTCCCGGCCAGGGCCTGGAGCAGGACACGGTCCTCGGCGAACACGGGGCGGCCGTACCCGAGCAGGCTCAACGAGTCAGACGCTGGGATCGACAGCACCGGCGACCCGTGGGGGGTGGGACCAACGGATGCCACCGGCCGCTGGACGTCGGTGTGCGGGGCGAGGACCACGGTGCTCATGCTGTACAGCTGGCGCACCTGGTCGAGCACCCGCTCCACGCTGACGCCCTGCATCTCGGCCGAGCTCAGGTTCGCGACCATGTGGGTCTGGAGCCGGTTTCGCTCCGCCTTCGCGCGGTTCCGTGCACCGACCTCGACGGTGACGCTGACGATCGCGGCGGCCAGGACGAACACCACGAGGTCGGCCAGGGCTGCGGGTTCGCCGACCGTGAACGTGTGGAACGGTGGGGTGAGAAACCAGTTCGCGAGGAGGAAGCCGCCGACCGCCGCGAGCAGACCCGGCAGCATCCCGCCGACGACGGCGATCACCACGACCGCCAACAGGTAGATCAGCAGCACGCTCTCACCGGTCCCGGAGCCGCGCAGCCCCACCATCACCCATGTGAGCAGTGGCAGCCCGACGAGGCACAGGCCGAGGCCGATGAGCAGCCGCCGTCGTGACAGGCCGATGACCCGCGACGGTGGCACGGTTGCAGGAAGGAGGGGGACGATGAGCTCTGCGTCCCGCGCGGCCCGCTGCATGTCCTCAGCGTGACACACGTGCGTCGCGGGACAGGGACAGGTCCTCCCCTTCGACCGGGGGGTCGGCGGAGAGCTGCCAGGGCACTGACGTGACCATGACCCCGGGCTCGAACAGGAGGCGAGCCTTCAACCGCAGTGCACTCTGGTTGTGCAGCAGCTGTTCCCACCACCGACCAACCACGTACTCCGGGATGAACACCGACACGACGTCGCGGGGATGGTCGCGCAGGAGCTCGCGGACGTGCTCGACCACGGGGCGGGTCATGTCGCGGAACGGTGAGTCCAGGACGGTCAGCTCGACCGGGATGTCGCGCTCGATCCACTGCGCAGTCAGTCGTTCTGTATCGGCAGCGCTGGTGCGCACCGTGACGGCCCGGAGGCTCGCCGGCCTGGTCGCGCGGGCGAACGCCAGCGCGCGCAGCGTGGGTGCGTGCAGCCTCGACACGAGCACCAGGGTGTGGATGTGGGCAGGGAGGACCACCCCGCCAGCGGCCGGGCGAAGCGCTCGGGCCACCGTCCGGTAGTGCCTGCGGATGAGCGTCATGAGCGCGATGAGCAAGGGCATGGCGACCACGACCAGCCAGGCACCGTGGGTGAACTTGGTGACCAGGACGATGACCAGCACCAACCCGGTCACGGCAGCCCCCACGGCATTGATCACCAGCTTGCGCCTGGTACGTGCCCGGTCCCGGGGCGCTCCGGGTCCGACCAACAGCTGCTGCCAGTGCCGAACCATCCCGGCCTGGCTGAGGGTGAAGGAGACGAACACCCCGATGATGTAGAGCTGGATCAGGCGAGTGGTGTTCGCGTCGAAGGCCCACAACAGACCGACCGCCAAGAGCGCCAGGATGACGATTCCGTTGGAGAACACGAGCCGGTCCCCGCGACGAGCGAACTGTCGCGGCAGGTAGCCGTCCTCCCCCAACAGCGAGGCGAGGATCGGGAAACCGTTGAACGCGGTATTCGCAGCCAGGACGAGGATGGCAGCCGTGAACGACTGGACTGCGTAGAAGCCGATGCTGCCCCCACCGAAGACGGCACCAGCGATCTGGGCGATCACTGTTTTCTGGATGTACCCGTCAGGAGCACCGGTGAGCATGCTGGGGTCATGAGCGACGTGGACCTTCGCGATCAGGGCCATCGCGGTCAGGCCGACGAACATCACGATGGTCAGGACCCCCATGATCGCCAGGGTGTCGGCGGCGTTGCGGCTCTGGGGTCGTTTGAAGTTGGGCACCCCGTTGCTCACGGCCTCGACGCCGGTCAACGCGGTACAGCCCGAGGCAAAGGCTCGGAGCGCGAGGGCAAGCACGAGCAACCCTGAGGCGTGGCTCTCGGCGTGTATGCCGAGTGGTGCGGACTCAGCGACCGGTGGCGCCCCGCTCGCGGTCCGGTACATCCCGAGGGCGAGCATGACGAGGACGCAGGCGACGAACCCGTAGGTGGGGACGGCGAACGCGGCTCCGGACTCCTTGATCCCGCGCAGGTTGACCAGGGCGAGCAGGGCCACCAGCACCACGGACAGTGTGAGGGCGTGGGGCGCGAGCGCCGGGATCGCGGAGACGATGTTGGCCACTCCTGCCGCCACCGACACCGCGACGGTGAGCACGTAGTCGACGAGCAGGGCGCTGGCCGCCACGAGGGCCGCGCCTCGCCCCAGGTTGGCCCGGCTGACGGCATACGCTCCGCCGCCGTTGGGATAGGCGTGACACGTCTGCCGGTAGGACAGGACCACGACGACGAGTAGGACCACGACTCCGGCGGCCATGAGCGGGGTGAGGTGCAGCAGGGTCAGCCCACCAATGCTCAGAACCAGGAGGATCTCCTCGGTGGCGTACGCGTTGGACGACAGCGGGTCGCTGCAGAACACGGGCAGAGCCAGCTTCTTCGGCAGCAGGGTCTCCCCCATCTGGGAGCTCAGCAGTGGTCGGCCCACCAGGAGGCGCTTGGGCATGCGCAGCAGTTCGGTCACGACCCGACTGAAACACCGGTGCGACCGCGCGGCCCCGGCTCTTGACGCATCCTTAGCGCGCGCGACGGCAATCTTGACGGCCTCTTGGCCCAGCCCCCCGTGCGCTCAGGGAGGGCATGCGGCGAGGGCCAGCCTCAGCGCATAAGGTGCGCAGTGCGATCCACGAGAGAGGTACCCATGGCAGGCTCCCACCGGCATACCAACACGAGCGCTCACCCGCCGACACCGGTGTGGATGCGGGTCGCGCTGGGCGCCGCCGTCCTGGTCATCGCCGTCGTGACGGCAGCCGGCATGTGGGTCCTGCGTCCCACGGGCGAGGGCCGTCCGGCCGTGCGCGACAGCGCCGTGGCCGGCGTCGAGTACCTCCACGGCACCGTCACCTCGATCGCCCCCCTGGACTGTGACCAGTTCGGGGCACCTGACACCGCGATCACCAAGGATCCAGCGACCGCCAAGTGTGGACGGGCCAGGGTCGAGATCCGCACCGGCCCGGAGAAGGGATCCGAGGTCACCGTCGACCTGCCCCCCGATGCGAGACGTGCGGGGAGTGGCATCGGCCTCGTGGTGCTCAAGGTCCCCGGCGAAGGAGAGGGATCTCCCTACACCTTCTACGACATCGAGCGCGGCGCTCCCCTGACGTGGCTGGCGGTCGCTTTCGGCCTCACCGTCATCGCCGTCGCCCGGTGGCGGGGCCTGCGGTCGTTGGTCGGCCTCGCCGTCGCCGGCGCCGTGGTCGTCAAGTACCTCATGCCTGCGCTGCTCGATGGGCGCAGTCCGGTGGCGGTCGGCCTCTTCTCCTCCGCAGCCATCATGATCGTGGTGCTGTACCTGGCTCACGGCGTCTCGGCCCGCACGACGACCGCACTGCTGGGGACCTTCGCCGGCCTGGGGATCACCGCTGGCGTCGGCACGCTGGCAGTGGCACAGGCGCACCTGAACGGTGTGAGCAGTGAGGACAACGCGGCCCTGCAACAGGTGGCCCAGCAGATCGACCTGCGCAACCTGCTGACCTGCGGCATCATCCTCGCCGGTCTGGGCATCCTCAACGACGTGACGATCACGCAGAGCTCCGCCGTCTGGGAGCTGTACGACGCTGCCCCGAACATGCCGCCGCTGCGTCTGTACCAACAGGCGATGCGCATCGGGCGCGACCACATCGCCTCCACCGTGTACACGGTCGTGTTCGCCTACGCCGGCGCCGCTCTGCCGGTCCTGCTGCTCATCAGCCTGGTCAACCAGCCCGTCGCGCGGATCCTGACCAGCTCCGACATCAGCGAGGAGATCGTACGCACGATGGCCGGCGGCATCGGCCTGGTCCTTGCCGTCCCGGTCACCACCGCACTCGCCACCCTCGTCGTCCGCTCCCTCCAAGCCGGCGCGACTGCGGCCACCACCCCGCACGCGAACGTGGTCCCGGGGCGATCCGCAGGCTGACGAAGTTCACGAGGAGGCGGCCGTAGACTCGCGGCATGTCGGGTGGCAGCCGCTCCAGCGCAGGCCGACAGGCCCGCGCTGCCAGCCATGCCGGCTCACACCGCACACCACGCAGGTACCCACCGCGCATCGAGCGGTTGGCCGCGACCGTGACCATGCTGGCGCTGGGGACGGCTCTCGGCCTGGCTGGCCTCGCGACCATGGGGATCGGCCCGTTGAGCGGGCCGGCAGGCCAGCATGAGCAACCGGCAGCCGCCAACGGGCCCCAGGACACCCCCTCGCCCGGAACGTCGGCGAGTGGAGCAGGCTCCGCGGTCCCTGACCCGGCCGCCTCCCCCACCCCCTCCACCACCACAGCCGCCCCGCGTACCCTCCCTGTCGGCGCACGGACGCGCAGCACCATTGCAGGACGCACCAGACAGGTGGTGGTGGTTCGTGGAGCGACCGCGACGTCGAGTGTGGCCACCGTCGAGTTCTACGAGCGCGCGGCAGCGGACTGGATGCTCGTGGCCGCTTGGCAGGGACACGTCGGCAAACGGGGCTGGGCCACCAGCCACGTCGAAGGCGACCTCAAGACGCCGGTCGGCACCTTCACCCTCAGCGCGGCAGGCGGGCGCAAGGCCAATCCCGGATCCCAGCTGCCCTACCACCGGTCGGCAGCGTTCGAGCCTCCTCCCAAGCAGCCGGGCTTCGGGGACTCGACGGCGGACGCGTTCGACTACGTCATCGCCGTCGACTACAACCGCGTGCCCGGCCGGTCGCCCCTCGACCAGTCACGACCTCTTGGCGACCGACGCGGCGGTGGCATCTGGCTACATGTCGACCACGACGGTCCCACGCACGGTTGCGTCTCCCTCCCCGCTGAGGGTGTGCGCTACCTCCTGCTGCACCTCGCTCCCGAGTCGCATCCCGTCGTGGTCATGGGGCATGCGGCCCAGCTCAAGCTCTGAGGTCCAGCCTCACGTGGAGGCCGATCCGGAGAACCTCCACGCTGGGCGTCATCGCGCCGGGCGAGGTGACGCCGGGACCTCGTGTCTGCCGGCGGCGACCGTCTGGCGCGCGCCGTCCGGCATGTGCACCTCTGCCTGCACGCCTTCGGGCACGGTGAGGCGCAGCAGCAGCTGTCCGTCGTCTAGACGCCAGTCGGTCGAGATTGTTCCGTGCCTGGTCACGAGAGCCGCCTTGGCCCAGGTCAGGCCACCGCCGGGCCGCGGCGCCACAAGGACCTTGTCGTAGCCGGGGGCGAGGGGGGCGATGCCACCGATCGTCCGGTGCATCCAGTCGGCCACGGCCCCCAGCGCGTAGTGGTTGAAGCTCGTCATCTCGCCGGGGTTGATGGTGCCGTCCGGGAGCATGGAGTCCCACCGTTCCCAGACCGTCGTGGCACCCATGGTGACCGGGTACAGCCAGGACGGGCACTCTTGCTCGAGGAGCAGGTTGTAGGCGTCGTCGAGGTGCCCCGTGTTGGTCAGTGCGTCCGTCACGAAGGGCGTCCCGGCGAACCCGGTCGAGATGCGGAAACCGTTCTGCCGCAACAGTTCTGCGAGTCTGTCGCCCGCACCCTGGCGGTCGGCCCCGTCGAGCAGACCGAACTCGATGGCGAGGGCGTAGACGGTGGCACAGTCGCTCAGGACGCGGCCGCCGTCGGTGACATAGTGCTTCAGGAACGCGCTGCGCACCCGCTCCGCAAGTGCCGAGAAGTAGCCCGCGTCGTCGGGATTGCCGAGGATCTCGGCCGTCGCGGACACCTGGCGCAAGGTGCGGTAGTAGCACGCGGTCGCCAGAACGCCCTTGTCGGCACGCGCCTCGAAGGGGGCATCCGGCGGCGCCTGCGGGTCCAGCCAGTCGCCGAACTGAAAGCCCGTGTCCCACAGGTCGGTGTCGGACAGCAATCCCTCGACCCGCCGGGCGTGCGCCGTCATGGCGGGGTACTGGCGGGCGAGCGCATCGCGGTCTCCGTACGCCTGCCACAGCGCCCACGGAACCCACGCGGCTGCGTCGCTCCAGATCGCCGTGCTGTCGGGGTCGGGGAAGTCCGCCGGGATCTCCATGTACTTGAGCACGTCCGGCACGACGAACGGCACCATGCCCTCGGCGTGGCTCTGCTCCAGGTCGACGTCGACGAGCCAGTTCGAGAGGAAGCCCGACACGTCATACAGGTATGCCGCCGTGGGGGCGAAGGCGGCGATGTCACCGGTCCAGCCCAGCCGCTCGTCGCGCTGGGGACAGTCGGTCGGGACGTCGACGAAGTTGCCCTTCAGGCCCCAGATGACGTTGCGGTGCAACTGGTTCAGAAGGTCGTCCGAGCACTCGAAGGTCCCTGTCGGCTTCAGCTCCGAATGCACGACCACGGCCTCGAGGGAGTCGGTGGTCAGCTCGCCCGGCCAACCCGACACCTCGGCATACCGGAAACCGTGGAAGGTCTTGGTGGGCTCGAAGGTGTCCACTCCCCCACTGAGGATGAAACGGTCGGTCGCCTCCGCGCTGCGCAGCGGCCGGGTGCCGAGCTCGTCGTTCTCGAGCACCTCCGCATGGCGGACCGTGATCTCGCCGCCCGCCTCACCCTGCACCGTGAAGCGAAGCCATCCGACGAGGTTCTGTCCGAAGTCGACCAACGTGGCCCCGGACGGGGAGGTCCACACCTTCACCGGTGCCACGACCTCCTGACGGCGGACGGGAGGCCCGATGTACGGCTCGAGTCGGGCAGCGTCATGAGTGACCGTGTGCACCCCTGACCAACCCTCGAGAGCAGCTCCCGGCAGTGTCCAGTCTGACGACTCCAGCCGGGCATCGATGGTCTGGCCGTCGTAGAGGTCGTTGGCCAGCGTGGCGGACGGACCTGCCTGCCAGGTGGCGTCCGTTCTCACGACCTGCTGGTGCCCATCCGCGAACTCGACGTGCAGCTCCGCGAGGCCGGCGAGCTCGGAGCCGTAGAACGCGCCCTTGCCACTCCACCCCAACCGCCCACGGAACCAGCCGTTGCCCAGCGCGAGCCCCAGCACGGTCGTGGGGGACACCAGCGGAAGGACGTCGTAGCTGCGGTAGCGCAGGCGCCACTCATAGCTGGTCCAGCCGGGGGTGAGTACCTCGTCGGAGACCGGTGTTCCGTTGATGGTCGGTTCGACGACTCCGTGCGCGGTGACGTGAAGCGTCGCGGCGACCACGTCGCCGTGCCCGTCGTCGAGCGCAAACTCCTTGCGCAGCAACGGGGCTCCGGCGAAGTCCTCATCGGGGGCGATCAGTTCAGCGGACCAGTCGTGGGTCATCTGCTCAGCCCCGCCGGTCCTCGAGATGGAAGACTTCGCGGAGTCGCAGGAACCCGGTGTCAGGACGTGCGTCCCCGAGGTCCTCGAAGAACTCAGCCATCTCGGCCTGCCAACGAGCGTTGACCTCAGTGGCAGCCATGCCCGCCAACGCCTCCGACATGGACGGCGTCTCGAAGTACCCGATGAGAATCCCATCCTCGCCCAGGAAGAGTGAGTAGTTGTTCCACCCACTGAGCGAGAGCGCTCGGAGCATCTCCGGCCAAACCTGGGCATGCCGCTGTGCGTACTCGTCCATTCGGTCCGGCTTCACCTGGAGCCGGAAGCACACACGCTCCATCGTGCCTCCTGGGAGGGCAGTCGGSCGGGGGGCGCGAGGCGAGAACCTCACCGTTCTTGCCGACGGTGTATTCGCCGAGCTTGCCAGCGGTGAACTTGTCACCCTCCTTGCCGGTGATCTCGCCCTTGGCGAGCGAGGCGGCGGCGTAGGCGGCGAGGAATCCGAGGTCCTCGGGGTTCCAGAGGGCGAACTCCTTGACGGTGCCGTCCTTGACGTACTCGCGCATCTGGTTGGGGGTGCCCAGGCCGGTGATCGCGACCTTGCCCTTCTTGTCCGACGTGGACAGGTAGCGAGCCGCTGCCGCGATACCGACCGTCGTGGGCGACACGATGCCCTTGAGGTTGGGGTGCGACTGCAGCAGGGCTGCGGTCTTGTCGAAGCTGGCCTGGTCCTCGTCGTCGCCGTACACGACATCGACGAGCTTGATGTTGGGGTGGCTGGCCGCCAGCTCCTTCTTCATGGTTGCGATCCAGGCGTTCTGGTTGGTCGCGTTCGCACTCGCCGAGAGGACCGCGATCTCCCCGGTGTCACCGATGAGCTTGGAGACCATGTCGACCTGCACCTTCGCGATGCCGTCAGCGTTCGCCTGGTTGACGAAGATGTCCCGGTACTGCGGGTCGGTGTCCGAGTCGAAGGTCACGACCTTCGTGCCGGCCTTCTTGGCCTGGTCGAGGGCGTCACCGATGGCCTTCGGGTCGTTGGCCGAGATGACGATGGCGCTGGCGTGCTGCTGGGCAGCCGTGTTGATGTACTGGACCTGCGCGTCCGGACTCGCGGCCTGCGGCCCCACCTCTTGGAAGGTGCCCTTGAGCTCCTCGACGGCCTTCTTGCCGCCGGCGTCGCTCGTCTCGAAGTAGGGGTTGCCGAGGTTCTTGGGGATGAAGGTGACACTGAGCTTCGTGGATGAGGCCGACCCAGACGTGCCTGCGTCTCCGGGGGTATCGGCCTTGCCGCAGGCGGTGAGCGCCAGCGCTGTGGTGGCAATCGTCGCGACGACGGCCGCGAACTGCCTTGAACGGTTCTTCATGGAGGTTCCTTCTCTAGAGGGCTGACGACTGTTGGGCTGTCCTGGGGCCAAGGCCCGTCTTGCTTCGCCTGGCAGCGACGGTGGAGAACCACGCCAGGACACTTGTGGAGATCACCGAGGCCACGAGAAGCACGCCGATGATGATGCTGATGACGTTCACCGTCACGTTCTGAAGTCGGAGGGCGCTGGACAGTGCGCCGATGAGCAGGACGCCGGCGATGACGCCGTGCAGCTTGCCCTTCCCTCCGAAGATGGAGACGCCACCCAGGAGGACTGCGGCGATGACCTGGAGCTCCAGGCCGGTGGCGTTGTCACCGCGAGCACTGCCGAAGCGCAACGTGTAGTAGACCCCTGTGAACGCCGACACGGCTCCGGCGAGCACGAACAGGAGGAACTTCGTCCGTGGGACGTTCACCCCGGTGAACCGGGCGGCCTCCTCGTTGAGTCCGGTGTCGTAGACCCCTCGGCCGAAGGGCGAGAAGTGCAGCAGGAGCACAAACCCGAGGGCCAGGAGGAGGAACGGAACGATGATGAGCGGGACGCCGGTGCTGCCGATCTCCGCGGTGGCGAGGTCACGCGAGGACGCGGGGAAGTCGGTGACGGCGGTGGTCCCGAGCAGGCCGACCGCGAGTCCCCGGTACAACGCCAGCGTTCCGATCGTCACCGCCAGGGACGGGAGGCCGACGTACGCGACGAGGAAGCCGTTGACTGCTCCACACACGGCGCCGGCCACCAATGCGACGAGGGCTGCCAGAGCCAGTGGGACGCCTGCTTGGTAGAGGACTCCGACGAGGACGCTGCTCAACCCCACGACGCTGGCGACGGAGAGGTCGATCTCCCCGGTGATGATGACGAGGGTCATCGGGAGGGCGATGAGAAGCAGAGGTGCCACGTCGAGCAGCAGGTAGGTCATGGTGAGCTTCGACCCGAAATAGGGGACGTTGGAGTACGCGTACATCACGACGAGCACCAGGAGGGCGACGATCGCCATCTCGCGGGTGAGCAGGATCCGTTGCCACAGCGGCTTGGACCAGGCCTTGTAGGTGCGGGTCATGACTCATCCCTCGCTTCGATCAGGAGACGGGCTCGCCGTGCCGCGAGAACGCGGTCCAGCACGATGGCGCTGAGGATGAGGCCACCGACGACTGCCCTCTGCCAGAAGTCGGGGATCCCGAGGATGGGGAGGGCGCGGTTGATCGTGACCAGAAGGAGCGCTCCGATGGCCGCGCCCCAGACCGATCCACTGCCACCGAAGATGGCCACTCCCCCGATGACGACGGCGGCCACGGCTTGCAGCTCGATGCCGGTGCCGGCGTCCGAGCTGACGGTGCCGTAACGGGCGGCGAAGACGACACCGGCCAGGCCGGCGAGGGCTCCACTGACCGCGAACGCCCCGATGACCCGACGTCGCACGTTGAGCCCGTAGAGGACGGCCGCATCCGGGTCGGAGCCGATCGCGTAGAGCTCCCGGCCGCCGCGCGCCGTGTGCAGGTAATAGCCGGCAGCGGCCACCACGAGGACAGCGACGATGAAGAGCACAGGGATGGAGAGGATCTGCTGCGTCCCGAGCTTGAGGAACTGTGGCGGCATGTCGGACGCGTTGATGCGGGTTGCCCCGGCCCACGTCAGCACAACGCCTCGGTAGATGTAGAGCGTTCCCAGCGTGATGACGAGGGCGGGCACCTTGCCGAACCCGACAAGGACGCCGTTGACCAGACCCAGCAGGCACCCGACCACGACCCCCGCCGCGACCACGGCGACGATCGAGAGTCCGGGGTTGTCCACGAACAGTCGTCCGGTCAGGTAGGCGGTCAGTCCGAGGACGGAGCCGACGGACAGGTCCACGTTGCGGGTGATGATGACCACTGCCTGGCCCGCCGCGAGCAGCAGGAGGATGGCGGGGGTGAGGAGCAGGTCGCGCCAACCGTTGCCGCTGAACAAGAAGCTGGGGGTCTTGGCGGTGGCTGCCGCGATGACGACCAGCAGCACGAGGAAGATCGAGAACTCGCGGGACCTGAAGAGCGTGTTGACCGCGCGCTGGCGCGGAGTGAGGTGGCTGGGCTGGACGAGCGCCTCGAGGACGTGGTCCTGCGTCGTCGACGTGGTCTCGCTCATCGCTGGAGCTCCAGGCTGTGGGTGGCGGCGCGCATGACGTTCTCCGGAGTCGCGTCCTCGCGGGGGATGTCGGCCGTGATCCGGCCCTCGCACACGACGAGGACCCGATCGGCCATCCCGAGCACCTCGGGCAGCTCGGAGGAGATCATGAGGATGGCCAGTCCCTCCCCGGCCAGCTCGGACAGGAGCCGGTGGACCTCGGCCTTGGTGCCGACGTCGATACCGCGGGTCGGCTCGTCGATGATGAGCAGCGACGGCTTGGTCGCCAGCCACTTGGCGATGACGACCTTCTGCTGGTTCCCGCCGCTCATCGTGCTCGCGTTCATGTCGAGGGCACCGGTCTTGACCTCGAGCCGGTCTGCCCACGGCGTGGCCGCGCGGTTCTCCAAGGCCCTGGTGAGCAGGCCACCTTTGGTCAGCGTGTGCCGAATGACGGCGGCCACGTTGTGCGTCACGGATGCCTGGGTCACCAGGCCCTGCTGACGGCGGTCCTCGGGGATGAAGGCCAGGCCGGCACGGATCGCTGAACGCGGGTCCTTGGCCGGGAGCGCACGGCCGTTGAGCGTGACCGTCCCAGAGTCGTAGCCGTCGACGCCGAAAACGGCCCGTGCGATCTCGCTGCGTCCCGCGCCGACCAGGCCCGCGAGGCCGACGATCTCGCCGGCCCTGACCTCGAAGGTCACGTCGTGGAAGACCCCGGCCGAGTTGAGTCCCGAAACCTTCAGCACGGGCTCGCCGATCACCGCGGGCGTCTTGGGGAACAGGTCGGTCACCTCGCGACCGACCATGAGGGAGACCATCTCGTCGACACTCGTCTCCGAGATCGCACGCGTCCCGATGTACTCGCCGTCCCGCATCACCGTGACCTGGTCACACAGGTCGAAGACCTCGTCGAAGCGGTGGGAGATGAAGACCAGTGCGCGACCCTCGTCCCTCAGTCGCCGAGCCACGGTGAAGAGACGCCTGACCTCGACCCCGCTCAGCGCCGCCGTCGGCTCGTCCATGATGAGGAGCCGCGCATCCACCGAGATCGCCTTGGCGATCTCGATGATCTGCTGGTCCGCGATGGACAGCCCACGAGCCGGCCGGCGTGGGTCGATCTCTACACCGAGGCCGGCGAAGAGCTCCTTGGCCTCTTGGAACATGGCCGCGCGGTCGATGCGCCGACCGCGCCCGACGGGCTGCCGTCCCATGAAGATGTTCTCGGTCACGGAGAGGTCTGGGAAGAGGGTCGGCTCCTGGTAGATGACCGCCACGCCGGCGGCCTTGGACTCCGCGGTGGAACCGAAGTCCACCGGTTCGCCGCCGAGCAGGAAGTCGCCCGCGTCCCGCCGGTGGACCCCGGCGACCACCTTGACGAGCGTCGACTTGCCCGCCCCGTTCTCCCCCACCAGCGCGTGGATCGACCCACCGCTCACCCGAAGGCTCCCTGAACGCAGCGCAACGACCGGCCCGAAGGACTTCGATACGTCGCGCAGGTCGAGGACCGGGTCCTCACGATGTTCGCCCACGGCGGCCACCCCTCCTCTTTGAAAGGTTTCAATATGCCGAAGGTAGCGTTACTCGATCACGACGTCAAGGGTCTTGTGCCCTCGAGAAGGAACAGTCCAGCTCCGCGGCGCCCCACGCCCCTATTTACGCGTCGCTCATGCGACAGATGCAGCCCCAGAGCCGGGACAACAGCACCCGCCAGGCGCTTGTGCGTAGCCCACGAAGTCGCTATGGTCTGGCTGAACCGCTTCATTCCGGCCTTTCATTCGCGCTACAACGATCGACATTCAACGGAGAGCGTCATGGTCAACTTCGGCGACATCGCGGGTCAGCTCGCGCAGCAGGCGATCGAGCTGCCCTCGTGGGCGTTCGGCAACTCGGGAACGCGGTTCAAGGTCTTCAGCACCCCAGGGACGCCACGCACCATCGAGGAAAAGCTCGCCGACGCCGCCCAGGTGCACGCCCTCACCGGACTGGCGCCGTCGGTGGCCCTGCACATCCCGTGGGACCGGGTGGACGACTACGAGAAGCTGGGCCGATACGCCGGCGACCTGGGCCTGCGGCTGGGCACGATCAACTCCAACACGTTCCAGGACGACGACTACAAGTTCGGCAGCCTCACCCACGTCGACGAGCGCATCCGCGCCAAGGCGATCGCCCACCAACTGGAGTGCATCGACGTCATGGATGCGACCGGCAGCCGCGACCTCAAGATCTGGCTCCCCGACGGGACGAACTACCCGGGCCAAGGCGACCTGCGCGACCGTCAGGACCGCCTCGCCGACTCCCTTCAGCAGGTGTACGACAGGCTCGGCGAGCACCAGAGGCTGGTCTTGGAGTACAAGTTCTTCGAGCCGGCCTTCTACGCCATGGATGTGCCGGACTGGGGCACCTCGCTCGTCCACTGCCTTGCCCTGGGCGAGCGCGCCACCGTGTGTCTGGACACCGGCCACCACGCCCCCGGCACGAACATCGAGTTCATCGTGGCTCAGCTCCTGCGGCTCGGGCGCCTGGGTTCCTTCGACTTCAACTCGCGGTTCTACGCCGACGACGACCTCATCGTCGGCGCTGCCGACCCGTTCCAGCTCTTCCGGATCATCTACGAGGTGGTCCGCGGTGGCGGGTACGGCGAGGGCAGCGAGGTGGCCTTCATGCTCGACCAGTGCCACAACGTCGAGGAGAAGATCCCCGGCCAGATCCGTTCCGTCCTCAACGTGCAGGAGATGACCGCCCGAGCCCTGCTGGTCGACCGCGACGCGCTGCGCGAGGCGGAGCGTGCGGGTGACGTACTCGGGGCCAACGGCATCCTCATGGACGCCTTCTACACCGACGTCCGACCCGACCTCGCCGACTGGCGGGCCAGCCGGGGAATTCCGGCAGACCCCATGAAGGCCTACGCCGGCACCGGCTACCAGGACCGGATCGCCGCCGACCGCGTCGGTGGCACCCAATCCGGCTGGGGCGCCTGACCTCTCGTCCTCCCACAACACCGCGACCGACCACCGAACCACAAGGACCCCGATGACCAACCCCGCCGTCTCCGACCTGATCGCCCGCTCCAACCGCCTGGGCGCCGACCCGAGGAACACCAACTACGCGGGTGGCAACACCTCCGCCAAGGGCACCGAGACCGACCCAGTGACCGGCGAGCAGGTCGAGCTGCTCTGGGTCAAGGGCTCCGGTGGCGACCTCGGCACGCTCAAGGAGTCCGGCCTGGCCGTGCTACGGCTCGACCGCATGCGTTCCCTCGCCGACGTCTACCCGGGTGTCGACCGCGAGGACGAGATGGTCGCCGCCTTCGACTACTGCCTGCACGGCAAGGGCGGCGCCGCCCCGTCGATCGACACGGCCATGCACGGTCTGGTCGATGCGGCTCACGTGGACCACCTCCACCCCGACAGTGGCATCGCCATCGCGACGGCCAAGGACGGGGAGCAGCTCACCAAGGAGATCTTCGGCGACAAGGTGGTCTGGGTGCCCTGGCGCCGTCCCGGCTTCCAGCTCGGCCTCGACATCGCCGCGATCAAGAAGGCGAACCCTCAGGCGGTCGGCACCATCCTCGGTGGCCACGGCGTGACCGCATGGGGCGACACGAGCGAAGCGGCCGAAGCCAACTCGCTGTGGATCATCCAGACCGCCGAGGCCTACCTCAGCACGCACGGCAAGGCCGAGCCCTTCGGCGCCCAGGTGCCCGGGTATGCCGCCCTCCCGGAGTCCGAGCGCCGCGCCAAGGCCGCAGCCCTCGCCCCCCACCTGCGCGCGGTCGCGTCCCAGGACAAGGCGATGGTCGGCCACTTCAGCGACACCGACGTCGTCCTGGAGTTCCTGGCCAGCGAGAAGCTCGCCCCGCTGGCCGAGCTCGGCACCTCCTGCCCCGACCACTTCCTGCGCACCAAGGTCAAGCCCCTGGTCGTCGACCTCCCCTCCAGCGCCACCACCGAGGAGATCGTCACCCGCCTGGCCGAGCTGCACACGGCATACCGCGAGGAGTACCAGGGCTACTACGACCGCAACGCCACCCCCGACTCCCCCGCGATCCGCGGCGCCGACCCCGCCATCGTCCTCGTGCCCGGGGTGGGGATGTTCTCCTACGGCAAGGACAAGCAGACCGCCCGCGTCGCCGGCGAGTTCTACACCAACGCCATCAACGTCATGCGCGGCGCCGAGGCGGTCTCCACCTACTCCCCCATCGACGAGTCCGAGAAGTTCCGCATCGAGTACTGGGCGCTGGAGGAAGCCAAGCTCCAGCGCATGCCCAAGCCCCGCTCCCACGCCGGGCGCATCGCGCTCGTCACAGGGGCGGCGTCCGGCATCGGCAAGGCCATCGCGACCCGGCTCGCCGCCGAAGGAGCCTGCGTCGTCATCGCCGACCTCGACCTCGACAAGGCGCAGGCAGCCGCGGCCGAGATCGGCGGCACCGACGTCGCCGTGGGCGTCCAGGCGAACGTCACCGACGCAGATGCCGTCCAGGCCGCCGTCGACGCCACGCTGCTCGCCTTCGGCGGCATCGACCTGCTCGTCAACAACGCCGGCCTGTCGATCTCCAAACCGCTGCTCGAGACCACCGAGGCAGACTGGGACCTGCAGCACGACGTCATGGCCAAGGGCAGCTTCCTCGCCTCCAAGTCCGCCGCCGCCGCGATGATCGCCCAGAAGCTCGGTGGCGACATCCTCTACATCTCCTCCAAGAACTCGGTCTTCGCCGGCCCCAACAACATCGCCTACTCCGCGGTCAAGGCCGACCAGGCCCACCAGGTGAGGCTCCTAGCCGCAGAGCTCGGCGAGCACGGCATCAAGGTCAACGGCATCAACCCCGACGGGGTGGTCCGCGGCAGCGGCATCTTCGCGGGCGGGTGGGGCGCCAAGCGCGCCGAGGTCTACGGGGTCCCGGAGGAGGAGCTGGGCGCCTACTACGCCAAGCGCACCCTGCTCGGCCGCGAGGTGCTTCCCGAGCACGTGGCCAACGCAGCCGCTGTCCTGACTTCCGACGAGCTCAGCCACACCACCGGCCTGCACATCCCCGTCGACTCCGGCGTCGCCAACGCCTTCCTGCGCTAGACCATGGCAGCCAGGGTGTTCGGCGCCGTCGACATCGGCGCCTCCGGCGGCCGGGTCATGGCCGGCGTCGTCGACCCGGCCAGCGGCCGGACCCAACTGCACACCCTGCATCGCTTTGCCAACGGAGCGGCGATGCAGGGTGGTCATCTGCGGTGGAACCTCACCGGGCTCTTCGACGAGGTCCTCACCGGGCTGACCGAGCTGGCTGCCCAGTTCCCCGACGTCGAGTCCATCGGCATCGACACGTGGGCCGTCGACTACGGGCTACTCGATGCTGATGGGCACTTGCTCGCCGAACCCATCTCGTACCGCGACGGCCGCACCGAGGCCGTTCTGGACGAGGTGCACGCCCGGGCCAGTCCCGAACAGCTGTATGCCATCAACGGGCTGCAGCACCTTCCGTTCACCACCATCTACCAGCTCGCTGCGGAGCGGCACTCGCAGCTGTGGGACAGGGCCGCACACGTCGTCCTGCTTCCCGACCTGATTGCCTACTGGCTCACAGGGGAGCTGGCGACCGAGGTGACCAACGCCTCCACCACGGGTCTGCTCGACGTGCGTACTGGCGCCTGGTCGACTGAGCTGCTCGATCTCCTGGGGCTTCCGGCGACCGCCCTGCCACCACTGCAGCACCCCGGCCTGACGAGGGGACGGCTTCGACCAGAGGTGCTCGTAGCCACGGGGCTCTCAGCGAGCACGGTCGTCACCACAGTGGGCTCGCACGACACCGCGTCCGCCGTCGTCGCGGTGCCAGCGACGGACGAGGGCTTCGCGTACGTGTCCAGTGGGACGTGGTCGCTGGTGGGGATCGAGCTCGACAAGCCGGTGCTCACGGTGGAGAGCCAACGCGCGAACTTCACCAACGAGGGCGGTGTCGACGGTCGAACCCGCTTCTTGCGCAACGTCGGCGGCCTATGGTTGCTGCAGGAGTCCATTCGTCACTGGCAGTCCTCGGGACTGGCCGTCGACCTGGACTCGCTCCTCACCGAGGCGGAGACCCTGGCGCCCCACGGGCCCGTCGTGAACGTCGACGACGACCAGTTCCTCCCGCCCGGTGACATGCCTGCACGCATCACCGACGCAGCGGCGCGCAACGGCCACGAGGCGCCCCGGACGCCCGCTGCCATCGCGCGGTGCATCCTCGACTCGCTCGCCACGGCATACGCGCGCACCGTCCACCAAGCCGTTGACCTCGCGGGCCGTGATGTCGGCACCATCCACATCGTCGGCGGCGGCAGCCAGAACCGGCTCCTCTGCCAGCTCACGGCCGACCTCTCCGGCGTCCCGGTGACCGGCGGCCCGGTCGAGGCGACGGCGCTGGGCAACGTGCTCGTGCAGGCCCGGGCCCACGGGGCGGCGCCGCGGTCCTTGGAAGAGATCCGGGCGACCCTTGCTCGCACCGAGGGCATACAGCACTACTGGCCCTCGTGACCTCGAGCGTGTGTCAGACGCAGTAAGGACGGAGAGCCGCACGGTACGTTGCAACCCCGAAGGGAGGTCACATGGCATCAGTCAGCATCAAGGACGTCGCAACCCTGGCGGGCGTGTCCGTCGGCACGGTCTCCAACGTGCTGAACCGCCCATCCTCCGTCCGCCCCACCACGCGGGCCAAGGTCGAGTCGGCCATCGCCCAGCTCGGTTTCGTGCCCAACGCGTCGGCTCGACAGCTGGCCGCCGGGCGGAGCCGGACCCTCGCCTACCTCGTCCTTGACGCGTCCAACCCCTTCTTCACCGATGTCGCCAGGGGGATCGAGGAGGTCGCGAAAGCGGAGGGCCTCGCGCTGTTCATCTGTAACAGCGACCAGGACGCCGACCGGGAGGACCACTACCTCGAACAGCTCACGGAGCTGCGCGTGCGCGGAGTGCTCATCACCGCCATGGACTACGCCAATCCCAGACTGCGCCGACTGCGCGATGCCGGCGTTCCCGTCGTCCTCGTCGACCGGGCACCGGCCTCCTCGGACGACTGGTGTTCCGTCGGCGTCGACGACCTCGCCGGAGGCGAGCTCGCCGTCAGCCACCTGCTCGAGGCCGGTCACCGACGGATCGCCTACGTCGGCGGTCCGGCCGAGATCCCCCAGGTCGCCGACCGCCACAGCGGCGCGCTCAAGGCCGTCGCCGACGCGGGTCTGGAGGAAAAGACCCTGACCTGGATCCGAACGGACGGTCTGACCATCGCCGAGGGTCGTCGGGCGGGCGAAAAGCTCCTCGGGCTGTCAGGGAGCCGACGCCCCACCGGCGTGTTCTGCGCCAACGACCTGCTGGCACTGGGGTTGCTCCAGCACCTGACCCAGAGCGGGGTCCGGGTTCCCGACGACCTTGCGATCGTCGGGTACGACGACATCGAGTACGCCGCCGCCGCTGCGGTGCCACTGACCTCGGTGGCGCAGCCTCGCCAGCTGCTCGGGCGTACCGCTGCCCGACTGCTGCTGGATGAGGCCGAGCGGGGCGATGACCACCAGCATGAACACGTGGTCTTCCAGCCCGAGCTCGTGGCCCGCGCCTCCACTGCTGCCGCCCGCAGGAGCGCCTGATGAAGATCGCGCTGTTCGTCACGTGCCTCGGAGACGTTCTCTTCCCGGACGTGGGTCGCGCCACGGTCACGGTGCTCGAGAGGCTCGGTCACGAGGTCGTCTTCCCCCAGGCCCAGACCTGCTGCGGCCAGATGCACACCAACACCGGCTACCAGCGTGACGCGGTGGGTCTGGTCCGCCACCACGTCGACGTCTTCGAGCAGGCCCTCGCGGACGGCTGCGAAGCTGTCGTAGCCCCTTCCGGGTCGTGCGCCGGCTCGGTGCGCCACCAGCACGCCGCGATCGCGCGACGCGGCGGGGACGAGGCGCTCGCCGTGCGAGCGGAGGCGGTCGCGGCGAAGACCTTCGAGCTATCGCAGCTGCTCGTCGACGTGCTGGGTGTGACCGATGTCGGGGCCTCCTACCCGCACCGGGTGACCTACCACCCCACCTGTCACTCCCTGCGCCTGCTGGGAGTCGGCGAAGCCCCGTTGCACCTGCTGCGCGCGGTGCGCGGCATCGACCTGGTCGAGCTGCCCGCCGCCGACGTGTGCTGTGGCTTCGGGGGCACCTTCTCGGTCAAGAACGCCGAGACCTCCACCGCCATGCTCGCCGACAAGATGTCCTCCGTCCTCACGACCAAGGCCGAGGTCGTCACCGCCGGTGACTCCTCCTGCCTCATGCACATCGGCGGCGGCCTCTCCCGCCTCAAGACGGGCGTACGCCCGGTGCACCTCGCCGAGATCCTGGCGAGCACCGCATGAGCACCTTCCTCGGCATGCCGGGTGGCCGGGTGCGCGGCCCCGCCGCCGACACCGCCGTGGGCCACCTGACCGGCGACCGGTCGTTTCCCGCCGAGGCCCGAGACGCGCTGGCCAACACTCAGCTGAGGCGCAACCTCGCCCACGCCACCTCCACCATCCGGGCCAAGCGGGCCAGCGTGGTGGCCGAGGTGCCGGACTGGGAGGCCCTGCGCGACGCCGGCTCCGCGATCAAGGCCGACACGATGGCCCGGTTGCCCGAGCTGCTCGAACAGCTCGAGGCCAACGTCATCGCAAGGGGCGGCACCGTCCACTGGGCGCGCGACGCCGCCGAGGCCAACCGCATCGTGACCGACCTCGTCCGTGCCACGGGAGCCCACGAGGTCGTCAAGGTCAAGTCGATGGCCACCCAGGAGATCGGGCTCAACGAGGCCCTCGAGGCCGCAGGCATCACCGCCCACGAGACCGACCTGGCCGAGCTGATCGTCCAGCTCGGCCACGACAAGCCGTCGCACATCCTCGTCCCGGCGATCCACCGCGGGCGGGCCGAGATCCGCGAGATCTTCGCCCGCGAGATGCCCGGCGTCGACCCGGACCTGACTGACGAGCCGGCGGTGCTCGCGGCCGCGGCCCGGACCCACCTGCGCGAGGTGTTCCTGAGGGCTCGGGTCGCGGTCTCCGGCGCGAACTTCGGGGTCGCCGAGACCGGCACGCTCACCGTGGTCGAGTCCGAGGGCAACGGGCGGATGTGCCTCACGCTGCCCGAAACCCTGATCACGGTGATGGGGATCGAGAAGGTCGTCCCGACCTGGCGCGACCTCGAGGTCTTCCTCCAGCTCCTGCCCCGCTCCTCCACCGGCGAGCGGATGAACCCCTACACCTCCACCTGGACCGGGGTCACCCCCGGCGACGGACCCCAGGAGTTCCACCTGGTCCTGCTCGACAACGGCCGCACCCGCGCGCTCGCCGACGAGCTGGGACGTACCGCTCTGCACTGCATCCGTTGCTCGGCCTGCCTCAACGTGTGCCCGGTCTACGAACGCACCGGCGGCCACGCCTACGGCTCGGTCTACCCCGGCCCGATCGGCGCCATCCTGACGCCGCTGCTGACCGGCCTGACCGGCGGAGACGACCCCAACGACTCGCTGCCGTACGCCTCCTCGCTCTGTGGGGCGTGCTACGACGTGTGCCCGGTGAAGATCAACATCCCCGACATGCTCGTCCAGCTGCGCGCCGAGCACACCGAGGCCCATGCCGACAACCACCGACTCCCCAGCCCCGAGGCCGCCGTCATGAAGGCCGCCGCCTGGGCGATGGCCGACGAACGGCGTTTCGCGAAGGCGGGACGCGCCGCGGCGCTGGCACGACACGGCATACGAAAAGGAAAGACCCTCATCCCACTCCCTCCGCCACTGAGCGGGTGGACCGCCTCGCGCGACGCACCCAGCCCGCCCGCCGAGTCCTTCCGCGACTGGTGGACCCGCACCCGTGGGAGCTCGTCGTGACCGCCCGCGAGGAGGTGCTGGCCCGCATCCGCGGCGCCCTCGGCGAGGACCCGTCAGCACCGCCGGTGACTCGCACCTACCGCACGCAGGGCGCGTATGCCGCCGGCGCACCTGAGCTCGTCCTCCAGCTCGTCGACCGGCTCGAGGACTACAAGGCCACCGTCGTCCGCGTCGGCGCGGACGACGACGACTCCATCGGACAGGCGGTCGCGAACGCGTTGGCCTCCCTCGAGATCGGACAGGCCGTCACTCCTGCCGGCACACCGCGCGAGTGGACCTCGTGGCTGGCCGACGTCGTCGTGGACGACGGATCCCTGGACGCCAGAGCGCTCGACCGCATCCCCGCGGTCGTCACCGGGTCCGTGGTCGCGATCTCCGAGACCGGCACCATCGTCCTCGACGCCGGGCCCCTCTGCGGGCGCCGCGCCATCACCCTGGTCCCCGATACCCACGTCTGCGTCGTCCGGACGGCCGACATCGTGCAGACGGTTCCCGAGGGATTGGGCCGGGTGGACCCGAGGGCCCCACTCACCTTCATCAGTGGACCCTCGGCGACGAGCGACATCGAGCTGGACCGCGTCGAAGGTGTCCACGGGCCCCGCACCCTGGTCGTCGTCCTGGCCGGCTGATCCCGCCACCGGGCCCACACCGGGCCCACACCGGGGACCCACACGCCGGGGACCCTCAGGGTGGGGACCATCGCCGAAAGGGCCGAATCAACCATGATGCCTCCTCCCGATGGGTGGGCAAATGGCTCAAACTGACTATGGTCTGAAGGGCTCACCGCGAGGAATCTTGGTGCGGGGAAGAGAGGTGCCTACGCAACAGGGGGCCAGGGGGCGTAGGCACCTCTCACCACGTCTCAGGGTCGTGCCTCAGGGTCGTGTGGCCCGAGATTTCCTGCGCCCCGAGCAGCGCGTGGGGTTCGCGCGGAAGCGCTCGGCACCTGACGCGGCCCACGCCGTCAAGTCGGTCGAGGCCCGAGGGCTCGTCCTCCCGGAGGGGCACAAACCGCTCGATCAGTCGCTGCCACATGTCCGGTCCGTCCTTTCCGTCGATGGCCGAGCTGGCTCGGTGACAGGAACAACGAGGACGAGGGTGCCGAGGTCACGGGGCGTCGTCACCGCTCCACCAGGTAGGGGTCGGCCCACGCGCTGATGATCCGGGCCGCCCGCTTGGCCTGGTTCCTGCCGGTGAGCAGGTGGTCGGCGCCTTCGAGTGACACGAAGCTGCGTGGGTGCCGAGCGGCCCGGAAGATCTCGCTCGCGTTCGCGATGCCCACGGTGTTGTCGGTCGGGGAGTGCATCACCAGGAGTGCCCGGCGCAGGGTCCTGATCTGCTCGCGCAGGTCCACCGCCCGGACGTCCTCGATGAAGTGCCGGCGCAGGACGAGCGCCTTGCCACCGATCAGGAACGGAGCCTCCCCGTCGGCCAGGATCCGCTCCACGAGGGCGTCGTAGTTGTGCTCCACGTGCCCTGGTTCGTACGGCGCTCCGATGCTCGCCACCGCGCGCACGGACTCGAGGTGGTGGGCCGCCGCGATCACCGCCGCGCCCCCGAAGGAGTGCCCCACCAGGAGCCGCACCTGGCGACCGGACTCGTTCATGAACCGCACCGCCTGGGCGGTGTCCGCGACCTTGTGCGAGAACGACCCGGCGCCCCAGTCACCCTCGGAGTCACCGAGCCCGAGGTTGTCGAACCGCAGCATCCCGATGCCCTCGAGGGCCAGCTGCTTGCAGATCCGGCTGGCCGCGGGGCTGTTCTTGCCCAAGGTGAAGCCGTGGGAAAAGACGCCCCAACCCCGGACCGGCCCATCGGGCTGGTCGATGACGCCGGCAAGGCGCGGTCCGCTGGTACTGGGGAACCACACCGACTCGGGCACGGTGCCCATGCTCTCAAACTCCCGAGGGACCGCGCCGCGCTGCTCGGGGCGTGAGAACATCGACGGGCCAAGCAACGAGAGGGTCAGAGTCCCGGCACCAACCGGTTCGGCGAGCCGCCGGCCACGGTGCACTGACCGGGACCTCAGGAGGTCAGGGGGCTGATCCGTCCCTCGTACGCCGTGCGGATGTGGCTGACGGGCGCCGCGGCAGCACCGACGCGACGGGGCAGCGCAGGAGCCGAGTCGTTCGAGGTGCCCACACCGTCACGTCGGTCCAGCGACGAGACGTCCTCGTCCATGAGGGGGACGAACCGTTCGAGCAGCCGTTGCCACATATCCATCGACCCTTCACCGTTCAGGACGAGCACTCGTCCGGGCGATCCTTCTGACGCGCAGCATGAACGATGCCGCAGGCAAGGCGTTGGCGGCGCGCCGGTGCGGGCGGTCTCGTTCGTTGGTCACCGAGCGATGTCCGAACGGACGATCGGCCACTCCCGACCAAATCGGGACGAGTCCGGCTGGTCCGGGCCACGGAGTCGTACGAACCTCACCCGCGGCCCGGAGCCGGCCCGCGCGTGGGCGGATCAGCCGGCCCAACCCTGGGCGGTGGACTGCGCCCCCACCAGCTCGACGGCCACCTCGAACCAGACGGTGGATCCGGCCGAGGTCCGGTGGGCTCCGAAGGCGTCGGCGATGGCGCGCACGAGCGACAGGCCCCGGCCGCGGACTGCCATGGGCTCCGCGCCGGTCAACAGCGGCTCGCCCCTGTTGCCACTGTCGGCGACGGTCACGGCCAGGATCCCGGTGTCGAGGTCCATGGTGAGGTGTGACTCGGTCCCGGCATGCAGGACGGCGTTGGTGATGAGCTCGGAGATCCCGGTGACGACGGTGTGCTGGTCCCCGTCGCCGACGTTCCAGTCGGTCAGCTGCTCGCGCGCCCAGTCCCGAGCGGCACGCACGGACTCCGGCATGGGTGGGACGACGATCGCGGCCCGCCGGTGCCCCGCCGGTGAGCGGCCGACGGCAAGCACTGCGCAGTCATCCTCCTGGCCGGACGTCTGCAGCATCGAGTCCATGACGTGCTGCGCCACACTGCGCGGGCTGCCGGGCGGCATGTCGGACAACACCTCCAGCAGCCGGGCCTCGCCCTCGTCGAAGGCCTCACCGCGCCGCTCGAGAAGGCCGTCCGTGAAGCAGACCAGCATGTCGCCGACGCCGAGGGTGAGGTGGTGTGCCGGCCGTACCCCTTCGATCCCCAGCGGCGGACCGACGGGCACCGTCAACAGCATCGCCCGCGACTGACCCTCCTCGCGGGAGGCATGGCCGAAGAGCAGTGCCGGGAGCGGGTGGCCTGCGCTGGCCAGCACGACGTCGCCCGTCTCGGGGTCGACCGTGCCGTAGAGCATCGTCACGAACAGCTCGCCACCGAAGGCCATCCCCGGTCTGGCCCGGGGCGAGCCGAGCGGCATCGACGCCGGCCACAGGGCGTCCAGGTCCCAGACGACACGGTCGAGGGCGTTCATGACCGAGGCCGGCTCGCTGTTGGTCAGGGCCGCGCCCCGCACGGCGGCGCGCACCTGGCCCATGACCGTGGCTGCCATGACGCCCCGCCCGACGACGTCTCCGATGACCACGGCCAGCCGGCCATCCGGGAGGAAGAACGAGTCGTAGAAGTCTCCGCCGGCCACCGTCCCCTCCGACACCGGCTCGTAGCGAGCGGCGATGCTGATCGCGTCGGACTGCGGCAGGTTGGGGGGCAGCAGCGTGCGTTGGAGGAGCTCTGCCGTGGTGCGCTCGGCGTCATAGACGACGGCCCGACCCAGGGCATCCCCCACGAGCTCACGGAAAGGCGCGAGCACCGCCATGACGTCGTGCGGCACGGGAGCGGCCTCGCGCTGGATGACGAGCGCCGAGTCCCTTCCGCCCGCCTTGGTCGGCACGGCCACGATCTCGCCGTTGTCGGACAGGTAGGGCTCGCCGCGCGCGATCGCCTGGGCGATGGTCGCCGACATGTCCTCCCCGAGCTCGGACCAGATCAGCGGCAAGCGCTCCTCGTCGGGCGAGAGCTGCTCGATCCGGTGGCGTCGCGCCATCCGCCACGAGGCCGGCCCCGGCGACGGCAGGCAGATCGAGACGGACAGCCCGTCGAAGGCCACCATCGCCTGGCGCAGGACCACCTTGCACACGTCGTCCACGGTGACTGCGACAGCGAGCTGGGCGGCGAGCTTCGCGACGGCGCGCGCCCGCCCGATGGCACTGGTGGTCTCGACGATGACGTGCAGGACCGCCAGCACGCTCCCGTCCTCGGCCAGGACCGGCGACCCGCTCCGCAGGAAGTAGCCGACGTCGGTCCCGTCGTCCGGCCCCTCCTGGGACCCGTCTCGGGACCCACCCTGGGACCCGGTGCCGTGGCCGGCAACCGACCCTCGCCCGCGGTCCAGCCGCAGCTCGCTGCCCTCGTCGAGGAACGACTCGCCCTCGGCAAAGGTGCGCTCCAGCAGCGGACCCACCCTGGGGTCGTCCCAGATCTCCGCGACCACCGTGCGCGCAGACTGTCCGAACGCCGACGGGTGCTTGCTGCCCAAGAGGTCGCGGAAGGCGTCGTTGTAGAGCATGGTGAGGTCGGCTCCACACAGCAGCGCCACCGGCAGCGGACACTCCAGGGCGATCTCCCAGGCGGCCTCGAGCTGCGGTGGCCACAGCGACCGAGCCCCGAGAGGCGTGGCGGCCCAGTCGCTGTGGGCAGCAAGACGACGCGCCTCCCGCGTTCGGCCCTCACCCACGCATTCCGCCTCTGTCCGACCTGGATCGCTCTATCCGAAAGGGTAGGGCCCCCACCGGTGCTGAGACACGGTCATTTCAGACTGAATCGGGAGTTCCTCGTCACGGCGTCCACCTGGTCGATGAGGAAAGCCCACTCCCAGGCCACCTGCCGCCACGCGTCATAGCGCCCACTCTTGCCCCCGTGGCCCGCGACCATCTCGGTGCGCAGCAGCACGGGGCGCTGGGCTGGGTCACTCGTCGTGGCTTCCCTCAGGCGGGCAACCCACTTCGCCGGTTCTGTGAAGAACACCCGCGTGTCGTTGAGCGACGTGGTGGCGAGGACCGCCGGGTATGCCGCGTGCTGCACGTTCTCGTACGGCGAGTAGGACTTCATGTAGCCGTAGACCTCGGGGTCGGCCAGCGGGTTGCCCCACTCCTCCCACTCCACCACCGTCAGCGGCAGCGAGGGGTCGAGGATCGTGGTGAGGGCGTCGACGAAAGGGACGGCGGCGTGCACGGCACGGAAGCGAGCGGGCGCAAGGTTCACCGCTGCACCGATGAGCAGGCCACCAGCCGAACCGCCTTCTGCCACCAGTCGATCCGGTGCCACCCAGCCGCTCTCGACGAGGTGCTCAGCACAGCTGACGAAGTCGGTGAAGGTGTTCTTCTTGGTCGCGAGCTTTCCTTCGTCGTACCACGCCCGTCCGAGCTCGCCACCCCCGCGAACGTGCGCGATGGCATAGACGAAGCCGCGTTCGAGCAGCGACAGCCGGGCCACCGAGAAGTAGGGGTCGGACGAGATCTCGTACGAGCCGTAGGCCGTGAGCAGCCCCGGGTGGGCTCCGTCGGGTCGGGTGCCGGCGGGGTAGACCAGCGACAGCGGCACCTTGGTGCCGTCCGCCGCGGTCGCCCACTCGCGCCGCTGCTCGTACTGCGTCGGGTCGTAGTCGCCGAGTACTGGCTGTCGCTTGAGCAGCTCGAACTCTCGGCTGACGACGTCGTAGTCGTAGACCGTCTTGGGCGTCACCATCGACTCGAAGACGACCTGCAGCCTCGTCGAGGCGCTCTCGGGGTTGTCGCCGAGCCCGACCGAGTAGACCGGCTCGTCGAACTGCAGGTCGTGGTGCCCGGCGAAGCCCGACGCCTGAGCCGGGTCGCGGTCGAGGACCCGCAGGGCGGTCAGCCCGTCCCTGCGCAGCGACAGCACTGCCACGTCGTCGAAGGCGTCGATGCCCTGGAACCGCTCCCCCCGCTCGGCCCGCATCAGGGTCTGCCACTGGTCGGCCGAGGTGGCATCGAGCGGGGCCCAGGCCAGGTCGGAGTCGATCGAGTCCGCGTTGTGCACGATCAGCAGGCGGTCTCCTGCGGGCTCCACGTCGTACTCGACACCCTCGCACCGGGGCGCGACGACGCGGAACTCGCCCGTCGGGTCGGCTGCGTCGAGGATCCGGACCTCCGACGTCGTCTTCGAACCCAGGCCGATCATCAGCCAGCGGTCGTCCCGGGAGGACCCGACGCCCATCCAGAAGCGTTCGTCCTCCTCATGGTGGACGAGGACGTCAGCGGCCGTGGGAGTACCGACCTCGTGTCGCCAGACCTGGTGGGGGCGCCAGGTCTCGTCGACCCGCGTGTAGAAGAGGTGCTGGCCGTCGAGCGAGAACACACACCCGTAACCCACCTCGTCGACCGCAGTGTCGATGACGTCGCCCGTGCGAAGGTCCTTGACCCGCAAGGCGAACCGCTCGTCGCCCTCGGTGTCCACGGCATACGCGAGGCGCTGGTGGTCCGGGCTCACCGTGAGCGCCCCGAGTGCGAAGAAGTCGTGCCCCGCCGCCTCGGCGTTCGCGTCGAGCAGGATCTGTTCGCCCTCGACCTCGGAGCCGGGCTCGGGCATCGGTCGCGGCGCGCCCTCGACCCTCGGGGCGCGGCACTCGACGGTGTACTGCGAGCCCTCGAAGCTGCGGGAGTAGTACCACCAGGGGCCGCTCGCGACCGGGACCGAGAGGTCGGTCTCCTGGGTGCGGGAGCGGATCTCCTCGAAGATCGCGTCGCGCAGTGGCTGCAGGTCGGCGGTCACCGCCTCGGCGTAGGCGTTCTCCGCCTCGAGGTGCGCGCGCACCGCCGGGTCCTCCTTGTCACGCAGCCACTCGTAGGGGTCGACGACGACGTCACCGTGGTGTTCCCGCGTGCTCTCGCGCTGCTCCGCCCGAGGGGGGGCCGGGGCGGGTCCCGTCGGCACAGGCGTCCCACTCACCATGGGCGCGGTGGTTGGTGGGGTTGCCTCAGGCGTGGTCACGCTCGCACCCTACGTGGTGGCCTCAGCCGGCCAGGCAGCGCGGGCCGAGGATCACCTTGAGGTCGCCGAAGAGCGCCTCCGTGGCGTTGACCCGGTAGGAGTCCTCGAGCTTCATCAGGACCGAGCGACCGGGTTGGCTCAGTCGGACGTGGACCTCGGTGGAGCCGGGGTGCGACGACAGCACCGACTTCAGCTCCTCGACCTTGGTCTGGGTCGCCCGGTTGGTGTCGATGGTGACCACGACTGGGCCCCGCGGCCCCTCTGAGATGTCGGGCAGCGTCAGGTCGGACGCGAAGATGGTCGGGGTGTCGTCGCGCCGGTTCACCCGGCCCTTGACGACGACGACGGCGTCGTGGGTGAGCGCATGCTGGACCGTGAGGTAGGCGCTCGGGAAGAAGAGGCACTCGATCGCGCCCTCGAGGTCCTCGACCGTGACGATCGCCCAGAGGTCGCCCTTCTTGGTGCGCTTGACCTGCAGGCCGGTGATCAGCCCGGCGATCGTGACGTTGGCTCCCTCGGGCTTGCCGTCCTCCCCCATCAGGCTCGCGATGGAGGTGTCGGCATGGGAGCTGAGCACGTGCTCGATGCCGAACAGCGGGTGGTCGGACACGTAGAGACCCAGCATCTCGCGCTCGAACTGCAGGAGGGTCTTCTTGTCCCACTCGACGCTGGGAATGGTGGGTAGCACGGAGAAGTCGACGGACTCCCCTGCTGCATCGTCGCCGAAGGACCCGAACAGCGAGTCCTGGCCGATCGCCTCCTGGCGCTTGATGTCGACGAAGTTGTCCACGAAGTCCTCGTGCACGCGGTAGAGCCCTTGGCGTGACTCCTGCAGCCCGTCGAAGGCGCCGGCCTTGATCAGCGACTCGATGGTGCGCTTGTTGCAGACCACGGCCGGGCACTTGGACAGGAAGTCCTTGAACGAGGTGAAGGCGCCCTTCTCCTCGCGCGCGGCCACGATCGCCTCGACGACGTTGTGGCCGACGTTGCGGATCGCCTGCATGCCGAAGCGGATGTCGGTGCCGACCGCGGCAAAGCGAGCCACCGAGTCGTTGACGTCCGGGGGCAGCACCTTGATGCCCATCCGGCGGCACTCACCGAGGTAAAGGGCGGACTTGTCCTTGTCGTCGCCCACGCTGGTCAGCAGGGCAGCCATGTACTCGGCCGGGTAGTTGGCCTTGAGGTACCCGGTCCAGTAGGACACCAGGCCGTAGGCGGCGGTGTGCGCCTTGTTGAACGCGTAGTCCGAGAACGGCACGAGGACGCCCCACAGTGCCGCGATCGAGGCCTCGTTGAACCCCTTGGCCTTCATGCCCTGGGAGAACGGGACGTACTCCGCGTCGAGGACTTCCTTCTTCTTCTTGCCCATCGCGCGACGCAGCAGGTCGGCGTTGCCGAGGGTGTAGCCGGCCAGCTTCTGGGCGATCTCCATGACCTGCTCCTGGTAGATCACCAGGCCGTAGGTGGTGCCGAGGATCGGGAGGAGGGCGTCGACCATCTCCTGCTGGAGCTTGCCCGCCAGCTGGGGGTCGAGCGGCGTCAGCTCCTGCTTGCCGTTCTTGCGCAGGGCGAAGTTGGTGTGGGCGTTGACCCCCATCGGACCGGGTCGGTAGAGCGCGAGGGCCGCGGAGATGTCCTCGAAGTTGTCTGGCTGCATCAGCTTGAGCAGCGTGCGCATGCCGCCGCCGTCGAGCTGGAAGACCCCGAGGGTGTCGCCGCGCGCCAGCAGGTCGAACGTGGCCTTGTCGGTCATGTCCTTGGACAGCGCGTCGAGGTCGATCTCCTCGCCACGGTTGGCCACCACGTTGTCGATGGCGTCGTCGAGGATGGTGAGGTTGCGCAGGCCGAGGAAGTCCATCTTGACCAGCCCGAGCGCCTCACAGCTCGGGTAGTCGAACTGGGTGATGACCTGGCCGTCTTGCAGCCGCCGCATGATCGGGATGACGTCGATGAGCGGCTCGCTCGACATGATCACGCCGGCGGCGTGCACCCCCCACTGCCGCTTGAGCCCCTCAAGGCCGAGCGCGGTGTCGACGATCTCCTTGAAGTGCGGCTCGGTCTCGACGAGCGTGCGGAAGTCGCCGCCCTCGTTGTAGCGCTTGTGCTCCTTGTTGTAGATCTCGGCCAGTGGCACGCCCTTGCCCATGACGTCGGGCGGCATCGCCTTGGTGAGCTGCTCCCCCACGACGAACGGGTGGCCCATCACCCGGGCGGCGTCCTTGACGGCCTGCTTGGCCTTGATGGTGCCGTAGGTGACGATCTGGGCGACGCGGTCGGCGCCGTACTTGTCCGTCACGTACTTGATGACCTCACCGCGTCGGCGCTCGTCGAAGTCGACGTCGAAGTCAGGCAGCGAGGGTCGCTCGGGGTTGAGGAACCGCTCGAAGATCAGGCCGTGCGGGATCGGGTCGAGGTCGGTGATCTTCATGGCGTACGCGCACATCGACCCCGCACCCGAGCCACGACCGGGACCGACCCGGATGCCGTTCTCCTTGGCCCAGTTGATGAAGTCGGCGACGACGAGGAAGTAGCCGGCATAGCCCTTGGAGACGATGACGTCGGTCTCGAAAGCGGCCTGCTTGGTGGCGTAGTCGGGGACCCCGCCCGGGAACCGCTCGACCAGCCCTCGCTGGACCTCCTTGATGAACCACGACTCCTCGTTCTCCCCTGGGGGGCAAGGGAAACGGGGCATGTAGCGGCCCTCGTCCTCGGTGAACGAGATGTCGCACATCTCTGCGATGAGCAGGGTGTTGTCGCACGCCTCGGGCAGCTCGCGCCAGGTGTGGCGCATCTCGGCCGGGCTCTTGAGGTAGAAGTCGTCGGCGTCGAACTTGAACCGGTTGGGGTCCATCAGGGTCGAGCCGGACTGGACGCAGAGCAGGGCGGAGTGCGCCTTGGCGTCCTCGCGCGTCGTGTAGTGCAGGTCGTTGGTCGCGACCAGGGGCAGACCGAGCTCGCGGGCCAGGCGCAACAGGTCCTTCTGCACCCGCCGCTCGATGTCGAGGCCGTGGTCCATCAGCTCGGCGAAGTAGTAGTCCTTGCCGAAGATGTCGCGGAAGTCAGACGCCGCCTGCAGCGCCTCGCGGTACTGGCCGAGGCGAAGGCGGGTCTGCACCTCGCCCGACGGACACCCGGTCGTCGCGATGAGCCCCTGGCCGTACTGGCCCAGCAGCTCGCGGTCGATGCGCGGCCACTTGGCGTAGACCTGGTCGAGGCTGGCCTGGGAGTCGAGCCGGAAGAGGTTGTGCAGGCCGTTGTTGTTGCGGGCCAGCAGCGTCATGTGGGTGTAGGCACCCGACCCGGAGACGTCGTCGCCGCCCTGGTGGTCCTCGCCCCACTTGACCCTCGTCTTGTCGGTGCGGTGGGTGCCCGGCGTGACGTAGGCCTCCACCCCGATGATCGGCTTGACGCCCGTTCCCTGGGCCTTCTTCCAGAACTCGTAGGCCCCGAAGACGTACCCGTGGTCCGTCGTGGCCAGGGCCGGCATCTCCATCTCCGCGGCCTTGGTGAACAGGTCACCGATCCGCGCCGCGCCATCGAGCATGGAGTACTCGGTGTGCACGTGGAGGTGGACGAACGAGTCGTTGCCGCTCGAGGTGGTGGAAGAGGCGCGGGAGCCGGGCTGGGAGGACATCGAGACGATCCTAAGCCTCCCCACCGACTGCCCCTCGGCGTGTCGGGACCCCGTGTCGCGGCGGGTTCCCGACGCCTCCCCCACCACGCTCAGGTATGCCGCCGAGCCGGCCCCGCGGCATACGTCAGCGCCCGCAGGGGCGGCTCAGAGACGCTCGAGCGCCTGGGCCAGGTCAGGCGGGTAGGGGCTCTCGTAGGTGACGTACTTGCCGGTTCCGGGGTGGTCGAAGCCGAGCCCCACGGCGTGCAGCCACTGCCGCTCGAGACCGAGGCGGGACGCCAGGGTGGGATCGGCGCCGTAGGTGAGGTCGCCCGCGCAGGGGTGGTGCAGCGCGGAGAAATGCACCCTGATCTGGTGGGTGCGGCCGGTCTCGAGGTGGATGTCGAGGAGCGAGGCGGCCCGGAATGCCTCGATCACCTCGTAGTGGGTGACGCTGGGCTTGCCCTTCTCCATCACCGCGAACTTGTAGTCGTGGTTCGGGTGTCGGCCGATCGGTGCGTCGATCGTGCCGACGACCGGGTCGGGCAGGCCCTGGACGAGGGCGTGGTACTTCTTGTCGACGCTGCGGCTGCGGAAGGCCTGCTTGAGGACGCTGTAGGCGTACTCGGACTTGGCCACCACCATCAGCCCGCTCGTGCCGACATCGAGGCGCGAGACGATCCCCTGCCGCTCGCTCGCCCCGCTGGTGGCGATGCGGTAGCCGGCCGCCGCCAGGCCGCCGACGACCGTCGGGCCGGTCCAGCCCACGCTCGGGTGGGCCGCCACCCCCACGGGCTTGTCGACCACGACCAGGTCGTCGTCATCGTGGATGATGCTCATCCCGGGTACCGGCTCGGCGATCACCTTGAGCGTCGGGCTCTGCTCGCTGGCCGGCAGGGTCACCTCGAGCAGGTCGCCCGCGCTGACGCGGTCGGACTTCCCGGCCTGCTTGTGGTTGACCTGGACGTCACCCGCGGAGGCGAGGTCGGCGGCCTTGGTGCGCGAGACCCCGAACAGCCGGGCCAGGGCAGCGTCGACACGCTCCCCCTCGAGCCCGTCCGGGACGAAAAGGGTTCTGGCGTCAGTCATCTGCGGCCTCATGTCGTCCGTGGTGGGGGCGTTTGCCGTCGACACCGATACCGCGCAGGGCCAGCAGCCCGATGGCTGCGGCGGCGCCGACGATGGCGATGTCGGCGATGTTGCCGATGAACAGGCCGAAGTAGTCGATGAAGTCCACGACGTGTCCGCGTCCGGGACCGGGCTCGCGAACCATCCGGTCGGTGAGGTTGCCGAGGGACCCGCCCAGCAGCAGCCCCAGCGCCCAGGCCCAGCCGCGGCTCCCGATCCGGCGGGCCGTGCGGATGATGACGACCAGCACGGCGAACGCGATCAGGGTGAGCACCCAGGTGGCGCCGTTCCCGATGGAGAACGCGGCGCCGGCGTTGCGGATCAGGTTGAGCCGGATGAACTCCCCGACGACGTTGACGGGTGCGCCCGGGTCGAGGTGGTCCAGGGCCCACGCCTTCGTCGCCTGGTCGGCGAGGTAGGCCGTGAGGGCCGCTGCGGCCATCAGGCCGAAGAGGCGTCGGCGCTCTGGTGCGGGTCTGGTGGTGGAGGGGGACTCGTCGGCCGCGATCAGCGGCGCTCCTGCTTCGTCTTGCATGTCACGCATAGGGTCGCACGAGGAGCGGCCTGAAGGCGAAGTTTGCCGATCGGGTTGCCGCAGGACTCGCAGATTCCGTAGCTGCCGTTGTCGAGCCGCTCGATGGCGTGGAGGTTCTGGTCGAGCATCTCGCGGGCGTTGTTGGCCAGCGAGATCTCCTGCTCGCGCTCGAAGGTCTTGGCTCCTGCATCAGCCTGGTCGTCCCCGGCGCCGTCGCCGGCGTCCCGCATCAGCCCGACCAGATCGGCCTCGGCGACGGTGATCTCCTGGCGCAGGTGCGCGACGTCGGCCTCGATCGCGGTGCGGATCTCGCGCAGCTCCTTCGCCGTCCACGGAGACTCGTCGTCACGGACCCGCAGGGACCGGGGGGCGGTCCTGGTGGCGGCGCTGGTCTTCTTGACCGGTGCCGCGCTCGTCTTCTTGGCGGGTGCGGCCTTCTTTGCGGGTGCGGCCTTCTTGACAGGTGCCGCGCTCGTCTTCTTGGCGGGTGCGGCCTTCTTGGCGGGCGCGGCCTTCTTGGCGGGCGCGGCCTTCTTCGCGGGCGCGGCCTTCTTCGCGGGCGCGGCCTTCTTCGCGGGCGCGGCCTTCTTCGCGGGCGCGGCCTTCTTCGCGGGCGCGGCCTCCTTCGCGGGCGCGGCCTTCTTCGCGGGCGCGGCCTTCTTGGCCGGCGCGGCCTTCTTCGCGGGCGCGGCCTTCTTGGCGGGCGCGGCCTTCTTGGCCGGCGCGGCCTTCTTCGCGGGGGCGGTCTTGGTCGCGCTGGAAGCCTTGCTCGCTGATGCGGACTTCGTTGCAGCTCTCGCCTTTTGAACCATGGTGTGCCAGGCCCCTCGGTCGCATGGCGCTCCCAGTCGAGCGCGCACAGGTGCGGTGAGGATAAGCGCTTGGCGCTGCGTACTCA
The DNA here is from genome assembly GCF_056403675.1 of Pedococcus sp. P2_F6. Taxonomy (NCBI): domain Bacteria; kingdom Bacillati; phylum Actinomycetota; class Actinomycetes; order Micrococcales; family Intrasporangiaceae; genus Pedococcus; species Pedococcus sp. P2_F6. Next base: position 1,022,467 of record NZ_JBFUEZ010000001.1, read on the forward strand.
ACGGCAAAACGCGGTCGGAGCCAAAACCGTTGGACCGCGGGGCTCCCAGAACGCGAGAGAGCGCCCACCGCGATGCGGTGGGCGCTCTTGTCGTGCACTGCTGCCTGTAGCCGGAGGTAGGCCTCCTACCGGTTGTCGGAGCCGTCCTCGTCCTGCGTCTGGCCCTCGTCGTCGCCGGCCTCGGCAGGCTCCACACCGATCTGCTCGAGGTCGGCGAGCTGCTCCTCGATGTAGTTCTTGAGCCGTGCGCGGTAGTCGCGCTCGAAGGTCCGCAGCTCGTCGATCTTCTTCTCGAGCATGCTGCGCTCGCGACCGAGCTCCTCGAGGATCTGCGCCTTCTTCTGCTGCGCCTCGTGGACCATGCCGGTCGAGCGCTCACGGGCCTCCGTGATCAACTGCTCGTGCTTGGTCGTCGCCTCGCCGACGAGCTCGTCGTGCCGGGACTGCGCCGTGGCCAGGAGCTCGTCGTGGCGGGACTGACCCACGGACAGCAGCTCGTCGTGCTTGTTCTGGCCGACCGTGATCAGCTCGTCGTGCTTGCTCTGGCCGTCGCCGATGAGCTCGTCGTGCCGTGCCTGTGCCTCCGAGATCAAGCGGTCCCTGGTGGACTCGCCCTGGCCGACGTGCTCGTCGTGCAGTCGCTGAGCCATCTCGAGCAGGGCGGCAGCGCTGGCGCCACCACCGACCCCGGCACCCACGGCCGCGGCGTGGCCCTGTTCCGCAGCAACGATGGGCGCCGCCTGGGCTGCCTGCGTCGCCTGCGCCGCCTCGACCCGGGCGGCCTCGAGGGCCTTGGTCTGCTCGTCGTTGGCGCGCTGGAGCTCCTCGGCCTGGCGCTGGGCCTCCTCGGCCTGGCGCTGGGCCTCCTCGACCTGCTGCTGGGCCTCGGCAGCCCGCTGCTCAGCCTCGGCGGCCCGCTGCTCCGCTTCCTTGGCGCGGGCCTCGACGGCCTGCGCGCGCTCCTGGGCACCCTTCTCGGTGTCCGAGATGCGACCCTGGGCGGCCTGCTCGGCCTCCTCGGCGCGGGCCTGCGCCGTCTTCTCGGCCTCCTCGGCGCGGGCCATGGCTGCAGCCACCCGCTCCTGGGCTGCCTTCTCTGCCTCGTCGGCCTTGGCCGTGATGGCCGCCAGGCGCTCCTCGGCCTCGCGGGTGGCCTTCGCCTCCGCCTCCTGGGCGGCCTTGGCATCCGCTGCCTTGGCAGCGGCGGCGTTGGGGTCGGCCTTGGCGACGACCGGCATACCCTTGGTCTGCCGGCACTCGTTCAGCTGGTCACGGAGGTCATCCCCCTCCTTGACGATGCGACGCATCTCGGCGACCACCTCGTCGAGGAAGTCGTCCACCTCGCGTTCGTCGTAGCCACGCCGAAACTGCGTCGGCGTGAAGTTCTTGTTGAGGACGTCCTCAGGCGTGAGCGTCATGTAGTCACCTCGGTTGGCTGGCATGAGCAGTGCAGGTAAAGCATCCCAGAGAATGGGTCACGCGCCAGCCTAGAGGATGCGGCGCGGACCAGGATGTGGCTCGTCGGAAAGTGGGCGACTACAACAGGCTCAACGCCAGGCTGGTCAGCAGCATCAGGACCAGGAACGCCAGGTCGAGGCGCAGGGTGCCCAGCGTCAGCGGGGGGATGATCTTGCGCAGCGCCTTCAGGGGCGGGTCGGTGATCGTGTACACGAGCTCCGCCACGACGAGGATCGCGCCGCGGGGACGCCAGTCGCGTGCGAAGGCCTGCACCCAGTCCAGGACCAGCCGTCCCAGCAGGATGATGAAGAAGAGGAAGACGACGAAGCGAAGGGTGCTCGCGACGATGTTCTGACCCAGCAGCATGGGCTCACCCTGCCATGGGAGGTTTGGTGTTGGCTGTGTGGGTCAGCTCTGGTTGAACAGGCCGCGGGCCGCCGTGGGGGCCGCGGGGCCCTCCTCCGCCGAGACCTCGACGTGTGACGGCGACAGCAGGAACACCTTGGAGGTGACCCGCTCGATCTGCCCGTGGAGTCCGAAGACCAGTCCGGCCGCGAAGTCGACCAGGCGCTTGGCGTCGGAGTCGTCCATGTCGGACAGGTTCATGATGACCGGCGTGCCGTCGCGGAAGCTCTCGCCGATGTTCTTGGCCTCGTTGTAGGTGCGCGGGTGGATCGTGGTGATGCGGTTCAGCGCACCCACCTCGACGTCGCGGACGACCCGGGCGACGGGGGTGCGCTGCGGCAGCGGGGTGACGGCGGCCGAACGCTCCGCCGGGGCCTCCTGGTGGCCGGGCTCGTCGTAGTCGTACTCGTCGTAACCGTCGTAGCGCTCGTCATCCTCGGCGAGCCCGAGGTACACCATCGTCTTGCGCAGCGCCCCAGCCATGTGCGAGCTCCCTTTGGGTTCAGTGCCTACTGTCCGTTCACGACCACGCCTTGCCCGCGTCATCGCCGTCTTCGCAACAGAAGTTACCGGTGTGACTGCCGAGAACCGAGGATTGCGCTCCCGACACGCAGGTGTGTCGCTCCGTGCGCCACCGCAGCCTCGAGGTCTCCACTCATCCCCGCGGAGATCCAGGTCGCCTGCGGATGCGCCTGTTGTATGCCGTGTGCCACCGCGCGCAGGCGGGCGAACGCGTGCGCGGGGTCGGCCCCGAGCGGCGCGACCGCCATCACGCCACGCAGGTCGAGGTGGTCGCAGCCGGCCACCTGGTCGGCCAGCGCCTCGGCAGCCTGCGGCTCGACCCCTCCCCTGTCGGGTGGGTCGTCGAGGGAGACCTGGACCAGGACGGCGGGACGGACACCACGGGCGGCTGCCGCGCGATCGAGGGCGGCGACGAGCTTGGGGCGGTCGACCGACTGCACCACGTCGGCATAGGACACGACCGACGCTGCCTTGTTGGTCTGCAGCTGACCGATGAAGTGGACCTCCACGTCGTGCCGCCGGGCCAGCTGGGACACCTTGGCCGAGGCCTCCTGGTCGCGGTTCTCCCCGATCGCCGTGACGCCCAGCTCCACGAGGAGCTCGATGTCGCTGGCGGGGAAGAACTTGGTCACGGCGACCAGCGCGACGTCCGACGGGTCCCGTCCGGTCCGGGCGCACGCCGCATCGATGCGCTCGCGTACCCGGGCGAGGTTGTCGGCGAGCTCGGCGCGACGCGCCTCGCCGCTGCTCACGGCACCCCGGCCACGACGACCCCCGCGAAGCGACCGGTGCGCCCGTCGCGGCGGTAGGAGAACAGCCGTGCGTCCTCACGGGCACACCCCGGGACCCACTGCACCCCGACGTCATTGGCCACCAGCTGGGCGACCACCCCTGCGGCGACATCGATGGCGGGCGTGCCTGACCACGACCGTGCGGACGACTCGGGTGCGACCTCCGCGGCCGCGGCGCGCATCCCCGCGGGGACCTCGTAACACCGGCCGCAGACCGACGGCCCGACCACGGCGCTGATGTCACGGGCACCGAGGTCGCGCATCTGCCGCACCGCGGACTCGACGATGCGGGACATCATCCCCGGCCGACCGGCATGCACGGCGCCCACGACGCCGGCGACCGGGTCGGCCAGCAGCACCGGGGTGCAGTCGGCCACGAGCACCGCGATGGCCAACCCCGGGGTGGCGGTGACGACACCGTCCGCCGGAGGCGGTCCCTCCGAGCCCCACTCCCGGTCGACGACGATGACGTCGTTCCCGTGGCACTGTTGCATGAACAACAGGCGATCACGTTGCACCCCAAAGGATTTCGCGACCCGAGCACGGTTCTCCTCGACAGCCTCGACCTCGTCCCCAACGTGGCCGCCCAGATTGAGCGAGTCGAAGTCGCCGCCGCTGACGCCACCCTCGCGGTCGGTGAAGGCCCATTGCACGGGACCGGAGTGCGCGCGCCAGTAGAACACCGCCCCAACCTACGACAGAGGCGCCGGAGTCGTCCGGCGCCCCTGTCGGCGTGGTCTCAGCGTGTCGTCACTTCAGGAAGTCGGGCACGTCCAGGTCGTCGCCCTCGTCGAAGGTGACGGTCCGCGGCGGGCGGCCAGCGGGCTCGCGCTGCGCCGCGGGCTCGACCGGCGTTGCCTGCGACGTCTGCACGGGGGCGTCGCGCGACACGGGGGCTGCGACGGGCTCGAACCTGGGCGTCTCGGCGACCGGGGCAGCGGCCTGCGGGACGGGCGCAGGGGTCGCCGGCTGCTGGGCCGGGCGCGACGAACCCTGGATCTGTCCGATCGCGCGGTCGTTCTCGCGCTTGAGGGGGGCGCCGCCGTCAAAGCCTGCGGCGATCACGGTGACCCGCACCTCGTCGCCGAGGGCGTCGTCGATGACCGCGCCGAAGATGATGTTGGCCTCGGGGTGGGCCGCTTCCTGCACCAGTCGCGCTGCCTCGTTGATCTCGAAGAGACCGAGGTCGCTGCCACCCTGGATGGACAGGAGCACACCGTGGGCGCCGTCGATGCTGGCCTCGAGCAGCGGGCTGGAGATGGCGAGCTCAGCGGCCTGGACGGCCCGGTCGTCGCCGCGCGAGGAGCCGATGCCCATGAGGGCCGAACCGGCACCCTGCATGACGGACTTGACGTCGGCGAAGTCGAGGTTGATCAGTCCGGGTGTCGTGATGAGGTCGGTGATGCCCTGGACGCCGGACAGCAGCACCTGGTCGGCCGAGCGGAACGCGTCGAGCATGCTGACCGTGCGGTCGCTGATCGACAGCAGCCGGTCGTTGGGGATGACGATGAGGGTGTCGACCTCTTCGCGCAGGTTGGCGATGCCGGTCTCCGCCTGGTTGGCGCGACGACGTCCCTCGAAGGTGAACGGACGCGTCACCACACCGATCGTCAGGGCGCCGAGCCCCCTGGCGATCTTGGCGACCACCGGTGCACCACCGGTGCCGGTGCCACCACCCTCACCTGCCGTGACGAAGACCATGTCGGCGCCCTTGAGCACCTCCTCGATCTCCTCGGCGTGGTCCTCGGCGGCCTTCTTGCCGACCTCGGGGTCCGCGCCGGCACCGAGGCCGCGGGTGAGCTCACGACCGACATCGAGCTTGACGTCCGCGTCGCTCATCAGCAGCGCCTGCGCATCAGTGTTGATGGCGATGAATTCGACGCCCTTGAGGCCGACCTCGATCATGCGGTTGATGGCGTTGACGCCACCTCCGCCGATGCCGACGACCTTGATGACGGCCAGGTAGTTCTGTGGTGCTGCCACGGCGGTGGGCCTTCCTGAATGCGGTGCTTGGTGATGGTCGTCGCTGGGTGCAGACGAGTCCGTGGTGGTGCCCGTCGACCGATCGCCTGTCCCTCGACGTCAAGTTGAGGGTTACCCTCATCCGCGTCCAGATGCCTACGTTTCGGTGTCGCCGACGCTATGCGTCACATGGGTCGCAGGCAACCTGATCGACCGCGTGTCGCAGCACAGATTCACCCGATTCAGCAGATTTCCGCAGGGTCGTCGGACGGTCTGTCACACCCGTCACTTCAGCCCCACAGGCCACAGTCTGTCACGAGCTGCGGGTGTCGCCCTCAGCGGGTGACAGGCGTGCTGGGAGCGCTGACATCGATCAGGGCCGGCCGCGACCTGAGCAGCGCGGTCATGATCGCCACCTTGCGCTCCGGCTCGTCGACTCCGCCCCAGACCACGGAGGTCCGGCCGATCCTCAGCGTGACGAGGTTCGCGCTGCTGACGGTGATGTTGGTGACCCGCTTCTGCGTCGCCGCGGGGAGGGCCTTCAGGACGCTGACCGCAGCGGCGAGGGCATCCCGGGACAGGGCGGCTGTCGTCGCGGCGTTGACGGTCGGGACGCCCCGCGGAGGGGTGCTGACCTGGGCATAGGCCATCCCTGTCTCATCTACAACCTGTAGTTGACCTTGAGGGTTCTTGACGACGAGGAACGGTTGCCGCGGGCTCGCGTGGATGACCAGCGTGCTGGGCCAGGACCGCTCGATCGAGACGTCCGCCACGGTGGCCCGCTCGGCCACCCGGGCGGCCACGGCGGCACTGTCGACCCGCGCCAAGGGCTCCCCCAGCGGCACCCTGGCCATGGCCCTGATGGCTGCGACCTCCGCGTCGGGGACCCCGACCACCTCGACGGTGCGGACGGCGAGGACCGGGCTGAACCCGACCACCCACCCGAGGAGCACCACGACCGCGAGGCCGGCGGCGGCATACCCGAGCAGCCGGAGGGGGCGCTGGCGCACCTCGTGGGCCCGGCGCTGGAACCGCGCACGGGACGACGCGAGGCCCGTGCGACCCACGCGACCGCTGGACCCGGGATGGCGGCTCATGCCTGGCCGAGGGCGCGCAGGATCTCGGGCCCGATCATCGTCACGTCCCCGGCACCCACCGTGATGACGAGGTCCCCCTCGCGGGCCAGACCGGCCACGTGCTCGGCCACGGCCGACCAGGACGGGATGACGATGACGTCCGCGTCCGGACGCAGCTCACGCAACGCGTCGGCGACGAGCTGGGACGAGACGCCCGGCATGGGGTCCTCCCGCGCGGCATAGATCTCCATGAGGACGACCACGTCAGCGGGCAGCAGCGCCGCCGCGAACTCGCGGGCGAAGTCACGCGTACGCGAGTAGAGGTGGGGCTGGAAGACGACGACGAGCCGCCCCTCGCCGGCCAGGTCCGCGCCCGTCCCCACGACGGCCGCGACCTTGCCGGGGTTGTGGGCGTAGTCGTCCACCACCGAGACACCGGCCGCCGAGCCCTTGGGCTCGAACCGGCGCCGGGTGCCGGTGAAGCCGAACAGCCCGTCCAGCACGCGGGTGGGGTCCTGGCCGAGGCCGTCGACGGCCACGGTGTAGGCGGCAGCGGCGTTGAGCAGGTTGTGGCGACCGGGGATGTTGATCCGCAGGTTCCGCGCGACGCCGTCGGGTCCGGTGACGGTGACCCGACCCATCAGCCCGCGGAACACCTCGTCGCGCAGGACGACGTCGGCCTCGCTCGACCATCCGTAGGTGAGCACCCGCCTGCCTGCCGCTCGCGCTGCCAGCGCCAGCTCGCGGGACCCCTGGTCGTCCTGGCAGGCGACGAGCAGTCCACCCTCGAGGATCGACGCCGCGAACGCGGTGTAGGCCTCCTGCACGCGCTCGAAGGTTCCGTAGAAGTCGAGGTGGTCCGGCTGCACGTTGGTGACGACCGCCACCTCGGGTCGATAGACGAGGAACGAACCGTCGCTCTCGTCGGCCTCCGCGACGAACACCTCGCCGGTGCCCCAGTGCGCGTTGGTGCCGTGCTTGGCGAGCTCACCGCCGGCCGCGAAGGACGGGTCGACGCCACAGTGCTGGAGCGCGACCGTCAGCATCGAGGTCGTCGTGGTCTTGCCGTTGGCCCCCGCGACGGCCACGCGCCGCGAGTCGGCCATGGTGCTCGCGAGGGCCTGTGAGCGGTGCAGCACGCGCAGGCCCGCCGCGCGGGCGGCCGCCAGCTCGATGTTGGACTCGCGGATCGCCGAGGAGATGACCACGGTGTCCTTGCCCTCGACGTATGCCGCGTCGTGGCCGACGTGCACCTCGGCGCCTTCCGCGGCGAGGGCGGCGAGCACCGGGGACTGCTTGGCGTCGGAGCCGCTGACCGCGCACCCCCGGGCCAGCATCACGCGTGCCACGCCGGACATGCCAGCGCCACCGATGGCGATGAAGTGGATCGAGCCGAGGTCGCCCAGAGGAGGCACGGGCTCAGTGAAGTCGAAGCGTTCGTTGGAGCCGTTCATCGTTGCCGCGCAAGGGAATCCGTGAAGGCAGCAACCACAAGGTCAGCCAGGAGCTCGTCGGCGCCGCGCTCCCCCGTTGCTGCCGAGGCAGCGGCCATGGCGTCGATCCGGTCGCGGTCCGACACCAGGGGCACCAGGGTGCTGTCGACCCAGGCGGGTGTGAAGGCAGCGTCCTCGACCAGTAGGCCACCACCGGCGGCGACCACGTCGGCGGCGTTGAACCGCTGTTCGCCGTTGCCGATGGGCAGCGGGACGTAGACGGCCGGCAGCCCCACGGCGGTCAGCTCACAGACGGTGTTGGCGCCCGCGCGGGCGACCACCAGGTCGGCCGCTGCATAGGCGAGGTCCATCCGGTCGGCATAGGGGGCGACGACGTAGGGCGCGCCCGTTCCGCTGTTGTCGGCGACGAACTCCTTGCCGGCACCGGTGAGGTGCAGCACCTGCACGCCCGCCGCCCGCAGGGTCGCCGACCGCGCCTCGAACGTCGTGTTCAGCCGCTGCGCCCCGAGCGAGCCACCGGTGACGAGCACCGTCGGCCAGTGTGGTTCCAACCCGAAGTGGGCCAGAGCCTCCGGGCGCACCGCGGCGCGGTCGAGCTGGGCGATCTCGCGACGCAGGGGCATGCCGATCGCGGTCGCGTGGGCGAGCTTCGTGCTCGCGAAGGTCGTGGCCACGAAAGGGGTCATCCGGGCGCCGACGCGGTTGGCCAGACCGGCGCGGGCGTTCTGCTCGTGCACGACGATCGGGACGTGTCGGCGACGGGCTGCGAGGTAGGCGGGGGTCGAGACGTAGCCACCGAAGCCGACGACCACCTGGGCACCGGACTGCTCGATGGCCCGTTCGGCGGCCGCGACCGCCGCGCGCAGGTTGCCGGGGAGGCGGAGCAGGTCAGCGGAAGGCCTGCGGGGCAGCGGCACCTTGGGGACGGTCATCAACGGGTACCCGCGGTCGGGTACCAGCCGCGCCTCGAGGCCCGTCTCCGTGCCCAGAGCGGTGATGACGACCTCGGGGTCACGTCGGCGCAGGCAGTCGGCGAGGGCCAGGAGGGGCGAGACGTGACCAGCCGTCCCGCCACCGGCCAGCAGGACCGACCTGGGGGTGGACTCAGGGGACATCAGCGCCGACCCCGACGCCCGGGCAGGACCGCGAGCGAGCGGCGGACCACGGACGGTTTGGCCGACAGTGCCTCGGAACAGCCCGGTTCCTTGCGGGCAAAGGACAGCAGCATCCCGAGGGCGAACATGGTGGTCATCAGTGACGACCCGCCGTAGGAGACGAGCGGGAGCGGCACCCCGATCACCGGGAGCAGCCCGATCACTGCACCGATGTTGATGATGGCCTGGACCACGATCCATGCCATCACGCCAGCGGTCGCGACGCGCACGAAGGTGTCGTCGGTGCGCAGGACGATCCGGTAGCAGACCAGCGCCAGGGCGCAGAACAGCCCGAGCAGCACCAGGGTGCCCGGCAGCCCGAGCTCCTCACCGAGGATGGCGAAGATGAAGTCGTTGTGGGCCTCGGGCAGCCACTGCCACTTCTCGCGACTGGCGCCGAGGCCGACCCCCCACCAGCCACCGTCGGCGAGGGCGTAGCGGCCGTGCAGTGGCTGGCGGTAGGCACCGTACTCGTTGGTGTCCTTGCCGAGCCAGACGTCGAACCGGGCCAACCGGTTCGGGCTTGTGACGACCATCGTCACGGCGAGGGCCGCGAAGAGGGAGCAGCCGTAGACGAACATCCGGCGCGGCACCCCCGCGGCGAACAACAGTCCCGCGACGATGCCGCCCATCACCATGACCGTACCGAGGTCGTGACCGAGCAGGACCAGGCCGATCGTCCCCGCCGCGACCGGGACGAGGAACGGGATGAGGACGTGCCGCATCTGGCCGAGCAGCCTGCGCTTGGCGGTGAGGACGGTGGCCCCCACGAGGATCAGCCCGATCTTGGCGAACTCCGACGGCTGCAGGGTGACCGGACCCAGGGCCAGCCAGTTGCGGTTGCCGTTGACGGAAACCCCCAGCGGCGTGAAGACGAGGAGCTGGAGCAGCAGCGAGCCGACCAGGATCGGCACCGCCAACGCCTTCCACGCCCGTGGTGGGATCCGCACGGCGACGATCATGGCGATCGCCCCCATGGCCGCGAACTGCAGCTGTTTGCGGAAGAAGACGTAGGGGGTGGCGTTGTCGGTCTGGACCAGCGACTTCACCGAGGAGGCGGACAGGACCATGATGAGGCCGATGACCACCAGCACCACGGTCACGCTGAGCAGGACGTAGTAGCTCGTGACCGGCGAGTCGAGTCGCTGCAGCCAGCCTCCGACCCGGCCCGGCTCCCCCTGGGTCGAGGACGCGCGGTTCGAGGAGGCGTGCGACGCGGTCCGCGCCCCGGGGGGCGAGGTCGTGGCACTGCTCACGACTAGTCTCCTGCGGACCCGGCGTGGCGTGCGACCGCCGCAGCGAAGGCATCGCCTCGGGCACCGTAGTTGGGGAACATGTCCATCGAGGCCGCTGCCGGGGCGAGCAGCACGACGTCGCCGGGCTGGGCGAGCTCGGCCGCGCGCGCGACGACGGTCTCCATGACTCCAGTGTCCGTGCTCGACACCTCGACGACGGGGACATCCGGCGCGTGTCGGGCCAACGCCTCGGCCAGCCGGGCGCGGTCCGCGCCGATGAGGACGACGCCGCGCAGCCGCTCGGCCGCCTCGCGGACGAGGTCGTCGACGTCGGCGCCCTTGAGCAGGCCGCCGGCGATCCAGACGACGTGCTCGAAGGCGTGCAACGACGCAGACGCCGCGTGGGGGTTCGTCGCCTTGGAGTCGTCGACGTAACGGACCCCGTCGACCTCGCCGCAGTCGGCGATGCGGTGCGGGTCGGGGGTGAAGGCCCTCAGCCCGTCGCGGACGGCCAGCGGGGCCACGCCGTAGGCCCGGGCCAGGGCCGCCGCCGCCAGGGCGTTGGCCAGGTTGTGCGGGGCCAGGGTCGCCGCGCTGCCGCGGACGTCGTCGAGGGTGGCCAGCTCTGCGGCCGAGGTCTTGCGCTGCTCGACGAAGGCCCGGTCGGCGAGGATGTCGTCGACGACGCCGACCATCGACAGCCCCGGCGTGCCGAGGGTGAAGCCGATCGCGCGACAGCCCTCCTGCACCTCGGCGTCCTCGACGAGCCGCTCGGTGACGGGGTCCTGCACGTTGTAGACGCAGGCGACCTTGGTCCGCGCGTAGACCTTGCCCTTGGCGCGCTGGTACTCCTCCATCGATCCGTGCCAGTCGACGTGGTCCGGGGCGACGTTGAGGCACACCGAGGCGTAGGGGGCGATCGAGTCCGACCAGTGCAGCTGGAAGCTGGAAAGCTCCACCGCGATCACGTCGTAGGGCTCGGGGTGCAGCACCGCCTCGAGGATCGGCGTGCCGACGTTGCCGGCAGCCGTGGCGCGGAGCCCGGCCGCCCTGAGCATCGACGCGAGCATGGTGACCGTGGTCGTCTTGCCGTTGGTGCCGGTGATGGTCAGCCAGGGTGCCGGGCCGACCTCCGCACGCATCCGCCAGGCGAGCTCCACCTCGCCCCAGACAGGTATGCCGGCCTGCGCAGCTGCCAGGAGCAGCGGCTGGTCCGGGCGCCACCCTGGTGAGGTGACGACGAGGTCGGGAAGCGGGCCGTCCGGCAGGTCCGCGACGTGGTCCGGACCGAGGCGCACGTCCACCCCGAGGATGTCGAGGATGCGCGCGCGCTCACCCAACGCCGTGGTGGCGGCGGGGTCGCCACCGTCCACGGCCACCACCCGCGCGCCGCGCTCGTGCAGCGCGTCGGCAGCGGCGAAGCCGCTGACACCGAGACCGGCGACGAGCACGGACAACCCGCCCCAGTCGGCCGAGGCACTCGTCAGGCCGTCGAGCCGGCCGCCGACGGCGCCGTTGCTGCCACTGCCGGGACCCGAGATCGGTCCGGTGCTCACGCCGCGCCCACGACCCACTCTGCGTAGAACAGGCCGAGGCCGAGAGCGACGAACAGCCCGGCGATGATCCAGAACCTGATGACGATGGTGACCTCGTTCCACCCGAGCAGCTCGAAGTGGTGCTGCAACGGCGCCATGCGGAAGACGCGTTTGCCGGTCAGCTTGAACGAGCCGACCTGGATGATGACCGAGAGCGTGATCGCGACGAACAGGCCGCCGAGGATGACGACGAGCAGCTCGGTGCGGGTGGTGATCGCCAGTCCGGCGAGCAGTCCGCCGAGCGCGAGGGATCCGGTGTCGCCCATGAAGATCTTGGCCGGCGACGCGTTCCACCACAGGAACCCGAAACACGCCCCCATGGCCGCGGCGGCCACGACCGCAAGGTCTCGTGAGTCGCGCACCTCGTAGCACTTGAGACCGGGGGTGTTCTGGCAGTTCTGGTTGCCCTGCCAGATGCCGATGAGCACGTAGGCCGCGAACACCATCACCGAGGCTCCGGTCGCGAGGCCGTCGAGCCCGTCGGTGAGGTTTACGCCGTTGGACGTGCCCGCGATCATGATGTTGGCCCAGATGATGAACAGGATCAGCCCGAGCAGCGTGCCGGCGAACGCGAGGTCGAACCCGGTGTCCCGCACGAACGAGATGTGCGTCGAGCCCGGGGTGCGGTTCTTGCTGTTGGGAAACTGAAGCACCAGCACGGCGAACACGACGGCGACCAGGGTCTGGCCGATGAGCTTCTCGCGCGACCGGAGCCCGAGGCTGCGCTGCTTGGAGATCTTGATGTAGTCGTCGAGGAACCCGACGAGCCCCAGTCCTGCCATGAGGAACAGGACGAGCACTCCGCTCCAGGTCAGCGGGGTGCCCGTGAGCAGGTGCGCGAGGCCGTATGCCGCGAGGCTGGACCCGATGATGACCGCGCCACCCATGGTGGGCGTCCCGCGCTTGGTGTGGTGCGAGGTCGGGCCGTCGTCGCGGATGAACTGGCCGTAGCCGCGGCGGACGAGGAACTTGATGAACATCGGGGTGCCGAAGAGCGCGCCCACGAGGGAGATGACGGCCGCGAGCAGCACCGCCTTCACGTCGTGCCCTCCTCGCTGTTGGCTGCGCCGCTGCCGGCCAGTCTGTCTCCGAGCCACCGTAGTCCGGCATCACGGCTGGACTTGAACAACACGACGTCACCAGGCCGAAGTTCTTCGGCCAGCAGATCGTAGGCGGCGTCGGCATCCGGCACCCACACGGCCTCGTCGCCCCAGGACCCCTCGTGCTGCGCCCCGGTCGCCATCGGGCGGGCGGTGTCACCCACCACGACGAGCCGGGAGATGTTGAGCCGCACCGCGAGTCGCCCGATGGCGTCGTGCTCCGTGGTCGAGTCCTCGCCGAGCTCGAGCATCGACCCGAGAACCGCCCACGTGCGGCGTGCCGGCGTGGTGTCGTCGTGGCCGCGGCCGCCACCCATCGCCACCAGTGCCTTGAGGGCCGCTCGCATCGAGTCGGGGTTGGCGTTGTAGGCGTCGTTGACGACGGTCACGCCGTCGGGACGCTCGGTGACCTCCATCCGCCAGCGTGACGCCGGCACCGCTGTGGCCAGGGCTGCCACGATGTCGGCGAGGGCCATCCCGCACTCGAGCGCTGTCGCGACGACGGCCAGGGCGTTGCCGACGTGGTGCTCGCCGTGCAGCGGGAGGGTGACCCGGGCCCTGCCCTCCGGCGCGGCCACGGCGAAGGACGGTCGACCCCGCTGGTCGAGGGTGATCTCGGTCGCGCGGACGTCGGCCTCGGGTCCCGTGCCGACGAGCTGCACGCGGGCGGTGGTCTTCGATGCCATGGCGCGCACGACCGGGTCGTCCGCGTTCAGCACGGCGAGCCCACCGGGGGGCAGGGCCTGGACGAGCTCGGCCTTGGCGACGGCGATCGCCTCGCGAGAGCCGAACTCCCCCACGTGGGCGGTGCCTACGTTGAGCTCGATCCCGATGCTGGGCGGGGCGATTCGCGTGAGGTAGTCGATGTGACCAACCCCCCGGGCACCCATCTCGACCACGAGGAACCGGGTCTGCGGCGTCACCCGGAAGACCGTGAGGGGCACGCCGACCTCGGAGTTCAGGGAACCCACGGGCGCCACGGTCGGCGCCACGCCCGACAGGACGCTGGCGAGCAGGTCCTTGGTCGAGGTCTTGCCGGAGGAGCCCGTGATGCCGATGACCGTCAGGTCGGGATGCCTGTCGACGACCGCACGGGCCAGCGAGGCCAAGCCGGCCTGGATGTCCTCGACGACGACGCACGGGAGGTCGTCGACCGGCCTGGTCGTCATCGCCGCGACGGCCCCGAGTCCCGCGGCCGAGGAGACGAACTGGTGGCCGTCCATCTGCTCACCGATGCGGGCGACGTAGAGGCCGCCCGCTCCGGCCTCGCGAGAGTCGGTGACGACCGGTCCGTCGATGACCAGCGCGGCTGCCGCGGTGTCGTCCAGACCCTTAAGCCGGCCGCCCGTGATCTCGGCAATCTCCTTGAGCGACAACGGAATCATCGGCTGCCACCACCCTGTGTCCGACGGGCCGCGGTCAGCGCATCCAGGGCCTGACGTGCCTCGTCGCGGTCGTCGAACGGGTACACGGTGCCGGCGATCTCCTGTCCCGTCTCGTGACCCTTGCCGACGACGGCGACCACACTCCCCCGTCCGGCGTCGTGGGCCGCACGGACGGCCTCGGCGATGGCCGCTGCCCGCCCGTCGACGTCGAGGAGCAGGGCGTTCGTCCCCGCCTCTCGCGCGCCTTCGAGCACGGCGGCGCGGATGGCCTCGGGAGGTTCGGACCGGGGGTTGTCGTCGGTGACGACGACGACGTCGGCTCCCAGCGCTGCCGCGCGTCCCATGGCGGCGCGCTTGCCCCGGTCTCGGTCCCCACCGGCGCCCAGCACGACCACGAGGGCACCGGTCGTCGCGGGACGCAGCGCCTTGAGCGCTGCGGCGACCGCGTCGGGGGTGTGTGCGTAGTCGACCACCACGAGCGGCAGGCCGAGGTCGGCGGGGGTGGCGAGGTCGACGTCCACCCGCTCCATCCGGCCGGGGACGTGCGGGTCGACCAGGAGCGCCCGCTCGGCCTCCTGCGGTTCGATCCCCCCAGCCACCAGGGCGAGTGCCGCCATCGCCGTGTTGACGCGGTTGAAGTCGCCGGGCAGGGCAGATCGCAGGTGAAGCGTCGTCACCCCATCGGACAGCGTGAACGAGGAGGGGTCTTGCTCGTCCGACACGACCCGCCAATCCGCGTCGACGTCAGCCAGGGAGGTCAGCGTCGTGACGGGCACCGTGGCCAGGGTGCTCAGCTCGCGACCCCACTCGTCGTCGACGCACACGATCCCGCGCCGGGAGCGCTGCGGGGTGAAGAGCCCTGCCTTGGCCAGGAAGTAGTCACGCATCGTGGCGTGGAAGTCGAGGTGGTCCTGCGAGAGGTTGGTGAAGAGCGCGACGTCGTAGACCACCCCGTCCACCCGGTGCTGGCTCAGGGCGTGGCTCGACACCTCCATCACGCAGGAGTCGATGGCCCGCTCGGACATCACCGCCAGCAGTGCGTGCAGCACGGTGGCCTCCGGTGTCGTGCGGACGCTCTTGACCCGCTCGTCGCCGATGCGCGTCTCGACGGTGCCGATCAGGCCGGTGGTGTGGCCGAGCGCCGTGAGGGCCGAGTTGACGAGGTAGGCCGTGGTGGTCTTGCCGTTGGTCCCCGTCACGCCGTACATCTGCAGCGGGAGGTTGCCGGTGGCGTAGACGAGGGAGGCCGCGAGTCCGACGATGCTGCGTGGCTGCTCGACGACGACGCGGGGCAGGTCCGGCACGCCCTCGGCGTCGAGGACGTCGAGCCCTGCCTCGTCCGTGAGGACGGCGACCGCACCCGCCTCCCGCGCCCCCGCGGCATACCTCGCACCGTGGGCGTTGGCACCTGGAAGGGCGGCGTAGAGGTCGCCGGGCACGACGTCCTGGGAGGACAGGCTCACCCCTGTGACCTCGCGGTCCTCACCGAGCAGCGTGCCCCCGACGAGGGAGGCCACGGCGGAGAGCGGGGTCGCGTGCGGGGACGACGGACGGGGGGATGGCACGGACAGCGAGCCTACCCTCAGCGGGAGGAGCTGGATGCGCCCGACCTGCGGTCGCGGATGACGCTCAGGTCGCTGGCGGCCGGGACCTTGCTGGGGCGGATCTTGGCCACCGGCGACGACGTCCCCGTGGGCGGGATCTGCAGCTCCTGCAGCGCATAGGTCATGACGTCGTGGAACACCGGGCCGGCGACCACACCACCGAAGTAGCCCTTGATCGGCCGTTGCAGGGTCACCGCGACGACGATCTCCGGGTCGTCTGCCGGTGCGAAGCCGATGAAGCTCGCCGTCTTGCCCGAGTAGTGGCCGACGCGGGCGTCGTACCGGTCGGCGGTGCCGGTCTTGCCGGCCACCCGGTAGCCGGCGATCTTGGCCTCCGGCGCCGTGCCCTCCTTGGTGACGACGCCTTCGAGCATGTCGCGCACCTGCTTGGCAGTCCCGGGTGAGACGACCTTGACCGGTGCCGACTTGGCGGCCGGGGTGAACCCGCCCTTGCCGTCGCCGGTGGCGGCCACGATCCGCGGCGGGATGCGCACGCCGTCGTTGGCGATGGTCTGGAAGACGCCGGCGGCCTGGAGCGCGTTCACCGACAGGCCCTGGCCGAACAGCACGGTGTAGCGCTGCGACCCGCTCCAGTCCTTGACGTTGGTCAGCAGGCCGGGACCCTCACCCGGGAAGCCCATCCCCGATGTCTGGCCGAGACCGAACTTCCTGAAGTAGTCGTACATCGTCGGCGCCTTGACCTTCTCGCCGGCCAGGATGGTGCCGATGTTGCTGGACTGCGCGAGCACCCCGGCGAAGGTGAGGTACTCGGTCGGGTGGTCGTGGCTGTCCTTGAACTCCGTGCCCGCGCGGTGGATCCGGTTGGGGACCTCGACCACGTCCGACGGGGTCACGACACTCTCCTCGAGAGCGGCTGCAGCGGTGATCACCTTGCCGGTGGACCCGGGCTCGTAGACATCGTTGAACGCCTTGTTGGTCCAGTTCTCGCTCGACTGGCCGGGCTGGTTGGGGTCGAAGGTCGGATACGACGCGACGGCCAGCAGCTCCCCCGTCTTGACGTTCTCCACGACGACCGTGCCCGACAGCGCCTGGGTCTCGATGACCTTCTGGGCGACGGCGTTCTGGGCGAACCACTGCAGGTCGGAGTCGATGGTGAGCTGGACCCCTCGGCCCGGCACGGGGTTGATCGTCTCCTGCCGCGCGTTGGGGATCGGCCGACCATCCTGGGACTGCTCGAAGATGGTCTTGCCCGACTTGCCCCTGAGGGTCTTGTCCATGAGAACCTCGAGGCCGGCACCGGCCGTGCCGTCGGACTGGACGAAGCCGACCAGGGCCGAGGCGGCCGTGGCGGTGGGATAGACACGGTCGGAGGTGGCCTCGGAGTAGATGCCGTTGATCCCCAGCTCGGAGATCTTGCGCCAGTTGAGCGGGGTGACGTTCTTCTGCAGCACCCGGTACTTGGCGTTGCCCGTGAGCTCTCCCGTCAGGGTCTCGACGGAGATGCCCAGCAGCGGCGAGAGGTCCTGGGCGGCACCGGCCACCCCGACCTTGCTGCGCACGCCGTCCACCGTCTTGACGTACTGCGGCACCGCGGTCTGGTCGACGGTCACCGTGCGGCGCTCGATGCTCGAGGCGAGGATCGTGCCGTTGCGGTCCGTGATCGAGCCGCGCATGGCCGGCAGCGCAATGGTCGCCGTGCGCGAGGACTGCGCGTTCTTGGACACCGCCGAGGCGTCAAAACCCTGCAACCGCAACAGCTGCGCGCCGAAGATGCTGAAGATGAAGAGCACCGCGATCGTCATGGTGCGCATCCGCCGGCGCGGGCTGGAGGCGCCGAGGCTGACCCGGCGACGGGCTGGCGGGCGCGGCGGTGCCGGAGGGCGCTGCGCCGGGCGAGAGCTCGGCTTCGCCGCCCTGGCGGGGCGCGCGGGCGCTGCCGGCTTGGCGGCCTTGCGAGGTCCTGGCTGGCTTCGCGCGGTCTCTGTGCGCGGCTGACCTGCCTTGGGGTTCGGCGCGCCGGTGCGGGGGCCGCGAGGACGCGAGGACGCAGTGGGGCGCGGGGCTCCGGGGCGGCTGCCTCGGGTCTGCGTCACTGGGTACCTCTCGTCCTGTCCTGGGGTCGTCTGGTGGTGCTGGTTGAGTCGTGGTGCTGGTCGAGTCGTGGTGTCAGCGGCCGGGGGTGGGCGTGGTGGCCGGCTTCTTCGCCGGGGCCTTGGTCTTCGTCGTGCTCGTCGTGGTGGTGGTCCTGGCGTTGACGCTGGTCACCGTGGTCACGACCGAGCCGTCGGGCTTGGTGACCACCACGGTCGTCGTCGTCACATCCCCCTTCTTCGTGACGGTCGTCGCCGGACTGCTGCTCCTGGCCGGACCGGACTTCGCCGACGGCGCCTGTGGAGCTGTCACCACGGTAAAGCCGCCGTCCTTCGCCGCCGGCTTCGCCACGCCGAGGACCTTGCCGTCCGAGAGGCGGAGGAACGCGGCAGAGTCGGCCGGGACCATGCCGAGCCGGGTGGCCCGGGCTGCGAGGTTGGCCGGGCTGCGCTGGGCATCGATGGCCTGCGTCAGGGCGTCCTGGGTGTCGGCGAGCTCACCCGAGGTCGACTGGAGGTTGTGCAGGGTGAACGACCCCTCGGCCATGGCGGTGTTGAGCATGAGCAGGCCGAACAGCCCCGCGCAGAGCAGGGTCATGCACAGCGCGGCAAAGAAGCCGTTGCCCGGGTGCCCGACGGCCGCGGGAACCACCCTCAGGGGCTGCGGGGGCGCGACCCTCCTGGCGGGTGCCCGAGATGCGACCCTCGCGGTCGCAGTCTGCTGGCTCATCGGTTGTTTCCCTTCGTGGTGGCGACAGTGGGTCGGGTGCGCTCGGCGGCGCGCAGGCGCACCGAGGCGGATCGGGGGTTGGCGGCCTGCTCAGCGGGGCTGGCCTCCTCGGCGCCGCGGGTGAGCAGGCGCAGGTATGCCGCGTGCTCGGGCAGCTCGACCGGCAGGCCCTGGGGGCTGCTCCCCTTGGCACCGGCCGAGAGCTCGCGCTTGGTGATGCGGTCCTCGAGCGAGTGGTAGGACAGGACTGCGATGCGGCCACCGACGGCCAGGGCGTCGATCGCCCGCGGGAGGGCGTCGGCCCACACCGAGAGCTCGGCGTTGACCTCGATGCGCAGGGCCTGGAAGGTGCGCTTGCCCGGGTGGCCGCCGCTCTTCTGGGAGGCCGCCGGGACGACCTTCTTCAGCAGCTCGACGAGCCGACCCGATGTGGTGAACGGTGCCTGCTCACGTTCGCGGACGATGGCGCCGACGATCTTGCGGGCGAACCGCTCCTCACCGAACTCGCGCAGCACCGTCTCGAGCGCTGCCGGGTCGTAGGTGTTGAGCACCTCGGCGGCGGTCAGGCCTGTGGACTGGTCCATGCGCATGTCCAGCGGGGCGTCCTGGCTGTAGGAGAAGCCGCGGTCGGTCTCGTCGAGCTGGAGCGAGGAGACGCCCAGGTCGTAGAGGGAGGCGTCCACGTGGTCGACCCCGGCCTCGGCGAGGGCCCGCGGCACCTCGTCGTAGACGGCGTGGACGAAGGTGACCTGCGCGGCATACGGAGTAAGGCGTTCGGCGGCCAGCGCGAGCGCCTCCTGGTCGCGGTCGATGCCCACGACGTGCGCGTTCGGACAGCGCTCGAGGATCGCCTGTGCGTGCCCGCCCATCCCGAGGGTGCCGTCGAGGTACACCGCTCCGGGCTCCGTGAGGGCCGGGGCGAGCAGTTCGACGATGCGGTCGCGGAGCACAGGAATGTGCCGGTCTGCGGCCATTCCTCGTGCGTTCATCGACATCTCCTGCGGGACGGTGCTGGTGGTGCGGTGGGATCGTGCTGGGTGCTGCGGTGTTGGTGCTGGTGCTGGTGCTGGTGGTGGTTGCTGTGGTGGTGCGGAGGCCCTGCGGTCAGGTCCCCATCCGCTTCAAGGGATGCGGCCCGGGGCGGGGGAAGTCGTCCCGGGATGCGAAGCGGCTGGAGACCTGGCTGCAGGGGCCGACGGTCAGCGAGCTCGGGGATCAGAGGAGTCCGGGGATGACCTCCTCGGACTGGTCGGAGAAGCCCTGTTCGGTGCTCTCGAGGTAGGTGTTCCAGCTGTCGGTGTCCCAGACCTCGACCCGGGAACCCGCACCGATGACGGTGCACTCGCGGGTCAGGCCGGCGTAGGCCCGCAGGTTGGCGGGGATCGTGACGCGACCCTGCTTGTCGGGCACCTCGTCCGAGGCGCCGGACAGGAAGACGCGGGTGAAGTCACGGACGGCCTTGCTCGTGGTCGGCGCGGCCTGCATCTGCTGGGTGACCTTGAGGAACTCGTCCATCGGGAAGACGTAGAGGCACCGCTCCTGGCCCCGGGTCACCACCAGGCCGTCGGACATCCGCTCGCGGAACTTCGCGGGGAGGAAGAGGCGGCCCTTGTCGTCGAGTCGGGGGCTGTGCGTACCGAGAAACATCGCGCCCACCTCCCCTGCCGACCCGTCCGAGGACCCCACGGCCCTCTGGTTTCCCCCACTTTACTCCACGATCGGCCACCACTACCTCACTTTCCCCACAATTTGCGAGGCAATCACGATATTTCTGCAGGTCAGGTCGGTGGTGGAAAGTGGTGCGGATCTGACAGCACATCGGCGAATTGGCCCTCCCGGGCACCCCCGTGCACCCCCGACCACCCGGACCACGGGGCAGCGTGAGCTCGGGGACACCGATCCGGCGGCTGCGCGGCGCCGAACGACCCCCTGCAGCCGCCACGAGAGGTCACGAGACGGCATACCCCCTTCTTTGGTGGTGCGATGTGGGGGAAGATCGATCGACCACCCGGAGGGGCGCAACGTGGCGGCCATGGGGACGACGGAAGGACAGCCGGTGCAAGGCAGGCACGAGGACCAGGCAAGGCCAACACCCGTGGGCACGACCAAGCCCGACACGTTGCTCTCGCTCCCCGCGGGGTCCCCCGCGTCACTGGGGCAGGTCACCGAGGTCGCCGGACGTCTCGCCCGCGCCATCAACACGGTGATCGAGGGCAAGCCGGACGTCGTGCACACCGCCATCACCGTCCTGCTCGCCGAGGGACACCTGCTCCTCGAGGACGTCCCCGGCGTCGGCAAGACGATGCTCGCCAAGACGCTCGCGCGGTCGATCGACTGCTCCGTCCGACGGGTGCAGTTCACCCCCGACCTGCTGCCGAGCGACATCACTGGCGTGAGTGTGTTCAACCAGGACGTGCGCGACTTCGAGTTCCGTCCGGGCGCGATCTTCGCGAACGTCGTCGTGGGCGACGAGATCAACCGCGCCTCGCCCAAGACGCAGTCGGCCCTGCTGGAGTCGATGGAAGAGGGACAGGTCACGGTCGACGGCCAGACCTACGACCTCCCCAAGCCGTTCATCGTGATGGCCACCCAGAACCCCATCGAGATGGAGGGGACCTATCCACTGCCCGAGGCCCAGCGTGACCGCTTCATGGCGCGCATCTCCCTCGGCTACCCCTCGGCGCGCGCCGAGGTGGCGATGCTCGACAGCCACGGACAGGTGTCTCCGCTGGAGACGCTCAGCCCGGTCACCGACGCCGCCACCGTCTCGGCCATGGTCCGGGCGGTCCGCTCGGTCTTCACCAGCGACGCCATCAAGCAGTACGTCGTCGACCTGTCAGCGGCCACCCGGTCCAGCTCGGCGCTGCGGCTGGGCGCCTCCCCGCGGGCCAGCCTGCACATGCTGCGCGCTGCCCGCGCCCACGCGGCACTGGAGGGCCGCGACCACGTGCTGCCCGACGACGTGCAGGCCATCGTGCTCCCGGTCCTCGCCCACCGCATCATCCCCACCGGCGAGACGCAGCTGGCCCGGCGCAGCACCGGTGAGGTGTTGCAGGACCTCATGCGCCGAGTGCCCGTCCCCGCTGCCGGTCGCTGAGGCGCGCCGTGCGTCGGGTTCGCGACCTGCTCACCACCCGCGGGCGAGCGTTCGTCGCCGCGGGAGTCACGTTGGTGCTGTGCGGAACTGGGCTCGGTTTCACCGACCTCACCCGCATCGGGGTGCTGCTCGTGGCGTTGCCCCTCCTGAGTGGGCTGCTCATGCGGCGCCACGACCTGCGGTTCGCCCTGGAGCGCACCGCCGTGCCGGGTCGGATCCAGGTCGACGAGCAGTCCCTGGTCACGCTCGGCATCGAGAACGCCGGGGGCGCCGCCAGTCCCCTGCTGATGGCCGAGGAGCAGCTGGACTACGCCCTCGGTGACCGGCCGCGGTTCGTCGTGCCGAGGCTGCGCCGTGGCGACCGCCAGGAGGTGCACTACTCGGTGCGATCGCACGTCCGGGGCCGCCACCGCCTCGGACCCCTCGGCGTCCGCCTGCGCGATCCCTTCGGCCTGAGCACCAGGGTTGCCGCGATCTCCGGATCCAGCGACATCCTCGTCCTGCCCAAGATCGTCCCGCTCGGAGGCGGCCAGCCCCCGGGCAGCGGAGTGGGCGCCGAGGGCGCGATCCCGCACATGGTCGCCCTCCACGGCGAGGACGACGTCTCCATCCGTTCCTACCGAGATGGCGACGACCTGCGCCGCATCCACTGGCCGGCGACGGCCAAGACGGGCGAGCTGATGGTCCGTCAGGAGGACCGCCCCGCGCGCCGGCGTGCAGCGATCGTGCTCGACTCCCGCGCCCGTGGCCACCACGGCTCGGGCACCTCGGGCTCGTTCGAGTGGGCCGTGACCGCGTGCGCCTCCGTGGCCGCCCACCTCCTCGACCAGGGGTATGCCGTGCACCTCATCAGCGACGAGACCGCCGAGGACAGCCGAGCGGCCACCGCGATGGAGGTCGACCCGCTCCTGGACGTGCTGGCCATGGCCGAGACCGGGTCGGACGACCAGTTCGCCGACGTGTTGCAGGCCGCCCACCCGGTGACGGCGCCCGGCGGACTCATCCTCGCCGTGGTGACCGACCTCGACGAGGAGCTGGCCCGCCGTGTTGCCTCACTGCGCCAGCCCGGCGGTACGGCCCTGGCCATCGTGCTGGACCCGGACGGGTTCACCACGACGCGGCGCAGCCGGGCAGGGACCGCCGACGAGCTCACCTGTGTACCAGTGCTGCGCGGCGCGGGGTGGGCCGTGGCTGTCGTGGGCGCCGGCGACGACCTCCCCTCCGTGTGGGGCGTCCTGTCCGGCACGACGAGCCGGGTGGGTGTGGCATGAGCCGCGGTCGCATTGCGGACTCCGTGATCGCCGGAGCCGCCTCCGCCGTGGTCGCCTGGCCGCTCACCACCTTGTTCACGCCCAACACGTGGATCCGCCCGATGCTGGCCATGGGCTTCGCGGTGGTCGTCATCGGGATCGTCTTCCGGATGGTCACCAGCTCCTGGGTCGCCATCGCCGCCGCCCAGCTCGCCGGGGTCGTCCTCGCCGCGGCCTGGGTCTTCGGCCGCGGCCACCTCTGGCACGGGCTGCCCACCCCTGACATGGTGCTGGCCTTCAACAACCTCCTCGTCGATGCTCGCGAGACGATCCAGAACTATGCCGCACCCGCCCCCACCAACCGCGGAATCACCTTGGCCATCGGCCTCGCGATCGGCGTCGTGGCCATGGTCGTCGACCACCTGGCCGTGATGCGTCGCTCCCCCGCACTGGCCGGTCTTCCGCTGCTCACCGCCTACCTGATCTCCGCCTCCAACTCGGGCGACTCCCTGCACCCGATGTTCTTCGTCGCGGCCGGTGGGCTGTGGCTGCTCATGCTCGGACGCCAGGGCATCGCCTCGCTGCGACGGTGGAGCACCACCGTGCCGATGAGCACCACGGGCACGCGCAACTCCGACGACCGCGACGGCGCCTACGGGTATGCCGCGGTGGGCCGGACCCTGGCCGTCGCGGGGCTGGCGGCAGCCATCGTCGTTCCCGTGG
Organism: Pedococcus sp. P2_F6; assembly: GCF_056403675.1. Classification (NCBI taxonomy): domain Bacteria; kingdom Bacillati; phylum Actinomycetota; class Actinomycetes; order Micrococcales; family Intrasporangiaceae; genus Pedococcus; species Pedococcus sp. P2_F6. The sequence continues at coordinate 1,046,059 of NZ_JBFUEZ010000001.1, forward strand.
TCATCCCCCACTTCCCGACGCGTTACCTCATCGACGGCCTGGGCCGGTCCAGCGGGGCCACCGGTTTCAGCGACGGTCAGATCGGCCTCAAGTCGACCCTCGACCTCACCAAGAGCCTCACCAGCCCGTCCAAGGCACCGGTTCTGAGCTACACCACCAACGCCGCGATCCTGACGCCGCTGCGCGTCGGGGTGCTCGACACCTACATCGCCGACAACTGGCGACCTGACCCCGACGACGTCGACTACGGCCGTCGCACCACCCTCGATCCGCCACCCGACCTGGCCCCCGAGGTCCCGCGGGAGACCTACCGCGTGTCCGTCGAGAACTCCCGGATCGAGGCGCCCCAGATCGCCGCGCCGACGCCGCTGGTGTCCGCCGACCTCGGCCGCGCGACCTGGGGCCTGGACCGCAACACCTCGGTCGCCACGGTCACCCGGGCCGTGCGGTCCTACAGCTTCTCCTACCTCGCACTGAACCCGACGCAGGAGTCGCTGGCCCAGAGCCGGCAAGGGGCCAGCGGCAGCTTCCTGCGGGACGACCTGCAGGTCGACCCGGCCTCGCAGGAGATCGTCAGCCAGCTCGTCAGCGACATCGTCCCGCAGAACGCCTCACGCATCGAGGCCGCGCGCGCAATCCAGAAGTACCTCCGAGCGGACGGGGGCTTCAGCTACTCCCTCAAGCTGCCGACCACGGTCAAGGACGCGTCCGGCCAGGAGGTGCGGCCCGATGCCATCACCCTCTTCCTGAAGTCGAAGGTCGGCTACTGCGTGCAGTTCGCCACGGCCATGGTCATGATGGCCCGCGAAGCCGGGATCCCGGCCCGCATGGCGATCGGGTTCCTGCCGGGCACCGCCGACCGCGGCACCTACACGGTGCGCTCGTCCGACGCGCACGCCTGGCCCGAGCTCTTCTTCGACCGCATCGGCTGGCTTCGGTTCGAACCGACCCCCTCGGGCACGCAGAACACCGTCGCCCCGTCCTACTCGCTCGCCCCCACGACCCCCGGCAGCGGCAACGCCGCCACCAACACCGCCACGGGTGGTGCGACGGGGAGCCCCACCCGCCCCGGCGACCGCAACGACCCGGGTGCCACGGACCCGGCCAACACCAACGGCAGCGGCTCCGACTTCGGCGGCTGGTTCGGATCGCGCACCCGGACCACCGCGCTGTGGATCGTGCTCGGACTGCTCGGCGGGGTCCTCGGGTCGCTCGCCGTGCCACTCGCCGCCCGTGGTCGGCTGCGCCGCCGGCTGCGGCACGCGCCCGACGAGTCGACCCGCGTCGAGATCGAGTGGCAGGCCATGATCGAACGGATCGGCGACCTCGGCGTGATCCCTCCACGGGGCAGCACCCCGCGTCAGGCCGGTCGCTTCTACCAGCGCGAGGCCTACCTCGAGGGGGAGCAGACGGAGGCACTCAACCGGGTGGTCACCGGCGTGGAACGCTCGCGCTACGCCCCTCCCGGGGCGACCATCTCCGACATCCGTGCCGACACCCACACCGTGGTCAAGGCAGTCTCCGGTGTGCGCAGACGCAAGGACCGGCTCCGCGCTGCCTGGTGGCCCACCGACGGCCTGATCGAGTGGCGCGAGCGCCGTGCCGCCGTAGGACGCCTCCTACGCCGACCCGTGGATCGCATCCAGGACTGGCGCGCCGAACGTCGGGGCTAGGCGAACGTCTGGGCTGGGCGAGCGTCCCGGCCAGGGCGAACGAGAGGACTGACGAGGTCAGGACTCACCCGGCGATCTTGCGGCGATAGGTGAGCATGGCGAACGTGAAGGCGACCACGAGGATGGCGACGCACCAGGCGAGGGCGACCCACAGGTCGGTGCCCACCTGCTGCTGGGCGAACAGGTCCCGGATGGCGTTGACGATGGAGGTCACGGGCTGGTGCTCGGCGAAGGCGCGCACGGGGCCGGGCATGGTGTCGGTGGGCACGAACGCCGAGCTGATGAACGGCAGGAAGATGAGCGGGTAGGAGAACGCACTCGCCCCGTCCGCGGAGGTCGCCGAGAGGCCGGGGATGACGGCGATCCAGGTCAGCGCCAGGGTGAAGAGCACCAGGATCCCGGCGACCCCGAGCCACGCCAGCACACCCGCCCCCGAGCGGAAGCCCATCAGGAGTGCGACGAGCACGACCACCACCACCGAGACCAGGTTGGCGACCAGCGAGGTCAGCACGTGCGCCCACAGCACGGACGACCTCGCGATCGGCATGGACTGGAACCGTTCGAAGATGCCGCCGGACATGTCGAGGAAGAGCCGGAACGCGGTGTAGGCGATCCCCGAGGCGATGGTGATGAGCAGGATGCCAGGCAGCAGGTAGTTGACGTACGAGTCAGACCCTGACGCGATCGCGCCACCGAACACGTAGACGAACAGCAGCATGAAGGCGATCGGCATGACCGTGGTGGTGATGATCGTGTCCAGGCTGCGCGTGATGTGGCGCAGGGACCGGCCCAGCAGGACGGTCGTGTCGCCGAAGAAGTGCGTGGTCATCGGTGCTCCTCAGTGGTTCGTGCCGACGAGGGCGAAGAAGACGTCCTCGAGGGTGGGTTGCTTCTCGACGTACTCGACCGTGGCCGGCGGCAGCAGCTGCTTGAGCTCGGCGAGGGTGCCGTTCACGATGATCCGGCCCTCGTGGAGGATCGCGAGCCGGTCGGCGAGCTGTTCGGCCTCGTCGAGGTACTGCGTCGTGAGCAGCACCGTCGTGCCGTGCGCGGCGAGCTCCTTGACGGCCTGCCAGACCTCGATGCGCGCCTGGGGGTCGAGCCCGGTCGTCGGCTCGTCCAGGAAGACGACCGGCGGACTCCCGATGAGGCTCATGGCGAGGTCGAGACGGCGGCGCATGCCGCCCGAGTACGTCGACACCCTCCGACTCGCCGCGTCGGTCAGTGCGAACCGTTCGAGCAGCCTGGCTGCGACCACGCCGGGGTCCTCGAGGTGCCGCAGCCGTGCGACGAGGACGAGGTTCTCCCGTCCGGTGAGGATCTCGTCGACGGCGGCGAACTGTCCGGTCAGGCTGATGGACTCACGCACCCGGGCCGGGTGGGTGCCCACGTCCTCGCCGTCGATGACAGCCGTCCCCGCGTCGGCCTTGAGCAGCGTGGCGAGGATGCGCACGACCGTGGTCTTGCCCGCCCCGTTCGCCCCGAGCAGGGCGAAGATGGTTCCCGTCTCCACCTCGAAGTCGACACCTCGGAGCACCTCCAGGTCCTTGTACGACTTCTCGAGGCCCCGCACCTGGATGGCAGCGTCGGTCGTCATCGGTCCTCACCTCCCTTGGCGTCACCTTCCTGGGCGTCGTCGATCGCCTTGGTGAGGCGGGCGCGCTCCTTGTCGATCCACCGGGTGCCGGTGTAGGCCTGCGCGAACGCCTCGGCGAAGTCGACGGGGTCCTCGCCCACGATGGCCCGCACAGGGGTTCCGTCGGCAGCGGCCCGGTCCCAGAGGTCCGCGAGGTCTCCCAGCATCGTGACGGCGATGGTGCCGTCCGTGATGCCCCCGTAGTACATGAGGTACCGCTGCACGGCCTTGGCCGCAGCGCCGTACGGTTCCGGCAACGCGTCGATGCGGGCCTTGTACGCCCGGTACTGCTTCTTCTGCTCCCACGAGCCGGTGACGGTCTCGATCCACTTGGCTGCCATGCCTACTTATCTCCTTCGTCCGGGCTCTGGGCGTTCTCACTGCGGAGCTGGTTGAGACGTTCGGTGAGGAAGCTCCAGGTCCTCCAGAACTCTTCGAGGTGCTCGCGCCCCTGCGCGTTGAGCGAGTACACCTTGCGCGGCGGGCCCTTCTCGGACGGGACCTTCTCCACGTCGACCAGGCCGCGCTGCTCGATCCTGACCAGCAGCGCGTAGACGGTGCCCTCGGCGATGTCGGAGAAGCCCTGGTCGCGCAGCCAGGCGGTGATCTCGTAGCCGTACGCCCGCCGAGCGAGAAGGATGGCCAGGACGATCCCCTCCAGCGTCCCCTTGAGCATCTCGGTCTCCTGCTTGCCCATGGAACCTCCCTTCGCTACTCAGTGTTAATGACTACCGGTAGATAGTAACACTGAGTAGCGGCGTCAGCGCAAGCCCCGACGACAGGCGGGAACGACGAACGCCCCCCGAGTCTCGGAGGGCGTTCGTGTGGAGAGGTATGCCGGCCAGCGCCGGACCGCGCGTCAGTCCAGGTAGTCGCGCAGCACTTGGGACCGGCTCGGGTGGCGCAGCTTGCTCATCGTCTTGGACTCGATCTGACGGATCCGCTCACGGGTCACGCCGTAGACCTTGCCGATCTCGTCGAGCGTCTTCGGCTGGCCGTCGGTGAGCCCGAAGCGCATCGAGACGACACCGGCCTCCCGCTCGGACAGGGTGTCGAGCACCGAGTGGAGCTGCTCCTGCAGCAGCGTGAAGCTGACCGCGTCGGCCGGGACGACGGCCTCGGAGTCCTCGATGAGGTCACCGAACTCGCTGTCACCGTCCTCACCGAGGGGGGTGTGCAGGGAGATGGGCTCGCGACCGTACTTCTGGACCTCGACGACCTTCTCCGGGGTCATGTCGAGCTCCTTGGCGAGCTCCTCCGGGGTGGGCTCGCGCCCGAGGTCCTGGAGCATCTGGCGCTGCACGCGGGCCAGCTTGTTGATGACCTCGACCATGTGGACCGGGATGCGGATGGTGCGGGCCTGGTCAGCCATGGCGCGGGTGATCGCCTGGCGGATCCACCACGTCGCGTAGGTCGAGAACTTGTAGCCCTTGGTGTAGTCGAACTTCTCCACCGCACGGATCAGGCCGAGGTTGCCTTCCTGGATCAGGTCCAGGAAGAGCATGCCGCGACCGGTATAGCGCTTGGCGAGCGACACCACGAGGCGCAGGTTGGCCTCGAGCAGGTGGTTCTTGGCCTTCTTGCCGTCCTGGGCGATCCACCACAGCTCACGCTTGAGCTTCATCTCGATCTTGTCGCCCGAGTTGAGCCGCTCCTCGGCGAACAGCCCGGCCTCGATGCGCTTGGCGAGCTCGACCTCCTGCTCGGCGTTGAGCAGGGCGACCTTGCCGATCTGCTTGAGGTAGTCCTTGACCGGGTCGGCGGTGGCACCGGCGGTGACGACCTGCTGGACAGGAGCGTCGTCCTCGTCGTCATCGCGCAGGACGAAGCCGGAACCCTCGTCCTCGTCGTCCTTCTTCTCGTCCTCGGTGTCGTCCTCGACGACGACGTCCTCGAGCTCGGACTCGACCACGTCGGTGGGCTCTGCCGGCACCGCCTCGTCGTCGCCGTTGCCGGCCGCGTCAGCCGCCGTGGCAGTAGCGTCCGTGGCCTCGGTCTTGGCTGCCGACTTCGTGGTCGCGGCCTTCTTCGTGGCCGGGGCTGCCTCGCCCGCGGCTGCGGCGGCGGCCTTCTTCGTCGTGGTCGCCTTCGCCGGCGCCGTCTTGCTGGTCGCAGCCTTCGCGGTCGCAGTCTTGACGGGGGTGTCCTTCGCCGACTCGGCCTTCGGCGACGCAGCCTTGGCCGTCGACTTGGCGGCAGGTGCGGCAGTCTTGACTGCCGTCTTGGCGGCCGCCTTCTTGGCCGGCGCGGTCGTCGTCTTCTTGCGGGTGCTCGTCGCAGCCACCGCGCGTGAGGCGGTGGCCGAGTCGAGGGTCACGTGGATGCCCTGCTCGTCCAGGGAACGCAGCACAGCCTTCATCCGCTTGGGTGCGATCTCGGCCCCCTCCAGGGCATCACGCAACTGACCACTGTCGACCGAGCCGTTGGTGCGGCCCTGCTTGAGCAGCTTCTGCAGTGCGGGGTGGGAGAACTCGGGGGGAAGAGACGGTGCGGGGCTCGCAGCCTTCTTGGACACAGGCGACACGGACTACCTTTCGTCGCGGACTCGCGGCACGGCGCACGTCATCACAGCCATGCTTGAGGATGTCTGTGACAACAACAGCGGGAGTGGAAGTATTGCCGAGATCGGCTGGGCTGGACCCTGACGAGATCTCGTTGATGACATTGTAAAACGAGTTGCCCGCAGATCACGCATCGGCACACTGCCGACACGGCGCGATGTCCCGCTGGACAGCCATGGAGAGCCGTGCCGGACCGGTGCAGACCGGTCGCCTCAGGCGTCGGCCTTGACGGCCAGGACGGGGCACGACGCGTCGAGCAGGATGCGCTGGGCGTTCGAGCCCAGGATGAGCTTGCCGACGGGGGTGCGACGACGCAGGCCGATGACGATGAACTCCGCGTGCTCCTCCTCGGCCACTGCGATCAGGTCCTCGGCCGGCTCGTTGCCCCGGACGAGCTGACGCACCTCGTGCTCCAGCCCCTCCTCGTCCAGCTCGCCCTGGATGCGGGAGAGGTCGGCATCGAAACGGTTCGCCTCCTCACTGTCGAAGTCTCGGCCACCGCGCTGGGAGTTGATGACGATCAGCTTGGACTTGCGTAGCAGCGCCTCGTCCGCGGCCCGGCGCAGAGCCGCCCGCCCTTCCTTCGTCGGCACATATCCCACAACGATGGCCACAGGGACCTCCTACGTTCAGTTGACCGAGTAGCGGTGCGACCGGGTGGTGGACCCGGGGCACACCAGGCGACGGCAGCCGCTGGGCCCGACCGTACCGGAAATCCCCCCGTCAGGCAGGGCCTGCGAGAACCCGGGCCACGATCTGCCCGACCTGCTCGATCTCGATGAGGAACCCGTCGTGGCCGTAGTCGGAGTGCACGGTGTGCAGCTGGGCCGCCGGGACGGCGTCGGCGATCTCTCGGGACAGCCGCGGCGGGTAGAGCCGGTCCGAGTCGACGGCGACCACCGCCACCTGAGCGGAGATCCTGGCGAGCGCCGCGGCGACTCCCCCACGGCCTCGTCCGACGTCGTGGGAGTTCATCGCCTCGGTGAGGACGACGTAGGAGTTGGCATCGAATCGTCCGGCCAGCTTGCCGGCGTGGTGGTCGAGGTAGGACTCGACGGCATAGCGGCCGTGACCGCCCAACGGGTCCTCCGCCTCCTGCGGCTCGCGACCGAAGCGCTCGTGCAGCTCGAGCTCGCTGCGATAGGTGACGTGCGCGATCCGCCGCGCGATCCCGAGCCCGGTCTCGGGACCGGGGCCGCGCTCGTAGTAGTCGCCGCCGTGGAAGTCGCCGTCCGCGCGGATCGCCAACAGCTGCGCCTGACACCAGCCGATCTGCTCCGCCGTGGCGTATGCCGTGCTGGCCAGCACGATGGCCGTCGCGACCCGTTCGGGGTGGGTCACCGCCCACTCGAGGACCCGCATCCCGCCCATCGAGCCACCCAGGATGGCGTGCCAGCGGTCGATGCCGAGGACGTCGGCGAGCAGGGCCTCGGTCTGCACCTGGTCACGCACGGTGACGAAGGGGAAGCGGCTCCCCCACGGGGCACCGTCGATGGCCGGCGAGGACGGGCCGGTGCTCCCCTGGCAGCCGCCCAGGACGTTGGCGGCAACGACGAAGTAGCGGTCGGTGTCGAGCGGCCGACCGGGGCCGATCAGCCCGTCCCACCAGCCCGGCGTCGGATGACCAGGACCGGTCGGTCCCTCGACATGGCTGTCACCGGTGAGGGCGTGCTCGACGAGGATGGCGTTGTCACCCGCGGCGCTGAGCTCACCCCAGGTCTCGTAGGCCACCCGCACCCCGGGAAGGACGCCACCGCGCTCGAGCTCGACCGCGCCGAGGTCGACGAACTGGCGTCGACCGACCGGGTCACCGTCGCGCCAGGCACCTGACGTCGCTCGTGGTGGGGAGGTCGTGGTCATCGAAACTGCTCCTGTGGCGCTCGCGCTTGCCGCCCAGGTCAGGGTCGGCCGGGTCTTCACCCGGGGCACCCCACCGCGAGGAGGGTTGCCGCCCAGCAAGCCGGGGCTTGGTGCTGGGACTCATGACCTGGCGACCATCATACGAGGAGGCCGTCGGCGTGTCCGCGGCGTCCGCACGATGGACGCGTCGTCCCCGCCGAGCTGCGCGCGAGCACTTGGGTCAGCCCGACCGCAGCTCGGCCGCGCGCTGCGCGCCGTGGCTGCCGGGACGCACGCCGAGGTCGAGCATGCGCTCGAGCAGCTGCGCCAGCCGGTAGTCGGGGCGCGCCCGGAGCGCCCGGTCCACGCAGGTCCGGGCCAACGCGCCGTCGCCCTGCCACCAGGCACAGTTGGCGAGCACGGTGAGCGCCGGAGCCGCGTGGTCGTCGGGGACCGACCTGACCAGGGACTGCAACCTCGCCAGGAGACGGCGACCGGCCCCGGCCGACGGCCCTGCCCCCGGGCTGCGGTGCCAGGTGGGAGCCGGCAGCGTGCAGCGCAAGGCGTCGACGAGGTCCGGCGACAGGGAGTCCAGGGGCAGGGCACCAGGGCACAGCCAGGCCACGAGTCCGTCGCGCAGCGCGAGGTCCTCCAGGCTGCGCACGAGCAGGCAGACCTCGGCGGGCCCGAGCTCTGCGACCTCGGGCGCGCCACCGGTCACGTCGCACACCACCGACCAGCGCGACAGCGCCTCGAGCCGACGGGCAGCATCGAGGCGTCCCGACTCGGGCTCCGAGCCGCTACCCAGCTCTGCTGCCACCGCCTCGGCGAGGACTGGGTCCGCGGCGACGAGGTCCGCGATCGCGGACCTACCCGGGAGGGGCGCGATCTCGAGCCCGACGTACTCGGCCACGGCGGGGGTGTCGGCCGCCTCCGGGACCGGCGCGCCCTCGGCCGGACAGCATCCGTCGGCGCAGTCGATGGCGAACCAGCGCCCGTCGCGGACGACGAGTCGGTCCAGGACCTCGAGGTCGGCCTCGGTCGCCAGGCGACGCACGGCGTCCAGACCGGGCCGGCTCGAACCCGCCGCCGTCTCGTAGCCGACGAGCATGACCGCCTCGGGCCGGTCCTGCAGCAGCGGAGCCACGAGGACGCGGCCGACCTGCTCCGCGTCCTGGGGTGGTGGCAGGTCGATCCGCTCGATCAACCCGACGCTGCGACCGTGGAGGGCGACCAGCACGATCGAGTCCTGGGGGTGGTAGCCGAGCTGGTAGGGCAGCACGGCGACGACATCGGCCGGGCCGCGCAGTCTGATCTGGCTCATGGGCCAACGCTGGCCTCCCGGGGGCCTTCGGGTCAGGGGCCGGAGCCAGCCCTGTGGACAGGCGCACCCACGCCGACGGGGTGGGGCTGCTCCGCGCCGCCACGGCGCAGCAATGGCGTCCTCACGGCCCGCCACGCCCTCGACACACCCCGACCGAGCGGATGAGGACGTGCTGGAGTCAGCGGACGACGTCGCCCTCGACGGTCTCGTGCGCCCTCGCCGGCGTGGTGCGCTCCCAGGCCAGGAACGACTCGGTCTCGTTGACGACGGTCGCCGCGATCCACGACACCACCACCGCGTCGTCGGCGAGGCCGAAGACGGACAGCGCCAGCTCGGGGATCAGGTCGATGGGCGACACGACGTAGGCCACCGCGCCGAGAACCATCAGGAGCCGACCGCGGGTGGTCCCGGCATACTCGCCGCGAAAGGTGGCCCGGAACAGCCGGGGCAGGCTCATCAGGCGTTCACCCAGCGCGGGCGATCCCGGACGGGTCGCGGTGCGGACTGCGGTGGCGATGGTGCGCAGGGCACCGAAGCGGGTCATGGCCATGGTCAGACTCCCGTTGTTCGAAGGCGCAGGCTCCGGGCACCACGATGGCCCGGACACGGTTCAAACGACCTGGGTGCCCCGGTGATTCCCGGCGCTCCCCCAGCCTGCGTCCAACCGGCGCAGCACGCCACTCAGAAGCCAGTGGCCCTGGGCGGGAACTCGTGACGCGCGTGGTCGGCGATCTTCTTGAGCAGGTAGCTGTCGAGGCCCGCGCCGACGACACCGCCGATGACGGGCACGCCCTTGCCGAACCGGCTCAGCGTCTTCTTCCCAGCGGTCGACAGCAGCCGGAAGCCGACCGCCTTGTTGACCACCATCAACGCAGGCCCGGGCAGCCGCTGGGCCGCGAGGTTGGCGAGTCGGCCGGTCGAGGCCACACCTGCCTTCTTGAGCAGGTCGTCCGCGTCGGCTCCCACGAGGGTGAGCAGCACCGCCGACCGGATCTCGGGTCGCTTGATGTCGTAGCCGCGCAGGGACGCGATCGCGGCCACCATCCGGGTCGCCACGACGTAGAACTCGACGACGTTGGCGGGGAGCGCCACGGGCAGCGTGACGAACCCACCGAGTCCGGTGACGAAACCACCGGCGGCCGCGAGCCTGAGGTGACCTCGGACCACGGCGTCGACGGCCTCCTCGGCTCCTGGCTTCTCGGCCCGCCGGACGTCGGCGACCTTCTGCGCCGAGTCGAACGGACCCTTGCCGTCGATGCCGACGTCGAGCAGGCTCTCGATCAGGCCGGTCACGGCTCCGGAGAACATCCCCGAGTCCTCGCGGGGGGCCCTCGCCTGTTCGAGCGCCGAGGTCGGCTTCGCCTGCGCCTCGTCCTTGCCCATTCCGAGAAAGCCCACGTCAGCACCCCTCCGGGTTTGGTTTCGGTCGGTCGCCGCCATCCTGCCATGTGGCCCCGTGACCAGCGGGATTAGCCTTGGGACATGGTCGACACCGCTGACTCCCCCTCCGCCACCTTCACCCAGTACGCCCATCCCGAAAGGCTCGTCAGCACGCAGTGGCTGGCCGACCAGATCGAGGCCGGCGCCGTCGGCGGGCCCGACGGCATCGTCGTCCTGGAGTCCGACGAGGACGTGCTGCTCTACGACACGGGCCACATCCCGGGCTCGCTCAAGCTGGACTGGCACCAGGACCTCAACGACCCGGTGGTGCGCGACTACGTCGATGCCGAGCAGTTCGCTGCGGTCATGTCGGCCCGCGGTGTCGGCCGGGACACCACGGTCGTGATCTACGGCGACAAGAACAACTGGTGGGCCGCCTACGCGCTGTGGGTGATGAGCCTGTTCGGACACGAGGACGTGCGGCTGCTCGACGGCGGCCGTGCCAAGTGGGTGGCCGAGGGTCGCGAGCTGACCCGCGAGGTCCCCGCCGTGGGCAGCCTCGCCGGCGACGCGGCATACCCAGTGGTGGAGCGCGACGACGCGCCGATCCGCGCGTTCAAGGAGGACGTGCTCGCCCACCTCGGTGGGCCGCTGGTCGACGTGCGCTCCCCCGGCGAGTTCAGCGGCGAGCTGCTGCACATGCCGGACTACCCGCAGGAGGGCGCCATGCGCGGAGGACACATCCCCGGCGCCAAGTCGGTGCCGTGGGCGCGAGCGGCCAACGAGGACGGCACCTTCAAGTCGCGCGAGGACCTCGAGGCGATCTACCTCCAGGAACAGGGACTGTCGCCCAGCGATGCCACGATCGCCTACTGCCGCATCGGCGAGCGGTCGTCGCACACGTGGTTCGTCCTCACCCACCTGCTGGGTTTCGACGCCGTCCGCAACTACGACGGCTCGTGGACCGAGTGGGGCAACTCCGTCCGAGTGCCGGTCGAACAGGGTGCGTCGCAGTGACCAGTGCCGTGAGTGGCACAGCGTCCACCCAGCCGGCGCCCTTGCCTGCCGCGATGCAGGAGATCGCCGACGACTTCGCGGAGCTGCTTGCGCCGCAACGCCTCGAACTCCTGCTGGAGTTCAGTGAGGGACTGCCCGACCTCCCCGAGAGGTATGCCGGTCGGCTGGGTGAGATGGAGCAGGTCCACGAGTGCCAGTCCCCGATCTTCCTGGCGGTCGAGGTCGCCGAAGAGCCGCTCGACCAGCCCGGCGAGCGCGCGGTGCACCTGTTCTTCTCGGCGCCGGCCGAGGCACCGACCACGCGCGGGTTCGCGGGGATCCTCAGCGAAGGGCTCGACGGCCTGACCGCTGCCGAGGTGCTGGCGGTGCCGGAGGACGCGCCCTACCGGTTCTCCCTCGGCGAGGCGGTCTCCCCGCTGCGGCTGCGGGGCATGGTCGGGATGCTGAGCCGGATCAAGCGCCAGGTCGCCCTCAAGACCCACGCCTGACCCACCCCCACGCGTGGCCCCACCTTTATCGGGTGACCCGATAAAGGTGGGCTTCACCCCGGAACCGTTCCGCGGGGAAGCGGACCTTTGTCGGGTGAAGCAGCCGGGACCGACGGGATCGTCGGTCCCGGGTGCGAGGATGTGCCCGCCATGCCTGCTGCCCACGTCGCCTTCGTCGCCACAGCGGACGGTCGCGCCGCCATCGTGGGTGACCACGTCCAGCTGGTGGGCCGGGCAGACCAGCTCGTCACCCGGGCCTGCGAGCTGGAGGCGGCTGGGGACGTGCGGTGGGTCTGGTGGTCAGCCGGCGGCGATGCCTCAGCCCTCGTCGCGGCCGGGGTGCCGGTGAACCGCTGCTGGGACGTGGCCGAAGCCCACCGCCTGCTCGCGGGCGGGTGGGAGGCGACGCCCCAGGTGGCCTGGGCCGCGGCATACCGACTCGATCGTGCGGGCCTGCCGGCAGCGGCGCGCGGTGACCTCTTCGACTTCCACAGCACTGGACCCTCGTCGTCGGCGCCGGCCCGCGCACCGGGCACGGACGTCGGCGCGAGCTTGTCGGTGGTGCGGCCGGACGGCTACCTCGACCCCGACGCGGGCGCGGCCACGTGGGCGCCCGACGACGACGTGGTGGTGGCCTGGGGGCGCGCGGCCCTCGCTTGCGCAGGCGCTCAGGCGGCGGCCCTGGCGGAGGTGGGCCCACGATCGGTGGCGGCCGCCCACTCCGAGTCCGCGGCAGCGTTCCTGTGTGTCGAGCTCGCCCGCGACGGGCTGCCAGTCGACCGGGCGACCGCCGAGAGGATGATCGCGGAGGCCGCCGGCGCCCGCCCCGAGAGCGAGGCGGACGCGCGACGGATCCGCGCCGAACGCGACCTGCAGGTGCTGTCGCACACGCCTGGTCGCGAGTCCACGGATCTGCGAAACCCCTTGCAGGTCAAGGAGCTGCTCGCCTCCGTCGGGGTAGTCGTCCCCAACACGCGCAAGTGGGTCCTCGAGCCGTTCCGCGAGACCCACGCGGTCGTCGGAGCCCTCCTGGCGTGGCGCAAGGCCGAACGCATCGCGACCACCTACGGCTACCCCTGGCTCGACGCCCACGTGGGCCCGGACGACAGGCTCCGTGGCGGGTGGACCGCCTGCGACGGAGCCGCTGGACGGATGACCGCGCAGAACGGCCTCCACAACCTCCCGACCTCGCTGCGCCCAGCCGTGGCCGCCCATCCCGGTTACGTGTTCGTCCGCGCCGACCTCGGACAGATCGAACCGCGCGTCCTGGCCGCGGTCTCCGGCGACGAGGCCTTTGCGGCAGCGACCCGCGCCGACGACCTGTACGCGCCTGTGGCAGCCGCCCTCGGGGTCGAGCGTCCGGTGGCCAAGATCGCGGTGCTCGCCGCGATGTACGGCCAGCGCAGCGGCGCCGCCGGCGAGGCCCTCAAGGACCTCGAGCGCACCTACCCGGTCGCCATGGGCTACCTCGATGCCGCGTATGCCGCGGGGTTGCGACGCGAGCCGCTGCGCACCTTCGGTGGTCGGCTGATCCGGCTCGACGCGGTCCTGGCCGACGTGCCCGCCGAGGGCACCGCGGCCTACGACGCCGCGCGTGGACGGTTCGCCCGCAACGCCGTGATCCAGGGCAGCGCGGCCGAGCTGTTCAAGGCCTGGGCCGCCACCGTCAGGGTCACGACACGCGACCTCGGCGCCCAGATCGTGCTGTGCCTGCACGACGAGCTGCTCGTCCACGTCCCCGAGGAGAACGCCGCCGAGACCCGCGCCAGGCTCGAGCGCGCCCTGACCGACAGCGCCCGACGCTGGACGGGGTCGACGCAGGTGCGGTTCGTCGCCGACGCCTCGGTCATCCGGCGCTGGTCCGAGGCCAAGGACTGAGCCAGGGAGTACCGGCCCTTACTCCCTGACCTGCGGTGATGCGTGGTTAGGTGGTGCCATGGACCACCAGGACGTCAAGCAGGCCGCCTCCAGGGCCTCCGACCACCCCGCCCTCGAGGCCGCCGCACGCGTGGGTTACGCCACGAGTGGGCTGCTGCACCTGCTGATCGGCTGGATCACCCTCCAGGTGGCCTTCGGTGGCAACGGCGGCAAGAACGCAGACCAGAGCGGGGCGCTCGCGTCCCTCGCCGGCAACGGGGCAGGCAAGGCGGCGCTGTGGGTGGGGGTGGTCGGCTTCCTCGGCCTGGCCGTCTGGCAGCTCGCCGATGCCGTCGTGGGGCATCCCGGCGGCGACAAGGACGCGTGGGGTGGACGCGCCAAGGCCGCGGGCAAGGCGGTCGTCTACCTCGCTCTCGCCTGGTCGGCCTTCCAGTTCGCCCGCGGCAGGACCAGCGACAGCCGGAGCCAGAGCGTGGACTTCACCGCCAAGCTGCTCGACAAGCCCGGTGGACGCGCGCTCGTGGTCGCGATCGGGCTCGCGATCATCGCCGTCGGCGTCTACCACGTCCACAAGGGGTGGACGAAGAAGTTCCTCCAGGACCTCCAGGACCACCCCGGCACGTGGGCGACGCGCGCCGGGCGGATCGGCTACATCGCCAAGGGCGTTGCCCTCGTCATCGTCGGGTTCCTCTTCGCCGCTGCGGGCGTGCACAAGCAGGCGAAGGAGGCCACCGGCCTCGACGGCGCGCTCAAGTCGCTGCGCGACGAACCCTTCGGTCCTGCCCTGCTCGTCGTGATGGCGGTCGGGTTCGCGGCGTTCGGGCTCTACAGCTTCTCGCGCGCCAAGCACGCGAGGGTCTGAGCGGATCTACCGGTCAGCTCGGGTTGCCCTCGCCGGAGGCCTCGTCATCGGCGACGTCCCGCAGGAACTGCTCGAACTCGGCGCCGATCTCGTCCGCTGACGGCAGCTCGCTCACATCCGTGGCCAGCAGGCTCGGCTTCTGGCGACCCTCGCTGAAGGTGTCGTACTGGCGCTCCAGGGCGGCGATCACCTGCGACACCTCGTCGGACCCCTCGATCTCGCGGGCGATCTCGGCCCGGTTGAGGCCGGCCTGCGCGATGAGGTCGTCGATGGGCAGGTTGAGCCCGGTCGCGGCGGTGATCGCGTTGAGCGCGGTCACCGCGCCGTCGGCGAACTCTGCCTGGGCGAGGTAGTGCGGGACGTGCACCGCGAACCCGAGGGCGTCGTGGCCCGACTCCCCCAGCCTGAGCTCGAGCAGGGAGGACAGGCTCGCCGGCACCTCGACGCGACCGAACGGGTTGTCCTGCAAGGGAATCAGCCGCGGGTCGGTCGCGTGGGACGTGAGGCCGATGGGGCGGGTGTGCGGGACCGCCATCGGGATGCCGTGGGCGCTGACGACGAGGTTGACGCCGAGCAGCACCACGAGCTGTCGGACCGCCTCGGTCATCCGCTCCCACTGGAAGTCCGGCTCGGGTCCGGTCAGCAGGAGGAAGGGCGTGCCGTCCCGGTCGACGAGGCGGTGCAGCGCCAGGCACGGGTCGTCGTAGCTCATCCAGCGGTTGGAGTCGAAGACCATGGCGGGCCGACGACTGCGGTAGTCGACCATCTGGTCGGTGTCGAAGGACGCGACGACGGTGGACTCGCCGGAGCCGAGGAGGTGCTCGGTGAGGATCCGCTGCGTGTGGCCCGCGTCCATGAAGCCGCCGAGCGCGACGACCATGACCGACGCACGCAGCTCCTGCGGGTCGGTGTCGGTCTCGAAGTGGTAGAGCTCGGATGGGTTCAACACGGCTACTCCAGCGGTCGGTCCCAGGTGTCGCCTGGGCTCGTGGGGATGGTGGTTCTCGCCCGGGATGCTGGCGGGCGTCCCGGTCCACAGTGCCAACGCTCCAGCATGGCAGGGGATTCCGCGCCCCGCCTCCACCACCGGCGCGAGCTGCGTCATCGCCTCGATGTGACGCCCGTCACACTTGCCGAGTTTATGGAATGGGTCGCCCGAGCCTAGAGTTTGATGAAACGAAACAGTTTCGTTCTATCCACGACGCGAGGAACCCCGTGACCCCCACCAGCACCGCCACCACGACCAGGGGAACTGCGGAGGCGCCCGAGCAGGCGCGCTCCCGCCCCCGGGTCGAGGGCGACCGCGAACGGGAGATCCTCGAGGCCGCGCTCGTGACCCTGGCCGACGTGGGGTACGACCGCCTCAACTTCGACGCGGTGGCCAGTGCGGCCAAGGCCTCGAAGGCCACGCTCTACCGCCGCTGGCCGTCGAAGGTCGACCTCGTGATCGACGCGCTCCAGCTGATGATCGGCGTCGAGGCCGACCGCTACCCCGACACCGGCTCCCTGCGTGGCGACCTCATCGCCCAGGCCTGTGCCAAGGGCGGCCTCGGTGAGGACCTCCCCCTGCAGGTCTTCGCCGCACTGCTCGGGTCCCTGCACCGCGACCCCGAGCTGCGCGACGCCATCATGACCCGCCTGATGGCTCCCAAGATGGCGGTCACCCTCAAGACGTTCCGCGCCGCTCAGCAGCGCGGGGAGATCGGCAAGGACGCCGATCTGGAACTGCTGGCGCGACTGCTGCCGGCGATCACCATCCACGAGGCCATGCTGTCGGGCTCCCACCCGTCGCAGGAGCGCCTCATCGCCTTGGTGGACAGCGTCGTCCTCCCCGCCTGCGCCGCGACGTTGCAGCGCGACTGACCCACCACGCCTCACCACACCACCAGCCACGCACCACCCACACACCAAGGAACATCCATGTCTTCGACTGCTGTCGTCGAGTCCGTCTCGACTCCGGAACCCGACGCCGCGCCCAGCGGCAAGGGCCGGCACCTCGGCATCGCCCTGACCGTCATCACGGCCGCGCAGCTCATGGTCGTGCTCGACGGCACGATCGTGAACATCGCGATGCCGCACATCATGGCCGACCTCGGCTTCACCCAGGAGAACCTCTCGTGGGTCGTCACGGCCTACACGCTCGCCTTCGGTGGGCTGCTGCTCCTCGGGGGGCGCCTCGGTGACCTGTTCGGCCGCCGCAAGGTCTTCATGACCGGTGTGCTCGTCTTCGCCGGGGCCTCGCTCCTCGGCGGCCTCGCCCAGACCGAGGGCATGCTGCTCGGCGCCCGCGCGCTGCAGGGCATCGGTGCCGCGCTGGCCTCCCCCACCGCCCTCGCCCTGATCACCACGACGTTCCCGGCCGGGCCGGCCCGCAACCGCGCCATGGGCGTGTATGCCGCGATGTCCGGCGCCGGTGCGGCCGTGGGCCTCATCCTCGGTGGCGCGCTCACCGAGATCGACTGGCGCTGGACGATGTTCATCAACGTGCCGATCGGCCTCCTCGTGGCCTTCATGGCGCCGCGCTTCCTCTCCGAGTCGGAGCCCGGCAAGGGCCGGATCGACGTCCCCGGGGCGATCCTGGGCACCGGTGGGCTCGTGTCCCTGGTCTATGGCCTCACCAACGCCGCCAGCGACTCCTGGACCTCGGCGACCACCCTCACCACGCTCATCGCCGGTGTCGCGATGCTCGTCGCGTTCGTCGTCGTGGAGATGCGTTCCTCCCACGCGCTCATGCCGATCCGCATCCTGGCCGACCGCACCCGCGGCACGTCCTTCGCCGTGATGCTGATCGTCGGTGCCGCGATGTTCGCGATGTTCTACTTCCTCGGCCTCTACATCCAGCAGGTGCTGGGCTACTCGCCGCTGAAGTCCGGTTTCGCGTTCCTGCCGTTCTCGTTCGGCATCGTCGTGGCGGCGCAGATCGCCTCCACCCTGATGACCCGCGTGGACCCCCGATGGATCGCCGGAGTGGGCACCCTGCTCGCCGCGACGGGCATGTTCGGCTTCGCCCAGCTCGACGTCGACAGCTCCTACGCCACGGGCCTCCTGCCCTGGATCACCGTCCTCGCGGTCGGCATGGGCCTCACCTTCGTGCCGATGACGCTCACGGCCACCGCCGGCGTGGCGTCCGAGGACTCCGGTGTCGCCTCGGCGGTGCTGAACACCATGCAGCAGGTCGGTGGGGCCCTGGGCCTGGCGACCCTCAGCACGGTCTTCGCGAACGGCGCCAAGGACAAGGGCGCCGAGCTCGGTGCCGCGCTCCAGACCAAGGCCGCGTCTGGCGCTCTGTCCCCGGAGCAGCTCCAGGCCGCACAGCACCAGATCGCGCTGCAGGCGCAGACGTTCGGCTCCAGCCACGCCTACCTGGTAGCCGGCGTGATGATCATCATCGGCTCGCTGATCACCTTCGGCTTCCTGAACGTCAAGCACGAGTCGCTGTCGTCCGAGGGACACGAGAACGTGCACCTCGCCTGACCTGCTCATCGCGCCGACGAGGGCCCCGACCACCTGTGGTCGGGGCCCTCGTCGGTTGTGCAGCAGGAGTGCCCGAGTCACTCCAGGGCGGCGATGGCCGCGCGGATCCGCTTCTCCGACACCGGGTATGCCGTGCCGAGCCCGTTTGCGAACAGGCTCACCCTCAGCTCCTCGACCATCCACCCCACGTCCCGGACCGGGGCCGAACGGCGCTCGACGGGCGGCAGGGAGTCGAGCAGGTCGGCATACGCGATCTCGACCCGGTCCACGACCTCCTGATTGGCCGCGTCGCGCGCCAGCGCGGCAGGCGAGGACGGGGCCTTCTCCAGCCGTTGCAGCATCGCCCGCAGGTAGCGCCGCAGGTGGGGCAGGCGCGCGAGCCCGGTATCGGCGATGAAGCCGCCGTAGACGAGGCTGTCGAGCTGGGCTCGGACATCGGCGACGAGGGCCGACGCGGCTGGAGCGGTGAGGCCGTCGAGGCGCACCCGCACCTCCCTCGCCGCGGAGAGGACCGGCTCCACCTCCGCGACCACCGTCAGGACGCGCGTCGCGATGTGGGTGCGGACCGCTGCGAGCACCGCGTCGAAGGTGGCGGCGTCGCGGACTCCATCGGCGCCCGCCCCGTGGCCATCTCGCTCGAGGACGATCGCGTCAACGACGCAGGCCAGGGCGTCGTCGAGCAGGGCCGGCACGGAGCCGTGCGGGTTGTCGCCCAGAGCCAGCTTCTGCGCGTTGGTGAGGGTGGCCAGCACTCGCTTCCAGGGCGCCGTCGTGTTGAGCAGCAACAGCCGCCGGACACCCAGCGCAGTGGCCGCGCCCGCCTCTCTCGCGCCGGGCATCACGACGATGTCGACGCGGTCGCCGCGGTCCACCAGAGCAGGGAAGCCGTGAACGGTCTGGCCACCGGACGTCGACTCGAAGGTCGCAGGCAGGTCACCGAAGTCCCACTGCCGCAATCCTTTCCGCTCGATGGCTGCGGCCGCACTCGACATCCGCCGCTGCACCTGGCCGGCCAGCTGCTCCTGGAGGGCGTCCAGGTCCTTGCCGCTGCCCAGCACGCGTCCAGTGCCGTCCTCGACGGCGAACGTGATGCGCAGGTGGTCGGGGACTCGGTCTGCCGCGAACTGTTCGGGCGGCACCTGGATCCCGGTGCGTGCGCGGAGCACCCGAGCGAGCTCGTCAGCCAGCCGTCGGTCGCCGCCGGGCTGGGCCTGCGCGAGAGCAGCAGCCGCGTGGTCGGGCGCCGGGACGAAGTGCACCCGGGTGGCCTTCGGCAGTGACCGCAGCAGCGCCGTCGCCAGCTCCTCCCGCAGCCCGGGCACCTGCCAGTCGAAGCCCGCGTCGGACACCTGGTTGAGCACCTGGACAGGAATGTGCACCGTCACGCCGTCCGCCGCCGCACCCGGTTCGAACTGGTAGGTGACCGGCAGCTCGATGCCCCCTTGGGTCCACGTCCTCGGGTAGTCGAGGGCGGACACCCCCTCCGCGCTCTCGCGGGTGAGGAGCTCTTCGGTGAAGGTCAGCAGCTGCGGCGTCGTGCGGCGGGCGTCCTTCCACCAGCGGTCGAAATGGCGTTGGGAGACCACCTCGGCGGGTACCCGTGCGTCGTAGAACGCCACGAGGTCCTCCTCGTCGACGACGATGTCGCGGCGCCTGGCTCGTTCCTCGAGCTCGGAGAGTCGTTGCAGCAGAGCTTGGTTCGCGGTGAAGAACGCGTGGTGCGTGTCCCAGTCCCCCTCGACCAGCGCATGCCGGATGAACAGGTCCCGCGACTCCTCGGG
Source organism: Pedococcus sp. P2_F6 (assembly GCF_056403675.1). Classification (NCBI taxonomy): domain Bacteria; kingdom Bacillati; phylum Actinomycetota; class Actinomycetes; order Micrococcales; family Intrasporangiaceae; genus Pedococcus; species Pedococcus sp. P2_F6. The sequence goes on from NZ_JBFUEZ010000001.1 coordinate 1,065,972, forward strand.
GTTGATCCGCGCATACTGCACGGTGCGGGCGGCCACGAGGGGGACGCCGTAGAGCGTGACCCTCTCGGTCGCCACCACAGCGCCCTGCTTGCGAGACCAACGCGGCTCGGAGTAGGTGCGCTTGACGAGGTGGTGGGCCAGCCGCTCGGCCCAGATCGGGTCGATCCTGGCGTTGCTGCGCGCCCACAGCCGGGTCGTCTCGACGAGCTCGGCCGACATCACCCAGGTCGGCTGACGGCGGAAGAGCGTCGAGCCGGGCGAGATGCCGAACCGTGCCCCGCGAGCCCCCAGGTAGTCACGCTTGGCCTCGTCGCGCAGCCCGATGTGGGACAGCAGTCCGGCCAGCAGCGCCTGGTGGATGAGGTCGGCGTTGGGCGGCTCCCCCGGGGCTGCGGTCGCCGCCTTCGTGTCGATGCCGACGTCCTGGCACGCCTTGCGCAGCTGGCTGTGCAGGTCCTGCCATTCCCGCACCCGCAGGTAGTGGAGGTACTCCGTGCGGCACATGCGCCGAAAAGCACTGTGCGACAACGCCTTCTGCTGTTCCTTGAGATAGGCCCACAGGTTCAGCAACGACATGAAGTCAGAGTGCTCGTCGCGGAACCTCGCATGCGACTGGTCGGCCTGGGTCTGCTTGTCGGCAGGTCGCTCGCGCGGGTCCTGCATGGAGAGCGCGGCGACGATGACCAGCACCTCGCGGGTGCAGCCCAGCGCGCCCGCCTCGATCAGCATGCGTCCCAGCCGCGGGTCCACGGGCAGCCGCGCCAACGACGTCCCGTATGCCGTGAGCCTCCTTCCGCGGCCACGCCCCTTCCGGGGCGGGCCCGTGGAGGGCGACGCCGCGGCATACCCGTCTGGGCCGTCCTGCCCGATGTCGAAGGCCTGCAGCTCCTCCAGCAGTCGGATGCCGTCGGCGACCTGGCGGGCGTCCGGGGCGTCCACGAAGGGGAAGGCCGCGATGTCGCCGAGGCCCAGCGAGGTCATCTGGAGGATGACGGACGCGAGGCTGGTGCGCTGGATCTCGGGCTCGGTGAACTCCGGTCGCGCCTCGTAGTCCTCCTCGGAGTACAGCCGGATGCAGATGCCGTCGGCGAGGCGCCCACAGCGGCCGGCGCGCTGGTTCGCACTCGCCTGCGAGATCCCCTCGATCGGCAGCCGCTGCACCTTGGTGCGCTGGGAGTACCGCGAGATTCGCGCGGTGCCGGCATCGACGACGTAGCGGATGCCGGGCACAGTGAGCGAGGTCTCGGCGACGTTGGTGGCCAACACGATCCGGCGTCCGGCGGCTCGTCCGAAGACCTTGTGCTGCTCTGCCGCGGAGAGGCGCGCGTAGAGCGGGAGCACCTCGGTCTGCGGCAGCTTCAGGCTCTCCAGCGCGTCCGCCGTGTCCCGGATCTCGCGCTCCCCGGACAGGAACACGAGGATGTCGTGACCGGTGCCGTCCGCGGCCCGCTCGGTCCACAGCTCCTCGACGGCCTCACACACGCCGGTGACCTGGTCGCGCTCTTCGGCATCGGGCCGCTCAGGGTCGACGAGCGGGCGGTAGCGGACCTCCACCGGGTAGGTGCGACCGGACACCTCGATGATCGGCGCCGGCTCACCACGGGCCGAGCAGAAGTGCTCCGCGAACCGCTGGGGGTCGATCGTCGCCGACGTGATGATGACCTTGAGGTCAGGGCGTCGCGGCAGCAGCTGCTTGAGGTAGCCGAGGATGAAGTCGATGTTGAGCGACCGCTCGTGCGCCTCGTCGATGATGATCGTGTCGTACTTGCGCAGCAACCGGTCTCTTTGCATCTCGTTGAGGAGGATGCCGTCGGTCATCACCTTGACGAGGGTGGAGTCGCTGCTCTGGTCGGTGAAACGCACCTGGTAGCCGATCGCGCCACCGAGCTCCACCTCGAGCTCCTCGGCGATCCGCTCGGCGACCGAGCGGGCCGCGATGCGTCGCGGCTGGGTGTGCCCGATCAGTCCGGCCTGCCCGCGCCCCACCTCGAGGCAGATCTTGGGCAGCTGGGTGGTCTTGCCCGAGCCCGTCTCGCCCGCGACGATGACGACCTGGTGGTCGCGGATCGCGGCGGCGATGTCGTCCTTGCGCGTGACGACCGGCAGGTCCGGCGGGTACTTGAGCTCCGGCACGGGCGGCGGGACGCGCACGGGCCGAGGTGGGCCCGCCTGACGTGGCCGCCGAGACCGGGACCGCTGCTCGGAGGACACGGGCGAAATCATACGGGTGAGCCCCAGCCACCCCTGGGTCTGCTCAGCGCACCAGTGTCGTCAGGTTGCGCGGGTTCGGCAGCTGGTCGGGAGCCAGGATCGCCCCGCCACCTGCGACGGTCACCAGCACGAGGACGACGGCAAGGACCGTCACGACCGCGACGAGGAGAAGCGGTGCGACCTGGTGTGGAAGGTGGACCGTGTGGACGTGCAGGTGGAGCGTCACGGGCCCCGGGTGCGAAGCCATGCCCCAGTATCCCCCCGCGGCCGACTGCTGACACCTGCATTCGACGTGTTCGGTCGGACGCAGGTGTCAGCAGTCGCCTCAGACGCCCTTGGCCGCGATGAAGCCCTGCTCCAGGTCGGCAAGGATGTCGTCGATGTGCTCGATGCCCACGGCGAGGCGCACCAGCCCGGGCGTGACCCCGGCCTTCAGACGGTCGCCGTCCGGGCCCTGGGAGTGGGTCGTGGAGGCTGGGTGGATCGCGAGCGAGCGCACGTCACCGATGTTGGCGACGTGACTGTGCAGCACGAGGGACTCGACGAACCGACGCCCCGCTTCGACGCCGCCGACGATCTCGAACGCCAGCACCGCCCCAGCACCCCGGGGCGTGTACTTCGTTGCCTTCGCGTACGACTCGTGGTCCGGCAGGGAGGCCCACACGACCTGCTCGACCTGCTCGTGCTGCTGGAGGAACGCCGCCACCTTGTGCGTGTTCTCCAGGTGCCGCTCGATGCGCAGGCTCAGTGTCTCGATGCCCTGGGCGATGAGGAAGGCGTTGAACGGTGCGATCGCGGGACCAAGGTCGCGCAGCAGCTGGACGCGCGCCTTGAGGATGAACGCGAGGTTGGCGCCGAAGGCACTCCCCACGCCGAGGTCCCGCGCGAACACCAGCCCGTGGTAGCTCTCCTCCGGGGTGTTGTAGTTGGGGAACTTGTCGGGGTCGGCCCCGAAGTCGAACGTGCCCCCGTCGACGATCACCCCCGCGATCGACGTGCCGTGACCACCGAGGTACTTGGTGGCCGAGTGCACGACGATGTCGGCTCCCCACTCCAGTGGGCGGATGAGGTAGGGCGTCGCGATCGTGTTGTCCACGACGAGCGGCACTCCGGCCTCGTGGGCGACGGCCGCGACGCCCTCGATGTCGAGCACCTCCGACTTCGGGTTGGAGATCGTCTCGCCGAAGAACAGCTTGGTGTTGGGTCGGACGGCGGCCCGCCAGGACTCCAGGTCGTTGGGGTCCTCGACGAAGCCCACCTCGATCCCGAACTTGGGGAGGGTGTGCTTGAGCAGGTTGAAGGTGCCGCCGTACAGGCTCGGGCTCGCCACGACGTGGTCCCCCGCCTCCGCGATGTTGAGGATGGCCAGGGTCTCGGCAGCCTGGCCCGAGGCGACCAGCAGCGCCCCGACCCCGCCCTCGAGCGACGCGACTCGCTGCTCGACAGCGTCCTGGGTCGGGTTCATGATGCGGGTGTAGATGTTGCCGAACTCCTTGAGGGCAAACAGGTTTGCCGCGTGTTCGGTGTCCTTGAAGACGTACGACGTCGTCTGGTAGATCGGCAGGGCGCGAGCGCCGGTGGCGGCGTCCGGCTCCTGTCCGACGTGGACCTGCCGGGTCTCGAACGACCAGTTGGTGGAGCTCATCTCGGTGTCCTTCACTCTCGGATGCCGCGTGGCACGGATCGGGGGCCCGTCACCGGCGGAGCGGGTGGTCGAGGTGCCTGTGAAGGGAGGTTCGAGCTCCCGAGGTCCTGTGATCACTGATGCCACCGCCGGAACGGTGCGGGACACGTGGTGGGTCTCCCGCGCTTGCGGACGGCGACTGCGCCGCCCGCCAGGTCTTCACCCGGGGCACCCCACCGCGGAGGAGGGTTGCCGGCCAGCGAGCCGGGGCTTGTCGCTGGCACTCATGACCTGGGCCGAGGCTACGCCGGGGAGGTGAGCGGGCGGCATACCCATCTCTCATGGCGGACGCACGAACGGCGGGTCAGCGAGCGCCGGGACGTGGGTCGGGATCGGGGGTGGTGCCGCGCGCATCGGTGGCGTCGCGGGTCCGCATCGCCAGGTCCCCCTCGTGTCGGGCGTACAGGTCGCGCCCGGTGCCGACGGCCCCCAGACCCGCCGTGGTCGCCTCGGCCGCGAGGCCGGTCACGAACATCGTGCGCGACCGGGCGGGGTCACGGGTCACCAGGGCGAGGTCGTCGAGCCACTTGTTGCGCACGAGGACGCGTGCACGTCCCGCGACCTGCTCGGCCACCCAGTGCGCTGTCGCGGTCGGCGAGCCCGGCGACCGGGTCGCGCGGAACGTGCGGGCGTCGGGCTGGTACTCGGCTCGACCGGCGCGGCGAAGCTCCTCGGCCGTCGCGAGCCGGAGCCGTTGAGCCGTGCCGAAGCGCAGCGAGCGTCGCGCCGTCCTCGTCGGGCCCGCGAGGGCCGCGGGGTTCGTCGCCAGGGCGCCTCGCTTGAGCACGCCGGACGCGGCGCCGGTGACCGACATGGCGGCGCCCACGCCGATGTGGCCCCAGTCCCCGTCGCCGTAGCCGACCTTGACCACCGCGTCTGCCGTCAGCTGGAGTCCGTCGCACGCCCCGGCGGCGACCCCCAGCGCCTTGGACGGCGGCGTGGGAGCCATCGCCACGGCCCCTGCCGCGCTCCCGAGCACGCCGGCCCCGCGACTGAGCCCCGTCAGCGAGTCGTACATCCGTGAGTCGTCGAGGCCGTCCTGGACGAGCTGGTGCAGAACCGTGGCGCACCGGCGGTCCGCCTCGGCGAACCGATGCCAGGCTGCGGCATGGCGGCGTTCGGCGACCTGGACGAGCTCGAGCTGCTCCAGCTCCTTGCGGTGCAGGTCCGCGGCGACCGCACGCTGCGTCGGGTCGGCGCTCTCCTGCGCCATCACCCGCCGGTTGCCGAGGGTGACCGCGAGCTGCCAGGCCTCCGCGTGCGTCGTCACCGCCCAGGAGGCGTCGTGCTGCGCCTCCGCCAGGGCTGCGGCAAGAGGCCGCAGGGCCACCGCCGACACCGCGTAGCGACGCCCCACCGAGACCAGGAGCGAGGCCGCGGTGCGGGACCGAGCGGCGAAGGCGGCGCCGCCCGGCCCCTCCCAGGTCGTCCTGCTCGGGTCGCCGAGGCTTCGCACCGTGCTCGCCAGGGCCAGCAGCAGCTCGCCCTGCCCGGCCAGCCGGTCGGCGAGTGCGCGCACCGTGCCGGGATCACCCGGCAGCGGCCTCAGGATCGTCATCCCGGGCCACCGTCGAAGGCGGCGGCGCTCGTGCTCTCGACGTCGGCGTACAGCCGCCCGGCCAGCGCCGTCGCGGCCGCGAGGTCCTCGAGCGCGCGGCCGAGCACGTGACGTTGGTGCTCGAAGTCACCCAGCACCGACGCGAGGGCTCCGGCGCTGTCGCCGGGGCCCAGCGACCAGGTCTGCTCCGAGCTGCGCACCGCCTGCCACAGGAGGTCGTCGGCCACCTCCCGGAGGGAAGCGCCCAGCGCCACGATGGTGTCGGAGTTCACCTCGATCCGGGTCATGGGTCCGAGGGTAGGTCGGTCGTGGGACGCCTCCCGGAGTTGTCCACAGCCGCCTGTGCGCCGGATCGTCGGCGCCCGACAGGTCCCACCCAGCCGACCCGCCTGCTCGACCCCTCCACCCGAGATGTGCCGGTTCGTGTTGTGATGGACCCATGAGCATTGTTGGTGAGTACGTCGCCAGCCCCACCGGCTGGGTCCGAACGCAGGTCGAGCAGATCGAGGCCGCCGGGACGACCCGAGCGGTCGCCATCCAGGGTCGACGGGTCGTGATGCTGACCATGATCGGCCTCTCCGGCAAGGTGCGAAAGGTCCCGTTGATGCGCGTCGAGCACGACGGTGTGTATGCCGCGGTGGCGAGCAAGGGTGGCGCGCCGGAGCACCCCAAGTGGTACGCCAACATCCGCAAGAACCCGGTCCTCGACCTCCAGGACGACGACCGCACGTGGACGGTCCGGGCCCGGGAGCTCGAGGGCGCCGAGCGCGAGGAGTGGTGGCCGCGGTGCGTCGAGGCGTTCCCGCCCTACGCCGACTACCAGGTCAAGACCGACCGGCTGATCCCCGTGTTCGTCCTCGAGCCAGTCGACGAGCCAGTCGAAGAGCCAGTCGACGAGCCGGTGGACACAGCCACGGACTAGCGGTCGACGAAGGCCACCGACCAGCTCTCAGCTGGGACGGGTGCGCCGCAACCAGAGCAGGCCGAGCACCGGCAGCACCAGTGGCACGAAGCCGTAGCCGGACCCGAAGTGCGACCACACCGTCTTGTCGGGGAAGGCGTCCGTGGCCAGGTAGGACGCCAGACCCACGATGAGCACGCCTGCCAGCTCGACGCTGATCGCCACCAGCGCGACGCGGCGCGACGTGAGGTCGCCGCGCGCCAGCGCGACCGTCGCGACGACGTAGATGACCGCTGCGAGCGCCGACAGGACATAGGCCAGCGGCGCCCTCGAGAAGTACTCGGAGATCTGCAGCACCGAACGGCCGGTGGCCGCGAGAGCGAGCAGGCCGTAGACCGCGACGAGGACCACACCGGGTCCCGATCGGGTCGAGGGGGCGGACGGGGTCTCAGCCACGGAGGTTCCAGATCTGTTGGAGTCGGGCGGTCATGACCGCGACGCCGAACGCCCCGACGGCGACGACCCCCAWCGCCCAGCGGGTCTTCTCCTTCAGCGCGAGGAACAGTGCCGCCGGCGGCACGAAGGGAAGCGTGATCGCATAGGCCGCGAACGTCGCCTGTTCGGCGCCGCCACCGGGTACCCGCCCGAGATGGACGAGGCAGACCACCAGCTGCACCAGGAGGCCCAGCTCGGTCACCCCGGCCACGAGCAGGAGGCGGTCGTCGACGAGGCGGCTGCGCGCGGCATACCAGGCGGCGACGGCCATCAGGCACACCGCCGCCACGAGCACGACGACGGTCAGCGGGAGGAGCACGGCGGGAAGCCTACGCGAGCGCCCCGTCGTGGTCCTTCGCCGGTCGGGGACCGTCAGCCGCCGGTCTTGACGCCCTTGCCGGACAACCGCGGGTTCGGCGCCTCTCTGTCGCCCGTCGTGGCCGGGTCACTCGGGGCGGACGCCGAGGTGCCGGCCTTGGCCGACTTGCCCTGGGCGGGCGGCGCCACGGACTTCGTCGAGTTGGGGGTGAGGTTGGGGGCATGCGTCGCGGGCGAGTGCGGAACCGGCGTCTTGGTGCTCGGCGCCTTGGTGGTCGACGGCTTCGACGGGTGCGTGGGCTTGGCCGAGGGGATGACGCGCGCCGTCGGTGCCGACGAACCCTTGGTGGGCTTGGCCGCGAGCACCCCTGCGCAGTACGCCTCCACCCGGTCCGCCCCACCGGCAGTGCCCGTCAGGTTGCGGAAGGCGACCGACCGGTCGCGAGCGGTGCCCTTGGCCTTGTCCGAGGCCCACGCCCTGCACAGGCCTGCGGCGGGGCTGCCCGCGGCATGGGGCCCCACGCCTGCATTCGGCGGGGTCGCCGGGTTGCTTCCGGGGTCCGGTGACGTGCCCTTGCCCGGGGCCTCGGGCGCCGGTGCCCCGACGGTGTCGTGCAGGACCTGCTGGACCGGGTCGGGCAGCACCCCGACGTAGGCGGCTGCCCCGAGACCGCCCAGCGACATCACCGACACGGACAGGGCCGTCGCGGTCAGGAGCGCGGCCCGCGACCGACCGGCTGCCGCCGCGGTCACGGCGCCCGCGGAGCCCAGGCCGATGGCGATGACCTTGACCCCCGGCGACCGGCGTGCCGAGGACGGGATCTTGCGGAAGGCACTCAACGCGATGTGTTCGTCTGCCAGTTCCGCCGGCGTGGGAGGGGCGGCCAACGACCACGCGAGCAGGTCGGCATCGGTGGCCAGCCGCTCCAGGGCCCGCGACTCGGCCCGTTCGATGTTCGCCTGGTCCACGCCGACGACGTCGGCCACCGCACTGGGCGGCAAGCCCGCCCCCAGGTGCAGCACGACGACTTCGCCCTGCCCGAGGGGCAGGGCGCGCAACGCGGTCAGGGTGTCGTTGATCCCGCGGTGCACCGGGTCGCCTCCTGCGTCGGACTCGATCAGCTCGTCGATGTCGAGCTCGCCATCGCCCTCGACCTGGAACCCCGGCAGCACGGTGACCGACCCCCAGGCCCGTCGGAGCGTGCTCTCCTCGGCGCGCTGGCGGGCACAGGCGAGCAACCACACGCGCCAGGCGAGCTCGTCCCCGACAAACCCGGGCAGACCGCGCACGACGGTGATCCAGCCCTCGCAGGCCTCGTCGTAGGGATCGTCGTGCCCGACGACCCGCAGGTAGCGGATCATGGCCGGGTTGGCATCACGCCAGAGCCGGGCGAAGGCATCCTCTTCGCCGGCTTGGGCAGCGCGCAGGGTGCGCGTGAATTCGGTCCCCAGCACGATCTCAGTATCGCGGTTCGGCCCGCGCCGTCCCCTCATCCGTTTGGCCCCAAAGTCAAGACTTGGTCAAGTCACCCGAGAGCAGTCCCGGCAGCCGCCGGCAGCCGCCGGCAGGCAGCGGGGCGGTGGTGCCGTGGCCAGGGCTTCGGTGAGCACCGAAGCCCTGGCACGGTATGCCGCCCGCCCGGGTCAGGGCGCGACTGCCAGCTCTTGGGCGGGCACCAGGACCGACTCGCGAGAAGCCGGCTCCTCACGGTGTCCGTGCCGCCCCCACCACCGCGCGAGTGGACCGGGTGCGTACCAGTTCGCCCTGCCCAGCAGTCGCATCGTGGCGGGCACCAGCAGGGCCCGAACGACGGTGGCGTCGAGCAGGACGGCCACGAGCATGCCCACCCCGATCATCTTGAGGAAGACGATCCCGCTCGTCGCGAAGCCACCGATGACGACGGCCAGCAGCAGGGCGGCGCTGGTGATGATGCGCCCGGAGCGCTGCACGCCGGCCGCGACCGCCCGGGTGTTGTCCCCGGTGCGGTCCCACTCCTCACGCACGCGGCTGAGCAGGAACACCTCGTAGTCCATCGAGAGGCCGAACAGGATCGCGAGCATCAGGATCGGCTGGGTCACGTCGAGGTAGCCGGGAGAGGTGAAGCCCAGCAGCCCCGACAGGTGACCTTCCTGGAAGGTCCAGGTGACCACGCCGAAGGACGCGACGATGGACACGCCGTTCATCACGATGGCCTTGAGGGGCAGCACGACCGAACCGAAGGCGACGAACAGCAGGACGAGCATCACGGCCGCCACCATGAGCGCCATCCACGGCAGGTGGTCGCCGATCGAGTCGATCAGGTCCACGGCGTCGGCGGTCGGGCCGCCGACCAGCGCGGTGGTGCCAGTGGGCAGGTCGACGGCCCGGATGCCCTTGAGCACGTCCTGGCTGCTCGAGGTCTGGGAGTTCCCCTGCCAGGTCGCCTGCACCAGCGTCAGCTGCTGGCCGTCCACGGACCGGGTCGCCACGGCTTGCGCCTGGGTGACCCCGTCAACCGCCTTCAGGCTCGTGAGGTAAGCCGACCTGGCCACCTCATCCGCCCCGCGCACCATGATCGACGCGGTGGACGTCTCGCCACCGAACAGGTCCGCCTGCAGGTCCGCGGCCTGGCGGCTGGGCGAGCTGACCGGCAGGACACGCTCGTCGACGCTGCCCCACTGCGCCCCCAGGAACGGGCTGCCCAGCGCGAGCAGGCCGATGACGATGGCCACGAGGTAGGCGACGGGACGACGCATCACGCTGTGCGCGACCCTGGCCCAGGTGCCGTGCACCACCTCGTGGTCCGCGCCGTGCAACTCGTCCGGGGTGCGCGCGTCGGCGAGGTGGGCGCGCGAGCCGCGGCGCCACGGCATACGGCCGAACTCGATGCGGGACCCGAGCACTCCCAGCAGGGCGGGCAGCACCGTCAGGGCCGCCAGCATCGCGACCAGCACTGCGGCCATGCCGCCGTAGCCCATCGAGCGCAGGAAGTTCTGTGGGAAGAGCAGCAGCGACGCGAGCGAGGCGGCGACGATGAGGCCGGAGAACAGCACGGTGCGACCGGCGGTGGCCATCGTGCGTTCCACGGCCGCGCGGACGCTCTCGCGGGACGTGTCGGGTTGGTGCGCCAGCTCCTCGCGGAAGCGGCTCACGACGAAGAGTGCGTAGTCGATCGCCAGACCCATGCCGAGCAGGGTGATGACGTTGATCGAGAAGATCGAGACGTCGGTGACTCCCGTGATGAGGCGCACCACCGCGAACGCACCCATCACGGCGATCCCGCCGACCAGGGTGGGCATCAGGGCCGAGACGAGGCTGCCGAAGATCAGCAGGCTGAGCAGGAAGACGATCGGCAGCGAGATCGACTCGGCGCGCGCGATGTCCTTGGAGACCTGCTCGTTGACGTCGCCGAAGACCGCCCAGCGGCCACCCACACTCGTGCTCAGCCCGGGGGCGTCGAGGTCACCCTTGACGGCGTCCCAGTTGTCGCTCTTGGCGTCCTGGCTGGTGCCGGCGAGCGTGACGATGACGCGCGTGGCGTGTCCGTCGCTGCTGACCAGTCCCGGCGACCTGGTGTCGTAGTAGGTCACCGTCCCGGCCACATCGGTCCTGGGCAGTGCGGTCAGGGTGTCGGTGACCGCGCGCTGGAACGCCGGGTCCTCCACCCGCAGGGTCGGGCTGGAGTAGACGACCACGAGGTCGGTCTCCCGGCCGGGGAAGGTCGCCTGCTCGAGGACGAGCTCCTTCGCCGAGTCGGTGGCGGGGTCGTCGAACCCGCCGTTGGAGAGGTTGCCGAACACTCCTATCCCGTATGCCGCGGCGGCCAGGACCACCGCCATGCCCCCGAGCAGGACCAACCAGGACCTTCGTGCGACAAGCTGACCCCACCTGTGCATCCGAACCACTCCCTCGCAACCCTGCATCACTGATGTTTACAGCAGTAACAGTGATGGGTGTAAACTAAGTTGTCAAGGCTTCATGGTTAACTCTGCAGGACAAACCAGGGCACAGGGCATCCAGACCGTTCGCCGACGAGGAAGCAGGGCGAGATGACCGCGGTTCCGACGCGGCGAGAGCGTCAGCGGCAGGCGACGTTCGACGAGATCGTCGACGTGGCGCGACAGCTGCTCCGCGACGGCGAGGACGTCTCGGTGCGCGCCGTCGCCCAGGAGATGGGGCTGACTCCCCCGGCGCTTTACCGCTACGTCGACAGCCACGCCGAGCTGATGGTGCGCGTCGCCCGGTCGATCTTCGAGGACGTGGTGGCGGCCATGACGACCGCGAGGGACCAGCAGGAGCCGGACGACCCGGCCGCGCAGATCGTCGCGTCCGCCGCGGCCTTCCGGAAGTGGGCGCTGACCAACCGCAACGAGTTCCAGCTCGTCTTCGCCTCGGCGACCTCGGCCGCGATCGAGGAGGCCGCGGCGGCTCAGCCCGTGGTGATCACCTCCCTGGACGGATGCCTGCCCGAGGAGTCGGGCGTGAAGATGTTCGGGGCCTTCTTCAGCGAGATCTTCGGGCGGCTGTGGGTCAAGTACCACTTCCCCATCCCGGCCGACTCCGACCTCGACGCTGACCTGCTCGAGGTGCTGCGCAGCGAGATCAAGCCGGCCGAGGTGACCGACCCGCTGGGTGGACCGACCCCCGGCATGATCTGGATGTTCGAGCGGTCCTGGTCACGGCTCTACGGCACCGTGACCCTCGAGGTGTTCGGGCACGTGCACCCCGCGTTCATCTCCACGGGAGCGCTGTTCGGCGCGGCCATGCTCGACATCGGACGCGACCTCTGCATCGACGGCGAGTGGCCCCGGCTCCAGAAGGTCGCCCGCGCCCAGTACTGAGCTGCGCCTGATCGCGTCAGGTCAGGACGCCTGGCTCAGTGGCGGTGGCAGGGCTTCGACGCCGTCCGGCGACGCAAGGTAGAAGCCCAGGAGTCGGACCTTGTGGCGCGCGCAGGCCTCGATCGTCTCCTGGTGCCAGGCACGGTCGTTGTCGGTCGGCGTCACGCCACGACGGCGTCCGCGAGCGACCAGGATCGCCCCACCCGTCTCACCGACCATCGGAAGCAGCAGGTCGAGGAGGCTGCGCATGTCGGCGGTCGGCGCCTCGGGCGGCACATCGGACAGGACGACCGGCTGCACTCCCCGGTCCGCCTCGTCGCACACCAGCAGGGCCAGGGCGCCGTCTCGGCGTTCCTCGATGCCCAGGATCAGGTCGACCACGTCAGCCTGGATCGTGGTGTCAGTCAACGGAATCGTGCGCAGCTCGCGTGGAAGGTCTTCGTAGCTCATGTCCCGAATGCTGCCCGAACTCGCGACCTCCGCCCGAAGTTATCCCCAGCCCCAGCCCCGACCGCGGACGCGCGGATGGAGCTCGCGTCAGTGGCGAACCACTCGGCGCAGCAGCCGCAGGTCGTCGCGCAGCCGCGGGGGGATCGGCAGGTGGAGGGAGGTCAGCGCCTCCTCGTAGTCCGCCATCGCCGTCACGAGGCGCCCGCGCGCGATCGCGAGCACGTTGGGGTCCGACGGAGGACGTCGTTGCGCCGCGACCTCCGCCTGTGCCAAGGCCATCGCCGCGTGCAGCTCGGCGAGGAGCATGCGACCGGAGGACGACAGCCGCCCTTCGCGGAGCACTGGAAAAGCGGTCTTCGTCCCTGCCTGGATCATCACCGTGGTCATCCCCGTCGCGGACGGACTGGGCGCCACCCGGTCGGGCCACGCCACCATCGTCCCCTTCACAGTACGCCCCTTGGTTTCGCCGACTGACCCGCGGAAGGGGCGAGGGCGCACGTCAGCCTGCCCGTGGCGTACCGAAGGTCGGGGAGGTGGCGCCTCTTTCGGTCAGCTTCCCCTCGGACGAACGGAGGGGGTCGGGCTTGTTGCGTGACTTGCCGTGGCGGCCGGCTCCTAGCGTGCGGTCTCGTGAAGAACTCGCCTGTTGCCTCTGGTCGAAGCGCCACCGATGCGTATGCCGCGTGGTGCCGTTGCGGGGCAGCTGCTGCTGGCGAGGTCCACCCGTTGTGCACCGGTGCGGCGGCGGTCCACCACAGCGCACGGGTCGAGGTGCGGGCCGACCTGCTGCTCAGCCGGCTTCGGGCAATCCACCTCATGGGGACGATGGACAGCGAGCTCCGGCCGCTGTAGAGCGCGAGCTCACGCTCGGTCAGCCTCCGGTGACCGGGCCTCGTGGCGCGCCACTGGCCAGGATGGCCGACGTGAGCGCTGTGGCCGCCTCGGCGGGTGCCTGGCGGTTGGTCAGCAACATGAGGTCGAGGTGCGGCAGCTTGGGCAGCCCGCTGGAGGCCGGGAGCTCGACCAGGTCAGGCGGCATGAGCGTGCGCGCCATGACGGAGATGCCCAGGCCAGCTCGGACGGCGGCCAGCACCCCGTTGACGCCGCGGACCGTGCAGGTGATCCGGCTGCGGCGGCCGACGCGTTCGAGCGCCTGCACGCTGATGGCCCGGCTGAGGCTGGGCGCCTGGTAGACGACGAGCGGCACCGGCTGGTCGGGATCCACCCGGGTGCCGTCGACTCCGGCCCACACGAGCTGGTCGCGGCGGACGAGCTGTCCGCGCGCCAGGGTCGAGGTGCCCGCGTTGCGTTTGACGAAGGCGACGTCGAGGTGACCCGACTCGATGCGCCTGAGCAGCCCCTCGTTCTGCAGGACGGTCAGCTCGAGGTCGATCCGCGGATAGAGCTGGCGAAAGTCCCGCAGGATGCGCGGCAGGGGTGTCAGGGCGAGGTCGTCGGTCACCCCGAAGCGGAGCCGACCGGCAAGGTGGGAGCCGGTGAAGTAGCCGACGGCTCGTTCCTGTGCGGCCAGGATCTCGCGGGCGAAGCCGGCCATCGCCTCGCCGTCCGAGGTGAGCGCGACGCTGCGGGTGTCCCTGACGAACAGCGGGCGTCCGACCGCCTCCTCGAGCCTGCGCACGTGCTGGCTGACAGTGGGCTGACGGATCCCGAGGGCCTCCGCGGCCCGGGTGAAGCTCAGCGCCTGGGTCACGGCGAGGAAGGTGCGGAGCAGTTCCGGCTCGTACACGACCACTCCTTCGGGAGACGTGGCGATCATTGCGAATCGCAATGACACTTATATTACTCATTCTGTCTCAGAATGCAGCGAGGGGAACGTCGTCGCGCGCACACTGGAGGTGAACGCAACCAACCCACACGCGAAACCGTCCAGGACGACTCATGAGCTCCACCGCTGCCAACACAGTCCACCTCTCCGATCCCGCACTCCCCCAACATGTTTCACGCACCTTTCCCTCGCTCGCGAATCGCAACTTCAGGCTCTTGCTGTCCGGCCTGCTGATCTCCGGCACCGGCGGGTGGATCCAGCGAATCGCCCAGGACTGGCTGGTCCTGACGCTCACCGACAGCCCGACCGCAGTCGGGATCACGACCGCCTGCCAGTTCCTGCCGACCCTGGCGTTGGGCCTGCACGGCGGTCTGCTCGCGGACCGTTTCCCCAAGCGCGCCATCCTGCTGGCCACCCAGGTGTCGATGTCGCTGACCGCAGCCGTGCTGGCGCTGCTCACGCTGAGCGGGCACATCCGGGTCTGGCACGTCTTCCTCCTCGCGGCCGTCCTCGGAGTCGTCACAGCGGTCGACAACCCCGTGCGCCAGTCCTTCGTGCCGGAGGTCGTCGAGGGGCCGCAGCTGCGCAACGCGATCAGCCTGGTGTCCTGCACCTTCCAGATCGGCGCGATGGCAGGCCCCGTCATCGGTGGCCTCCTGATGAGCAGTGTGGGTGCGGGCTTTGCGTTCGCGGTCAACGCCCTCACGTTCGCGGCGCCGGTCACCGCGCTCCTGCTCATGCGCGGAGCAGGCCAGAGCCGTGCCGGGCTCGCCCACCCCGCTGGAGAGCCGGTCAAGGCCCCCTCCCCCGGGATCCGTGAGGGTCTGGAGTACGCCCTCCGTACGCCGACGGTCCTGTGGCCCGTCGTCATGGTCGGGGCGTTCGGCTTCTTCACCATCAGCCTGCCCGTCACGCTGGCCGCGTTCGCCAAGGACGAGTTCCACTCGGGCGCGAGCGGTCTCGGCCTGCTCAACGGGGTCGTCGCGGTCGGGGCCCTGGCCGGCGCCCTCACCACCGCACGGCGCAGCAAGCCGCTGCGCCTGCGGACAGTGGGGCTGGCCGCCTGGGCCCTGGCGATGGCCATGCTCCTCTCCGCGGCAGCGCCCGACCAGCTGTCCTTCACCCTCCTGCTCGTCCTCGTCGGCGCTGCAAACCTGGGCTTCCTCACGTCGGCCCAGTCGCTGGTCCAGCTCGCCACCGCCGACCACCTGCGCGGCCGGGTCGTCGGCCTCTACATGCTGGTGTTCATCGGCAGCGGGGCACTCGGCGGCCCCGTCGTCGGGTTGCTGGCCGAACACCTCGGTCCCCGCACCGGGCTGCTGATCTCCGGTGCGGTCCCGGCCGTGGTGACGATCCTCGTGTGCCGCCACCTGGCGCGCACCGCGTCGCTGCGGATCGGCCTCACCGCCTTCTCCGTCCGCGTCGTGCGACCCTCGGTGATGCCCCGCGGCTGAGGTGAGGCGCCCGCGTGGCGCGCACCCGGCATACCCGTCAGTGGGTGAATCGGGTCAGGGACCGCGTGGGGTGAATGGGCGTACCGCCCGACGAGGGACCTGGCCCGCGCTCCCTAGCGTCGAGGACATGAACAGCTCCCTTCCCCTGGTAGCGGGCACCATCGCCACGGTCGTCTTCGCGGCCAGCGCGCTGCCCATGCTGGGGAAGGCCGCCCGCAGCAAGGACCTCAGGTCCTACAGCCGCAGCAACCTCGTCCTGGCCAACGTCGGCAACCTCGTCTACTCGCTGTACGTCTTCCACCTGCCGCCGGGCCCGATCTGGATGCTGCACACCTTCTACATCGTCACCTCGGCCCTCATGCTCTTCTGGAGCCTGCGCTACCGAACGTCGGTGACGACCACGTCAGTGACACCCCCGGGGAGCGAGCAATGCGCACCGAACACATCGAGACCGTGATCATCGGGGCGGGGCAGGCCGGCCTCGCCACCGCCCACCACCTCCAACGGATGGGGCGCCCGTGCGTCGTCCTCGACTCGTCCGCGCGGGTGGGTGACGGCTGGCGCGAGCAGTGGGACAGCCTGCGGCTGTTCAGCCCTGCGTGGGCCGACGGCCTCCCGGGGATGGCCTTCCCCGCGCCGCGGTGGGCCTTCCCGACCAAGGACGAGTTCGCCGACTACCTCGAGGCGTATGCCGCGCGCTTCCGGCTGCCGGTGCGGCTCGGCACGCGCGTGGAGCGGGTGTCTCCGCTGCCCATCCCACCGGGCGGCTCCCGCGACGCGCAGGTCGGGTCGTCCGGCTACGTGGTCACGACCGCGGGAGGGCAGATCCACGCCGACCACGTCGTGGTGGCCACCGGTACCTTCGGGCGGACGCCCCACGTGCCGAGCTTCGCCGACCAGCTCGATCCGTCGATCCGGCAGCTGCACTCCAGCCAGTACCGCCGCGCGTCCCAGCTCCCCGAGGGTCAGGTGCTGGTCGTCGGCGCCGCTCACTCGGGGTGCGACATCGCCTTCGAGGTGGCGGCGACCCACGAGACCGTGCTGGCGGGACCGGACACGGGCCAGATCCCGGTGCCGTTCGGCTCGCCCCTGTTCAAGGTGGTCTTCCCGACGATGCTCTTCGTCTTCCGCAACGTGCTGACCCGGTCGAACCCGTTGGGCCGCAAGGCCAAGGAGCACTTCCGCCACGGAGGACCCCGCCTGCGGATCCAGCAGCGGGACCTTGCCGGGCGTGGGGTGGACTGGGTGACCGGTCGGCTGGTCGGCGCCAGGGAGGGCCTGCCCCTGCTCGACGACGGGCGCGTGGTCGACGCCCGAACCGTGGTGTGGTGCACGGGGTTCAGGCAGGCGTTCGACTGGGTCGAGCTGCCGGTCTTCGGCGAGGACGGGTGGCCGCGGGAGCTCCGCGGGGTGCCGGACGGGGTTACGGGGCTGTACTTCTGCGGCCTCCAGTTCCAGTACGCCGCCTCCTCGATGTTGATCTACGGCGCGGGGCGGGACGCCAAGCACGTCGCCACCCGGATTGCCGACCGCGCGGGCACCGTGAGCGCGCGGGACCGACGCCCCGCCCGCCCTGCGGGCCAGTCCGTGGCCTCCTGACCTGGGGCACCGTTCGCGCCGGAGGCTCAGGCAGGACGGCGCGCGTATTCTCCGAGGAGGAGGGTGCGATGGGCATCGACACAGGTGTCGTCGAGGGCCGCGAGGCCTATGCGCGCCGGGCCTGGGGCACGGCGTACGAACGGCTGCGCGCCTTCGACACCAGCCACCTCTCCCCCGCAGACCTGGGCCTCCTGGCCGTGGCCGCCTACATGGTGGGTGACCGCGACACCACCACCGCTGCCCTGGAGGGCTCGTTCCACCAGCACCTCGACGCAGGGGACTCTCTGGCCGCAGCCCGCGACGCGCACTGGCTCGGGTATGTGTTCAGCGCCAACGGCAACCCGTCGGTGGGCGGTGGCTGGGTGGCCCGGGGAGCCCGCCTGCTGGCCGACCAGCCCGACGACTGCGTGGAGCGGGGCTTCCTGCGCATCCACGACATGATTCCACTGGTCTACGCGGGTCGATTCGCCGAGGCGCTCGAGGTCGCGACCCAGCTACTGGAGATCGGGCAGCGTTGGGGTGACTCGGATCTCGTGACGTTCGGCCTGGCCAGCCGTGGTCGGTTGCTGCTCTATGCGGGACGCGTTCCCGAAGGTCTGACGCTGCTCGACGAGGCAATGCTGGGCCTCACCGGCGGGGAGGTATCGCCGATCCTCACCGGCGAGATCCTGTGCCTGATGATCGAGGCCTGCCAGGAGGTTGCCGACTACGGGAGGATCACCGAGTGGACGGGGGTGCTGTCGCGCTGGTGTGACGCGCAGCCGGACCTGGTGCCCTTCACCGGGCAGTGCGCGGTGCACCGAGCGCAGGTCCTGCGGGCAAGCGGGGACTTCCCGCTGGCGCTGACCGAGCTGGCCCGCGCGCGTGAGCGGTACGCCGCGAACGGGTCGCCGCCGGCGACCGGGCTGGCGCTGTACGAACAGGGAGAGATCCAGCGGGTCCAAGGTGAGTACGCGGCTGCCGAGGCTGCCTTCGCCCTGGCGCGCACCCATGGGCACGAGGCTCAACCGGGCCTGTCCCTGTTGTGGCTGGACCGTGGTCGCACTGCAGCAGCCGCGGCCTCGGTTCGACGCCTGTTGAACGAGGCATACGACCCCGTCACCCGCGCGCAGCTGTTGCCGTCGGCGGTCGAGGTGCTGCTCGCGGATGGCGACAAGGAGGCCGCCCGTGCGGCCGCCGAGGAGCTGCAGCAGACCGCTGACAACTTCGCGTGCGATGGCCTCTCCGCCCGTGCCGCGTACGCCGTGGGGCTCGTCGCGCTCGATGCGGGCGACGCCGCCGGGGCGCTGGCTCCGCTGCGCCGCGCCTGGAAGGTGTGGATCGACCGTGGGGGTCGGTTCGAGGCAGCACGGGCCAGGGTGAGGATCGGTCTGGCCTACCGCGCGCTGGGGGACGAGGACTCGGCACAGTCGGAGCTGACCGTGGCGCAGCGGACGTTCGTCGAGCTCGGGGCCAGGCCGTCCCAGCACGAGGTGGAGCGGCTGCTGGCCCGCGACCTGCCGGATGGGCTCACTGCTCGGGAGGTGGAGGTGCTGCGCCTGGTCGCGCGGGGGCAGAGCAACCCGCAGATCGCGTCGTCGCTGTTCCTCAGCCAGAAGACGGTGCAGCGCCACCTCAGCAACATCTTCACCAAGATCGGGGTCACGTCGCGCACGGCCGCAGGGGTGTATGCGTCGGAGCACGACCTCGCCTGAGGCCCAACGGACCTGAATCGGTGACGATCTGCCGTCTGCCGGCAACAGGTCCGGGAGTGCCGGGACTTGTTGCGTCCTGGTGGTCACGGGACCCCCGGGATCGGTTGTCGGTGACGATCTGCTGGCAACCAGTCGGGAGCGCCGGGACTTGTTGCGCCCTGGTGGTCACCGGACCCCTGAATTCGGGGACCGGTGACGATCTGCTGGCAATAAGTCGGGAGCGAGTCAGTTGGTGACGAGCCGGGCTTTGGCGGTCTTCACGGTCAAGGTCTCGGGGGTGCCCTGGATCGTCACGTCGCCGGGGATGACGATCCACTCACCGCCGTTGACCCGGTACTGACCTGCGTACGTGACGTCGGCTCGCACCCGGTAATTGCCGCTCTTGGCGTACTCATGGCGGATGTCGCCATCGGGGTAGGGGCCGCCGAGGGAGTTGGTGCGCTCGCTCGTACCGTCCCCGTAGTCGTAGCGAACCGACTTGAACCGTGGACGGATGTCGACTCGAAAGCCGGCCATCCGCGCCGGGTCGACGGCGTCCACCTCGTCCGGCTGGTAGCCCTTCGATGGCCAACGCAGCTCGAAGTAGGTCGGCAGCGTCACGAGGGTGACGTTGCCTTCGGGCTGGATGTTGACCGTTGCCAACGCAAAGTTGGTGTCATGGAACGCCGCCGTGATCTGGGCCATCGTGAGGCGAGGCCGCTCACCCGGAACCATCTCGGGCAGGCAGGTCACACCCAGTCTCTGCCATTGAGGAGCGGCGATGGGCTTGTCCTGGCCGTCGACCGGCGTGCCGTCCTTGTCGATCCGGGCTTCCCAGACGGCCAAAGGGGGTCCCTGCCCCTGGGCAGGGGTGTTCGCCTCGCAACGGGCGTCAGCGCCGCAGGCGTTGTCGGTGTCGTTGTCCGGCCGAGCGCCGCCACAAAGCCCCGTCGACGCGTACTTGAAGAACGGCCCCTTCAGCCCCGGCACGGATATTCGGGCGGCCTTCTGCTGCAGTTTGGCCATTTCAGAACGGTTCAACCCAAGGACCGAGGTTCCGGCTGAGGTATATCCACCATCGATTCCGCCGCCCTCACATGCGGGGCAGTCCGTGGCGTTGGCAGAGGGCACGCCGACACAGAGAAGGAAACCCGCCAACGCCGCCACCTTGGAACACCGCCTCATGCGCGATCGGCCCCGAAGAAACGCCAAACTCCGTCTCCCCAGACAAGGGCGATGGAGATCGGCTGGCGGACTTGCTTGTCCCTCGTCAACCTCGTGCCCGACTTGTCGACGATCCAAGCCCCGGTCTGGACCGAAGTCGCGCTGAAATACTGCTGATTCTTCGGCGCCCCCGACATGGGTGCAAGGTCGACAACGTGGATTGGGTCGGTGTCGTAGTGATCGACGCCGACCACGAGTTGTTCGACGAGCCTTTCGTTTCGCTGGCAGAAGACACACGAATCCACCGCGAGACCGGGCAGTACACCGATCTCGGGCTCGCGGAGAACCTTGTTGAGAGTCGTGTAGTAGTACTCCACGAACGCTTGGCCGCCCTCGACGGTTTGCGCTCGAGCAGCTGGTGGGTAGCCGTCGGCTGGACTGCTCGTCGTTGTCGGACTCAGGGGCGGAGAGCTTGTCGGCGAAACGCTCGACGTCGTCGAACGGCTGGCCGGAGGGTCGTCTCCCGCACCCGCGCACCCCACTAAGGCCAGCAAGGCGGCAAGGCCGCACACGGCATACGGACGCACAGAGCTCACGCTCGATCTCCCCTCAGTAGCCCCCCGCTACTCGATCGCACGCGAGTCTATGCAAACAGGCGCCAACGGGCGCAGAGCCATCCACAGCGCGGACATCCGGCGAGCCAAGCCCGCGGCAGCGCCGGCTCCAGAGGGCTCAGCCCTGGCTGGTCACCCCTCCAGCCAGCCGGCCGAGTGCGTCGTCCCAGTGCTGCAGGTCGGCACGGGGGTCACCGGCGATGCCGCGACCTTCGTGGAAGACCTCGACCCGCGTCGCGTCCCCCTCAGGTCGCAGCTGCACGTCGAGCATGCTCAACGGCCCGTCCTCATGAGGGTGCCAAGTGACCCGCACCTGCTCGACGGGATGGAAGCTGCGCACCACACCGTACGACCCGTCGGCCGCGTGCCACGGCTCGCCCTTGTTGCCGATCCGGGCGCCCTCGCCGAAGAGGGCTTCGGTGCCCGCGGCACTGATCAGGTGCTGCCAGACCTGCTCGACGGGTGCGGGGACCACAACCCCCGCGTGCACGCCTGCTTCCAGGTCGCCGGCGTCTGCGTCTGCGTCGTCCGGGACCGTTTCGACCACACTGCTCATGGAGAACCTCCGTCCGAGGGCCACTCCCCGGGTGGGCGTGACCCACGAGGTCCAGTCGACCAAGCCTTGGGCCCGCTGGCAACAGGAGCGGGCAAAATTCACTGGCGGCATCGGTGGGGACCAGCCTCGTGAAGCATGCGGTGAGGCGCGTGGTGAGGCGTGACGTGAGGTATGCCGCGTGGCGACCCGCTGCCACACCTCTCGTCGGGAGTCCCCGCGCCTAGTCCGTTCGGCTCGTGTGACGGCGGTCGAGGACATGGCGCCGCGGGGGTTGAGGACGATGGAAGCCGAGTTGTGGTGGGCGGATGTGCTGGGGGGATGCGCTGGGCGAAGGTGCCCGGCGAATGTGGGAAGGAACGGCGTGGAGCTCGACGAGGTGGAGCTGTGGCGGCTCGAGGTGTCGGCGCACTGCGGGTGCGGTGAGCCGCTGTCGCGCGGCATGCAGGCCGGCTTCGACCCGACGGCCAGGGAGCTGCTCTGCCTGCGGTGTCTGGACGACCTGCGGGCAGGACGACCGCGGACCCGTAGTGCATCCGCCGTGCCGAGCACGGACCTCAGCACCAGCGAGACTTCCACCAGCGAGACTTCCACCAGCGCCGGCAGGCCCACCAGCGCGGAGACTCCCACCAGCGTCGCGCCTCCGCCCGGTGCCGTGGCGGCGCCATCCCCCGTGGGTGACCACGAGACGGACTACGGCGTGGTCGGGTACAGCGTGACGCGACCACCGCGACGCAATGGTTCCAGCACCGCCACCAAGGTGTTGGTCGCGCTGCTCCTGGCTGCCCTGGCCGTCGTCGGGATCCCGCGCCTACTGCCGGGGAGCGCGGGAGCGGACGCCTTCGGCAAGGGCAGGGGCTCGTCGCTCGGTGACATCGCGATGGGGTCCCCGATCACGCCGGTCGCGCCGCCTGACTCAGACGGCGCGGCCCCACCCGTACCCTCCGACGCGGGCAAGTCCCGTCTGCGTCCGTCGCCCAGACAACGCTCCACGTCGACCGCCTACACGTTCCTCGCGACCACGACGTCGGGACGACCCGTCGGGTTCGACCCGTGCAGACCGATCCACCTCGTGGTGAACGGCGCCGAGTCCCCCCGGGGCGGCGACCAGCTGATCAGGGAGGCTGCCGCGCAGGTGAGCGCTGCGACCGGCCTGGTCATCACGGTCGACGGTCGCACCAGCGAGACGCCGACCATCCGTCGGCGCAGTGTCGATGTGCGGCTCTACGGGAACCGGTGGGCTCCGGTCCTCGTCGCCTGGACCCACGACAGCGCCAACTCCGAGCTGGCCGGCCGGGTCGTCGGCGTCGGGGGTCCGGTCATGGCGCCCTACCGCGACCGGGCCGACCAGCACTACGTGACCGGTGCCGTGCTGCTGGACGCCCCCGCGTTCGAACAGATCCTCGACGAGCCCGGCGGCCGGGTCGGCGCGCGCAGCATCGTCATGCACGAGCTCGGTCATCTCGTCGGCCTGGGGCACGTGACGGACCGTCGCCAGCTGATGTACGCGTCGATGGAAGGCCAGACCGGATTCGGAGCCGGCGACCTCGAAGGGCTGCGCCTGGTCGGCTCAGGCCCCTGCTTCTCCGGCTGAGGGTTCAGGCTTCTCCGGCCGAGGCTCTGACCTGTGGGAATGGCGTGTGCGAGTGCAGGGGGCCCGGCCTGCCAAGATGGCGCCATGAGATCTCCGTTCGACCCTTCCAACGCAGTCCGATACGCCGCACTCGCGCGGATGCTCGTCCGTCACGGCCGATCGGACCTGGTCAGCGGCGCGGGGTTCGACGAGTTCCTCGTCGAGGACGAGCGGCCGGCCGGCGACACGTCCGCCGCCGAGTCCCTTGCCGACGACCTCGAGGCCATGGGTCCGACGTACGTCAAGCTGGGCCAGCTGCTGTCGACGCGCGTCGACCTGCTGCCGCCGGCCTACACCGAGGCGCTGACCCGCTTGCAGGACAAGGTCGAGCCGTTCCCCTACGAGCAGGTCCAGCAGATCATCGAGGACGAGCTGGGTGTCTCGATCCGGCATGCGTTCGCCTCGTTCGACCAGGCTCCCCTGGCCGCTGCCTCCCTCGGTCAGGTGCACCGGGCGGTCCTGCCCAGCGGCAGGGAGGTCGTGGTCAAGGTGCAACGCCCAGGAGTGCGGGAGGTGGTGCGCGACGACATGGAGGCGCTCGGCAAGATCGCCGCCTTCGCCGACGACCACACCGACCTGGGACGTCGCTACGGCTTCGGTCAGCTGCTCACGCACTTCCGCCGCTCGCTCGCGGGTGAGCTGGACTACCAGCGGGAAGCGGCCAACCTGGTACGCCTGGGCGAGCTCACTGCGGACTACCCCCGGCTGGTGGTCCCTCAACCCGTGGCCGACTACACCAGCGGTCGGGTCCTGACGATGGACCTCGTGCCCGGTCGCAAGGTCACCGACATCGGCCCACTGGGCATGCTGGACATCGACGGTGAGCCGCTCGTGCGCGAGCTCTTCGCGGCATACCTGCGGATGATCCTCGTGGACGGCTTCCTGCACGCTGACCCGCACCCGGGCAACGTGCTGCTCACGCCGGACGGTCGGCTCGGCCTCATCGACCTCGGCATGGTCGCGAACGTCCCGCCGCGTGTCCAGGACAAGATCGTCAAGCTGCTGCTGGCGATTGGCGACGCCGACGGCGAAGACGTGGCAACGGTGCTCGCCTCCATGGGGGAACCGCTCGAGGGCTATGACGCGGGGCAGTTCCGCGACGAGGTGGCGGCGCTCGTGTCGCGTGCGGTGTCACTGGGCGACCAGGTGCAGGCGGGTGCCGTCCTGATGGAGCTGAGCCGGCTGTCGGGCGTCCACGGTCTGCGCCCACCACCGGAGATGACCATGGTGGCCAAGGCCCTGCTCAACCTCGACCAGGTGACCAAGCACCTCGACCCGAGCTTCGCACCCGCCGCGGCCATCCGCGAGAACGTCGCCGACATCATGGGTAGCGGCCTGAACGTCTCGGCGTCTGGGCTGATGGCTGCCGCCATCGATGCCAAGGAGTTCACGGCGAACTTTCCCAGCCGCGCCAACGCGATCATGGAGAACCTCGCCGAGGGCAAGTTCTCGCTGCGGGTGGACGCCCTCGACGAGGCCCGCTTCCTGCACGTCCTCCAGCGGCTCGCGAACCGCCTGACCATGGGCATCGTGATGGCGGCCCTCGTGGTCGGCGCGGCGCTTATGATGCAGGTGCCCACCGAGAACCGCATCCTCGGCTATCCCGCCATCGCCATGGTGTTCTTCCTGCTGGCCGCCCTGGGTGGCGCCGCGCTCGTCGTGTCGATCGTGCGCACGGACAGCCGAATCGCCAGGCAGGCGGCCACCGACCGCGACCCCAGGCCTTGAGGGGCGCTGCTCAGAACCACTGGTGCGGACGAGGGCGCGACTCGCGCCGCCCGGCCAGCAGGCCCCGGCCGAACCGGACGACGGTCCAGCACCACCAACGGTCGATGTCGCGGGTCGCGAGGTCCGCCCGCCACTCCCAGTAGTCGCACAGGTGCACGAGCTCGGCCTCGTTGAGCGAGAGGCACACGTCGACGAACGTGCCCTGGTGCCCGACGGTAGGGTCGACGAAGGGAGCCCCGTCGTACACCACCCAGGTGGTCCCCGCGTCGATCCGGTCACCATCACCCATGAGGTGATGGTGACCCCGATCGAGCGGTTGCGCCTCCGTCGATCGAGGGAGGCCGAATGGTGTAGCGAAGGGGATCTCAGGCGATGCGCTTCTGCGGCGCGGTCTCCTTCGTCTTGCCCGGGTCGCGCTCCACGATGTCACCGAGGACGTCGTCGATCTGCTTCATGACGGCCGGCTCGAGCTTCACACCGGCAGCCTTGACGTTCTCGTGCACCTGCTCCGGACGCGATGCCCCGACCAGCGCGGCCGCGACGTTGGGGTTCTGCAGCACCCAGGCCACCGCGAGCTGCGCCATCGACAGGCCGGCTTCGTCCGCGATCGGCTTGAGCCCCTGGACGCGGGTGAGGACGTCGTCGTTCATGAACCGCTTGATCATGTCGGCACCGCCCTTCTCGTCGGCGGCGCGCGAGCCCGCCGGCGGCTGCTGCCCCGGCTGGTACTTCCCGGTGAGCACGCCCTGGGCGATGGGGCTCCAGACGATCTGGCTGACGCCGAGCTCCTCGCACGTCGGCACGACCTCGCCCTCGATGACCCGCCACAGCATCGAGTACTGCGGCTGGCTCGAGATGAGCTGGAAGCCGAGCTCCTTCGACAGCGCGACGCCCTCGCGGATCTGGTCGGCCGTCCACTCGCTGACGCCGATGTAGAGCGCCTTGCCCTGGCGGACGACGTCGGCGAAGGCCTGCATCGTCTCCTCGAGCGGGGTCTCGGTGTCGTAGCGGTGCGCCTGGTACAGGTCGACGTAATCCGTCTGGAGGCGCTGCAGCGAGCCGTTGATCGACTCCATGATGTGCTTGCGCGACAGGCCGGTGTCGTTCTTCCCACCCGGGCCGGTCGGCCAGTAGACCTTCGTGAAGATCTCCAGGCTCTCGCGTCGCTCACCCTTCAGCGCCTCGCCGAGGACGGTCTCCGCCTTGGTGTTGGCGTAGACGTCCGCGGTGTCGAACGTGCTGATGCCCGCGTCGAGGGCGGCAGCCACGCATTGCGCTGCGACGTCGTTCTCGACCTGGGAGCCGTGGGTGAGCCAGTTTCCGTAGGTGATCTCGGAGATCTTGAGTCCGCTGTTGCCGAGGTATCGGTAGTCCATGCTTCAACCGTATGCCGCGGCGTGGCATCGTGCGCAATCGACCACCCCCTGCCCACGCCCCGCCCAGCCCCCWGCCCCGCCCCCTCCCCCGCCCGCAGGCAGGTATGCCGGGTGGTCACCACCCGGCGTACCCTCCTCGGCAGCCTGCGTGCCTGTTTCTGGATGTCTCAGTGCTGGGCGATGACGGTCCGCCAGCCGTAGTTGTAGGCGAACCCGGTCGGGAAGTTATCGTCCGTCGCGCTGGAGTCGAACACGCAGAACTGCACCCACGCGGCGCCCTTGGCGAGCTCACCCGAGACGTAGCCGGTGCCGAACGGGTGGTCGACGAGCTTGACCGTGAACCGGTTGACGTGCCACTTCCCATCGCACTGGATCGTCTGACCGGCGGGGTTGTTGGCGTACTGGTAGTTCGTGTCGTACCAGGCGTCCGAGGTCATCCCCGAACCCTCAGCGGTTGGGTCGGGGCCGCCCTGCTTGATCGAGGCCCACAGGTGCGTTCCGGTCTCCCCACCAAAGCAGCGGAACTTGGCCTGGATGTAGGCGTTGCTCCCGTTGGCCACCACGTGGTCCCCCACCCAGGCGATCTCCGGGGGGGCCAGCTCCTCGGCGGAGGCGGAGCCGGCGGGCAGCGCCGTGACGGCGGCCAGCGCTGCACCAGCAGCGATGCGGGCAAGTCTCATCGGGTTCTCCTCATCCTCGTGGGAATCTCTCGCGCGGGCCGGATGTCGGCCGCAGCGCCCCTCGACGCTAGGTGGACGCATCCACGGCCGGATCCCGCCGAAGGGTGACGGAGCCCGTACGCCGGATGCGGTAGCAGCCCAGCGAGAGAGGTCGGGACCTAGGGCCCGGGTGTGGTGCGGTCGCGCACCGTACTTTCGGTATGCCGTCCACCCCGGCGGCCGGGCGACGTGCGCCTCTTCCACGCCTCACCGCGCACGCCACCCCCGAGTCCCGGCCCACCTCGAGTCCCCTGGAGAATTGCCACATGGTCTCCGTCCTGGCCCTGCCCGCGATGGTCCTTCCCACCCATGAACGCTGGTTCGTGGACTCGGCGCCCGCCGACTGGGGCTTCTTCCTGCGGCCCCTGCCGCTGGCGCTGACGGCCGCGGTGGTCGTGGTGACCGTGGTGTGGCGCAGGGTGGCGCTGCGTCTCGACCGCCCCGAGCTGCCCGTGCTGCGTGGTGTCGGACGGCTGGTGCCCTGGGTGCCGCGGCTGCTCGGGATTCACCTCGGCGTGGCCCTACTCGCTCTTGCTGCCTCGGGCGCGTTCGTCACGCCCGCCGTGGACGACCTGGACGCGACCGGCGGAGGCATCCTCCTGCTGCTCGAGTCCGCCCTCGGCATGTGGCTGATCACCGGGTTCCAGCAGCGTCCGGCAGCCGCGCTGACCCTGGCGCTCGGGCCGATCATGGCGGCATTGACCGGGCCGATGGCGCTCCTGGAGTGCGCCAACATCGCGGCCGTTGCGGCCTTCCTCGTCATCGCCCCGGCGGGGGTGAACCGTCACGGCGCCACGACACTGTCCGACGCCCAGCTGCGGTGGGCGCTGCTCGCGCTGCGGGCCGGCGTGGGTGTCGCGCTGATCGCGCTGGCGTTCACCGAGAAGTTCACCAACCCGACGATGGCGCGCGAGACCCTGGAGCACTATCCGGCGCTCAACGTGTTCAGCCTCGTCGGGCTGCACGTGCCCACTGACGTGTTCATCGTCATCGCCGGGAGCATCGAGCTGCTGTTCGGTCTGCTGGTGCTGTCCGGGGCGCTGCCACAGGTCGCTGTGCTGGTCGCGATGGTGCCGTTCAACGCCACCCTGATCCTGTTCGGCCAGACCGAGCTGGTGGGCCACCTGCCGGTCTACGGCGTCTTCCTGGCCATGCTCGCGTACGGCTCCAACCCGACGACGGCCGCCGCAGTGCGGTGGCTGCCCCGTCGGTCCGACGTGGTGCTGCCGGCGGGCCGCCCGGTCGCATCGGTCGCCCAGCGCTGACGAGCCCAGCGCTGAGGGGCCCAGCGCTGAGCGCAGTGGGGTCCCCGCCGACCGTGCGGTCGGCGGGGACAACCCGTCGCGGGTCGGAACCTCAGGCGGAGATCGCGTGCTGGCGCCGCTCGCCCGAGCTGATCTCGATCTTGCGGGGCTTGGCCTGCTCGGCGACCGGGATCGTCAGCCGGAGCACGCCGTCCCTGTAGGCCGCCTCGACGCGGTCGACATCGAGGCTGTCGCCCA
Source organism: Pedococcus sp. P2_F6 (assembly GCF_056403675.1). Lineage (NCBI taxonomy): Bacteria > Bacillati > Actinomycetota > Actinomycetes > Micrococcales > Intrasporangiaceae > Pedococcus > Pedococcus sp. P2_F6. The sequence goes on from NZ_JBFUEZ010000001.1 coordinate 1,094,211, forward strand.
GGAAGAGCTGTCGGCTGAACACGCCGCGCGGCCGCTCGGTGGCGATCGTCTCGGCTTCGTCGGAGAGCCGACCGCGCTCGGCCTTGACGGTGAGCACGTTGCGCTCCACGTCGAGGTCGATCGAGTCCGGTTCGACGCCGGGAAGGTCGAACTCCACGACGAACACGTCGCCCTGCCGCCACGCATCCATCGGCATCACCGTGGGACGAGCCATCGTCCCGAAGACTTGCTGTGCCAGCTGGTCCAGCTCGCGGAACTGGTCAGTCCGCATGAGCATCTCAACCACCTCCAGTGTTGTGAGGGTCCTGTTCTGCCGAACCCGACTTCGATCCACTAGAATCTCAGTCATGTTCTGTAGATTTTGTAAATCTCTGGCACGGGATTTGTCAAGCCCTCGATCGAGGGTCGTATGACCGCTGCGACGGGCCCTTCCGACCGCCCGGTCTACACGATCTCTGTGGCAGCCGACCTCGCCGGCGTGCCCATCCCGACGCTGCGCCTGTACGAGGAGAGAGGCCTGGTCCGCCCGGAACGCACGGCCGGCGGCACGCGCCGGTACAGCGACGCCGACCTCGCCCGGATCGCCCGCGTCAGCGAGCTGTCCGAGTCCGGGATCCCCCTCACGGCTGTGGCCATGGTGCTGGAGCTCCAGGACGACAACGCGGACCTCGCCACGCGCAACCGCAGGCTGCGGGCGCGCAACTCCGACCTCCTGCGGGACAACGAGCGCCTGCGCGGCGATGGGGACACTCCCGCCCAGGACACCTGACCAGCTGTCACAGCTCCGAAGGCTGTCCTGTCTTGATGGGTACAGCGATCGTTTTCATGGGACAAGGGAGTGAATGATGAAGGTCTTCGTCGCAGGAGCCACCGGAGCCATCGGCCGCCAGCTCGTGCCACGGCTGGTCGAGGCGGGTCACGAGGTGTACGGCATGACGCACCACGCCTCCCACCAGCAGCTGGTGCGCGAACTGGGCGCCGTCCCGGTGCTGGCCGACGCGCTCGACGCCGACCAGGTCGCCGAGGCCGTGGCCCGGGTGCAGCCGGACGTGATCGTCCACCAGCTGACCTCCATCGGCCCGATGGACCTGCGGCACTTCGACCGCGCCTTCGCGATGACCAACCGGCTGCGGACCGAGGGCACGGACCACCTGCTGTCGGCCGGCCAGGCAGTCGGCGTGAAGCGGTTCGTCGCGCAGAGCTTCTTCGCGGCATACGAACGCACGGGAAGTCTGGTGAAGACCGAGGAGGACTCCTTCGGACCGGGCCCGGCCAAGGAGATGCGCGAGACGGTTGCGGCGATCCGCCACGTCGAGGACGCCGTCCTCGCGGCCACCTGGACCGAGGGAGTCGTCCTCCGCTACGGCGGCTTCTACGGGCCGGGCACCTCGCTCGGACCGGACGGCGAACAGACCGAGGCCGTCCGCCGGCGCAAGTTCCCCGTAGTGGGCGACGGCGCGGGCGTGTGGTCGTTCATCCACATCGAGGACGCTGCCGAGGCGACGGTCGCGGCGATCAACCACGGTCGTCGGGGGGTCTACAACGTCGTCGACGACGAGCCCGCGCCGGTGGCCGAGTGGTTGCCGGTCCTGGCGCGTACGTTGGGTGCCAAGGAGCCGATGCGCGTGCCTCGTTTCGTGGGGCGGTTGCTCACCGGTGAGATCGGAGCGGTGATGATGACCGAGCTGCGCGGGGCGTCCAACGCCAAGGCGAAGCGCGAGCTCGGCTGGAGTCCGTCGCACCCGAGCTGGCGCGAAGGCTTCGGTGACCTGCGCACGGCACCGGGCACCAGGAGCCAGGTGACGACGTGAGTGCAGGAGACCCCGTGAGCGATCGGGAGGCACTGCTCGACGAGCTGCGTCCCACTGCGTTCGCCATCGCCTACCGGATGCTCGGCAGCGTGTCCGAGGCCGAGGACGTGGTCCAGGAGGCGCTGTTGCGGGTGCACCAGTCCCTCGAGGCGGGTGAGGAGATCGCCTCGCCTCGCGCCTTCGTCGCCACCATCACCACCCGGCTCGCGATCAACGAGCTGCGTTCCGCCCGGGCCCGTCGCGAGCGCTATGTCGGTGAGTGGCTCCCCGAGCCGATCGTCACCGACGCCGCAGACGACCCGGCCGCGCACGCCGAGACCGCCGACTCGTTGTCGCTGGCGATGCTGGTGCTGCTCGAGAGCCTGTCCCCCGAACAGCGGGCAGTGCTGCTGTTGCACGACGTGTTCGGCTACGGCTACCCCGAGATCACGGACATCGTGGGCAAGACCGAGGACAACGTGCGCCAGCTCGCCACGCGCGCCCGACAGCACGTCAAGGCACGCCGACCGCGGTTCGAGACCACCCGTGAACGGCAGCGCGAGCTCGCGACGAAGTTCTTCGCGGCCGCCGAACACGGTGACCTCGCCGGGCTCGAGGCGCTGCTCGCCCACGACGTCGAGCTCACCGGCGACGGCGGCGGCAAGGTCCCGGCACTGGCCCGGTCGCTGCGCGGTCGTAGCCGGGTCGCGCACACCTTGACCAACTGGCTGCGCGCGCTGGCGCGGTTCCCCCAGGTGTCGATGCGGCCCGTCGAGATCAACGGTGACCCCGGAGCCATCTACGTCGACGACCAGGAGCGGATCCTGGGTGTCTGGGCCCTCGAGATCGTCGACGGCGAGATCATCGGCATCCGCTCGATCGTCAACCCCGACAAGCTCGGCCACCTCGGCCCGGTCGGCGACGCGGTCGCCATCCTCCGCTCCGCCCGCTGACGGCCAGTCCATACATCGCCATCCCCAGCCAGTCGGAGCAACCCGGATCAAGCCGGGTATGCCGCGCGCAAAGGGCCGCGGGTCAAGGCGACCCTACGCACTTGGTAGGAGGCGTGGGCCGCCCCTGCCGGCGTACGGTCGGGGCGGCGGCAGGGCCCGAGGAACCTGCCCTCGCCGGTGTCGCCGGAGGAGGAGGCAGCCATGAAGCGTCCCACCGCCCTGGTCACCGCCAGCGCCACCTTGGGCGCCGTGCTCTGCGCCGGTCTCGGCCTGGCTGCCTCCCCCGCGGCGGCGATCGTCAACGGCACCCTCGACACCACCCATCGCAGCACCGGTGCCCTGGTCCAGGTGGACGGCCTCGGGCACCTGCAGGCGCGCTGCAGTGGCTTCCTGGCGGCTCCGACGGTGTTCGTCACCGCACAGCACTGCTTCGCGATCTTCAAGATCCCGGACGGCGACCCCGCGATGGTCAGCTTCGACCCTGTCATCACCGACGCCTCGCCGACGCTGGCGGGGATTGCCCACCACAACACCGCTGTCGGCTCGACCCCGAGCAGTGACCCGCACGACGTCGGCGTGATCGTCCTGACGAGTCCGGTGACCGACCGCTCCCCCATGAACCTGCCCAAGCTCGACGAGCTCGTCACCTTCCAGAAGGGTGGCCAGCTCGAGGCGCACGACCCCATCCGCATCGTCGGCTACGGCGCCACCACCGTGGAACGACCGCGGATCTTCACCTTCACCAACGAGCGCCGCACGACTCTCCTGGAGTTCCAGACGCTGCAGCCGGGCTTCATTGTGTCGCAGCAGAAGAACGGCGGCGCCTGCTACGGCGACTCGGGTGGGCCCAACATCGTGACCGTGGGCGGCCGTGAGGTGGTCGGCGCCATCACCCGCCACCTCAACGCCGGCTTCGACTGCGAGACGACCTTGTGGAGCTATCGGCTCGACACCCCGGCGGCACGGGCCTTCCTCAGCCAGTTCCTGACCCCTCCCTGACCCCTGCAACCCCAAGGGAGAGGTATGCCGCGTGGTCGCCGCGCGGCATACCTCTCCTTCGACCGCCCGCGCAGGTTCGGGCTGTCCCAGCGGATCCCAGCCGTCACGGGCTGGACAGAATGCGTTAGTCACGACTAACGTATTGCGTGTTGTGAATGATCCTCTCTCCGCCGCCGCCGAGCCGACTCGCCGCCGCATCCTGCAGCTCCTGGCCCGCGGGCCACGGGGCGTCACGGACCTGGCCGGCGAGTTCCCGGTGACCAGGTCCGCGATCAGCCAGCACCTGCTGGTGCTCGCCGACGCTGGGCTGGTGGAGGCCGAGAAGGTCGGACGCACGCGGACCTACCGGGTCGTGCCGAGCGGGCTGCAGCGGTTGCAGGCCGAGATCGACCGGTTCTGGACATCCGAACTCGACCTGCTCGTCGCTGACGCGCACCAGATGAAGGGAACCCCGTGAGCTTCACCAAGACCGCCGTCCTGCCCGTCTCCCCCGACGAGGCGTTCGCGCTGATCACCGAGCCTGAGCGGCTGCGTCGGTGGCAGACCGTGTCGGCGACCGTCGACCTGCGCGCCGGGGGCTCCTACCGGTGGACGGTGACGCCCGGCCACATCGCCGAGGGCACCTACCACGAGGTCGATCCGGGCCGCCGGGTCGTGTTCGGCTGGGGCTGGGAGGGCAACCCCGACCTGCCCAAGGACGCGTCGACCGTCACGGTGACCATCGAGCCGGCGGCCGAGGGTTCCCTGGTCACGCTGGTGCACGAGGGACTCACCGAGGAGCAGGCCGTCATGCACGCCGAGGGCTGGAACCACTTCTTCGAGCGGCTCGAGCGGCTCACCGCGACGGGCGACGCCGGTGCGGACGAGTGGGCGTGGGCACCCGAGAACCTCACTCCCCTCGTGGCGGCCGAGGCGGCCCTGGCTGTCATCCAGCCCGTCCTGCGCAACCTCACGCCGGCCGACCGCCCCAAGCCCACGCCGTGCGCGGACTTCACTGCGCACGAGCTCGCGGATCACCTCCTCGGCTCCCTCGTGCAGCTCGGGGGAATGGCGGGCGCGAACCTGACCGTCCCCGCCGACGGCTCGCTCGAGGACAAGGTCTCGGTGCTCGCCGGTCAGGCGATCGACGCCTGGCGCGGGATCGACCTCGACGGAACCGTCGCCGGCCCCGGAGGCGCGGATGTGCCCGCGATGTTCCTGGCCAGCATCTTGCCGCTCGAGCTGCTGCTGCACGGGTGGGACCTCGCCCAGGCCTCCGGTCAGGACCTGCGCGTCTCCGACGAGGTCGCCGGTTACATCCACGACCTCACGCGGGACGTCATCGCGCAGGGCCGGGGCAGCTCGTTCGCCGACGAGATCACCCCAGCCGCGGATGCCGACGCGGTGGAGCGGTTCGCCGCCTACGCCGGCCGCACGCGCATCCCCGCCTGACGGCCTGTCACCTTCCGGCGCTTCACCAGTCCCCACAACCGCACACCGTCAGACTCGCCACCCCCCGCGGCAAGCACGCAACTCAAGGAGAACCAGTCATGAGCAAGTTCCTGTTCCTCTACCACGCACCCACCACCCCTGCCGAGAACACTCCCTCCGACCCCGCCGAGATGGAAGCCGTCATGGGCCAGTGGATGGAGTGGGCCGGCCGCGTCGGCGACGGCATGGTCGACTTCGGCACCCCGCTCGCAGGCGGCGTCCAGGTCACGCCCGAAGGCACCTCGCCCAGCACCCGCGAGGTCGTGGGCTACAGCATCATCGAAGCCGCCGACCTGGATGCCGCCCTCGCCCTCGCCCAGGGCCACCCGCACCTGAACATGCCCGGCGGTTGCACCATCGAGGTGCACGAGGCCCAGCCCGTCCCCGGTATGTGACCGATCGGGCACTCCCGCAGGCATGCTTCGCACCCCGCACGAGCCGTGCGAGGTGCGAAGCGGGTTCATGGTCGGGGCGGCGTCTCGCTCCGGCCGGGATCGAGCTCTGACGCGCGGCTGGCGCGCCATTCCTCGAGGTAGGTGTCGTAGGAGCCGGGCGTCAGGTCCCACCGCACGAACGGACCGTTCGGGCCGGAGACGACCTCGCCGGCGTAGCGGTGGTTGTGCACGACCGTGTGATGTCGCTGGCACAGCAGCGCCCCGTGCTCGACGTCGGACGGACCGCCATCTGCCCAGTGAATGAGGTGGTGAGCGTCAGACCAGGTCGGCGGCTTGGTGCAGCCGGGGAACGTGCAGTGCCGGTCTCGTAGCCACAGGTGGCGGATCTGGGCCTGGGTGAACAGCCGCACGGCCCGGCCCTGCTCGAGAGTCTCACCCTTGGAACCGAGCACCGCCGGAACGATCTCGGCGTCGCAGGCCAGCCGACGCATCGTCTCGATGGACAGGGGTTCTCCCTCCACTGTGAGGCCAGCCCCGCGGCAGGTCTGTTGCAGCTCGTCCAGGCCGATGGTCACGACCACGCTGGTCTTGGCTTGGCGGGGCACACCTTCCGGGGCGCTCACGGCCCGCTGGACCAGCTCGACCAACGCGTCCGCCCGTCGCGCGCCGGGCGTGCGCGGGTCGCGCTCCTTCGTCTCGGGGTCGGTCTGCGGCTTGGCCAGCGCATCGACCGCCGCGTCGACGATCGCGGCGCCCTCGGTGTCCAGCAGCATCGTGTAGCGCCACATCCCCATCGGGCCCTTGCCCTTCACCAGGGACCGATGCGCGCGCTTCACCTCCGCGTCGTGCTCGATCAGCCGGTCCGGTCGCATCATGTCGGCAGTCCGGCGCACCCCGATGGCGAGCGACTTCTCTGACATCCCGTCGTATCCGCGCGACCCCGTCAGCAGGTGCTGGGTTGCGTCCTCCAGCTCGACGGGGTCGGCCATGCCGCGGACACCCTCGTGGAACCGCACCAGCATGGCCGCCTTGCCCACCGGCAGCGCATCGGTCGCCTCCGGGTCCAGTCCCTCGGCAAGGGCTTCCTGCACCCCCGCCAACCGAGGCTCACCGTAGGAGCCCGCGACAGTGTCCAGGTCGGACAGCAGCCGCGGGCTCAACCCCGGCGCCCTCAGCCGCGCCCAGTCGTGAGCCCCCCACCCCTCGCCCACCCCGAGCCCACGCGACTTCGCCTCCACCAGCACCGCCGCCAAGTGGGCCTCGGTGCTTGCATGGAGCTGCCCGAGGGTGGCCATGGCGTCCTCGACCTCGCCGTCCGACAACGCCCACAACTGACCCGCCCCGGCGCCAGCCAACGCATCGCGCGACTCCCGGGCAGCATCCAGCACCGGTCGAGCGTGGGGTGCCCGTCCTCGCGTCGTGCCATCGGGTGCGATTGCCATGACCCCAACGCTAGACCGACCTACCGACAACCCAAGCGAATCCACCCGTCGCGAATTCGCTTGCTGTTCAATACCTTTCGATCTTTCAGCCAGGCATGCCGTCACGGCGCCGATACGGCGCCGTATCTCCACAACGACGCCGATACGGCGCCGTTGTGGCGCCGTATCGGCGTTGCCCGTCCACAGGTCCGCGGCATCAAGGCTGTCGCCGGCGCCCAACCCGGCGATCTGTGGACAACCTTCCGCTCAGAGCGAACCTTCAGCGGGACCGGACAACAGCGCCGTATCGGAACCAGCCGGCTCAGCCCTTCTGGAGCTGGGCCACGTGCAGGGTCACCATCCGTCCACCGACGCTGTCGGAGTCGAGCGTGTCGGGGTCGGAGACGGCGTAGTTGCCGACGACGTCGAACGTGTAGGTCCCCGCCGAGGTGACAGGCACCTGGACGGTCGCCGTCCCAGCCCCTTCGGTGAACGACTCGGTCGACGTGCCGATGACAGCCCCGGACGGGTCCTTCAACGTGACCGTGTAGCTCGTGCCGTTGATGCCCACCGCTGCGAGCGACGGGTGCGACAGCGAGACCTTGAGCGAACTCACGCCAGAGCCGACCGGCACCGTGTAGGTGTGGCTGTCGGTGCCGCCCACGGTGGCGCGCGGGCTGTCGTACGTCCAGAAGTCACCGCGCGCGACCTTCCAGCCGTCCTCGGCCAGGACGCGGGCGTCGGCCTGGGCGCTGGCCCGGGCGAGGTCCTTGGCCCAGCTGCGACCACTCACCAGGGCGACGGCCTTGTCGAGGTTCGCATAGCCGTAGCCGATCTGCCAGAACGGCAGCGTGCCGGTGTTGTCGTCGTTCGTGACCGGGCTGGCCGTAGCCTGCAGCGCGAGCCGCACCTGGTCGGGCGTGAGGGCCGGGTTCGCCTGCTTCAGCACCGCCGCCGCGCCCGCGATGTGAGGCGAGGCCATGGACGTGCCCGAGGCGGTGGTGTTCTCCCCCGGCGGGCACGGGCCGACGACGGTGCCGGTCGTGTCGCACGTCGATGAGATGTCGACACCAGGTGCAGTCACGTCCGGGTGCACGAGACCGATGCGGTCGCCGGTGTACGTGGTGTGGCCACCGGCCGTGATCCCGGTCGGCTGCGAGTTGTCGTGCGTGAGGCCGTTCGACGAGAAGTCGCCGCGGTGCCGGTCCACCGAGCCAGCCGCGACCGAGATCACCCAGGGCGACTGGCTGAACGGGTTGAGACTCAGCTCGACGTTCTCGGAGCCCGAGTTCCCGGCGGCGAAGACGACCGTGACGCCTTGGTCCACCACGGCTTTCGTCGCCACGGCCACCGGGTCGCGCGGGTCGAACTGGCGGTAGGAGTTGCCCCAGCTGTTGTTGACGACGTCGATGCCCAGCAGGTCGGGCTGGTCGAGCATGTAGTCGTAGGCGGTCACGACGGCCGTGGTGAACAGGACCGCGCCGATCGCGAAACAGTCCAGCTCAGCCTCGGGGGCCACGCCGTAGCGTGAACCGTCCGTCACCGAGCTCGAGTCGGCAGCGATGATCCCGGCCACGTGGGTGCCGTGCCCCGACCCGAGATCCGTGTTCGAGTACGGCCCCTGGTCAGCCGGCACGACGAGCGTGGTCGACGAGTCTGCGGGGAGGTTGGCGTACTCACCACTGACCAGCGAGACGTTGTGCTTCACGCGGTGCGCGAGGTCGGGATGCGTTGCGTCGCAACCGGAGTCGACCACCCCGACAGTGACACCCTTGCCCGTGAGTCCCTTGGCCCGCAGCGCGGCGCCACCCATCGCATCAGACGACGTGGTGTCGAGCAGTTGGATGTTCTCGTCGGGATAGACGTCGTTCGCCACGCCCGTGGTCACCGCCGACCGGAACTGCGCCACCGTGCCACTCACCAGCGCGAGCGGCAGCCGCTTCATGGGCTGCACGGTGAGGCCGAGGGCCTTGAGAGCGGTCACCTGGGTGGCCGTGGGTATGCCGTCGAACGTCGCGATCGCGCGTCCGCTCGGCGTGCCGTTGTCGAGCAGCCTGGCCAAGCCCGGGGTGTCTCCCCCAACGACCCCAGCAGGGAGGGTGACGGTGGTCGCGGAAGCCGCCCCCGCGGCATACCCGCCAGTCACGATCAGGGCGAGGGCGGTCGCGCCGGTGAGCGCGGCCTTGGTGGCGCGGTGGGACGTGCGAAGCATGGTTCCTCCACGGAGCAGTAGGTGCACCGTTAACGCGACGCGCAGGCTCGGGGTTACGCGAGTCCCAGTCGCGGGTTCCTGACCTCGGCTCCCAGGCCAAGGCAGGGGTATGCCGCGGGGCCCGGCCCCGCGGCATACCTCACCTTGCTCAGTGGGTGGGCTGGAGCGTGGCCTCGGTCTCCTCCGGGGCCGTCGGCGTCGTAGCGTCGAGCGAGGCGTCACGCGAGGAGAGGCTGCTCGGCCACCACATGCGCCCGCGCACGTCGAGGTTGAGCGCCGTGACGAGGACGGACCGGACCACGAGCGTGTCGAGCAGGACGCCGAGCGCTACGGCGAACCCGATCTCCGCGAAGGTGACCACCGGCAGGGTGGCGAGCACCGCGAACGTCCCCGCGAGGACGAGACCGGCGGAAGTGATGACGCCACCGGTCGCGGCGAGCCCGACGAGGGCGCCACGTCTCGTGCCGATGTCCTTGGCCTCCTCGTGGACGCGGGTCATGAGGAAGATGTTGTAGTCGATCCCGAGCGCGACGAGGAAGACGAAGACGAACAGCGGCAACGACGAGTCCGCCCCGGCGAAGCCCAGCACGTGTCGGAAGATCAACGCCGACAAGCCCATTGCCGCGCCGTAGGACAGGACCACGGTGCCGATGAGGATGAGCGGTGCGGTGATGGCGCGCAGCAGCAGGATCAGGATCAGCAGCACGACGCCGAGGATGAGCGGGATGATCCGCAGGTTGTCGTCGGCCGACGCGCGCAGGGTGTCGGCTCGAGTGGCGGTGTCACCACCCGCGATCGCCTTGGCCCCCGGGACTTCGGCGATGGCGGTGCGGATCCGGTCGACGCTCTGGGTGGCCGCGTCGGAGTCAGGGGCGTCGGTGAGGGTCGCCTGGATCAGCGAGAGGTTGCCCTTGGTCACCGGGTCACCGACCGTGGCGACGCCCTTGACCGACTTGAGGGTGGTCACGACGGCGGCGGCCTGGTCGGCGTTGGACAGCACCATGACGGGCGACCCTGCGCCGGCCGGGAAGTGGCGGGCCAGGACCTGTTCTCCCACTACGGATTCCGGCGTGCCGTAGAAGGCGTCCTTGTTCTGCAACCCGACCGCGTTCAGCTGGAGGATGCCGAGCGAGGCGATGGCCAGGAGCAGGGACGTGACGACCCAGGTGCGCCGCGGGGCGCGGGCGATCCGGGCGCCGATCCGCGCCCAGAAGCCGTCACGGGTGTGGTCGACGGAGCCGTACGACGGACGCACCGGCCAGAAGATCCAGCGCCCGCAGACCACGAGCAGCGCCGGCAGCAGCGTCAGCATGACCAGCAGCCCGACCGCGACGCCGATGGCCGCGACCGGCCCCAGGCCCTTGGTGGAGTTCATCGTCGCGAACAGCAGGCACAGCATGCCGGCGATGACGGTGGCGCCGGAGGCGAAGATGGCGGGCCCTGCGCGGTGCAGCGCAAAGGCCATCGCCTCGTGCCGGTCCTCGTGACGACGCAGCTCTTCGCGATAGCGGGCAACGAGCAGCAGGGCGTAGTCGGTCCCCGCCCCGAACACGATGACCGTGAGGATGCCCGAGCTCTGCGCGTTCACCGTCAGGGTGTCGTCCTTGGCGAGGAAGTAGATGACGGCCTGGGCGACGAAGAGCGCGGTGCCCGCCGAGATCACCGGGATGAGCCACAGGACCGGGCTGCGGTAGGTCAGCAGCAGGATGATGATGACGACGGTCATCGCCGAGTAGAGCAGCTTGCCGTCGATGCCGGAGAACGCCTCCGACGAGTCCGCCGAGAAGCCGACCGGGCCGGTGACCAGCATCGACAGTCCGTCCGGTCGGTCCTGGGCGATGGCGCGCAGGTCCTTCACGGTCGCGCCGAGCGAGTCCCACCCGGCATCGCCGGCGTCGATCGGCACGATCACCTGCAGGGCCTTGCCGTCCTGCGAGGGGATCGGGCCCACGGAGTCGTTGCGGACCGGCTCGAGGGCGTTGAACTTCGCGACCTGGGCGGTGACCGACTGGGTGTCCGCCGGTGTCAGCCCGCCGGGCCGCTCGTAGACGATGACAGCCGGGAACTCGTTCTTGCTCTGGAACGCCTCGATCTGCTTGACCACCTGGGTCGACTGCGCATCCGCTGGCAGCCACGCGACCGCCTCGTTGTTGAGGGCGCCCTGCAGCTTTCCCGCGGGTCCGAACGCCGCGGCCAGCACCGCCAGCCAGAAGACGAGGACGAACCACTTGGTCACCTTCGATGACGGGAACCACGCCAACCGCCCGACGTCCCCGATCCGTGTCTGTGCCATCGCTGTCGCCTCTCCCCTACCCGGTGTCGCACCTCCCAGCTCGGCGCAGTTTCGCTCCACCGTAAGCCGCGTTCGTGGTGTCGTACAACGGCTTTCGCGCGCAGTGAGGTTGGTCTCAGGGAACGGTCAGGGCTGACCCTGAGACGCTTTCGGGCATTTCGGGTCGTATGCCGCGCGGCTACGACCAATGGCCGACCCGGGCGTGGGCCTGCTGCACCTACCGTGGAGGAAGCAGCACGGAGAGGGGACACCATGGCCAGCACCCTCGCCGTCGACGGGCGGTGGGACGACCAGCACCCACCGACATACCTCCACGAGCTGCTCGAGATCCTCCGGGTTGTCGGGGTGGTGGGAATCGGGTGGGGATTGGTGTGCCTGGGGCTGGGCGGCCGGCTCGCGATGTTCCTGTTGCGCTTCACCTCCCCCGACTACGTGCGGGGCGTGCTGAGCGACGACGGCTTCATCATCGGGCGGTTCACGTTGTCGGGCACCTACAACCTTGCCGTTCTCGGGGCCGCCTTCGGGGTGATCGGGACGGCCGCCTACATCGCGGTGGCGCCGTGGCTGATCGGTTCGCCGGGTTTTCGCCGGTTCACGGTCGCCCTCACCAGCGCCGCGATCGGCGGCTCGGGGACCATCCACTACGACGGCATCGACTTCCACGCGCTCAAGCCGCAGGCCTTCGCCCTCGCGCTCTTCATCGCCCTGCCGTTCCTCTTCGGCTACGGCGTCGCGCTGCTGGTCGACAAGGTCGCGGAGCGGGACTCGTGGACCCGTCGAGGCAGGACGGCGTGGGTCCTGCCGCTTGTGCTCCTGGTGCTGATCGCGGCCAACCCGCTCGTGGCCGTGGTCCCGACGGTCGCGGCGATCATCGCCGTCCTGCTCGTCGCGCGCCGACTGTTCCACCGGCCGATCGCGTCCTCGCCAGTGGGGACCTTCGCAGCCCGGACGTTCTACTTCGCGATCGCCGCCTACAGCTTCTCGCAGTTGGGGATGGACCTGGTCGACTTCGCCTGACCGACGCTGGGCGCCCCCTACTCATCCGCCAAGGACCCGGCCGACCGCGCGCGAGAGCGTTCGTGTCGACCACGACTCCCCTGACGACCCGGGTCCCGCACTGCTGACACGATTGAGGCCGCGAACAGCCCGACGAAGCCCACTGCCATCACCCAGGTCAGCGGACGGTCGGTGAAGAACTCGTCCCTCGCCCGCACGGCGGCCACCAGGATCAGGGCGAACATCACGAGCTGCACCCGTCGCATCAGCCGCACCGACTCCCAGCGGTCGTCGACCAGCACCCCCAGCCCCGCAGCACCCAGGCAGAACGTCGCGCCCACCACCCGACTCGTCAGCGGGGTGAGCGGCCACGGCCAGACGGTGATCGCCCAGGCCGGCGCGACAAAAAGCACCAGCCCGGTCACGACCGCGAGCCCTCCCATGTCGGCCACGAACCGTCGTGCCACGCGGCCGAGGCGAGGTGCGTCAGGAGCTGGCTCCGCGGCATACCTCTGGTTGGTGAGCCAGGCCGCCGCGACCAGGAAGGGAGCGGTGAAGTAGAGCCCCGCCCACAGCCAGAACGCGACCGTGTCGTGGGAGAACTTGTCCCAGTGCATGATCGTGGCGACGCCGAGCAGCGTCGCGAACAGGGCGACCGAGACGAAGCCCGCGCGCACCGCCGCCCAATGGGCCTCGAGGAGGACCACGCGGAGGAAGAAGTAGCAGCCGCCGAGGTAAGCCGATGCCAGCAACATCGAGGTCATGTGTGCCTGGATGGTCCACGACCAGAGGCGGGCGGTGTCGCCGGGGAAGCCGTAGAGCAGGATGAAAGCCACGAGCAGGAACGGCGCGATGAAGGCCGCCAGGCCCCGGGTGGTGGTGAGCACCCGGTCGTCGCGGGTCATGCCGGCACCCGTGAGACCGAGTCGAGCAGGGCTGCGTAGGAGGCCACCAGGGCGCGCCGTTCGGCGGCGAGTCGCGGGTCGGCGAGGTCGCACCCTGCGGCCACCCACGCGTCCGACAGGTCCATCGCCTCGGCCCGCCATCGAGCGGCTTCGCGCATCGTCGACCGGGGCGCCGAGTAGACGTGGGCGTACAGCTCAACCAGGGCATGCTCGAGCTCGCCCCGGGTCGCGGAGTCCGCACGCTGGTGGGCCCGGTGGATCCGCCACCACTCGACCTCCAGCTCCGATGCCCGCTGCGGGTCGAAGGTCAGGTCCGAGTGCGCGAGGACGAGCTCGTAGAACCGCCGCATCGACGCCCGCGCGGCGTCAGGATCGTTGTGGGGCACCGGTGCCCACGCCTTGTTGGCGCGCAGGACGTGCCACGCCGCGACGAACGTCAGCCGCGGTCCGAGGCCGAATCCCTGGTCGACCATGCCGACGAACGCCCGCAGGGCCGGGCCCCACTCGCGTCGGTAGTAGCTCGCCCACGCCTGGGTCTCCAGGCGCCCGAGGGCGACGGGGTCGAAGTCACGAGGACTGTGGCGACTGAGACTGTGTCGACTTGCCACGCCGCACCTGCTTCCCGGCGGGAGGCGTCCGTCCCCAGCCGCTGACGTCCCCCCACGCGAGCCGCTGACCAACCACCAACACGAGCGCTGGCGACCGCCGGCCCCACGGCTCGATAATAGTCGCGCACGCCCGTCCGGTCAGGGGGTTCAGATGCCCGAACGCGACATCGAAACAGTCGTTGCCGCCATGGATGCCCGGCTCGTCCGGATGCCTCCCGAAAGGACCGCGCAGCGACTGTTCCTCGAGACCTACCGCCGGACCACACTGGCCGTGGGCAAGGCGATCGCGGACGCGCAGTTCGAGGACCCGGAGTGGGTCGAGCGGTGGGACGTGGTGTTCGCCGACCTCTACCTGGACGCGCTCGACCTCGACCTTGCGGGGAGTCCTTCCGTGCCACGGCCCTGGCGCTTGGCCTTCTCCGCGCCTGAGTCCCTGCCTGCGCTCCGGCACGTTCTGCTCGGCATCAACGCGCACATCAACTACGACCTGCCGCAGGCGTTGCTGGCCGTGATCAGCGACGCGGAGTTCGCCGACCCGCGGGTCGTCGCGCGGCGCGCGCGTGACCACGAGCGGATCGATGGGGTGCTGTCCGGACGCGTCGCCGCCGAGGACGACGAGCTCGGGGTGGTGTCCACGCGCACTCTCGTCGACCGGGTGCTACAACCGCTGAACCGCTTGAGCTCCAAGCGATTCCTGCGCGAGGCGCGCCAGAAGGTCTGGCACAACACCGTCGAACTCCAGCACGCGCGCGTGGCCGGCCCGGAGGCGTATGCCGCGCGGCTGGCAGAGCTCGAAGTGCTGAGCGCCGCGCGCATCGCCGACTTGTTGGCGCCGGGTCAGGTGTTGCTGCGGTTGGCCGTGGCTGGGTTCGGGGTGACCCTCCCGCCGCCGTCCCTCACCTGACGTTGCGCGGGATGTGGGTCAGCGTGGGTCCTCGTCGTAGGTGATCGTGACGGTCGTGTAGCCGAGCGAGCCGAGCAGGCCGCGAAGCATCTTGCTCGTGTTCTCCTTGGCCTGGTTGGTCAGCAGGTCCTCGCCTGTGGCAGCTGCGGTCATCTGGCTGATCGCCTTGAGCTGGGCCTGCCGCTCGAGGTCCGACCCCTGGAACCGGTTGATGAGCCCCTTCTCGTGGCTGACCACATAGCTCGACTGCAGGTCGAGCACGGGCTTGCCGGCGGTGGGTGCAGGCAGCTTGATCGTTACCGACTTCGTCTCTTCGGAAACGACGACTCGGCTCTTGTCGAGCCCGCCGAAGTCCACGACCGCGTCCACGTCGCCCTTGCCGACGTAGAGCACCCGCTCGCCACTGACCCAGGCGGGCAGGTGGTTGGTGTCCTTGTCGAGGTCGACGACGGTCTCGTAGTGCCCTGTCACCGCGTGGTACTCGCTGATGTCAGTGAGCGACCTGAGCACCGGCGACCCGCTGCGGTCGGTCGTCTTGTCGCCGAACGGGTTGAGCGAGGGCCGCCAGCCGGCGAGCAGGCCCACCGCAGCGGCGACCAACGCCACGATGACGACCGCCCCCACGACTGACGTGATCACCGCAAGGGTGGGCAGCAATCGGAAGCGGCGGTCAAGGAGGGCCGACTTGTCGGACAAATCGCGCATGCTGCGAACGGTAGCCGAGCAAGGGCACCACGTCAGTGCAGCGCGACCCTCGGCCGTGTTTTGGTTCCCTAGTCGGGAGTGTTGGCGGCACGAGCGATCGCCAGGGCCATGGCCCGTCCGCGATCGTCGCTCACGCCCAGGTCAGTCCTCGCAACCGACACGTAGGTGTCGGCGCGGGCCTTGATTGCGTGCGCGCCCGTCCTGATGGGCTGCCCCGCCGCGATCCACACTGCGGTGGCCATGTCATAGCTGGCGTCATAGGCGGTGCCATACACGGCACGTCGCTGCTTGACTGACGTCTCCAGCTGAGTGTCGTAGCGCGCGTGTCCGTCGCTCATCCTGATGGTCACCAAAACCGTTGAGGCATCATCAAGCCTCGTCCCCCAAGCGCATCCAGTCGACACGACGACAGGCTTGACGGATCTCCCAATGATCTTGGCGATCTCCGCCCCAGTGGCATCAGCGCAGTCTGGCGGACCCACAGGTTTCGCGACGGCCTTGGGCACTGTCTTCGCGGGTGTTGGGCTCGGCTGCTTCTTCGAGCCGGCTGATGGTTTCGACATCGCAGTCGGCGCACCCGATCGAGTCGCAGTCGCCGAAGGCGTGCTCCCAGCCTGCGGCTCGGCCATGCGTTCGACGCCGGACGTGAGCAGCGAGGGTAAGACCTTCAGGAGGACCAGGAAGGTGCCCACCATCAGCCCGGTGACGACAATGCGACCCAACACGGAGACGACGCGTCTGCCCGAGGATTGCCTCGGCCCGGAGCCCCCGCTGATCCGTGGAACGCCCTGAGCCCCAGCCCCATTTCGCGGCCTTCGCGTGCGCATTGCACCTCGCCCTTCCTTGCTCGTGGCCAGCGTGGCGCGCCCGATCGCCGCAAGGAGCTCGGGATCGGTGGTGGTCGACGGAAACTCCGTCATGAGTCGCGTAGAGAGCTTCGAGACCGTCTCCGCATCCATGCGAGCAGTCCGCGATGTCAGCCAGCCCGCAAGTTGTCCGATGGGAACCACCCACACACCGCGAACCTGCTGTGGCTCGCCAAAGCGCTGTGCTTCGGCGCCCGCCAGACAGATAACCGGAGTGACCGGTGCCCCGAGAATCTCGGACATGCGGGCTCCCATGCCGTGCACCTTCGCCAGCTGCTCGTGCATGGACTGGTGCTGCCTCGTGCCATCAGCACCGAAGGTGTGACGGTAGAGGCCGCCCTCCCACTCGGTGACGTGTCCGGACCAGTTCTTCGCGTCAATCAGTAGCACGCCTGCAGGGCCAGCCACGAGATGGTCGAGATTCGCCTCGGACAACCCCGGACGAAGCAGCCGATCATGCAGGACAGTCCAGCCCCCACCAAGGCCAGCCAGAGCCTCGGCAACGCGTCGCTCGCCCTCAGCACCAGCCGCCCAGGCCCTTGCGGAATCGTCACCCTGTGCCGCGAGTTCGCGAGCACGACGATCCGCGCTTCCTCCCTCAAGCCCCACGCTAGTTCTCGCAGCCCACGCCATCGCCGTCGCGGTCCAGCTTCCGGCTGTAGCCAGGATCCCCAACGTGCACGGGAGCCGCTCCAGCAGCTCGGGCGGCGTCGCAGTTCTCGTAGTAGACCGAGGCCGACGCTTCGGCGGCGGCCGCAGCCTTCGCTGCCGCGGCTGCCTTGGCCGCCGCAGCCGCCTTGGCCTTCGCAAGAGCAGCAGCTTTGGCCTTCGCGATTGCCGCTGCCTTGGCCTTCGCGATCGCGTCGGCCTTGGCCTTCGCGATCGCGTCGGACTTGGCCTTCGCTATGGCGGCTGCCTTGGCCTCCGCCTCAGCCTGCGCTTTGGCCGCAGCCGCTGCCGCTAGGAGCTGTGCGTCGGGCGTCGGCGATGCCGCGGAACTCGTGCTCGGCGCGGGCGTCTTCGACGACCGTGCGTCCACCAGGGCGACCGGACGTCGATCCTCGCTCCCTGCGCCATCCTGACCTGCAGCACAGGAGCCAAGTGTGGCAGCGGCAAGCAGGGCGGCAAGCATCATCGGGGCAGTGCGGGCAAACTTCATGGGATCCCCCTCAGGAACGACCGGTTGGAGGGAAGTTAGCGCCCGGCGTAGGACATATCTGGAGATTCGGGTGTTTCCGGCCCAACGGACGATGACTGGGCCACGGGCGAACGGGACTGGTGGCACGCGGCGCGTCGCGACGACACGCCGGTGTCGGATCGTCCTAACGGACAGCTTTCCGGGAGGAATGCGACAGCACGCCGCACCGGGTGGCACTCTTCACTGTCGTCACACCAGCCTCCTGTCCCCCACGATCCCCCCGGACTCCAACGTGCGCCTTCTGCCTGCCTCCCTCGCTGTCTTGGCCATCACCCCCGTCTTCGTGACCCTCCCCACGGTGTCCTTCGCCTCCACGGACACGCCCCATCCCGTCGCGCCACATGTGCAGTCGACTGCGGTCCGCGGAATCGACGCCGCGGCGAACGGCCAGCTGCGAAACCGCCGCGTCCTTCGTGCCGGCCACGCCACCAGCACTCTCACGCCGGTGCAGGAGCGGTCCCGGTTCACCGTCGCGGGAGTGTCGTGGGCGCGCACTACAGGGCTCAGCGGCGACGACGTGATCGTGCAGGTGCGCGTGCGAGAGGACTCAGGCTGGAGCGACTGGGAGACGCCCGGGGTGACCGACGAGGGTCCGCAGGGCGGGACCACCGAGTCGAGCACGGCCCGCCTCGGCACGAACCCGCTCGTCACTGACGGAGCGACCGCGATCCAGGTGCGGGTGGACACGACGAACGGGCAGCCGCTGCCCGACGTCAGGGTCACCACCATCAACCCCGGGTCGTCGTCCGCGGATGACGACCTCGTGCCCCACACGCCCGCCGCCTCAGCCTCCGCCGCGGCGACGATGCCGACGATCATCACTCGCAAACAGTGGGGCGCCGACGAGTCGCTGCGCGGGTCGACGACCTACAACACCACCGTCAAGGCGATCACGATCCACCACACGGCCAGCTCCAACGACTACACCGAAGCCACCGCCGCCGCCCAGATCCGCGGCATCTACGCCTACGACACCAAGGGCCTCGGCTGGTCGGACATCGCCTACAACTTCCTCGTCGACAAGTTCGGCCGGATCTACGAGGGCCGCGCCGGATCCATCACGCAGGCAGTGCGGGGGGCCCACGCCATGGGCTTCAACACCAACACGATGGGCGTCGCCGCGCTCGGCAACTACGAGACCACTGCTGCGCCCGCCGTCATGGTCGACTCGATCGCGAAGGTCGCTGGTTGGAAGCTGTCGCAGTACGGCGTCGACCCGACCGCCACGACGAAGCTGACCTCGGCCGGCGGGACGGGCACCAAGTTCGCTGCCGGCGTCGTGGCGACCCTTTCGACCGTCAACGCGCACCAGAACACGTCGTACACCGCCTGCCCCGGCAAGAACCTGTACCCGATGATGGCGACCATCCGCAGCAAGGCCGCCCTCTACGCGAAGTACTCGTCAACCGCCGGTCCGGCGCCGGTCACGACGGCGAACCTGTTCGCGGCCTACGGCACGCTCACCCTTGCCACGGGTTCGACCGGATGGCCAGTCCGAGATCTCCAGCTCGAGCTCAACAAGCGCGGGTATGCCGCGGGCACGGCAGACGGCTCGTTCGGCGCCTCCTCGCTTGGTGCGGTGCAGCGCTTCCAGAAGGCTGCTCTGCTCACGGTCACTGGCAAGGTCGCGGCCAACGACTGGCGGGCGCTGTCGGGGATCAGCTACGTGAAGACAGGGGCTCCCCCGCCGCCAGCTGCCCCCGTGCCCGCGAAGGCGATCGTGGGCTTCAACGCCGACGGACGCGGCGACGTCATCGGCCGGACCACGTCCGGCGATCTGTACTTCTACCCCGCCAAGGTCGGCGGCATCGGGACGCCGGTACGGATCAGCAGCGGCTGGAACGCCTACCGCCAGGCCATCTCCCCCGGCGACCTCTCCGGCGACCGGTTCGCCGACGTGCTCGCCACCACCTCCACGGGCGCGGCCTACCTGTTCAAGGGCAACGGCAGGGGCGGCCTCCTTCCTGGGAGCACCCTGCTTTCGCGCTCCTGGTCGGCCTACACCGACATCCTGACGCCTGGCGACTGGACCGGCGACGGCAAGCCAGACCTGTTGGCGCGCAAGGCGAATGGCGAGCTGTGGATGGTCGCCGGCAACGGCAAGACCGGCTTCCCCGGCACCTGGCGGCGGATCGGCACCGGCTGGCAGATGTTCAGCCAGATGATCACCCCGGGGGACGTCACCGGCGACGGCCGCGTCGACCTCCTGGGCCGCACCCCCGCGGGCAAGCTCTACCTCTACAAGGGCACCGGAGTGGCCACCGCCACCGCGACCGGTTACTTGCCTGGAGTCCCAGTTTCGTCCGGCTGGCAGGTCTTTAACACGGTGCTCTCGACCGGTGACCTCACTGGCGACGGCAAGGCCGACCTGATCGCGCGCACCCCAGCCAACGTCGACTACGTGTATGCCGGGACCGGCAAGGGCGCCTTCGCATCACCCAAGCGCTTCACCGCCCCCTGGGGCGCCACCACCAGAATCACCGGAGTGCGCTGACCCAACACCCCCGAGGTATGCCGCGTGATCACCGCGGCGGTGAGCGCGAGGCTCTCCCCTCGAGCCAGCGCATTTCGGGATTGACCGGACATTGCCGCACCCGCCTGGCAAGCTGCCCCCGTGACGGGGAACGACGAGAGCCTGCTGGAAGGCTTGTATGAAAGCCTTATCACTCGCGGCCTCGACGCCAGACTGAGCAGCACTGACGACCGAACAGTCGACCGCGCATCGATAGACGAAGCAGATGAGCCTGAGGTCCTGGCTCGGCACGTGCGGGCGGTTGCCCTGCGCGCATTCCGGAGTGAACGAAACCCTGAACGCCGGCTGGAACTGGTCAACTCGATCATCGAACGCTTCGGCGACTCCGAGGATCTCTTGTCCGGCGGCCCTCGCCACCTGATGTCTGTCAGCCGTCATGCCAGGCCCGGCGTGCCTGCTCAGTCCTCTATGGAGCGGCCATCCACTCCGCTGTCCGATGCCGCCCTGCTGACGAACGCGCAAGGCGAACCCGGAATGGGACACGAGGTCCGCGCAGAGCTCGCGAGCGCCGACCGCGTGGACGTCATCATGGCGTTCGTCAAGTGGTACGGACTAAGGCTGTTCGACGACAGGCTCAAAGCTCTTCACGACCGCGGCGTGCCGGTTCGCATCATCACCACGACATACATGGGTGCGACGGAACGGGAGGCGCTCGATCGACTGGTGCGTGATTTCGGTGCGCAGGTCAAGGTCCAGTACGACGCTCAGCGAACCCGACTCCACGCCAAAGCGTGGCTATTCCGCCGCAACACCGGCTTCGACACGGGATACGTCGGCAGCAGCAACCTGTCCCGCGCAGCCATGCTCGACGGCGTGGAATGGAACGTTCGGCTGTCGTCGATCGCCACCCCCGCCTTGCTCCAAAAATTTGGCGCCACGTTCGACAGCTACTGGAACGACAGCACTTTCGAGACCTACGACCCGGATACCGACCGCGACCGGCTCGACGACGCATTGGCGGAGGCGTCAGGCCACAAGACCCATGACAGGGTGACGCTCACGCTGTCCGGGCTGGAGGTGCGGCCCTACCCCTACCAGCAAGAGATGCTCGACCAGCTCGAAGTCGAACGCGTCGTGCACGGGCGACACCGCAACCTGCTGGTCGCCGCCACTGGCACCGGCAAGACCGTCGTGGCAGCGCTGGACTATCGACGCCTGGCCGAGGTCGCGCCTGCCCTCCCACGGCTCCTCTTCGTCGCTCACCGACGCGAGATTCTCCAGCAGTCCATGCGGACCTATCGCGAGGTTCTCAACAACCCAGACTTCGGCGAGCTATACGTCGGCGGCGCGCGGCCAGAGCGCTGGGAACACGTCTTTGCGTCGGTCCAATCGCTGACCTCGTACGACGTCCAGAACATTCCGCCCGGTTCCTTTCAGGTCGTGGTGGTTGACGAGTTCCATCACGCCCAGACGACGACCTACCGCCGGATCCTGAACCACCTCAACCCGCGCGAGCTGCTGGGCTTGACCGCGACTCCGGAACGCGGGGATGGGCTGGATGTGCGCACCTTCTTCGATGGTCGCGTCGCTGCGGAGCTTCGGTTGTGGGACGCCCTCAAGGCTGACCTACTCACCCCCTTTCACTACTTCGCAGTCGCAGATGGCGTGGACCTCACCCGCGTCGACTGGAGGGCCGGTGCCTACGACGCGATGGAGCTCTCTAACGTCTTCACCGGAAATGACGCTCGCGCTCGCGTCGTCCTGAAGACCGTGCAGGACAAGGTCGCCGACCTGACATCCATGAAGGCCCTTGGGTTCTGTGTGTCGCGGGACCACGCCCACTACATGACCCAGGTCTTCAACGACGCCGGCATTCGGGCAGCGACAGTGCTCGGGGATACCTCGACGGATGACCGCGACGGAGCCATCGCGAATCTTCGGAATGGATCTGTCCAGGTCGTCTTCACCGTTGATGTATTCAATGAGGGCGTCGATATCCCTGCCATCAATACGGTGTTGTTCCTCCGACCGACTGAGAGCTCGACGGTCTTCCTCCAGCAGCTCGGACGCGGGCTTCGTCGGGCGAAGGACAAGGCAGTGCTGACGGCGCTGGACTTCGTAGGTCACCACCGCAAGGAGTTCAGATTCGACCAGCGCTTCCGTGCGATGACCGGCAGCACTCGAGCGCAGCTCGTCCGCGATATCGAGCATGGCTTCCCCTTCCTGCCTGCGGGGACGGAGATTGTGCTCGATCGCCAGAGCCAGGAGCTGGTTCTCGAGAACGTGCGCAGTCAAGTGGCTAAGCGTTGGACAACGCTCACCTCCGAGTTGCGCGCTCACTCCACGGACAGTTTGAGCGACTTCCTCGCGGAGTCTGGCGTTGAGCTATCTGACGTGGTCCGAGGCGACAGGTCATGGACGAGGCTGCGAAGGGACGCTGGGCTCTCCGTCGCCGCCGGCGGCCAGTGGGAGTCGGCCCTCCTCAAACGCGTTCGCGCCCTTACCCACGTCGACGACCCGGACCGTGCCTCCGCATACCTCCGATGGCTGGCTGATGACGCGCCGCAATACGAAAGCGCCGATGCGGCCCTTCAAGCCTTTGGGCGGATGCTGTTCTTTTCACTGTGGCCCGACGGTGGCGGCTTCGAGTCATACTCCGAAGGCCTAGCGGCCTTGCGCGCGGAACCTGCTGTGCGAGACGACCTGCGGGAGGTCGTTGCCCTCGGGCTAGCAAATGCGGAGCGTGTAAGCCTGCGTCCGGGAGGGGGACTCGCCCTCCGCCCACTGCGAGTCCACGCGCGGTACACCCGAGAGGAACTCGTCGCCGCCCTCGACTACGTCTCGATCGATGGTCGCAAGCCGAACAGCTTCCGCGAGGGCGTTCTGTTCGCGCCCGCCGCCAATGCGGACGCGTTCCTGGTGACGCTTCACAAGTCTGAGGCCGACTACTCCCCCACGACGATGTACCAGGACTACGCCCTCAGTCCCGAACTGTTCCACTGGGAATCGCAGTCGGGCACCACAGTCGGCTCAAAGACCGGTCAGCGCTACCTACATCATCACTCGCAGGGCAGCCATGTCCTCCTCTTCACACGGCCAAACAAGGTGACGGAGTTCGGCTCCGGAGCGCCGTACCTCTTCCTGGGCGAGGCCGACTACGTCGAGCACCGAGGCGAGCGTCCAATAGGCATCACTTGGCGCCTGCGAACTCCTATGCCCGCCGCCGACTTCGCTGCCGCCAGCGTCGTCGCATGATTCGCGACCTCACATTTAGGACCTACACATGCTTGCAGGCTCCGAGCCACGTTTAGCAGGGTCAGCTCGTCCCCACGGGGCCCTCCGGCGGCCGCTGCTTACCGCCCACAATGGGCGGGTCCCGCGCCGCTGCCTACCGCCCACAAAGACGCGCCCGCGGCAGACAGCGCTGTGCCGCAAGAATCGTCCAGCAAGGGATGCGATGCGGCCCTGACCAGTCGCGGCCCAGGGGTGGTCACTTGGTCGTAGCCCAATTGACGAGTCGTCCATCCAAGGTGTTGACGAGAGGTACATCCCAGGTGCATTCTCCTAACTATGTTAGGAGAACCGAACAGCGATAGACTGTCGCGGCGTCGTCAAGCCACGCGAAACGAGATCCTCGAGGCCGCGTGGGCGGTGGTTCGGCAGTCGGGCTGGTCCGGGCTTACGCAGCGCAGTGTTGCGGAGCGGGTGGGTATGCGCGCTCCCTCGCTGTACGGCCACTTCGACTCCAAGCTCACGATCATTGATGCGATGTTTGGCCAGGCGTGGGCGGAATTCGACGCGACCGCCGCGGCGCAGGAGCCCAATCTCCCTGATGACCCTCGAGCAGCGTTGCTGGCTGCGGCGACGACGTGGCTCGACGCGATGGCGGCGGACCCGGAGCGGAACGCGCTGATGAATCAGCGACCCGTCCCCGGCTTCACGCCGAGCGCCGAATCCTACGCGTTCGCAGTCCAGGCGATCGAGCGCTTGTACCGTCTCCTGAACCGCTTGGGCATCACCGACCCAGACGCCGCCGACCTGTGGACGGCGACCCTCGCCGGTCTGGCCAGTCAGCAGAACGCCAACGATCCCGGGGGCGAGCGTTGGCGGCGCCTTCTGCCCCGGGCTGTCGACATGTTTCTCACCGAAGTCAGACCTGGTGCACCACGGAGGAGGAAGACCCCATGAACGTGACAGACCATCAACAGGCCGGAACTGGGCCGCGTTATCCACGAATGGATCGCGATGCGGCGATGCGGCTCGCGACGACGGAGTACGAGCGTTTCCTTGACCTGCTGCGCTCACTGTCCCAAGACGACTGGACCAAGGCCACCGACTGCCCGCAATGGGATGTCAGGGCGATAGCGGGCCATACAACCGGGATGGCCCTCATGGCGACAGGCCTGAAAGAGACGCTGAGGCAGTCCCTGGTGTCCAAGCGTCGCGGCGGCCCAGCACTGGACGCCCTCACTGCCCTGCAGGTCGAGGAGCATGCCGACCTCACCACGGATGAGCTGGTTGATCGGTTTGCGGTGATCGGTCCCCGTGCCGCACGTGGGCGGCGACGAACCCCGGCCCTGGTGCGTCGAATGAAGTTGCCGGATCCCCAAGACGTCGCCGGCAAGACCGAGCGCTGGACGAACGGATACCTCATCGACACGATCTTGACCCGGGACCCATGGATGCACCGAATGGACATCTGCCGAGCGACAGGGACCGCACCGGTACTCACACCCGACCACGACGGTGTGCTGGTTGCCGACGTCGTCGAGGAGTGGGCCGACCGGCACGGCCGTCCCTACCGGCTACACCTCACGGGCCCGGCCGGTGGCAGATTCTCCAAGGGCGAGGACGGGCTCGAGCTGACTCTCGACGCCGTCGACTTCTGTCGAGTCCTGTCCGGACGCACCGCCGGGCACCTCATGACGAGCCACCTGCTCAAGGTGATGGTGCCCTTCTAGGACACCCCTGAGCGAACCAAATCAGACAACGACACACACCTGCACGGGACAGATCAACCACGGAAGTGTCCTCAACAGCATTGACGGATATTCCCAGCACGACGTCCTCCCTGCCGGTGCCCCCCCTTTTCACTGACCGCAGTTCCGCCTAATGACCAGCAAGGAGACACGAATGAGCCTCACGGAGCCTCCGGCAACACTCACGCAAGCAACTGCGGGAGGACGGGCACTGCCCCTGACCGTGCTACCCACCCCGCATGGGCCAGACCGATCCATCGGGTCCATCGGAGTCGGGTTTCGGCTGACAGGTGACCAGACGGGGGGGCAGATGGCCATCGTCGAGCACCCGTTCCCCGTCGGAGCCCTTGTCCCGCCTCACGTGCACACCAGAGAGGACGAGTTCTCGATCGTCACCGCCGGTGAGATCGGCTTCAGGTCGGGACCGGACGAGGTGGTCCTGCAAGCCGGCGGCTACATCAGCAAGCCGCGAGGTGAGGTGCACACCATGTGGAACGCCGGTACGACTGAGGCACGGATGATTGAAGTGATCACGCCAGCCGGTTTCGAACGCTTCTTCCTCGAGCTCGCCGAGATCTTCGAGACGGGCGACCCGGATCCGGCGACGCTTGCGCCCTTGGCCGCATCCTACGGACTCTTCTTTGACCCCACCTGGGTCCCGGAACTGATGGAAAGGCACCACCTGAAGTCACCCTTCGGATAGAGGCGGAGCGCGGCGGTGCAGCCACTGCGCGCAGCCGGCACAGACCCCGACTTCCATATGGGACCAGAACCGGATCAGATCCCGCTCCTAGACGCATTCCCGCAGCACCAGCAGAACAGTCGGTCGACCTGTTCATGCTCCTGCCACGTTGGTCCAAATAGACAAGCTCCTGCGAAAGTCGTTGAGCGCGGACGCCACCACCACGTGCTCGTGATCGAGGCCGACGTGCAGTGGGGCAGGTCCTCCAAGTCTTCCTCACCGACCACGGGTCCATGACCGCGTTGCCCGCACCGGCACGAAGGCCCTGGTCGTGAGCCGAGAGGCGCCGCCCGACTTGCTCGTGCTCGACCTCGGCTTCTGACGTCGGCGGGCATGAACGTCGTGGAGCAGCTGCGTCACGATCAGCGGCTGCGGTCGCTTCCGCTGGTCGTCAACGCCGGCAGGGAACTCGACGAGATTGATTGGCTCCGGCTCCGTCTGGACGAGACCCGGTTCGTCATCAACGGACGTGAGCACTGGCCGATTTCGTACGCCAAGGTGATCGGCCTCTTCGCACCCCCTCACCACGCCTGTGTGAGAGGGTGCGTGACCTCGTGACCGAGTCTGGTTGCGGCCTGGGGTCGGTGCGGACGGTCGAGAGACAGAATGCATTGGGTCAGTAGTACGCAGCGCGAGCACTCGCCGCGTCCCCTCGGATTGCTCGAAGTCGCGCGAAGTGGGAAACCAGCAGCGGCCTTCGCCGAGCAGGGCTCACAGCCTTGCGGCTCCTTCGTCGCAAGGCTGTGAGCCTGGGCGGGACACCGTCCCATGTCGCAGTTCTTCGACTCGCTTGGTCAGAGTTGCTCGAAAGCTAGCGGTCATGCTGTGAAGTGGCGCACGTTTCGTACATGCGTTTGGCGACGACGAGCCCCGATGCGGCGGTCAGGGCGGCAATCGCCCAGATCGCCGGGCGGATACCGAAGGTGTCGGCCAGTACGCCGGTCAGCAGCGCGCCGACGGCGAACCCTAGGTCCCGCCAGAGTCGGTAGACGCCAACGGCGCGTGCTCTCCAGCCGGGGTGGGCGACGTCGCCGATGCTGGCCAGCAGGGTGGGATAGACCATGGCGGTGCCGATGCCGAGCAGCACGGACGCTAGGGCCCACGGGACCGGCGAGTTGGCTGTCGCGATGGCCATCAGAGCAGCCGCTTGAAGGAGCATGCCCCCGGCGATGAAGCGCTTGCGGCCCCAACGGTCTGACAGTGCCCCGGTGACGAGCTGTCCCACCCCCCAGACAGCGGGATAGAGGGAGACGAGCAAGCCGGCCTGAGTGAGGCCGATTCCGGCTGAGATGAACAGAACGGGGAACAGGCCCCAGGCGAGCCCGTCGTTGAGGTTGTTGACCAAGCCGGCTTGGCTGGCCGAGGAGAGGGCGGGCTCACGGAAGCTGGTCAGGCCCAACACCTGCCGGTTGGTGAGGTCGCTGGTGGTGGGGTCCTCGGCGGCCTCGTAGGCGGCATGCGGACGAGTCTCCCGGACCCAGAGCGTGGAAAGGCCCAGGCCGAGCGCGGTGTAGGCGACGCCGAGCAGGAACGGCTCGGGCCGAAGTCCGTGGTGTGCCGCCATGTTGCCGGTGAGCAGGGCCGTCACGGCGACGGCGAGGTAGCCCGCCGACTCGTTGAGGCCCATGGCCAGGCCCCGGTTTCGGGGACCGACGAGGTCGATCTTCATGATCACCGTGGTGGACCAGGTCAGCCCCTGGCTGATGCCCAGCAGAACGTTTGCGCCGACAACGATCCACCACTCGGGGGCCCAGATGAGCAGCAGGGGGACGGGGAGGGCGACCAGCCACCCGGCGACCAGGACGGGCTTTCGCCCGTATCGCTCAGACCAGGTCCCGGCGAAGTAGTTGGTGCACGCCTTGGCCAGGCCGAACGCGAGGATGTAGGTCAGCGCCGCAGTGTAGGAGTCGAGCCCAAACTCCTGAGTCGCAAGGAGCGGCAGGACGGTGCGTTCCTGGCCCAGCGTTCCGCCGACCAGAGCGTTTACGGCAACCAGCAGAGCAAACTGGGCAGCGTTCGCTCGCACACCGAAGACGGGAGACGCCGACCCCCCTGCCCGTCTCACGGGCCGCTGGCCAGGTCCTCGCCGTGGGCGGTGGCCCATTGCTGAGGGCTGCCGACAAAAACGGCGACCTGGGTGAATCCCGCCCTTGACAGCAGAGACGCTGCTCCCATCGCACGTTCGCCGTGCCCGCACATGACCACGGTTGGCACGTTGGCGAGGTGGCCGAGCACAGGGGGGAGGTCGCCGAGCTCGATGTTGAGGGCACCAGGGACGTGTCCGGCTCGGTACTCGGCCTCCTGACGGATGTCCAAGACCCGCACGGTGGCCGCGGCGCTCATCCCGGCGCTTGCCTCGACCAGCGGCACTGAATGGGTCGGCAGGAATGCGGCGGACCAGGCCTCTTGGCCGCCGGCCAGTTCGCCGATGATGTTGTCGTAGCCGATCTTGGCGGCCTGCCAAAGCACCTCCTCGACGTTCTGGTCGGGTTCGCGGAGCACGACGAGTGGTGTGTCGTTGGGTGCGAGCCAGCCGAGCCAGCTCGCGAACGCGGGCCGTAGCGGGATCGAGAGGGCGCCCGAGGGGTGTCCGGCGGCGAAGGCGGTCACTGGGCGGACGTCGACGATCATGGCGCCCGCGGCCTGCGCCGCGACGGCCGCCCGTGGTGTGAGCTGCTCCAGCCCGAGCCGACGGGGCAGGATCGCTGGTCCGCGCCGGTTGATCTCGGCCAACCGCAGGAAGTAGGGCGGGAACGAGCCGAGCCCGGCGAGCAGCCGAGCGACGAACGCGTTCTCGTCTGCGGCGGACAGCAGCGGGTTGTTGGCCCGTTCGGCGCCGATGGTGCTGGTGCGGGCGGAGCCGCCGGGTGCGGCGCAGAAGGAACCAGCGCCATGAGTTGGCCACACCTCGACGTGGTCGGGAAGCTCCAGGAGTCGGTGCACCGACCGGTACTGAGCCCGGGCGAGCTCAATCGTGCGGTCAGGGTCGACAAGATCGGTTCGTGCAACTGCTCCGACCAGCAATGAGCCCCCGGTGAAGACCGCGACAGGGTGGTCGCCATCCAGCAGAAGGTAGGACAGGTGCTCGTCGGTGTGCCCTGGCGTTCCGAGGGCGCGCAGCCGCAGCCCCCCGAGGTCGAAGTCGTCACCGTCGCTCAATCCGTGGTGGTCGTACCTGCGGTTCCCGGCGGCCGAGGCCAGCACCGTCGCGCCCGTAGTCGCAGCGAGCTGACGGGAACCGGAAAGGAAGTCCGCGTGCAGATGGGTGTCCGCGGCGACGGTGACGCGAAGACCCCGGGCGTCAGCGGCCGCCTGCAACGCACGCAGGTCACGACTGGGGTCGACGGCCAGGGCGCAGCCGTCGCCGAGGTCGACCAGGTATGCCGTGTTGCCCAGTCCCTGGTCGGCCATCGGGAGCGTAAGGGTTTGCGTCATGTGCTGTCCGGCTCCATCTGCATGTCAACCCCTCAGCTGGGCTTGGCATAGGCCTTGATTCCGGTGTCGAGCAGGACACAGGGCTCGTCGCCGTCGGTCCACGCGTCGTGCCCGGGGTCAAGGTCTACGACGTCGCCGGGGCCGATGGAGACCTCGCTGCCGTCGTCGAACCGGACGGTCATCTTTCCCGAAAGGCAGATTCCCGTGTGGTGGGTCTGGCAGGAGTCGGTGCCCGCGATGGGCTTGACGTCGTTTGACCAGCGCCAACCTGGTTCGAACACGCCGCGACCGAGAGTGAAGTCGCCGAGGGTGACCACATCCAGGTGGCCGTGAGCCTTGAAGGGGCGCTGCTCGTGCGGGGTGTCGATGTTCTGCTTGTCGGACATGGGTTCCTCCGGTGGTGTGGGTTAATCGGTGGTCAGGGTGGCGAGGATGGAGATGCTCTTGACGCCGTACCTGGCGCTGGCATTGCGGGCCTGGTCGGATATGAACGCGTACGCGTTCTCGCGGTGACGGGTGATGGTGAAGCCGGCCGACTCGATGGCCTCCAGGTACCGGTCCTGCTGGGCCGCGCCGCCGATGCAGGATGCCCACAGGTCGGCGTTGCAGATGATGGAGTCCTTGAGCTGTTGCTCGCTGATGATGTCCGCGATCACGAGCCGCCCGCCAGGCTTCAGGACTCGCGCGGCTTCGGCGAACACCGCCTTCTTGTCCGGACAGAGGTTGATCACCCCGTTGGAGATCACGCAGTCCACGGTGCCATCTCCAAGTGGGATCTCCTCGATGTGGCCGTCCCGGAACTCGACCTGAGCGAAACCGGCTCGTTGGCCAGCCGGCGTGCCTTGTCCAGCTGCTCGGCGGTGAAGTCGACCCCGTACACGAGCCCGGCGGGGCCCACCAGCCGCGCTGCGTAGAAGGCGTCCATCCCGGACCCGCTACCCAGGTCGACCACGGTCTCACCGACCTTGAGGTCGGCCAAGTCGAAGAAGAAACCCACACCGGCGAATGACTCGACGGCGCCAGCCGGTAGCTCCGGGAGCCGGTCCGCGTCGTACCCAGCGCGCAGAGCGACCGGTTCGCCGAGCTCGAAGTGGAAGCGGTCGTGGGGCTGCTGCGCCACGTGCCGGTACATGTCCTTGACCTTGGCCTCGAGCGTCTTCGTGTCCACGGTGGTGATCATCGTCTCGCAACCTCCCCGGGCATTCAATGGTTATCTTGAATAGAACTCCGCTAGAGTAGCGATTGTCAAGAGGCTTGTTGAATACGCTGGTGCGCAGAAAGGGACAAGATGCCGGAGCCTGGTGCAAAGGCCGCTCTTTACGACGCCCTGGCGGAGTCAGCCAAGGCGCTGGCCAACGGGCGGCGCGCGGAGCTGGTCGATGTCCTGTCTCAGGGCGAACGGTCCGTCGAGGAGCTCGCCGAAGAGATCGACCAGAGTGTGGCGAACACCTCCCAGCACCTCCAGCGGCTGTTGCGCGCGGGACTGGTCCGGTCCCGCCGTGAAGGCACCCGGATCTACTACTCGCTGTCCACTGAGCTGGTCGGTGAGCTATGGCGCACCATGCGGCGATCCGCCGAGGAGCACGTCGCGGGCCTCGAGCAGCTGGCCGCGGACTATCTCGGCGATCGGACCAAACTCCGCACGATCAGCCGTGACGACCTGCGCGCACGGCTGCGCGACGGCGACATCATCGTGCTCGACGTGCGCCCCGAGCCCGAGTACGCCAGCGGCCATATCCGTGGCGCTATCTCAATCCCGATCCACGACCTGCGGGCACGCCTCGGGGAGATCCCCGACGGCGCCCAAGTTGTCGCTTACTGCCGTGGCCCGTACTGCGTCTATGCGGACGAGGCAGTCCGGCTGCTCAGCAGGCAGGGCTTGACCGCCGCGCGACTCGAAGACGGCTTCCCCGAGTGGAACGCGGCCCGCCTCCCGGTCGCCCGCCCCTAGGAACCACGGTTCACCGACCAGGCCGCGAAGCAGAAGTCCACGCCCAATAGGCACAAAGATTCTGAGCAACTCACACCCTCGTCACCCAGTCCACCCAATACGCGAAGCCGTCCCTGCGGACCACGGATGTGGTACATCGTCACGGCTGGAGTCGGTCAGATGCGGTTCTCGGGCTGGAATCCCGAGCACAGGAGGTCGATCGACGCGATGCGCTCGCCAGCTTGCAGGTAGGCCTGCTGCTCGATGACGTGCCAGGCATCGTCGCCCCAAGGCGTCGGATGCATGCGAAGGCGCCACGTCACGTGTGGCCTGCCAGCGACCTCGCTGACGGCACCGTCCAGCACCTCGAACTCGAGGGCGCCTCCGAACCAGATCCGAAGGTTCTCGACGATCTGGGCGGCGCCGCGAAACTCGGTGGGTCCGCTGGGAAGCATCGCTCGCATGTTTGCGCCGGCCTCGAAGCAGTCAGGCATGCGGTCGAAGTCCCGCGCGGCCAGAGCCTCCAGAAGCTGGCCGCCGGGCGACCTTCGATCCACCGGGTTCGGCATGACGCGAGTTGCCTTGGTCTCAGTCATGATCAGTACCTCCGACATATTCAAGTGATCCTTTGAATATGATCCATGAACACGGAGTTGTCAAGGAAACCCTTGAATAGCCCCCCTTGGCCATCCGGGCCAGCGGATGCCTTGCGCCGACCAGCCCCACCCGATGAATCTGGCCCGGGCGCGAGGGGCTCGCATGCTGTGCCTGCACACGCCTGGGGGCGGTGAGGGGTCGGTCCTATCGGACCGCCAGCGAGCCAGCGGCGTCCGAGGAACTGGCCCCCAGCTCCCCGAGGGCAGGCTTCGACTGAGCCCGGACACCGCGTCGACGCATACGCTACTTATCGGTTTCCGAGGTGGTTTCGTGGAGGACCCTTGGTGGCATGAACATCCTTACCATCGTGACCGCGAATGTGCACGAGGGCCGCGCCCAGGACTTGATCGCCGCCTACAAGATGTTGCTGGCAGGAAACCTGCCCGACGGACTGCTCGAGACACAGTTGCTTGGCGACGGTAAGGGACACTGGGCGATTCATTCGCGGTGGCGGGACCTCGCCGCGCTTGATGCCATGCGCGCAGCGACCGACCCGCCTGCCGCTCCGATGCTGTTCCGCCGATTCTCGGCCCAGCCGTCCCTGGCAATCATGAATGTCCTGGTCGACAGCCGTCGACTGTCCTGACCAACGCCGTCAGGTCCCGGTACGAGCCAATGGCCCGAAGCCAAGGCGCCTCTTGGCGCCGGGCGTAGGCCTTGCCTACCCTCTCCGATCACACTGACTCCGTCAGACCACCCCGATGAGCGGCATGTTTCAAAGCGCTGCCCAGTCACTAAGCCTGGCGCCCGGAGGTCCGTGGTGGACCACAAGACCTTTCCTCGTGCGGTCCGCGCCGGCGCGAGACGACGATGCCTCAGGAGATCGCGAGCGCCTTCCAGTCCAGGATTCGCTCGGCGATCAGAGTCGCACGAGCCTGATTGTCGCGTCCGTCAAGGACCTTGAGATCATCGATGTCTGCCCTCAGGTAGACGCCGGATGTCCGAGCGTTGAGCGTGAGCTCGTCGTCCGACCGGGTGGTCCAGAAGCCGACGGCGCGGTCTTCCGTCTCAAGCTTGATCTCGCCCGTTCCATGGATTGCCGGTGCGTTCGGGTGACGCGGGCGCTCGCCCTTCCAGGCGTAGAAAATGCCGCCGGGGTCCTTCATCTCCTTGGTCGCCTCGCTCCAGTAGCGAGCGGATAGGGTGCCGTCCTCCTGCCAGGTGCGGCCGTTCACTTCTAGCAGGCGTTCGCGGTCCCGTGAGATCTGCAACAGGCTTACCGCAGAGGGCTCCAACGTGCTTCGCTCGGTCATCGAGAACTGCCACCACAGACCCACGATCCGGGACAGTCCACCGATATCCTCGATCGCCTTCCGCAACTTCTGGTTGACGGACTTGACCTCGGCCGCCTTGGTCGCGTCGCCATACCGGACGCAGGCAAGCCCAAGCAGTTCGGTCGGCAACTTTGCCCCATTGGCGTGCAGGATAAACGTTCGCTCCATACCAAGGACACCGCCAAAAAGGCCCGCCTCGAAGACGACGTTGTCGCGTGGGGAGGCCTTCCCCTGGGCTGCTGCATCGGCGTCGGGAGCGTTGGTTCGGCGCGGGTCCAGTCGTCCTGGGCGAAGACGAAGGCCGCGAAGTCGACCTCGCGAGTCAGCTCGACCAGCCGTCCGAGGGGTCGTGGTACCAGGATTGAAGGTCGCGGTCCACGGCTCGACGTTCGCTACGTCCTTGAGGCCACGGGTCAGAGCCTTGAGCGTCTGGCCTGACTGCCCGACGAGCCCAGGAAGATGCGGGGCTTGGCCATGGGTACTCCCACTTCTCACGTCGACCGGCTCTCTACCGATCAGCGCACCGAAGCAGCCTCGGGCACGGGGCCGGGCGGTTGGCCAGCTGCACTGCCTGCGCCCAGCGTCGTGGCATGGCCATGTCCGTGTCCTGCTCAACGCCAATGAACTGGACCCTCTGGATTGGCGAGCTGCCACCTTCTCAGCGATCGTCAGCTGATGGCGCGACCTGTTGCGTCGTATCGCCGCATGTCGGCAGTCCTGCTCGCGTTCTGTTGGCGCTTCCGGGTTAACCGCCAACAGCAGGCAGGATCGCGTCCGCCACCAGTCCGCGGAGGTGCTCGAAACGAAGGTTGTTTTCGCCAGCTTCGGTGGCGGTCACCACGACCAGGCGCAGGTCGGGGACGACTTCGACGAGCTGTCCTGCGAATCCGACGGCGGCATATGCGTGACGGCCGTTCTCCTTGGTGACCCACCATTGGTACCCGTAGTTCTCCGAGAATGTGAAACTCGTTCCTTGAGTGGCGACTTGCGCGGTGGTTGAGTCCTTCACCCACGCCTTGGGGACGAGTTGGCGGCCGTTCCACTGGCCACCGTCGAGGTAGAGCTGGCCGAGCTTGGCCAGGTCTCGTGGCGCCATTTTCAGGGCGCCAAAGCCGATCTGGATACCGGTGGGGTCTTTCGGCCACGCGAAGTTCGCCTTGTCGTATGCCGCGATGGCTGCGTGGTCCTCGATGTTCGGCTCGAAGGCGTTGCGGGTGTCGATGCCGAGTGGTTCGAAGAGTCGCGGTCTGGCGTACTCCAGCGCGGATGCGCCCACTGCGTCGGTGAGGATGGCGGAGAGCAGGTGCGATCCAGCGGATGAGTAGGCGAATGCTGTGCCGGGTGGCGTGACGGTGCCGGTCCGCAAGATATTGGCCACCCAGTCTGGCCCGGACATTGAGGCGGGTGGGTCCCCGTTGGGCAGGTCCGGCGGCAGTCCGGCTGTCATCGTGAGGAGTTGGCGCAAGGTGATGGCCGACACGGTCGGATCCATGTCAGCGGCGTGCTGGGGAAGCAACGTTGCCAACGTGTCGTTGAGGGAGTGCAGCCGTCCTTCGGATAGGGCGATTCCAACGAGGGTTGCCATGACGCTCTTGGTGACCGAGTGCACGTCGTGCGACTGCGCCGGCGTGCTGGAGCGGTAGAGCTGCACGATTGGGCGGTTGTCCACGGTGACCAGAACGGCGCGGACAGTGGAGGTCGCTGGGGACAGGATGTTCGACAGGTATTTTTCAGTGGCTGCGGTCAACTTCTCAGGGTGCGGTATCGCGGGCCTTGCGGTGGACGCCCGGCCTGCGCTGACCGACGTCCTGACGTCTGTGGCCGGACCCGTCCCTGCGCAGCCGCTGACCAGGACCACCCCCACCAGCCAGGCGATGACCGACCGGCCCGACCTTTGCCGAGCCGGCATGGGCGGTGCGGCGGATATTTGATTGGCTGAGATCATTCGCGCCTCCAGATCACCAAGTGTCCCGCTGACGTGGGCCGTCGTGAAGGGCCGCCAGCCTGTACCGACATCAGGATCTTGAGGTCGCAGAGCGTTGTGGAGGCGGCGCGCCGTCGCCACTGGTGGCGGGTCCACGAGTTTGCGGCACGTCCTAGTGCGTCGGCCACTCAGCCGCATCAGAGCGAGATCCGGGTTGGTCTTTCGCCGCATGTCGACTAGTCCGCCGATGGCGGTATTCGCGGTGATGGGTGGGTGTGTCCGTTAGCCGTGTGTATGGGTCCGCTGTACGGAGGCGGACCCGGGGTCCTGCAGGCGAGGCTGGAGCAGCCATCCACACCAGCAGCATTTAGGAGACAAAGTGTTCATCGCCATCCTGGATTTCGGGACCTCCGCAGCAGACCGCCCCCTCGCCTTGGACCAGCTCGAAAGCGAGCGGCCCCTGGTCCGCTCGATGCCGGGCAACCTTGCCTTTCGCGTCTACGAGTCGCGCGAGGACGACCGCATCGTGACCGTCGTTCATGAGTGGACTGACCAGCCGTCGTTCGTCGCCTACCTGGCCTCCGACGCCTTCACCCGGTCCAACGCCGTCCTGCGACCGTTGGTCACCGAGGGGCCGGTGAGCCGTCGGTTCCGCGCCGAACTCGTCGAGTCCGTCGCCTGACGGGTACTGCGTCCCTACGATCGGTGCGTGGGAGTCCACCCGTGACCCGTGAGGCGTTTGCGTTCACCCGGTCCTTCGCGCCGACCGGGCCAACCGAGCTGGTCGTCGACCGGCACTACTTGTTGTGTGCTTCCAAGGGCGCACTGCGGCTCGAGGCCCAGGGGCAGCGTTGGTTGCTGCCCCCGGCCCGGGCCGCCCTGCTACGCGCCGAGCGGCCGGCCACGGTCACTATCCCGCAGCCGGCGACGACTGCGTCGGTCCTCTTCCATGTCGACTTCGTGCCACCACCGCCGCAGGACCTCACGGTCTTCGACCTCGACCCGCTGGCTCGGGCACTCGTTGCCGAGTGCGGCGGGTGGCCGGAGGCGGACGAGCCGCTGCCCCTGTACGCCCGGACCATGTTCGCTGCGCTGGCTGCGGTGGTGTGGCGGCTGGCCGAGCGACCCAGCCCCGTCGTCATGCCGGCCGGGCGCTCGACCGAGGTGCGGACCGCGTTGCGGCTGACCGAGGAACGGCTCGCAGATGAGGTCCGGTTCGAGGCCGTCGCGGCTTTGGTCGGGCTCGTACCGCGCTCCCTGGCGCGCCGCTTCGAAGCCGAGGTCGGGATGACCTGGCGTGCCACCCTCCGACGGATGCGGGTCCTGCGGGCAGTCGAACGGCTCGCAGCCGACGACACCCCAGTCACCACGATCGCCCACGAGGTGGGCTACGGCTCACTGTCGGGATTCAACGCCGCCTTTCGCGAGCTCACCGGGAGCACACCATCGGAGTACCGCGCCACGTTCACCCGCTGAACCCTGCAACGAGCGCACCTCGCCGAACCGACCGCTCCAAGCTTGGGGGCAACCAAGACCATGCGGCCACGCCGACGGCCACGCTCCAGGGTCCGGTCGACACGGTCAGGAACGCGCAGCCAAAGGTCTGTCCGCCGCGATGTGAGCGGTGAATATGCCTTCATGGAGCCGACAAGCGGTGTCCCCGCGGCTGGGTGCCGGCTTGTTCCGGCACCGTGTGGCGTCAGTGATCTCAAGTGGGACGGTGAGGACGCTGACGTCTCCGTCATGGCAATCCCAAGACGAGAGTTGGGCATCGTGCGTCCAGGGACCATCGGGTAGATCTGTTTCCCCGTCTGCTGGTGCAGGTGGGCCGACGCCCTCACACTGGGGGCATGGACGTCAAGCGCGCGATGTGTCGTCTTGTTGGTCACCGATGGCACCACCACCGGTCCCCGGATAACGCAGTCAAATCCACCTGCCGCAGGTATGGCCTCATCGAGTTCGGTCACAACGACGGGCCCGATTGGCGCGCCCAGCACATTCCTTCGGGTGGAGGCCCGGCCGGCCCGGGCTGACGGGGGAGTTCTCGTCTTGCTCCGCCGCTGAAAGTGTCCAGCAGACCGATGGTGCGGACCTGACCTGGCTAGGACGCTTTGGGCTTCCCGAGGAGGATTCTTGGCCTATGCCCTCATCAACGTCCCTCCACGACGGTTGTGACGTAGAACCATAGGTACTGGCGCAGGGTTTCGGGCTTGGGTGGGACGTCGGTAGCCTGCGGGAGTGGCGCCTTACGTCGCAGGCAGACCCGTCCCTGAAGGGGAGACGTGGGCGCGGTCCGCGCTCGCCCAGCTGGCCGACGTGCCGGGCGCCTACCGGGCGGGGCTGGCACTCGCGGAAGGCGGTGGGCGGCGGCTGCTGTTCACCGCGAGTGACCGCGATGGTGGAAGCAGCGTCCCGTGGTGCGAGATCGACGCCTATGAGGAGGTCCCGCTGACGCACACCGTGCGCACCGGGGAGGCTGTGCTGGGTTCACTGGCCGAACTGGCTGGCCGTTATGTGCGGTTCGCCGACCGCCAGCCTCCGAACACGCGAGGGGTGGCAACGGTCCCCATCGTCGCGGCCGGTCACATGCTGGGCGGTTTCGCGTTGTTCTTCGACACTTCGCAGCCCTTCGACCAGCCACAGCTGATGGACCTGGAGAACCTGGGGGCGCGGCTTGGCGGGGAGCTCCGCCGAATCCAGCGGGCCACCACCCGTGCCAGCATGTCCCTGGAGACGGAGCCGGTGCCCGAGGGCGCACACGCAGCCACCTACTCCGTGGCTGCCGACCCCCGAGCAGTCGCTCACGTGCGCCACTTCGCGTCCAGAACTCTCACCGCATGGGGCATCGATGGAGCCACGATCGACAACGCCCTCCTGTGCCTGAGCGAGTTGGTCACCAACGCCGTGATCCACACCGATGCCGGCTGCGAGCTTCGCATCGTCCTCGACGAAGATGTCCTTACCACGACCGTCCGTGATAGCGGCTCGAACGTCGTCATCGACCCCAGCCACGTCAGTCAGGACCCGCTGGCCGTCCACGGCCGGGGGCTGCAGCTCGTAGACGCGTTCTCCTCGAGGTGGGGGTCCCAATTGGACGCAGGCGGGATGGCTGTGTGGTTCGTACTCGAGCCGGCGCAGCCATCCCAGTGAGTGCCGTGTCCACCCGTCACCCCGCAATTGCGCCCTGACCAGCCGCGTCAATCCGCCGCCAAGCGGTCAAGCAGCTTGCGAACGTGTTAGCGGATCTGCGAACGGCCTCTGCGCGCTCTCAATCTTCAGCCGTAGGCGACCTGAACTCGACGGGGGCGAACGCGTGCACAGCGGTCAGGGCGTCGGTGGCCGCTCGAGTCTGGCCAGCGCCCTGCGCATGGAAGCAGCGATTGGCTTGCCGCCGGTGAGCTGGATCAGCACGGTGGCCAGCCGGCCGACCATCGAGGTTGGCCTACGGTTCCACGTCACGTGTATGCGGGTGCCGCCGTCCCCTCGGGGCGCGATTGCGGCTGCAACGTAGCTGCCTGGAGCGCAGAAATTGCTCTCCCGAACGGTCCACGTGACCAGCTCACCCGCCGACCAGTCGTAGTGCTCCTTGGCCCAGATGGTCGCCCCGGGCATCTTGCTGCCTTCCTGCACGTCGGCGAAGGTATCGCCAACCGTGTAGACCTCGTAGAGGCTGGGCTCTATGCCCGGCCAGAGCTCCGGCCGTCGATCGGAGAAGTCCAGTAGGGCTGCCCGCACGGCTTCAGGCGGGGCGCTCGTCTCCACGTCCAGTTCGACCTTCGGCATCCCGGCCTCCTTACAACAGGAAGGACGCCGTAAGACAAGCGCCATCCACAACCCCAACGCTACCCGCTGGTGGAGTGAAGGCGAAGGTCTCCTGCCGCTGGAGCAGAGCACGGAATGCACTTTGGGGCCTGGCAACTCGTACGTCATACCGGCTCCTATGCGTCTCAGACCAGGCGGGAGGCAGGCCCACACGGTGGGCCCGGAGCGATCTCGCTCCGGGCCCACCGTTGTTTGACTGGCTGGGGGTTAGCTGCAGCCGCTGGTGCTTCCGCAGCCTTCGCAGACGTAGCAGGAGCCGGCGGGGCGCATCTTGGTGCCGCAGGTGAGGCACATCGGGGCGTCGGCGGAGATGCCCTGGAACTTCTCAAGGAGCTCGGCGGACGAGTGGACCTCGACCGAGACCTCGCGGGCGCTGGCTGCGCCGGCGCCGGACTTCACCGAGTCGGCGTCGAGTGCCTTGCCCTCGA